>NZ_JBNCLA010000113.1:0-200 GCF_049841835.1 Micromonospora sp. DT227 | reverse complement strand
ATCGCGCCGGCGGTCCAGTCGACGTGCGGCGACGGTTCGTCCACGTGCAGCGTCGGCGGGACGATGCCGTGCCGCATGGCGAGGACCATCTTGATGATTCCGGCGACGCCGGCCGCCGCCTGTGTGTGCCCGATGTTCGACTTCACCGAGCCGAGCAGCAACGGCGTCTCCCGGTCCTGCCCGTACGTGGCCAGCAGCGC
>NZ_JBNCLA010000112.1:0-206 GCF_049841835.1 Micromonospora sp. DT227 | reverse complement strand
TCGGGCAGGCCAGCCTTCTTCGTCGCGGCGATGATCGCCTTGACGTTGGCCGTCTGCTCGTCGTTGAGGTTGATCGTGGACTGCTCACCCTGCACACTCGCCACCGCAACCGGCTTCCCGGCCGTGGCCGCGTGCGCGGACTCGACGTGACCGGCGATCGGACCGGCGAACACACCACCGGTGAAAGCCAGACCAGCAATACCCAG
>NZ_JBNCLA010000111.1:0-208 GCF_049841835.1 Micromonospora sp. DT227 | reverse complement strand
ACCGACCGCCCCACAGCACGCTGCTGAACGGCATAAGCATCCAAAAACGCATTCGCAGCCGCATACACCCCCTGCCCGCCACCACCCCACACCCCGGCATTCGAGGAAAACAACACCATCGCGTCCAACCGGCGCTCGGACCCCTCGACCAGAAGCTCATGCAGATTACGAAGACCCGCGACCTTCCCCGCCAGAATGTGGTCTGCCA
>NZ_JBNCLA010000110.1:0-209 GCF_049841835.1 Micromonospora sp. DT227 | reverse complement strand
CCGACACCCCCGACACAGACGTGTGGCTACCCGCGCTGCGAGTCGACCGGGATGAGCCGCAGACACTGCTGACCGCGGTCGCCGGTGTTCACGTGCACGGCGGAGCGGTGGACTGGCCGACGCTGCTCGGCGCGAGCGCCGGTCGGCGGGCTCTGGAGCTGCCGACCTATCCGTTCCAGCATCAGCGGTTCTGGCCACAGCCGGCGGTG
>NZ_JBNCLA010000109.1:0-210 GCF_049841835.1 Micromonospora sp. DT227 | reverse complement strand
GCGGTGGTGTTTTCCGGGCAGGGTAGCCAGCGGCTCGGGATGGGCCAGGGCCTGTATGAGGCGTATCCGGTCTTCGCTGAAGTGTTCGATGAGGTGTGCGCGTACTTCGACCAGCATCTTGAGCGGCCGTTGCGGGAGGTGGTCGCGGGCGAGCCGGAGCTGTTGGATCAGACGGTGTATACGCAGGCGGGGTTGTTCGCGGTGCAGGTG
>NZ_JBNCLA010000108.1:0-216 GCF_049841835.1 Micromonospora sp. DT227 | reverse complement strand
CCCCAACCGACTCATGATCAACGCCTACGGACCCACCGAAACCACCATCGCCGCCACACTCTCCGACCCCCTCACCAACAACACCACCCCACCCATCGGCCGACCCGTCACCGCCACCCACCTCTACGTCCTCGACGACCACCTCAACCCCGTAGCACCCGGCGTCGCCGGAGAGCTCTACATCGCCGGAGCCGGCACCGCCCACGGCTACACCAA
>NZ_JBNCLA010000107.1:0-217 GCF_049841835.1 Micromonospora sp. DT227 | reverse complement strand
TTGACCGCGGTGGAGTTGCGTAATCGGTTGGCTACCGCGACTGGGTTGTCGTTGCCGGCCACGCTGGTCTTCGACTACCCCACCCCGGTGGTGTTGGCCCGGTATGTGCTGACGGAGCTGCTTGGTGAGCAGGTCGATGTTCTCGCGTCGGTGGTGGTTGGTGCGGGTGTGGATGAGCCGGTGGCGATTGTGGGGATGGGGTGTCGGTATCCGGGTG
>NZ_JBNCLA010000106.1:0-219 GCF_049841835.1 Micromonospora sp. DT227 | reverse complement strand
GCCAGCCACGGCTGCGCAGACACCGACAACCGGCCGGTCAACAACACCCCGTCCCCATCAGCCAACGACACCGCCGCCCGCAACAACGGATGATCAGCCGAACCCTGCCCCAACACCCGGACGTCGCCCACACCGGGCAGCGCCGTCTGCGGCCAGAACCGCTGATGCTGGAATGGGTAGGTCGGCAGCTCCAGAGCCCGCCGACCGGTACTCGGGCCG
>NZ_JBNCLA010000105.1:0-219 GCF_049841835.1 Micromonospora sp. DT227 | reverse complement strand
ACTGCGCAGGCCGCCGCGCGTGCGCAGCGTGCTGCGGCGGACGCCCGGACGGATGCGGGCAAGGCGGCGGCGGCGCGCCAGGCCGCACAGCAGGCCCGCGACGCGGCCCGCAAGGCACGCGAACTCGACCAGGTACGGGCCCAGCGGGATCGCGCGCTCGCCCAGGCGAAGGCGGCGAGTACCGCGGCGAAGGGTGCGAGTGCGAACGCGGATGTCGCG
>NZ_JBNCLA010000104.1:0-230 GCF_049841835.1 Micromonospora sp. DT227 | reverse complement strand
ACCCCGGCAACCACCCCCGGCGCCTCGACACCAGAAGCCAACGCCTGCAACCCGTCCACCAACGCCGACCGATCCTGGCCGAGCACGACACCCCGATGCGTGAACCGGGTCGCCCGGCTGTCCGCCAACGCCCGCCCCACCACGACCGGCTCGACGTCAGGCCGGTCGGCCACAAACCCGGCCAGCCGCTGCGCCTGCGCCCGCAACGCCACCTCAGACTTCGCCGACAA
>NZ_JBNCLA010000103.1:0-230 GCF_049841835.1 Micromonospora sp. DT227 | reverse complement strand
GCCGCCACCGACAGGTCCCCACCCCACCCGACAATCAACTCCTGCACCTCGTCCAAAGGTGCAGGCACCGACACCATGCCCCCCGACCCCGACAACGCCACGATCGCCCGACTCCGCAACGCCACCACCCGCGCCCCGTCAGCCAACGACAGGCCACCAGCCACACACGCCGCCGCGATCTCACCCTGACTGTGCCCCACCACCGCCGCCGGAACCACACCCACCGAACG
>NZ_JBNCLA010000102.1:0-231 GCF_049841835.1 Micromonospora sp. DT227 | reverse complement strand
AACGTGCGGATCACCTCGCCGAACCGGACCGTGTGCCGCAAGTTGCGATACCAGTAGCCACCATCAAGACCAGCGGTGTCGACCCGCTCGGCATGCAGCGTCGAGTAGAAAGGCACCTGCCCACTACGAGGCCGCAAACCGGCCAGATCAGTGCGCAACCGGTCGCGGATCGCCTGCACCTGCGACGAATGCGACGCGTAGTCCACCGCGATCCGCCGAACCCCCAACTCC
>NZ_JBNCLA010000101.1:0-232 GCF_049841835.1 Micromonospora sp. DT227 | reverse complement strand
CCACATCCCACAACGCCACCCCCATCCCCACCCACTGCGCCCCCTGACCCGGAAACACAAACACCGGACCCAACCCAGCCGCACCCGCCGCGACACCCCGCACCACCGACGAGGCGTCCACATCCCGCAACCCGGCCAAGAACCCGTCCACACCAGCGGCGACCACCACCGCCCGGTGCGCAAACACGGCTCGGGCCGCCAACGCCCGCCCCACCACCACCGGATCCACCTC
>NZ_JBNCLA010000100.1:0-233 GCF_049841835.1 Micromonospora sp. DT227 | reverse complement strand
CACGCCGTATCCACCGACACCGCCGGACCCTCCAGACCCAGCGCGTACGCCACCCGCCCCGACATCACACTCGCCGCGTTACCGGTCAGCAGATGCCCCTCACTACCGGTCTGCGCATCGCTAATCATCGAGACGTAGTCCTGCCCGGTGGTACCCACATACACGCCGGTGTCCGAGCCGCGTAGCCCCGACGGGTCGATCCCCGCCCGCTCCAACGCCTCCCAGGAAACCTC
>NZ_JBNCLA010000099.1:0-239 GCF_049841835.1 Micromonospora sp. DT227 | reverse complement strand
CCGACACCCCCGACACAGACGTGTGGCTACCCGCGCTGCGAGTCGACCGGGATGAGCCGCAGACACTGCTGACCGCGCTCGCCGGTGTCCACGTACATGGCGGAGCGGTGGACTGGCCGACACTGCTCGGCACGAGTCCCGGCCCGACCCAGCCGGTTGCTCTGCCGACCTATCCGTTTCAGCGTCAGCGGTTCTGGCCGGTGGTGCGGGGTGTGTCGGTGGGGGGTGTGGATGGTGGG
>NZ_JBNCLA010000098.1:0-241 GCF_049841835.1 Micromonospora sp. DT227 | reverse complement strand
GTATCCACCGACACCGCCGGACCCTCCAGACCCAGCGCGTACGCCACCCGCCCCGACATCACACTCGCCGCATTCCCGGTCAGCAGATGTCCCTCACTGCCGGTCTGCGCGTCACCGATCATCGAGATGTAGTCCTGGCCGTTGGTGCCGACATACACACCCACGTCCGAGCCGCGTAGCCCCGACGGGTCGATCCCCGCCCGCTCCAACGCCTCCCAGGAAACCTCCAACAACAACCGCT
>NZ_JBNCLA010000097.1:0-250 GCF_049841835.1 Micromonospora sp. DT227 | reverse complement strand
AGGTTGATGCAGGCGCTACCTGCTGGTGGGGCCATGGTGGCGTTGACCGCCAGTGACGTCGAGGCGCAGGAGCTGATCGCCGGGCACACCGATCTGGTAGGGGTGGCGGCGGTCAACGGTCCCCGCTCAACGGTGATCTCCGGTGACCAGGATGTGGTGCTGGAGTTGGCGCGGCAGTGGCGAGACAGCGGCGGCAAGGCGCGGCAGTTGAAGGTCAGTCACGCGTTCCATTCGCCGTTGATGGAGCCGA
>NZ_JBNCLA010000096.1:0-251 GCF_049841835.1 Micromonospora sp. DT227 | reverse complement strand
GTATCCACCGACACCGCCGGACCCTCCAGACCCAGCGCGTACGCCACCCGCCCCGACATCACACTCGCCGCATTCCCCGTCAGCAAATGCCCCTCACTACCGGTCTGCGCACCACCAACCACCGAGACGTAGTCCTGCCCAGTGGTACCCACATACACGCCCGTGTCCGAGCCGCGCAGCCCCGACGGGTCGATCCCCGCCCGCTCCAACGCCTCCCAGGAAACCTCCAACAACAACCGCTGCTGCGGATC
>NZ_JBNCLA010000095.1:0-253 GCF_049841835.1 Micromonospora sp. DT227 | reverse complement strand
GCCTCCCGCGGACTGATCCCAAAGAACCCCGCATCAAACAACGCCGCATCAGTCAGGAACCCGCCCTCGCGGACATAAGCGGTCCCCGACCCCGCCGAATCCGGGCCATCCCACGACCCGACATCCCACCCCCGATCCACGGGGAACCCACCCACCGCGTCAACACCCTCAACCAGCAACCGCCAAAACTCCTCCGGGTCACCCACCCCACCCGGATACCGACACCCCATCCCCACAATCGCCACCGGCTCAT
>NZ_JBNCLA010000094.1:0-254 GCF_049841835.1 Micromonospora sp. DT227 | reverse complement strand
CCGCAGCAGCGGTTGTTGTTGGAGGTTTCCTGGGAGGCGTTGGAGCGGGCGGGGATCGACCCGTCGGGGCTGCGTGGGTCGGACACGGGCGTGTATGTGGGTACCACTGGGCAGGACTACGTCTCGGTGGTTGGTGATGCGCAGACCGGTAGTGAGGGGCATTTGCTGACGGGGAACGCGGCGAGTGTGATGTCGGGGCGGGTGGCGTACGCGCTGGGTTTGGAGGGTCCGGCGGTGTCGGTGGATACGGCGTG
>NZ_JBNCLA010000093.1:0-254 GCF_049841835.1 Micromonospora sp. DT227 | reverse complement strand
AAGAATGACCACGACTCGCTGGGCCTGTTCCAGCAGCGCCCCTCCAGTGGGTGGGGCACCCCGGAGCAGATCACCGACCCGGAGTACGCGACCCTGGCGTTCCTGAAGGGGTTGAAGCAGGTCGACGGCTGGCAGGACATGCCGGTGACCAAGGCCGCGCAGACCGTGCAGGTGTCCGCCTACCCGGATGCGTACGCGCAGTGGGAGAAGCAGGCCACCGACCTGGTCAACAAGCACTGGAACAGCTGAGACAG
>NZ_JBNCLA010000092.1:0-255 GCF_049841835.1 Micromonospora sp. DT227 | reverse complement strand
CCGGTGTTGGCGATGGCGGTGGAGCAGGCCGGTGAGGATCTCGTGGTGGCCGGCACTCTGCGTCGTGACGACGGTGGGCGGGATCGGTGGCTGCGTTCGATGGCCGCCCTGCACGTCGCCGGTGTCGCCATCGACTGGACTCCGGCGCTGGGCGCCGGCCCGACCCACGCGGTTGCTCTGCCGACCTATCCGTTTCAGCATCAGCGGTTCTGGCCGCAGACGGTGGCGGCTGGTGTGGGGGATGTTCGGGTGTTG
>NZ_JBNCLA010000091.1:0-257 GCF_049841835.1 Micromonospora sp. DT227 | reverse complement strand
GCCAACCGACCAGACCCCGCAACCCCCGTCACCACCCCCGGCGCCTGAACACCCGTAGCCAGCGCTTGCAACCCGTCGAACAATACCGACCGATCCTGGCCGAGCACCACACCCCGATGCGTGAACCCGGTCGCCCGGCTGCCCACCAACACCCGCCCCACCACCACCGGATCCACCTCAGGCCGGTCAGCCACAAACCCCGCCAACCGCTGCGCCTGCGCCCGCAACGCCACCTCAGACTTCGCCGACAACAACCA
>NZ_JBNCLA010000090.1:0-259 GCF_049841835.1 Micromonospora sp. DT227 | reverse complement strand
CGCTGCGCCGTCAGACCCGGCCGACCCAGATACCCACGCGCCACCCCCGGACCCGCCACACAGATCTCACCGGTGACCCCGACCGGTACCGGGCGGCCCAGCGTGTCCAGCAGATAGACCCTGAGGTCACCGAGCGGGTAGCCGATCGGGTTGCGCGGGCCGGGAGTCAGGTCCGCGTCGACCAGCCGGTGGTAGGTGGTGTGGACGGTGGTCTCGGTGATGCCGTACATGTTCACCAACGCCACCCGCGCCAACGGAT
>NZ_JBNCLA010000089.1:0-261 GCF_049841835.1 Micromonospora sp. DT227 | reverse complement strand
CATCAAGACGCCACGACAACCGCTCGGGACCAGGCAGAGACAACCCGCCAGCACCGGCCCGGACCAACCGCCGGACATACAGGCCACCGGCGCGTACCGCGATCTCCGGTTCGCCGCTGTCCAGCACCGCCGTGAGGATCCTGCCCAATTCGCTGCCGTGGTCGGTGTCGAGGTCGGTGTCGGTGTCGAGCAGGATGAAACGGTGGGGGTGTTCAGACTGCGCGGAACGGACCAGGCCCCACACCGCGGCCGCGGCCAGGT
>NZ_JBNCLA010000088.1:0-268 GCF_049841835.1 Micromonospora sp. DT227 | reverse complement strand
CATCGCCACAGCCTCCCGCGGACTGATCCCGAAGAACCCCGCATCGAACAACGCCGCGTCAGTCAGGAAGCCGCCCTCGCGGACATACGTGGTCTCCGACCCCGCCGGATCCGGGTCATCCCACGACCCGACATCCCAGCCCCGATCGGCGGGGAACCCACCCACCGCGTCAACACCCTCGACCAGCAACCGCCAGAACTCCTCCGGGTCACCCACCCCACCCGGATACCGACACCCCATCCCCACAATCGCCACCGGCTCATCCACA
>NZ_JBNCLA010000087.1:0-275 GCF_049841835.1 Micromonospora sp. DT227 | reverse complement strand
ACCCGTCGAACCCGACGTGTAAATCACATACACCACACCATCCGGCGACACCACCGCACCCACATCCCCCACCGGCATGCCATCCAACACACCCGGCTCATCCACCACCAACACCACACCACCACACTCGACAAGCCCCACCGTCTCCCGCTCACACACCAACGCCGACACACCCGCATCACCCACCACAAAACTCAGCCGCTCCACCGGCACCGCCGGATCCAACGGCACATAACCCGCACCCGCCTTCAACACACCCAACAACACCGGCAACA
>NZ_JBNCLA010000086.1:0-277 GCF_049841835.1 Micromonospora sp. DT227 | reverse complement strand
CACGCCGTATCCACCGACACCGCCGGACCCTCCAAACCCAGCGCGTACGCCACCCGCCCCGACATCACACTCGCCGCATTCCCCGTCAGCAGATGCCCCTCACTACCGGTCTGCGCACCACCAACCACCGAGACGTAGTCCTGACCGGTGGTACCCACATACACACCGGTGTCCGAGCCGCGCAGCCCCGACGGGTCGACCCCCGCCCGCTCCAACGCCTCCCAGGAAACCTCCAACAACAACCGCTGCTGCGGATCCATCGCCACAGCCTCCCGCG
>NZ_JBNCLA010000085.1:0-279 GCF_049841835.1 Micromonospora sp. DT227 | reverse complement strand
GTTGCGGGCGCAGGCGCAGCGGTTGGCGGGGTTTGTGGCTGACCGGCCTGAGGTGGATCCGGTGGTGGTGGGGCGGGTGTTGGTGGGCAGCCGGGCGACCGGGTTCACGCATCGGGGTGTGGTGCTCGGCCAGGATCGGTCGGCGTTGGTGGACGGGTTGCAAGCGCTGGCTACGGGTGTTCAGGCGCCGGGGGTGGTTGCCGGGGTTGCGGGGTCTGGTCGGTTGGCGGTGGTGTTTTCCGGGCAGGGTAGCCAGCGGCTCGGGATGGGCCAGGGCCT
>NZ_JBNCLA010000084.1:0-280 GCF_049841835.1 Micromonospora sp. DT227 | reverse complement strand
CGAGGATCTTCTGCTGGCGTTGCGGGCCGGTCAACGTCCGTAGCTCGGCGGCCAGTGCTGAATCATCGAGCGGCCCAGGCTCAACGTCGGCTACGACGATGGCGGCTTGTGCCTCGGGCAGTCTGGCCAGGAGCGCACTCGGGCGTGCGGAGGTGAACGCCTTCGTGAACTGGGCCCAGTCCACGTCAGCCACCGCGAGGAAGTCCTCACCCTGACCGACCGCCTCGGCCAAGGCCTGCACCGCCCGCTGCGGATCCATACTGCGAACCCCACGCCGATG
>NZ_JBNCLA010000083.1:0-285 GCF_049841835.1 Micromonospora sp. DT227 | reverse complement strand
CAGGACCGGCCGGCGGGGCAGCCGTTGCGGTTGGGGTCGGTGAAGTCGAACATCGGTCACACCCAGGCGGCCGCAGGTGTTGCCGGGATCATCAAGATGGTCCTGGCGATGCGGCACGGGCTGATGCCCAGAACGCTGCACGTGGACGCCCCGTCATCTCACGTGGATTGGTCGGCCGGGTCGGTGCGGTTGCTGACCGAGGCAACATCGTGGCCTGTCGACGGTCGGCCGCGGCGGGCTGGGGTGTCGTCGTTCGGGATCAGCGGCACCAACGCCCACCTCATC
>NZ_JBNCLA010000082.1:0-285 GCF_049841835.1 Micromonospora sp. DT227 | reverse complement strand
GCCGAGCGTGCCGATCTGCTGCGCTGGGGCGACGGCGGCGACAGCCAACCCGTACTGTCCCTGGCCCAGATGGTCGCGAATCAGGTGAGCGCCCGACCGGACGCCCCCGCCGTCACCGCCGGCGACCTGACCCTGACCTACCACCAACTGTGGCAACGCGCCGGCGCCCTGAACACCCAACTCACCGCCGCCGGCGTCGGCCCCGAATCAGTGGTCGGACTCCTCCTCCCACGCGGCATCGACCTCGTCACCGCAGCACTCGCCGTCTCCCAAACCGGCGGCGTG
>NZ_JBNCLA010000081.1:0-286 GCF_049841835.1 Micromonospora sp. DT227 | reverse complement strand
CCCACCATCCACACCCCCCACCGACACACCCCGCACCACCGGCCAGAACCGCTGACGCTGAAACGGATAGGTCGGCAACTCAGCCGGCAGCGCGATGGCCCCGCCCACGCCCGTCGCCTCGGCCGGACCGGCGCTCGTGCCGAGCAGCGTCGGCCAGTCCACCGCTCCGCCGTGCACGTGAACGCCCGCGACTGCGGTCAGCAGTGTCCGCGGCTCGTCCCGCTCAGCTCGCAGCGCGGGTAGCCACACGTCTGTGTCGGGGGTGTCGGGGTCGGCCATCGAGGTC
>NZ_JBNCLA010000080.1:0-289 GCF_049841835.1 Micromonospora sp. DT227 | reverse complement strand
GCGGCTCGGACACCGGCGTGTATGTCGGCACCCATGGGCAGGACTATCCGGCGTTGTTGAGTGTGGCTGACGCTGCGGGGGAGGGTTTCTCCGGTACCGGCAACGCTGCGAGTGTCATGTCGGGGCGGGTGGCGTACACGCTGGGCCTGGAGGGTCCGGCGGTGTCGGTGGATACGGCGTGTTCGTCGTCGTTGGTGGCGGTGCATCTGGCAGCGCAGGCGTTGCGGTCGGGTGAGTGTTCGATGGCCCTGGCCGGCGGTGTAGCGGTGATGGCCACCCCGGGAGCGTT
>NZ_JBNCLA010000079.1:0-289 GCF_049841835.1 Micromonospora sp. DT227 | reverse complement strand
GGCCGCGGCGGGCTGGGGTGTCGTCGTTCGGGATCAGCGGTACCAACGCCCACCTCATCCTCGAAGAGGCCGAACCGGCACCGGATACGGCGTCGGGTCATGAGCCGGCCCTGCTGGTCGACGGTGTGGTGCCGTGGTTGTTGTCGGCGAAGTCTGAGGTGGCGTTGCGGGCGCAGGCGCAGCGGTTGGCGGGGTTTGTGGCTGACCGGCCTGAGGTGGATCCGGTGGTGGTGGGGCGGGCGTTGGCGGCCCGAGCCGTGTTTGCGCATCGGGCGGTGGTGGTCGCCGC
>NZ_JBNCLA010000078.1:0-293 GCF_049841835.1 Micromonospora sp. DT227 | reverse complement strand
AACGACGACGAACACGCCGTATCCACCGACACCGCCGGACCCTCCAGACCCAGCGCGTACGCCACCCGCCCCGACATGACACTCGCCACGTTGCCGGTGAGCAGGTGTCCCTCACTACCGCTCTGCGCGTCGCCGATCACCGAAATGTAGTCCTGCCCGGTGGCGCCCACATACACGCCGGTGTCCGAGCCGCGTAGCCCCGACGGGTCGATCCCGGCCCGCTCCAACGCCTCCCAGGAAACCTCCAACAACAACCGCTGCTGCGGATCCATCGCCACAGCCTCCCGCGGACT
>NZ_JBNCLA010000077.1:0-299 GCF_049841835.1 Micromonospora sp. DT227 | reverse complement strand
CAACCGGGGGGCGCGGGCGGCGAGGGCCGCCGGCGTCGCCGCGCTCCCGGTGGCGACGCTGGGGGCGTGCGGGTCGCAGCCCGCCGCGGACGGCGGCGCCGACGTGGCAGCGGCGCGGGCCAGCGCCTGTCTCTTATACACATCTCGCAGGGGATAGTCAGATGACGCTGCCGACGACCTCCGGTTGGTGTAGATCTCGGTGGTCGCCGTATCATTAAAAAAATTTTTTTTTCAAGCAGAAGACGGCGTACTAGATGGCGGTGGCAGGCTCGTGGGGGGGGGGGTGTTTTTTTATTGAA
>NZ_JBNCLA010000076.1:0-309 GCF_049841835.1 Micromonospora sp. DT227 | reverse complement strand
ACCGGCCGTCGTTACAACGCTGGGCCAGCCAGCCCCGGTCGGCGGGCCCGCCCGCGTCGGCGGAATGTGCGGCCATCAGCTGTCGTTACATCCCCCAGCCGCCGACCCGGCCACCCCCGTGGCTCCGATCGCGCCGGGCCCCCGTGCAGGCCACACCCCTTTCGGCCGCCGGGCCCACCCCCTTTCAGACCTTTCCCGCACGCAGGCGTCCCCCGCGCCCGCGTATCCCCCACCCCCTGGGAGGCATCATCATGGCTACCACTGTGCTGCGTAAGACTGTGCTGACCGCTGCCGGTATCGCCGCGACCG
>NZ_JBNCLA010000075.1:0-310 GCF_049841835.1 Micromonospora sp. DT227 | reverse complement strand
CCCGCACCAGTTCCAGGACTGTCCGCTGACGCTCCTCAACCCCCATAGCCGCCAACCTGGCGACCAGACCCACCGGCGTATCGGCCGTGGACGCCGCCCGGCGGGCCGAGCCGCCGGCCAACACCTGCCACAACGGCGGCAGGCCACCAGCGCCAGCGCGACGCAGCCCGGCCAGATCCACCCGCATCGGCACCAACTGCGGCCGGTCGATACGCACCGCCGCATCGAACAATGCCAAGCCCTCCTCAGAGGACATAGCAAGAACCCCGCCGCTGCGTCGCATCCGACCCAGATCCACATCGTCGAGATG
>NZ_JBNCLA010000074.1:0-314 GCF_049841835.1 Micromonospora sp. DT227 | reverse complement strand
TCTTCGAGGATGAGGTGGGCGTTGGTGCCGCTGATCCCGAACGACGACACCCCAGCCCGCCGCGGCCGACCGTCGACCGACCACGGTGCCGCCTCGGTCAACAACTGCACCGACCCGGCCGACCAATCCACATGTGACGAGGGGGTGTCCACGTGCAGTGTCTTGGGCATTAGTCCGTGCCGCATGGCGAGGACCATCTTGATGATTCCGGCGACGCCTGCGGCTGCCTGGGTGTGGCCGATGTTCGACTTCACCGACCCCAACCGCAACGGCTGCCCCGCCGGCCGGTCCTGACCGTAAACGGCGATGAGTGC
>NZ_JBNCLA010000073.1:0-315 GCF_049841835.1 Micromonospora sp. DT227 | reverse complement strand
CCACCAGCCACACACGCCGCCGCGATCTCACCCTGACTGTGCCCCACCACCGCCGCCGGAACCACACCCACCGAACGCCACAACTCCGCCAACGACACCATCACCGCCCACGACACCGGCTGCACCACATCCACCCGACCCAACAACACCGGATCAGACAACGCCTCCCGCAACGACCAATCCACAAACGGCGCCAACACCTCCGCACACCGACCCATCGCCTCCGCGAACACCGGCTCCACATCCCACAACGCCACCCCCATCCCCACCCACTGCGCCCCCTGACCCGGAAACACAAACACCGGACCCAACCCA
>NZ_JBNCLA010000072.1:0-321 GCF_049841835.1 Micromonospora sp. DT227 | reverse complement strand
GGTGTTGGGTTCGGTGTTGTTGGCGGGCACGGCGTTTGTGGAGTTGGTGGTGTATGCCGGGGACCAGGTGGGTTGTGCCCTGGTGCAGGAGTTGACGCTGCAGACGCCGTTGGTGTTGCCCGAGCAGGGCGGGGTGCAGGTGCAGGTGTGGGTCGGCGGTCCCGACCAGGATGGTCGGCGGCCGGTCAACGTGTACTCCCGGCCGGAGGGCGTGGAGGGTGTGGGGGGTTCGTGGGCTCGCCACGCCACGGGTGTGTTGAGCTCGCAGGCTGGTCGGGTTGCGGCCGGGTTGGGGCAGTGGCCGCCGGCGGATGCGCGGCC
>NZ_JBNCLA010000071.1:0-321 GCF_049841835.1 Micromonospora sp. DT227 | reverse complement strand
CGCCAACCGCTGCGCCTGCGCCCGCAACGCCACCTCAGACTTCGCCGACAACAACCACGGCACCACCCCACCCGGCAGCGGGACCGCCTGCGACTGATGGCCCAGGCCCGCCGGGGCAGCCGGTGTGTCCTGCGGCGGCTCGAACGGTTCGGCGTCCTCCAGGATGAGGTGGGCGTTGGTGCCGCTGATCCCGAACGAGGACACCCCAGCCCGCCGTGGTCGGCCGTTGACCGGCCACGATGTTGCCTCGGTCAGCAACCGCACCGATCCCGCCGACCAGTCCACGTGAGATGACGGGGCGTCCACGTGCAGTGTCCTGGG
>NZ_JBNCLA010000070.1:0-333 GCF_049841835.1 Micromonospora sp. DT227 | reverse complement strand
GCCGAACGCCCGACCGTCCGGCTCCGGCAACGCCCGCTTGTCGAGCTTCCCGTTCGCCGTCAACGGCAACCGATCCAACACCACGAACGCCGCCGGCACCATGTACTCCGGCAACGACACCGCCAACGCCCGCCGCAACGACGCCACATCCAACCGCGCACCCGCCACCGCCACCACATAGGCCACCAGCCGAGCCTCCACCCCGCTGCCCCGCAGCAACACCACCGCGTCCCGCACACCGACACAACCGGACAGGACCACCGTGATCTCACCCAACTCGATCCGATAACCACGCACCTTCACCTGGTCATCAGCCCGACCCACAAAATCCAG
>NZ_JBNCLA010000069.1:0-336 GCF_049841835.1 Micromonospora sp. DT227 | reverse complement strand
GCCACCTCGGCGTACACATCCCGGTCGGCACGCCACACCGCCCGTACACCCTGGAACACCGGCCCGTACACATACCCGCCGTCTGCCAACCGCTCGTACAAGCCGTCAACCGCCACCGGCCGCGCGTCGGCCGGCGGCCACTGCTCCAACCCGGCCGCAACCCGACCGGCCTGCGAGCTCAGCACACCCGTGGCATGCCGAGTCCACGAACCCTGCACATCCTCTCCCCGGGAGTACACGTTGACCGGCCGTCGACCATCCTGGTCGGGATCACCGACCCACACCTGCACCTGCACCCCGCCCTGCTCGGGCAACACCAACGGCGCCTGCAGCGTC
>NZ_JBNCLA010000068.1:0-339 GCF_049841835.1 Micromonospora sp. DT227 | reverse complement strand
GAGTTGCAGGACGCGGGCGTCGGGTCCGAGGGCGAGTCGGGTGTGGAAGGTGTGTGTCAGTGAGGTGAGTCCGGTGTTGGGGACGCGTACGCCTTTGGGTTGGCCGGTGGATCCGGATGTGAAGATCACGTAGGCGCTGGCGTGCGGTGTGGCGGGGGCGACGACGTCGACGGGTTCGGTCGGTTCGGTGGGGATGTCGTCGGCGGGGATCGCGGTGAGGTTGAGGGTGGTGGCCAGTGGGGTGGTGGTGTGGTCGGTGACGGCGATGTGGACGTCGGCTTGGGTGATCATGGTGTGTAGGCGTGGGGTGGGCAGTGTGGGGTCCAGGGGGGTGAACAC
>NZ_JBNCLA010000067.1:0-343 GCF_049841835.1 Micromonospora sp. DT227 | reverse complement strand
TGGTCATTCTTGTCGCCGAGGTGGCCCAGGTTCTCCAGCTTCGACTCCTGCAACGCCGTCGCGATCGAGACCACCGCGGCCCGCTCGGGCAGGCCGGCCTTCTTCGTCGCGGCGATGATCGCCTTGACGTTGGCCGTCTGCTCGTCGTTCAGGTTGATCGTGGACTGCTCACCCTGCACGCTGGCGACCGCAACCGGCTTCGCGGCCGTGGCGGCGTGCGCGGACTCGACATGACCGGCGATCGGACCGGCGAACACACCACCGGCGAAAGCCAGACCAGCAATACCCAGAACGCTCTTACGCAGCATCGTGTTCATGAGGGGGCTCCATTCGGGGGTCAACG
>NZ_JBNCLA010000066.1:0-354 GCF_049841835.1 Micromonospora sp. DT227 | reverse complement strand
TGTGTCGGTGGGGGGTGTGGATGGTGGGTTTGATGCGGAGTTTTGGCAGGTGGTGCAGCGGGGTGATGTTGCGGCTTTGGCTGATGTCTTGCGGGTGGATGAGGAGGGTGTGGCGGGGGTTCTGCCGGCGTTGGCGGAGTGGCGGCGGGCTCGTGAGGGCCGGCGGTTGATTGACGCGTGGCGGTACCGGGTCGTGTGGGAGCCGTTGACCGGTGGTCCTGAGGCGATGCTGGATGGTGTGTGGCTTCTGGTGTATGGCGCGGATCTGGCGGCTGATGACAGTGAGTGGGTCGGGTTGGTTGAGCAGGTTCTGGTGGGGCATGGTGCGCGGGTGGTGCCGGTAGCTGTTGACGG
>NZ_JBNCLA010000065.1:0-407 GCF_049841835.1 Micromonospora sp. DT227 | reverse complement strand
CCCGCGCCCGATCATCCTGACCCACCGCGACCCGACGACCATCGGTCAACCAGGACCGCAGCTCCACCTCACCACCGGTCAGGGCCGCCGAGGCGGACGCCTTGGTGTGCTCGCCGCCGGTGGCCAGCAGGTTGATCGCGGCGCGGCGGCCACGGTCGAGCACGACCTCGGTGGACACGCCCGACGCGGTCGCCTCCGTCAGCAACTGCCGCGTCGCCGGATCGACCCGATCCTCCTCCGCCGTGTCCCACAACAACTTGCGGTTCCACGCCACCACATCACCCACAGCGGCGTTCTTCGCCTGCTCCAACGCCTGCGCGTCCTGCGCCGCCAGCACACCCTGCTCGGTGGACTCCGCCAACCGCGCGTCATCCTCCGCACGCGCCAACCGCTCCAACTCGACAGCC
>NZ_JBNCLA010000064.1:0-407 GCF_049841835.1 Micromonospora sp. DT227 | reverse complement strand
CGCGGCCAGGTCACTGCCATCGGTAGCACCGTGAGTGAGCACCACCAACCGGGAACCCTCCGTGCCCGGATCAGCCACCCAGTCCTGAACCCAACCCAACACCAACGCGCTCGCCGCGTGCGTAGCCTCGACAACGCCAACGGCGTCGCCCGGGGCTGGCAGTTCGGCGACCACGACGGGGGGCAGCTCACCCTCAACCTGCCCATGCCATGCCCAGACCGGTTCGGCAGCCGTCGGCGTGGTGTCGGGTTCGGCGTCCGGCAGCGGCACCCACTGCACCGTGAACAGTGACCGGGCCGCATCCGTTGCCCCGGCACCCAGTTGGTCGTCGGTCACCGGTCGCAGCACCAGCGAGTCCGCGGTCAGGACCGGCTGACCGGCGGTGTCAAACACCGCCACCGCGACAC
>NZ_JBNCLA010000063.1:0-409 GCF_049841835.1 Micromonospora sp. DT227 | reverse complement strand
GGTGGCTACTGGTATCGCAACTTGCGGCACACGGTCCGGTTCGGCGAGGTGATCCGCACGTTGACCGAGGCCGGTCACCGGACGTTCGTGGAGGTCAGTCCGCATCCGGTGTTGGCGATGGCGGTGGAGCAGGCTGGTGAGGATCTGGTGGTGGCCGGCACTCTGCGTCGTGACGACGGTGGGCGGGATCGGTGGTTGCGTTCGATGGCCGCCCTGCACGTCGCCGGTGTCGCCATTGACTGGACCCCGGCGCTGGGCACCGGCCCGACCCACACGGTTGCCTTGCCCACTTACCCATTCCAGCGTCAGCGGTTCTGGCCGGTGGTGCGGGATGTGTCGGTGGGGGGTGTGGATGGTGGGTTTGATGCGGAGTTTTGGCAGGTGGTGCAGCGGGGTGATGTTGCGGCTT
>NZ_JBNCLA010000062.1:0-450 GCF_049841835.1 Micromonospora sp. DT227 | reverse complement strand
GCTCCGAATGGGCCGTCGCAGCAGCGGGTGATCCGTCAGGCCCTGGCCAACGCGCGGCTGACGCCGAGCGACGTGGATGTGGTGGAGGCGCACGGTACGGGCACCACCCTGGGTGATCCGATCGAGGCGCAGGCGCTGATCGCCGCGTACGGTCAGGACCGGCCGGCGGGGCGGCCGTTGCGGTTGGGGTCGGTGAAGTCGAACATCGGTCACACCATGGCGGCCGCGGGTGTCGCCGGGATCATCAAAATGGTTCTCGCGATGCGGCACGGGCTGATGCCCAGGACGCTGCACGTGGACGCCCCGTCTACCCATGTGGATTGGTCGGCCGGGTCGGTGCAGTTGTTGACCGAGGCGACACCGTGGCCTGTCGACGGTCGGCCGCGGCGGGCTGGGGTGTCGTCGTTCGGGATCAGCGGTACCAACGCCCACCTCATCCTCGAAGAGGCC
>NZ_JBNCLA010000061.1:0-450 GCF_049841835.1 Micromonospora sp. DT227 | reverse complement strand
CATCAACGGCGAATGGAACGCGTGACTGACCTTCAACTGCCGCGCCTTGCCGCCGCTGTCTCGCCACTGCTGCGCCAACTCCAGCACCAGATTCTGGTCACCGGAGATCACTGTTGAGCGAGGGCCGTTGACCGCCGCGACGCCTACCAGATCGGCGTGCCCGGCAATCAACTCCTGCGCCTCGACGTCGCTGGCGGTCAACGCCACCATGGCCCCACCAGCGGGTAGCGCCTGCATCAGGCGACCCCGCGCGGCCACCACCGCCACCGCATCAGCCAGATCCCACACCCCAGCCACATACGCCGCGCTCAACTCACCAATCGAGTGTCCGGCCAGATACTGCGGCACCACCCCCCACGAGCCCACCAACCGGTACAACGCCACCTGCACCGCGAACAACCCCGCCTGCGTATACACCGTCTGATCCAACAGCTCCGGCTCGCCCGCGAC
>NZ_JBNCLA010000060.1:158-483 GCF_049841835.1 Micromonospora sp. DT227 | reverse complement strand
CTCCACCTGGTACCTCACCAACGGCACCACCACCGCCACCAACACCACCGACCACGAATTCATCTTCGGACACGGCCCATCCGGCGACCAACCCGTCGCCGGCGACTGGAACAACAACGGCTACGACTCCGTCGGCGTCTTCCGCCCCACCACCTCCACCTGGTACCTCACCAACGGCACCACCACCGCAACCAACGACACCAACTACGAATTCAAATTCGGCCACGGCCCCTCCGGCGACCAACCCATCGCCGGCGACTGGAACAACAACGGCTACGACTCCGTCGGCGTCTTCCGCCCCACCACCTCCACCTGGTACCTCACC
>NZ_JBNCLA010000059.1:0-499 GCF_049841835.1 Micromonospora sp. DT227 | reverse complement strand
TGCGGATCCATCGCCACAGCTTCCCGCGGACTGATCCCGAAGAACCCCGCGTCGAACATCCCGGCCCCGGAAAGGAATGTTCCGTACCGAATCTCCGACCGCTGCCGACCGGGGTCGTGCAGCGCCGTCAGGTCCCAACCCCGATCCGCGGGGAACTCACTGACCGCGTCGACACCCTCGACCAGCAACCGCCAGAACCCGTCCGGGTCATCAACCCCACCCGGATACCGACACCCCATCCCGACGATCGCCACCGGCTCGTCGACATCTGCACCAACCGTCGCCGGCGCGACGGCCACGGCAGCGTTGTTGCCAAGCAGCAGGTCCGTCAGATGGTCGGTCAACACCCCCGCACTGGGGTAGTCGAGGACCAGCGTGGCCGGCAACGGCAGTCCGGTCGCGGCGGCCAACCGGTTACGCAACTCCACCGCGGTCAGGGAGTCGAAGCCGAGTTCGCGGAATGCCCGGTCGGGTGGGATCGACTGGGCGCTGTCGTGGC
>NZ_JBNCLA010000058.1:0-504 GCF_049841835.1 Micromonospora sp. DT227 | reverse complement strand
TGGTCTGGCTTTCACCGGTGGTGTGTTCGCCGGTCCGATCGCCGGTCACGTCGAGTCCGCGCACGCCGCCACCGCCAGCAAGCCGGTTGCGGTGGCGGGTGTGCAGGGTGAGCAGTCGACGATCAGCCTGAATGATGAGCAGACGGCCAACGTGAAGGCGATCATCGCGGCGACGAAGAAGGCTGGGCTGCCGGAGCGGGCGGCGGTGGTTTCGATCGCGACGGCGTTGCAGGAGTCGAAGCTGGAGAACCTGGGCCACCTCGGCGACCGCAATGATCACGACTCGCTGGGTCTGTTCCAGCAGCGCCCGTCCTCGGGTTGGGGCACCCCGGAGCAGATCACCGACCCGGAGTACGCGACGCTTGCGTTCCTGAAGGGGTTGAAGCAGGTCGACGGTTGGCAGGACATGCCGGTGACCAAGGCGGCGCAGACCGTGCAGGTGTCGGCCTACCCGGATGCGTACGCGCAGTGGGAGAAGCAGGCCACCGACCTGGTCAACAAGCA
>NZ_JBNCLA010000057.1:0-512 GCF_049841835.1 Micromonospora sp. DT227 | reverse complement strand
GACATCACCCGATGGCGCCCAGACGGACAACTCGAATACCTCGGCCGCACCGACAACCAAATAAAAATCCGCGGCTACCGCATCGAACTCGGCGAAATCGAAACCACCCTCAGCCGCCAAGAAAACATCAGAACCGCCGCCGTCACCACCACCCCCGACCACCAACTCATCGCCTACATCGTCCCCCAACCCCACACCACCATCGACCCCCACACCATCAAAACCACCCTCACCCAACACCTACCCGACTACATGATCCCCCACCACATCATCACCCTCGACCAACTCCCCACCACCCCCAACGGCAAACTCAACCACGCCGCCCTACCCCCACCCCAAACCACCACCAACACACCCCACACCACCCGCACACCACACGAAGAAATCCTGTGCGGACTCATGGCCGACATCCTCAAACAACCCACCCTCACCCCCACCGACAACTTCTTCGACCACGGCGGACACTCCCTCCTCGCCACCCGCCTCATCAGCCGCATCCGCAGCACACTCGG
>NZ_JBNCLA010000056.1:0-542 GCF_049841835.1 Micromonospora sp. DT227 | reverse complement strand
CAGCCGGTGGTAGGTGGTGTGGACGGTGGTCTCGGTGATGCCGTACATGTTCACCAACGCCACCCGCGCCAACGGATGCACCCGCACCCACGGCACCAACTCCGCAACCTCCAACCGCTCCCCCGCGAACACCACCACCCGCACCACCAACGCACCCACCCGCACATCACCCTCCGCCGCCGCCGACACCAACGACCGGAACGCCGACGGCGTCTGCGACAACACCGTCACCCCCGAACCCACCAACACATCCAGAAAATCCTCCGGCGAACGCGTCACCTCCTGACCCACCACCACCACCGACGCCCCATGCGCCAACGCCCCCCACATCTCAAAAACCGACACATCAAACGCAAACGAATGAAACAACGAAAAAACATCCGACGCATCAAACGCGAAATGCTCCTGCGCCGACGACAACAAACGCACCACATTCGCATGCGACAACACCACACCCTTGGGCCGACCCGTCGAACCCGACGTGTAAATCACATACACCACACCATCCGGCGACACCACCGCACCCACATCCCCCACCGGCA
>NZ_JBNCLA010000055.1:0-548 GCF_049841835.1 Micromonospora sp. DT227 | reverse complement strand
CGTTCGGTGGGTGTGGTTCCGGCGGCGGTGGTGGGGCACAGTCAGGGTGAGATCGCGGCGGCGTGTGTGGCTGGTGGTTTGTCGTTGGCTGATGGGGCGCGGGTGGTGGCGTTGCGGAGTCGGGCGATTGTGGCGTTGTCGGGGTCGGGGGGGATGGTGTCGGTGCCTGCACCTTTGGACGAGGTGCAGGAGTTGATTGTCGGGTGGGGTGGGGACCTGTCGGTGGCGGCGGTCAATGGTCCGGCGCAGGTGGTGATCTCCGGTACCGCGGCGGCGTGTGAGGAGTTCGTGCAGGCGTACGCGGAGTTGGGGGTTCGGCGGATCGCGGTGGACTACGCGTCGCATTCGTCGCAGGTGCAGGCGATCCGCGACCGGTTGCACACTGATCTGGCCGGTTTGCGGCCTCGTAGTGGGCAGGTGCCGTTCTTCTCGACTTTGGAAGCGGTGTTGGTGGATACCGCTGGTCTTGATGGTGGCTACTGGTATCGCAACTTGCGGCACACGGTCCGGTTCGGCGAGGTGATCCGCACGTTGACCGAGGCCGGTCA
>NZ_JBNCLA010000054.1:0-567 GCF_049841835.1 Micromonospora sp. DT227 | reverse complement strand
CGCGGCGTTGCACCCGATCGGGTTGACCGGGCTGCTCGGCGACGATCAGGCGGTGTTGCCGTTCGCGTGGAGCGGGGTCCGACTGCACGCCACCGGGGCTACGACGCTGCGGGTCCGGCTGACACCCGCCGACGACGGCGGCATCGCGGTGGCCGTGTTCGACACCGCCGGCCAGCCGGTCCTGACCGCGGACTCGCTGGTGCTGCGACCGGCAACCACCGACCAGCTCGCCGCCGGGGCGCCGGACGCGGCGCAGTCACTGTTCGCGGTGCAGTGGGTGCCGCTGCCGGACACGGAACCCGACACCACGCCGACGGCTGCCGAAACGGACTGGGCATGGCATGGGCAGGTTGACGGCGAACTGCCCCCCGTCGTGGTCGCCGAGCTACCGGCTGCGGGCGATGCTGTGGGTGTTGTCGAGGCTACGCACGCGGCGAGCGCGTTGGTGTTGGGGTGGGTTCAGGACTGGCTGGCTGATCCGGGCACGGATGGTTCCCGGTTGGTGGTGCTCACCCACGGTGCTACCGATGGCAGTGACCTGGCCGCGGCCGCGGTGTGGGGCCTGGT
>NZ_JBNCLA010000053.1:0-584 GCF_049841835.1 Micromonospora sp. DT227 | reverse complement strand
GCGGCCGCGGCCAGGTCACTGCCATCGGTAGCACCGTGGGTGAGCACCACCAACCGGGAACCCTCCGTGCCCGGATCAGCCAGCCAATCCTGAACCCACCCCAACACCAACGCGCTCGCCACGTGCGTAGCCTCGACAACACCCACAGCATCGCCCGCAGCCGGTAGATCGCCCGCAGCTGGTAGCTCGGCGACCACGACGGGGGGCAGCTCACCCTCAACCTGCCCATGCCATCCCCAGACCGTTTCGGTAACCGCCGGCGTGGTGTCGGGCTTCGTATCCGGTAGCGGCAGCCACTGCACCGTGAACAGTGACCGGGCCTCGTCCGGCACCCCGGCACCCAACTGCTCGGCGGTCACTGGTCGCAGCACCAGCGAGTCCGCGGTCAGGACCGGCTGGCCGGCGGTGTCGAACACCGCCACCGCGACACCGCTGTCGTCGGCGGGTGTCAGCCGGACCCGCAGCGTCGTCGCCCCGGTGGCGTGCAGCCGGACCCCGCTCCACGCGAACGGCAACACCGCCGCCTCGTTGTCGCCGAGCAGCCCGGTCAACCCGATCGGGTGCAACGCCGCGTCCAACACCGC
>NZ_JBNCLA010000052.1:0-593 GCF_049841835.1 Micromonospora sp. DT227 | reverse complement strand
CCGCCGGGCGGCACCTGCTCGCTGCCGTCGAGCTACCGGTGGTCCTCGACCGGCGCGCTGGCGCAGCCGAAGTCCGGCTGGGCGTCGCTGAAGGACTTCACCGTCGCCCCCTATCAGGGCAAGCACCTGGTGTACGCGACCACGCACGACTTCGGCTCGTCGTGGGGCTCGATGAACTTCAGCCCGTTCACCAACTGGTCGGAGATGGCCTCGGCCAGCCAGAACGGCATGTCCCAGGGCACCGTCGCGCCGACGCTGTTCTACTTCGCCCCGCGCAACATCTGGGTGCTGACCTACCAGTGGGGCGGCACGGCGTTCTCGTACAAGACCTCCACCAACCCGACCAACCCGAACGGGTGGTCGTCGGCGCAGCCGCTGTTCACCGGCAGCATCTCCGGCTCCGGCACCGGCCCGATCGACCAGACCATCATCGGCGACGACCAGAACATGTACCTCTTCTTCGCCGGTGACAACGGCAAGATCTACCGGGCGAGCATGCCGATCGGGAACTTCCCCGGCAACTTCGGCTCGAACTACACGACGATCATGAGCGACAGCACGAACAACCTGTTCGAGGCCGTCCAGGTCTACAA
>NZ_JBNCLA010000051.1:0-598 GCF_049841835.1 Micromonospora sp. DT227 | reverse complement strand
CCCCCTGGGAGGCATCATCATGGCTACCACTGTGCTGCGTAAGACTGTGCTGACCGCTGCCGGTATCGCCGCGACCGCCGGTGGGATCGCCGGCCCCGCGATCGCCGCCCACGCCGCCCCCGCCCCCGCCGGGAAGGCTGCTGTCGTGGCCGCTGACCGTAACAGCGGTGAGCGGGAACTCGACGTGCGCTACGAGGCCCAGCCGAACTTCTACTACTGCGGCCCCGCCGCCGCCCGCAACGCCATCAGCGTGCTCGGCAAGAACATCGACGTGCACGCCATGGCCCGCGAGATGGGCACCACCGAGAACGGCACCAACAGCATCAACGACATCACCCCGGTCCTGAACAAGGAGACCGGCAAGCCCTACAAGTCCGTCGAGATCCGCAGCCCCAAGGCCGACGACCGGCAGACCGACAAGCTGCGCACCGACATCGTCCGCACCGTCGACGACGGCCGCGCCGTGGTCGCCAACATCGCCGGCACCACCACCGACACCGACGGCACCACCCACTCCTTCGAAGGCGGCCACTACATCAGCGTCGTCGGCTACCAGAACAACGGCACCACCGTCACCATCGCCGACAGCGCCAACCCG
>NZ_JBNCLA010000050.1:0-649 GCF_049841835.1 Micromonospora sp. DT227 | reverse complement strand
TGTCGCCGCCGTCGCCCCAGCGCAGCAGATCGGCACGCTCGGCTGCGGACACGACGTCCCATTGCGAGAGTCGGGCTCCGACGTCTCCGGCGGCCAGTGCGGCGAGGATTCGAAGCCACCGGTCAACCAGTTCGGTCACCACCGCCCGGTCGAACAGATCCAACGAGAACTCCACCACACCATCCATCCCGGAGGGTGTGGCGCCGTCGTGGCGTTCCCACAGGCTCAGGGCCAGGTCGAAGCGGGAGGTCCCGGTGCTCACGGGTTGCACCTGCAGATCGAGGCCGGGCAGCGCGAAGTGCGGGTCGGGCGTGTTCTGCAGCGCGAGCATGATCTGGAACAGCGGATGGTGGGCCAGCGTGCGCGTCGGGTTCAGTTCCTCGACCAGGTGCTCGAAGGGAACGTCCTGGTGGGCGTAGGCCGTCAGCGCCGTACCGCGTACCCGGTGCAGCAGCTCGGTGAACGTCGGGTCGCCCGAGGTGTCCACCCGCATCACCAGCGTGTTGACGAAGAAACCGACCAGATCGTCCAGCCGCTCGTCCAACCGACCCGCCACCGGAGAACCGATCGGGATGTCCACCCCCGCACCCAACCGGCTCAACAACCCACCCAGACCAGCCAGCAACACCATGTACACCGTCGTACCGGT
>NZ_JBNCLA010000049.1:0-665 GCF_049841835.1 Micromonospora sp. DT227 | reverse complement strand
CCCTCGCTCTGCCGCCGCAGTGCCAAGGCGTCCAGGACCGCGTTCGCGGCGGCGTAGTTTCCTTGTCCTGGTGATCCAAGTGTGGCCGCTGCCGAGGAATACACCACGAACATCGCAAGATCCATATCCTGGGTCAGCTCGTGCAACCACCACGCCGCGTCGGCCTTGGCCCGCAGCACGGTGTCCAGCCGCCGCGGCGTCAACGCCTCGATCACCCCGTCGTCGAGGACTCCGGCGGTGTGCACCACCCCGACCACCGGATGCCCGGCCGGCACCGCCGCCAGGGCATCGGCCAGAGCGTCGCGGTCGGCGACGTCACACGCGGCCACCTGCACCCGTGCGCCAAGCTCAGTCAGCTCACCGACCAGCTCCGCCGCCCCGGCCGCAGCCGGACCCCGCCGGGACAGCAACAACAGATGCCTGACCCCATGTGCGGTGACCATATGCCGGGCCACCAACCCACCCAACACCCCGGTCCCACCAGTGACCACCACCGTGCCAGCCGAATCCAACCCCGCCGACAAACCGTCAGGGCCTGGCAGGGGCAGCCGGCCGGTATCGGCTCGGGTCAACCGGCGGGCATACAGGTCACCGGCGCGTACCGCGATCTCCGGTTCGCCGCTGTCCAGCACCGCCGTGAGGATCCTGCCCAGTTCGCTGCCGTG
>NZ_JBNCLA010000048.1:0-671 GCF_049841835.1 Micromonospora sp. DT227 | reverse complement strand
CAACAACCACGGCACCACCCCACCCGGCACCACCGGCGCCCCCTGGCCCGAACCCACCGGGTCGGCCGCTGTGTCCCACGGCGGCTCGAACGGATCGGCCTCCTCCAGGATGAGGTGGGCGTTGGTGCCGCTGATCCCGAACGACGACACCCCAGCCCGCCGCGGCCGACCGCTGACCGGCCACGGTGTCGCCTCGGTCAACAACTGCACCGACCCGGCCGACCAGTCCACATGTGACGACGGGGCGTCCACGTGCAGCGTCCTGGGCATCAACCCGTGCCGCATCGCCAGGACCATCTTGATGATCCCGGCAACACCCGCAGCCGCCATGGTGTGACCGATGTTCGACTTCACCGACCCCAACCGCAACGGCTGCCCCGCCGGCCGATCCTGACCGTACGCGGCAATCAGCGCCTGCGCCTCGATCGGATCACCCAACCTGGTGCCCGTGCCATGCGCCTCGACCACATCCACGTCGCCCGGCGACAGCCGCGCGTTGGCCAGCGCCTGACGGATCACCCGCTGCTGCGACGGCCCATTCGGAGCACTCAACCCGTTCGACGCGCCGTCCTGGTTGACCGCGCTGCCCCGCAGCACCGCCAACACCTGATGCCCCCGCCGACGCGCATCCGACAACCGCTCCAACACCAACAACCCGACACCCTCACCCC
>NZ_JBNCLA010000047.1:0-677 GCF_049841835.1 Micromonospora sp. DT227 | reverse complement strand
GCTGAGGGTCTGGTCGGGCAGTCGTTGGCGTGGGGGCTGTGGGCGCAGCAGTCGGCGATGACTGGGCATCTCGACGAGGCCGACCTGGACCGGATGCGACGCAGCGGCATCCTTCCCCTCTCCTCCGAGCAGGGCCTGGCATTGTTCGACACGGCAGTACGCACCCACCAGCCGCAACTCGTGCCGATCCGGGTGGACCTCGCCGCGCTGCGTCGCGCCGACGCCGGAGGTATGCCGCCGCTGTGGCGGACGTTGGCTGGCAGCTCGGCCCGCCGTACGGCGATCACCGCCGATACGCGGGTGGATTTGGCCGCCAGGTTGGCTGCCATGGGGGTTGAGGAACGTCAGCGGACAGTCCTGGACCTGGTACTGACACAGGCCGCCGTCGTGCTCGGCCATGCAGACCCAGCGGCGATCATCCGGGACAGCGCGTTCCGCGAGCTCGGCTTCGATTCGCTGACCGCGGTGGAGTTGCGTAATCGGTTGGCCGCTGCGACCGGGTTGTCGTTGCCGGCCACGTTGGTCTTCGACTATCCGACCTCGGTGGTGTTGGCCGGGTATCTGTTGGCGGAGCTGCTCGGTGGACAGGTCGATGTTCTTGTGCCGGTGGTGGTTGGTGCGGGTGTGGATGAGCCGGTGGCGATTGTGGGGATGGGGTGTCGGTATCCGGGTGGGGT
>NZ_JBNCLA010000046.1:0-715 GCF_049841835.1 Micromonospora sp. DT227 | reverse complement strand
GTGGCGGCGGACTGGGCGGCCTGGTTGGCGCTGGCCTGGGCGGAGTTCGCCGCGTTCCGCGCCGTCGTGGCGGACTGGGCGGCCTGGTCCGCCGAGTTCTTCGCCGCGATCGCCGAGTTGTTGGCGTCGGTGGCGTACTGCGCCGCCTTGTTCGCCGACGCCGCGGCCTGCTGCGCATACGTCTGCGCCTCCGCCGCCTTACCCGCCGCGACCGCCGCGACCCGGTTCGCCTCCGCCGCGTCCGACACCGCGCTCTGCGCGTACCGCTGCGCCTCCGCGATCAACGCCTGCACCGCCGCCACATGCGCGGCCTGCTCCTGATCCCGCTGCGCCGCCTGATACCGCCCCGCCGTCAGGAAATACGAAATGTACGACGCCGGCCCCGCCAACGCCACCTGACCGGCCGCCTTCACCTGCGGCCCACCCGCATCGATGACCCGATACACCTCAAGCCGGTCATCAGCCGTCCGCGCCGCATACTGACCCGACCGCAGAAACTCGTGCCGATCCGCGTTCGTCCCCGCCAACGCCTGCTCCGCAGCCGCCTTCAGCGTCGGCCCCGCCGTCTCCAAAATCCGGTAGATCGCCAACCGATCCGCCGTCGCCTTACCCGTGTAACTCCGCGTCCGCAAGAACGCCTGCACCGCCGCGTCATCACCCGCCAACGCCGCCTGCGCCGCCGACCTCTCATTCCCATCCGGCAACGTGTCCACCA
>NZ_JBNCLA010000045.1:0-823 GCF_049841835.1 Micromonospora sp. DT227 | reverse complement strand
GTGGTCCGCGATCGACGCGGCCACCTCGGCCTCGGGGGCGGCGACCGCCAGCATCCCGCCACCGGCCGGCAACGCCTGCATCAGCCGACCCCGCGCGGCGACCAGGGCGCACGCGTCGGCCAGCGACAGCACGCCCGCCACGTACGCGGCGGTCACCTCACCGATCGAGTGCCCACCCACGAAGTCCGGAATCACGCCGAACGACTCCACCAGACGGAACAACGCCACCTCGACCGCGAACAGACCGGCCTGCGTGAACTGCGTCTGGTCCAGCAGATCGGCGTCACCGAACAGCACCGGCTTCAACGGCTGCGGCAGCAGCGGATCGAGTGCCGCGCACACCTCGTCCAACGCGGCGGCGAACACACCGAACGCCCCGGACAGCTCCCGACCCATGCCGGCACGCTGCGCGCCCTGCCCGGAGAACAGCACCGCGACCCGATCCCGCCGCTCCCGACCACCGACGACCACCGCACCGGACGGCTCGCCGGCCGCCAACGCCCGCAGCCCGCCGAGCAGGCCGTCCCGGTCGGCGGCGGTGATCACGGCCCGCTGCTCCAACGCCGCCCGGGTGGCCACCGACGACCAGGCCACGTCGACGGAGCGGACCGTCTCGTCGCCGGCCAACCAGGCCGCCCAACGGCCGGCCTGCGCGGCGAGCGCCGCGTCGGTACGCGCCGACAACAGCACCGGCACCGGCCCACCGGCCGACTCACCCACACCCGCCGAGGCGATGGTGGTGTCCGCCGGCTGTTCCAGGATGACGTGGGCGTTGGTGCCGGAGATCCCGAACGACGACACCGCCGCGCGGCGGGGCCGGTCC
>NZ_JBNCLA010000044.1:0-1049 GCF_049841835.1 Micromonospora sp. DT227 | reverse complement strand
AGCCACCACGCCGCGTCGGCCTTGGCCCGCAGCACCGTGTCCAGCCGCTGCGGCGTCAACGCCTCGACCACCCCGTCGTCGAGGACTCCCGCGGTGTGCACCACCCCGACCACCGGATGCCCGGCCGGCACCGCCGCCAGGGCATCGGCCAAAGCGTCCCGGTCGGCGACGTCACACGCGGCCACCCGCACCCGCGCACCCAACTCGGTCAGGTCACCGACCAACTCCGTCGCCCCGGCCGCGGTCGGGCCGCGCCGCGACAACAACAACAGATGCCTAACCCCATGCGTGGTGACCAGATGCCGGGCCACCAACCCACCCAACACCCCAGTCCCACCCGTGACCACCACCGTGCCTTCCGGATCCAACCCGGCCGGCAGCCGCAGCACCACCTTGCCCACATGACGAGCCGCCTGCAGATAACGCAGGGCCTGCACCGCGTCAGCCGCCTCAAACACACTCACCGGCAGCGGCCGCAGGACCTCCGCAGCGAACATGTCCAGAATCTCGCCGAGCATCTGCCCGATCCGGTCAGCACCAGCCTCGGACAGGTCGAACGCCTGATACACCACCCCCGGGTGCCCCGCAGCAACCCGCGCCGGGTCCCGCACATCGGTCTTACCCATCTCCACGAACCGGCCACCACGAGGCAACAGACCCAACGACGCGTCCACGAACTCCCCGGCCAAGGCATTGAGCACCACATCCACACCCTCCCCCCCGGTCACGGCCAGGAAGCTGCGGCGAAACTCAAGATCCCGGGACGACGCCAGGTGCTCATCGTCCACACCCATCCCCCGCAAGATCTCCCACTTACCGGCACTCGCGGTGGCGTACACCTGCAACCCCCACGCCCGAGCCAACTGCACCGCGGCCATACCCACCCCACCAGCCGCAGCATGAATCAGGATCCGTTGCCCCGCCCGCACACCAGCCAGATCCCGCAACGCGTAGAACGCGGTCAGGAACACAATCGGCGTCGACGCCGCCCGGGTAAACGACCACCCCCGCGGCACCCGAGCCAACAACCGATGATCAGTGACCGCCAC
>NZ_JBNCLA010000043.1:0-1080 GCF_049841835.1 Micromonospora sp. DT227 | reverse complement strand
TCGCGGTGGCTGACGTGGACTGGGCCCAGTTTACGAAGGCGTTCACCTCCGCACGCCCGAGTGCGCTCCTGGCCAGACTGCCCGAGGCACAAGCCGCCATCGCTGTAGCCGATGTCGAGCTTGGGCCGCTCGATGATTCAGCACTGGCCGCCGAGCTACGGACGTTGACCGGCCCGCAACGCCAGCAGAAGATCCTCGAACTGGTACGCACCCACGCCGCTACCGCCCTGGGTCACGACAGCGCCCAGTCGATCCCACCCGACCGGGCATTCCGCGAACTCGGCTTCGACTCCCTGACCGCCGTGGAACTACGCAACCGGCTGGCCGCCGCGACCGGACTGCCGTTGCCGGCCACGCTGGTCTTCGACCATCCGACACCGGCCGCCCTGGCCGACCATCTCCGGGCCCAGCTGTGGCCGGCCGAGTCGGCCGAGGCACCGGCCGTCGCCGAGCTCGACCGGTTGGAACGCGTGCTCGCTGAATCGGCCGTGGACGCGGACACGCGTGCCCAGCTCGCCCGGCGCCTCCAAGCGTTGGTCGCTCGGCTCACCACGCCGTCGCCCGCGGAGTCGACCGCCGGGCCCGACACCGACCTGGACGAGGTCACCGACGACGAGCTGTTCGAACTTGTCGACAACGAGCTCGGCTCGGCCTGAACGCCCGTACCCGCTCCGGAGGGACATTCGTGACCAACGACGACAAGCTGCGCGAGTACCTCAAGCGGACCGTAGCCGAGCTGCGCCAGGCCAACCGCCGGGTACAGGCCCTGGAGGCCGCCAGCGCCGAGCCGGTGGCGATTGTGGGGATGGGGTGTCGGTATCCGGGTGGGGTGGGTGACCCGGACGGGTTTTGGCGGTTGCTGGCCGAGGGTGTCGACGCGGTGGGTGGGTTCCCCACGGATCGGGGTTGGGATGTCGGGTCGTGGGATGACCCGGATCCGGCGGGGTCGGGGACCAGCTATGCCCGGGAGGGTGGGTTCCTGGCTGATGCCGCGTTGTTCGACGCGGGGTTCTTCGGGATCAGTCCGCGGGAGGCTGTGGCGATGGATCCGCAGCAGCGGTTGTTGTTGGAGGTTTCCTG
>NZ_JBNCLA010000042.1:0-1315 GCF_049841835.1 Micromonospora sp. DT227 | reverse complement strand
GGTGGCTACTGGTATCGCAACTTGCGGCACACGGTCCGGTTCGGCGAGGTGATCCGCACGTTGACCGAGGCCGGTCATCGGACGTTCGTGGAGGTCAGTCCGCATCCGGTGTTGGCGATGGCGGTGGAGCAGGCCGGTGAGGATCTCGTGGTGGCCGGCACTCTGCGTCGTGACGACGGTGGACGGGACCGGTGGCTGCGTTCGATGGCCGCCCTGCACGTCGCCGGTGTCGCCATCGAGTGGAGCCCGACCTTTACCGAAGACGTGCCCCGACGCGTGCCGCTGCCTACCTACCCGTTCCAGCGTCAGCGCCACTGGCTCCCGGACACCCTGGCCGAGCCTATTGGCCGCGGTGTCGCCCCGATCGACCAGTCCCAGGACGCGGTCGAGCGCCACGACATGAAGGCCAGCGCGGCTGCGCTCGGCCTTGCCGAGACGGAACGCTCCGCGATGCGGGACGGCGCTGGTGTAGCCGGTGTGAGAGGCGAGCCGGCAGAGGGTGGGGGCCGGTGGCACCTGCTTGACCTGATCCGTACCCATGCGGCCGCCGTGCTTGGCCATGCCGACGCGCAGGATGTCGACGCTGACCGGAGCTTCAGGGAACAGGGTTTCGACTCGTACGCCGCCATCAAAATGTGTGACCGACTCACCGCGGTGACCGGGCTGCGGCTGCCGACCACCCTCCTGTTCAACTACCCCACCCCCGTGGCACTGCGGGGATACCTGCAGCGCCGGTTGGACGGGCTGTCCGAACCGGCAAACGAACCGGTCGCCGCAGCCACTGCGCTCGACGAGCCGGTAGCGATCGTCGGCATGGGATGTCGGTATCCGGGCGGGGTTGATGACCCGGACGAGTTCTGGCAGCTGCTGGTCGACGGTGTTGACGCCGTGGGTGAGTTCCCCGCGGATCGGGGTTGGGACCTGACGGCACTGCACGACCCCGATCGGCAGCGGTCGGAGACTCGGTACGGAACGTTCCTTTCCGGGGCCGGGATGTTCGACGCGGGGTTCTTCGGGATCAGTCCGCGGGAAGCTGTGGCGATGGATCCGCAGCAGCGGCTGTTGTTGGAGGTTTCCTGGGAGGCGTTGGAACGGGCCGGGATCGACCCGTCCGGGCTACGCGGCTCGGACACCGGCGTGTACGTGGGCCTCATGTACCACGACTACGCCATGCAGTTGGCGGCAAGCCCGGCCGAAACCGAGGGATACACGCTGACCGGAACCAGCGCAAGCGTGGCGTCGGGGCGGGTGGCGTACGCGCTGGGTCTGGAGGGTCCGGCGGTGTCGGTGGATACGGCGTGTTCGTCGTCGTTGG
>NZ_JBNCLA010000041.1:0-1325 GCF_049841835.1 Micromonospora sp. DT227 | reverse complement strand
CTGACTGTGAGCATGGCGGGGTCGGTTCAGCGGTGGTGAGCTGATAGCTGGCAGCAGTGGGTGTGACTCTTCGTCTGACTGGCTTCGTGCCTTTGACGGGACTTGTCCATCCGCTGCTGCCGGCGCCGGCCCGGCGGGAGACGTTTGGCCTGATCAGGAGCTTGACCGCCAGTTAGCGGCTGGCGTGTCTCATCACAGTCCTGCCATCTCCGCACCGGACCGGACCCGTGCGTCCCCATGGTGAGGAGAGAACGCATGTCCATGCTGGCAGATCTGGTCGAGGTCGTCATCGGCGTCGACACCCACAAACACACCCACACCGCCGCGGTCCTCGATGCCCGCACCGGTGCCGTGCTGGACCGTACGACCGTCACCGCCGACCCGGACGGCTACGCGCAGCTGCTGGCCCTGGCCGGGCGACACCCAGGGTTGCGGGCCTGGGCGATGGAAGGCACCGGCGGCTACGGCGCGGGCCTGCACCGCCATCTGGCTGCCGCCGGCGAGTTGGTCGTCGAGCTGGACCGCCCCAAGCGACCAGCTCGCCGGGCCGGAGCAAAATCCGACCCGATCGACGCCGAACGCGCCGCTCGAGACGCGCTGGCCCGCACCCAGTTGGCGCAGCCCAAGACCGGCCCCGAACGGGCAGCGCTACAGATGCGACTGACCGCCCGCCGCGCAGCCGTCGAGGCCGCCACCACCGCCCAACGGCAACTACACGCCCTGATCATCACCGCCCCGGAGGCAGTCCGAGCCCGCTTTCGTGGACAGAACACCCGCACGATGATCACCACCGCCACCCGGTTACGCCCCACCACGGCCAGCGGCGATGTCGAGATCATCACCGCGTTGACCGTGCTCCGGGACCTCGCCCGCCGCATCCGCACCCTCGAAACCGAAGCCACCAGCCACGAGAAGGCAATCCTCACCATCGTCCGGTCCTGGCGCCCCGACCTGCTCACCCTCACCGGCGTCGGACCCATCGTCGCCGCCACCGTCCTGACCGCCTGGTCCCACCCCGGCCGCTGCCGCAACGACGCCGCCTTCGCCATGCTCGCCGGCGTCGCCCCGATCCCCGCCTCGTCCGGCAAAACCATCCGCTACCGCCTCAACCGCTCAGGCGACCGCCAACTTAACCGCGCCCTACACACCATCACCCTGTCCCGCCTGCGCTACGACGAACCCACCCGCGCCTACGCCGACCGCCGCCGCACCCAAGGCAAAACCGACCGCGAAATCAAACGCTGCCTCAAGCGCTACATCGCCCGAGACCTCTACCGACGCCTCGAAAACCCACCCCAACCACTTGACGCACCATAGGAGCGTCC
>NZ_JBNCLA010000040.1:0-1357 GCF_049841835.1 Micromonospora sp. DT227 | reverse complement strand
AGATCCTGGTCGCCGGAGATCACCGTCGAGCGGGGACCGTTGACCGCCGCCACCCCTACCAGATCGGTGTGCCCGGCGAGCAGCTCCTGCGCCTCGACGTCGCTGGCGGTCAACGCCACCATGGCCCCACCAGCAGGTAGCGCCTGCATCAGGCGACCCCGCGCGGCTACCACCGCCACCGCATCAGCCAGATCCCACACCCCAGCCACATACGCCGCACTCAACTCACCAATCGAATGCCCGGCCAGATACTGCGGGGCCACCCCCCACGAGTCGAGCAGCCGATACAACGCCACCTGCACCGCGAACAACCCCGCCTGCGTATACACCGTCTGATCCAGCAACCGCGGCTCGCCCGCGACCACATGCCGCAACGGCCGCTCAAGATGCTGGTCGAAGTACGCGCACACCTCATCGAACACTTCCGCGAAGACCGGATACGCCTCATACAGGCCCTGGCCCATCCCGAGCCGCTGGCTACCCTGCCCGGAAAACACCACCGCCAACCGACCAGACCCCGCAACCCCCGTCACCACCCCCGGCGCCTGAACACCCGTAGCCAGCGCTTGCAACCCGTCCACCAACACCGACCGATCCTGACCGAGCACCACACCCCGATGCGTGAACACCGACCGGGCCGCCAACGCCCGCCCCACCACGACCGAATCCACCTCAGGCCGGTCAGCCACAAACCCCGCCAACCGCTGCGCCTGCGCCCGCAACGCCACCTCAGACTTGGCCGACAACAACCACGGCACCACCCCACCGGCCGGCGACGGGGCCTGCGGCTTCTGGCTCGAGCCCGCCCGGTCGGCCGGTGTGCCCTGCAGCGGCTCGAACGGTTCAGCCTCCTGCAGGATCTGGAGCGGTTCGGCCTCTTCGAGGATGAGGTGGGCGTTGGTACCGCTGATCCCGAACGACGACACCCCAGCCCGCCGCGGCCGACCGTTGACCGGCCACGATGTCGCCTCGGTCAGCAACCGCACCGATCCCGCCGACCAGTCCACGTGAGATGACGGGGCGTCCACGTGCAGTGTCCTGGGCATCAACCCGTGCCGCATCGCCAGGACCATCTTGATGATCCCGGCGACGCCTGCGGCCGCCATGGTGTGACCGATGTTCGACTTCACCGACCCCAACCGCAACGGCTGCCCCGCCGGCCGGTCCTGACCGTACGCGGCGATCAGCGCCTGCGCCTCGATCGGATCACCCAGGGTGGTGCCCGTGCCGTGCGCCTCCACCACATCCACGTCGCCCGGCGACAACCGCGCGTTGGCCAACGCCTGACGGATCACCCGCTGCTGCGACGGCCCATTCGGAGCACTCAAACCATTCGACGCACCATCCTGATTGACCG
>NZ_JBNCLA010000039.1:0-1570 GCF_049841835.1 Micromonospora sp. DT227 | reverse complement strand
CACCCGGATACCGACACCCCATCCCCACAATCGCCACCGGCTCATCCACACCCGCACCAACCACCACCGACGCGAGAGCGTCGGCCTGCTCACCGAGCAGTTCCGTCAACACGTACCGGGCCAACACGTCCGGGGTGGGGTAGTCGAAGACCAGCGTGGCCGGCAACGACAACCCAGTCGCGGTAGCCAACCGATTACGCAGCTCCACCGCGGTCAGGGAGTCGAAGCCGAGTTCGCGGAATGCCCGGTCGGGTGGGATCGACTGGGCGCTGTCGTGGCCCAGGGCGGTAGCGGCGTGGGCGCGTACCAGTTCGAGGATCTTCTGCTGGCGTTGCGGGCCGGTCAACGTCCGTAGCTCGGCGACCAGTGCTGAATCATCGAGCGGCCCAAGCTCGACATCGGTGGTGACGGCTTGTGCCTCGGGCACTCTGGCCAGGAGCGCACTCGGGCGTGCGGAGGTGAACGCCTTCGTAAACTGGGCCCAGTCCACGTCAGCCACCGCGAGGAAATCCTCACCCTGACCGACCGCCTCGGCCAAGGCCTGCACCGCCCGCTGCGGATCCATACTGCGAACCCCACGCCGATGCAACCGCGCAGTATCACCCTGCTCAGCCATCCCCCCACCAGCCCACAAACCCCACGCCACACTGGTCACCGACCGCCCCACAGCACGCTGCTGAACGGCATAAGCATCCAAAAACGCATTCGCAGCCGCATACACCCCCTGCCCACCACCACCCCACACCCCAGCATTCGAAGAAAACAACACCATCGCGTCCAACCGCCGCTCGGACCCCTCGACCAGAAGCTCATGCAAATTACGAAGACCCCCGACCTTCCCCGCCAAAACACGCTCTACCACCTGCGGACCGGTGTCATCAATAGCCGCGAGATGACCCACCCCGGCCGCGTGAACCACCGCATCCACCGGCCCCACCTCGGACAAGACCGCCGCCAACGCGTCACGATCCGCCACATCACAACCCCACACACTCACCCGAACCCGGCCATCAGCGCTCAGCTCACCGACCAACTCGGCCACACCCGCCCCGTCCACACCCCGACGCGACACCAACACCACATGCTCCGCACCATGCCCAGCCACCCAACGAGCCACATGCCCACCCAGACCACCGGTACCACCAGTGATCAACACCGTGCCCCGCGGCTGCCACACCCGCGGCGACCCCTCCGCCCTGGCACGCACCAACCTGCGCCCATACACACCACCCACGCGCACCGCGACCTGATCCTGACCACCCCACCCAGCCAGCACCCCCGCACAACGACGCCCCACCGCAGCCGCCTCCCGCGACCCACCCGGCCACGACATGGGCAGATCAACCAGACCACCCCAGACACGCGGATACTCCAACGCCGCAACCACACCCAAACCCCACGCCTGAGCCTGCACCGGATCCACAGGAGCATCGAAACGACCCGTACCCACCGCACCACGAGTCAACACCCACACCCGCCCCGACACACCAGCGCCATCGGTGCCGGTGTCGGTGTCGGTGTCGTGCAGACCCTGCAGCAACGCCAGCAACTCAGGCACCGGCGCCCGACC
>NZ_JBNCLA010000038.1:0-1674 GCF_049841835.1 Micromonospora sp. DT227 | reverse complement strand
GAGGTCAGCGTGCCGTCCGGGCCCAACTCAAGGAAGACACCCACGCCTCGCTCACGCAACGCGTTCACCGCATCGTGGTACCGCACCGCCTGCCGGGCATGCGCCAGCCAATACTCGGGTTCGGTCACATCCGCACCCGGAGTGCCAGACACCACCGGGATCGTCGGCTCCCGCCAGGTCACCTCGGCCAGCACGTCGGCGAACTCGGCCAGCATCGGCTCCATCAACGGCGAATGGAACGCGTGACTGACCTTCAACCGCCGCGCCTTGCCACCCCCGTCTCGCCACTGCTGCGCCAACTCCAGCACCACATCCTGGTCACCGGAGATCACCGTCGAGCGGGGGCCGTTGACCGCCGCCACCCCTACCAGATCGGTGTGCCCGGCAATCAGCTCCTGCGCCTCGACGTCACTGGCGGTCAACGCCACCATGGCCCCACCAGCAGGTAGCGCCTGCATCAACCTGCCCCGCGCGGCCACCACCGCCACCGCATCAGCCAGATCCCACACCCCAGCCACATACGCCGCACTCAACTCACCGATCGAGTGCCCGGCCAGATACTGCGGGGCCACCCCCCACGAGCCGAGCAGCCGATACAACGCCACCTGCACCGCGAACAACCCCGCCTGCGTATACACCGTCTGATCCAACAGCTCCGGCTCGCCCGCGACCACCTCCCACAACGGCCGCTCAAAATGCTGGTCGAAGTACGCGCACACCTCATCGAACACCTCAGCGAACACCGGATACGCCTCATACAGGCCCTGACCCATCCCGACGCGCTGACTGCCCTGCCCGGAAAACACCACCGCCAGACGACCAGACCCCGCAACCCCGGCAACCACCCCCGGCGCCTCGACACCAGAAGCCAACGCCTGCAACCCGTCCACCAACACCGACCGATCCTGACCGAGCACCACACCCCGATGCGTGAACACCGACCGGGCCGCCAACGCCCGCCCCACCACCACCGGCTCCACGTCAGGCCGGTCGGCCACAAACCCGGCCAGCCGCTGCGCCTGCGCCCGCAACGCCACCTCAGACTTCGCCGACAACAACCATGGCACCACCCCGCCGGCCAGCGGCGAAGCCGGTTCATGACCCGGCACCGTGTCCGGTGTGGGATCGGCCTCCTGCAGGATCTGGAGCGGTTCGGCCTCTTCGAGGATGAGGTGGGCGTTGGTGCCGCTGATCCCGAACGACGACACCCCAGCCCGCCGCGGCCGACCGTCGACAGGCCACGGTGCGGCCTCGGTCAACAACTGCACCGACCCGGCCGACCAATCCACATGTGACGAGGGAGCGTCCACATGCAGCGTCCTGGGCATCAACCCGTGCCGCATCGCCAGGACCATCTTGATGATCCCGGCGACCCCGGCCGCGGCCTGGGTGTGACCGATGTTCGACTTCACCGACCCCAACCGCAACGGCTGCCCCGCCGGCCGATCCTGACCGTACGCGGCGATCAGCGCCTGCGCCTCGATCGGATCACCCAACCTGGTGCCCGTACCATGCGCCTCCACCACATCCACCTCGCCCGGCGACAACCGCGCGTTGGCCAACGCCTGACGAATCACCCGCTGCTGCGACGGCCCACTCGGAGCACTCAACCCATTCGACGCACCATCCTGATTGACCGCACTGCCCCGCACCACCGCCAACACCTGATGCCCC
>NZ_JBNCLA010000037.1:0-2321 GCF_049841835.1 Micromonospora sp. DT227 | reverse complement strand
GACAACCCAGTCGCGGTAGCCAACCGATTACGCAACTCCACCGCGGTCAACGAGTCAAAACCGAGCTCACGGAACGCCCGATCAGGTGCGACTGCCTGAGCACTGTCGTGACCAAGAACTGTGGCCGCGTGGATACGCACCAGCTCCAGAACTGTCCGCTGACGCTCCTCGACCCCCATAGCCGCCAACCTGGCGGCCAGACCCACCGGCGTATCGGCGGTGGACGCCGCCCGGCGGATCGAGCCGCCGGCCAACGCCTGCCACAACGGCGGCAGGCCACCAGCGCCGGCGCGACGCAGCCCGGGCAGGTCCACCCGCATCGGCACCAGCTGCGGCCGGTCGATACGCACCGCCGCATCGAACAACGCCAGGCCCTCCTCAGAGGACATAGCAAGGATGCCGCTGCTGCGTCGCATCCGGCCCAGGCCGAGCTCGTCGAGCTGCCCGGTCATCGCCGACTGCTGAGCCCACAGCCCCCACGCCAGTGACTGCCCGACCAGACCGATGGTCTGTCGTCGTTGTGCCAGGGCGTCCAGGACGGCGTTGGCCGCGGCGTAGTTTCCCTGCCCCGGTGATCCGAGCGTGGCCGCCGCCGAGGAATACACCACGAACATCGCAAGATCCATGTCCCGGGTCAGCTCGTGCAACCACCACGCCGCGTCGGCCTTGGCCCGCAACACCGTGCCCAGCCGCCGCGGCGTCAACGCCTCGACCACCCCGTCATCAAGCACTCCCGCGGTGTGCACCACCCCGACCACCGGATGCCCGGCCGGCACCGCCGCCAACACCTCGACCAAAGCGTCCCGGTCAGCGACATCACACGCCGCCACCCGCACCCGCGCACCCAACCCGGTCAGATCACCGACCAACTCCGTCGCTCCGGCCGCGGTTGGGCCGCGCCGGGACAACAACAACAGATGCCTGACCCCATGCGTGGTGACCAGATGCCGGGCCACCAACCCACCCAACACCCCGGTCCCACCCGTGACCACCACCGTGCCTTCCGGATCCAACCCGGCCGGTAGCCGCAGTACCACCTTGCCCACATGACGAGCCGCCTGCAGATAACGCAGGGCCTGCACCGCGTCAGCCGCCTCGAACACACTCACCGGCAGCGGCCGCAGGACCTCCGCGGCGAACATGTCCAGGATCTCGGCCAGCATCTGCCCGATCCGGTCAGCGCCAGCGTCGGACAGGTCGAACGCCTGATACACCACCCCGGGATGGTCCGCGGCAACCTGGCCTGGATCCCGCACGTCGGTCTTACCCATCTCCACGAACCGGCCGCCGCGGGGCAGCAGGCCCAACGACGCGTCCACGAACTCCCCGGTCAGGGCGTTGAGCACCACATCCACACCCTCGCCTCCCGTCGCGGTCAGGAAGCTGCGCCGGAAGTCCAGATCGCGGGAGGAGGCCAGGTGCGTATCGTCCACACCCATCCCGCGCAGGGTGTCCCACTTGCCGGCGCTGGCGGTGGCGTAGACCTGCAACCCCCAGGCCCGGGCCAGTTGCACCGCGGCCATGCCCACCCCACCGGCCGCGGCGTGGATCAGGATCCGTTGCCCCGGCCGCACACCGGCCAGGTCCCGCAACGCGTAGAACGCGGTCAGGAACACGATCGGCGTCGACGCCGCCCGGGTAAACGACCACCCCCGCGGCACCCGAGCCAACAACCGATGATCAGTGACCGCCACCGACCCCAACGCACCGTTGAACATGCCAAACACCCGATCCCCGACCACCACCCCACTCACACCCGGACCAATCTCCAGCACCACCCCCGCCGCCTCACTACCCATCACCGCAGCCGGATCCGGATACATACCCAACCCGACCAACACATCCCGGAAGTTCAACCCCGCCGCACGCACCCCAACCCGCACCTGCCCAACCCCCAAAGGCGCCACCACCTCCGAACACTCCACCACCGCAAGATTGTCCAAACTTCCCCGCTCCGACACACCCAGACGCCACGACAACCACTCAGCCCCAGGCAGGACCAAACGGCCACCACCGGCCCGGACCAACCGCCGGACAAACAACCCACCAGCACGAACCGCAATCTCCGGCTCGCCGCAATCGAGCACCGCCGTCAGAATCCTGCCCAGTTCACTGGCCTGTACCGCGATCTCCGGTTCGCCGCTGTCGACTACCGCCGTAAGGATCCTGCCCAGCTCGCTGCCGTGGTCGGTGCCAGTGCCGGTGCCGTGGTTGGTGTGATCGTCGAGGTCGAGCAGGATGAAACGGTGGGGGTGTTCAGACTGCGCGGAACGGACCAGGCCCCACACCGCGGCCGCGGCCAGGTCACTGCCATCGGTAGC
>NZ_JBNCLA010000036.1:0-3043 GCF_049841835.1 Micromonospora sp. DT227 | reverse complement strand
GAAACCTCCAACAACAACCGCTGCTGCGGATCCATCGCCACAGCCTCCCGCGGACTGATCCCAAAGAACCCCGCATCGAACAACGCCACGTCAGTCAGGAACCCGCCCTCGCGGACGTAACTGGTCCCCGGCCGTGTCGGATCCGGGTCGTACAGCGACTCGACATCCCAACCCCGATCCATCGGCCATGGCCCGATGGCGTCGCTACCGGTGGCGATGAGATCCCAGAGTTGTTCCGGGGTGTCTATGCCGGCCGAGAACCGGCAGGCCATCGAGACCACGGCGATGGGCTCAGTCCCCCGATCCTGAATCTCCTGCAGGCGTCGCCGGGTCTCCAGCAGGTTGTCCGTGGCCTGTCGCAGATATGTCCGCAGCTTCTCATCGTTGCTCACGCCGTACGCCCTCCCTCGGAGCCTGCGATCTTGTCGAGAACGTCGAACAGCTCGTCATCGGAGGCCGCATAGGTGTCGATCACCGGGATCGCCCCGTGGCCGCCCGTCTGGGCCTCAAGCCTGCGCACCAACTCACGCAGGCGATCCGCCAGCTTCGACGGATCTCCGCCATCTCCCGGGACCAACGTGCGTATAGCCCGCTCGACCCGGTCCAAGTCGGACTCCAAAGTGTTTGCGGGCGTCTTCGCCTCAGGCACAACTCGCGTCCACAGCTCGCGGCTGAGCTCGGCGGGGGTGGGGTAGTCGAAGACCAACGTGGCCGGCAACGACAACCCAGTCACGGCGGCCAGCCGATTACGCAACTCCACCGCGGTCAACGAGTCGAAACCGAGCTCACGGAACGCACTGTCCGGATCAATAGTCGCGGGGCCGGCATGGCCGAGCACAACGGCGGCTTGTATTCGTACCAGTTCCAGGACTGTCCGCTGGCGTTCCTCGACTCCCATAGCGGCCAACCTGGCGGCCAGACCCACCCGCGTATCGGTTGTGGTCGCCGCCCGGCGGGCCGAGCCGGAGCCGCCGGCCAATGTCCGCCACAACGGCGGCACACCACCGGCGCCGGTACGACGCAGCGCGGGCAGGTCCACCCGGATCGGCACGAGTTGCGGCTGGTGGGTGCGTATTGCCGTGTCGAACAGCGCCAGGCCCTGCTCGGAGGACATGGCAAGGACGCCGCCGCTGCGTCGCATCCGGTCCAGGTCGGCCTCGTCGAGGTGTCCGGTCATGGCCGATTGTTGGGCCCACAGTCCCCATGCCAGTGACTGACCGACCAGACCGGTGGTCTGTCGTCGTAGTGCCAGGGCGTCCAGGACGGCGTTGGCCGCGGCGTAGTTTCCCTGTCCTGGTGATCCGAGTGTGGCCGCAGCCGAGGAATACACCACGAACATCGCAAGATCCATGTCCTGGGTCAGTTCGTGTAGCCACCATGCCGCGTCGGCTTTGGCCCGCAGCACCGTGTCCAGCCGCTGCGGTGTCAACGCCTCGATCACCCCGTCGTCGAGGACTGCGGCGGTGTGTACCACCCCGGCCAGCGGATGCTCGGCCGGCACCGCCGCCAGCATCTCGGCCAGGGCGTCGCGGTCGGCGACGTCACACGCGGTCACCTGCACCCGTGCGCCCAGCTCGGTCAGGTCACCGACCAGTTCCGCCGCTCCGGCCGCGGTTGGGCCGCGCCGGGACAGCAACACCAGGTGCCTGACTCCGTGTGTGGTGACCAGGTGCCGGGCTACCAATCCGCCCAACACCCCGGTCCCGCCGGTGATCACCACCGTGCCTTCCGGGTCCAGTCCGGTCGGTAGCCGCAGTACCACCTTGCCGACGTGGCGGGCTGCTTGCAGGTAGCGCAGGGCCTGCACGGCGTGAGTCGCCTCGAACACGCTCATCGGTAGCGGCTGCAGGACCTCCGTGGCGAACATGTCCAGGATCTCGGTCAGCATCTGCCCGATCCGGTCAGCGCCGGTGTCGGGCAGGTTGAACGCCTGATACACCACCCCGGGGTAGTCCGCGGCAACCTGGGCCGGGTCCCGCACATCGGTCTTACCCATCTCCACGAACCGGCCACCACGAGGCAGCAGGTCCAGCGACGCGTCCACGAACTCGCCGGTCAGGGCGTTGAGCACCACATCCACACCCTCGCCTCCCGTCGCGGTCAGGAAGCTGCGCCGGAAGTCCAGATCGCGGGAGGAGGCCAGGTGCGTATCGTCCACACCCATCCCGCGCAGGGTGTCCCACTTGCCGGCGCTGGCGGTGGCGTAGACCTGCAACCCCCAGGCCCGGGCCAGTTGCACCGCGGCCATGCCCACCCCACCGGCCGCGGCGTGGATCAGGATCCGTTGCCCCGGCCGCACACCGGCCAGGTCCCGCAACGCGTAGAACGCGGTCAGGAACACGATCGGCGTCGACGCCGCCCGGGTAAACGACCACCCCCGCGGCACCCGGGCCAACAGCCGATGATCAGTGACCGCCACCGGCCCCAACGCACCGTTGAACATGCCGAACACCCGATCCCCGACCACCACCCCACTCACATCCGGAGCAGTCTCGAGCACCACCCCAGCCGCCTCACTACCCATCACCGCAGCCGGATCCGGGGACATACCCAACCCGAGCCACACATCGCGGAAGTTCAACCCCGCCGCCCGCACCGCAACCCGCACCTGCCCAGCCGCCAACGGCGCCAACGCCTCCGAACACTCCAGCACCGCAAGGTTGTCCAAACTGCCCGGCTCCGACACATCAAGACGCCACGACAACCGCTCAGGGCCAGGCAGAGACAACCCGCCAGCACCATCGGCTCGGGTCAACCGCCGGACATACAACCCGCCAGCGCGAACCGCGATCTCCGGTTCGCCGCTGTCGAGCACCTCCGTCAGAATCCTGCCCAATTCGCTGCCGTGGTCGGTGCCGGTGCCGGTGCCGTGGTCGGTGTCGGTGTCGGTGTCGGTGTCGGTGTCGGTGTCGGTGTCGGTGTCGGTGTCGGTGTCGGTGTCGGTGTCGGTGTCGAGCAGGATGAACCGGTGGGGGTGTTCGGACTGCGCGGAACGGACCAGGCCCCACACCGCGGCCGCGGCCAGGTCACTGCCATCGGTAGC
>NZ_JBNCLA010000035.1:0-3389 GCF_049841835.1 Micromonospora sp. DT227 | reverse complement strand
GCGCGGCAGTTGAAGGTCAGTCACGCGTTCCATTCGCCGTTGATGGAGCCGATGCTGGCCGAGTTCGCCGACGTGTTGACCGAGGTGACCTGGCGGGAACCGACCATCCCGATCATCTCCGGCACCCCCGACGCAGACATGATCGAACCCGGCCACTGGCTGGCGCACGCCCGCCGGACGGTGCGGTACCACGACGCGGTGAACGCGCTACGCGAGCGAGGCGTGGATGTCTTCCTCGAACTCGGCCCGGACGGCACGTTGAGTTCGATGGTCGACTCCGACGCCCCGGAAGCAGGTGTGTGGCTGCCAGCGATGCGTGCCGACCGCGACGAGCCGCAGACACTGCTGACCGCGGTCGCGGGTGTTCACGTACACGGCGCGGCGGTGGACTGGCCGACACTACTCAGCGCGAGTACCGGTCCGGCCGAGGCTACGGGCGTGGGCGGGGCCATCGCGCTGCGGGCTGAGTTGCCGACCTATCCGTTTCAGCATCAGCGGTTCTGGCCGCAGACGGTGGCGGCTGGTGTGGGGGATGTTCGGGTGTTGGGGTTGGGTTCGGTTGATCATCCGTTGTTGGGTGCGGCGGTGTCGTTGGCTGATGGGGATGGGGTGTTGTTGACCGGCCGGTTGTCGGTGTCTGCGCAGCCGTGGCTGGCTGATCACGTGGTGTTGGGTTCGGTGTTGTTGGCGGGCACGGCGTTTGTGGAGTTGGTGGTGTATGCCGGGGACCAGGTGGGTTGTGGCGTGGTGCAGGAGTTGACGCTGCAGGCGCCGTTGGTGTTGCCCGAGCAGGGCGGGGTGCAGGTGCAGGTGTGGGTCGGTGATCCCGGCCAGGATGGTCGGCGGCCGGTCAACGTGTACTCCCGGCCGGAGGGCGTGGAGGGTGTGGGGGGTTCGTGGGCTCGGCATGCCACGGGTGTGTTGAGCTCGCAGGCTGGTCGGGTTGCGGCCGGGTTGGGGCAGTGGCCGCCGGCGGATGCGCGGCCGGTGGCTGTTGACGGCTTGTACGAGCGGTTGGCAGACGGCGGGTATGTGTACGGGCCGGTGTTCCAGGGCTTGCGGGCGGTGTGGCGTGCCGGCCGGGATGTGTACGCCGAGGTGACACTGCCTGAGCAGGACGCGGCGGATGGGTTCGGGTTGCATCCGGCGGTGTTGGACGCGGCGTTGCACCCGATCGGGTTGACCGGACTGCTCGGCGACAACGAGGCGGCGGTGTTGCCGTTTGCGTGGAGCGGGGTCCGGCTGCACGCGACCGGGGCGACGACGCTGCGGGTCAGGCTGACACCCGCCGACGACGGCGGCATAGCGGTGGCGGTGTTTGACACCGCCGGTCAGCCGGTCCTGACCGCGGACTCGCTGGTGCTGCGGCCAGTGACCATCGACCAGTTGGGTGCCGGGGTGCCGGACGCGGCGCGGTCACTGTTCACGGTGCAGTGGGTGCCGCTGCCGGATACGGGACCCGACACCACGCCGACGGCTGCCGAAACGGACTGGGCATGGCATGGGCAGGTTGAGGGTGAGCTGCCCCCCGTCGTGGTCGCCGAACTGCCAGCTCCGGACGACGCAGCCGGCGTTGTCGAGGCTACGCACGCGGCGAGCGTGTTGGTGTTGGGTTGGGTTCAGGATTGGCTGGCTGATCCGGGAACGGAGGGTTCCCGGTTGGTGGTGCTCACTCACGGTGCTACCGATGGCAGTGACCTGGCCGCTGCCGCGGTATGGGGCCTGGTCCGTTCCGCGCAGTCCGAACACCCCCACCGATTCATCCTGCTCGACACCGACCACGGCAGCGAACTGGGCAGAATCCTCACCGCGGTGCTGGACAGCGGCGAACCGGAGATCGCGGTACGCGCCGGTGACCTGTATGTCCGCCGGTTGGTCCGGGCCGGTACTGGCCGGCTGTCGCTGTCCGGCGCCGGTGGGTTGTCGGCGGGGTTGGATGCGGGTGGCACGGTGGTGGTCACTGGTGGGACCGGGGTGTTGGGTGGGTTGGTGGCCCGGCATCTGGTCACCGTGCATGGGGTCAGGCATCTGTTGTTGTTGTCGCGGCGCGGTCCGGCTGCGGCCGGAGCGGCGGAGCTGGTCGGTGAGCTGACTGAGCTTGGCGCGCGGGTGCAGGTGACCGCGTGTGATGTCGCCGACCGAGACGCCTTGGCTGAGGTGTTGGCGGCGGTGCCGTCCGGGCATCCGGTGGTCGGGGTGGTGCACACCGCGGGAGTGCTCGATGACGGGGTGATCGAGGCGTTGACGCCGCAGCGGCTGGAGCCGGTGTTGCGGGCCAAGGCCGATGCGGCGTGGTGGCTGCACGAGCTGACCCAGGATATGGATCTTGCGATGTTCGTGGTGTATTCCTCGGCGGCGGCCACACTTGGATCACCAGGACAAGGAAACTACGCCGCGGCCAACGCGGTCCTGGACGCCTTGGCACTGCGGCGGCAGAGCGAGGGCCTGGTCGGGCAGTCACTGGCATGGGGACTGTGGGCGCAGCAGTCGGCGATGACCGGACATCTCGACGAGGCCGACCTGGACCGGATGCGACGTGCCGGCATCCTTGCCATGTCCCCTGAGCAGGGCCTGGCGTTGTTCGACACGGCAATACGCAACAACCAGCCGCAACTCGTGCCGATCCGGCTGGACCTGCCCGCGTTGCGTCGTGCCGGTGCCGGTGCCGGTGCCGGTGCCGGTGGCCTGCCGCCGTTGTGGCAGGCGTTGGCCGCCGGCTCGACCCGCCGGGCCGCGACCACCGCCGATACGCCGGTGGACCTGGCCGCCAGGTTGGCTGCCATGGGGGTTGAGGAACGTCAGCGGACAGTCCTGGAACTGGTACTGACACAGGCCGCCGTCGTGCTCGGCCATGCCGACCCAGCGGCGATCATCCGGGACAGCGCGTTCCGCGAGCTCGGCTTCGACTCCCTGACCGCGGTGGAGTTGCGTAATCGGTTGGCCGCCGCGACTGGGTTGTCGTTGCCGGCCACGCTGGTCTTCGACTATCCGACCTCGGTGGTGTTGGCCAGGTATCTGCTGACGGAGCTGCTCGGTGAGCAGGCCGATGTCCTCGTGCCGGTGGTGGTTGGTGCGGGTGTGGATGAGCCGGTGGCGATTGTGGGGATGGGGTGTCGGTATCCGGGTGGGGTGGGTGATCCGGAGGGGTTTTGGGGGTTGTTGGTTGAGGGTGTTGACGCGGTGGGTGGGTTCCCTGTGGATCGGGGTTGGGATCTGACGGCGCTGTATGACCCTGGTCGGCAGCGGTCGGGGACCAGTTATGCGCGTGAGGGTGGGTTCCTGGCTGATGCGGCGTTGTTTGATGCGGGGTTTTTTGGGATCAGTCCGCGGGAGGCTGTGGCGATGGATCCGCAGCAGCGGTTGTTGTTGGAGGTTTCCTGGGAGGCGTT
>NZ_JBNCLA010000034.1:0-3713 GCF_049841835.1 Micromonospora sp. DT227 | reverse complement strand
GCGGCGACCACCACCGCCCGGTGCGCAAACACGGCTCGGGCCGCCAACGCCCGCCCCACCACCACCGGATCCACCTCGGGCCGGTCAGCCACGAACCCCGCCAACCGCTGCGCCTGCGCCCGCAACGCCACCTCAGACTTCGCCGACAACAACCACGGCACCACCCCACCCGGCACCACCGGCGCCCCCTGGCCCGAACCCACCGGGTCGGCCGCTGTGTCCCGCGGCGGCTCGAACGGATCGGCCTCCTCCAGGATCTTGAGCGGTTCGGCCTCCTCCAAGATGAGGTGGGCGTTGGTGCCGCTGACTCCGAACGAGGACACCCCGGCGCGTCGTGGTCGGCCGTTGACCGGCCACGGTGTCGCCTCGGTCAGCAACCGCACCGAACCGGCCGACCAGTCGACGTGTGACGACGGGGCGTCCACGTGCAGCGTCTTGGGCATCAGCCCGTGCCGCATGGCGAGGACCATCTTGATGATCCCGGCGACGCCTGCGGCTGCCTGGGTGTGTCCGATGTTCGACTTCACCGACCCCAACCGCAACGGCTGGTTTGCGGGCCGGTCCTGACCGTAAACGGCGATGAGTGCTTGTGCCTCGATCGGATCACCCAGGGTGGTGCCCGTGCCGTGCGCCTCGACCACATCCACGTCGCTCGGCGTCAGCCGCGCGTTGGCCAAAGCCTGACGGATCACCCGCTGCTGCGACGGCCCATTCGGAGCACTCAACCCATTCGACGCACCATCCTGATTGACCGCACTGCCCCGCACCACCGCCAACACCTGATGCCCCCGCCGACGCGCATCCGACAACCGCTCCAACACCACAACCCCGACACCCTCACCCCAACCCGTACCGTCAGCCGCATCCGCGAACGGCTTACACCGCCCATCAGCAGCCAACCCACCCTGCCGAGAAAACTCCACGAACGCCCCCGGCGTGGCCATCACCGTCACACCACCGGCCAAGGCCATCGAACACTCACCCGACCGCAACGCCTGCGCCGCCAAATGCACCGCCACCAACGACGACGAACACGCCGTATCCACCGACACCGCCGGACCCTCCAGACCCAGCGCGTACGCCACCCGCCCTGACGCCACGCTTCCGCTGGTCCCGGTGGCATATCCCTCGGTCTCAGCCGGGCTCGCCGCCAACTGCATCGCGTAGTCGTGGTACATGAGGCCCACGTACACGCCGGTGTCCGAGCCGCGCAGCCCCGACGGGTCGATCCCCGCCCGCTCCAACGCCTCCCAGGAAACCTCCAACAACAACCGCTGCTGCGGATCCATCGCCACAGCCTCCCGCGGACTGATCCCAAAGAACCCCGCATCAAACAACGCCGCATCAGTCAGGAACCCGCCCTCGCGGACATACGCGGTCCCCGACCCCGCCGAATCCGGGCCATCCCACGACCCGACATCCCAGCCCCGATCCACGGGGAACCCACCCACCGCGTCAACACCCTCAACCAACAACCGCCAAAACTCCTCCGGGTCACCCACCCCACCCGGATACCGACACCCCATCCCCACAATCGCCACCGGCTCATCCACACCCGCACCAACCGTTACCGGCACAAGAACATCGACGTGCTCACCAAGCAGCTCCGTCAACACGTACCGGGCCAACACCACCGGGGCCGGATAGTCGAAGACCAGCGTGGCCGGCAACGACAACCCAGTCGCGGTAGCCAACCGATTACGCAACTCCACCGCGGTCAACGAGTCAAAACCGAGCTCACGGAACGCACTGTCCGGATCAACCGCCGCCGGGCCGGCATGGCCGAGCACGACCGCGGCCTGTCCCCGCACCAGTTCCAGGACTGTCCGCTGACGCTCCTCAACCCCCATAGCCGCCAACCTGGCGACCAGACCCACCGGCCTATCGGCCGTGGACGCCGCCCGGCGGGCCGAGCCGCCGGCCAACACCTGCCACAACGGCGGCAGGCCACCAGCGCCGGCGCGACGCAGCCCGGCCAGATCCACCCGCATCGGCACCAACTGCGGCCGGTCGATACGCACCGCCGCGTCGAACAATGCCAAGCCCTCCTCAGAGGACATAGCAAGAACCCCGCCGCTGCGTCGCATCCGACCCAGATCCACATCGTCGAGATGCCCAGTCATCGCCGACTGCTGCGCCCACAGCCCCCACGCCAACGACTGCCCGACCAGACCCTCAGCCCGCCGCCGCAACGCCAAGGCATCCAAGACCGCATTCGCCGTGGCGTAGTTACCCTGCCCCGGTGACCCGAGCGTGGCCGCCGCCGACGAATACACCACGAACAATCCGAGATCCATGTCCCGGGTCAATTCGTGTAGCCACCACGCCGCGTCGGCCTTGGCCCGCAGCACCGTGTCCAGCCGCTGCGGCGTCAACGCCTCGACCACCCCGTCATCAAGCACTCCCGCGGTGTGCACCACCCCGACCACCGGATGCCCGGCCGGCACCGCCGCCAACACCCCGGCCAAAGCGTCCCGGTCAGCGACATCACACGCCACCACCCGCACCCGCGCACCCAACCCGGTCAGATCACCGACCAACTCCGCCGCCCCCGCCGCGGCCGGACCCCGCCGCGACAACAACAACAGATGCCTGACCCCATGCGTAGTGACCAGATGCCGGGCCACCAACCCACCCAACACCCCAGTCCCACCAGTGACCACCACCGTGCCACCCGCATCCAACCCCGCCGACAACCCATCGGCGCCGGACAGAGACAGCCGGCCAGTACCGGCTCGGGTCAACCGGCGGACATACAGCTCACCGGCGCGTACCGCGATCTCCGGTTCGCCGCTGTCCAGCACCGCCGTGAGGATCCTGCCCAGTTCGCTGCCGTGGTCGGTGTCGAGGTCGGTGTCGAGCAGGATGAATCGGTGGGGGTGTTCGGACTGCGCGGAACGGACCAGGCCCCACACCGCGGCCGCGGCCAGGTCACTGCCATCGGTAGCACCGTGAGTGAGCACCACCAACCGGGAACCCTCCGTGCCCGGATCAGCCAGCCAATCCTGAACCCAACCCAACACCAACGCGCTCGCCACGTGCGTAGCCTCGACAACGCCGGCTGCGTCGTCCGCAGCTGGTAGCTCGGCCACCACGACGGGGGGCAGCTCACCCTCAACCTGCCCATGCCATCCCCAGACCAGTTCGGCAGCCGCCGCCGTGGTGTCGGGCTCCGCGTCCGGCAGCGGCACCCACTGCACCGTGAACAGTGACCGCGCCGCGTCCGGCACCCCGGCACCCAACTGCTCGGTGGTCACCGGTCGCAGCACCAGCGAGTCCGCGGTCAGGACCGGCTGACCGGCGGTGTCAAACACCGCCACCGCGACACCGCCGTCGTCGGCGGATGTCAGCCGGACCCGCAGCGTCGTCGCCCCGGTGGCGTGCAGCCGGACCCCGCTCCACGCAAACGGCAACACCGCCGCCTCGTTGTCGCCGAGCAGCCCGGTCAACCCGATCGGGTGCAACGCCGCGTCCAACACCGCCGGATGCAACCCGAACCCATCCGCCCCAACCTGCTCAGGCAGCGTCACCTCGGCGTACACATCCCGGCCGCCACGCCACACCGCCCGCAAGCCCTGGAACACCGGCCCGTACACATACCCACCATCGGCCAACCGCTCGTACAAGCCGTCAACCGCCACCGGCCGCGCATCCGCCGGCGGCCACTGCCCCAACCCGGCCGCAACCCGACCAGCCTGCGAGCTCAACACACC
>NZ_JBNCLA010000033.1:0-3822 GCF_049841835.1 Micromonospora sp. DT227 | reverse complement strand
CAGTCCGCCACGACGGCGCGGAACGCGGCGAACTCCGCCCAGGCCAGCGCCAACCAGGCCGCCCAGTCCGCCGCCACCGCGACGGCGGCCTCCCGGCGAGCCAAGCAGGCTTCGGAGGCTGCTTCCCAGGCGAGCTGGGACGCCCGGCAGTCAGCCATCCGCGCCGGCCAGGATGCCCTGGCCGCTGACCTCGCGGCCAAGGAGGCCAGCCGGATCTACACGACTCGGCTGAAGGAGTACGAGCAACAGCGGCGGAGCACGGCGCCCGGAAGCGGCAGCGGCGGGACCGGTACGGCTCTGGAGGAGCACAAGACCTGGGGCTGTCTGGTACCTAAGCCGTCGCTGACGAAGGACTGCCTCAAGGTTTACGGCGACTTCGCGCTCGCCGTGACCAGACCGGCCATCTGCGACGTCCCGGCCAACATGGATCGACCGGGCTGTCTGATGGTGGGTGATCTCAAGGCCTTCGTTAATGAGAACCCCGAGCTGGTGCTCGACATGTTGCAGTTGGTCCTCATGGCGTGCGGACTCGCGCCGGGCGCTGGGGAAGCGTGTGACGGTGTCGACGCGGCGGTGTCGTTCGCACGGGGCGACTGGGTCGGCGGTCTGCTGTCGATCGGGTCGATGGTGCCCTTCGCCGGCTACTTCGCCACCGGCGCGAAGAGTGGTAAGGCCGCGGACAAGCTCCGCGAACTGCAGAAGGTCACCGAGGCGCTGTCGAAGTGCAACAGCTTCGCGCCGGGCACCAAGGTAGTGATGGCGGACGGATCGACCAAGCCGATCGAAGATGTCCGAGTCGGGGAAGAGGTCCTTTCGACCGATCCCAACTCCGGAAGAACCGATCCGAAGAAGGTTGACGGACTAATCTACGGGTTCGGTGAGAAGCAACTCGTCGATCTGACATTCGACGTCGATGGCACCGATGGCGATGCTGTGGTGTCCATCACTGCTACCTCGAACCACCCCTTCTGGGTGCCGGACGCCAAGGCCTGGGTCGAGGCGGTCTCCCTCTCACCCGGACAGTGGGTACGTACCGCCAGCGGAACCTGGCTGCAGGTCGAATCGGTGGCGAAGAGACTGGTGCGGTCCGAGGTCTACAACCTCAGCATCGCTGGCTATCACACCTTCTATGTCGCCGCCGGAGCCGCCAGCTTCCTGGTCCATAACGCCGGGATCTGCGGGAACCGTGCAGTAGCCGAGGGTGACTGGCAGCACGTGCTCGACCGCCACCGGACGGGCGGGAGCCTGGTGGACGACGAGGCGGGGATCTTCACCGGCAAGGAGAAGGTCGTGCGGCAGCGGGTCGTCGACACCATCAACCGGGGAACGCCGAGGAACAACACGCCCGACCCGAAGACGGGAGAGCCCCGACCCGGCAAGATTTACCAGTGGGACCACGGCGTCAAGGTAGGCGAGAGTGGCCCGGCCAATGGGAGGCAAGAACTGCGGAGCATCTGCGCGGTCGTGAACGAGGGCAAGTTGGTGACTGCGTATCCGTGCTGACGCCACGCCGCTTTGTAGCCTCGACGCGAGGAGGATAGGTGCTTGTCCTGACATTTACGCTGCCGCCGGCTGACTCTGGGTGGAGCAGGACGTGGTCGCTTCCTGCCGACGCGGATCCGGCTCACGTCTCCGAGATGGACCTCCGCTACAAGTACTTTGCCGCCAAGGTGAAGATGGCGGTCGGAGAAACTGCCGTCATTTCACCCGGGGGTCACGTTCAACTCGTGGATCTGGCCCTCTCCTTCAAGGGTGCCGAAGCGCGCCTGGGGCGCGGCGAGGATGCGTCATTCGGCTTCACGGAAAGACCCGAGGTGATTCACTTCCGCGCGGTCGGACCAACTGTCCGCATCGAGTCCTCCGAGAAGCCCTACCAGGTGGACGTGGAGACACGGGTCCTTGTTTCGGAACTTGCGCAATTCAGGAACTCGGTATACGAGTGCATTGCGAAGGCGGTCCCGCAAATTGTTGCGAACGAGTCGATCCGACAGATTCGCTCACGGGAGTGAGGCTATTGGCATGCCGGGCTCGCGGTTTACCCTCGCGGGATCCTGTCCTCGCCGTCGCTCCTGGATCCACCCCGGCGAACAGTCCGTGGCCCCTGTCTAGGGCCTCGGTTCACCTTCACACCATCTAGGCGGGAGTTCATGAGAAGAGTTGCAGCATTCGGCGCGGCGGTTGCTCTGTCCGGGGTGGCCGTGTTCGCGGCCAACTCCGGGTCGTCCGCCGCGGACACCCCGCCCTCCCTCGAGGAGGATTTCAACTACCCGGGCGCTGCCAAGATTCTGGCGGACCACGGGCTCAAGCTGTACAAGGGTGACGGCCACATCATCTGGACCGGCACCCGGCCGGTGGAAGACGACCAACCGTGCACCCCCGACGAGATCCAGGTCGAGCAGATTCCCGGCGTCAGCGGCTTCTACCACTGTTTCAAGGTGCTGGGCTCGTCCGGCTATCTCACTCTGGAGATCCCCGGGACCTTCGGCGTCCGGGCCGGGGACGAAATCGTCGAGGCGACTGCGAAACTGCCGGAAGGGGACAAGAAGTTCACCATCCCGGCGAACAAGCCGGTGGCGATCGACACGGGCGAGGACGGCAACCTGCCGCAGGCGATCCTGGTCGAAATTCGGGTCAACTGACCGAGCGGAACATGGTGATGGACCGCCACCAATTGGTGGCGGTCCATCATTTTTGACCAATCGACCCTTGTGGGCACTGGCAGCTGTCGATATCATTCCGGCGGTACTTTCTCATTCCCACGGGGGTTGTGATGACCGTACGGTCAATGCGCGCTGCGCTTTTTCGAAACACGCGCCTGTCACCTGGTTGGGTGCGGCGTGTCGCCGTCGCCACAGCGGTGGTGCTCGTCGGTTCGCTCGTCCCGGTGACGCCGGCGAGCGCCGAGGACGAGGAATATCCCTGGGATCCGGCGGTGGCCCGGGAGGTGCTCGTCTACTACGTCACCGAGGGGACCCCCTCGGTGAAGCGGGCCGCGGCGGAGATGCTGCTCGCCGACGACGCCGCAGTCCGCGCGTTCGTCGAGGGCGGGGTGGACGAGGCGTACGCCGCCGACGCGCGGGCGGCGGCGGAGTCGCTGGCGTCGATGGATGGTCCCGCGATGCGCGCCGGTGCCTTGCAGGCGCTGGCCGGAACGCCGGCGGATGTCCAAACGTTCGTCGACGGCGGCTGGCGTGCGTCGTGGGCCGCTGACGAGCGGGTGCGGGCCTACCGGCTGTTGGAGTCCGGCGGCCCGACGATGCGGGCCGCCGCGCAGAAGGCACTCGACGGCACGCCGGAGGAGCTGACCGAGTTCCTCGCCGAGGGGCGCGACGCCGCGCTGATGGCGGACGACCGGCTGGCGGCTACCCGGATGCTCACGGGTGGAGTCAACAACTCCGGTCCGGTGCTTAACACCGCGGCGCAGCAGGCGCTGGCGGGCACGCCGGACGACCTGCGCGAGTTCATCACGGCCGGCCAGTTCGTCGCCCGTGCGCGGGACAAGGAACTCGCCTCCATCCGCAGCCTCACCGAGCAGGCGAAGGAGGCCAGCGACACCACCGCCCGGGAGTCTCTTGCCGCGACGGAGGCATCGAACCGCGCGGCGAACGCGGCCGAGGAGGCCAAGAAGGCGGCCAAGACGGCGGCGGACGAGACCGCTGCGGCAGGCGGTGCCGCGAGCAAGGCCTCCGCGGCGGCCGGCCGTGCCGCAGACGCGGCGGATGGCGCCGCCGACGCGGCCCGGGACGCGGTGAGCGCCTCGAACGCGGCGATGCGGGCGGCGCGGGTGGCGTCCGACGCGGCTCGGAAGGCGACCACGGCTGC
>NZ_JBNCLA010000032.1:0-4106 GCF_049841835.1 Micromonospora sp. DT227 | reverse complement strand
ACCGACAACTTCTTCGACCACGGCGGACACTCCCTCCTCGCCACCCGCCTCATCAGCCGCATCCGCAGCACACTCGGTGGCGACGTGCCGATCCGCACGCTGTTCGAGTCCCCGACGCCCGCCGCACTCGCCACCCGGCTCGCCGCCACGCCGGCTGAGCGGCCACGGTTGCGCCACCGGCCGGACGACGACCCGGCCGCCCTGTCCGCCGGGCAACAACGTCTTCTGCTGCTCGACCGCATCGACGGTCCCAGCCCGACGTACACCATCGGTTTGCGCCTGACCTTCGACGGTGACCTCGACGTGCCGGCGCTGGCCGCCGCCCTCGGTGACGTCGTCGGCCGCCACGAGCCCCTGCGCACGGTCTATCCGGACCGGGACGGCCAGCCGGCGCAGCGCCTGCTGCCCGCCGATACTCCGGTCGACCTGCCCGTCATCACGGTCGGCGTGGTCGATCTGCCGACGGCCCTGCTCGAGGCCGCGCGCGTGCCGTTCGACCTGGCGACCGACCTGCCGCTGCGCGCCATCCTGTTCCGCCTCGGCCCGAGCGAACACGTCCTGCTGCTGCTGATGCACCACATCGCGGCAGACGGCTGGTCCCTGGCCCCCCTGTCACGCGACCTCGTCACCGCGTACGCCGCCCGCCGCACCGGCGAGGCGCCGCGGTGGGAGCCGCTGCCCGTGCGGTACGCCGACTACGTCGGCTGGCAGCGCGAACTGCTCGGCGGCGTCGGCGACCCGGCGTCGCGGCTCACCGCCCAGACCCGCTTCTGGCAGGACACGCTGGCCGGCCTGCCGGAGCGGATCGCGCTGCCGGCCGACCGGTCGGACCCGGCGACCGCCACCCATCGGGGCGCGATGCTCGACCTGGTGCTGGACGCCGACCTGCACGCCGGCATCCTCGCGACCGCCCGCGCCGGAGGGGCCACCGTCTTCATGGTGCTGCTCGCCGGGCTCGCGGCCACCCTGGCCCGGCTCGGCACCGGCACGGACGTCCCGATCGGCACGCCGGTCGCCGGGCGCACCGACGAGAAGCTCGACGACCTGGTCGGCTTCTTCGTCAACACGCTGGTGATGCGCGTCGACCTGACCGGGAACCCGACCTTCGCCGACCTCGTCGCCCGGGTCCGCGACGTCGCGCTCGACGCCTACGCCCACGACGACGTCCCGTTCGAGCATCTCGTCGAGGTGCTCAACCCGGCCCGGTCCCTGGCCCACCATCCCCTGTTCCAGGTCATGCTGGCGTTGCAGAACACGCCGGACGCCGCCTTCGACCTCGCCGATCTCCACGTGGAACTGGGGCCCGTCACCACCGGCACGGCCCGGTTCGACCTGTTCTTCAGCCTGCTGGAGCGTTACGACGCCGGCCGGGCCGGCGGCCTGCGCGGCATCGTCGAATACGCCACCGACCGGTTCGACGCGGCGACCGTCGAGGCTCTGGTCGGCCGGTGGCGGCGGCTGCTCGCCCAGGCCGTCGCCGACCCCGGCCGCCGGCTGAACGACATCGACGTGCTGACCGCCGACGAACGCGGTGAACTGGACCGCTGGGGCACCGACGCGGCGTCCTCCCCAACAGCCACGCCGATCGCCGACCAGATCGCCGCGCAGGCCGCCGCGACCCCGGAGAACGTCGCCGTCGAAGCGCCCGACGGCAGCCTGACCTACGCCGAACTGCTCGGCCGCGCCGACGACCTCGCCGCCACCCTGGCCCACCACGGGGTCGCCGCGGAGTCGATCGTCGCCGTCGCGCTGCCCCGCTGCCTCGACCTCTACGTGGCCCTCGTCGCCGTGCTCCGCGCCGGCGCCGCCTACCTGCCGATCGACCTCGGCCACCCGGCGGAGCGGATCGGGTTCATGCTTGCCGACACCCGCCCCGCGCTGCTGCTCACCACCGATGCCGATCTCGCCCGACACGGCACACCGGTCATCGGTCCGGAGTCGTGGTCGGCCGGCCACACTCTCGCCAGGCCCGTGGTCCGGCCCGACAATCCGGCGTACGTCGTCTACACGTCCGGCTCGACCGGCGCCCCGAAGGCGGTGGTCATGCCGTCCGGCGCGCTGGCCAACCTGCTGGCGTGGCAACGGGAGGAACTGCCGGGCGGGCCGGGGACCCGCACCGTGCAGTTCACCTCGGTCGGCTTCGACGTCGCCGCCCAGGAGATCTTCGGCGCCCTCACCACCGGTCGGACGCTGCTCGTCCCGGATGACGACACCCGCCGCAGCGGCGAGTTGCTGGCCGGCTGGCTCCAGGGCAACGCGGCCACCGAGCTGTTCGCGCCGCAGCCGGTGCTGGCCGAGATCGCGGAGGCCGCCGCCGAGGGCGACCACCGGCTCCCGGACCTGCACGTGATCGCACAGGCCGGCGAGGCCCTGGTGGTCGGGGAGCAACTGCGCCGCTTCTTCGCCACCCGCCCACACATCGGGCTGCACAACCACTACGGCCCGGCCGAGACCCACGTCGTCACCGGCACGCCGCTGACCGGCCCGGCCGGCGGCTGGCCGGTACGCGCACCGATCGGCCAGCCCGTAGCCGGTGCCCGGCTGCTGGTGCTCGACGCCTGGCTCAATCCCGTGCCGGTGGGCGTCGCCGGTGACCTCTACATCGGCGGTCCCGGACTCGCCCGCGGGTACCTGGGCCGTCCGGGCCTGACCGCAGAGAGGTTCGTCGCGGGCCCGAACGGCTCCCGGCTCTACCGCAGCGGTGACCGTGCCCGCTGGCGCCCGGACGGTCAGCTCGAGTTCCTGGGCCGCACCGACGACCAGGTGAAGATCCGCGGGTTCCGGGTCGAGCCCGGTGAAGCCGCCGCCGTGCTGGCCCGCCATCCCGGTCTGGTTCGCGCGACCGTGATCGCCCGCACGGACCAGCCCGCGGTGGTACGTCTCGTCGGCTACGCCGTGCCCGCCCCGGGTTGGACCGGTACGCCCGGCGAGCTGGTCGACTGGCTGCGTGACCGGCTGCCCGACTACCTGGTCCCCACCACGGTCGTGCTGCTGGACGCGTTGCCCGTCACGCCGAACGGCAAGCTCGATCGCGCCGCCCTGCCCGCTCCCGTGCACACACCCGGGCGCGCCGCCCGCAACCCGCGCGAGCAGATGATCGCCGACCTGTTCGCCGAGGCGCTGGGCGTCGACGCGGTCGGCGTCGACGACAACTTCTTCGACCTCGGCGGCCATTCGCTGCTCGCGACCCGGCTGATCAGCCGCATCCGCACCACGATGAGCGCGGACGTGCCGATCCGCGCGCTGTTCGAGACGCCCACCGTGGCCGGTCTCGCCGCCCGCCTCGACCCGGGCAGAGCACACCGACCACCGGTACGCCCGGCGACGAGCCGGCCGGAGCTGCTACCGCTCAGCTCCGCCCAGCGCCGGCTGTGGTTCCTGCACCGGCTGGAGGGCCCCAGCCCGACCTACAACATGCTCATCTCGTTCCGCCTCACCGGCGCCCTCGACCCCGCGGCGCTCCGCCAGGCCCTGCACGACGTGGTCGCCCGCCACGAAGCGCTGCGCACCGTGTACCCCGAAGTCGACGGCCGGCCGTGGCAACGCATCGTGCCGACCGAGCAGGCCCGGGTCGAGTTCGACGAGGCCGACGTGACGCCGGAGCAGATGACGGAACTGCTCGCGGCGGCCGCCCGGTTCGCCTTCGACCTCGCCACCGACCTGCCGCTGCGGGCCAGCCTGCTCCGGCTCGGCCCCGACGAGCACGTGCTGCTGCTCGTGCTGCACCACGTCGCGGGCGACGGCTGGTCGATGGCGCCCCTGTCGCGCGACATCGTCACCGCCTACGCCGCCCGGCACGGCGGCCGGCCACCGCACTGGACTCCCCTGCCGGTGCAGTACGCCGACTACACGCTCTGGCAGGAGGAACTGCTCGGCGCCAAGGACGACCCGCACAGCCTGTTCGGCAGCCAGACGGCATACTGGCTGACCGCGCTCACCGGGTTGCCCGACCAGATCAACATCCCGGCCGTACGCACCCGCCCGGCCGCCGCCTCCTACCGTGGCGACCTCCTGAAGCTGCGCATCCCGGCCGACGTGCACGCGGGCCTCGTCCGGCTGGCCCGGGAGACCGGTACGACGGTGTACATGGTGTTGCTGGCTGGTCT
>NZ_JBNCLA010000031.1:0-4156 GCF_049841835.1 Micromonospora sp. DT227 | reverse complement strand
TGCCGGATCACCCGCTGCTGCGACGGCCCGTTCGGCGCGGTCAACCCGTTCGACGCGCCGTCCTGGTTCACCGCCGTGCCCCGCACCACCGCCAGAATCCGCCGACCCTCACGACGCGCGTCGGACAGCCGCTGCACCAGCAGCACACCGGAACCTTCGCCCCAGCCGGTGCCGTCGGCAGCGGCCGCGAACGACTTGCAGCGGCCGTCCGGCGACAGACCACGCTGGCGGGAGAACTCGATGAACGTACCCGGCGTCGCCATCACCGTCACGCCGCCGGCCAGGGCCAGGTCACACTCCCCGGACCGCAGCGCCTGCACCGCCAGATGCAACGCCACAAGCGACGACGAACACGCCGTGTCCACGGTCACCGCCGGGCCCTCCAGCCCGAACGAGTACGCCACCCGCCCGGACAGCACGCTGCCCGACGTGCCGACGCCCACGTAGCCCTCGACCTCGGCCGGCAGTGCCACCAGCCGCGTGGCGTAGTCGTGGTACATGACCCCGGCGAACACGCCGGTCCGCGAACCGCGCAACCCGGCCGGGTCCACCCCGGCCGACTCGAACGCCTCCCACGACGTCTCCAGCAGCAGCCGCTGCTGCGGGTCCATGGCCAGGGCCTCACGCGGCGAGATGCCGAAGAAGCCGGGGTCGAAGTCGGCGGCGTCGTACAGGAAGCCGCCCTGCGTCGCGTACGACGTGCCGCTGCGGTCCGGGTCGCTGTCGAACAGCGACCCGAGGTCCCAGCCCCGGTCGGCGGGGAACTCGGAGATGCCGTCGCCACCGGCGGCCAGCAACTCCCAGAGCTGCTCCGGGTTCTCCACCCCACCGGGATAGCGGCACGCCATGCCGACGATCGCCACCGGCTCGTCCAGACCGGTCGGGACGGCGGCCCGCGCGGTTGCCGGGTCCGGCCGGCTTCCGGCCAGCTCGGACCACACCTGTCCGGCGAGCGCGGCCGGCGTCGGGTAGTCGAACACCAGCGTGGACGGCAGCCGCAGTCCGGTGGCCGCGTTGACCCGGTTCCGCAGGTCCACCGCGGTCAGCGAGTCGAAGCCCAGTTCCTGGAACGCCCGGTCGGCCGGCACCGCGCCGGCCCCGGCGTGGCCGAGCACCTGCGCGACCAGGCCCCGGACCAGCAGGTCGACCTCGGCGCGGGCCTCGTCGTCGGTGAGTCGGGCGAGCCGGTCGGCCCAGCCACCGGCCCCGGCGAGGCGCCGGCCGGCGGGACGGCCGACGAGCGTGGCCAGCATCGCGGGTACGGGTGCGCCGGCGGTCGCCGCGCGCAGCGCCGGCAGGTCGATCACGGTGGGCACGAGTTGCGGTCGACCGGTGGCGAGCGCGGCGTCGAACAGGTCCAGACCGGTTTCCACGCTCATCGGCGTCAACCCGGCCCGCGCCGACCGCTGCCGTTCCCCCTCCGACAACGACGCCGCCATCCCGGCGGTGTCCCACATTCCCCACGCCAACGACACCGCCGGCAGACCCTCGTGCCGACGCCACACCGCCAGCCCGTCCAGGAACGCGTTGCCCGCCGCGTACGCGGCCTGGCCCGGTGAGCCGAGCACCCCGGCGACCGACGAGAACAACACGAACAGGTCCAGGTCGAGATGCCGGGTGGCCTCGTGCAGCCACCACGCCGCCGTGGCCTTCGGCGCGAGCACGTTCGCCAACCGCTCCGCGCTGATCGACGACACCACCCCGTCATCCAGCACCCCCGCGGTGTGCACCACCCCGGCGAGCCGACCCGCCACACCCGCCACCAGACGCACGACCTGATCCCGATCGGTCACATCACACGCCACCATCGACACCGACGCACCCAGGCCCGACAACCGCTCGACAAGCGCGTCCGCGCCCGGCGCGGCCGGACCCTGCCGCGACACCAGCACCAGCGACCGCACCCCGTGCCCGGTGACGAGGCGCTCCGCCACCAACGCGCCCAACGCGCCGGTGCCACCGGTCACCAGCACCGTGCCGGCGCCGATCTCGCGCCCGACGCCGTCCGGCACCGACGCTTCATCGGTGCCGGCCAGACCGTCGGCCGCCGGCGTGTGCCCGGCGGGCGCGGCGCGGACCAGGCGCGGCGTCAACACGACGTCGCCGCGTACCGCCACCTGCCCGCCCGTCGCCGGCAGGTCACCGAGCACACCGGCCAGCACCGACAGGACCTCGCCGTCGACGTCCCGATCCAGATCGGCCAACACGATCCGCTCCGGATGCTCCGACTGCGCCGACCGCACCAACCCCCACACCGCCGCACCCGCCAGATCGGTCACCCGATCGTCGCCCGCAGCCACCACCGCGCCCCGGGTCACCACCACCAACCGCGACTCGGCCAACGACTCCGCCGCCAACCACCCCTGCACCACCGCCAACACATCCGACGTCACCACCCGCACCGCGTCGGGCACATCCACGTCGGACAAGCCGACCACCGGCAACACCAGCGTGTGCGGCAACCCCTCCCCCGCGTCGACCACCGCCGACACGTCCGGATACGACGACAGCCCGTCGACGGACGCGCCGAGCACCGCCCAGCCGGTCGCCTGACCGGCCGACGTCTCCGCGGACTGCCAGCGCACCTCGTACAGGGACCGGGTCGCGGCGCCGGACGTGGGCAGGCCGGTCATCTCGCGCAGGACCAGGGAGTCCACCGACACGACAGGCGCGCCGCTCTCGTCGGCGGCGACCAGCCGGACCGCGTCTCCGGTGCGAGACAGTCGGACCCGCAGCAGGGTGGCGCCGGTGGCGTGCACCTGGACGCCCTCGAACGCGAACGGCACCCGGGGGCCGCCGGTCCCGCCGTCCGGCAGCAGCCCGATCGGGTGCAGGGCGGCGTCCAGCAGCGCCGGGTGGAGCCCGAACCGGGCCGCGTCGCCGGTCATGTCGTCCGGCAGGGCGATCTCGGCGTACGCCTCCCCGTCGCCGGTCCAGGCGCGGCGCAGACCCCGGAACGCCGGCCCGTACGCCAGGCCGTGCGCGGCGAGCGTGTCGTACCAGCCGGTCAGGTCGACCTCGGTCGCGTCGACCGGCGGCCAGGCCCCGACGGCCGGTTCGTCGGCGGTGGGCGGTTCGAGGATGCCGTCGGCGTGCCGGGTCCAGCCCGCCTCGGGGTCGTCGTCGGGGCGGGAGTGGACGGTGACGGCGCGGCGGGTGCCGGCGCCGTCGACGCGTACCTGGATGCGCAGGCGGCCGGTGTCCGGCAGGACCAGCGGCGTGGCGACGGTGAGTTCGCGGAGCCGGGACAGGCCGGCCTCGTCGCCGGCCCGGACGGCGAGTTCGACGAGCGCCGCGCCGGGCAGCAGCGTGGTGCCGGCCACCGCGTGGTCGGCCAGCCAGGGGTGGGTGGCGAGGGAGAGCTGGCCGGTGAGGACCACCTCGCCGTCGCCGGCCAGGTCGACGGTGGCGCCGAGCAGCGGGTGCGCGGCGTCGCTCAGCCCGGCCCCGGACACGTCGCCCCGGCGGCGGCCGGTCGTCGGCCAGTAGCGCCGGTGCGCGAACGCGTAGGTGGGCAGGTCGACGCGGGTGGCGCCGGTGCCGGCGAACCACGGCGTCCAGTCGACGCGGACACCGTGCACGTGCAGCTCGGCCAGCCCGGCCAGCAGCGCGTCCGCCTCGTCGCGGTCCCGGCGCTGCACCGCGGTCGCGACCACGGTCTCGTCGTCCGGCAGGATCTCGGCGGTCATTGCGGTGAGCACGCTCTGCGGGCCGATCTCCAGGAACGTGTCCGTTCCGGCCGCCCGCAGCGCGGTCACGCCGTCGGCGAACCGCACCGCCTCCCGCACGTGCCGCACCCAGTAGTCGGGCGTGCGCAGGTCGTCGCCTGCCGCCAGCGCGCCTGTCACGTTGGACACGACCGGCAGCAGCGGCGCGGCGAACGTCAACCCGTCGAGGACCGCGCGGAACTCGGCAAGCATCGGCTCCATCAGCGGACTGTGGAACGCGTGCGACACCGTCAGCCGGCGCGTCCGCACCCCCCGCTCCCGCCACGCCCGGTCGACCTCGTCCAGCGCGTCCAGGTCGCCGGAGACCACTGTCGACGAGGGGCCGTTGATGGCCGCGACGCCCAGCGTCACGTGGTCCGCGATCGACGCGGCCACCTCGGCCTCGGGGGCGGCGACCGCCAGCATCCCGCCACCGGCCGGCAACGCCT
>NZ_JBNCLA010000030.1:0-4491 GCF_049841835.1 Micromonospora sp. DT227 | reverse complement strand
GTGGAGTTGCTGGGTCGGAAGACGCCGATGGTGTCGATGCCGTCGCCGTTCCAGTCACCCGAGATCGGCACGTCCTCCGGAGAGACGTCCTCAAGGATGTTGTCGTAGCGGACCGGGGTGTAGAGCCCGGCGTAGCTGGACGACCAGGTCCGCTCGATCGTGTCCGAGCTGCCCGTCTGCTCGATCACCACCGGAGCGGTGTGCGCGGAGTCGCTCCACTTCACGAACAGCGCGACGTGGTTCTCGCTGGGATCCCCGGTGTGCCGGAGCAGCGCGTCGCCCGGGGCGAGGTCAGCACGCGCGATCGTGTGTGACCTGCTGTCCAGGTTTCCGGTCCAGAACGCGCTTCCCGAGCCGCCGAGGCCCCACGCCATCGCCACGAACCCCGAACAGTCGGTGCGGTAGTCGCCGTACTGGTTCTCATAGCAGCGGCTCTGGCTGTAGGGGACGCCACCCACGCTCAGCCAGCTGCGTGCCCGCTTGACCGCGTCCGATCGCTGCATGTCCTTGTCGGAACCGTTGTCGCCGCAGGGGGTCGGCGTGGTGCCCACCGCGGCGGCCGCTCCCACCCGCGGCGTCAGGCCCGGGTACTCGGGCAGGGCCGGATCACCCGGGACCGCGGTGACCGCCAGCCCGGCCGGGTCCACCGCCGAGGTGCCCGGCGTCGCGGACGCCACAGTCGGCGTCGCGGCCAGGGCCGCGGCCAGCACCGCCACCGGCACCATTGACCGGCGGGCCCACCAGCCACTTCGTCGAGCGTATGAGTGCAAGATGTTCTCCTCGTCTGTTCCGGCGTGCTTGCCGCCTCGCCTTGCCCCAGAGTGTGAGGAGCGCTCCTGACGCCTGACTGGAGGGACAGATCCTGTAGTGAAACTCGTACTACGATCTGTCCGGACAGAGGTAGGAGTCGGATCGTCACACCGCCGGCGGGCATCGATCGCCGGCTACCCGTCGATGAGCCAGCCGCCGGGGGCGCCGCGGGGCGGCCCTACGGGTTGACGATCATGCGTACGGGGGAGTCGACGATGGACGACGGGGGGAATGGCGGCCTCAGCGAGCTTCTCCGACGAGCCCGGGTCGGCCGCGGCCTGACCCAGGCCGATCTCGCGGACCGGGCCGGGGTCAGCGTCGGTGTGGTTCGTGACCTCGAACAGGGGCGTAGCGGGAGGCCACGAGGACGTTCCCTGCAGGCGCTCGCGGACGCTCTGGGCCTTCACCACGAGGACCGCGTGCGGATGACACAGCTCGCCCGGCCGCCGCAGCGGGAGCGACCGGAGGCGACCGGTCCGGCCCGGATCTCTGTGCTGGGGCCGCTGGTGGTCACCCGGAACGGTCAGCCCACCGATCTCCGGACCGGACGGCACCGTGTCGTGTTGGCCCGCCTCGCGCTGACCCCCGGCCGCCCGGTGAGCCGCGCGGAGCTGATCCATCTTCTGTGGGGGGACACGCCGCCGACGTCGGCGACCAATGTGGTGCAGACCCACATCAGTCGGATCCGTCGCCTGCTGGAGCCGACACCGCACCCGGACCGGCCCTCGTCGGTGATCCTGGGATCGGGCGGGTACCAACTACGGGCCGATGCCGAGCAACTCGACCTGGTGGCCTATCGGTCCCGTCTTCTCGACGCGGGCGCGCCGGCCCTGCCCGCCGGGCGCGCCTTCGAGCTGCTCCTCGACGCGTTGGACATGTGGCGCGGTGACGACGCCGCCCAGGACGTGCCGGAACTCGCCGATGATCCGTTGATCACCGCGCTGGCCGAGGAGCGCGTGGAGGCGGCCGTGCGCCTGGCGGCGCTCGGGGAGGTGGTGCACCGGCAGCGGCAGGTCCTCCCGCTTCTGCGCCGGCTGGCGGGGCGGTTTCCGTGGCACGAATCGTTGCACGCGCGGTTGGTCGTCGCGCTCGCCGCCTCGGGTCAGCAGGCCGCCGCGATCGAAGTCTTCGAGAGCGTCCGCCAGCGGCTCGCCGAAGAGCTGGGCGTCGACCCCGGCCGCGAGTTGATCGAGGCGCGGCAGGCCGTGATCGGCGGCCCGGGAGATCGGAGCGCGGGAACGCCGGTGGACATCCGTGGTGCTGTCACGCCGCAGCAGGTGCCGGCGCCACCGGTGGACTTCTGCGGACGCGCTCGGGAGCTGCGCGAGATCGAACGCGCGTTCCGCTATCCGGAGCACGGCTCACCTGTCGTCCGCGTCATCTCCGGCATGGCCGGCGTCGGCAAGACCAGCCTCGCCCTGAAGGCGGCCTGGGGGCTCCGGCGGGACTTCCCGGACGGGCAGCTCTACATCGACCTCCGCGGTGGCGACGACCGGCCGGTCGCGGTCGCGTACGGACTCGCCCGACTGCTGAAGGCCCTCGGGGTCGAGGCGCGTGCCGTCCCCGGTGACGAGGACGAGGCCGCCGCGCTCTACCGCAGCGTGCTCGCCGACCGGCGGGTGCTGATCGTGCTCGACAACGCGCACAACGCCGCCCAGATCCGCCTGCTGCTGCCGGGTCCGGGTGGAAGCGCGGTCCTGGTCACCAGCCGTAACCAGTGTGCGGAGTTGGACGGCGCCACCACGACGCTCCTGCCGGTGTTCACGTCGGACGAGGCGCTGGACCTGCTGCGGATCAAGCTCGGTGCGGCCCGGGTCCACACCGAACGCGGGGCCGCCGAGGCCCTGGTCGACGCGTGCGGCCGACTGCCGATCGCGGTGCGGCTGATGGCGGGCCGGTTGGCGGGCGGACCGGGGAGCACGGTCGCCGAGGTCCTCCAGGGCCTGACCGACGAGCGGCTGCGGCTCGCCCGACTCAGCCTCGGCGACCGTACCGTGACGAGCAGCTTCGCCATCAGCTGCCGCGCCCTGCCGGCGGCGGCGGCCGAGGTCTTCCACGCCGCCGCGCTGATCCCCGGTGAGGACTTCTCGGCCACGGCCGTCGCCGCGCTGCTCGGCGCGGAGCCGCGCGGTGTGCGGACGGCGCTGGAGCACCTTGTCGCGGAGAATCTGCTCCAGTCCGGCGGTCCGGGCCGCTACCGGTACCACGACCTGCTGCGCCTCTACGCGCTGCGAGCCGGCGAGACCCGCGAGACGCCCGTCGACCGCGCCGCAGCCCTGGGCCGGCTCTACACCTGGTACCTGACGCGAACCGCATCGGCGATGGACCTGCTCTATGCCGACATGGTGCGGCTGCCGATCGATGTCGACCCGACCGGGCACCCGTTTCCCGACCTCGACGCCGCGACGGGATGGCTCAGCCAGGAGGCGGCGAACCTCTTCGCCGCGATCGGGGCCGCCGCGGCTGACGGACACGGCGCACGGTCCTGGCAACTGGCCGACCAGCTCCGCGGCTACTTCTTCGTCTCGGGAGACGTGCTCGCCTGGCTCGCGACCGGGTCCGCCGGGCTCGCCGCCGCGGAGGCCGCGGGCAACGTGCTGGCTCAGGCCGCCATGCACCAGACCATCGGGCAGGCGCACTGGGCGGCCGGGAAGCACCACCTGGCCGCCGATGCCTACCGCCGGGGTATCGAGGCCGCCCGCGTCAGCGGCTGGCTCGTCGGCGAGGCGTACCTGTCGCACAACCTCGGGCTCGTAAAGGCCGAGTTGGGCCATCCGGACGAGGCGCAGGAGCTCTACCAGCGGGCACTGACCCTGGGGGACGGGCCCGAGTTCCACCACGTTCGGGCGGTGACCCTGAACGACCTGGGCACCCTGTGCCACGAACGGGGGCAGCTCGCCGAGGCGGCCGGTTACCTGACGGCGGCTCAGCAGTTGAACGAGAGGTCGGCGCGCCATCCGTCGGCGATGGCCAACCGGCACAACCTGGCGATGGTCCTGCGACAGATGGAAGACTTCGAGCCCGCACGCGCCCACTTCGAGACCGCACTCGACCACTACCGTCGTACCGGGTCGACACTGCGTGAACTGTCGGTGCTCGATGAGCTGAGCCAGCTCGACCGACAGTTGCACGAGTGGGTGTCGGCCGTGCACAACGCCGCCGAGGCGTTGCGGCTGGCCCGGAAACTGCGCAACCTGCGGGCCGAGGCGGCCACCCTCAACACGCTGGGCTTCGCGCTGTTGGGAAGCCGGGCTGTCGATGACGCGCGTGCCCGGTTCACCGAGAGCCTGTCGATCAGCCGGAACCGGGGCTTCCAGTACTTCGAGTGCCAGGCGGCCATCGGTCTCGCTGAGGCCGCCCTGCTCGAGGGCGCCGCCGAGGAGGCCGACCGGACTGCGGGGGAGGCCGTCCTCATCGCCTCCCGCAACGCCTACCGGGCACTGCACAGCGATGCCCTCATCGTGCGGGCGAAGGTGGCGATCCGCCAGGGTGAGCCGGAGACGGCCCGGCAGCACTGCGCGGCTGTCCGGGACCTGCTCGGGACGACGTTCCTTCCGGACCGGGAGCGCGAGTGCGGCGCGATCGAGGCGCGCCTGACCCCACTGCCGCCACGGCGGGATCCGGTGGTGTCCGGGTCCCGCCGTGGTGGGTGTGGTGGTCAGATGCCGTAGATGAATTGGG
>NZ_JBNCLA010000029.1:0-5274 GCF_049841835.1 Micromonospora sp. DT227 | reverse complement strand
GGGTGGCCCTGAACTGGAAGATTGTCCGGCGGTGTCCTACTCTCCCACACCCTCCCGAGTGCAGTACCATCGGCGCTGGAGGGCTTAGCTTCCGGGTTCGGAATGTAACCGGGCGTTTCCCCTCCGCCATGACCGCCGTAACTCTATGAACATATCAACCAACAACCCACAAGGGTTCGGTGTTTGTTCAGAGTTGCACAGTGGACGCGTAGCAGCTTAGTAGTCAAGTCCTCGGCCTATTAGTACCGGTCAACTGAACCCGTTACCGGGCTTACATTTCCGGCCTATCAACCCAGTCGTCTAGCTGGGGGCCTTACCCCACCAAAGTGGGTGGGATACCTCATCTTGAAGCGAGCTTCCCGCTTAGATGCTTTCAGCGGTTATCCCTTCCGAACGTAGCTAACCAGCCGTGCCCCTGGCGGGACAACTGGCACACCAGAGGTTCGTCCGTCCCGGTCCTCTCGTACTAGGGACAGCCCTTCTCAAGTATCCTACGCGCACGGCGGATAGGGACCGAACTGTCTCACGACGTTCTAAACCCAGCTCGCGTACCGCTTTAATGGGCGAACAGCCCAACCCTTGGGACCTGCTACAGCCCCAGGATGCGACGAGCCGACATCGAGGTGCCAAACCATCCCGTCGATATGGACTCTTGGGGAAGATCAGCCTGTTATCCCCGGGGTACCTTTTATCCGTTGAGCGACACCGCTTCCACATGCCAGTGCCGGATCACTAGTCCCGACTTTCGTCCCTGCTCGACCTGTCAGTCTCACAGTCAAGCTCCCTTGTGCACTTGCACTCAACACCTGATTGCCAACCAGGCTGAGGGAACCTTTGGGCGCCTCCGTTACCCTTTAGGAGGCAACCGCCCCAGTTAAACTACCCACCAGACACTGTCCCTGAACCGGATAACGGTCCGAAGTTAGATACCCAAATCAACCAGAGTGGTATTTCAAGATTGCCTCCACCCATACTGGCGTATGGACTTCACCGGCTCCCACCTATCCTACACAAGCTAATTCAGATACCAATGTCAAGCTATAGTAAAGGTCCCGGGGTCTTTCCGTCCTGCCGCGCGTAACGAGCATCTTTACTCGTAATGCAATTTCGCCGGGCCTGTGGTTGAGACAGTGGGGAAGTCGTTACGCCATTCGTGCAGGTCGGAACTTACCCGACAAGGAATTTCGCTACCTTAGGATGGTTATAGTTACCACCGCCGTTTACTGGCGCTTAAGTTCTCCGCTTCGCCCCGAAGAGCTAACAGGTCCCCTTAACGTTCCAGCACCGGGCAGGCGTCAGTCCATATACATCGAATTACTTCTTCGCATGGACCTGTGTTTTTAGTAAACAGTCGCTTCCCCCTGCTCTCTGCGGCCATACAACGCTCCACCCGCGCGGGGCTTCACGTCTCCGGCCCCCCTTCTCCCTAAGTTACGGGGGCAATTTGCCGAGTTCCTTAACCACAGTTCGCCCGATCGCCTCGGTATTCTCTACCTGACCACCTGTGTCGGTTTGGGGTACGGGCCGCTAAGAACTCGCTAGAGGCTTTTCTCGGCAGCATAGGATCACTGACTTCACCTGAATCGGCTCGGCATCACGTCTCAGCCTACATGCGCCACGGATTTGCCTATGGCACGGCCTACACGCTTACCCCGGCACAACCACCGGCCGGGCTCAGCTACCTTCCTGCGTCACCCCATCGCTTGACTACTACCCGCCAGGTTCCCACGCTCCCCAAACTCAGTCCGAAGACCTCCTCCGGTTCGGGTGGTTAGCACAACGAGGTTCATCAGGGACGCTCTTTCGCGGGTACGGGAATATCAACCCGTTGTCCATCGACTACGCCTCTCGGCCTCGCCTTAGGTCCCGACTCACCCAGGGCGGATTAGCCTGGCCCTGGAACCCTTGGTCATCCGGCGGAAGGGTTTCTCACCCTTCTTTCGCTACTCATGCCTGCATTCTCACTCGTGCCGCGTCCACGACTGGGTCACCCCGTCGCTTCACCCCCGGCACGACGCTCCCCTACCCATCCACACACCTGCACGGCACATCAAGGCGCCGCGAAGTTGAAATGTGAATGCCACAGCTTCGGCGGTGTGCTTGAGCCCCGCTACATTGTCGGCGCGGAACCACTTGACCAGTGAGCTATTACGCACTCTTTAAAGGGTGGCTGCTTCTAAGCCAACCTCCTGGTTGTCTATGCGACCCCACATCCTTTTCCACTTAGCACACGCTTAGGGGCCTTAGCTGGTGATCTGGGCTGTTTCCCTCTCGACTACGAAGCTTATCCCCCGCAGTCTCACTGCCGCGCTCTCACTTACCGGCATTCGGAGTTTGGCTGATTTCGGTAAGCTTGTGGGCCCCCTAGACCATCCAGTGCTCTACCTCCGGCAAGAAACACGCGACGCTGCACCTAAATGCATTTCGGGGAGAACCAGCTATCACGGAGTTTGATTGGCCTTTCACCCCTAACCACAGGTCATCCCCCAACTTTTCAACGTTGGTGGGTTCGGCCCTCCACGCGGTCTTACCCGCGCTTCAGCCTGCCCATGGCTAGATCACTCCGCTTCGGGTCTAGAGCATGCGACTGAATACGCCCTATTCAGACTCGCTTTCGCTACGGCTCCCCCACACGGGTTAACCTCGCCACATGCCACTAACTCGCAGGCTCATTCTTCAAAAGGCACGCCGTCACCCCGTAAGGCTCCGACGGATTGTAGGCGAACGGTTTCAGGTACTATTTCACTCCCCTCCCGGGGTACTTTTCACCATTCCCTCACGGTACTCGTCCGCTATCGGTCACCAGGAAGTATTTAGGCTTACCAGGTGGTCCTGGCAGATTCACGGCAGATTTCAGGAGTCCGCCGCTACTCGGGAACACCCACAGAAGACCAGCAGCTTTCACCTACCGGACTATCACCGTCTACGGTCAGCCATTCCAGACTGTTCGACTAACCACTGGCTTTGTAACTTCTCGAGTGCGTGTCAGCACACTCAGCAGGGTCCCACAACCCCGAACACGCAACCCCTGACAGGTATCACACGCATCCGGTTTAGCCTCAATCCGCTTTCGCTCGCCACTACTCACGGAATCACTATTTGTTTTCTCTTCCTACGGGTACTGAGATGTTTCACTTCCCCGCGTTCCCCCCACACACCCTATGTGTTCAGGTGCGGGTGACATCACATGACTGATGCCGGGTTTCCCCATTCGGACACCCTGGGATCACAGCTTGGTTGACAGCTCCCCCAGGCCTATCGCGGCCTCCCACGTCCTTCATCGGCTCCTGGTGCCAAGGCATTCACCGTTCGCCCTTGACAACTTGACCACAAAGATGCTCGCGTCCACTGTGCAATTCTCAACAAACAACCAACCCACAACCCACAGCCCCACACCAAACCCGACAACCGCCGGCGGTATGCGAGACCAGGCCATGCCTGGCAACCTCCACGGACTCCCGTCCGCACAAGGCTCCGAAGAAAACAACCCATGGTTGTTCCTTCAGGACCCAACAGGGTGCTTTACGCCAGTCACCAGCCGCACCAGAACCTTCGTTCCCACCACCCCCAAGGGAGCAGCTGTACTAGAAGAATCCCGGCCGTTGCCGGCACCTGACTGACCAGTGTCTCCGCCATCTGAGCACCCCGCCACCACATTCGGGCAGCGCGGGCTCCATACCAGCTTTCGCTGGATGGTGCTCCTTAGAAAGGAGGTGATCCAGCCGCACCTTCCGGTACGGCTACCTTGTTACGACTTCGTCCCAATCGCCAGCCCCACCTTCGACGGCTCCCTCCACAAGGGTTGGGCCACCGGCTTCGGGTGTTGCCGACTTTCGTGACGTGACGGGCGGTGTGTACAAGGCCCGGGAACGTATTCACCGCAGCGTTGCTGATCTGCGATTACTAGCGACTCCGACTTCACGGGGTCGAGTTGCAGACCCCGATCCGAACTGAGACCGGCTTTTTGGGATTCGCTCCACCTCACGGTATCGCAGCCCATTGTACCGGCCATTGTAGCATGCGTGAAGCCCTGGACATAAGGGGCATGATGACTTGACGTCATCCCCACCTTCCTCCGAGTTGACCCCGGCAGTCTTCGATGAGTCCCCGCCATAACGCGCTGGCAACATCGAACGAGGGTTGCGCTCGTTGCGGGACTTAACCCAACATCTCACGACACGAGCTGACGACAGCCATGCACCACCTGTGACCGCCCCCGAAGGACCCCCCATCTCTGGAGGTTTTGCGGCCATGTCAAACCCAGGTAAGGTTCTTCGCGTTGCATCGAATTAATCCGCATGCTCCGCCGCTTGTGCGGGCCCCCGTCAATTCCTTTGAGTTTTAGCCTTGCGGCCGTACTCCCCAGGCGGGGCGCTTAATGCGTTAGCTGCGGCACAGGGAACCGGAGAGGCCCCCCACACCTAGCGCCCAACGTTTACAGCGTGGACTACCAGGGTATCTAATCCTGTTCGCTCCCCACGCTTTCGCTCCTCAGCGTCAGTATCGGCCCAGAGACCCGCCTTCGCCACCGGTGTTCCTCCTGATATCTGCGCATTTCACCGCTACACCAGGAATTCCAGTCTCCCCTACCGAACTCTAGCCTGCCCGTATCGACCGCAGGCCTGGGGTTGAGCCCCAGGTTTTCACGGTCGACGCGACAAGCCGCCTACGAGCTCTTTACGCCCAATAAATCCGGACAACGCTCGCGCCCTACGTCTTACCGCGGCTGCTGGCACGTAGTTGGCCGGCGCTTCTTCTGCAGGTACCGTCACTTACGCTTCGTCCCTGCTGAAAGAGGTTTACAACCCGAAGGCCGTCATCCCTCACGCGGCGTCGCTGCATCAGGCTTCCGCCCATTGTGCAATATTCCCCACTGCTGCCTCCCGTAGGAGTCTGGGCCGTGTCTCAGTCCCAGTGTGGCCGGTCGCCCTCTCAGGCCGGCTACCCGTCGTCGCCTTGGTAGGCCATCACCCCACCAACAAGCTGATAGGCCGCGAGCCCATCCCAGGCCGAAAAACTTTCCACCACACACCATGCGATGCGAGGTCATATTCGGTATTAGCCCCCGTTTCCGAGGGTTATCCCAAAGCCTAGGGCAGGTTGCTCACGTGTTACTCACCCGTTCGCCGCTCGAGTACCCCGAAGGGCCTTTCCGCTCGACTTGCATGTGTTAAGCACGCCGCCAGCGTTCGTCCTGAGCCAGGATCAAACTCTCCAACAAAAACTTTGTCGGACACAATGTCCTGGCAACAAAAGTGTTGCCAAAGGAATCCC
>NZ_JBNCLA010000028.1:0-6180 GCF_049841835.1 Micromonospora sp. DT227 | reverse complement strand
GCGCTACATCGCCCGAGACCTCTACCGACGCCTCGAAAACCCACCCCAACCACTTGACGCACCATAGGAGCGTCCCGACCCCACCCCACCCCGACCCCACCCCGACCCCGCCCCACCCCGCCCCACCCCCGCGATCTTGCACTTTGGGCCCCACCCATGGGGCAAATGTCCCGTATGCCGGGGCGGGAACTGCAAGATCAGCGAGGAGAGGGGGCGGATTCGCGGAGGGCCAGGCGGTGCGGGGCGACCAGTTCGCGGGGCGGGGCGTCGCGGTCGGCGGTGAGACGGCCGGCGAGCAGTTCGACCGCCAGGCGGGCGATGCGCTCCTTGTCCGGGGCGACCGTGCTCAGCGTGGGGATCGAGAACCGACCGTCCTCGATGTCGTCGAAGCCGGCGACCGCGACGTCCTCCGGCACGCGCAGGCCGGCCTCGTGCAACGCGCGCAGCGCGCCGAGCGCGAGCGTGTCGTTGAAGCAGAAGACGGCGTCGGGGCGTACCTCGGCGGTGAGCAGGTGCCGCATGGCGGCGGCGCCGTCCGCGCGGTGCCAGGCCGGCGCGGGCGCCACCAGGCTGTCGTCGTACTCGATGCCGGCCTCGGCCAGCGCGGTCGCGTAGCCGGCCAGGCGCAGCCGGGCGCTGGCGCCCTCGGGGGTGCGCTGGGAGCCGATGGCGGCGATCCGGCGGCGGCCGAGCCCGACCAGGTGGGCGGTGATCTCCCGGGCGGCGGCCACGTTGTCGATCATGACGTGGTCGGCGGGGCCGTGGTCGACGCGCTCGCCGAGCAGCACCATGGGCAGGCCGTCGAGGCTGGCGAGGTCGTCGGCGGTGAGCGCGAGCGGGCTGAGGATCAGCCCGTCGATCATGTGGTCGCCGATCCCGCTGGCGGCCTTGCGCTCCTGCTCCGGGCCGCCGCCGGTCTGGTCGATCAGCACCGTCCAGCCGTGCTCGGCGGCGGCGACGACCACGTGCCGGGCCAGCTCGGCGAAGTACGGGATGTCGAGCTCCGGGACGGCCAGCGCGATCACGCCGGTGCGCCCCTTGCGCAGGTTGCGGGCCGACAGGTTGGGCCGGTAGTGCAGCTCGGCGATGGCCTCCTCGACCCGGGCCCGGGTGTCGGCGCGCACGTGCTGGTAGCCGTTGACGACGTTCGAGACGGTCTTCACCGACACGCCGGCCCGCTCCGCCACGTCCTTGAGCCTGTGCCGCACTGGACTTCCCTCCCCGCTGAGCGCTCCGGCCGCACTCTACCGCGTCACGACGACGTAACGACCTCTTTACATTGCGGGTTACAACGTTGTAGAAACCAGGGGCACGGTGACCACGGTCACCGGGGAAACAGCTCCGACGGAAAGGTGGCATCCGTGCCGAACGCGCAGCTCACTGTCGACCCGGCGTTCCGGGTCGGTCCGGCCGACCGCCGGATCTTCGGCTCCTTCGTCGAGCACATGGGGCGGTGCGTGTACGGCGGGGTCTACGAACCGGGTCACCCGGACGCCGACCCGCGCGGCTTCCGTCGCGACGTGCTCGACCTGACCCGGGAGATGGGCGTCTCCGTGGTCCGCTACCCGGGTGGCAACTTCGTGTCCAGCTACCGCTGGGAGGACGGCGTCGGCCCGGCCGGTGACCGGCCGCGCCGGCTCGACCTGGCCTGGAAGACGATCGAGACCAACGCGTTCGGGCTGAACGAGTTCATGACCTGGGCCGCCGAAGCCGACGTCGAGCCGATGATGGCGGTCAACCTCGGCACGCGGGGCGTCGCCGAGGCCTGCGACCTGCTGGAGTACGCCAACCACCCGGGCGGCACCCAGCTCTCCGACCTGCGCCGCAAGCACGGCGCCGAGCAGCCGTACGGGGTGCGGCTGTGGTGCCTCGGCAACGAGATGGACGGCCCGTGGCAGGTCGGCCACAAGACCGCCGACGAGTACGGCCGCCTGGCCGCCGAGACCGCCCGCGCGATGAAGATGATCGACCCCTCGATCAGCCTGGTCGCCTGCGGCAGCTCCAACCGGAGCATGCCCACGTTCGCCGGGTGGGAGGCGACCGTGCTGGAGCACACCTACGAGCACGTCGACTACATCTCCGCCCACACCTACTACGACCCCTCCGACGGCGACCGGGCCAGCGTCCTCGCCTCCGCCGTCGACATGGACGCGTTCATCACCGAGGTGACCGCCACCGCCGACCACGTCGGCGCCAAGCTGCGGCAGAAGCGCAAGCTGAAGATCTCCTTCGACGAGTGGAACGTCTGGTACCAGTCGCGCCTCCAGGCCGACCTGGACCGGCGCGGCTGGGTGGAGGCGCCCGCCCTGATCGAGGACGACTACACCGCGGACGACGCGGTGGTGGTCGGCGACCTGCTGATCACGCTGCTCCGGCACGCCGACCGGGTCGGGGTGGCCTGCCAGGCCCAGCTCGCCAACGTGATCGCCCCGATCCGCACCCGGACCGGCGGCCCGGCCTGGCGGCAGAGCATCTTCCACCCGTTCGCGCTGACCGCCCGGTACGCGCGCGGCACCGTGCTGCGCACCGAGCCGGTCGGCCCGACGTACGAGACCAAGCGGTACGGCGACGTGCCGGTGCTGGACACCGTCGCCGTGCACGACGAGGAGACCGGCGAGCTGGCCGTCTTCGCGGTCAACCGGGGTCCGCAGGACCTCCCGCTCGACCTGGACCTGCGCGGCCTGCCGGGGCTGCGCGGGGAGGCGCACACCACGCTCGCGGCCGGGGACGACCCGGCCGCCACGAACACCGAGGCGGATCCCGAGCGGGTCACGCCCCGGGAGCTCACCACCCCCACTCTCGACGGCGGCCGCTGCACCGTGGCGCTCCCCGCCACCTCCTGGAACCTGCTGCGCTTCACGCCTCAGCAGTGACCGGCCCATACTCCACATCCGTCCCCCAAGGAGTTCCCATGATCCAGAACGAGTTGAGCCGGCGGCACCTGCTCGGCCTCGGCATCGGCCTCGGCGCGGCGGCCTCGCTGACCCTGGCCGGATGCGGTGGCGGCAGCAGCAGTCCCGACCGCGCCGGCTCGGCCGGCAACGGCGGCAAGGACTACACCGGCCCCAAGGTCGACCTGAAACTGTGGAACGGCTTCACCGGCGGCGACGGCGAGATCTTCAAGACGCTGGTCCAGCAGTTCAACAGCGAGCACCAGAACATCGCGGTCAGCGTGGTCACCTACGAGTGGGCGGACTACTACAGCAAGCTGCCCGGCGCGGTCTCCAGCGGCAGCGGGCCGGACATCGCGGTCATGCACATGGACCAGCTCGCCACGTTCGCCGCCCGCGGCACGATCAGCGAGCTGGACGACGTGGCCAAGACGCTGGAACTCAGCGAGGGCGACTTCGCCCCCACGGTGTGGAAGGGCGGGCTCTACAACGAGAAGCGGTACGGCATCCCGCTGGACATGCACCCGCTGGGCTTCTACTACAACAAGGCGGTCATGCAGAAGGCCGGCCTGGACCCGGAGAAGCCGCCGGCCACGAAGGACGAGTACACCGCCGCGCTGACCGAGCTGAAGAAGTCGGGCGTGCAGGGCTTCTGGGTCAGCCCGTTCCAGTTCACCGGCGGCATGACGTTCTACAGCCTGCTGCACCAGTGGGGCGGGAAGCTCTTCGACGACGAGGTGGCCAAGGCGACGTTCAACTCCGACCCGGCGGTCGAGGCGTGCACCTGGCTGGTCGACCTGATCAAGCAGGGCCACTCGCCGGCCAACGTCGGCCAGGACGCCGACTACCTGGCGTTCAAGAGCGGCAAGAACGCGTTCAACTGGAACGGCATCTGGCAGATCAACGACCTGAAGAAGAGCCCGAACGTGCAGTGGGGCGTGGCGCCGCTGCCCCAGATCGGCAGCCAGCAGGCCGCCTGGGCGAACTCGCACAACTTCACCATCGTCAAGCAGCGCTCGGCGAACGAGAACAAGGTCTCCGGCGCCAAGGTCTTCATAAACTGGCTCAGCCAGCACTCGCTGGACTGGGCCAAGGGCGGCCAGGTGCCGGCCCGTAAGGCGGTCCGGGAGAGCGCCGAGTTCAAGGCGCTCACCGAGGTCAACGCGCTCGCCCCGGAGCTGGAGTACGCGGCGTTCCCGCCGGCGACGCCGGGCCTCGGCGAGGTCATCCTGACGTTCTACAACTCCTTCAACGAGGCCGCGCTGAACAAGAAGTCGCCGAAGCAGGCGCTGGACGACGGCGTGGCCAAGGCCAACAAGCAGCTCGAGGACAACCGCAAGAAGTACGGAAACTGATCCGTCGTGGCGGACGTGATCGAGGTCGGGGCGGCGCGGAACGGCGCGTCGCCCCCGGCGGGGCGTACCCGGCGCCGGGGCGCGACGGAACGCGGCAACCGGTCGACGCCGTACCTCTTCCTCGCGCCGTACCTGGTCCTGTTCGGTGTCTTCGGGCTGGCGCCGATCCTGTTCGGCGCCTGGATCAGTCTGCACCAGTGGGACCTCCAGTTGCCCAACCGGCCGTTCATCGGGCTGGACAACTACCAGGATCTGTTCTCCAGTGACTCGGCCATCTACGGGGACTGGTGGTCCAGCGTCCGGGCAACAGGCATCTTCACGCTGTTCTCGGTGCCGCTGCTGGTGGTGATCCCGCTGGGGCTGGCGCTGCTGCTCAACCGCTCGTTCCCCGGCCGCACGTTCTTCCGGGCCGCGTTCTTCGCCCCGTACGTGCTGGGCGTGGCGGTGATCGGCCTGCTCTGGCGCTTCCTGCTGGACGCCAACCTGGGCCTGGTCAACCGGGTGCTCGGCGCGATCGGGCTCCCGTCGGACACGCCGTGGGTCACCGACGTGCCGTGGGCCTGGGTCTCCCTGGTCGGCGTGACGGTGTGGTGGACCTGCGGCTTCAACGCGGTGATCTACCTGGCCGGGCTCCAGGACATCGCGCCGGAGCTGTACGAGGCGGCGAAGGTCGACGGCGCCGGCGGATGGGATCGGTTCCGCCACGTGACGATCCCCGGCCTGCGCCCGGTCATGCTCTTCGTCCTCACCACCACGATCCTCGCCTCCGCGAACGTCTTCGGGCAGGCGTTCCTGATCACCCAGGGCGCGCCGGGCGAGCAGACCCGGACGGTGGTATGGCGGATCGTGGACGAGGGCCTGCGCGACTACGACGCCGGTCGGGCCGCCGCGATGAGCGTGTTCTTCGCGCTGATGCTGGCCGTGGTGAGCGTCGTCAACTTCCGGCTGTTCCGCTACCGGGAAGACTGAGGGGACGACCATGTCGAATGTGCGTCAGGTGGTGCGCTACGCCGTACTGCTCCTGATCACCGCGATCTTCGTGACCCCTCTGGTGTGGATGCTGTTGACGTCGGTGAAGACGTACGACGCCGCCCAGCAGGTCCCGCCGAGCTGGCTGCCGAACCCGTTCTCCACCTACGGCTACGACCAGATCCTGAACAACACCGCCAACCCGGTGCTGCGCTGGTTCCTCAACAGCATGCTGGCGGCCACCCTGCACACGCTGCTGGTGCTGGTCACCGCGTCGATGGCCGCGTTCGCGCTGGCCCGGATGCGGTTCCGGGGCCGCAAGGTGCTGTTCGCGCTGATCGTGGGCACGCTGTTCCTGCCGCCCACCTCGCTGATCATCCCGAACTTCATCATCGCCGAGAAGCTGAGCTGGATCGACACGCTGACCGTGGTGGTCGTGCCCGGCGCGGCGAGCGCGTTCGGGGTGTTCTTCCTGCGCCAGTTCTTCCTCTCCATCCCGGCCGAGCTGGAGGAGGCGGCGGTGCTGGACGGGGCGAACCAGTGGCAGATCTTCCGGCAGGTGCTGCTGCCGCTGTCGAAACCGGCCCTGGCCACGCTGGCGGTGTTGTCGTTCCTGACCAACTGGAACGACTTCCTCTGGCCGGTCTACGTGTTGTTCAGCCCCGAGCGGCTGACCCTGCCGGCGGGCCTGGGCCTGCTCCAGGGCGCGTACGTGACCGACTATCCGGTGATCATGGCGGGCGCGATGCTGGCCAGCGTACCGGTGCTGATCCTGTTCGTGTTCGCCCAGCGTCACGTCATCCAGGGCGTCTCCCGCAGCGGCCTGAAGGGATGACCGGCCGACCCACCAGGCGGCGGGGGGGGGGGGGGGGGGGGCCCCCCCCCCGCCCGACGGGCGAGGCGGGCGGGGTGGCGAGGCGGTCAGATGTCCGCCGGTGGAGACGGAGCGGGCGCCTTACCGCCCC
>NZ_JBNCLA010000027.1:0-7670 GCF_049841835.1 Micromonospora sp. DT227 | reverse complement strand
TCGGTGTCGGTGTCGGTGTCGGTGTCGGTGTCGGTGTCGGTGTCGGTGTCGGTGTCGGTGTCGGTGTCGGTGTCGGTATCGGTGTCGGTATCGGTGTCGGTATCGGTATCGGTGTCGGTATCGGTATCGGTGTCGAGCAGGATGAATCGGTGGGGATGTTCGGACTGCGCGGAACGGACCAGGCCCCACACCGCAGCCGCAGCCAGGTCACTGCCATCGGTAGCACCGTGGGTGAGCACCACCAACCGGGAACCCTCCGTGGCCGCATCGGCCAGCCAATCCTGAACCCAACCCAACACCAACGCGCTCGCCACGTGCGTAGCCTCGACAACGCCAACGGCGTCGTCCGGAGCTGGCAGTTCGGCGACCACGACGGGGGGCAGTTCGCCGTCAACCTGCCCATGCCATGCCCAGTCCGTTTCGGCAGCCGCCGGCGTGGTGTCGGGTTCCGTGTCCGGTAGCGGCACCCACTGCACCGCGAACAGTGACTGCGCCGCGTCCGGCGCCCCGGCGGCGAGTTGGTCGGTGGTTGCCGGCCGCAGCACCAGCGAGTCCGCGGTCAGTACCGGCTGGCCGGCGGTGTCGAACACGGCTACCGCGATGCCGCCGTCGTCGGCGGGTGTCAGCCGGACCCGCAGCGTCCTCGCTCCGGTAGCGTGCAGCCGGGCCCCGCTCCACGCGAACGGCAACACCGCCTGATCGTCGCCGAGCAGCCCGGTCAACCCGATCGGGTGCAACGCCGCGTCCAGCACCGCCGGATGCAACCCGAACCCGCCGGTCTCGACCTCCTCGGACAACGCCACCTCGGCGTACACATCCCGGTCGGCACGCCACACCGCCCGTACACCCTGGAACACCGGCCCGTACACATACCCACCATCGGCCAACCGCTCGTACAAGCCGTCCACCGCCACCGGCCGCGCGTCGGCCGGTGGCCACTGCTCCAACCCGGCCGGAACCCGGCCGGCCTGCGGGCTCAGCACACCCGTGGCATGCCGAGTCCACGAACCCTGCACATCCTCTGCCCGGGAGTACACGTTGACCGGCCGTCGACCGGCCTGGTCGGGATCACCGACCCACACCTGCACCTGCACCCCGCCCTGCTCGGGCAACACCAACGGCGCCTGCAGCGTCAACTCCTGCACCGAGGCACACCCGACCTGGTCCCCGGCGTACATCATCAACTCCACGTACGTCGTGCCCGCCAGCAGCACCGAGCCCAACACCGCGTGATCGGCCAGCCACGGCTGCGCAGACACCGACAACCGGCCGGTCAACAACACCCCGTCCCCATCAGCCAACGACACCGCCGCACCCAACAACGGATGATCAACCGAACCCAACCCCAACACCCGAGCATCCCCCACACCGGCCACCGCCGGCTGTGGCCAGAACCGCTGATGCTGGAACGGATAGGTCGGCAGCTCCAGAGCCCGCCGACCGGCGCTCGTGCCGAGCAGCGTCGGCCAGTCCACCGCTCCGCCATGTACGTGAACACCCGCGACCGCGGTCAGCAGTGTCTGCGGCTCGTCCCGCTCAGCTCGCAGCGCGGGTAGCCACACGTCTGTGTCGGGGGTGTCGGGGTCGGCCATCGAGGTCAGCGTGCCGTCCGGGCCCAACTCAAGGAAGACACCCACGCCTCGCTCACGCAACGCGTTCACCGCATCGTGATAGCGCACCGCCTGGCGGGCATGCGCCAGCCAATACTCGGGTTCGGTCACATCTTCACCCGGGGTGCCGGACACCACCGGGATGGTTGGCTCCCGCCAGGTCACCTCGGCCAGCACGTCGGCGAAGTCGGCCAGCATCGGTTCCATCAACGGCGAGTGGAACGCGTGACTGACCTTCAACTGCCGGGCTTTGCCGCCGCTGTCTCGCCACTGCTGCGCCAGGCCCAGCACCAGATCCTGGTCGCCGGAGATCACCGTCGAGCGGGGACCGTTGACCGCCGCCACCCCTACCAGATCGGTGTGCCCGGCAATCAGCTCCTGCGCCTCGGCGTCGCTGGCGGTCAATGCCACCATGGCGCCGCCAGCAGGTAGCGCCTGCATCAACCTGCCCCGGGCGGCCACCACCGCCACCGCATCAGCCAGACCCCACACCCCAGCCACATACGCCGCACTCAACTCACCAATCGAATGCCCCGCCAGATACTGCGGCACCACCCCCCACGAGTCGACCAACCGGTACAACGCCACCTGCACCGCGAACAACCCCGCCTGCGTATACACCGTCTGATCCAGCAACCGCGGCTCCCCCGCGACCACATGCCGCAACGGCCGCTCAAGATGCTGGTCGAAGTACGCGCACACCTCATCGAACGCCTCAGCGAAGACCGGATACGCCTCATACAGGCCCTGGCCCATCCCGACGCGCTGGCTACCCTGCCCGGAAAACACCACCGCCAGACGACCAGACCCCGCAACCCCGGCAACCACCCCCGGCGCCTCGACACCAGAAGCCAACGCCTGCAACCCGTCCACCAACGCCGACCGATCCTGACCGAGCACCACACCCCGATGCGTGAACACCGACCGGGCCGCCAACGCCCGCCCCACCACCACCGGCTCCACGTCAGGCCGGTCGGCCACAAACCCCGCCAGCCGCTGCGCCTGCGCCCGCAACGCCACCTCGGTCTTGGCCGACAACAACCACGGCACGACACCGGCCAGCGGCGGGGCCGGTTCACGACCCAACGCCGTATCCGGTACGGGATCGGCTTCTTCGAGGATGAGGTGGGCGTTGGTGCCGCTGATCCCGAACGAGGACACCCCAGCGCGTCGTGGCCGGCCGTTGACCGACCACGGTGCGGCCTCGGTCAGCAACTGCACCGATCCGGTCGACCAGTCCACATGTGATGAGGGGGTGTCCACGTGCAGTGTCCTGGGCATCAGCCCGTGCCGCATCGCCAGGACCATCTTGATGATCCCGGCGACGCCTGCGGCTGCCTGGGTGTGACCGATGTTCGACTTCACCGACCCCAACCGCAACGGCTGCCCCGCCGGCCGGTCCTGACCGTAAACGGCGATGAGTGCTTGTGCCTCGATCGGATCACCCAACCTGGTGCCCGTGCCGTGCGCCTCGACCACATCCACGTCGCCCGGCGTCAGCCGCGCGTTGGCCAGGGCCTGACGGATCACCCGCTGCTGCGACGGCCCATTCGGAGCACTCAACCCGTTGGAGGCGCCGTCCTGGTTGACCGCGCTGCCCCGCAGCACCGCCAACACCTGATGCCCCCGCCGACGGGCATCCGACAACCGCTCCAACACCACAATGCCGACGCCTTCGCCCCAACCCGTACCGTCGGCGGCGTCCGCGAACGGTTTGCACCGCCCGTCAGCGGCCAACCCACCCTGCCGGGAGAACTCCACGAACGCTGCCGGGGTGGCCATCACGGTCACACCGCCGGCCAGGGCCATCGAACACTCACCCGAGCGCAACGCCTGCGCCGCCAGATGCACCGTCACCAACGACGACGAACACGCCGTATCCACCGACACCGCCGGACCCTCCAGACCCAGCGTGTACGCCACCCGCCCTGACGCCACGCTTCCGCTGGTCCCGGTGGCATATCCCTCGGTCTCAGCCGGGCTCGCCGCCAACTGCATCGCGTAGTCGTGGTACATGAGGCCCACGTACACGCCGGTGTCCGAGCCGCGTAGCCCCGACGGGTCGATCCCGGCCCGTTCCAACGCCTCCCAGGAAACCTCCAACAACAACCGCTGCTGCGGATCCATCGCCACAGCCTCCCGCGGACTGATCCCGAAGAACCCCGCATCGAACAACGCCGCGTCAGTCAGGAAGCCGCCCTTGCGGACATACGTGGTCTCCGACCCCGCCGAATCCGGGTCATCCCACGACCCGGCTTCCCAGCCCCGATCGGCGGGGAACCCATCCACCGCGTCAACGCCCTCGACCAGCAACTGCCAGAACTCCTCCGGGTCACCCACCCCACCCGGATACCGACACCCCATGCCCACAATCGCCACCGGCTCATCAACACCCGCACCAACCGTTACCGGCACGAGGACATCGGCCTGCTCACCGAGCAGTTCCGTCAGCACATACCGGGCCAACACGTCCGGGGTGGGGTAGTCGAAGACCAGCGTGGCCGGCAGCGACAACCCAGTCGCGGTAGCCAGCCGGTTACGCAACTCCACCGCGGTCAACGAGTCAAAACCGAGCTCGCGGAACGCCCGATCAGGTGCGACTGCCTGAGCGCTGTCGTGACCAAGAGCTGTGGCCGCGTGGGTACGCACCAGCTCCAGAACTGTCCGCTGACGTTCCTCGACCCCCATAGCAGCCAGCCTGGCGGCCAGATCCACCGGCTTATCGGCGGTGGACGCCGCCCGGCGGGTTGAGCCGCCGGCCAACGCCTGCCACAACGGCGGCAGGCCACCGGCGCCGGCGCGACGCAGCCCGGGCAGGTCCACCCGGATCGGCACGAGTTGTGGCCGGTCGGTACGCACTGCGGCGTCGAACAACGCCAGTCCCTCCTCGGAGGACATGGGAAGAAAGCCGCCGCGTCGCATCCGGTCCAGGTCGAGCTCGTCGAGATGCCCGGTCATCGCCGACTGCTGCGCCCACAGCCCCCACGCCAGTGACTGCCCGACCAGGCCCTCGCTCTGCCGCCGCAGTGCCAAGGCGTCCAGGACCGCGTTCGCGGCGGCGTAGTTTCCTTGTCCTGGTGATCCGAGCGTGGCCGCCGCCGAGGAATACACCACGAACATCGCAAGATCCATATCCTGGGTCAGCTCGTGCAGCCACCACGCCGCGTCGGCCTTGGCCCGCAGCACCGTGTGCAGCCGCTGCGGCGTCAACGCCTCGATCACCCCGTCATCGAGCACTCCCGCGGTGTGCACCACCCCGACCACCGGATGCTCAGCCGGCATCGCCGCCAACACCTCGGCCAAAGCGTCGCGGTCGGCGACGTCACACGCCGCCACCCGCACCCGCGCACCCAACTCAGTCAGCTCACCGACCAACTCCGCCGCCCCCGCCGCGGCTGGACCCCGCCGCGACAACAACAACAGATGCCTAACCCCATGCGTAGTGACCAGATGCCGGGCCACCAACCCACCCAACACCCCGGTCCCACCCGTGACCACCACCGTGCCACCCGCATGCAACCCCGCCGACAAACCGTCAGCGCCAGGCAGAGGCAGCCGGCCAGTACCGGCTCGGGTCAACCGGCGGACATACAGCTCACCGGCGCGTACCGCGATCTCCGGTTCGCCGCTGTCGAGCACCGCCGTGAGGATCCTGCCCAGTTCGCTGCCGTGGTCGGTGTCGAGGTCGGTGTCGAGCAGGATGAACCGGTGGGGGTGTTCAGACTGCGCGGAACGGACCAGGCCCCACACCGCGGCCGCGGCCAGGTCACTGCCATCGGTAGCACCGTGGGTGAGCACCACCAACCGGGAACCCTCCGTGCCCGGATCGGCCAGCCAATCCTGAACCCACCCCAACACCAACGCGCTCGCCGCGTGCGTAGCCTCGACAACACCCACAGCATCGTCCGGGAATGGCAGTTCGGCGACCACGACGGGAGGCAGCTCGCCGTCAAGCCGGGCTGGCGGGTGAGGCACCAGTAGGGGTTGCGGCCGCTGGCCGTGCCATGCCCAGACAAGTTCGGTAGCCACCGACGTGGCGTCGGGTTCGGCGTCTGGTAGCGGTACCCATTCCACCGTGAACAGTGACTGCGCCGTGTCTGGCACCCCGGCGGCGAGCTGGTCGGTGGTTGCCGGCCGCAGCACCAGCGAGTCCGCGGTCAGTACCGGTTGGCCTGCGGTGTCGAACACCGCCACCGCGAAAGCGCCGTCGTCGGCGGGTGTCAGCCTGACCCGCAGCGTCCTCGCTCCAGTCGCGTGCAGCCGGACCCCGCTCCACGCGAATGGCAACACCGCCCCGTCGTCGCCGAGCAGTCCGGTCAACCCGATCGGGTGCAGCGCCGCGTCCAGCACCGCCGGATGTAGTCCGAACCCGTCGGCTTCGGCGTGCTCGGGCAGTGTCACCTCGGCATACACATCCCGGTCGGCACGCCACACCGCCCGCAAGCCCTGGAACACCGGCCCGTACACATACCCACCACCGGCCAACCGTTCATACAACCCGTCAACCACCACCGGCTGGGCACCGGCCGGTGGCCACTGCCCCAAGCCCGCCGGAACCCGACCAAACCGCGGGCTCAACACACCCGTGGCATGCCGAGTCCACGAACCCTGCACATCCTCTGCCCGGGAGTACACGTTGACCGGCCGTTGACCGGCCTGGTCGGGATCGCCGACCCACACCTGCACCTGCACCCCGCCCTGCTCGGGCAGCACCAACGGCGTCTGCAGCGTCAACTCCTGCACCAGGGCACACCCGACCTGGTCCCCGGCATACATCACCAACTCCACGTACGCCGTGCCCGCCAGCAGCACCGAGCCCAACACCGCGTGATCGGCCAGCCACGGCTGGGCAGCCAGTGACAACCGGCCGGTCAACAACACCCCGTCCCCATCGGCCAACGACACCGCCGCCCGCAACAACGGATGATCAGCCGAACCCTGCCCCAACACCCGGACGTCGCCCACACCGGCCAGCCCCGTCTGCGGCCAGAACCGCTGATGCTGGAACGGATAGGTCGGCAGGGCAACCGGCTGGGTCGGGCCGCTACTCGTGCCGAGCACTGTCGACCAGTCGACCGCCGCGCCGTGTACGTGAACACCCGCGACCGCGGTCAGCAGTGTCTGCGGCTCGTCCCGCTCAGCTCGCAGCGCGGGTAGCCACACGTCTGTGTCGGGGGTGTCGGGGTCGGCCATCGAGGTCAGCGTGCCGTCCGGGCCCAGTTCGAGGAAGACACCCACGCCTCGCTCACGCAACGCGTTCACCGCATCGTGGTACCGCACCGCCTGGCGGGCATGCGCCAGCCAATATCCCGGTTCGGTCACATCCGCACCCGGAGTGCCAGAGACCACCGGGATGGTCGGCTCCCGCCACACCACCCCGGCTAACACGTCGGCGAACTCGGCCAGCATCGGCTCCATCAACGGCGAATGGAACGCGTGACTGACCTTCAACTGCCGCGCCTTGCCGCCGCTGTCTCGCCACTGCTGCGCCAGGCCCAGCACCAGATCCTGGTCACCGGAGATCACTGTTGAGCGGGGACCGTTGACCGCCGCGACGCCTACCAGATCGGTGTGCCCGGCGATCAGCTCCTGCGCCTCGACGTCACTGGCGGTCAACGCCACCATGGCGCCACCAGCGGGTAGCGCCTGCATCAACCTGCCCCGGGCGGTCACCACCGCCACCGCGTCAGGCAGGTCCCACACCCCGGCCACATACGCCGCGCTCAACTCACCGATCGAGTGTCCGGCCAGATACTGCGGGGCCACCCCCCACGAGTCGAGCAGCCGGTACAACGCCACCTGCACCGCGAACAACCCCGCCTGGGTGTACACCGTCTGATCCAACAGCTCCGGCTCGCCCGCGACCACGTCCCGCAACGGCCGCTCAAAATGCTGGTCGAAGTACGCGCACACCTCATCGAACACTTCCGCGAACACCGGATACGCCTCATACAGGCCCTGGCCCATCCCGAGCCGCTGGCTACCCTGCCCGGAAAACACCACCGCCAGACGACCAGACCCCGCAACCCCGGCAACCACCCCCGGCGCCTCGACACCAGA
>NZ_JBNCLA010000026.1:0-10846 GCF_049841835.1 Micromonospora sp. DT227 | reverse complement strand
AACGACACCCCACCCACCACCACCGCCACCGCATCCGGCGACCGCCGCACCCGCTCCTCGAACAACTCGTGCAGGCAGCGGTCGACGGGCGTCCCGTGGGACGGTGACGCCTGCCGGAGCAGCAGCTCCCGCTCACCCGCGGGCAGGTAGGTGGCCCGGGCGTCGCCGTCGCCACCGGCGGCCATCGACTCCAGCACCGCGCGCAGCATGCCGGCCAGCCGGTCCGCGCTCGCCGGATCCAGGTGCCGCTCGCTGCTGCCGAGGTGGAACCGGCCGTGCTGGCTGATCAGCGAGAGGGCGAACTCGTTGGGCGAGTTCGTCGTCCGGGTGCCGGCCGCCACCCGGCCGGTGTCCACGCCGCGGAAGTCGAGGTGGTTGAAGAAGATCTGGATCAGCGGGTCGCCGCCCCCGTCGCGGCGGATCGCGGGCATCGGGTAACGCCGGTGCTGCCACACGTCGAGCTCCTGGGCGAAGACCCGGGTGACGAAGTCGTGCCAGGTCGCCGCGGTCCGGTCGGCGGCGATCGGCAGCGTGTTGACGTACATGCCGGGCACCCGGTCGGCGCCCGGCTCCTCCGGCCGGGTGTCGACGACCATGCCCGCGTGGTAGGCCGGCTCGTCGGTCAGCTGACCCAGCACCTTCAGGTACGCCGACAACAACACGGTCTTGAGCGACGTGCCGGTCTCGGCGGCCAGCGCGTTCAGCCCGTCGAGCAGGTCGTCGTAGGGAATCTGCCGGAACACTCGCCGGTCCGAGTCGCCCGCCCAGCCCCGCGGCAACGTCACCCCGGCGTTGTCGCCGGTGATCCGCTCCCAGTAGGCGCGGTCCTCGTCCGAGGCCAGCGCGGCACGCTCGGCCGCGATCGCGTCGGCGAACCGGACTCCGGGCCGGTCGTAGGGCTCCGGCTCGGCGCCTCGGCGCAGCCGGTCATAGCAGTCCAGCAGCTCCATCAGCACCTGGTGGGTGCTCCAGCCCTCGGTCAGCGCGTGCGTCTGGGTCAGGGTGAGCCACCACGCCTCGTCGCTCTCCTGGTGCGCGAGCACCCGGACCAGCGGCGCGACCGCGACATCGAACGCTTCGGCGCGTTGGCGCGCCACCAGGCGCTCGCGAATCGCGGGGTGCTCGGCCGGGTCCACGTCTCGCAGGTCGTTTACCTCGACCGGAACGTCCACCTGCCGGTGCACGAGCTGCATCGGCGCGGAGAAGCCGGTCAACCGGATCGAGGTGCGCAGCGTCTCGTGCCGGTCGGCCACCACCGCGACGGCCCGGCGCAGCGCGTCCTCGTCCAGCGGGTGCCCGTCGGTCACCCGGAACATGTTGACCATGTGATACGCGCCGCGGCCGTCACCGGACATCGCCTCGATGACCATGCCCAGTTGGGTGCGGCCCAACGGGTAGGCGTCCACCACGTCCGGCGGAAGCAGATCACGGTCCGCACGTCCGATCTGGGCGTACGCCTCGACGTACCGCCGGCCCGCGTCCGCCCCGACCGGGCGCAGCCGCTCGCAGAGCCGCTCGACGGTCCGGGCGTCCAGCACGTCGCGCACGGTCGTCTCGTATCCGGCCGCTCGCAGGTCGCCGACGAGCGCGACCGCCCGCAGCGAGTCGCCGCCGAGCGCGAAGAATCCGTCGCGCAGGCCGACCCGCTCCACGCCGAGCGCCCGCGCCCACAGCCCGGCCACCTCGGCCTGGCGGTCGTCGGCGGGCACGACGAACTCGGTCACCGCCAGCGCCTCGGCGCCGGGTTCGGGCAGCGCCGCGCGGTCGACCTTGCCGTTCGGGGACAGCGGAATCGCGTCCAGCACCACGAAGGCGGCCGGAATCAGGTAGGCGGCCAGCTCGGCCTCCAGCGCGGCGCGCAGCTCGGCCGGGGTCGGCCGCTCGTCCGCCGCCGCCACGTAACCGATCAACCGGTCGTCGCGGTGCACGACGACCGCCTGCCGCACCAGGGGGTGCCGGGTCAGGGCTGCCTCGATCTCGCCCGGTTCGATCCGGTGCCCACGGACCTTCACCTGCTGGTCGGAGCGGCCGAGGTAGTCAAGCGTGCCGTCGGGCAGCCGGCGGGCGAGGTCGCCGGTGCGGTAGAGCCGACCGCCGGCCGGGCCCCACGGGTCGGGGACGAACCGCTCGGCGGTCAGCGCCGGCTGGTTCAGGTAGCCGTCGCCCACGCCGAGGCCGCCGACGTGGAGCTCGCCGGGCACACCGTCGACCACCGGCGCGCCCCACTCGTCGAGGACGTACAGTCGGGTGCCGCGGACCGGCCGGCCGATCGGCACCCGGATGAGCCCGTCGGCAGTGGTCAGCGCGTGGTGGGCGACGTCGTCCGCGCACTCGGTCTGCCCGTACGAGTTCAGCAGGCCGACCTGCGGGAACCGCGCCAGCCACCGGGCGGCCAGCTCAGCCGGGAAGGCCTCGCCGGTCACCACCAGCCGCCGCAGCGCGGCGCCGGGCGGCAGGGTGACGCCGCCGTCGAGCGCCGCGCGCAACAGCGTCGGCACGACCTCCAGAACGGTGACCTCGCCGTCAGCGACCAGGGCGAAGAGGGCGTGCGGGTCGCGCGCGACAGCCTCCGGGACGACCCGGACGCAGCACCCGGTGGCGGTGCCGGCCAGCATCTGCCAGATCGACACCACGAACGTGGGCGGCGCGTTCTGCGCGAGCGTGTCGGCCGCCGTCATGCAGAGGTCGGCCACCTTGGCGAGCAGGTGGTTGCCGGCGCCGCGGCGGTTGATCGACACGCCCTTCGGCCGTCCCGTCGAGCCCGACGTGTAGAGCAGGAAGGCCGGGTCCGACGGCTCGGGTTCCGGTGCCGGTTCGCCTTCGGGCGCCGCCGTGGCCCCGTCGCCGGTGACAAGTACCGGCAGGTCGGTGTCGAGCGCGGACTCGCGGTCCGCGACGACGACCCGGGCCCGGGCGTCGGCGAGCTGGAACGCGAGCCGCTTGACCGGGGTCTCGGGATCGAGGGGAAGGCAGACGCCACCCGCCCGCAGGACGGCGAGGACCGCGGTGACCCGCGCCACGACGGCCGGCAGGCAGACCGCCGCCACGACACCGGGTCCGACACCGGCCGCGCGCAGCCGGCCGGCCAACCGGTCGACGTCCGCGCCGAGCTGTCCCCAGCTGACGGTCCCGACGTCGCCGGCGAGCGCGGGCGCGTCCGGGGTCTCGGCCGCCCACTTCGCCAGTCCGCGCACCGGGTCGAAGGTGAACGGCTCCCGTTCGGCCGCGTCCGGTCCGGGGCCGGCGTGCGACAGCACCGACGCCCGCGCGTCACCGTCGGCGTCCTGCGCCATCCGTTCCAGCACGGTGCGGTACATCTTCGCCAGCAGGGCGCCGTTCTCCCGGCTCATCACCCCGGTACGGGTCGTCAGGTTGATCCGGTCGGGCCGACAGTGCACGGTCAGGTCGAACTCGGTGTGCGACTGGCTGAGCGTCGCGCCGATGTCGCCGTCGGCGTCCTGCCGGCGCGGGCCGACCCCGGCCAGGTCCACGTAGTTGAACGCGGTCAGCACCTGCCGCCCGGCCGAGGAGTCCCGCTGGATCGCGGGCATCGGATACCGCCGGTGCGGCCACAACGCGGTCTCCTGGGCGAAGACGCCGCGAATCAGCTCCCGCCAGCGGGCGGCGGTCCGGTCCACGGCGAACGGCACCGTGTTGAGGTGCATGCCGTAGACCCGGCTCGCGCCCGCGAGTTCGGGGCGCGCGTCGGTCACCAGGCCGACATGGCCGCGCCGGGTCTCGGTGAGCCGGCCCATCACCGCCACGTGCGCGGCCAGCAGGACGCTCTTGACCGGGACGCGCAGCCCGGTGGCCAGTTCCCGCAGCCGTGGCTCCAGGTCGTCGAGCGGCACCAGGTGCTGGTAGGGCACATCGTCCGGCCCGGCCCAGACCGCGGGAACGCCGATCGCCTCTCGATCATCCACCACCGATCTCCAGTACGCGGCGTCCTCGTCCCCGGCCAGGGACCGCAGCTCGGCGGCGATGAAATCGGCGTAGCGCACCGGTGGCGCCTCGTACGGTGGCGGGGTGTCCCCGGCGGCCAGCGCCCGGTAGGCCGCGTGCAGCTCGGCCTGGACCATCGCCAGGCCCCAGCCCTCGCTCAGCGCGTGCGGCAGGCCGAGGCCCAGCCACCAGCGGGTGTCCTCGAGGCGGGCGACGACCACCCGCAGCAGGGGCGTGCGTGCCACGTCGTACGGCGCGTGCTGGTCGGCGGCGAGCCGCTTCCGGAACTCCTCGTCGCGCCGGTCGGCCGGCACGTCGCGCAGGTCGTGCACGGTCACCGGCACGTCGGCCGGGCCGTGCACGACCTGCGTCGGCACCGAGAACCCGGTCAGGTGCAGCGAGGTGCGCAACGCGTCGTGCCGTCCGGTCACCTCGACCAGCGCGGCCCGCAGTGCCGCCTCGTCGAACTCGGAGCCGATCACCTCGTACGCCACGAAACTGCGGTAGGCCGTGGGATCCTCCAGCATCTCGACGACCATTCCGGCCTGCACCTGCGAGAGCGGGTACGCGTCCACCGCCGTCGGCGGCAGCTTCGCCCGGTCGTCGTCGTCGATCAGGGCGAACGGCGCGACCGGCTCGTCGTCGCCGGGGTGCCGGTCGCGGCCGGCCAGCCGATCGGCGAGCTCGGCGACGGTCGGGTGGCGGAACAGGTCGCGGACCGAGACGTCCAGCCCCTCCTCGCGCAGCACACCGACCGCGGCCAGCGCCCGCATCGAGTCGCCGCCCACGTCGAAGAACATGTCGTGGACGCCGATCGGGGTGCGGCCCAGCACCTCCTGCCAGATGGCCGCGATGCGGCTCTGCAGCGGGGACCGCGGTGGCTCGTACTCCGATTCGCCCTCCTCGCCGTCGTCGGCCGACGACGGCTGCGGCACCAGCGCGCCGTCGGCGCGGACCGCCGCCCGGTCCCCGGTGGCGAACAGGCGTGACCCGGCCGGCCCGAAGGCGTCCGGGCGGAAGCGGTCCGCCGTGAGCGCGGGACGCCCGGTGAAGCCGCGCGGCACGATGCCGCCCAGGTGGAGGTCGCCCGGCACACCGTCGGGCACCGGGCGGCCCTGCGCGTCCAGCACCCGCAGCTCGCGGCCGGGCAGCGGGTCGCCGATCGGGAACCGCGCATCGTCGAGGTCGGCCGGCTCGAGCTGCCGCCAGCAGGCCCGCCGGTAGCGGCTGACCACCGCCGGGCCGTCGCCGTCCGCCGCCACCAGCGGGCGCAGGTCGTCCGGGTGGCCCGCGTCGCCGGTGAGCAGCACCAGGCGTACGGCGAGATCCTCGTCCCGGGCGATCGGCGCGGCCAGGTCGCGCAGGTCGTCCGCCCGGCTCGACAGCACCGAGACCTCGTGCCGGCGCAGCCGGTCCAGCAGTCGCGCCGGGGTCTCGTCCGGCGGCAGCACGACCAGCCGGCCGCCGTACAGCAGCGCACCCCAGATGGGCAGCGGGTCGTCCGCCCAGCCGGCGTCGAGGCTCCAGGCGTCGAACTCGTCGAACTCGGCCGCCTGGTGCGCGGCGGTCACCTCGCTGAGCACGTCGGCGTGGCTGACCACGGCGTACGGCTCGGCCGGGCCGACCAGCATCGCCGTCTCCGGATCGACAGTCACCTCCGGCGCGGCGGCGTCGCCGGGACCGTCCGGCGCGACCGTGACCGGGTGCAGCGACGGGTCGCCGGTGACGATCGCGGTGAGCCCGAGTTCCCGGGTGGGTGCGAGGTCGCCGCCCGGCGCGAGCGGCAGATAGGCGCCGCCGGTCTTGAGCACGCCGAGCACCGCGCAGATCGCGTCGGCGCCGGGCGGCAGGCAGATGCCGGTCACCGTCTCCGGGCCCGCGCCGGCCGTGCGCAGCCGGTGGGCCAGGCGGTTCGCCCGCTCGTCCAACTCGCGGTAGGTCAGCTCGGTGTCGCCGTCGATCACGGCGACGGCGGAGGGGGTCCGCGCCGCCCGGTCGGCGAACACCTCGTGCGGGGTCTGGCGCCGACGTCCGCGGCCCGGGCGCCGGACCTTGCGCAGCGCCGTCCGCGGCTGCGGCTCGGGCCGGAACGTCGCGCGGGCGTCGCCGTCCGGATCAGCGGCCATGGCGGCGAGGACGTCGCGGAACATGCCGACGATCTGCCGCGCGCGCTCGTGGCTGAGCACGTGGCTGTTGCTGCGCAGGCTCAGGCGTCCGCCGAGGGTGACGATGCCGACCGCGAACTCGTTCGGCGCGTCGCTGAACGCCTGGCTGTCGTCGGCCGCCTCGGTGTCCATCCGGTGGAAGTCGAGGTAGCAGAAGAACACGTCGACCAGGCGGCCGGTGCCGGCCGGGCGCGCGATGGCGGGCATCGGGAAGTGCCGGTGGTCCCAGATCTCGATCTCGGTGTCCGAGACCTGGCGTACCAGGTCGCGCCAGGTGCGCGCGTCCGGGCGTACGGGAAATGGCAGGGTGTTGAGGAAGTTGCCGTAGACCCGGTCGCCGCCCGGCTCGGCCAGCCGGGTGTGCGTGACCAGTCCGGTGTGGAAACCGGGCGCAGTGGTCAGCTGGCTCATCACCTTCGCGTGCGCCGCGACCAGCACGCTCTTCACCGACGTCCGCGCGGACGCGGCCAGGCGCCGCAGGCCCTCCTCCAGGTCGGCGTAGGACATCCCGGCGCGGACGACCTCGGCAGGCGCGTCCCGGTCGCCGCTCCACCCGGCCGGCATGGTCAGCTTCACGTGGTCGCGGACCATGTCTCGCCAGTACGCGCGGGTCCGCTCGGACTCCAGCGCCCGGCGCTCGGCCGCCACCGTGTCGGCGAACCGCACCGCCGGCGCGTCCCACCGCTCCGGCGCGGTCCCGTCGCGCAGCCGCCGGTAGCACTCCAGCACGTCCATCAGGAACAGCTGGTTGCTCCAGCCGTCCAGCAGCGCGTGGTTCTGGGTGAAGCCACACAGCCACTCGGTGTCCGAGGTGACGTGGGCGTGCACCCGGAGCAGGGGCTCGTCGGAGGACAGGTCGAACAGGTCCGCCCGCTCGGCGGCCACGAACGCCGACATGTCGTCGAACTGTTCCCTGGCGTCGAGGTGCCGCAGGTCGCGCCACGAGCACGGCGCGGCGGCCACCCGGTGCACGAGCTGCATCGGCTCCGAGTAGCCGGTCAGCCGGACCGAGGTCCGCAGCACGTCGTGCCGCCGGATCACCTCGCGCACCGCCCGCTCGAACGCGTCCGGGTCGAAGCCCTGGTCGTCGCGCACCTCGTACACGTTGACGTTGTGGTAGCTGCGCCGGTCGTCGTGCCCGGCGAGCAGCTCGATCAGCATGCCCGACTGGTTCATCGACAGCGGGTACGCGTCGGCCAGCCCGTCCGGCAGCCGCTCCCGGTCGACGGCCGGCACCAGCTCGAACGGCGCCACCGCCGCGCGGTCGCCCGCGTCCAGCGCGTCCCGGCCGGTGAGCAGCCGCGAGACCGCCTCGACCGTGCGGTGCTGAAGGATCTCGCGGACCGACACGTCCCAGCCCTCGGCCCGCAGCGCGCCGATCAGGGCCACCGCCCGGATGGAGTCGCCGCCGAGGTCGAAGAAGTCGTCGCGGACGCCGGCCGCCCGGCCGAGCACCTCGGACCAGACCGCGACCAGACGTTCCTGCAACGGGGTGGCGGTCTCGAAACCGCCCGACCCGGGCGCCGTCTCCTCCGGGGCCGGCAGGGCGTGCCGGTCCAGCTTGCCGTTGGCGTTCAGCGGCAGCCGTTCCAGCTGCACGAACGCCGACGGCACCAGGTAGTCCGGGAGCGCGCGGGTGAGCCGCTCGCGGATCGACGCGCGGTTCATCTCACCGTTCGCCACCAGGTAGGCGACGAGCTGCCGCTCGCCGTCCGGCCCGGATTCGCGGGCCACGACCCGGCAGTCGGTGATCTCGTCGAGGCCGCCGAGCGTCGCCTCGATCTCCCCCAGCTCGACCCGGTAGCCACGAATCTTGAGCTGGCCGTCGCGGCGCCCGCGGAAGTCGACGGCGCCGTCCGGCAGCAGCCGCACGAGGTCGCCGGTGCGGTAGAGGCGCGCGCCGGGCGGACCGTACGGGTCGGGCAGGAAGCGGTCGGCGGTCAGGTCCGGGCGGCCCAGGTAGCCTCGGGCGACGCCGGCGCCTCCGACGTACAGCTCACCCGTGACGCCGGTCGGCAACGGACGCAGGTCCCGGTCGAGGACCCGCATGACCATGCCCGGCAGGGGCGATCCGATCGGGACGACGTCGGGGACCGGCCCGTCGACCGGGTGGATGCAGGTGCCGACGGACGCCTCGGTCGGGCCGTACTCGTTGATCAGTTCGACCGCGGGCGCCTTCGCCTGCCAGGCGCGCACCACATGCCGGGTCAGCGCCTCGCCGGCGACGACCAGCACCGGAGCCAGGCGTGCCGCCCGGTCCGCGGCGAGCTGGGTGGTCAGCACCTCCAGGTGGCCCGGGGTCAGCTTGATGAAGCTGTACGGGCCGTGCCGGTCGAGGTGGGCGCCGAGTTCGCCGAGGTCCACCTCGTTCGGCACCATCGTCACCGGCTGCCCGGTGACCAGCGGTCCCCACAGATTCGGCACGACGAGGTCGAACGCGACCGAGGAGAAGAGCGGCGCGCCGCCGGTTCCCCGGGAGGCCAGGGTCCGCGCCGCCCACGAGACGTGGTTGGCGAGCCCTCGGTGCGACACGGCGACGCCCTTGGGGCGGCCGGTCGAGCCGGAGGTGTAGATGACGTACGCCAACTGGTCGGCATCCGGCCTGGGCCGTCCGGTTACCGCGGGCCGGTCGGCGGGCAGGTCCTCGGCCAACAGCCGCCGGTCCGCGGGGACGTCGGCGACGCCGGGCAGGAGCTCCCGCTCGGTGATCACGACGGCGGCGTGGGCGTCCGCCACCATCCCGGCGACCCGCTCGGCCGGGAAGCCGGCATCGAGCGGCAGGTAGGCGGCACCCGCCTTCCAGGCACCGAGCAGGGCGGCGGCGAGTTCCGGGCCGCGGTCGAGCAGCACGGCGACGACCGACTCCGGGCCCGCGCCGCGGGCGGTGATCGCGGCCGCGTACCGCTCGGCGCGGTCGTCCAGCTCCGCGTACGTGAGCGTGTGGCCGCCGGTCACCACGGCGGCGGCGTCCGGCGTACGGGCGGCCTGCTGCTCGAAGAGCTCCAGCACCGGCTGGTAGTCGCCGGGCAGCGGCGCGCCGACCGCCCGATCCTGCTGGTCACGCAGTTCGTCAGGGGTGGCGAGCGCGATGGTGGCGTCGCCGTCCGGGTCGGCGGCCATCGCGGCCAGCACGGTCCGGAACAGGCCGGCGATCCGGTCGGTGTTCGCCGGGGTGAGCGAGCGGACGTCCGAGGTCAGGAAGATGTGCCCGGCCCGCGAGGAGGCGGTCAACGGGAACTCGGTGGGGCTGTCGTCCAGCCCCTGGGTGGCGTCGACCAGCTCGGTGTCGATCTGACGGAAGTCCTGGTAGTTGAAGAAGACCTCGATCAGCCCCTGCCGGCCGGGGTTGTCGCGTTGGACCGCGGGCAGCGGGTAACGCCGGTGCGACCAGGACTCGACCTCGCGGCGGAAGGTCCGGGTCACCAGGTCGCGCCAGGTGCCCCGGATCGGGTCGAACGGGAACGGCAGCGTGTTGAGGTACATGCCGAAGACGCGGTCGGCGCCGAGCACCTCGGGGCGGGTGTCGTAGACCAGCCCGGCGTGCACCGCGGGCTCCTCGCTGAGCCGGCTGAGCACCTTGCCGAACGCGGACACCATGACGGCCTTCATGGACGCGCCGGCCTGGGCCGCGAGCCGCCGCAGCCCCGGCTCCAGGTCGGTCCACGGGATCCGGGTGTGGTACGCGGTCCGCTCGGCCACGCTCCGGTCGCCCCAGTCGCGCGGAAGGGTGAACTTCTCGTACCGGCCCACCACGTCACGCCAGTACGCCCGGGTCTCCGGCGAGTCGAGCGCGGTGAGCTCGCCGGCGATGGCGTCGGCGAAGCGCACCGCCGGCATCGGCTCGGCGTCAGGCTCCTGACCCGCGGCGATCCGCTGGTACGCCCGCACCAGCTCCATCAGCATGGTGTGGTAGCTCCAGCCCTCCATGACCGGGTGGCATTCGGTGATCGAGATCCACCACGAGTCGGGCTCGGTGACGTGCACGAAGAAGCGCATCAGGGTCGGCCGGGTCAGGTCGAACGGCCGGGCACGCTCGCTGGTCGCGAATTCCTGCAGCACGTGCTGGGTCCCGGCCGCGTCGAGCGTGCCGTGGTCGGTCCAGCCGATCGGCACCTCGGCCGTCCGGTGGACCAGCTGCATCGGCACCGAGTACCCGGTGAGGTGGACCGAGGTGCGCAGCATGTCGTGCCGGGCGACCAGCCAGGCGGCCGCGCGCTCGAAGGCGGCGAAGTCGAACGGCCGCTCATCCATGATCCGGAACGCGCTGGAGTTGTGGTAGTTGTTCTGCTGGTCGTCGGCCAGCATCTCGATGACCATGCCGGTCTGGATCTGCGACAGCGGGTAGGCGTCGACCACCCCGTCCGGGACCAGCGCCCGGTCGTCGTCGCTGATCAGCGCGAACGGCTCGACCAGGGCATGGTCCTCGGCGACCAGGGTGGACCGCTCACCCAGCAGGCCGGCCAGTTCGGCGACGGTACGCCTGTCGAAGACGTCCCGCACGCTCAGGTCGAAGCCCTCGGCCCGCAGCGCGCCGACCAGGGAGACGGCGCGGATGGAGTCGCCGCCGAGTTCGAAGAAGCTGTCCCGGATGCCGACCCGGTCCACACCGAGCACCTCGGCCCACACCACGCACAGCCGCTCCTGCACCACGTTCTCCGGCGCCACATAGCCGCCCTGGCCGAACGCCCGACCGTCCGGCTCCGGCAACGCCCGCTTGTCGAGCTTCCCGTTCGCCGTCA
>NZ_JBNCLA010000025.1:0-12778 GCF_049841835.1 Micromonospora sp. DT227 | reverse complement strand
CTGCTCTACCAGGGTCGGGCCACCAACTCCGGCGGCGACTACGGCCTGCTGCCGTACCGGCCGGGTCTGCTGACCCTGCAACGCTGACCGGTTTCCGGCGGCTCGTCACGGGCCGGTCTCCCCACGCGGGAGGCCGGCCCTCGGCGTACGTCAGGCGGGGTAGGCGCGGGTCTCCGCGGCCTTCACGGCGGCCCACACGGACCGGCCGGGCACCAGGTCGAGGTGGGCGGCGGCGGCCGGCGTGACGTCGGCGGCCACCGTGATCGGACCGTCCAGTTGCACGCGGAGGTTGTCGCCGTGGCGTTGCAGCCCGGCGATGACCGCGGCCCAGGCGTTGCGCGGGCTGCCGTCGGGCCGGCTCGGATGCAGGGCGACGGCCGACGGGGGGAACGCGACGAACGCGTCGCCGTGCAGCGGGTCGGCGACGGTGAGGGTGAGCCGGTCGCCGACCCGGACGGTCCGGCCGTCGGCGGTGCCGCGGTAGAGGTTGAGGCCGACGAGCCGGGCGACGTAGTCGGTGCGGGGTCGCGCGGTGATGTCGGCGGCGTCACCGTCCTGCACGACCCGACCGTCCTCGACGATGACGAGCCGGTCGGCCAGGACGAGCGCGTCGAGCGGATCGTGGGTGACCAGCAGCGTGGCGCCGGGATGGTCGCCGAGGTGCCGGTGCAGTTCGGCGCGGGTGTCGAGCCGGGTCCGGGCGTCGAGCGCGGCGAGCGGCTCGTCGAGCAGCAGCAGCACCGGGTCGACGGCCAGCGCGCGGGCGAGCGCGACCCGTTGGGCCTGCCCGCCGGAGAGCTGACGGGGCCTGCTGCGCGCCCGGTCACCCAGCCCGACCCGGTCGAGCCAGTCGGCGGCCCGACGCCGCGCGGTGCGCCGGTCCGCGCCGTGGCGTCGCGGCCCGAAAGCCACGTTGTCCAACGCGCTCAGGTGCGGGAAGAGAAGGTGGTCCTGGAAGACCACGCCGATCGGGCGCCGCTCGGGCGGTGTCCAGAGGTTCCGGTCGGGACGGTCGACGGGTTGCCCGGCGAGGGCCAGGTGACCGGCGCTCAGCGGTTGCAGGCCGGCGAGGGCGCGCAGGGCGGTGGTCTTGCCGGCGCCGTTCGGGCCGAGCAGGGCGACCACCTCGCCGGCGTCGATGCGCAGCGGCAGGTCCAGGCGGAAGGCGCCCCGGTCGACGACCAGGTGCGCGTCCACGACGGGGGCGGGGCTCATGCGCTGGTGATCCACTTGTCCCGCAGGCCGGCGAGGATCGCCACCGACACGGTGAGCAGCACCAGGCTGAGCACGACCGCACCGTCCAGATCCCCGCCCTCGATGGTCTGGTAGACCGCCAGCGGCATGGTCTGGGTGACGCCCGGGTAGTTGCCGGCGAACGTGATCGTGGCGCCGAACTCGCCAAGCGCCCGCGCCCAGCACAGCACCGCTCCGGCCGCCACGCCCGGCGCCACGAGCGGCAGCGTGACGTGCGTGAACGTGGTCCAGCGTCCGGCGCCGAGCGTCGCGGCGGCCTCCTCGTAGCGGGTGTCCGCCCCGCGCAGCGCGCCCTCGACGGCGATCACCAGGAACGGCATCGCGACGAACGCCTCGGCGACCACCACGCCGGTGGTGGTGAACGGCAGCGTGAAACCGAACGTGGCGTCCAGCCACCCGCCGAGCAGGCCCCGACGCCCGAACACCAGCAACAGCGCCACCCCGCCGACCACCGGCGGCAGCACCAACGGGACCGTGACCAGCGCGCGGACCAACCGGCGGCCGGGAAAGCGGGCCCGCGCCAGCAGCCAGGCCAGCGGTACGCCGAGCAGCAGGCACACCAGCGTGGCGACGGTGGCCGTCTGCACCGAGAGTCGGAGCGCGGTCAGCGCGCCGGGCTCGGTGAGCCGCTGCGGCAGGCTGGCCCACGGCGCGCGGACCACCAGCCCGGCCAGCGGCAGCACCAGGAACAGCAGGCCCACCAGGGCGGGCACCAGCAGGGCCGCCGGCACCCGTTGCGCCCGACGGCGGCGCGGCGGCCCGCCCCGAGCCGCGGTGGGTGCCTCGGTCGAGGTCACGGCGCCTGGAAGCCGGCGCCGGTCAGGACCGCCGTGCCCCGGTCGGATCGCACGTAGGCGACGAAGGCCCGCGCGCCGGCCCGGTTGGGCGCGTTCTTCAGCGCCACGATGGGGTAGTCGTTGACCGCGCCGGCGGACTCGGGGAATTCCACGCCGTCCACGTCGGCGGCGGCGGCCCTGGTGTCGGTGCGGTAGACCAGCGCGGCGTCGACCTCGCCGAGCTTCACCTTCGACAGGGCGCCCTTGACGTCCTGCTCGAGCGTCACCGGCCGGAGTGGCACCCGCGCGGCGCTCAGGGCCCGGGTCGCCGCCGCGCCGCAGGGCACCTGCTCGGCGCAGAGCGCCACCTTGAGCCCGGGCCGGGTGAGGTCGGCCAGCGCGGCGATGCGCTTCGGGTTGCCCCTGGGCACCGCGATGACCAGTTGGTTGCGCGCGAACGTGGCCGGGGAGCCGTCGCCGTTGCCGGCGTCGGTGACCGCCTGCATGTTCTTCGGCGCGGCGGAGGCGAACACGTCCGCGGGCGCGCCCTGGTTGATCTGGTTGGCCAGCGCGGAGCTGCCGGCGAAGTTGAACCGCACCGTCACGCCCGGGTGGGCCGCCTCGAAGTCCCTGCCGATCCGGGTGAACGACTCGGTCAGCGACGCCGCCGCGAACACGGTCACCGTTCCGGTCACGCCGGAACCGGAGGCCGAGCCGCCCGGCGAAGCGTCGCCACCGCAGCCGGCCGGGCCGGCCAGCGCCAGGGCCGTCACCCCGGCCAGCGCGGCCCGGACCACACGTGCACCCATCAGCCCCTCCTCCCGGGAGCGTTCACGCGCCCGGCCGTGGTCGGTGTGCCGGGGTGGATCGCTCCACCACCACAGTGGTCGACTTGATCACCGCGACCGCGACCGACCCGACCCGCAGGTCCAGCTCGTCGACCGCCTCGCGGCTCATCAGGGAGACGATCCGGAACGGCCCGGCCTGGATGTCCACCTGGGCCATCACCGTGTCCTTGGCCACCGCGGTCACGATCCCGCGGAGCCGGTTGCGCGCCGACGACTCCTCCGACCGGCCGTCCGGCCCGGCCGCCTGCGCGCGGACGAACCCGGCCAGCGCGACGCCGTCGATCACCCGGTGACCCTGCTCGTCCCGGGCGGCGGGCAACCGGCCGGCGTCCACCCAGCGGCGCACGGTGTCCGCGCTGACGCCGAGCAGCGCCGCCGCCTCCCCGATCCGGAATCCCGCCACGCCGAGCATCCTAGCCGTACGCGTCTGCGGCAAGGAACCGTCACTTTGTCATGCGGGTGCGATGGCTGTCCGCCAGATGGGGCCGCACCTGCGGCAGTCGAGGCGGGCCGGCGGCGCACCGGGAGGACAGCCGGCTCGTTGGGGTGGTGACGGCCCCCTCACCCCCGCGAGGACTCGATGACCCAGGACGTCGGTGCGCCCCACCGATTCACGTTCGCCACCCGCGAGGTGGCCGAGGCGCACGAGGTGCTGCGCAAGATCTACGTCGGGCACGAGTTCCGCCTGCACCGGGTGAACCGCCGGTTCCTGTACCAGCAGGAGTCGGTCGGTGCGGGGCCGATCATGGTGGGCCGGGTGCGCTACGGCATGGACGTCGACACCCATCTGGAGCCGCTGGACCACCTGATGTTCCTGGTCCTGAGGACAGGCCGGCTGGAGACTCGGGACGGTCGGGACGTGACGCGCACCCGGCCCGGCGAGACGCGCCTGCTCCGGGTCGGTCGTCCGCTGTCCAACATCAATCTGGACTTCGACCTCTACAGCGTCAATCTGGACCTCGGCATGGTGACCGAGGTGGCCGCCGCGCGGACGGGCATCGACCCGGTCCGCTTCCGGTTCGAGGCGATGACGCCGGTCTCGGCCTCGATGAACCGGTTCTGGCGCGGCACGATGGCCTACCTGCACGAACTCTTCAACGGCCCGTCGGAACCGTTGGACAGTCCGCTGGCGGTCCGGGCCGCCGCCGACCTGGCCGCCTCGGCGGCACTCGCCACGTTCCCGAACTCCGCGGTGGCGATGACCTACCGGTCGGCGGGCGCCCGGCTCCCCGTCGCCTCGGTACGTCGCGCCATGTCGTTCATGGACACCCACGCCGGTGAGCCGATCACCGTCACCCAGATCGCGGCGGCCGCCCGGGTCACACCCCGGGGCCTCCAGGCGGCGTTCCGGCGGCACGTCGACAGCACCCCGATGGCGTACCTGCGGTCGGCCCGCCTGGACCACGCACACCAGGACCTGCTGTCCGCCGATCCGGTCGAGGGGGACACCGTGTCCGCGATCGCGCGTCGTTGGGGATACCTGCACGCGGGCCGGTTCGCGGCCGACTACCGGGCGAGGTACGGCCGGCCGCCCGGCGACACGCTGCGCGGGTGAGCCGGCCGCGGCCGGCGCGTTTTCGTTTTCACCGGTTTCATGAGGTTATGAGGTGAAAAGTGAGAGGGCGCACTCGGCTGACCTGCTTCCGAAAGATCTGGAGACCCACCGTGAAAGCTCTCGTGTACCGCGGTCCCCGTGACGTCGCCGTCGAGGACCGACCCGACCCCACCATCCAGGCCCCCACCGACGCGATCATCCGGATCACCACCACCAACATCTGCGGCTCCGACCTGCACATGTACGAGGGACGCACCTCGGTCGAGGCGGGCAAGATCCTCGGCCACGAGAACATGGGCGTGGTGGAGGCGGTCGGCGACGCGCTCACCCGGATCACGGTCGGTGACCGCGTCTCCGTGCCGTTCAACATCGCCTGCGGCACCTGCCGCAACTGCCTGCACGGCTGGACCAGCTTCTGCCTGCGCACCAACCCGATCGAGGGGATGGACGGCGCGGCCTACGGCTACGCCAACATGGGCCCGTACGACGGCGGGCAGGCCCAGTTCCTGCGCGTGCCGTACGCGGACGTCAACCTGCTGCGCCTGCCGCCGGGCACCGAGCACGAGAACGACTTCACCATGCTGTCGGACATCTTCCCGACCGGCTGGCACGGCACCGAACTCGCCGGGCAGGCCCCCGGTGACACGGTCGCCGTGTTCGGCGCCGGCCCGGTCGGGCTGATGGCCGCGCACAGCGCGCTGATCAAGGGCGCGGACCGGGTGTTCGTGGTCGACAAGGAGGCGGACCGCCTGGCCATGGCCGAGAAGATCGGTGCCGTTCCGGTCAACTTCGGCGAGGGCGACCCGGTGCGGCAGATCATGGACGCCACCGACGGGGTGGGCGCCGACTGCGGCGTGGAGGCGGTCGGCTACCAGGCCCACGACCCGTCCGGCGAGGAGCACCCGGAGCTGGTGCTGGACAACCTGGTCGACGTGGTCCGCTCCACCGGTGGGATCGGCGTGGTCGGCGTCTACGTGCCGCAGGACCCCAACGGTCCGGACAAGCGGGCGCGGGAGGGCCGGATCGGCTGGCAGTACGGCACGTTCTTCACCAAGGGCCAGCGGATGGGCACCGGCCAGGCCCCGGTGATGCGCTACAACCGGCAGCTCCGCGATCTGATCATCGCCGGCCGCGCCCGGCCGTCGTTCCTGGTCTCGCACGAGCTGCCGCTGGCCGAGGCGCCCGAGGCGTACGGGCACTTCGACCGGCGCGAGCAGGGCTGGACGAAGGTGCTGCTGCACCCCAACGACTGAGTACGGGTACGGATGGCGGGCGCGGCCGGGCCGACCAGAATTCTCCCCATGCGAACGCGAACTCTGATCGCCCTGGCCGGGGTCGCCCTGAGCGGCCTGATGCTCACCGCCGGCTGTTCCTTCGAGGAGGCCATCTGCGCCGACGGCGAGTATCCGGCCATCGCGGTCGGCGGGCAGGGCGGCAGCGCCTGCTTCCCGGACGGACAGGAGCCGACCGCGCCGTACGTGCGTTACCCGGAGGGCAAGGTCCCGCAGCACGTCGACGACGAGTGGGACGTCTACTGGCGCACCCACGGCATCGACGAGAAGGGCGCGATCATCGAGCGCTGACCGGGGTCACCCCGCCGACGTCGCGGGCGAACCCCTCCACGGCGGTGCAGACCCGCCCGAGCGCCTCGGCGGAGCCGGCCAGCGGGCCAGGCACCATCAGCGAGTGGTCGGCGTCGGCCACCTCCACCACGTGCGGGCTGAGCCGGCGCGCCAACGCACCGTCCCAGCTCGCGTCCCCGGTGCCGCCGGCCAGCAGGAACGGCGACGTGGTGCGGCTCAGCGGCTCGCGTACGGCCGGCTCGTGCAGCAGCGGGGTCAGCCAGACCGCCGGGATGCCCCGCTCGGCGGCGAGCGGGGTGGCGAAACTGCCCAGCGACTTGCCGACCAGCAGGTCGACGCCGGAGTCGAGGACCGGCGCCAGTTGCGCGGCCACCCAGCCGGGTGCCGCGTCCAGGCGCAGCTCGTCCAGCCGCTGCCAGGTCACCTCGTGCACCTCGAAGCCGAGCCGGCGCAACGCCTCACCGAGGTAGACGAAGAGCGGACCTCGGGTGTCGTAGCCCCGTCCCGGGACGAGCACCGCACGCCGATCCGCCATGGTCGCCTCCCTCTCGTCCGGTCCCGAGTCACGCTAGCCGGTGTCCACGCGCCGGGTGGTCCCGTGCCGGCGCCGGGCCGGGCCGCACGCCCCGGCCCGGCCCGGCGCCCACCGGTCACGACGCGTACGCGCCGAGCGAGTCGAGCCGCAGGCTGGCCGGGCCGGTCGCGCCGCCGGGATAGAGCGACACCTGGGTGACCGCGCCCAGGTCGAGCGGGCCGGGGGTGGCCCACGGCGGCGGGGCGAAGTCGGCGAACGGCACCTCCACCACCCGCGCCCCGGTGCCGGCGAAGGTCAGCGTCTTCTCCCAGTAGAAGCCGGACGCGACGAACTGGACGGTCAACTGCTGGCCGTCCGCGCCCGGTTCGACCCACATCCGCAGCCCGGTGGTGCCGCGCCAGTCCTGCGCCGCCGGCAGGGTGCGGATGACACCGGCGTACCCGCTGGCGCCGGGCGTCCAGCTCAGCCGCATGCTGTGCCCGCTGCCCTCGCCGGGCGGGGCCAGCGTCGCCGCGATCGGGTCGCCGCCGGTGTTGCGGGGGTAGGCGGCGGCCAGCTCCGCGTCCGACGGGTACGTGTCGAAGTCGTCGACCACCACGCCGGGCAGGTCGGCGCGGGTGGTGAAGGCGGCGTCCGTGACCGTCGAGCCGTACCCGTTCGTGGCGGTGACCCGCACGTGCAGCGTGGCCCCGGCGGGCCAGGCCGTGGTCGGCGTGAAACCGGGCGTACGCAGGCCCGACACCGCCACCAGCGGCGCGCTCAGGTCGGCGTGCTCGGACACGGTCAGCGAGTAGTACGCGGCACCCGGCGCGGCGGACCAGTCCAGCGCCGCCAACCGGCTCACCCCGGTCGCGTCCGGGGCCGGGGCGGTCAGCGCGAACGCGCCCGGCACGGTGTCCGTCACCGAGTCCGACCGGGCGGACAGCGCGACCGAGGCGACGGCGAAGCGGGCGTCCGGCCGCCACACCACCCGCATGCCGCGCACGTCGCGCAGCCCGGTGACGGTGAGCGCGTACCGGCCGGGGCCGGTCCGGTCGATCCGGGGCCGGGTCGGGCGCCAGCCGGTCGTACCGTCGGCGGACACCTCCACCACGGCGCGGGGGCGACCGGTCGAGGTGACCGTGACCGTGGCGGCGGTGAGGCCGTCCCGCCGGTAGCGCAGCTCCCCGGACCGGCCGCGGGCGGGCGCGACGAGCACCCCGCCGGTGGTCGGCGTGCGGCGCAGCGAGTCGCTGTGGCCGGCGCTGACGAACCAGTCCTCCAGCGGGTCGACCACCTGGTCGCTGGCCCGGTCGGTGCGCACCGGCGGGGAGACGGCCACGGCGGCGCCGGTGGCGTCGACCGCCACCACCCGGTAGGACGCCGGACCGGCGGGCGTGGCCAGGTCGAACCAGGGCGCGTCGTCGGCGCGCAGCGGCCGGGTGCCGCTGACGGTGGCCCAGGCCCCGCCCGCACCGCGCCGCTGCACCAGGTAACCGGCCGCGCCCGCGGTGCCCCGCCAGCGCAGCGTGGTGATGCCGTAGTCGGCGTCGACGGCGGTGAGCAGCGGCTGGTCCCCGATGACGGCCGGCGCCGGGCGGCCGGCCATCGTCCCGGCGAAGCGGGTCAGCGCGGCGACCGCCGCCCGCATCGCCGGCGTGTCACCCGGGTAGTGCACGGTGAAGCCGTCGCCGTGCGGCACGAAGCCGGAGTGGTCGTGATGGCCGAACAGCGACCAGAACAGCGCGCCGCTCACGTCCGGGTTCGCCGCCACCTGGTCCAGCAGTTCGTCGGTGGCCTGGCCGGAGCCGAACTCGCCGGCGAGGTAGACCTTGCCGGCGGCGGTGGCCGCGGCGGCGTCGGCCGCGATGCCGGCGGCGGTGGGCGGGTAGTAGTGCGAGTCGCTGATGTCGACGTACGGCGAGCCGAGCACGGCGGGGTCGGTGCCGTGCTGGCTGCCGGCCGCGACGAGTTGCCGCGGGGCGAGCGTCTTGACGTGCCCGGCCAGGTCGTCGACCCAGTCGGCGGTCATCCCGTTCAGCTCGTTGCCCAGCTCCCACGCCATGATCGTCGGATCGTCGGGATACGCCTTGCCGGTGTAGCGGTTGACGTGGGTGAGCAGCGTGCGGACGTACTGCTTGAACGCGGCGCGCGCGGCCGGGTCGGTGTAGAACAGCGCGCCGTCGTCGTCCGTGCTCAGGCCGAGCCAGCGCAGGAAGTCGTACCGGCCGCCGTGGTAGTACTGCCAGTTGTCGGTGAGCGGGACGACCAGCCGCAGCCCGAGGCGGCCGGCCTCGGCGACCGCGTAGTCGATGCGGTCGAACGCCGCCGGGTTGAACTGGCCGAGCGCGGGTTCGAGCGAGCGCGGGTCGCCGGTGGACACGCCGAGCGTGTGGGCGCGGACCACGGTGGCGCCCATCCGCTTGGCGGTGGTCAGCCCGTCCCGGATCCGGAAGTAGGTGGGGTGGTCGACGGCCGGCGGGTCGGCCGGGTCGGTGCCGCCGACGTTCTCGTCCAGCCCCAACCAGTACATGTTGGGGCCGGCGAACCGGAACGGTCGCCCGGCCAGGCTCAGCCGGCTGCCGTCGCGGACCACGAACGCCGGGTCGGCGCGGCGCGACGGTGGATCGGGTGCGGCGACCGCCGGTGGGGCGGCGAGCGCGGCGGTCGCCAGCGTGGCGACCAGCGCCACGGCGGCGGACCAGCGGATGCGCAGTGTCATGGGAACCTCCGCAGCTGTGCCGCCGGGCCGGCGGCGACCGGGTGGCGACGGGGTCCGTCGATGCCCGGCCGTCGCCATCGCTCACTGAACCGGTTAAGGTGCGAGTCGTCAAGCGGCCGAAACGGCGCGTTATTCGAACGTTATCGATGACGTTGCAGGCCGGTGACGGTGGTGTGCGCCGGGCGGCGCCGGCGCTGAAGCGGTTAACGGACCGTCCCGGAGACGCCGGCCCGTTAGGGTCCGACCATGAGCGTGCATCCCCGCATCGTCACCGACGACTTCCCGGCCACCCTCGCCTTCTACACCGCCCTGCTCGGCGAGCCGGAGAAGGTGGTCGACGAGTTCGAGTACGCCAGCTTCGACGCCGGTGGCGAAACCGTGCTCGCGCTGCTCGGCCGGCGGGCCGCCGAGGCGGTGCTCCCGGTCGGGCGGGGCGACGGCGGCGTGCTGGTCGTGGTGCCGGTGCCCGACGTGGACGCCACCGTCACCGCGCTGCCCGCCGGGACGGTCGTGGCCGAACCCGCCGACCGTCCCGGCTGGGGCGTCCGCTCCGCCTACCTGCGCGACCCCGAGGGCAACCTGGTCGAGGTGCAGTCCTGGTTGCCGCGCTGACCGGGCCGGCTCACAGCCGCTCCGGGGTGCGGATGCCGAGCAGGTACAACCCCTGCCCCAGCACCCGCGCGGTCAGGTCGCAGAGCGCCAGCCGGCTCTCCCGCACCGGCCCGTCGGCCCGCAGCACCGGGCACCGCTCGTAGAACGCGCTGAACGCCACCGCCACCCGGTGCAGGTGCCCGGCGAGCTGGTGGAACTCCAGGCTGCCGGCCACCGCGTCGACCACCGCCGGAAAACCGACAAGCTCGAACGCGAGCGCCCGCTCCGCCGCCTCGACCGGTGCGACGTCCGCGCCGGGCCGCGCCGCCACGCCGGCGCGCCGGAAGATCGACCGGATCCGGGAGTACGCGTACTGGAGGTAGGGCGCGGTGTTGCCGTCCAGCGACAGCATCCGCTCCCAGTCCAGCACGTAGTCCTTGCGCCGGTCGCCGGCCAGGTCGGCGTACTTGATCGCGCCGATGCCGACCGCGCGCCCCACCTCGGCCGCCTCCGCGTCCCCCAGCTCCGGGTTGCGCTCCCGCGCCAGCGCGGTCGCGCGCTCCACCGCCTCGTTCAGCAGGCCGACCAGCTTCACCGAGCCACCGGCCCGGCTGCGCAGCATCCGCCCGTCCGGCCCGAGGATCGACCCGAACCCGACGTGCTCGGCGCGGGCCGGCGGGGCCAGCCAGCCGGCCTGCGCGGCGGTCGCGAAGACCATCTCGAAGTGCCGCCGCTGCGGCAGCCCGACCACGTAGAGCAGCCGGGTCGCGCCCAGCGTGCCGGTCCGGTGCCGCAGCGCGGCCAGGTCGGTCGCCGGATAGCCGTACCCGCCGTCGGACTTGCGCACGATCAGCGGCAGCGGCTCGCCGTCCCGCCCCACCGAACCCGGCGGGAACACGCAGTCCGCGCCGTCGCTGCGCCGCAGCAACCCGAGCCGGTCCAACTCGTCGACGGTCGGCGCGAGCAGGTCGTGATAGCTGCTCTCGCCCCGGAAGTCGGCTTCGGACAACGTCACGTCGAGCAGCTCGTACACGGTCAGGAAGTAGCTCTCGGACTGCGTCACCAGCAGCCGCCACAGCCGCAGCGTCGCCGGGTCCCCGCCCTGCAACGCCACCACCCGCAGCCGGGACCGGTCCCGGAACGCCGCGTCCGCGTCGAACTTCTCCCGCGCGGCCTTGTAGAACGCGTCCAGGTCACCCATCGACAGCTCCCGCGCCGCCCCGGCCTCGCCCAGGTCGACCAGGTGCTCGATCAACATGCCGAACGGCGTCCCCCAGTCGCCGAGGTGGTTGGCCCGCAGCACCCGGTGCCCCAACCACTCCAGCAGCCGGGCCGCCGCGTCCCCGATCACTGTCGAACGCAGGTGGCCGACGTGCATCTCCTTGGCCACGTTCGGCCCCGAGTAGTCGACCACCACGGTCTCCGGCCCGGCGGCCACCGGCACCCCGAGCCGCGGGTCGGCGGCCAGCGCGGAGACCAGGCCGCCGAGCGCCCGGTCGGCCATCGTCAGGTTGAGGAAGCCCGGCCCGGACACCTCGACCGACGCGCAGAGGTCGGCCAGCTCCGCGCGCTGCCGTACCTCCTCGGCGATCGCCCGCGGCGGCCGGCCGAGCCGGCGGGCCAGCGCGAGCGCCGCGTCGGACTGGAAGTCCGCGTGCTGTGAGCGCCGCACGACCGGGTCCACCGGCCCGCCGGCCACCGCCGCGAACGCCGGCGCCAGCCGGTCGGTCAACAACTTCTCAAGATCCATGGGTACGCCGATCTCGCTCGATCCGCCGCGCGGATCACCGGACGGGAAGGCGGCGGAGCGAGGACGATCGACGACGACCGGCGGCTCGATCCGCCGGTCGCAGGAGAAGAAGCTCAGCGCAGGCGGTCGCGGGACCGCCGGCGTCGCAGCGCGCCGAGCCGGACGTCGGGGGACGCCGTCGGGTACGCCTGCGAACTGCTCATGCCCGCAGCGTAACCGGCCGGCCCGGGGTCGACGCAATCGCTTACCCGGGCCGGCCGTCGGCGTATCCGGTCGTCAGGCCGGTGTGGCGGTGGCGCTCGGCGCTCCGCCGCCGCACCGCCGGTCTCGGCGGTCGGGCCGCTGGCATACTGGCCGACCATGGTTCTGTCGCGTGGCTGGTCGTTGTTCCTGGTCGGGGTCGGGGTGTGGACCTGGGCGATCTGGCCGAGGTTCGCGGTCGCGATCTGGAACGACCCGCGGGCCTGGTCCGCCGGCGTCGTCGGGGAGGGCGATCCGACCGGCTTCCTCTGGGTGCACGCGCTGCTCATCGCCGCGTCACTGGCGATCGGCACGACGGCCGGCGTGCTCGGCGTACGCGGCTGGTTGGCGACCCGCCGTCGGTGAGGTGGCGCGCTGAGCGCGCTGAACTGGGCAGATAGCTCGGTGGTGATGATGTGACGCGGGACGCTACCCCCGGATTTGACGATCAAACCCGCAGACGCGTAACTTTCTCTCTGCCAGCGCGGAACGGGGCAAACGGGATGAAAGCCCGAGGCACCGATCCACGTGGGTACCGGGTCCGAACGGGGTCTCACCACCCCGCGAGGATGCGGTCCGGGAGGGGCTCACCGGAACGCCGCAGGGCGGATTTGGCGGAGCGGGACCGACCGGGTAAGGTTGTCGACCGGCAGGGAACCGGGCGAGCTTGCGGGAAACCGCAGCGGCCGGCCTGCCAAATCCGATGATCAAGCGCAGCGGTTCACCGCTGCGCGGGTTCACCGGGTGCCAACCCGTACGAAGCACGACAGACCGGGACACACGGTTTGACACGGCGGAGACGGTGAGGTAACGTAGTAAAAGTGCCCGCCGCGAGAGCGGCGGGGATGCGAACGAAATACCCCGGGTCGGGGGCCTCCTGGTGGGGGTTTCCGGGTTGGTGTGTGGTTGTTCTTTGAGAACTCAACAGGGTGCTTGATAAGCCAG
>NZ_JBNCLA010000024.1:0-13177 GCF_049841835.1 Micromonospora sp. DT227 | reverse complement strand
CAGACGAAGAGTCACACCCACTGCTGCCAGCTATCAGCTCACCACCGCTGAACCGACCCCGCCATGCTCACAGTCAGGCGAGGGGAGTTCGGCTACCAGTTCGTCGTCCTCCAGTGCGCCCGTGGGGCGGAAGCCGAGTGAGGTGTAGAGGGCGGCGGCCGCGGTGTTGTCCGGGTGGTAGCTGAGTCGGATCGGCTGGCCCGCCTCGGCCAGCCAACCGGCCAGCGTGCGTACCGTGGCGCGGCCCAGCCCTCGGCCCTGCTCGGCGGCGTCGACGACCATGCCGCCGATCCAGCGGGAGCCGTCGTCGTCCACGCCCCACATCACGTGCCCCACCACGGTGTCGTCGGCGTACACGGCGAGCGAGTTCCAGACGTCCGAGTGCGTGGAGAGCAGCAGGTAGCGGGCGGCCAGCGCGGCGACGAAGGCGCGCTGGTCGTCGCGCGGGGCCACGTCGGCCACCGGCCGCCAGTTGTCGTCGTCCACCGGCCGCAGGGTCACCCGGCGGCCGAGGTGGTCACGCTCTCCAGAGTCGATCATGGTGGCCAGCCTAGGCTCGGCTGCGCCCACCGACCATCGATTTCGCCGAGGTCACGGCGGCCCGGTCGGGTCCGCCGGCACCCCACCGCCCGGGCCGCCGCGAGTCGGAAGCCGGAAGCGCGAGGCGGAGCCGCGAGGCGATAAGAGGGGCCCCCTGTTATGCAGAATGCGTTAACAGGGGGCCCCTCCTTCACGTCAGTCGGTGGTGGCGCGGGCGACGCGGTCGAGGTACGGGCGCGGGTCGCCGGCGCCCAGGTCGGTGACCCCGGCGCTGCGCAGGGCACCGATCGCCATGGTCCGACGCACGGCGGCGAAGGTGATCACGTGACCGATGGTGCCGCCGAGCGTGTGGGTGGTCGGGGGTGTGCAGGTGGTGTCGACGAACGTGTCCGCCAGGGTGCCGTCGGCGAGCGTCCGGGCGACGAAGGTCTGCCAGTCGCGGCCGGCGACCGCGTGCCGGGCGGCCAGGCCGGTCATCGACCGGTCGCTCTCGTCGGGCCACTCCCCGCCGCGCAGCGCCGAGAGCCAGTGCTCCTCCTGCGTGACCATGGCGTTGACCAGCGAGCGGAGCGTCGGCTGCTCGTCGATGGTCGCCACGGACACGGTGACGGGCCGGTCGAGGACCTGGTCGTCGAGACCGGCGGCGCGGTCGATGATCGCGGTGAGCGTCTGGACGTGGTGGTCGACCAGGGACTGGAGCACGTTCATCGGGGTCTCCTGACGTGCGGCCGGCAGCCGCAGGCCACCGGGCGGTTGGAAGTGGACGCCGCTGGGACAGGGCAGCTCCAGCTCGCGGAAGGTCAGCGGACGACGTCGCCGGACCGCGGTCGGGGCGAAGCCGTACGACCGACGGAAGGCACGGGTGAACGCCTCGTGCGAGCCGTACCCGGCCTCGACCGCGATGTCGAGGACGGTCCGGTCGCTGGTGACGAGCCGATGGGCCGCCCGTTCCAGGAGCAGTCGCCGGCGCAGCACGCCGGGCGGTTCGCCGGTGGCCGCGGCGACCAGCCGGTCGAAGTGGAACCGGGACAGGTGGGCCCGTGCGGCCAGGTCGACCGGGGCGACCTCCGGGTCGTCGAGCGCGGCCTGGAGCACGTCGAGGAGGCTGGTGAGTCCGTCCGTCGAGGTCATGTGCCCAGCCTGCACCCGCCGACGACCGCGCCGCTTGATCGCCGTTGCGCAGCCGCACACCAACACGCCGGCACATCAGCACGCCGGCCGGGTGGTGCGGCGGGAATCAGTCGAGCAGGGCGTCCAGGCCGACGGTCAGGCCCGGCCGGCGACCCACCTCGCGGACCGCCAGCAGCACGCCGGGCATGAACGAGGCCCGGTCGTACGAGTCGTGCCGGATGGTCAGCGTCTCACCGGTGGTGCCGAACAGCACCTCCTGGTGGGCGACCAGGCCGGTGGCGCGCACCGCGTGCACGCGTACCCCGTCGATGTCGGCGCCCCGGGCGCCGGCCACCTCGTCGCGGGTGGCGTCCGGCGCGGGACCGAGACCGGCCTCGGCGCGGGCCGCCGCGATCAGCCGCGCGGTGTGGGTGGCGGTGCCGCTCGGCGCGTCCAGCTTGCGCGGGTGGTGCTGCTCGACGATCTCGACCGACTCGAAGTGCCGGGCGGCGCGCGCCGCGAACTGCATCATCAGCACCGCGCCGATGCCGAAGTTGGGCGCGATCACCACGCCCACCGAGGGCCGGTCGGCCAGCCACTCCCGCACCTGGGCGAGCCGCTGCTCGGTGAAGCCGGTGGTGCCGACCACCGCGTGGACGCCGCGCTCGACGCACCAGCGCAGGTTGTCCATGACGGCGTCGGGGGTGGTGAAGTCGACGACGACGCCGGCCCCGGCGTCGGCCACCGCGGCGAGGTCGTCGCCCTGGTCGACGGCGGCCACCAGCTCCAGGTCGGCGGCGGCGTCGACCGCCTTGCAGACCTCCAGGCCCATCCGGCCCCGGGCACCCAGCACACCGACCCGCGCCGCCTCGGCCGGGCCCTTCTCCCGCACGTCAGTCACGGGGCACAACCTATCCCAATCGGGACGCGCCCCACCCGCCGGACCGGTCAGCGGTCGGCCGGGAACGCGCCCTCGTCGAACGGGCCGACCACGGCCAGCGACATCGGCCGGCCGAGCAGCTCGGCGGCGAGGTCGTTCACGTCCGCCAGCGTCACCGCGTCCACCCGGGCCAGCAGCTCGTCCACCGGCATCAGGTTGCCGTAGAGCAGCTCGCCCTTGGCCAGCCGGCTCATCCGGGAGCCGGTGTCCTCCAGCCCGAGCACGAACGAGCCCTTGCTCATCCCCTTGCCCCGGACCAGCTCGGCCTCGGTGACCCCCTCGGCGGCCACCCGGGCCAGCTCGGCGCGGGTCAGCGCCAGCACCTCGTCCACCTTGCCGGGCGCGCAGCCGGCGTAGACGGCGAACACGCCGCTGTCGGCGTACTGGCTGGCGTAGGAGTAGACCGAGTACGCGAGGCCGCGCTGCTCGCGGATCTCCTGGAACAGCCGGCTGGACATGCCACCGCCGAGCACGTTGTTGAGCACGCCCAGGGCGAAGCGCCGCTCGTCGGTGCGGTCGATGGCGGGGCAGCCGAGCAGCACGTGCGCCTGCTCGGTCTCCTTCGGCTCGACAAGTGTGGTGGCCGGCTTCGTGCGTACCGCCGGGGTGGTCGCGCGGTGCGGCGCCGGCGCGGCCGGGTCGGTGTCCAGCGGGGTGCCCCGCAGCGCCTGCCGGACCAGCTTGACCACGGCGGCGTGGTCGAGGTTGCCGGCGGCGGCGATGACGATCTGCGGCGCGGTGTACCGGCTGCGGTAGAAGTTCTGGATCTGCCGCCGGGTCATCGGCGTGACCGTCTCCTCGGTGCCGGAGATGAGCCGGCCGAGCGGGTGGTCGCCGTAGACGGCGCGGGCGAACAGGTCGTGCACCTCGTCGCCGGGCTCGTCGTCGTGCATGGCGATCTCTTCGAGGATGACGCCGCGTTCGGTCTCCACGTCGGCGGCGGCCAGCACCGAGTCGGCGACCGCGTCGCACATGACGTCGATGGCCAGCGGCAGGTCCTCGTCCAGCACCCGCGCGTAGTAGCAGGTGTATTCCTTCGTGGTGAACGCGTTGGTCTCGCCGCCCACCGCCTCGATCTCGGACGAGATCTCCAACGCGCTGCGCTTCTTGGTGCCCTTGAAGAGCAGGTGTTCCAGGAAGTGCGCGGCGCCGGCCTGCGACCCGGTCTCGTCCCGGGAGCCCACCGCCACCCAGATGCCGAACGAGACGCTGCGCATCGCCGGGATCGCCTCGGTGAGCACCCGCAGTCCGCTGGGGAGCACGGTGCGCCGGACGGTGCCGCCGAGCGGGTCGTCGCTGAGGGTGCGGGTGACCGCCCGTGCCGCCGGGGTGGACGAACTCACGACAGACCTGCTCTCCGTGCCACGAGGGGTGGGGGGACGAACGACGGCTCCAGCCCGCCGTGCGACCTGGAGCCGTGGGCTGGCCCGGGTGACGCGTACGTCACCCGGGCCGGTCGGTCGATCAGCTGTGCCGGGTACGGCGACGCGGCCGGTCGCCGCCCTCGCCGCCACCCTCCGAGCGACGCTCGCCGCCCTCGCGGTCACCGCCACGGTCGCCACGGTCGCCGCCCCGGTCGCCCCGGTCGCGCGGGCCACGGTCGCCACCGCGGTCCCGGCCGGCCGGACGGTCGCCACCGGCAGCCTGACCGGCGGCCGGCGCCTCGGCGCCCTCCGGACGGATCTTGTCCAGGTAGATCTTGCCGCGGGCGTCGATGTCGGCGATCTCGACCTCGACCTTGTCGCCGACGTTGAGGAAGTCCTCCACCTTGTCGACGCGCTTGCCGTCGCCCACCTTGGAGATGTGCAGCAGGCCGTCGCGGCCCGGCAGGAGCGAGATGAACGCGCCGAACGCGGCCGTCTTCACCACGGTGCCGAGGAACCGCTCCCCCACCTTCGGCAGGGTCGGGTTGGCGATGCCGTTGATCCGGTCCACCGCGGCCTGGGCCGACGGGCCGTTGGTCGCGCCGACGTAGATCGTGCCGTCGTCCTCGATGGAGATCTCGGCGCCGGTCTCGTCCTGGATCGCGTTGATGGTCTGGCCCTTCGGGCCGATCACCATGCCGATCTTGTCGACCGGGATCTTGACGGTGGTGACCCGCGGCGCGTAGTCGGACATCTCGGCCGGCGTCTCGATGGCCCGCTGCATCACGTCGAGGATGGTCTGCCGGGCCTCGTGCGCCTGCTGGAGCGCGGCGGCCAGCACGTCCGACGGGATGCCGTCGAGCTTGGTGTCGAGCTGGAGCGCGGTGACGAAGTGACGCGTGCCGGCGACCTTGAAGTCCATGTCGCCGAACGCGTCCTCGGCGCCGAGGATGTCGGTCAGCGTCACGTACTGGGTCTTGCCGTCGACCTCGTCGGAGATGAGGCCCATGGCGATGCCGGCGACCGGGGCCTTCAGCGGCACACCGGCCGAGAGCAGGCCCAGCGTCGAGGCGCAGACCGAACCCATCGAGGTGGAGCCGTTGGAGCCGAGCGCCTCGGAGACCTGCCGGATGGCGTACGGGAACTCCTCGCGCGACGGCAGCACCGGGATCAGCGCCCGCTCGGCCAGCGCGCCGTGGCCGATCTCGCGCCGCTTCGGCGAGCCGACCCGGCCGGTCTCCCCGGTGGAGTACGGCGGGAAGTTGTAGTTGTGCATGTAGCGCTTGCGGTTCTCCGGGGACAGCGTGTCCACCATCTGCTCCATGCGCAGCATGTTCAGCGTGGTGACGCCCAGGATCTGGGTCTCACCGCGCTCGAACAGCGCCGAGCCGTGCACCCGCGGCAGCACGCCGACCTCGGCGCTCAGCGGACGGATGTCGCGCGGGCCGCGGCCGTCGATGCGGACCTGCTCGCGCAGCACCCGGTTGCGGACCTCGGACTTGGTCAGCGAGCGGAACGCGGCGGACAGCTCCTTCTCGCGGCCCTCGAAGCGGCCGGACAGCTCCTCGGCGACCTTGGCCTTGATGCGGTCCAGGGCCTCCTCGCGGTCGGCCTTGCCGGCGATCTTGAGCGCTTCGGTGACGTCGGCGCGGGCCACGTCGGCCACCGCGTCGTAGACGTCGTCCTGGTAGTCCAGGAACACCGGGAACTCGCTGACCGGCTTGGCGGCCACCTCGGCCAGCTCGCTCTGCGCCCGGCACAGCTCACGGATGGCCGGCTTGGCGGCCTCCAGGCCGCTGGCCACGATCTCCTCGGTCGGCGCGGTGGCGCCGTCCGAGATCAGGGCCACCGCGTTCGGGGTGGCCTCGGCCTCGACCATCATGATCGCGACCTCGCCGTCGGCCAGGGTGCGACCGGCCACGACCATGTCGAAGGTGGCCCGGGCCAGCTCCTCCAGGGTCGGGAAGGCGACCCACTGGCCGTCCACGTGCGCGACCCGGGTCGCCCCGATCGGGCCGGAGAACGGCAGGCCGGAGAGCTTGGTCGACATCGAGGCGGCGTTGATGGCCACCACGTCGTACGGGTGCTGCGGGTCGAGCGCCAGCACGGTCTCGACGACCTGGACCTCGTTGCGCAGGCCCTTGACGAACGACGGGCGCAGCGGCCGGTCGATCAGCCGGCAGGTGAGGATGGCGTCCTCGCTGGGCCGGCCCTCGCGGCGGAAGAACGAGCCGGGGATCCGGCCCGCGGCGTACATCCGCTCCTCGACGTCGACGGTCAGCGGGAAGAAGTCGAACGACTCACGCGGCTGCTTGCCGGCGGTGGTGGCGGAGAGGACGACCGTCTCGCCGAGCTGGGCGACGACGGAGCCGGCGGCCTGCCGGGCCAGCCGGCCGGTGGAGAAGGTGATCTCACGGGTGCCGAAGGACCCGTTGTCGATCACGGCGGTGCGGGATTCGGTGCCGAGGTTGGTCTCGGTCATGTGCTGTGGTGCTCCTTCGCGTCGTCGGCCGACGACACGGGAACTGCTCAGGCGGCCGGTCTTCGATCGAAGCGCCCGGGTGGGCCGGCATGATGCCGGGATTCCCGGGGGCCACTACCGGAGACCGGTGCTGACCGGCTCCCTCTCGGGTCGTCGCGCGGCCGGGGTTCTTTCTGGTGGTACCGGAACGGGGGAGCGGCCGAGCGGCCACTCCCCCGTCAGGTCATCGGCGCAGGCCGAGCCGCTCGATGAGCGACCGGTAGCGGTTGATGTCCTTCTTCTGGACGTAGTTGAGCAGCCGACGGCGCCGGCCGACCAGCAGCAGCAGCCCACGGCGGCTGTGGTGGTCGTGCTTGTGCACCTTCAGGTGCTCGGTCAGCTCCGCGATCCGCTTGGTCAGGACCGCGACCTGCACCTCCGGCGAACCGGTGTCGCCCTCGGCGGTCGCGTACTCCTGGCGGATCTTGGCCTTGGCTTCCTGGTCGAGCGCCATGTTCTCCCTGTTTCGTGGGTGGTTCGATGAGGTCTGTCGGAGCGGTCGTGGCGACCGGTGCGACGGACCGGATTCCTCGCGCCCGCGGCGTCGTGCAGGCACGCGAGGCTCCCGTCGGTCAGCCGACGTCTCCGTCAGCCTACCAGCCCCGGACCGGCCCGGCCGGTCAAGGTCTCCCCTGCGGGTCAGGACACCGCCCGTCGGGTGCGCTCCACGTCCTCGGCGATCTGGGCGACCAGCGGCTCGATCGCGTCGTACGTCCGTTGCTCGCGCAGGTGCGCCACGAAGTCCAGCGCCAGCCGCTCACCGTACAGGTCACCGGAGAAGTCCAGCGCGTACGCCTCCACCCGGCGCTCCCGGCCGGAGAACGTCGGGTTCGTGCCGATCGACACCGCCGCCACGAGCGGGTCGCCGCCGCGACGCACCAGCCGGGCCGCGTACACCCCGTCGGCGGGCACCGCCGCGTACCGGTGGGTCAGCAGGTTGGCGGTGGGGTAACCCAGCTCACGTCCGCGCTGGTCGCCGCGGACCACCACGCCCTCGACCCGGTGCGGGCGGCCCAGCGCCGCCGCCGCCGCGCGCACGTCACCGGCGTCGACGCAGGAGCGGATGTACGTGGACGAGAAGACGGTGCCCGCCTCGGCGACCAGCGGGGCGCCCTCCACGCCGAAGCCGAACGTGCGGCCCAGCCGCTCCAGCAGCGCCACGTCGCCGGCCGCCCGGTGCCCGAACCGGAAGTTGTCGCCGACCACGACCAGCGCGGCGTGCAGGTGCTCGGTGAGGATGTCGTGCACGAACGCCTCGGCCGGCAGCCGGGAGAACTCGGCGGTGAACGGCACCACGCAGAGCACGTCCACGCCGAGCGCCTCGATCAGCTCCGCCTTGCGGGCCTGCTCGGTGAGCACCGCCGGGTGCGACCCGGGGCGGACCACCTCGGCCGGGTGCGGGTCGAACGTCACCACCACCGACTTGACGCCCAGTTCCCGGGCGCGCGCCACGGCGTGCCCGATGGTGGCCTGGTGCCCCTGGTGCACCCCGTCGAAGACGCCGATGGTGACCACCGAACGCCCCCAGCCGCCGGGCGCCGCCTCGTACCCCCGCCACCGCTGCATGCCGTTCCTCCCCTGTCCGCCCGCGCGCCGTCAGGCCGGGGCCAGCACGATCTCCGCGCGGGCCCGCCCGTCCCGTTCGCTGACGATAGCGATCAGCCCGCCCGCCGGATCGAAGACCGCGTACGGACCGGCGATCCCGGCCGGGGCCAGCGGCCCGCCGTGGGACAGCGTGCGGGCCTCCTCGGCGGTGGCGTCCCGGCGCGGGAAGAACCGCGCGGCGGCGGCGTCCAGCGGCAGGTTCACCACCTCCGGCGCGCGCTGTTCGAGCTGCGCCAGGGTGGCCGCCTCGGCCAGCGCGAAGCCGCCGACCGCGGTCCGACGCAGCGCGGTGAGGTGGCCGCCGACCCCGAGCGCCAGGCCCGCGTCCCGGGCGACGGCGCGGATGTACGTCCCGGACGAGCAGGTCACGTCCACGTCCACGTCCACCACGTCCGGGGTGTTCCGGCGGATGGCCAGCACGTCGAGGCGGGAGACGGTGACCCGGCGGGCGGGCAGTTCCACGCTCTCCCCGTCGCGGACCCGCTTGTACGCCCGCTCTCCATTGATCTTGATGGCGCTCACCGCGCTCGGCACCTGGTCGATCTCGCCGGTCAGCGCCGCCAGCGCGGCCCGGACCGCGTCGTCGGTCACCCCCGACGTGGCGGTGGTGGCGATCACGTCCCCCTCGGCGTCGTCGGTGACCGTGGCCTGGCCGAGCCGGATCGTCGCGGCGTAGCTCTTGCCCGCGCCGATCACGTAGGTGAGCAGCCGGGTCGCCCGCCCCACCCCGATCACGAGCACACCGGTGGCCATCGGGTCCAGCGTGCCGCCGTGCCCGACCCGGCGGGTCCGGGCCAGCCGCCGGATGCGGGCCACCACGTCGTGCGACGTCATGCCGCCGGGCTTGTCGACCACGATCAGACCGTCTGCGCTCACGACCGCCAAGCCTGCCAGACGGCGGCGACCGACCCCGCGGGGGATACCGCCGGGGTCGACGAGGTGCCAAGATCATGCGCCCTCGTCCCGCCGCCCCCGGAAGTCCGATGACCGATCACCGCGCCGCCCCCGAGCCCGACCCCGCCGACCCGCTGTCCGCGGACGCCCTGGGGCGGGTTCCCGAGTGGCTCCGCCAGGCCGCTCCGGAAGCCGAGCCCACCCGCCTCGAACGCTGGCGCATCGGCCTGGCCCGGCACTCGGGCAAGCTGCTCGGCGGTGCGGTCGCGGTGCTGCTGCTGGCCTGCGCCGGGGTGGTCACCACGGTCGGCTACCAGGGTTACCGACGCTGGCAGGCGGCCCCGGTGGCCTACCCGACGGTCAGCCCGCCCAGCGGCGAGCAGGCCGTCACCTCGGCGTCGCCGCCACCGGCCACCGGGCCGTTCGACGGCACCCCGGCCGCCGCGTTCCCGCAGGGCGCGGCCGGGATCGCGCTGCCCCGGGCCAAGCGGACCGGCCCGTTCACCGAGAAGCAGGTGGCGGACACGCTGGCCAAGGTGCGCAAGGCGCTGGTGACCGCGCGACTGGACCGCGCGTTCTTCACCGCGAAAAACCCGGAGCGGCTGGTCCGCCAGTTCGCGCCGGACGCCCGGGCCGACCTGCGCGGCGACGTCCCCTCAGGCGAGGTGGGCAGCTACGCCACCCGGCTGGCCCCCGGCGCCCGGCTCACCGCCGACCAGCCCCGGGTCAAGGGCCGGATCAGCTACCGGGCCACCAAGGATCCGCGCGGCATCCGGATCCTGGCGGTCACCACGAACTTCGTCTGGGCGTACGCGTTCCCGACCGCGAGCACCGAGCCGGGCGACGGTGTCGTGGTGGTGCACGACACCGTGGTGTGGAGCGTGCCCCACCCGGACGACGTGCGCCGCGGCTCGCTCGGACTCTGGATCGAGAAGTCCGACTCGTACGCCTCCAACATCGACTGCGCGGCCTGGGACAAGGGCCTGCTCGCGCTCGGCAAGCCCTCGTTCGGCGGGCCCGTCGACCCGGATCCGGACGCGGTCTTCGACCCGGACAAGACCCTCGACCTCCCGGACACCTGCTGACGTCGGTCCGGCCGGCGCCCGCCTGCCGTGCGGCGGTCAGCGGACCGCGCCGACCACCGCCCAGGCGCCGGAACGCAGTCGCAGCAGCAGCGCGATCAGCCGGAGCACCACGAACAGCGTCAGGCCGGCCCAGATCCCGCCCAGCCCGAGGTCGAGGCCGTAGGCCAGCCAGATCGCCGGCAGGAACCCGCCCAGCGCGGCCACGATGGTGAGGTTGCGCAGGTAGCGCACGTCGCCGGCGCCGATCAGCACCCCGTCGAGCGCGAACACCACACCACCGATCGGCTGGAGCGCGACCAGCCACGGCCAAGCCACCATGGCCTGCTCGCGTACCTGCGGATCGGAGCTGAACAACGACGGCACGGCGCCGGCGCCGGCGGCGATGAGCACCGCGAACGCCACGCCGCACACGCCGCCGAGCAGGGCGACGCGGCGGGCGAGGAACCGCGCGCCGGCCGCGTCGCCGGCACCGAGCGCGGCGCCGATCAGGGCCTGCGCGGCGATCGCGAGGGCGTCCAGCACCAGCGCGGTGAAGAACCACAGTTGTACGGCGATCTGGTGCGCGCCGACCGCCGCGGCGCCGAAGCGGGCCGCGACCGCGGTCGCGGACAGGAAGCTCGCCTGGAACGCGACGCCCCGGACCAGCAGGTCGCGGCTGAGCACCAACTGCTGCCCGATGGTGCGGGGCCGGGGCCGCAGGGAGACCCGCTCGCGGACCAGCGCCGCCGCGAAGAGCGCGCCGGAGAGCGTCTGCGCCACCGCGTTCGCCACCGCGGAGCCGACCAGGCCGAGCCCGGCCGGGTAGACCAGCAGCGGGCAGAGCAGCGCGGAGAGCAGGTTGGGGGCGAGCACGAACAGCAGCGGCCGGCGGGTGTCCTGGATGCCGCGCAGCCAGCCGTTGCCGGCGGCGGCGAGCAGCAGGCCGGGTGCGCCGAGCGCCGCGACCCGCAGCCAGCCGGCGGCGGCGTCGGCCACCTCGCCGGGACCGCCCACGAGGGTACGCGCCAGCGCGCCCCCGCCGATGCCGATGGCGACCGCCACCAGCACGCCGGCGGTCAGCGCGAGCCAGGACGCCTGGACGCCCTCGGCCACCGCGGCGGCCCGGTCCCCCGCACCGAACCGGCGGGCCGACCGCCCCGTGGTGCCGTACGCGACGACGGTGCCGATCCAGGCGGTCAGCGTCATGACCGTGCCGCCGACGGCGAGCGCGGCGAGCGGCACCCGCCCGAGATGGCCGACCACCGCGGTGTCGACGAGCACGTAGAGCGGCTCGGCGGCCAGCACCACCAGCGCGGGCAGGGCGAGGGCGGCGATCCGCCGGGGCGTGGCGGCGGAGGCGGGGGCGGCGGTCGTGCTCATCGCCGCCGATCCTGGCACGCGGCCGGTAAGGCACGCAACCCGCTAGGACCGCTTACCTATCCCGGCCAGGAAGCGGGCCACGTGCCGCCGGCCGCGCAGCCGACGCACCGGCAGGTCCGGGGCGTACGCGGCGACGGCCGCCAACACGCGGGGGCGGGAACGGCGCGGATAGCGCCAGACGTAGCGCAGGAGGTCGAGATCGACGCGCTCCGGGCAGCCCTGGGGAAGATCGGGTCGGCGCTCGGCGCGGTGGCCCAGCGGCGAGCGCGGCCACCTCGGCGCGGAACTGGTCGCCGGTCGGGGCACCGGGTCAGGCGACCGGTGCGGCGGTGACGCTGGCGATGGGGCCGGTCACGGTGTCACGGGGCCCCAGCCGGCCGGCGTCACCGCCGGGCGGCCTGCGTCACTGACGGGTGTCCATCGAGGTCTGCAACGCGCGACGCATCTGCTCGCGCGCCTCGTCGTTGGTGGTCTCGGTCTGCGGCTTGCGCTTGCTCGGCATGGCATGTCCTTCCAGGGTGCGGACCACCGAGGCACGGCGGCCCTGCGGGCGTCCGACGCCCCGTCGTCGACGACGCGACGACCGTCGCGCCGCGACCGGAGTCGTCGGCCTGCTGCGCGCCGGGCAGCGGTCCGGGATCACCGGAGCGGCTCGCCTGGCAGCGTGAGCCCGGGTCGGTCTGACCCTGGAGGGAGGCAGCGCCGGGTGCGGCACCACCCCCCGTGACCAGCGCCGCGAAGCGCCGGTCCCGCACCCAAATTAACGTTCACTTTCCAGATAGTGCCCACTGTTCCCGCGATGCGGACAGGCAACCCCGTTTCCGGCGGCGTCTCAGCGGGCGAGAAAGTGCCAGCCCAGCCACCACCAGAAGCCGAACAGACCGATCCGGCCCACCGGCACCGGGCCGACCTCGTACCGCATGACGAAGGCGCAGACGTCCGCCAGGGACGGGACTCGCGAGCCCTCCCGGCGGGCGGCCCACTCGACGACCGCGAACAGCAGCAGGGCGGCCAGGAAGCCGCCGATGGCCAGCGCGCGCATCATCGGCGGACCAGTCCCCAGAACGCGGCCAGCCAGGCGAACCAGGCCCCCGAGCGGGCCAGATGGTCCTCGAGCAGCGGATCGGCCAGCCGGGAGAAGGTGGGGAAGTCGTCGCCCACGGACAGCACGAACGTCGCCCCCTCGAAGACCCCGAAGACGGTGACCGGCAGCAGCCACCACAGCGCGGCCGACGGCAGCCGGCGCGGCGCCGGGCGTCGGGGCACCCGGTTGCTCAGACCGACCCAGATCAACCCCCCGCCGGTGCCGAGAATGTAGAGGTTCGCCACCGTCGAGAACGACGGCAGTTGGCCACCGACCAGGGAGAGGCAGATCAACACCGGTACGGAGACGACCGGCCGGTCCCAGACCCGGGGCGCCTCGACGGTGAGCTCACGGGGGTGATCCATCATCCGATTGTCCCCAGCGTGACGTAGTGCGGGAAGACCGGCACGCCTCGTGTCTGCGGGGAAACGCCGAAGGCCGGCACCCTCGGCGGGGTGCCGGCCTTCGCGCGCTGTCTCAGCTGTTCCAGTGCTTGTTGACCAGGTCGGTGGCCTGCTTCTCCCACTGCGCGTACGCATCCGGGTAGGCCGACACCTGCACGGTCTGGGCGGCCTTGGTCACCGGCATGTCCTGCCAGCCGTCGACCTGCTTCAACCCCTTCAGGAACGCCAGGGTCGAGTACTCGGGATCGGTGATCTGCTCCGGGGTGCCCCA
>NZ_JBNCLA010000023.1:0-26728 GCF_049841835.1 Micromonospora sp. DT227 | reverse complement strand
CGAAGAGTCACACCCACTGCTGCCAGCTATCAGCTCACCACCGCTGAACCGACCCCGCCATGCTCACAGTCAGCCGAGGCCGGAGAGGCGACGGCGAGGCTCGATGCCAGCATCGCCGTGGCGAGCGCCGTGGCGGCGGTGAGTCGTCGGACCGTGGACATGATTCTGCTCCTCGAATAGGTGGTGGTCGGCTGCCAGGTGTCCCAACTGTTCCGGAACACGGTTGGGGTCGAGTGAATTCAGGCGACACCGGCTGGGTCGCCGAGGCGCTCGTACGGCTGCGACACGGACCGGGCGTGCCGCTTCACCTCGTCGAGGCGGTCGAGCTGGCAGCCGGCGTCCAGCCGCGGGGGCCGGCGTTCGCCCTTCCGACCAGAACGCCGACGTCGACCGCACCATAGGAACAGATACTAATCAATATTCCGCTTGCGGCAATGTCTCGCCTGCGGCAGCCGGCGCGAGCAGGCTCTTCGTCGGGCGCCTCGGGTAGGCCGGCGACGGCGTCACGCGCGGTCACCGCCGCCTCGGTCGCCCGCCGGCCCGCGCGAGACACATCGACCGGCCTCAGGGCAACGAGTGCCACGTCGATCGGTACGGGCCATAGACCCGCAATGCCTCGTCCTGGATCCGGCACATCCCCACCGTGTCACCGAGCCAGCCCGGTCCAACGACTCCCGAGCACCCGCCGACGACCGCCCCCTGTCCGCGTACGCGAAAAAGGCCCCGACCCGATGGAACCACCAGGCTAGGGCCTTGCTCGTTGGTGCGCCGCCAGGGACTCGAACCCCGAACCCGCGGATTAAGAGTCCGCTGCTCTGCCAGTTGAGCTAGCGGCGCTCGCTGACAACGGGAAGAACCTTAGCATGCCCGCCGAGCGGGGTTCCAATCCGATACCGGGGTCCACCCTTCGGACGAGCTTAACCGGCAAAGATGCCGAAACCAGACAGCCGACCCAGTTCGGGGGCGGGCGTCATGGCGTCGATGGGGCACGATGTCCGCCAGGCACGCTACGACAGGGGTGGGCATGGGCAGGTTCGCGCGGGCCGGGGCGATGGTGGGCGTCCTGGTCCTCACGGCGTCGCTGGCACTGACCGGGTGCGGCGGCGGCGAGGAGAAGCCGGCTTTCGTGCCCGGCCAGCAGCAGGAGGTCGGCGGCGTCTCGTCCACCGCGCCGGATCCGACGAGCGCCCCGCCGAGCGACGCGGCCCCCGCCTCGTCGCCGCTGACGGTGAGCCCGGCCGACAGCGCGACCGGCCGGCCGGCCAGCACCGAGATCAGCGCGCGGGTCCCGGGCGGCGGCACGGTGTCGAAGGTCGTCCTGACCACCGCCGACGGCACGGCGGTCAACGGGCGGATGCGGCGTGACGGCTCCAGCTGGGTGCCGTCCACCCCGCTGAAGTACGCGACGAAGTACACCGCCACGGTCACCGGGACCGGCCCGGACGGCGCGACCCACCAGGGCACCAGCACGTTCACCACGATGGGCAAGCCGAAGTCCACCATCGGCTCCGGCCTCTACCTGTTCAGCGACAAGACGTACGGCGTGGCCATGCCGGTGGTCGCCGAGTTCTCGCCGGGCATCCCGAAGAAGGACCGGGCCGCGGTGCAGAAGCGCATGTTCGTGCAGACCGATCCGCCGCAGCCCGGCGCCTGGTACTGGGTGGCCAACGGCACCCAGGCCTACTACCGCGCCCCGGAGTACTGGAAGACCGGGACCACGCTCACCGTCCGGCTGGCGCTGGCCGGCATCCCGCTGAGCAACGGCCGCTACGGCAACGTCGACCGGAACGCCACCGCGAAGATCGGCCGCGCGTTCGAGATGACGGTGGACAACGCGACCAAGAAGATGACGGTCTCGGAGAACGGCGCGGTGATCCGGACGCTGCCGGTGAGCCTGGGCAAGAAGAGCACCCCGTCCTCCAGCGGCACCATGGTGGTGATGGAGAAGAAGGAGTCCACCGTCTTCGACACCCGCGACGAGCCGGACCCGAACAACCAGTACGTCACGAAGATCGACTTCGCCCAGCGGCTCACCTGGGGCGGTGAGTACATCCACGCCGCGCCCTGGTCGGAGGGGGTGCAGGGCCGCCGGAACGTGTCGCACGGCTGTGTGAACGTGTCGATGGCCGACGGTCGGTGGCTGTTCGGCAAGACGCTTGTCGGCGACCCGATCACGGTGAAGGGCACCGAACGGCGGCTGGTGCCCGGCAACGGCTGGACGGCATGGAGCCTGAGCTGGTCGGAGTTCGTCGCCGGCAGCGCCCTGCCGGTGCCGAAGGGCGGGCAGGGCGCACCGTTCTAAGCGGCGTACCGTTGTCGGACGCGGCCGCCTGCGGCGGCGCCGGGACTCGTCCCCAGCAACGAAGCGCCGGACGACGACAGAATCGTTACACCGTCACCGGGGTGTTCCGGTTCACTTCCGGCAACGAGTACCCGGTCCGACGCGTCTGACCAGAGACGATCGGGACCGCGCAGCACACTTGTGAGGGAATCATGCGAGCTGGCCAGGACGAACCGATCCGGGGCGGGAGCGCCCGCCGCGGCGGGCGCCGCGCATTCGCCGCGGCGGTGCTCGTCGCCACCATGACGTTGACGGCCTGCACCGGCGGCGGCGACAAGCCGTCGAGCTGGCAGGGCGGCGGTGACGGCGGCGAGAAGGCCCCGAAGGCGGCGGCCACCATCAGCGAGCCGGCCGCCGACGCCAAGGACGTCCCGGCCACCACCGCCATCACCTTCACCACGAAGGACGCGCAGGAGACCGCCGTCGAGCTGAAGGACGCCACCGGCAAGGCGGTCGAGGGCACCCTCGCCGCCGACGGCAAGAGCTGGGAGCCCGCCACCGCGCTGGACTACGCCCAGACGTACACCGCGACCGTGACGGCGACCGGCGACGACGGCAAGCCGGCGACCGCCACCAGCACGTTCACCGTGATGGCCAAGCCCGCCAAGCAGGTCCGGGTGACCAGCTTCCTCGGCGACAACCAGGTCGTCGGCGTGGGCATGCCGCTGATCGTGAAGTTCGGCCGGGCCATCGGCGAGGACTACCGCGACGACATGCAGCGCCGGATGACGGTGACCGCGCAGCCGGCCCAGGAGGGCATCTGGCGCTGGATCAGCCCGACCGAGGTGCACTACCGGCCCAAGACGTTCTGGAAGGCCAACAGCACGGTCTCCTACCAGGTGCGGGCCAACGGGCTGCCGCTGGGCGACGGCTGGTACGGCCGTTCCGACCTGACCGTCGACGTGAAGATCGGCCCCTCGTTCGTGATGACGGTGGACAACCGCACCAAGCGGATGACCGTCACCAAGGACGGCAAGGTCGTCAAGACGATCCTGGTGAGCCTCGGCAAGAAGAGCACCCCCTCGTCCAGCGGCACCATGGTGGTCATCGAGAAGCTCCGGCACACCGTCTTCGACACCATGGAGGAGCTGGGCCCGGAGGAGGGCTACCGCACCGAGATCGACTACGCGCAGCGGCTCACCTGGGGCGGCGAGTTCATCCACGCGGCCCCCTGGTCCGAGGGTGTGCAGGGACGCTCGAACGTCTCGCACGGGTGCGTCAACGTCTCGATGAAGGACGGCAACTGGCTGTTCGCCAACACCCGCCTGGGCGACCCGATCACGGTCAAGGGCACCGAGCGCAAGCTCCAGAACGGCAACGGTTGGACCGACTGGAACATGAGCTGGGACGAGTACGTCAAGGGCAGCGCCCTGCCGTACGAGCCGCCGGCCGCGCCGGGCGACGACGCCAGCCCGGACGCCGGGACGCCCAGCGCCGAGCCGACCGCCTGACCGGACCCCGCACACGACGAAGCCCCCTCCTTCGGGAGGGGGCTTCGTCGTAGGGGTGACTGATGGGAATTGAAACCGCCGTGGCATCTAGGTCACGGCGGTGACCACCGTTTCCCGTGCTAGATGCCTCGGATTGCGTTCGGCTGGGACGGGTTGCGTCGGGCTCACTGCTCCCAGTCTGCCCAGCCCGAACGCGGCAACGCCGCATCCAATGCCCTCTTCACTCGTTGGCGCGTCTGTGACCAACCGCGTCTGTTAGTGGATCTTCCGGGTAGGTAACCTCAAGAGGCAAGGAGCGTTTACCGAGTGTCACGCCCCAAGCACAGAGTTAAAGAACTTGAGGACGTTCTCCGCGAGGCTGAGCGCAAGAACTGGAGAGTTGACGGCGGGGGCAACAGGTACTTCAAGCTGTACTGCCCATGCCCTGAAAAGCACTGGAAGACCGTGAAGTGCACCCCCTCTGGTGCGAACTACCTAAAAGATCTCATTGGGCAGCTCAAACGAGCCACATGCTGGGAGAAGGGATGATCATGCAGCAGCATCGCATCGCGATCCAGATGACGCTCGAAAGTACGCCACACGGCACCGACGCGCAGTACGAGGAGTTCCTCGACGCCGTGCAGGAACACCTCGACAACCTGGACTGCGAGGTGCAGATGGCTGCCAGCCTGGCCGATCGCACCGTGGAGTTCGCCACGAGCATCGAAGCCGACGACTTCGAGAGCGCCGTCCACATCCTTCTGTCGCAGGTACGCGCCGCCCTGCACGCCGCGGAGTGCCACACGGACGACTGGCCGCAGTACGTGGCGACCGACCGCAGCGTCCGAGAGCTACACGCGGTCTGACCATCCAACGCAACGCAACGCCCCGCCCACCCGAAGGTGAGCGGGGTGTTGTTCGTGTGGCATTGGAGTTCCCCACCGAGGTGCCGGTGCTGCGAACGCTCCGGGGTGGCGGTCGCCGCCTCGGGTGCCGGTGGAGTGCCAGCTCAGGGTAAAGACGGGGCATCGGCATGAGGTGCGCTACCGCTGGCAGCCAGCCCGTACCGCCGCCCTCTACCTGCTGGCCTGCGACCTCATCGGCTGCCCCCGCAGCCGGCAGACCGTGGGGCGTTCCGCGTCGGCGTGGCCGTCGGCAGGATGCGCCGCCTGTGACTGCCCCCGCCGTACTCCCCGGATACGCGTCAGGGCCGGTGAAAACCGGCCCTGACCTGGGGTAACGCTTGGGGTGACTGATGGGAATTGAACCCACGACAACCGGGACCACAACCCGGTGCTCTGCCAACTGAGCTACAGCCACCATGCTCGCCGCTCCGGTCACCCGGGCGGTGCGCGGACCAATAATAGCCACACCCGGCCCCGCCCCGTCCACCGGGTTCCGACCCGGACGTCAGAGCTGGGCGGCGATCGCCTTCGCGGTCTCCACGTCCGGGCCGGGCAGCGGCACGAACAGGGTCCGCCGGTAGTACTCCAACTCCCGGATGCTCTCCCGGATGTCCGCCAGCGCGCGGTGGGCCAGGCCCTTCTGCGGCTGGCCGAAGTACACCCGCGGGTACCAGCGCCGGCACAGCTCCTTGATCGAGGAGACGTCGATCATGCGGTAGTGCAGGTGGGCGTCGAGCCGGGTCATGTCGCGGGCCAGGAAGCCCCGGTCGGTGGCGATCGAGTTGCCGCACAGCGGCGCGGTCCTCGGATCCTTCACGTGGCTGGTGACGTAGTCGAGCACCAGGTCCTCGGCCTCGGCGAGGGTGACCGTGGACCGGCGTACCTCCTCGGTGAGGCCGGACTTGGCGTGCATGGTGCGCACGATCTCCGGCATGCCCGCGAGCGCCGCGTCGTCGGCGTGGATCACCACGTCCACGCCGTCCCCGAGCACGTTGAGATCGGGGTCGGTGACGAGCGCGGCGACCTCGATCAGGGCGTCCCGGCCGAGGTCGAGCCCGGTCATCTCACAATCGATCCAGACGAGAAGATCAGCCACCGGGACAGACTACGCGCCGCCGACCCGCCCGCGCCTCGGCCCGGTCGGCCAGGTGGACCGCTAGGGTTTCCCCGTGCCAGCCGAACCCGTCGCCCCACCCGCCGTCACCCCGGACGACGCGGGCGGGCGTACGGCTCGGCGGGTGGTCACCGTGCTGGCGCTGGCGGCCATGCTGCCGGCGCTCTACCTGCCCGGCTTCGTGCACGACTACTTCGACCTGAAGATCTACATGCGGGCGATGGACTGGTGGGCGGCCGGGCACCCGCTCTACGACTACGTCCAGCCGGACCGGGTGCAGGGCGCGCTCTACTTCACCTATCCCCCGTTCGCGGCGCTGCTGCTGCGTCCGTTCGCGCTGCTGCCGCTGGGGGTCACCATCGCCGCGTTCACGGTGCTGACCGTGGCCGGCGTGGTGGTCACCACCCGCTGGCTGGTGACGCCGGTGCTGCGGCGGCACGGCCTGCCCCGCGTGTTCGGCCTGACCGTCGCCGTGCTGCTGGTGCTGGCGGTGGAGAGCACCCGGGAGACGATCACCTTCGGGCAGATCAACATGCTGCTGGTGGTGCTGATCCTGGCCGACCTGCTGTTCGCCGTACCCCAGGGGCGGCGCTGGGCCGGTGTGGGCGTGGGGCTGGCGGCGGCGCTCAAGCTGTTCCCCGGGATCTTCGTGCTCTATCTGCTGGCCGCCCGGCGGTGGCGGGCCGCGGCGGTGGCGGCGGCGACCGCGACGGCGGCCACGTTGCTGGCGGCGGCGGTCGCGCCGAACGACTCGTGGCGGTTCTGGACCCATGAGCTGTGGGCCACCGACCGGGTGGGCCGCACCGACTACACCGGCAACCAGTCCCTGTTCGGGCTGCTCAGCCGGATCACCGCGCCGGAGGAGCCGAGCCGGCTGCCGTGGCTGGTGCTCGCGCTGCTGGTCGCCGGCTACGGGCTGTGGCGGGCGGCGCGCGCGGCGCGGGCCGGGGACGCGCTGGCCGGGCTGACGCTGACCGGCCTGGTCGGCGGTCTGATCTCCCCGATCACCTGGACCCACCACCTGTACTGGTTCATTCCGGCGGTGGTGGTGCTGGTGGACGCCGCGCTGGACGCCGACCGGTCGACGGCGGCCGGGACCCGCCGGCGTCGTGGCCTGCTCGCGCTGGCCGTGGGCACCGGCGTGGTGATCGTGTACGGGGTGGTGACGTTCCAGGACTGGGGCGCCGGTCCGGCGCGTACCGACGACCCGGTCGACTTCGTCACGCGTAACGCGTATGTGCTGCTGAGCCTGCTGCTGCTGGCGGTGCTGCCGGTCCGCCGGCGGACCGCGACGGTCGTTGAACGGACAGACCTCGCAAACGGTGGCGTTCGGCGCTAATCTTGTCCCAACTACCTCTGTTTTCTCCCAGGTAGCACCGAATTCCCCCGGTGACGGTGGCCCTCCGCGTCGGCAGCGCGGAGGGCCACCTGCCGTCGCGCCGGGATCACCTGTCGTCCCGCCGGGCGACCGGCGGCCACGACCAGTCGCGGCCGGCCGGCAGGTCGGCCAGGCTGGCCGGGCGCCGGCTCGGCGCGGAGGAGATCGCCGCGCGGCTCCGCCCACCGGCGGCCGGGCCGACGGCGACCAGTTGCCGGTCCGGGCCGGACGCCCGGTCCGGTTGCCGGCCCAGCTCGCTCAGCGAGCTGATGCCGAGCCGCCCGGCCAGCACCGGGACCTGGTCCGGCTCGACCACGAAGACCACCTCACGGGGCCGGTGCGGGCGCAGCAGCAACAGCACCGCCAGGACCACCAGCAGCGTCCCGCCGGCCAGCAACGCCCACGCCACGCCCGGGAACCAGCCGGCCCGCACCTCGCCCCGCAGGCTCAGGTCGAGCCCGCCGGCGCCGTCGGCGCGCATCACCACCAGGCTCAACGACCGGTCGCCCAGCTCGGCGGGGCGCCACTGGAGCGAGCCGACGCCCTGGCGTACCCAGAAGGACTGACCGGCCGGGACGGCGGTGGCGACGCCGACGGTGGCCGGGTCGAGCCGGACCGGCAGCGGGCCCCGGGTCACCGCGACACGCCGCACGGTGCTGTGCGGGACGTCGGCCAGCCACCGGCGCACCTGGTCGGTCGGGGCGAGGCCGAGGAACACCGGACCACCGGCGTCCCGCGCGCCCAGCCGCAGCCGGACCTGCCCGGTGCGGGCCGCCGGCAGGTCGGCCCGGAGCAGCTCGTCCACGTCGGTCACCACGACCGCGCGGGCGGGCGTGCGGACCGGTTCGAAGCGGGCGGTGAAGCCGCCGGCCGGATCGGCGTGCCGGGCGGTGAGCCAGAGCCCGGCGCCCATCAGCAGCGCCGGAATTCCCAGGGCCAGCAGCAGCATGCCGGCGATCGTGCGTACGAAACGCATTCGCGTCGTCCCTCTCGGTAGCCAACTACCCGGCCGACCTTACCGACGACGCTCCGCCGATCGCCGGATATCCACCGCACCCGGCCCACCGACGGGCACCGGCCCGGCGAAAGTGATCCGCCGGGCCGGTGACCGTGCCGTGCTCAGGACTTCGCGGCGGGCTCCCGCCGGGTACGCGCGAACGCCAGCCCGCCCAGGACCAGGCCGGCCAGTCCGGCGACCAGCCCGGCCACCCCGAACGCGGTGGCCGCCCCGGAGTCCGCGTCGTCGTCATCGTCGTCGTCCGCCGCGACGGCCGGCGCGCTCGCGCCGGGGGACGCGGACGCCCCACCGGCGGCCAGCGCGAGCACCGGGGCCGGGTTCTCCGGCTCCTCCGCGCCCGGCGTGGGCTCCTCGATCCAGCGGGAGACGTTGCCGTCGGAGTACGTCTGGAGCACCTTGAACACCATGGTGTCGACCTGGGGCAGCGGCCCCATCGAGACCGGGAACTCCTGGAACTCGCCCGGCTTCACGCCACCGTTGGGCGCCGCCGTGAACGTGAGCTTGGAGACCGCCTCGGTGAGCTGGCTGCCGTGCACCTCGACCGGCGGGTCGACCTTGCGCTTCTCCACCGCCACCGTCCAGCCCGGCACCGGCATGGTGGAGACGGAACCGACAGGCGCGTTCGCCGGCAGGTTCACCTCGACCTTGACGGTCGACGCCGTGTCGCTCTCGTTCGGCACCCGGAACGCGAACCGGCCGTAGCCGCCCTGCGTCCCCTCCTTCGGGTTGATCGTGACGTGCGCCGAGGCCGACCCGGCCAGGCCGAGCACGGTCGCGGAGACGGCGGCGAGAGTCAGCGCGGCGGCGGTCGCGGAACGCCGGAGACGGATCATCAGAGGGAACCTTCCGTTACTTGATCGGCACGGTGGCGGTCACCGTGGCCTGGTCGATGTCGGACGTGCGGACGGTGATCCGGAGCTGCCAGTCGCCCCGGGCCGGCAGGCTGACCTCGCCGGTGGCGTGGTTGTCGCTCAGCGGCAGCAGCGGCACCGTGATCGGCTCGATCCCGGCCGACGGCAGCGCGGCGGTGACCTTCCACTCCTGCACCGCCTGCGGCCGGTTGTCGGTCGTGTAGGCGTAGAGGTGCAGCGAGTTGTTGCCGGTCCCGGCCGGGTCCAGCTCCACCTGGAGGGAATACTTCGGGCTGCTCAGCGTGGTCGAGAAGTAGTCGACCGAGCCGCCGGTCACGCCGGTGCCCGCGGTCCGCGCCGGGGTGGTCTGCACGAGGGTGGCGGACAGGCCGAGCACCACCGCGGTGATCGCCAGCTCGGCCACCACGGCCCGCCGCATCGCGCCCGGCCGGCCGGCGGCGACTCGCCGCCGCACCAACGCCCGGGAGTACGCGGCCACGCCGATCACCAGCGCGAACAGCGCGATCTTGGCGAGCAGCAGCCGGCCGTACGTGGTGTCGACGAGCGCCTTCGGGGTGGCCACCTCGATCAGCCCCTGCACGGTGCCGGCGAGCAGCAGCGCGGCCACCGCGAGCGCGGCCCAGCGGGACCAGATCGGCAGGATCGCGCCCAGTTCGCGCTCGTCGGCGCGGCGCAGCAGGAAGACCGCCAGCATCACCAGGCCACCCAGCCACACCGCCATGCCGCCCAGGTGCACGGCGTCGACCACCACGGAGACCGCCGGCGCGGGCGAGGCGGCGGCGTGGCCGGCGAGCGGCCAGGTGAACAACGCCGCCCCGCCCAGGACCGCCAGGATGATCCCGTCGGTGCGGCCGACCGGCCCGGCGAACAGCGGACGGAGCAGGAACGCCGCCGCCGCGAGCAGGCCCAGCCGGACCAGGTGGGTGGCGCCGTAGGCGCTGCCCAACACGTCGCCCAGGCCCGCCGAGGTGACGTCGAACAGGCCGCCGCCGTTCGTGTAGGGCACCTGGAGCCACAGCTCCGCCAGCGTGGCCACCGCCAGCACGCCGAGCCCGGCCCAGGCCAGCCGCGCCGGCCCCCGCCGGGACAGCCGGCGCGGCCAGAGCGCGGCCAGCACCAGCGCCGGGCCGACCAGCAGCAGCAGACCGACGTAGCCGACGTACTTCGCCACCTTGACCGCGTTCTCGGTCACCGGGTTCGCCCGGTTGTCCGAGCCGGTGTCGGTCGGCGGCTCGGACGGGGCGCCGACCGAGTAGGTGAACGCGCCGGAGACCGGGTGACTGTCCGCCGAGATGACCCGGTAGCTCACCAGGTAGGTGCCGCGTCCGCCGGACGGGTCCACCGGGATGCTGACCTCGGCGCCCCGGAACGTCGGCTCGCCCCGGTCGGCCCGCGAGCCGTCCGGGGCGATCACCCGCACCTTCCCGGGAACCTTGCGGACCCCCTCACTGAACGTGATCACCACCTGGGCGGGCGCCTCGGGCACCACCGCGGAGGCGGCGGGACTGCTGCTCACCAGCACCGCGTGGGCGCTGGCCGGGGTGGCCGGGGCGAGGAGCAGGGCGAGCAGGAGGAGCAGCAGCCCGGCGGCGGCCCCGGAGCGGGCGGCGACGGCCCCGGGCGGGCGGCGTACGGCAGCATTCATGACCGCCATGGTTCCCGAACCGCGCGGCATCCGGCGAGCCGACCTCCGGCGGGCACGCCGAGGCGCGCGGCCCGCGCGCTGGTCGGAGGTCATGCGGGGGTAGTCGGTGAGTGGGTGGGAAAAGTTCCCGGCGTGTGCCGGACCACGGAATGGGCCGAAGGACCCTGTCCGGCACAGGTACGCCGCGTAACCTCGTCTGACGTGATCCCCGCCCCGCGCGACACCGCCGCCGACCGCCTCCCGGCGGGGCCCGGGGCTGCGCGGGAGACGGTCACCGACTGGGCGCTGGCGGCCCGGCACGGCGACCCGGACGCGCGGGCCGCGTTCGTCCGGGCCACCCAGGCCGAGGTCTGGCGCTTCACCGCCGCCCTGGTCGACCCGGACAGCGCGGACGACCTGACCCAGGAGACCTACCTGCGGGCGTTGCGCGCGCTGCCCGGCTTCGAGGGCCGGTCCACCGCCCGCACCTGGCTGCTCGGCATCGCCCGACGGGCCTGCGCCGACCACCTGCGTACCCTGGTGCGCCGCCGCCGGCTCGACGAGCGGCTCGCCGCCCAGGCGGCCACCGACCGGCCGTACCCGGACCCGGCCGGCCAACTCGGCGCCACCGACCTGGTCCGCCGGCTGCCCGCCGAGCGACGCTCCGCGTTCGTGCTCACCCAACTGCTCGGCCTCTCCTACGCCGAGGCCGCCGACGTGGAGGGGGTGCCGGTGGGCACCATCCGTTCCCGGGTCGCCCGGGCCCGCGACGAACTGGTCGACGCCGTCGGCGACACGCGGGCCGGATAGCGGGAACCTTTCGTGACCGCCGGACGACGAATGACTGTGCACCCCTCCCCTGCCGCCGCGCGCTGGCCGGCGCTACGCCCCTGGCTGGGCGTCGCGGCCCGCCTCGGCCTGGCCGCCGTCTGGCTGGTCGCCGGCGGCGCCAAGGTCGGTGACCTGGCCGCCTCCGGCCGGGCCGTGAACGCCTACCAGGTGATGCCGTACGACGTGGCCACCGTGATCGGGGCGGCGCTGCCGTTCGTGGAGCTGGCCCTGGGCCTGCTGCTGCTCGCCGGGCTGGCCACCCGGGTGAGCGCCGGCGTCTCCGTGGCGCTGCTGGTGGTCTTCGTCACCGGCATCGCGTCGGCCTGGGCGCGCGGCCTGGCCATCGACTGCGGGTGCTTCGGCAGCGGCGGCCAGCTCGGCGCCGGGGAGACGCCGAGCTACCTCCCGGAGATCCTCCGGGACCTCGGGTTCCTGGCGCTGGCCGGGTTCCTGCTGATCTGGCCCCGCACCCCGTTCTCGGTGGACGGGTGGCTCGCGGGCGACACCGTGGAGGACGACGATGAGTAGCCGCAAGGGCCGCAAGGACGCCTCGCGCGTGGTACGCGAGCAGATCGCCCGGGAGAAGCGCCGCAAGCGCACGCTCTTCACCACCATCGCCGCGGTGCTGGTGCTGGTGATCGCCGGCGGCATCGGCTGGGCCGTCTACTCCTCGCAGAAGTCCGACGACTTCACCGCCCCGCCCGGCGCGAACGACGCCGGCACCGGCATCGTCTACGGTTCCGGCCCGGTCACCATCGACCTCTACGAGGACTACCTCTGCCCGGTCTGCAAGCAGTTCCAGCAGGTCAACGGCGAGACCATCAACCAGCTCGTCAGCGCGGGCAAGGCCAAGGTGGTCTTCCACCCGGTCGCGTTCCTGAACCGCTTCTCCACCACCGAGTACTCCACCCGCTCCTCGGCGGCCTCCGGCTGCGCCGCGAAGGGCGGCAAGTTCCGCGAGTTCACCGACCAGCTCTTCGCGAAGCAGCCGGCCGAGGGCAGCGCCGGGCTCAGCAACGACGAGCTGATCGACATCGGCGCGGGCGTCGGGCTGAACCGGGACGACTTCGGCTCCTGCGTGAACGACGGCACGTACACGGCGTGGACCGGGCACCTCACCGACGAGGCCAGCAGGTCCGGCGTCACCGGCACCCCCACCATCAAGGTCAACGGCACCGAGCTGGCGGACAAGAGCCCGGACGGCATCAAGGCGGCCGTGGCGGCGGCCGGCAAGTGATCCCCGCACCGCTGCGCCGGGCCGGGCTGCTGGTCGCCGCCGCGACCACCGCCCTGCTCGCGTCCGCCACGCCGGCCGCCGCGCACGGCGCGGACGCGCCGGACGGCACCGACTACCGGGCCACCGTCACCGGCGTCGGCCCGGAGCGGACCGGCCTGACCGCCCGGATGGTGGAGGCCGGCGCGCGGCTGGAGCTGACCAACCGCGGCGGCGCCGACGTCACCGTGCTCGGCTACTCCGGCGAGCCCTACCTGCGGATCGGTCCCGGCGGGGTCTTCGAGAACAGCCGCTCGCCGGCCACCTGGCTGAACCGCACCATCGCCGGGGAGACGCGGCTGCCGGCCGAGGCCGACCCGGCCGCCGCGCCGGCCTGGCGACGGATCGCCGACGGGCCGACCCACCGCTGGCACGACCAGCGCACGCTCTGGCGGTCCGACGGCCCACCCGCCGCCGTCGCCGCCGACCCGGGCCGCGTCCAGCGGGTCCGCGACTGGGTGGTGCCGCTGCGCGCCAGCGACACCCCGACCGAGGTACGCGGCACGCTGGACTGGGTGCCGCCGCCCGACCCGTACCCGTGGTGGGTGGCCGCCACGCTCGGTTTCCTGACGCTCGGCGCGGCCGGGCTGGTGCCCGGCGGCACGGCTGCCGGCGTCCGCGCGCTGCGCGCGGTGGGCGGACTGCTCGCCGTGGGGGGCGCGGCCACCGTGGCGCTCACCGTCGGCCGGGCGCTCGACACCGGCGCGCCCGGGGCCGGCGGTCTGCTCGCCGAACTGGTCACCGGCCAGGTGTGGACGCTGCTCACCGGCCTCGGCGCGCTGGCCGCCGGCGGGTACGCGCTGGCCCGCCGGCCGGCCGCCGACTTCACGCTGGCGCTCGCCGGCGCCTGCCTCACGCTGTTCGCCGGCGTGTCCAACCTCGCCGTGCTGGCCCGCTCGGTCCCCCCGGCCGCCGGCCCGCCCACGCTCATCCGGGTCCTGGTCACCGTGGCGCTGGCCACCGGCGCCGGCGCGGTAGCCGCCGGCTTGCTCCGCCTCCGCACCACCGCCCGCACCACCCGCACCACCCGCACCACCCCCCGCCCCACTCACCCCCACACAACCCCAATCCCCTAACCCGCCCAACCCCGCCCCGCCCCGCCCCGCCCCGCCCCGCCCCGCCCCGCCCCGCCCCGCCCCGCCCCGCCCCGGCGATCTTGCAGTTGCGGCCCCCGTGGTGCGGCTTCTGTCCTGTTTGCCAGGGCGGAAAGTGCAAGATCGCCGAGGGCTCGGGGGCCGAGGGGGGTTCGAGGAGGGGAGTCAGGGGCGGTGGAGGGGCGGGGTGAAGCCGTAGGGGAGTTCCAGGCGGTGTTTCGCCAGCAGCTCGGCGTCGGCCAGGAGGTCCTTGGTGGGGGCGTCGGCCACGATCCGGCCGCCGTCCAGGATCACCGCGCGGGGGCACAGCTCGGCCGCGTACGGCAGGTCGTGCGTGACCATCAGCAGCGTCACCGGCAGGGCGCGCAGGATCTCCGCCAGCTCCCGGCGGGCCGCCGGGTCGAGGTTCGACGACGGCTCGTCCAGCACCAGGATCTCCGGCCGCATCGCGAGCACGGTGGCCACCGCCACCCGCCGCCGCTGCCCGAACGACAGGTGGTGCGGTGCCCGGTCCCGGTGCTCGGTCATGCCCACCGCCGCCAGCGACTCGTCGACCCGTTCCGCCAGCTCGGCCCCGCGCAACCCCAGGTTGGCCGGGCCGAACGCGACATCCTCCGCCACCGTGGGCAGGAAGAGCTGGTCGTCCGGGTCCTGGAAGACGATGCCGACCCGGCGGCGCACCTCGGCCAGCGTGCCCCGGTCGCGGGAGACGGTCAGACCGCCCACCTCGACCGTGCCCTCGGTCGGCGTGAGGATGCCGTTGAGGTGCAGGACCAGCGTGGTCTTGCCGGCGCCGTTCGGCCCGAGCAGCGCCACCCGGTCGCCGCGCGGCACGGTCAGGTCCACCCCGTGCAGGGCGACGTGACCGTCCGGGTACGCGTACCGGACGCCACGGACGTCCAGGGAGGGCGGCGGCTGCACGTACCCGATCATTGCAGGACGAGCGCGGCGGCGGCGATGGAGGCCGCGATCACCGGGACCGTCGCGGCGACCGCCCACTGCCCGGCGGTGGCCGCGCCGGCCCCCTGCCACACCGCCGGCATCCGGCCGGTGTAGCCGCGCGAGACCATCGCCAGGTAGACCCGCTCGCCGCGCTCGAACGCGCGCAGGAACAGCGCGCCGACACCGGCCGCGAAGCCGCGCAACTGCCAGAGGAAGCGCGGGTCGTCGCCCCGGGACACCCGGGCCAGCCGCATCCGCCGAGCCTCGCCGACCAGCACCTCCAGGTAGCGCAGCATGAACGTGGCGATCTGGGTGAGGATCTGCGGGCAGCGCAGCCGGTCCAGGCCGAGGATCAGGTCCCGGGTCGTGGTGGTCGCGGCCAGCAGGAGCGACGCGAGTACGCCAAGCGTGCCCTTGGCCAGGATGTTGAACGCGCCGTGCAGCCCGTCGACGGAGAGGCTCAGCCCGGCCACCCCGACCCGCTCACCGGTGCCGAGGAACGGCAGCGCGAACGCGAACAGCACGAACGGCAGCTCGATCAGCGCCCGGCCGAGCAGCCAGCGCGGACCGACCCGGGCCAGCGCCGCCACGGCGACGACCAGCAGCGCGTACCCGCCGAACGCCCAGTACGCCTCCCGGGGCGTGGCCACCACCGCCACCGTGAACAGCACCATGGCGGTGATCTTCACCTCCGGCGGGAGGCGGTGCACCGGCGAGCCGGACTCGCGGTAGAGCACGTGCCCGTGCCCGGCGCCCATTCGTCGCTCCCCCGGCTCAGCGGGTGCCGGCGGGCTGCGTGGTGGTCCCACTGTCGCCGGTGGCCGGGCCGCTCGTCGGGCCGGTTGCCGGGTTGCGGCGGCGGGCCAGCCAGAACAGGCCGCCGCCGAGCGCGAACGTGAGCAGCACGCCGAGCACGCCGGACAGGCCGGTGGAGAGGAAGTCGTTGCCGATCCCCCGGACGCCGTAGTCGGCCAGTGGGCTGTCCGCCAACTCGTGGTCCTTCGCCTGCTGGGCCGGGCAGCTACCGCCGGTGATCTCGTCGTCGGCGTTCACCGTGCAGCCCTTGAGCAGCGACGAGTCCAGCCCGTCCGGGTGGGACGAGGCGTAGTTGCTGACCACGCCGGCCAGCAGCAGGGCGACCAGCAGGCCGCCGAGGAGGAACGGCCAGGAACGCTTGCTCATCGGGCACCTCCGGCGACCGGGACGGCGGGAACCGGGACGGCCGGCTTCTTCAGGGCGCGCAACGCGTACACCAGGTCGGGGCGGACCTTGGCGACGGTGACCACCGTGGTCGCGGTGATCAGGCCCTCGCCGATGCCGATCAGCAGGTGGGCGAAGGCCATCGTGCCGGCCAGCCCGCCGAGATTGCCGCCGAGGTCGGTGGTGCCGCCCAGCCAGTACTGGAGCACGAAGCCCTGGGACGCGACCACGACGCTGACCAGCGCGGACACGAACGCGGTGACCGCCAGCCCGGCCGGGGTGCGCGGCAGCACCCGCAGCAGCAGCGCGATCAGCAGGTACGCGGCGGCGGTGCCCAGGATCGCCATGTTGGTGATGTTGAGGCCGAGCATGGCCACCCCGCCGTCCCCGAACACCAGGGCCTGCACGACCAGCACCACGGCGACGCAGAGCGCGCCCACCCACGGGCCGACCAGCAGCGCGGCGAGCGCGCCGCCGAGCAGGTGACCGCTCACCCCGGCGGTGAAGATCGGGAAGTTGAGCATCTGCACGGCGAAGATGAACGCGGCCACCAGGCCGGCCATCGGCGCCAGCCGGTCGTCGAGGTCGGCCCGGCCGCGCAGCACGCAGAACGTGAGCGCGGCGAGCGCGAAGGCCGCGAAGATCGCGGCGACGGGACCGTCGATGATCCCGTTGGAGATGTGCATCGCCAGGGTTTCCACGGGCAGAGCCTATTTCCCGGGAGACGTTGTTGCCAATCCCTTGCAACAAGCCATGGTGATGATCACCATCCGGCCGCGCGTCGCCGCCCGCCTCCGGCCCGCGCGCGGCGGTATCGTTCCCGCCATGACCGACCGCCTGAACCCCGGCGACCCCGCCCCCGACTTCGCGCTCCCCACCGACGACGGCGGGACGCTCTCCCTGGCCGACCTGCGTGGTCGCAAGGTCATCCTGTACGCGTACCCGGCCGCCATGACGCCCGGCTGCACGAAGCAGGCGTGCGACTTCCGCGACTCGCTCGCCTCGTTGCAGTCCGCCGGCTACCAGGTGGTCGGCATCTCCCCGGACAAGCCGGCGAAGCTGGCGAAGTTCCGCGAGCGGGACGCGATCACGTTCCCGCTGGTCGCCGACGAGGACAAGGCGGTGCTGACCGCGTACGGAGCGTACGGCGAGAAGCAGTCGTACGGGCGCACCGTCACCGGCGTGATCCGCTCCACGTTCGTCATCGACGCCGACGGCAAGATCGAGCGGGCGCTCTACAACGTCAAGGCCACCGGGCACGTCGCCAAGCTGCGCCGCGACCTCGGTCTCGACTGACGCTGTCGGAGGCCGCCGTTACCGTCTGCGGGTGGTCCGCTACCGGTACTCCCCCGAGCTGCTGGCCGCGACCGCCGCGCGGGCGCACAGCGTCACCGAGGTCATGCGGCTGCTCGGGGTGCGGATCAGCGGCGGGTCGCACGCGCACATCAGCCGGCAGCTCAAGCGCTTCGGCATCAACACCTCACACTTCACCGGGCAGGCCCACAACAAGGGCGGGCGTGGTGCCCGCCTGCCGCCGACGGCGCTGCTCACGAACCGCCCGGAGGGCAGCCGCAGGGTCGCCGGCCATCGACTCAAGCGGGCGCTCCGCGCGATCGGCCTGCCGGAGGAGTGCGAGGCGTGCGGGATCGGTGCCACCTGGCAGGGTGCGCCGCTCACGCTGCACGTCGACCACATCAACGGCGACTTCCTGGACAACCGTCCACGCAACCTGCGGCTGCTCTGCCCGAACTGCCACAGCCAGACCGCCACGTACGCCGGCAACCGTAGGCCGGCCGTGCCGGCGCCGGACGTGGTCTACGATCCGGAGGCTGTGACACCGACCGGCTTCCCGATCGGCAGACGCCTGCGGCGTCGGCCAGAATGGCCGTGGAGGACGACGGTGTTCACCGTGAAGGGGCCGTAGCCCAACGGCAGAGGCATGCGGTTTAGGTCCGCACCAGTGCGGGTTCGAGTCCCGCCGGCCCTACCACCCGGTCACCGGTGCCGTTCGGCGCCGGCGGCTGTCGGGAAGGTCACGAACGCAGGTCCGGGCCGCGTCGTCACGCGCAGGATGGCGGCGTGGACCTGCGTTTCGTGCTCGACCCCGACCTGACCCCCGAGCTGCGCGAACGGCTCGTCGCCCTCTGGGTGGAGGCGACCAACGCCGGCGGCGCGGTCGGCTTCGTCGCCCCGGTGAGCGCCGCCGAGGTGCGCCCGGTCGCCGAGTCGACGCTCGCCGACGTCGCCGACGGACCGGACCGGCTGCTCGCCGGCTACCAGGGTGACCGGCTCGTCGCCGTCCTGGTCATCAGCGACAACCGCTTCCACCTCAAGACACACTGGCGGGTGCTCAAGCGCGTCATGGTGCACCCCGACACCCAGGGACGCGGGTACGGGGCGGCGCTGATGCGCGAGGCCGAACGGGTGGCCCGCTCGCTGGGTGTGACGGCGCTGCACGTGACGGTCCGCGACGGGCTCGGCCTGGACCGCTTCTACCGCCGCCTCGGCTACCGCGAGGTCGGCCGTCTCCCCGCCGCCCTACGCCTGTCCCCCACCGACTCCCGGGACGAGATCCTCATGTGGCAAGACCTCCCCCTCCCCTGACCCCACCCACCACAAGCCCCCGAGAAGGGCGCTGATTCACGGAAAGCGTGGTCATTCCGGCCCGGATGGCCACGCTTTCCGTGAATCAGGGGGCACGGGGTGGGGGTGAGGGGGTGGGGGGTGGGGGTGGGTCAGGTGCAGGTGGGGGCGGCGGCCTCGCGGAGGGGCGTCAGCGGGGGCGGGGTGGTCGGGAGTGGCGTGGCGGGGGACGACGTGGGCGGGGGTGGGGAGGCGGGACGGCTGGGGGTCGGGGTCGGGCGGGGCGACGACGGCGAGCGGGACGGCTTCGCGCTACGGGCGGTGGACGCGGTGCCGCCGCCGTACATCCGGGTGGTGCTGCGCTGCACCTGACCGGGGAGCATCCGGATGCCGATGGCGGTGGCCCGGTGGCCGGACACGTCGGTGACCCGGATCGCGTACGGGCCGGGGCCGGCGCCGGACGGGATCAGCCAGTAGTTGTAGTCCTCGCGCGCCGCCGCGCGCCACGAGCCGTTCTGCCGGACCTCCACCGAGCGCAGCGGGTTGCCGTGGTCGCCGACCAGGACGGCGAACCACCACTGCGACGCGCCCTCCTTGAGGCGGAACGTGAGCGGGCCGGGCAGCGGCGGGTCGACCACGGCCCGGTAGCGGACCTGCACCACGCCCTGCACCGGGTCGGCGATCCGGGCGAACGCCTCGGCGGAGAGGTCGAGGTGGCCGGGGGCGCACTCCGGGCACTGGTCCATGACGAGCACCCGGACGGTGCCGCGCGGGCCGGTGACGTCGAGGAAGCCGCCGCAGGACGCGCCGGCCGCGTACTCGCTCGGGCCGAGCGCGACGTAGAGCCGGTTGGCGGGCGCGGCGGGTCGGGAGCAGTTGCCGCCGGCGCCCTTCGAGTCGTAGAACGTGGCCTTGCCGGTGCGCGTGACGCCACCGGCCGGCGGGGCGGCCAACGGGAGGGCCGCGTGAGCGGGGACGGCGGCCGACGGGAGGGCCGCGCGGGGTGGGGCGGCGCAGGCGGGGGCCGCGCCGCCGCGTACCGCGAGGGTCACCGCGACCACGGCGGCGAGGGTGGCCAGGCCGGCGGCGGCGAGCCGGCGGCGGGCCCGGGCCGGGGTACGGCGACGACCGGTCCGGGCGGGCGGGCGCCCGTCGCCGGTGGACGTGGAGGTGGAGGGGTGGGGCGCGCTGCCGTCGGTCACGCCGGTCGATGCTGCCGGACCGGGTGGCCGCCGGACAAGCGGGCTAAGCGAAAGCTAAGGCCGGTGCGCGCGGGCGACCGAGGCGAGACCGGCCAGCTCGTCGGTGAGCTCCGGGCGCTGCCGCAGCGCGTCCTCCAGGCGGACCCGCCAGAGGCCGGTCTCGACCGGCAGGCGGGCGTCGCCGGCCCAGCGGACCCGGTTGCGGCTCTCGACGAGGGCGTCCCCGGCGGCGGGCCCGAACAGGTCGCCGAGTTCGTGGTGGAGCCAGCCGAACAGCGCGTCGTCCCGGAGCGCGTCGCCGATCACCCGGGCCGTGTCCCACGCCACCCGCGGCTGGTGGATCACCTGCATGTCGACTCCTCGGTCCGATCCGGTCGTTTCGGCCATCATCGATCCCGCGCGGTTCGGCCGCAAGGCCCGCGCCGGGCGGGCGGGCCGACCGGCGGGCGGCGTCGTCCGTCCGGACGAGGTCATCCTGGCGGAGGTGTTCCGGGCCGGCCGTCGAGGTCGGCCGCGACGTTGCTCCAAGGCGACGACCCGGCCGTGATCGGGGCGCACGTCACCGCCGCCAACCTGCCCGGTGGCCGGCCAGCGCCTCGGCCAGGTCCGTGTGCCAGTTTCCGGGCGGTGGCAGTTTCGCGGCGGCCCACCGGTCGTGGGCCAGCACGCTGTAGCGGGGGCGGGGCGCCGGGCGCGGAACGCGGTCGCCGGTGGTCGGGCGGACCCGCGCCGGGTCCAGGCCGGACAGTGCGAACACCGCGCGGGCGAGGCCGTACCAGGTCGTCTCACCGGACGCGGTGCCGTGGTAGACGCCCGGCGCGGCGTCGCCGGCCAGCGCCGCTTCGGCGAGCGCGACGAGCCGCTCGGCGAGCCGGTACGACCAGGTCGGTTGCCCGTGCTGGTCGGCCACCACGTCGAGCCGGTCGCGGTCGGCGGCCAGCCGCAGCACGGTGGTGACGAAGTTGTGCCCGTGGGCGCCGTAGAGCCAGGCGGTCCGCACCACGTACCCGCGCTCGGGCAGCAGCCGGGCCACTGCCCGCTCCCCGGCGAGCTTGCTCCGCCCGTACGCGTTGACCGGGCCGGTCGGCGCGTCCTCCGGGTACGGCCGGGTGGCGTCGCCGCCGAACACGTAGTCGGTGGAGACGTGCACGAGTCGGGCGCCGGTGGCGGCGCAGGCCCGGGCCAGGTGCCCGACCGCGTCGCCGTTGACGGCGGTGGCGTCGCGTTCCCGGGTCTGGGCGCCGTCCACATCGGTCCACGCGGCGGCGTTGAGCACCACGTCGTGCCCGGCGACCGCGTCCCGTACCGCGTCCGGGTCGGTGATGTCGAGGTCGGCGCGGGTGGCGGCGGTGACGGACCGGTCGGGGCGGGCGCGCAGCACGGTCACCAGGTCGCGGCCGAGCATGCCGCCGGCGCCGGTGACCAGCAGCCGGGTCACCGGTGCGCCGCCTTCAGCGGCTCCCACCAGGCCCGGTTCTCCCGGTACCAGCGCACGGTGTCGGCCAGGCCCCGGTCGAGGTCGATGCGCGGGGCGTACCCCAGCTCGTTCTGGATCTTGGTGATGTCGAGCGAGTAGCGGCGGTCGTGGCCCTTGCGGTCGCCGACCGGCACCACCCGGTCCCAGCCGGCGTCGCAGGCCGCCAGCAGTCGGCCGGTCAGCTCGCGGTTGGTCAGTTCGGTGCCGCCGCCGATGTGGTAGACCTCGCCGGCGCGGCCCTTCTCCTGCACCAGCGCGATGCCCCGGCAGTGGTCGTGCACGTGCAGCCAGTCCCGGACGTTGCCGCCGTCGCCGTAGAGCGGCACGGTGCCGCCGTCGAGCAGGTTGGTGACGAAGAGCGGGACGATCTTCTCCGGGAACTGGTACGGCCCGTAGTTGTTGGCGCAGCGGGTCACCACCACGTCGAGGCCGTGGGTGCGGTGGTAGGCCAACGCCAGCAGGTCGGCGCCGGCCTTCGAGGCCGAGTACGGGGAGTTCGGCGCCAACGGCCACTCCTCGGTCCAGGAGCCGACGTCGATCGAGCCGTACACCTCGTCGGTGGAGACGTGCACGAAGCGGCGGGTGCCGTGGCGCAGCGCGGCGTCGAGCAGCGTCTGGGTGCCGAGCACGTTCGTGGTGACGAACGTGGCCGCGCCGGTGATGGACCGGTCCACGTGCGACTCGGCGGCGAAGTGGACGATCACGTCGTGGCCTCCGACCACGTCGTCGACGAGGGCCGCGTCGCAGATGTCGCCGGGCACGAAGCGCAGGCGGGGATCGTCGCTTACCGGGTCGAGGTTGGCCGGGTTGCCGGAGTAGGTGAGCTTGTCCAGCACGGTCACCGCGGCGGGCACCGGGTCCGGCGTCCACGCGCCGTCGTCGCCGGGCCGCCCGAGCAGCATCCGCGCGTACTCCGAGCCGATGAAGCCGGCGCCGCCGGTGACGAGGATCCTCACGGATCGTGGAGTTTACGCGACGGTACGCTCCGCGGGTGCGCGGAATCCTTCTCGCCGGTGGCACCGGATCCCGGCTCTGGCCGATCACACGGGCCGTTTCCAAGCAGCTCATGCCGGTGTTCGACAAGCCGATGGTCTACTACCCGCTGTCCACGCTGGTGATGGCCGGGGTGCGGGAGATCCTGGTGATCACGACACCGGAGGACCGCCCGCAGTTCGAGCGGCTGCTCGGCGACGGCGGCCAGTGGGGGCTGCGGCTGACGTACGCCGAGCAGGCCCGGCCGGAGGGCATCGCGCAGGCGTTCCTGATCGGCGCGGACTTCATCGGTGACGAGTCGGTCGCGCTGGTCCTGGGCGACAACATCTTCCACGGCGTCGGTCTCGGCCGGCAGCTCGCGCAGCACGGCGACCCGGCCGGCGGGCGGGTCTTCGCGTATCCGGTCGCCAACCCGGAGGCGTACGGCGTGGTCGAGTTCGACGCGGCCGGCCGGGTGCTGTCGATCGAGGAGAAGCCGGCCCGGCCCCGCTCCCGGTACGTGGTGCCCGGCCTCTACTTCTACGACAATCGGGTGGTCGACATCGCCCGCAAGCTGACGCCCAGCGCCCGGGGCGAGTTGGAGATCACGGCGGTGAACGAGACCTACCGCGGGTGGGGCGAGCTGTCCGTGACGGTGCTCGACCGGGGCACCGCCTGGCTGGACACCGGCACGTTCACCTCGCTGATGCAGGCCGCCGAGTTCGTCCGGGTGATCGAGGAGCGCCAGGGCATGAAGATCGGCTGTGTCGAGGAGGTGGTCTGGCGGTCCGGGCTGATCGACGACGAGCGGCTGCGGGCGCTGGCCCACCCGCTGACCCGCAGCGGTTACGGCGACTACCTGCTGGGCCTGCTGGCCGAGCGGCCGGGCGGCGTCGGGAGCGGCTCGTGAGGATCCGGCCGCTGGGCATCGAGGGGGCCTGGGAGGTCACGCCGCAGCAGCACGGCGACCCGCGCGGGCGTTTCCTGGAGTGGTACCGCCACGACCGGCTCGCCGAGGCGGTGGGGCATCCGTTGCGGCTGGCCCAGGCCAACCTCTCGGTCTCCGCGCGGGACGTGGTGCGCGGCATCCACTTCGCCGACGTCCCGCCCGGCCAGGCGAAGTACCTGACCTGCGTCCGGGGGGCGGTGCTGGACGTGGTGGTGGACGTGCGGGTCGGCTCGCCGACCTTCGGCCGGTGGGAGGCGGTACGCCTGGACGACACCGAGCGGCGGGCCGTCTACCTCGCCGAGGGGCTCGGGCACGGCGTCTGCGCGCTGACCGACGACGCCACGATCAGCTATCTCTGCTCCGCCACGTACCGGCCGGCGGCCGAGCACACCGTGCACCCGCTCGACCCGGCCCTCGCCATCGACTGGCCGACCGCGACGCCGCTGCTGTCCGCGCGGGACGCGGCCGCGCCGAGCCTGGCCGAGGCGCGGGCGGCGGGTCGGCTGCCCGACTACGACGCCTGCCGGTCCTTCACCGCCGGGCTGGACACCCGCCCGTCGCCCTGAGCCGGCGCACCGTCGGCGGCGCGCAGCGGCCAGCGGTCCGGCTCCGGCCGGCGCGGCGGGACGGCCGGCAAGACGTGGAGCGCCGCGCTGCTCAAGCGCGCCGACGAGCGGGCCGCCACCGCGGTGGCCCTGACCACCATGGGCAGGTCGCGCAGCGCGTCCCAGTTGCCGCCGAGCCCGGCCCCACACGGCGTCTCCACGTAGGGCGCGGCGACGCTGTCCTCCCGGCCCCACCAGATGCCGCCGACCGGCGAGCAGCCCGGCGCCGCCGGCCAGCACCGCGGCCATGACCACGCCGCCGATCCAGAGGCCGGTCCGGTTACGCGGCGGACGCGGGACCGGGGCGATCCGGGGACCGCCGGTGGCCACCAGCGGATCCGGGGCGGCGGCCTGGGCCGGGACGGCCGGCACCGGCATGCCGGGCGAGACCGGTACGCCGGTGCCGGCGCGCCGGAGACCGGCTGCGGCGGCGCCATGGCCCAGGGCTGCGGCGTCCACGGCAACTGCGGTGGGGCGGAGACGGGCTGCGGTGGCGCGGAGACCGGCGGGAGGGCGGCGGCCGTGCGCTGCCAGTCCATGCCCAGGGGCCGGAACAGCCGCTCGGTGGCGACCTCCCCGTCGGACGGGTACACCACCCAGGGCTGGCCGGCGTCGAAGTCGGCGTTGACGTACCGGTGGCCGTCGGGCGTCTGCGCCAGCACGTCAGCCGCGTTGGTGAACGCCTCCCGCCACCGCTGGTCGTCGGCGGCGGCGCCGTCGAGCGTCGCCACGGTCACCGGCCGGTCCTGCCCGTCCAGCGCCGCCCAGGCCCGACCGACCTGGCACTCCCCCAGCACCTCGGTGAACCTGTACGATTGCCGGCCCGGCCGCCCGCGCGGCTCACCCCCGAGAGCTCAGCCCGAGCGTTTCCGGGAATGTCGCCACCTGGTAGAGGTCGCGGATGTGCGCTTCCGCCGCCCGCAGGGCCTCCGGCAGGCGAAGCCCCGTCGAGGATCTGCGGTAGAGGACGTGCGAGCCGGGACCCCGTTCGGCCATCGGCTGGTCGAGGTGGGCCTCGATGGACGATGTGACGTCACACGACGACGAGGTGAACGTGAGGGTCAGTCGGATGGAGATCTCATTGCTGAGGAAGGGGCGCAGCGAGATCGGCATCCGGATCGTCTTGCGGATGTCCGCCTGCTGCGCCCCGTCCTGCTCGGCTCTGAGGACGAGGTGGGGGTAGAGCTCGCTGTCCGGCCCGAAGTCGTAGTCGAGCTTGACGCCGGTCGCGAAGTCGCCCAACTCCCGGTCGCAACGGGCGAGCGACGCCACGACGTCACTGGCCACCGCCTCGGGTGCCGCGTACCTCTCGACCACGAAGATCAGACCCCCACCTCGTCAGAGCGTCAGAACGCCTTGATGGTCTTCACCACCCAGGCACCCTTGTGGCCCTGGTAGCCCTTGTCGATGCGCTTGAGGACGAGCGTGACCGTGTAGGCGTCCTTCGGCTCGGCCTCGCCGATCTTCGCGACCCGGCCAACAGGGTAGCTGAACCGCTTGGTGTATTCGATCTCCGCGCCGACCTGCGCCTTCGACGCCCACCGATTGATCTTGTCGAGGTTGTCGGCCACGACGGCGTCCACGGTCTGCTGGTAGGTGTCTCCCTTGAGAGTGGACGCCACACCCTTTGCCTTCGGGTCCGTGTCGGCGCGCGTCTTGATCTCGGCGTCGGTCTTTCCGACGTGGTCCCGGGGATGGGCGTCCCCGATGCCGTGATCCAGATCGATCTTTCCGCAGTTGTGGGCAAGCACCGGGACGTCACCGGCGTAGACGTAGTAGGTGTGCAGGTCCGCGACGTTGAGGTTGTAGACCGTGGTCCGCTCGGTACGGGTCTCCACCCTCTCGACCTCGACCCGGCGCCCGGCGGCGGTGAGCAGCGACTGGCCCCGCCTGAGTTCCCCGGCCTTGGTCCAGACCTTGGCGTCGGCGTTCCAGAACGGGTGGTTCCAGGTGGCCGTGAGCGTCTCGGTCTCGGTCCCCCGGTCGCCGTCGACGTCGACGGTGACCTTCGCCAACACCTTGACACCCGTGCCCGTGATGGTCTCGACCACCCGTCCGGTCGCCGAGACGCCCACGAGCGGGTTCGCCGACCGGACCTCGTCGCCGACGCGCAACCGCTCGATGGCCTTACGGCTGCCGTCGGCGAGCAGCACCTTGGTGCCGGGTGCGAAGCTGTTCGGCACGTTGTCGCACTTCTTGGCGAGTTCGTCGAACACCCGCCACGCGTCGCGGAACTTGTCCCCGAGCCGGCCCATGTTGATCCCGGCCGGCACCCAACCGCCGATCGGGATCGCGCTGAGTCCGGAGAGCACGCCGCCCACCCAGTCGCCCCGGGCGAAGGAGATGCCGGCGTCCACCCCGTCGCAGGCCTCGCCGTAGGCCGGCACGAGACCGCACACCATGAGGACGAGCTGCACGACGTCGAGGATCAGGTCGGGGTTGTCCTTGACGAACTCCTTGATGTCGTCGACCATCTCGCAGCCGGGACCGGTGTTCAGCCCGGCGGTGGTGCACTTGGTGGGCCGGACGAGTGCGTCGGCGAAGTCGACGTAGACCTTCGCGCACTCCGCGGTGAGCTGCGACGGCTGCACCATGCAGCTCCAGGTCCGGTGCTGGTCCAGCGCCGTACCGTCCCCGTTCCAGGCGCTGCCCGGCGCGGTGTTCCGCTGGGCGGCCTCCCACTCCTTCAGCTTGGTGTTGTAGATCTGCTCCGCTTCTCGGGCCGCCTGGTTCGCGGCGGCAGCGTCGGCGCCAGCCTGTTTTGCCGACTGCCGGGCTTCCTTGGCTGCCTGCGCGGCCCCCGCGGCGTCCTGGCGGGCCCGCTTCGCTGCCGCGCCCGCCGTGGCGGCGGACTGGGCGGCCTGGTTGGCGCTGGCCTGGGCGGAGTTCGCCGCGTTCCGCGCCGTCGTGGCGGACTG
>NZ_JBNCLA010000022.1:31094-31570 GCF_049841835.1 Micromonospora sp. DT227 | reverse complement strand
GGTTCGGGGCCGCGGGGCGCGCGCGCAACCCCCCCCCCCCCCCCCCCCCCGGCCCCCCCCCCCCCCCCCCGCTGGCGGGCGGCGGCCGGGCCCCCCACGACGTGCGCGTCCCGCACCGACGGCAGCCTGTGGTGCTGGGGGAAGAACGCGACGGGGCAGGTGGGTGACGGCACCACCACCCACCGGTCCGCGCCGACCCGCGTCGGTGCCGACACCACCTGGACGGGCGGCCTCGCCGCCGCCGACCACAGCTGCGCGATCCGTACCGGCGGCGGCCTGTGGTGCTGGGGTGACAACAGCGGGGGGCAGTTGGGCGACGGCACCACCGTCCAGCGGTCCACGCCGATCCAGGTGACCCTGCCGGGCTGATCCGCCGGCATCCCGATGTCGGGCCGTGGGGCCGCGCCCCGGGGCGGGTCCCAGGGCGGGGGCCCCGCCCCAGCGGGGGGGCGGGCCTGAACTGGGCCCGGCGCCAT
>NZ_JBNCLA010000022.1:0-31084 GCF_049841835.1 Micromonospora sp. DT227 | reverse complement strand
CGCCCCTGGCCCCCGGGGGGCGCTCCCCCCCCCCCCCCCCGGTGGCGGGCGCGGCCCGGGCGCGGGGGGCCGCGCCGGGGCCCCCCCCCCCGGCCCGAGCGGGGAGCGGCCGGTCTACTGGCCGGCGCCGAAGGTGTCGCAGGCCTTCGGGTCGCCGGTGGAGAAGCCCTTGGTGAACCACTGCTTGCGCTGCTCGGAGCTGCCGTGGGTGAACTCGTCCGGGTTCACCGGCCGGCCGGAGCGCTGCTGGATGGCGTCGTCGCCGATCTTCTCGGCGGTGTCGATCGCCTGCTGGATGTCCTGGTCGGTGATGCTCTCGAAGATCTTCTGGCCCTGCTCGTCGGCGGTGCCGGTGGCGTTCTTGGCCCAGGCGCCGGCGTAGCAGTCGGCCTGGAGTTCGAGCTTCACCGAGAGCGCGTTGGCGCTCTGCGGGTCGCGCTGCTGCTGGCGGCGCATCTGCGCCTCGGTGCCGAGCAGGTCCTGCACGTGGTGGCCGTACTCGTGGGCCAGCACGTACGGCTGGGCGAACTCGCCCTTGGCGCCGAGCTGGTCGGCGAGCAGGCGGTAGAACGTGAGGTCGATGTAGACCAGGTCGTCGGCCGGGCAGTAGAACGGGCCGACGCCGGAGTCGGCCGCGCCGCAGCCGGTGCTGACGTTCTGGCTGAAGAAGACCGTCTTGGACGGCTTGTACTGCTCGCCGAACACCTCCGGCATGGCGGTGCGCCAGTATGCCTGGATCGAGTTGACGTAGAGCGCGTTGCGGCAGTCGAGCTGCTTCAACGCGTCGTCCGCCGAGCACTTCTGCTCCAGCGAGGTGTTGTCGCCCTGCGCCGAGTCGTCGCCGCCGTTGGTGGCCGCGTTGAGGCCGAAGCCGCCGCCCACCAGGGCGACCAGCACGGCGATGATGATGCCCACGATCCCGCCGCGACCGCCGCCGGTCGGGATCGGGATGCCCATCCCGCCTCCCCCGCCGGACCCTCGCCGGTCGTCCACCTGGCTGGTGTCGACCCGCGCGTTCTCATTCAGCTCCATGTTGACCCCGATCACCGATCTGTCCGTGTGTGGTGGTTGCGGTACCGGACCGGGTCCGGACGGCGAATTCGGTACCCGATGATCTTGTACGGTAATCCGGCGGGACGACCACGGCGCGCCCGGTACACTGGAACCGTGCTGCGCTGCGAAGGCTGAACGGCCCCGCGCCGACGGGAGAACGAGACCCGCCGGCGCTTTCGCGTGCCCTGAGTCAGCCCTTCCGGACCCCGAGAGCGAGTACTCCGAAATGATCACTGCCACCGGCCTGGAACTGCGTGCCGGTTCCCGGATCCTGCTGTCCGACACCACCCTGCGGGTGCAGCCGGGCGACCGGATCGGCCTGGTCGGCCGCAACGGCGCCGGCAAGACCACCACGCTGAAGGTGCTCGCCGGGGAGGGCCAGCCGTACGCCGGGCAGCTCGACCGGCGCAGCGCCATCGGCTACCTGCCGCAGGACCCGCGTACCGGCGACCTGGAGGTCACCGGCCGGGACCGGGTCCTCTCCGCACGCGGCCTGGACGTGCTCATGGCACAGATGAAGGAGCTGGAGGACAAGCTCGCCGAGGGCGCCGACGACGAGCGGCTGGTCCGCCGCTACGGCGCGCTGGAGGACCAGTTCGCCTCGCTGGGCGGCTACGCGGCCGAGGCCGAGGCGGCCCGGATCTGCGCCAACCTCGGCCTGCCCGACCGCGCCCTGGCGCAGACCATCGGCACGCTCTCCGGCGGTCAGCGCCGCCGCATCGAGCTGGCCCGGATCCTGTTCCGGGACGCCGGCGAGAACGGCGGCGGCATCCTGCTGCTCGACGAGCCCACCAACCACCTCGACGCGGACTCGATCACCTGGCTGCGCGGCTTCCTCGCCAACCACAAGGGCGGCCTGATCGTGATCTCCCACGACGGCTCGCTGCTGGAGGCCGTGGTCAACAAGGTGTGGTTCCTGGACGCCACCCGCTCCGTGGTCGATACCTACAACCTCGGCTGGAAGGCCTACCTGGAGGCGCGGGAGACCGACGAGCGGCGCCGTCGCCGGGAGCGGGCCAACGCCGAGAAGAAGGCCGGCGCGCTGATGGCCCAGGCCGACAAGATGCGGGCCAAGGCCACCAAGACCGTGGCCGCGCAGAACATGGCCCGCCGGGCCGAGAAACTGATCTCCGGGCTGGAAGAGGTACGCCACGCCGACAAGGTGGCCAAGGTCCGGTTCCCCAACCCGGCGCCGTGCGGCAAGACCCCGCTGACCGCCGCCGGCCTGTCCAAGTCGTACGGGTCGCTGGAGATCTTCACCGACGTGAACGTCGCGGTGGACCGGGGCTCCCGGGTGGCCATCCTCGGGCTCAACGGCGCCGGCAAGACCACGCTGCTGCGGATGCTCGGCGGCCTGCTGAAGCCGGACACCGGCGAGGTCCGCCCCGGGCACGGCCTGCGGCTCGGCTACTACGCCCAGGAGCACGAGACGCTGGACGTGGACCGGACGATCCTGGAGCACATGCGCAGCGCCGCCTCCGACCAGACCGACACCGACCTGCGCAAGATCCTCGGTGCGTTCCTGTTCTCCGGCGAGGACGTCGACAAGCCGGCCGGGGTGCTCTCCGGTGGCGAGAAGACCCGGCTGGCGCTGGCCACGCTGGTCTGCTCCGGGGCCAACGTGCTGCTGCTGGACGAGCCCACGAACAACCTCGACCCGGTCAGCCGGGAGCAGGTGCTCGACGCGATCGCCCGCTACCCGGGCGCGATCGTGCTGGTCACCCACGACCCGGGGGCGGTCAGCGCGCTCAAGCCGGACCGCGCCATCCTGCTGCCCGACGGCGACGAGGACGCCTGGTCCGACGACCTGCTCGAACTGGTCGAGCTGGCCTGACCCCGGGTCGGCGGCCGGCGGCGCGGTTCAGCCGAGCAGGTCGGCGAGCCGGGGGAGGACGCCGGAGGTGAGCAGGATGGCCGCGCCGATGACGATGAAGATCGTCGGCACCAGCCAGTGGCCGGCGCGGCCGACCAGCGACACCACCCGCGGGTGGCCGCCGAGCGCGGCGGCGACGGCGCACCACACGGCGACCAGCACGGCGAAGACCAGCAGCCAGACCAGGCCGGTGAGCGGGTCGAGGGCGCGGAAGACCGGCACGTAGACCGCGATGTTGTCGGCGCCGTTGGCCACCGTGATCCCGGCGACGCCGAACAGGGTGCCGACCACCACCGGCGGGTCGTCGTCCCCGGCCCGGTTCCGCAGCGCGCGGACGCCGAGCGCGATCGGCAGCAGCCCGAGCAGGCCCGGCCACGGGTCGGGCACCACCAGCAGGCCGGCGGCGGCCACCACCGCGACGGCGACCAGCGCGCCGATGCCCGCGTACTGACCGGCGACGATCTGCCAGGGCCGCGGCCGGCCGTCGGTCCGGGACGCCACGAAGAGCACGGTGAGCACCACGATGTCGTCGAGGTTGGTGGCGGCGAAGACGCCGGCGGCACCGGCCGCGCCGGCGATCAGATCGGTCACCGGGGGCACGATACGACCCGGCCGGTACGGATCGGACGGCCGGGAGGATCACTCTATCGGGAAGCTGACATTGCGTAGCGTGTCGGTTGGCGAATAGTTGATATCTGGCGCATGATCGTTCGAGGCGGTCTAATAGGTGGGACCGTATCCGAACCGCACAGTCTGGGACGTGAGGAATCAGCATGGCAGCCACCGGCACAGCCACCAGCACTGAGAAGGGTCGCCGGATCGTCGGGGCCGAGCGTCAGACGCTCGCCAAAGACCTGGTAAAGCGGTACACCGGGGGTGAGAGCATCCGTGCGCTGGCGGCCTCGACCGGCCGCTCGTACGGGTTCATCCACCGGGTGCTCACCGAGTCCGGGGTGCAGCTGCGGCAGCGCGGCGGTGCCCGGCGCCGCAAGAAGGCGTGACCCGCCCCCCAGCGTCGTCCATCAGCGTCGCGCTCCGGGTGGTCCGGTGACCACCGAGACGACCGGAGTTCGACTCGACTGCGACGGGCCGGTCGCGACGGTGACGTTGTGCCGGCCCGACGTGCTCAACGCCCAGACCCCGGCGATGTGGCGCGCCATGAGCGACTTCTCCCGGGACCTGCCCGGTGACGTCCGGGTCGTCGTCGTACGCGGCGAGGGGCGGGCCTTCTCCGCGGGCCTGGACCTCGCGGTCGCCGGTGCCTCCGGGCCGGGTTCCTTCGCCGAGCTGGCCACGCTCTCCGAGTCCGAGTGCGCCGACCGGATCGCCGCCTACCAGGCCGGCTTCACCTGGCTGCACCGACCGGACGTCGTCTCGATCGCCGCCGTGCAGGGCCACGCGATCGGCGCCGGCTTCCAGCTCGCGCTCGCCTGCGACCTGCGGGTGCTCGCCGCCGACGCGAAGCTCTCGATGGCCGAGGTGACGCTCGGGCTGGTCCCCGACCTGGCCGGCACGCGCCGCCTGGTGGAGTTGGTCGGCTACTCCCGCGCCCTGGAGATCTGCGCCACCGGCCGTCGGATGGACGCCGCTGAGGCGGACCGGGTCGGCCTGGCCACGCTCGTGGTGCCCACCGACGAGCTGGACGCCGCGGTGCGTGACCTGGCCGCCGGGCTGCTGGCCAACAGCCGGGACGCCGTCGTGGAGATCAAGGCGCTGCTCGCCGGCGCGGCCGGGCGCTCGCACGCCGAGCAGCAGCGCGCCGAGCGGGAGGCCCAGACCCGTCGGATCCGGGACCTGGCCGGGCGCGGCGAATAGCGGTAAGGACCCCGGGGGAAGATCTGGGTTACTCGCGAGGTTGTCACAGGCGTCGGGAGAATTGACCCCGGCGGTCCGCGCTGCCCGACGACCCGGAGGTGACGAGTGTCCAGCAACATGGCCGGCGGCGGCATGGGCGGCTGGAGCATGCTCCGGTCGCTGCGCAACCGCGACGAGGTCTCCGCCCACCGGCTCAAGCGCGGCACCGCCCGGCGGATCGTCGCGTTCGCCCAGCCGTACCGGCGCGACATCGTCGTCTTCCTGCTCACCGTGATCGTCGCCGCGGTGATCGGTGTGGCCACCCCGCTGCTCGCCGGTGACGTCATCGACGCGATCGCCGGCCGTGGTCCCGACGCCCGCGACACCGTGGTCCGGCTCGCCCTGATCATCGCCGCGCTGGCCGTGGCCGACGCGCTGTTCTCGCTGGCCCAGCGGTGGTATTCGGCCCGCATCGGCGAGGGCATCATCCTCGACCTGCGCACCCGGGTCTACGACCACGTCCAGCGGATGCCGTTGCAGTTCTTCACCCGCACCCAGACCGGCGCGCTGGTCAGCCGGCTCAACAACGACGTGCTCGGCGCCCAGCGCGCGTTCACCTCGACGCTGTCCGGGGTGGTCAGCAACGTCATCCAGCTCGTGCTCACCGCCGGGGCGATGCTGGTGTTGTCCTGGCAGATCACCGTGCTGGCGCTGGTGCTGCTGCCGATCTTCATCATCCCGGCCCGCCGGGTCGGCCGGCGGCTGGCCGAGATCACCCGCGAGTCCTACGACCTCGACGCCAAGATGAACGCCACCATGACCGAGCGGTTCGGCGTGTCGGGCGCGCTGCTGGTGAAGCTTTTCGGCGCACCCGAGGTGGAGGCCGACCGGTTCGCCGGTCGGGCCGAGCGGGTGCGCGACATCGGCATCCAGTCCGCCATGTATTCGCGCACGTTCTTCGTGGCGATGCTGCTGGTCGCCTCGCTGGCCCAGGCGTTGACCTACGGCGTGGGCGGCTGGCTCGCGGTCACCGGCGCGGTCAGCGCGGGCACGGTCGTCAAGCTGGCGCTGCTGCTGACCCGCCTCTACGGCCCGCTCACCGCGCTGTCCAACGTCCGGGTCGACGTGATGAGCGCGTTGGTCTCCTTCGACCGCGTCTTCGAGGTGCTCGACCTGCGTCCGGCCATCGCGGAGAAGCCCGACGCGGTGCCGGTGCCGCCGCGCAACGGCCGGGTCGAGTTCCGGGACGTGCGCTTCCGCTACCCGAGCGCCGCCGAGGTGTCGCTGGCCTCGCTGGAGGAGGTCGCCACGCTGGACCGGACGGTGAACGAGCCGGTGCTCAAGGGCGTCTCGTTCGCCGTCGAGCCCGGGCAGATGGTGGCGTTGGTCGGCCCGTCCGGCGCCGGCAAGTCGACACTGTCCATGCTGATCTCCCGGATCTACGACGTCAGCGACGGCCAGGTGCTGGTCGGCGGCGTCGACGTGCGCGACGCGACGCTCGCCTCGCTGCGCGACGAGATCGGCGTGGTCACCCAGGATTCGCACCTGTTCCACGAGACGATCCGGGAGAACCTCCGTTACGCGAAGCCCGACGCCACCGACGACGAGATCTGGGCGGCGCTGGCCGGTGCGCAGGTCGCCGACCTGGTCCGGGCCACGCCGGACGGGCTCGACACCACGGTCGGCGAGCGGGGCTACCGCTTCTCCGGCGGCGAGAAGCAACGCATCGCCATCGCCCGGCTGCTGCTCAAGGCCCCGTCGATCGTGATCCTCGACGAGGCCACCGCACACCTCGACTCGGAGAGCGAGGCGGCGGTGCAGCGGGCGCTGTCGGTGGCGTTGACCGGGCGTACCGCGCTGGTCATCGCGCACCGGCTCTCCACGGTGCGCGACGCCGACCAGATCCTGGTGCTCGACGAGGGTCGCATCGTCGAGCGCGGCCGGCACGACGAGCTGGTGGCGGTCGGCGGCCTCTACGCCGAGCTGTACCGGACCCAGTTCGCGGTCACCGACTCGCCGGTCCCGTACGCGGAGCCGGAGCAGCCCGAGCCGGTGGTGACCACGGTGCCGATGGGCACGTACGTCGCCCAGGAGTCCATGCCGCCGGCGACGGCGAACTAGGGGTCTGTCGCACCGGAGCCGGCCGGCCCTAGGCGTTCCGCCCCCGGGCGCCGGTGACCCGCCCGGCTGCCCCTCGCCCGGGCGACGCCCCCGGTTGGCGCGGCACCGACCGTCGGGCCCCGCCCCAGGTGTCGGCCAGGTGTTGCCGGAGCAGGTCGTGCCGGAACTGGTAGACCGGCCCGGAGGTGCGCAGGACCTGCCGTTCCCGCGCGTCCTCCAGGAACCGCCGCATCCGCAGCGGGGTCCGGAAGCGCACGGCCATCTCGACCTGCCGGCAGCACGTGCGCCAGGTGGTGGAGACCGACCAGAGCCAGACGGCGCTGGCGAGCGCGCCCAGCACGCCGATCGCCAGGACCCGGGGCAGGCTCACGTCGAAGTGCATGCCGAAGCCGGTGCCGCCCACGAACGCCGCCGTCGCCGCGGTGGCCGCCAGCATCGTGCTCGCCGCCGCGTCGTCCCGCCACGACCGCCGGGGATCGAGCGCGTAGTCGTCGGGCTGCGCGGCGGCGAACAGAGACCCGCCGAGCTCGATCGTGAGCCAGGCCGCCAGCCCGGTGAGCAGCCACCCGCCGACGCCGGGGAGGGCGGAGCCGAGCAGTGTCAGCGGCAGGATCAACCCGAACCCGAGGGGAAGGGTGACCAGCATCCGGCGTGGCACGAACATCGCTCGCCACCAGCGCCGGGGCACCCGTCTGGGCATCGGTTTCCGTTCCCGGATCACGATGAAGGTGGACAGGAAAGCCATGAGCAGACCCACTGGCAACCCGCTGGTGATCTCCCGCCCTTCGGCGAGCCGGTACGACAGGCCGAGCAGCAGGCTGATCGGGATCGCGGTCGTGTACCAGACCGCCAGGGCGAAAAGCAGCGCCGGGAGGGGAGGGGACGGACCCGTCGGCGGCATGTTCCACCACTTCAGGCCGTCGGCGCCGGTGCGACCGAGGTGATGGGCGAGGAAGCCGAGTGTCCGTTGGGCGGTGCGCAGCGAGTAACGCGACGGTGGCCGGTCCGGGCCGGAGGCGTACGCCGTGGCCAGCGCCCGGTCGAGCAGGTGGCGCTCGACCTGGCTGGCCTTGCGGAACCGTCGACGGTCCAGAAGTTCGTCCACCGGGTCGAGCGGCTCGTACGCGTCCCGGAGCAGGGTGAGCAGGAACGGGTTCTTGAGCGGGCCGGTGAGCGGGCCGGCCGGCCCCTGCCGGAGCCGGTCGGTGACCTTCTGCCAGGCCGGCGGCGGCGGATCGGCGAGCCGGCTCAGGAGGTAGTCGACCGCGACCTCCTCGTCGACGGGCCGCAGCTCGACGCCCGCCGCGCCGATCAGTGGATGCCGTCGGACGGCACCGGTCAACTCGTCGATCCGACTGAGCAGCACCAGCCGGAGGTTGGCCTGTCGGCTCAGCTCCCGCAGGACGACGGGGCGCAGACCCTCGCCGATCTCGTCCAGGCCGTCGACGAGCACGGCGATCCGGTGGCCGGCGACGAGCCGTGCCGCGTCCTTGGCGGTGAGGCCGGGGACCTCGGCGATCCGGTCGGCGATCCAGGTCGCGAACGGCGTGGTGATCGCGTCCCAGCCGCGCGGGCTGACCAGGATCGGCACCGGCATGCGGGACCGGTGCTCCGGGCCGGCCTGCTCGCGCGCCGCCAGCGCGTCCCGGAACAGGAGGACGGCCGCGGTGCTCTTGCCGGCGCCGGGTGGACCGGCGATGATCAGCCGGCCGGAGGGCAGACCGGCGTAGAGCGCGTAGAGCTGCTTGTGCGTGCCCTCGGCCAGCTCCTGGCCGGTGACGCGTTCCGCCCCGGGGAGCGGCTCGAACGGGCCGGTCAGGGCGTGCCGCGCCGAGGCGCCGATCGGCGCGGAGGCGCGGTGCCAGGTGATCGGCAGGGGCGCGGTCAGGTCCCGTTCGACGACCTCCTGGCCGCTTCGTTTCCGCATCGCCGCCGCCAGGTCGTCGGCCAGGTCGTCGAGCGGCCGGGCCGACTTCCGCGGGAACCGCGCGGACAGCACCGCGGTCAGCGCGACGAGCACCCCGACGACGGACAGCACGAAGGGCGGGACACCGGTGGCGATGCTCCGCTCGATCACGTCCCACGGCCCGGCCGACGCCCACCCATGCATGGCCGCGATTATCGCAGGAAACCTCTACGCCGTGCGGTCCCGTCGTCGCGGTGCGTCATCGTCGGACCGACGACGCGCGGCGGCGCCGGAAGGCGCTATCCGCCGGTGACCGCCGCGCGCAGCTCACCGAACGCGGCGCCGAGCGTCTCCGGCGTGAAGTGCGCGTTCAGCCCGCTCGGGTTGGGCAGCACCCAGAGCCGCGCCGGCCCGAGCGGCTCCGGTTGCGGCCCGAAGCCGGCCTTCGGCCGGGCGAAACCGATCCGGTACGCGGTCACCCCGACCACCGCCACCCAGCGCGGTCGGTGATGCTCGACCTTGTCGGTGAGCACGCGTGCGCCCTCGACCAGTTCCGTGGCGGTCAGCTCGTCGGCGCGGGCGCTGGCCCGGGCCACCATGTTCGTGATGCCCAGCCCCAGCGCGGGCAGCTCGTCCTGCTCGCTGGGGTGCCACAGGCGTGGGGTGAACCCGCCCCGGTGCAGCGCCGGCCAGAACCGGTTGCCCGGGCGGGCGAAGTGCCAGCCGGTGGCCGCCGACCACAGGCCCGGGTTGATGCCGACGAAGAGCACGTCCAGACCGGGCCCGATCACGTCGGGCAGCAGCCGGTCGGCCGCCGCGGCGAGCTGCTCCCGGCTGGGTCGCGGGTGACGCCGGGCGGGCGCGGCGGGACCGGTCGCGGGTTCGGGTCGCCCGCCGGCGGGGCGGCGTCGGTCGTTCACCGACGTGCCGTCCCGGGTCGCGGGCGCGTCACCGCGATGGCACCGGGTCGCGGGCGCGTCACCGCGCCGGCACCGGGCCGCGAGGTCGTCGACGTGCCGTCACAGGCCACGCAGGGCACCGCCGTCGACCGGCACGGTGACCCCGGTGACGTAGCTCGCGGCGGGGGAGAGGAGGAATGCGGCCACCCGGCCGAACTCGGCGGGCTCGGCGATGCGGCCGAGCGGGATCGCCGCCTCCGCCGCGGCGCGGGCCCGGTCGGCGTCCCCGGAGGCGGCCAGCAGCTCCCGGTTGCGGTCGGTCATGATCCGGCCGGGCAGCAGGCTCACCACCCGTACGCCGCGCGGACCGTACTCGACGGCCAGGTCCTTGGCCACCCCGGCCAGGCCCGGTCGGAGGCCGTTGGAGATGCCCAGCCCGGCCAGCGGCTCGCGCACCGAGGTGGACAGCACCAGGGCGATCGCGCCGCCGTCGGTGAGCGCGCCGGCCACCGTGCGGGCGAGCCGGACGCTGCCCAGGAAGACCGTTTCGAACGACTCCCGCCACTGCGCGTCGGTGACCTCGGCGGCGGTGCCCCCGGGCGGCCCGCCGACCGAGACCAGCGCGCCGTCGAGCCGGCCGAAGTGTTCGCGGGCCGCCGCCACGAGGCGGTCCGGAGTGCCGGGGTCGGCCAGGTCGGCGGTCAGCCCGATGGCCCGCGCCGGGCCGCCGAGCGCCTCGACGGCGGCAGCCACCCGTTCCGGGGCCCGCGCGGAGACCACCACCCGAGCCCCGTCCGCGACGAGCTGCCGGGCGGTGGCGAGACCGAGGCCACCGGAGGCGCCGGTCAGCACGTACACCCGGTCGGCCAGTCCGAGATCCATGGCCCGATCCTGCCGCATCGGGTGCGGACCGGTCAGCGCGGGGCGGGCCGCAGCAGGCGTACCCGGCCGGCGAACTGGACCACGACGGCGCCGCCGGTGCGGGCGAGCGCCGGGAGGCGGCGGCGTCGGGGCGCGCCGCGGCCGTCGTAGCGGTTCGCCGCCTCGCGCCCGGCCAGCTCGTCGGCGCCCAGCGGCGGCAGCGTGCCCCGGTCGCGCAGCTCGCGGGCCAGGTCCCAGCCGTCGCGCAGCGAGCCGTTGGTGGGGCGGCCGGCCGCCCAGTCGACGAAGACCGCCGGCCAGTCGGCGCCGAGGCCGGCGGCGAGCAGCGGCCAGTGCCGGGCCACGTCGCCGGCGCGCTTGCGTCTCAGCGCCCGACGGGCGGCCTCGACCGGCGCGGCGGCGAAGCCGGGCGGCAGCGGCCCGCCCGCGACCAGCGTCGCCACCAGCTCGGCCTGCCGGGCCGCCAGGTCGCCGCTCACGTGACCACCGGGTACCCGGACGCGGCGGCGAGCGCGTCCAGCTCGCCGCGCAGCTCGGCGGCGGGCGGGTAGTGGCCGTCGCGTTCCAGCAGCAGCGCCGGCGGGCGGTGCCGGGCGCACAGCTCCCGGACCAGGTCGAGCACCTCGGCGGGCACCGGATCGGTGTGCGTGTCGTGGTAGAAGCCGCCGGCCTCGGACCCGCCGGCCACGTGCACGTAGGCGATCCGCTCCAGCGGCAGCCGGTCCAGCATCGCGGCCGGGTCGCCGCCCCGGTTGCGCGCGTTGGCGTGCACGTTGGCGACGTCGAGCAGCAGCAGCGCGTCGGTCGCGTCGAGGATCTCGGTGAGGAAGTCGGCCTCGTCCAGCTCGTCGTCGGGCCAGTCGAAGAGCGCGGCGATCGGTTCCAGCGCCAGCGGCACCGGCAGCTCCGCCCGCGTCCGCCGGACGTTGGCCACCACCGCGGCCACCGCCTCCCGGCTGCGGGGCAGCGGCAGCAGGTGGCCGGCCTCCAGGCCACCGGCCCGCACGAACGCGATGTGCTCGCTGACCAGCGGCGCGTCCAGCGCCGTGGCCACCGCGGCCAGGTGCGCCACCCGGGCCGGGTCGACCGGTTCCGCGCCGCCGAGCGAGAGACGCACCCCGTGGGGTACGACGGTGACGTCGCGGGCGCGCAGCTCGGTCAGGCCGTCGGGCAGTGGTCCGGCCGGCGCGACCGCCTCCGCGACCACCTCGACGAAGCGCAGTCCCGGCAGGTCGGCCACGAAGCCGGCGATCTCGGGCCGCCAGCCGATGCCGACGCCGGACGGGCCGCTCATCCGCCGCACCCGCCGCCGCCCCCGCAGCCGCCACCCCCGCCGCAGGAGCTGCCGCCGCCGCACGAGGAGGAGCCGCCGGAGCAGGAGGAGGAACCGCCGCACGAGCTGCCGGAGCTGCCCGCCGTACCCATCGCCTGGCGCTGGATCTCGGCCTGCTCCGCGAAGCCCGGGTCCATGGTCCAGAGCGTGGCGGTGCCGAACAGCGCCACCGCCATGGCGGTGGCCGACGGGCCGTACGTGGCGTACGCCGGCGCGGCGGCGGGACGCAGCGCGGTGTGCCGGCGGCGCAGGTCGCGCAGCGCGGCGGTGGCCGCCCGGGTGCGCCACGGCACGCGGTTGAGCAGCAGGAACGCGACGATGAGCGGGACCAGGGTGAGGAGTAGGAAGCCGGCGGGCCGGCCGTTGGTCAGCCCGAAGAAGGCACGCGCCACGCCGAGCACCAGCAGCAGGCCGAGCAGGGTGGACCCGCGTCGCAGCGTGCGGCGCCGCTCCGGGTCCAGCGCCAGGCCGCGGCGGACCAGGCCGTCGCGCAGCTCGTCGAGGGCACGCCGGACCCACTCGTCGCGGGGCAGCTCCCGGGCGCGCAGGCCCTGGCTGGCCGCGTGGTGGACGGCCTGGTCCAGCGGGGTGAGCCCGGCCGGCAGCGGTCCGCCGGTGGCCAGCCGCCGGTCCGGATGCACGCCCACCGCGCCGGCCCGGCGCAGGCCGCCGAGCGCGGTCCAGACCGCGAGCTGGTCGCCCCCGTTGAGGTACGCGACCTGCTGCGGACCGAGCGAGCCGTGGTCCGGGACCGGGGTGCCGGCCAGCGCGCGGAACCGGTACACCGCCGTGCCCACGACCAGGACGACGGCCGCGACGAGATACCAGCGCAGGAAGACGGGGCCGGGGATGCCCCAGGTGTCGGCCGCGAGGACGGTCATGCTGTGCTCCTGTCGCGAGGGGGTCGCGGCTCATTGTGGAGCAGGTACGCCAGTGTCGATCTCCGTGGGGCGGCCAGTTACCGGACCGAGACGTCAGTGCCGGCGGACGGCCTCCTCGACCAGGTCCAGCACGCGGGTCAGGTCGCCGGCCGGCCGGCCCATCGCCAGGTGCAGCACCAGCCCGTCGTAGGCCAGCTCCAGGAACTGGGCCAGCACGTCGATCGGCACGTCGTCGCGGAGCACGCCGGCCTCGCGCTGGCGGAGCAGCCGTTCCCGGGTCGCCTCGGCGATGGCCGCCGAGCGCTCGGACCAGCGCTTGGCGAACGCCGGGTCGGTCCGCAGCCGGCGGGAGACCTCGAGCTGACTGCCGAGCCAGCCGGTGGTGTCCGGGGAGACCGCGCGGGCGAGCAGGTCCCGCATCACCTGGACCAGGCCGTTGCGGGCCACGGTCTCCACCATGGCGGCGGCGTCGTCCTCGGCCACGGCGAGGAAGAGTGAGTCCTTGTCCCGGAAGTGGTGGAAGATCGCGCCCCGGGAGAGACCGGTGGCCTCCTCCAGCCGCCGCACGGTGGCGCCCTCGTAGCCGTGCCGGGCGAAACACGCCCGCGCCGCGGCGAGGATCTCCTGCCGGCGCGCGTCGAGCTGGTCCTGACTTACTCTGGGCACGGTGCGATCGTCGCAGGTGGCGGGGGCCGACGCAAACCGTACGTACGGCTTGCGAGGTGGGTTGGCTACCATCCGGTGATGACCCCGCTGACCGTCGCCGCCGTGCAGGCGCAACCGGTGCCCGGTGACGTCGCCGGGAACGCGCGAGCCGCCGCCCGCCTGGTCGGCCGGGCCGCCGGGGCCCGCGTCGTGGTGCTGCCCGAGCTGTTCCTGCCCGCGTACCACCCGCCGACGCTGGGCGCGGACCCGTCCGGGACGGACGTGACCGCCGACCCGGACGGGCGGGTCGACGACGCCCGGCTGGACCCGCTGCGCGCCGCCGCGCGGGACGGCGGGACCGCCGTGGTGATCGGCGCGGCGGTCCGCCACCCGGACCGGCGGCGCACCATCTCGTCGCTGGTGGTGGACCCGACCGGCACGGTCACCGCGGCGTACGACAAGCAGCAGCTCTGGAGCGGCGAACGCGAGCTGTTCGACGCCGGCCGGCGGGGCGCCACGCTGGTGGTCGACACGTGGCGGTTCGGCCTCGGCATCTGCTACGACGGCTGTTTCCCGGAGCACGGCCGGGCCGCGGCGGGCGACGGCGCGCACGGCTACCTCTGCCCCAGCGGCTACCTGGCCGGCTCGGCGCACCGTCGGGACCTCTACTACGCGGCCCGCGCGCTGGACAACACCATGTTCGTGGTCTTCGCCAACGCGGTCGGCGGCGTGGCGCCCTGGCGGTTCAACGGTGGCGCGGCGGTCTACGACCCGGAGGGCCGGGCGCTGGCCCGGGGCGCGGACGCCGGGGAGGACGTGCTGGTGGCGACGCTGGACCCGGCGGTCCTGGCGGACACCCGCGCGGCGCACACCATGCTGCTCGACCGGCTGCCCGACGCCGGGGCCGCCCGCGCGACGCTCGTCGCCTGACCGCGAGCGGGACCTCCGGCCCTGCCGGTGCCCAGGGCGTTCCCGTAGGGTGCTCAGGTGCCGTTGCTCCTGCTCGCTCTGGACGACACCCTGCTGGACCGCGACGGGCCGTTCCGCGCCTGGGGAGCACGCTTCCTGGAGAGCATCGGCGCGCCGCCCGTCGACCTCGACTGGCTGGTCTCCGTCGACGCGGACGGGCTGACCAACCGGTGGGACGTGGCCGACGCCATCCGGGACCGCTACGGGCTGCGCATCCCGTCGATCGACCTGGTCGAGGAGCTGCACGACGGCGTGGTGGCGCACATGCGGCTGGATCCGCTGGTGGCCTGCGCGCTGCGGATCGCCGCCGACGCGGGCTGGGTGCCGGTGGTGGTCACCAACGGCGCGGAACGCCAGCAGGACACCAAGATCCGCCGGACCGGCCTGGACCGGTACGTCGCCGACTGGGTGATCTCCGAGGAGGCCGGGGTCAGCAAACCCAACCCCCGGATCTTCGCGCTCGCCGCCCAGCGGGCCCGGTTGCCGCTGCGCGGCGCGTGGGTGATCGGCGACAGCCCGGAGGCGGACATCGGCGGCGCGACCGCGGTGGGCCTGCCCAGCGTCTGGCTGCACCGGGGGCGGCGCTGGTCGGATCCCCGCTTCGCGCCGACCCGGGTGGAGGACGGGCTGATCCCGGCCGTGGCCGCCGTGCTGGCGGGCTGAGCGGGGAAAATCGGTTGCCCCGCCGGGGCCGGCCCACGAGCATGGTGCCGCGCGAGGGCGCAACCGGGTCGCCCGGTCGAGGAGAGGAGGTCGGTCATGGCCGTCTTTGCAGGGTCGTTCCGCCTGCCTCCACCAGACTCGACCGAAGGACAGATCCACCCGTGCGCGATCACGACTTCCCGGCGCAGCCGCGCCGTGGCCGCGGCAAGAGCCGCTTCGACGACGACGAACCCGACTTCCTGAAGCGGGGCCGGCCGGCCCCGACCCTCGCCGACCCGGACGCCGAGCCCGACGCGGAGGACCGCTGGTCCTCCTGGGACCAGGCCGTCCACGGGCCGGAGCCGCACCCGGCCTGGCTGGTGACCGAGCTGGCCGCCCGGGACACCGAGCTGGGGATGCTCAAGACCGGCAAGGAGGCGGACGTCCACCTGGTCCGCCGCGCGGTGCCGGACACCGACCGGGGCTGCCTGCTGGCGGTCAAGCGCTACCGGGACGCCCAGCACCGGCTCTTCCACCGTGACGCCGGCTACCTGGAGGGTCGCCGGGTACGCCGGTCGCGGGAGATGCGGGCGATGGCCGGGCGTACCGCGTTCGGCCGGCAGATGATCGCCGGGCAGTGGGCGGCGGCCGAGTTCGCCGCGCTGTCCCGGCTGTGGGAGATCGGCGCCGCCTCCGGGCGGATCGCCGTGCCCTACCCGGTGCAGCTGCTCGGCACCGAGCTGATGCTGGAGTTCGTGGGCGACGCCGGGGCGGGCGAGGCCGCGCCCCGGCTGGCCCAGGTCCGACCGGACGACGACGAGCTGCGCGACCTGTGGGAGCAGTTGGTCGACGCCCTGGTGGTGCTGGCGCGGGCCGGGTACGCCCACGGCGACCTGTCCCCGTACAACCTCCTGGTGCACGCCGGCCGGCTGGTCCTGATCGACCTGCCGCAGGTGGTGGACGTGGTGGCCAACCCGCAGGGGGCCGAGTTCCTGGCCCGCGACGTACGCGTGGTGGCCGCCTGGTTCACCGCCCGGGGGCTGCCCGCCGTCGACACCGATCCGGTGGCGCTGACCGAGGTGCTGCTGCGGGAGGCGGGGATCCGCTGAACCGTGAGCGTCCCGGGCGGGATCCGTCCCGCCCGGGACGTCGGCTCGGCGGTACCGCTGCGGACGGCGGTGCCGCCCTGAGCGCGGGTCACTGGAGGTAGCGCTCGACCTCCGGCACCGGGCGCTCACCCTGGGCGTCCGGGTCGCCGTGTGCCTGCCGGGCCGCCCGGCGACGGCGGAGCAGGTCCCAGCACTGGTCCAGGGACTCCTCCAGGTGCCGGAGCCGCTCGCGGGCCTCGTCGTCGGTGCCGGCCTCGTGCTGCTGCGCGCCGGCGCGCAGCCGGTGCTCCTCGTCGACGAGTTCGGAGATCCGGCTCAGGATGGTCTTGTCGTCCATGCCCGAAGCTTGGCACAGCGGACGGGCCCGCGCCCGCGTTCCCGCGCCGGCGAGGCAGGTGTCAAGCGGGGCTCCGAGCTATACCGGAGGCGTTGAGCGGGGGCCCGGCCTTACCCGCAAAACTTTCGGCGTGACGCATATCCCACGGGCTCCATTCTCGACAAAGAGATTGTTGTTAAGTGAAATATCCTCGTTGCCGTCTTTTGATTCAACGCCCAGGATGGCATGCTCGCGAGCAACGTTCACGGGTCGAGACGGGGTAGCGACCCTCAGCAACCCGAGGGAGCGTTCAGGTGGTCGATTCGTCCGGCCTGTCCCGGCCCACCGGCCGGCCTCGTGTCGTGCCGCTGCGGCAGATCCTGCCCGCCGTCCTGCGGGACCCGGCCCGCGCGCTGATCGACGTGGGCAACCGCACCGGTGGCGAACTGGTCCGGCTCAACCTCGGCTCGTTCCGCCCGTACCTGGTCACCCACCCCCGGCACGTGCAGCACGTGCTGCGCGACCGGGCGGACAACTACGAACGGGCCGGCGACGGACTGTTCTGGCGCCCGGTCAAGCGACTGTTCGGCGAGGGCATCCTGGGCGAGGGGCAGGTCTGGTCCGCCAGCCGCCGGATGTTGCAGCCGATGTTCACCGCCAAGCGGGTGGAGGCGCTCATCGACGGCATGGCCGGAGCCATCTCCGACGCCGTCGACGAGCTGGACGAGCCGTACCGCGCCGGGCGGCCGGTCGACATCGGCGTCGAGCAGGCCCGCATCGTCAGCCGGGCGATCATGAAGGTGCTCTTCGCCGACCGCATCTCGGTGCCGGACGCGATGCGCGTGATCGACGCCCAGGACCGCATCGCCACCGCGGTCATCCCCCGCATCGTCGTGCCGTTCGCGCCGCTGTCGCTGCCGATGCCGGGCGACCGGGCGTTCCGTCGCGCGGTGCGCGTCGTGGACGACGTGCTCGTGCCGATCGTGCGGCAGACCCGCGACGACGCCGACTCCGGCGACGACATCATCTCCACCCTGTGGCGGGCCCGCACCGACGACGGCCGGCAGCTCGACGAGCGGCAGGTCCGCAACGACACCGTGGCCATGTTCGCCGCCACCACCGAGACCACCATCAACGTGCTCACCTGGGCCTGGCCGCACCTGCACCAGCACCCCGAGGTCGCCGAGCGGCTCTACGCCGAGATCGACGACGTGGTCGGTGACGGCCCGGTACGCCGGGAGCACCTGGACCACCTCACCTACACCAGGATGGTGCTGGACGAGCTGCTGCGGCTCTACCCGATCGGCTGGATCATCCCGCGCCGCGCGGTCGCCGACGACGTCATCGACGGCGTGCCGATCGAGGCCGGCGCCACCATGGCGGTCAGCCCGCTGATCACCCAGCGGATGCGGCAGTTCTGGGACCGGCCGGACGAGTTCGACCCGGAGCGGTTCCGGCCGGAGCGGGTCCGCGACCGCCACCGTTACGCCCACTTCCCGTTCGGCGGCGGCCCGCACCAGTGCCTCGGCATGTACCTGTTCTATCTGGAGGCCCAGCTCATCCTCGCCACGATGCTCAGCCGCTACCGCTTCCGGCTGCGTCGCCCCGACGTGCCCCGGTTGCGCCTGGCGGCGGCGCTGCGACCCCGCGAGCGGGTCGAGCTGACGTTGCTCGCGGCCGGCCGGGCGGAGCCGGCGTGACCGGCGGACCGACGCCGGATCCGATCACCGCCGCGGCGGAACAGGGCCGGATCTGCGCGCTCGTCGCGCACGGCCAGCGTGGCCTGCGCCGGGTGGCCGCCGCGCACCCCGACCTGTTTCCCGCCGACCCGTTCGACGCGACGCTGTTCGGCAGCATCGCCTCGGCGATGGCGTTCAGCGCGCCCTGGCACACCGCCGCCGAGCTGGCGGTCACCAACCGCGCGGTGCTGTGGGGCTTCGCCGTCGACTGGCTGGTCGACCAGCGGGCGACCAGCCGCGCCGAGGTGGACCGCATCGCCCGTACCTGCCTGGACGTGCTGGACGGCGCGTCGACGACCGACCCGCTCGGCCGGTTCCTCGCCGAACTGCGCGACGACGTCGCCACCGCGCCCGGCTACGCCGCCCTGCGCGGACGCTGGCGCACCACCATGGAACGCACGCTGGACGCGATGGCCCGCGAGTGGACGTGGCGGCGCACCGGCCGGCCCACGCTCGCCGAGTACCTGGCCAACGCGGACAATCTCGCCGCCACGGTGGTCAACGTGGCGCACTGGATCCACACCGGATCGGTCGCCGACGCCGCCGCGCTGGACCGGCTGATCGAGGTCGGCGACGAGGTGCAGCGGGCGCTGCGCCTGGTCAACGACCTCGGCACGTACCGCCGGGACGCGGAGTCGGGCGATCTCAACGCGTTGCTGCTGGTGGACGACCCGGCGGAGGTCGAGCGGCGGTTCGCCGAGCAGGTCGACCACTGCCGGGTGCTGCTGGCGAAACTGGCCGACGAGACGCCCCGGGAGGCCGACTTCCTGTCCCGCCAGCTCGGGTTCACCACCGGGTTCTACCGGCACACCGACTTCTGGGGCGTGCGGTGAGCCTCACCGCCCAGCCCGCCACCCGGAGCGGGCCCGCGCGGGAACTCGTCGACGCGCTCGCGGACGACCCGACGGGGCAGACCTCGCCGTCGATCTACGAGACCGGCCGGCTGGCCGCGCTGGCACCCTGGCTGCCCGGCCACGACACCCGGCTGGCCTGGCTGCTCGACCGGCAGCGCCCGGACGGCGGTTGGGGCGGGCCCGGCGGCTACGCGCTGGTGCCGACGCTGAGCGCCGTCGAGGCGCTGCTGACCGAGCTGCACCGGACCGGGCCGGCCACGGCGCCGGCCACCGCCGCGCACCGCGGCCTGGCGTTCCTGGCCGCCGCGCTGCCCGGCGACACCCCGCCCGACCTGCCGGCCACCGACCTGATCGTGCCGGCGCTGCTGACCGCCGTGGACCGGCGTCTCACCGGCCCGGCGGGCCCACCGCCCGGGCTGGCCGGGTGGGCGGACCGGCCCCGCCTGCCCCTGCCGGCCGGTCTCGACCCGGTCCGGCTGACCCGGGTACGCGGCCTGCTGGCCACCGGCCGGCCGGTCCCGGCGAAGCTGGCGCACGCGCTGGAGGTGACCGGCGAGCTGGCCCCCGGGGCGGCCGGTGTCCGCCCCTCGGCGAGCGGCTCGGTGGGCGCCTCCCCGGCCGCCACGGCCGCCTGGCTCGGCCGGCCCGAGCCCGGCCCCGCCCTGGACTACCTGCGCCGGGTCGGCCGGCCCGGGCCGGTGCCCTGCGCCAGCCCGATCACCGTCTTCGAACGGGCCTGGGCGCTCGCCGCCCTGATCCGGGCCGGCGTCCCGCTGCGGGTGCCGGAGCCGGTGCTGGCCGAGTTGGGCGCAGCCGTCGGCGCGTCCGGCGCGGCCACCGCGCCCGGCTTGCCGGCCGACGCCGACACCACCTCCGTGGTGCTCTACGTGCTGGCCCGACTGGGCCGGCCGCTCGGTGTCGCCCCGCTCGCCGGGTACGACACCGGACGCCACTTCTGCACCTGGCCGGGGGAGGACGGCGCCTCGCTGACCACCAACGCGCACGTGCTCGACGCGCTCGGCGAGCACGCGACCCGGCCCGGCGTGACGGCGGCCCGCCGCCGGGTCGCCGACTGGCTCGTCGAGCGGCAGGAGCCGGACGGGCGGTGGGAGGACCGCTGGCACGCCTCGGCGTACTACGCGACGTACGCGGTGCTGCTCGCACTGGCCGACCACGCGCCCGACGGGGCGGCCCGGACCGCCGTCGAGCGGGGCGTCGGCTGGCTGCTGGACACCCAGCGGGCGGACGGATCGTGGGGGCGCTGGCAGGGCACCGCCGAGGAGACCGCGTACGCGGTGCTCGCCCTGACCGGCGCGGGCCGCGCCGGGGACCCCCGGATCGCCGCGGCGCTGGCCCGGGGCCGGTCCCGACTGTCCGAGCTGGACGGATGCGACGGTGGTCCGGCACTCTGGCACGACAAGGACCTCTACCGCCCGACGCGGATCGTGCGCGCGGCGGTACTGGCCGCGTCGGGGCGGGCCGGCTGGACGTCGCCGCATCCGGCACCCACCATGATCAGGATCGCTTGAATGGAGTTCACGACGGCTGCTAGCGTGCGCCGGAGTCGATCGGATTCCGGACCGACCGAAGACCGGGCCAGGACGGTGTGATGGGTTCCCGCAGTACGAATCTCCGTACGAAGATCATCGCGCTGCTGGCGTCGCTGACCGCGCTCTGGGCGTTCGCGGCCTGGGTGACCGTACGGGACGGGTTCAACCTGCTCGGCGTGCAGGCGCTCAACGCGCGGGTCTTCGAGCCGAGCGACCCGCTGCTGCTGGAGCTGCAGAACGAGCGCCGACTCTCGCTGCGCTACCTGGGTGAGTCCGACCCCGGGCAGTTGCAGGAGCTCCAGGCCCAGCGCGGGCGCACCGACAGCGCGGCCACCGCGCTGTGGACCTCGGTGCAGGACTGGCGCACCGAGGTCCCGGCCAGCGACGAGCTGGAGCAGCGGCTGGCCGAGCTGAAGGCCGAACTCGGCCAGCTCGTCCAGGTCCGCGACGAGGTGGGTCGCAAGACCATCGACCGGACCGCGACGCTGGCCGCGTACGACGAGGCGGTGGACGGCATCTTCGCCGTCTTCGACGCGCTCGGCGGTCTCGACGACGACCAGATCGCCCGGGACACCGCGGCGCTGATCGACCTGAACCGCTCCCGTGAGCTGCTGTCCCAACAGGACGCGCTGCTCACCGGCGCGGTCTCGGCCAACCGGCTGACCGTCGCCGAGCAGACCGCGTTCGCCCGGCTGGTCGGCGCCCAGTGGTTCCTCGCCGACCGGACCGCCCGGGAACTCGCCCCGACCGACCGGTCCCGCTATCAGCAGATGGTCGAGGGGGAGGCGTTCGGGCAGCTACGCACGCTCCAGGACCGGGTGCTCGCGGCCAAGGGCGAGGACGTGCGCCCGCCGGTCACCGCCGCGGCCTGGCGGGCCGCCGCCGACCGGGCGATGGCCGACCTGCGCGGCGTGATCCTCGCCGGCGGTGAGGACATCGTGTCCCGGGCCACCCCGGTCGCCGTCGGTGTCATCATCCGGCTGGTGCTCGCCGCCGGTCTCGGCCTGATCGCCGTCGTCGCGTCCGTCATCGTCTCGATCACCACGGCCCGCGCGCTGGTCCGGCAGCTCGAACGGCTGCGCGAGGCCGCCTTCCGGCTCGCCAACGAGCGGCTGCCCAGCGTGGTGGAGCGGCTGGGGCACGGCGAGGAGGTGGACGTCGCCCGGGAGGCGCCGCCGTTGCAGTTCGGCGACGACGAGATCGGCCAGGTCGGCAAGGCGTTCAACGCCGTGCAGGAGACCGCCGTCCGCACCGCCGTCGAGCAGGCCGAGCTGCGCCGCAGCGTCCGCGACGTGTTCCTCAGCCTGGCCCGGCGCACCCAGGCGCTGGTGCACCGCCAGCTCACGCTGCTCGACGCGATGGAACGCCGGGAACACGACGCCGAGGAGCTGGAGGACCTGTTCCGGGTCGACCACCTGGCCACCCGGATGCGGCGCAACGCGGAGAACCTGATCGTGCTCTCCGGGTCGACGCCGGGCCGCGCCTGGCGGCGCAGCGTGCCGATGGTCGACGTGGTGCGCGGCGCCGTCGCCGAGGTCGAGGACTACACCCGGGTGACCGTCCGGCCGCTCGGCGCGGTGTCGCTGACCGGCCGCGCCGTCGGTGACGTGATCCACCTGCTGGCCGAGCTGATCGAGAACGGCCTCTCCTTCTCGCCGCCGCAGACCACTGTGGAGGTCCGCGGTCAACTGGTCGCCAACGGCTTCGCGCTCGAGATCGAGGACCGCGGCCTCGGCATGAGCGGCGACGAGCTGGCCGCCGCCAACGCGCGCATCGTGGACCGCTCCGAGCTGAACCTCGCCGACGCCGCCCGGCTCGGCCTGTTCGTGGTCAGCCGGCTCACCGAGCGGCACGGCGTGAAGGTGCAGCTCCGGGAGTCGGCGTACGGCGGCACGACCGCGGTGGTGCTGATCCCGCGGGAGCTGATCAGCACGGACGCCGGCGACCCGGGCGGCTCCGACGACGCCCGCGACGACGCCGCCGCGTCGTCGCCGGCCGCCGTGGCGCCTGACGGATCGGGCCGGCCCGCCGAGGAGACCGTCGTGGTCCGGGTGGGCGAGGACGGCACCACCGGCGGGTTCGGCCCGGTCGACACCGGCACGCCGGAGGCCGAGCCGGCACCGCCCGCGCCCCGGATGACGCCGTCCGGGCTGCCGGCGCGTACCCGCAAACGGCAGCCCGCGGTGGCCGGGCCGACCGCGGAGCTGGCCGTGGTCGATAACCGCCCCGCCCCGCCCGCGGCCGAGGCGGCGGCGCCGCCGCAGACCGACGCCGGGCTGCCCGTCCGGGTACGCCAGGCCAACCTCGTCCCGGAGCTGCGGCACGAACGGTCCGAGGCGGACGACGACGGGGCGGACGACACGGCGCGCGCGCCGGAGCAGGTACGCCGGATGATGAGCTCCTACCAGAGTGGAACCCGACGTGGCCGCACCGACGCGGCGCGGCTGCTCGGCGGGGCGCACGGGGCCGGTGACGGGCCGGCCGACGGAAACGAGCAGGTCACCTGACCGGGCGTCGAGGCCGACGCATCCGGGACGAGAACGGCACACCAGCCGGGGAGAAGAGGACGACGAGTGGCGCAGAAGACGGCTTCGAGCGCGGATCTTGCGTGGCTGCTGGATGACCTGGTCGGCCGGGTCAAGCAGGCGGAACACGCCGTGGCGCTCTCCACCGACGGACTGCTGATGGCCTCGTCCCGCGGGTTGAGCAGGGACGACGGCGAGCACCTGGCGGCGATGGCGGCGGGCATCCAGAGCCTGGCCCGGGGCGCGGGCAAGCGGTTCGGCGGTGGTCAGGTGCAGCAGACCATCATCGAGATGCAGTCCTCCTTCCTGTTCGTCACCGCGGCCGGCCGCAACGCCTGCCTGGCGGTGCTGGCGGCGGAGGACGCGGACGTCGGCCTGATCGCGTACGAGATGGCCATGCTGGTCACCCGGGTCGGCCGGTTCGTCGCATCACCCACCCGGGAACAGCCCCTCGGCGAGAACACGGCGCGATGACAGGCCGGGGGGAGTCCACCGAGCAGGAGTGGGTCGACGACCACGCGGGCCCGGTGGTCCGCCCGTACGCGGTGACCGGCGGCCGGGCCCGCCCGGTGACCGGCACGTTCGACCTGATCTCCCTGGTGACCGCGACCCGCGCCGAGGTCGGGTCGGAGTCCGGGCTGGGCCCGGAGCACGTGGCGATAGTCGGCCTCTGTCAGCGGATCCTTTCCGTGGCCGAGATCGCCGCCCACCTCGACCTGCCGGTGGGCACCGTCCGGGTCCTCCTCGGAGACCTGGCGGCCCGCAGTCTGGTGCAGGTACGCGAGCCGCGCGCCACCCCCGCCGGCCTTCCCGACGAGCATGTTTTCGAGGCGGTAATCAATGGACTACGGGCGCTCTGAGCGGCCGGCGGGAGCAGCGCCGCTGCCCACCGCGATCAAGATCCTGATCGCCGGTGGTTTCGGCGTCGGCAAGACCACAATGGTCGGCGCGGTCAGTGAGACCCGGCCGCTGCGTACCGAAGAGGTGCTGACCGAGACCGGGATCGGCATCGACGACCTGTCCGGGGTGGAGGCGAAGTCGACCACCACCGTGGCGATGGACTTCGGCCGGATCACGCTCAGCGACGATCTGGTGCTCTACCTGTTCGGCACACCCGGACAGGACCGGTTCTGGTTCGTCTGGGACGAGCTGGCGCTGGGCGCGCTCGGCGCGGTGGTGCTCGCCGACACCCGCCGGCTGGCCGACTGCTTCCCGTCGATCGACTACTTCGAGGGGCGGGGCACGCCGTTCGTGGTGGCGGTGAACTGCTTCGAGGGGGCCCGGGAGTTCCGGCTCGACGAGGTCCAGGCGGCGCTCGACCTGGACCCGGGCGTGCCGGTGGTGCTCTGCGACGCACGTCAGCGCGAGTCGGCCAAGGAGGTGCTGATCACGCTGCTGGAGCACGCCATGAAGCTGCGTGAGGCGCGTCGGCGGGCCGCCGGTGACTGAGCCGGCCGTGTCCGTCCGCGCGATGGCCCCGGAGGAGTTCGACCGCTGGCAGGACGAGCTGGCCGTGGAGTACGCGCGGGAGCACGTGTCGGCCGGCAACTGGACGGAGGCGGAGGCGCTCGACCGGGCGCGGGAGGCCAATGCCGCCCTGCTGCCGGACGGCCTGGCCACGCCCGGCATGCTCCTCCTGATCGGCGTGCTGCCCGACGGTTCGTCGATCGGCCGGCTGTGGATCGGCCTGACCCATCCGCGCGGCGTCCCCCACTGCGCCTTCATCTACGACATCGAGGTGGTCGCCGAACGCCGCGGTCAGGGCCTGGGCCGGGCATTGCTCGCGGCGGGGGAGCGGATGGCCCGGGAGCGGGGCGCCCGGGCCCTGGAACTCAACGTCTTCGGCGCCAACGAGACGGCGGCGACGCTCTACCGGACCTCGGGCTACCAGGTGGTCACCCAGCAGATGCGCAAGGACCTGCTCGCCTAGGCCGCGCGGACCTTGGCGCGTGCGGCCCTTGACTCGTGCAGGGTCGCTGGTTACTGAGCGTCGCCGTGGCAGGCAAAGGCCGGGTGGCGTGGCGCGCCCTCAGGAGAGCAGCGTGGCGCGTGGCCGCAGCGGTGGCTGGGCAGCCCGCGCGGGCGTGGCTAGAGGCGGGTGGCGGTGCGGACCAGGGCGGCCAGGGACCGCGACCGGCTGTGCGGCGGCCACGCGATCACCGTGGTCACCGCCGGCGCGTCCGGCACCGGCACGGCGGCCAGGTCGGGGCGCAGGAGCGTCCGGCACGACTCGGGGAGCACTGCCACCGTCCGGCCGAGCGCGATCAACTGGAACAACTGGGCGTGGTCCCGGACCTCGGGCCCCGGCCCGTCCGGATAGCTGCCGTCCCGGCGCGGCCAGCGCGGCAGCGGCAGGTCGGGCAGCGCGGCGACGTCGGCCGTCCACACCTGCGCCCGGCCGGCCAGCGGATGCCCGGCCGGCAGGACCACCACCTGCTGTTCGGTCACCAGTTCCTCGGTGTCGAGCCCGGCCGTCGAGTCGAACGGCAGGTGCAGCAGCGCCACGTCGGCCCGCCCGTCACGCAGCAGCCGCTCCTGTTCGCCGATGCCGCACAGCAGCACCTCCACGGCGACCGCGTCGGGCTCGGCGGCGTACGCGTCGAGCAGTTTCGGCAGCAGCTCGCTCGACGCGCCGGCCTTGGTGGCCAGCACCAGGCCGGGCTCGCCGGCCGCGGTGGACGCGGCGCGGCGGGTGCGACGGTCGGCGGCGGCCACCGCGTCCAGCGCGGCCCGGCCCTCGCGCAGCAGCACCGCGCCGGCCGGCGTCAACGTGACGGCCCGGCTGTCGCGGGCCAGCAGCGTCGCCCCGAGCCGCCGTTCGAGCTGCGCGATCGCCCGCGACAACGGTGGTTGGGCGATGCCGAGGCGGCGCGCGGCGCGGCCGAAGTGCAGCTCCTCGGCGACCGCGACGAAGTAGCGCAACTCCCGGGTCTCCACCCGGCCACCGTACCTCCGGGCGATACCCGTCGGGTATCGCCCGCTACCGAGACGGTGTTGGCCGCCCGGTGCCGGCGCGGCCAGGATCGATCGCATGAGTGCAGGCACGATCGCGCTGGTGACCGGCGCGAACAAGGGAATCGGGTACGAGATCGCGGCCGGGCTCGGCGCGCTCGGCTGGCGGGTGGGCGTCGGCGCCCGCGACGGGCAGCGCCGGGAGGCCGCCGTGGCGAAGCTGCGCGCGGCCGGCGTGGACGCGTTCGGCGTACCGCTGGACGTGACCGACGACGCGAGCGTGACCGCCGCCGCCCGCCTGTTGGCCGAGCAGGTCGGCGGTCTCGACGTGCTGGTCAACAACGCCGGCGTCACCGGCGGCATGCCGCAGCAGCCCGGCGGCGCGGACGTCGCGACCGTGCGGGCCGCGGTCGAGGTCAACGTGATCGGCGTCATCCGGGTCACCGAGGCGATGCTGCCGCTGCTGCGCCGCTCGGCCGCGCCCCGGATCGTCAACATGTCCAGCGGCGTCGGCTCGCTCGCCCGGCAGAGCGCCTCCACCGGGGAGGAGCGGACGGGCCCGCTCTCCGTGGCCTACGCGCCGTCGAAGTCGATGCTCAACGCGGTGACGATCCAGTACGCCCGCGCGCTCGCTGACACGAACATCCTGATCAACGCCGGCTGCCCCGGCTTCACCGCGACCGACCTGAACGGCTTCCGCGGGGTGCGTACGCCGCAGCAGGGCGCGGCGATCGGGATCAGGCTGGCGACGCTGCCCGACGACGGGCCGACCGGCGGGTTCTTCGAGGACGCCGGCGTGGTGCCCTGGTGACCGAGCAAGGAGGGGCCCCTTGTTGACAGACGTCTGTCAACAAGGGGCCCCTCCTTGCACACCAGGTGCTAGCTGGCGATCATGCGGCGCAGCACGTACTGGAGGATGCCGCCGTGCCGGTAGTAGTCCGCCTCACCGGGGGTGTCGATGCGGACCACGGCGTCGAACTCCACACCGGTGTCGGTGGTGACCTTCACCGTGCGCGGGGTGTCGCCGTCGTTGAGCGCGGTGACCCCGCTGATCGAGAACGTCTCGGTGCCGGTCAGGCCCAGCGACTCCGCGGTGGTGTCGACCGGGAACTGGAGCGGCAGGACGCCCATGCCGATCAGGTTCGAGCGGTGGATCCGCTCGTACGACTCGGCGATGACCGCCTTCACGCCCAGCAGCATGGTGCCCTTGGCCGCCCAGTCCCGCGACGAGCCCGAGCCGTACTCCTTGCCGGCCAGGATGACCAGCGGGACGCCCGCCTCCTGGTACGCCATCGAGGCGTCGTAGATCGAGGACTGCTCGCCGGTCAGGTGGTTGACCGTGAAGCCGCCCTCCACCCCGGGGACGAGTTGGTTGCGCAGCCGGATGTTGGCGAACGTGCCCCGGATCATCACCTCGTGGTTGCCGCGGCGGGAGCCGTACGAGTTGAACTCGTGCCGGGCCACGCCGTGCTCGGCCAGGTACTTCCCGGCGGGGGAGTCCGCCTTGATGGAACCGGCCGGGGAGATGTGGTCGGTGGTCACCGAGTCGCCCAGCTTCGCGAGGACGCGGGCGTCGGCGATGTCCTGCACCGGGGTCGGCTCCTGCTGCATGCCCTCGAAGTATGGAGGCTTGCGCACGTAGGTGGAGTCGCCCGCCCAGGAGAACGTGTCACCGGTCGGGGTCGGCAGCGACTGCCAGCGCTCGTCACCGGCGAACACGTCGGCGTACGCGGCGCTGAAACCGGTGGCGCCGATCGCCGAGGCGATGACGTCCTGGATCTCGGCGCTGTTCGGCCAGATCTCCCGCAGGAACACCGGGTTGCCCTGGGCGTCCTCGCCGATCGGCTCGTTGGCCAGGTCGATGTCCATGGTGCCGGCGAGCGCGTACGCGACCACCAGCGGCGGGGACGCCAGGTAGTTCATCTTGACGTCCGGGTTGATCCGGCCCTCGAAGTTGCGGTTGCCGGAGAGCACCGAGACGACGGCCAGGTCGCCCTCGTTCACGGCGGCGGAGACCTCCTCCGGCAGCGGGCCGGAGTTGCCGATGCAGGTGGTGCAGCCGTAGCCGACCAGGTTGAAGCCGAGCTTGTCCAGGTACGGCGTGAGGCCGGCGCGGTCGTAGTAGTCCATGACGACCTTGGAGCCCGGCGCGAGGGTGGTCTTCACCCACGGCTTGCGGGCCAGGCCCTTCTCCACCGCGTTGCGGGCCAGCAGCGCGGCGCCGATCATCACCTGCGGGTTCGAGGTGTTGGTGCAGGACGTGATCGCGGCGATCACCACCGCGCCGTGGTCCAGCTCGTACTCGACGCCGTCGGCGCCGGTCACCCGGACCGGGTTGGTGGCCCGGCCACCCGCGCCCACGGCGGCGGTCTCCAGGTCACGCGGCGCGTCCGCCGGGTCGTTGACGCCGTTGGCCGGCGCGTCGCTGGCCGGGAACGACTCGGCGCTGGCCTCGTCGGCCGGGCCGTCGGTGCCGAACGGCTTCTGCTGCTGCGGCACGCCCGGCTTGCGGCCCGGGTCGCCGCCGGTCTCGTCGGCCGCCACGTAGTCGGTCAGCGCCGAGCGGAACAGCGTCTTCGCGCTGCCCAGCGGCACCCGGTCCTGCGGGCGCTTCGGGCCGGCCAGGGACGGCTCGATGGTGCCGAGGTCCAGCTCCAGGCGCTCCGAGTACTCCGGCTCGTGGTCCGGGTCGTGCCAGAGGCCCTGCTCCTTGGCGTACGCCTCGACCAGCGCGACCTGGGACGCGTCGCGGCCGGTCAGCTCCAGGTAGCGGACCGTCTCGGCGTCGATCGGGAAGATCGCCACGGTGGAGCCGTACTCCGGCGACATGTTGCCGATGGTGGCGCGGTTGGCCAGCGGCACCGCGCTCACGCCGGGGCCGTAGAACTCGACGAACTTGCCGACCACGCCGTGCTTGCGCAGCATCTCGGTGATGGTCAGCACCAGGTCGGTGGCGGTGGTGCCGGCCGGCATCTCACCGGAGAGCTTGAAGCCGACCACGCGGGGGATCAGCATGCTGACCGGCTGGCCGAGCATCGCGGCCTCGGCCTCGATGCCGCCGACGCCCCAGCCCAGCACACCCAGGCCGTTGACCATGGTGGTGTGCGAGTCGGTGCCGACGACGGTGTCCGGGTACGCCTGGCCGTTGCGCTCCATGATCGTGCGGGCCAGGTACTCGATGTTGACCTGGTGCACGATGCCGGTGCCCGGCGGGACGACCTTGAACTCGTTGAACGCGCTCTGCCCCCAGCGCAGGAACTGGTAGCGCTCCTTGTTGCGCTCGTACTCCAGCTCGACGTTGCGCTCGAACGCGTCCTCGCGGCCGAACAGGTCGGCGATGACGGAGTGGTCGATGACCAGCTCGGCCGGCGCGAGCGGGTTCACCTTGGTGGCGTCGCCACCGAGGTCGCGGACCGCCTCGCGCATGGTGGCCAGGTCGACCACGCAGGGCACGCCGGTGAAGTCCTGCATCAGCACCCGGGCCGGGGTGAACTGGATCTCCACGCTCGGGTCGGCGGTGGGGTCCCAGCCGCCGAGCTGCCGGATGTGGTCGGCGGTGATGTTCGCGCCGTCCTCGGTCCGCAGCAGGTTCTCCAGCAGGATCTTCAGGCTGTAGGGCAGTCTGTCGTGCCCCGGAACCTGGCCGATCCTGAAAATCTCGTAGCTCGCGTCTCCGACGCGTAGCTGGGTCTTCGCACCGAAGGTGTCGAGGCTCGCCACGTCGTACTCCTTCACACCAGCGACCGTGAGTAGTCCTGAGCAGTTTGTCGCACCGACCGGGGCGCCGCCGTGCTTAGGCGACACTTACCTGCGTCGGTCTCTACAAAACCGTACGTCCGTCTTGCTATTCACGCAACCTCGTGCCACGCTGCGGGACGAGGAGGTGCCACCATGATCCACCACGTGCTGCTGGCCTGCCCGCGCGGCTCCGAGGACCGCTCCCGCGCGTTCTACGTCGATCTGCTCGGCCTCACCGAGAAACCCAAGCCCCCGGCCCTCGCCGCCCGCGGCGGTTGCTGGTTCACCGGGTACGACGCCGAACTGCACCTCGGCGTGGAGGACGATTTCGTGCCCGCCCGCAAGGCCCACCCGGCGCTGGTCCGCGCCGACCTGGACCGGCTGGCCGCCCGGCTGGCCGCCGCCGGCCACGCCGTGACCTGGGGCGACGACGAGATCCCCGGCATGCGGCGGTTCCACACGTACGACCCGCACGGCAACCGGCTGGAGCTTCTGACCCCCACGGGCTGAGTTCCACCCGGGTAGTGTCGGAGCGTGGTCGACGTGCAGCACTGGCTCTCCGCGCTACCGCCCGGCGTGATCTACCTGATCGTCGCCGGGGTGATCGGCGTCGAGAGCATGGGCGTCCCGCTGCCCGGCGAGATCGTGCTGGTCAGCTCCGCCCTGCTCGCCGCCACCGGGGTGGTCCAGCCCGAGTGGGTGGCCGTCGCGGCGGCGACCGGCGCGATCGTCGGCGACTCCATCGGGTACGCCGTGGGCCGCCGTGGCGGCCGGCCACTGCTGGAACGGCTGGGCCGGCGTTTCCCGAAGCATCTCGGCCCGACCCATCTGGCCCGCGCCGAGCAGAGCTTCGCCCGGCACGGTGTGTGGGCGGTCTTCTTCGGCCGGTTCGTCGCGCTGCTGCGCATCCTCGCCGGCCCGCTGGCCGGGGCGCTGCACGTGCCGTACCGCCGGTTCCTGGTGGCGAACGCGGCCGGCGGCCTGGTCTGGGCGTTCGGCACGACGTACCTGTTGTTCTACGTCGGCCGGGCCGCCGAGCACTGGCTCAAGGACATCTCCTGGGCCGGGCTGGTGCTTGCCGTGCTGGCCGGCCTGGCCAGCACGTGGTGGCTGCGCCGGCGCGGGAAGCGACTGGCCGCGGCCGAGACGCCCGAGCGGAACGAGCCGGTCGGCGCGACCGAGCGCTGACGTAAGGGCCCGACCCCGTTGGTGGGGTCGGGCCCTTGCGCGTTGGTGTCAGCTGGTGCTGTAGCCGCGGGTGGCGATCCAGTCGGCGAGGTTGTCGACGGTGATGCGGTAGGAG
>NZ_JBNCLA010000021.1:13564-45735 GCF_049841835.1 Micromonospora sp. DT227 | reverse complement strand
GCGGCGTAGTAGTCCTTCTCGAGCCAGTCCTTGGAACTCACCGGTCCACCCCCTTCCACGGGTCGAATCCCGGTCGTGCCCCCCCCCCCGGGGGGGGGGGGGGGGGGGGCCCCCCCCCGCCCGCCCGGTCAGGAGGTGGGGAAGTTGTCCGGGGTACGGATCCGGTTGCGCAGGTACGCGCCGGACTCGGTCAGCACCGACGTGCCGGTGAAGTTCCCCGCCGCGCAGGTGCCCGGCCGCAGCGCCGCGCTGCCCTCGGGCGCGTCCGAGAACGTCCAGTTGGCGTAGCTGATCTTCAGCCGGTCGAGCAGGTCGAGCCAGGCGTTGCTGCTGGCCGTGTCCACCGCGCCGTCGCCGGTGTAGGTCACCGTGCCGAACTCGGTGACGAACAGCGGCAGCCGGGCGGCGGCCCGCTGCACCTCGTTGCGGTAGTTGTCCTTGTGCGACGCGGCGTAGAAGTGGAACGTGTACATGATGTTCTCCGCCCGGACCGGGTTGTTGACGATCTCGTCGGAGTTGCCACCGTCGGACACGCCGAGCGAGGACCAGCCCCGGGTGCCGACGATGATCACGGCGTCCGGGTCGTTCGCCCGGATCACCGGGATGACCTGCTCGGCGTAGTTGCGGATGGTCGACCAGCTCACCCCGTTGGGCTCGTTGGTGATCTCGTAGATGACGTTCTTCTTGGCCGCGTTGCGTGCCGACACGGTGGCGAAGAACGTCTTGGCCCGGTCCAGGTTGTAGGTCGGGTCGCCGGGGGTCAGCGTGTGGAAGTCGATGAGCGCGTACATGCCCCGGGCCTCGGCCTTGTCGACGAGCGTGTTCACCTGGTTGGTGAAGGCGGCCGGGTTCGTCTCGTAGCCCTGCTCCTGCACGTACATCGCGATGCGCAGCAGGTCGGCCTGCCAGTCGTTGGCGAGCGCGTTGAGCGAGGTGTCGGTGTAGCAGTTGGCGAACCACTGCAACCCGTGCGTGCTCATGCCGCGCAGTTGGATCGGGCGGCCGTACTGGTTGCAGAGGTTGACCCCGCAGACCCGGAGCTGCCCGTTGATCGCGACCGGTGTGGTGCCGGTGGGCGGTGGCGGGGTGGTCGGCGGGGGAGTGGTCGGGGGCGGCGGCGTGACGGTGGGGGGCGGCGTGCTGGTGCCGCCGGTGCAGACCGTGCCGTTGAGCGTGAACGAGGTCGGGTTCGGGTTCGACCCGGTCCAGGAGCCGTTGAAGCCGACGGTGGTGCTGGCGCCGGTGCCGAGCGCGCCGTTGTAGTCCAGGCTGCGCGCGGTCACCGCGGCGCCGCTCTGCTGCCAGGTGGCCGACCAGCCCTGCACCACCCGCTGGCCGCCGTCGGGGAAGCTGAAGCCCAGCGTCCAGTTGTTCACCGGGTCGCCCAGGTTCTTCACTGTCACGTTGGCGGTGAAGCCGCCCTGCCAGGAGTTGGTGGTGTAGGTGACGGCGCAGCCGGTCGCCGCCATCGCGTCCGTCGTCGGCATGACGGCGGTCGCCGCCAGGGCGAGCGCGCCGACCGCGCCGCCGACGAGCAGATGCCGCCGGGACGGGCGGGAAGTCGAGAACATGCGGGAAGGTCCCATCTGGTGGGTGGTGATCGGACGGTGCCCGTCGTCAACCTGCCCGGAAAGCCCGACGTGGCGGCCTGGGGAGCGCTCCCAGGCCAGAGGGTAGAGGCGTACGCCGATACGTGCAACCGGCGGATCAGCGCCGGGAGCGTCGCCCGCCGTAGAGCCGCAGCGCGTTGCAGACGTCGAACACGCCGGGCACGTCCCAGGCCAGCTCGGCGGCGACCCGGCGGGTCTCCGGATCGGCGACCAGGCCGGCGAGGATGACCACCCGGTTCTGCACGGTGACCGTGATCTGCTGCCGCCGGGTGGTCCAGTCGGCACTGAGCCGCTGGGCGACCAGGGAGGCCAGCCGCACGTCCGCGCCGTCGGGCTCCGGCCCGTCGCCGGCGAACGGGAAATCGGGGTACGGCCAGGGCATCATCACTGCGGGAGGCTCCTTCTGCTCGCTCATGACCACGGGTCGGGTGCGGCACCCGACGCCGGGACGCGGTCGTCGACGACGGAGAACACGCCGTCGAGCCGCATGGTGTGCAACACGGTCAGCACGAACCGCGACGGCGCCACCAGGCACAGCCGCCGGCCGTCCCGCCGGGCCTCCTGGTGCGCGCGGACCAGCAGGCCGAGGCCGACGGAGTCGATCACCTCCAGGCCGGTGAGGTCGACAAGCACCCGCTCGCCCCGGCCGTGCCGGTGGGTCAGCGCCCGGCGTACCGCCTCGGCGGAGTCCGTCTCCGGCGCGGCCGGTTGCCCCCCGACCTGCTCCAGGTCGTCCAGGCCCAGCCCGTCGTCGGCGACCACCGCCCGGGCGCTGCACCGGGGGCAGTGGTGCGGTCCGGAGGCGAACGGGGAACCGACCCAGTCGTGCTCGAAGACCAGCGTCCACACCACCTCGGCGTCCGGCAGCGTGGCGCCCGTGCCGGTGACGCTGTCGCCGCAGGCGTCGCAGATCAGCATCATCAGGTGTTCCGCCGGTACGACCGTCACACCTCCTCCTTCCGCCGGGCCCCCGGGTCGGGCGGCGCCGGCCGTTCCGCTCCGGGCCGGCCGGCGGCCAGCACCGCCAGGATGACGGCCAGGGCGGCGAAGCCGCACTGCACCAGCAGGGACACCAGCACGGTGCCGTCCGGCCGTCGGTCGACCAACCCGGTCACGATCGCGCCGAGCAGCGCGGCGGCCACCCCGAGCGCGAGGGTCAACCAGACCGGTACGGCCTTTCGTCCCGGGACGGCCAACCGTCCCAACCCGCCCACCGCGAGTCCCACGACGAGCGCCCCGACCAGCGTGCTGACGGTCACCACTCCTCCTCAGCGCGGCGCGGACGAGACCCGGGCCCGGCCGCGCGTGGCCGGGCGGGGCGTGTCGACGATGGGGACGGTCACGCCGAGCCCGGCGGTGGCCAGGATGCGCCGGATCCGGGGATGCGGGTTGCTCAGCGTGAGAGTTCCGTCACGCCGGGCGAGTTGGCGGTGCACGTCGAGCAGCAGCGCGATGGCGGCGGCGTCCACGTGCCGGCACTCGGCCAGGTCGATCGTCACCGTGCGGGGGCGCAGCGCCAGGATCTGATCCAGCACGTGGGTGACCTCGGACAGTCCGGCCAGGCCCAGCTCCTCGGTGATCTCCACCCGGACGTGCGGCACGGTGGGCTCCGGCGGGGAGGGCGGCAGGCTGGTGGTCATCAGATCGCTTCCGTGACGGGGTTCCGGTCCGCTCCCACTCTGGGCGGTGACCGTGGAGGTCACCGGACGGTTGGATGACGGTTCGATGACAAAAGCCACGAACGGCCGGCGCGATTGGGCGACCCGTGCTGGGCCGGTCATGATGCCCATATGACGGCCGTACTGGTGATCGAGGACGACGACCGTATCCGGCTCGCGCTCCAGCTCGCGCTGGAGGAGGAGGGCTACCAGGCCGACGGGGCGGCGACCGCGGAGGAAGGGCTGCGTCGGCAGCGGGAGAACCCGGCCGACTACGTGCTCGTCGACCTGATGCTGCCCGGCATCGACGGCTTCGACTGCATCCGCCAGTTGCGCCGCGACGACGACGTCCCGGTCGTGGTGATCAGCGCCCGCGACGACACCCACGACATCGTCGCCGCGTTGGAGGCCGGCGCCGACGACTACGTGGTCAAGCCGGTCGCGATCAAGGAGCTGTCGGCCCGGCTGCGGGCGCTGCGCCGGCGGGTCCGGACCGTGGCCGGCCCCGCCCCCGCCCAGTTCTTCGGCGACCTGGAGATCAGTGCGGAGGCCGGCGAGGTGCGCCGCTCGGGCCACCCGGTGCCGGTGACCCGCACCGAGTTCCGGCTGCTCTGCGAGCTGGCCGAACACGCCGGTCGGGTGCTGTCCCGGCAGCAGCTGCTGAGCCGCGTCTGGGGCTACGAGACCGGTGACGAGCGGCTGGTCGACGTGCACGTGGGCCGGCTGCGGCAGAAGATCGAACCGGATCCGGCCAACCCCCGCCACCTGGTCACGCTCCGGGGCCTCGGCTACAAGCTGCAACGATGAGTCGACCCGGACTGCGCGCCCGGGTCACCGCCGCGTTCGCCGTCGGCGCCCTGCTGCTGGCCGCGCTGATGGCGCTCTTCTCGTACGACCTGACCCGTCGTTCGCTGCTCGACGAGCGTGAGCGCACCGCGGTCCGGGCCGCGTACTACGACGCCGGGGTGGTCCGGTCGGGGCTGGACACCGGGGCGCCGGACGTGGTGGCGGTGCTGCGCTCGCTGGACACCGGCAGCGCCCGGCGTCCGCTGCTGCACCTGCGCACCGGCTGGTACGCCCGCACCGCCGACGTGGGCGCCAGCTCGGTGCCGGCGGAACTGCAACGCGTGGTCGCCGACGGGCAGCCCGCCGTGCAGCGGATCCGCCTCGACGGGCAGCCGACACTGCTGGTCGGCGTGCCGCTCCCGGGCGAGCTGGGTTACTACGAGCTGACCTCGCTGCGTGAGGTGGAGGACACGTTCCAGGTGGTCGGGCTGGCGCTGACCGCGGTGGCCATCATGATCGCCGGGGCCGGCGCGGCGCTGGGGTGGTACGCCACCCGCAGCAGCCTCCGCCCGCTCACCGCGGTCGCCGACGCCGCCGAGCGGATCGCGGCCGGCGACTTCGCCACCCGACTGGACCCGACCACCGACCCGGATCTCACCCGCCTGTCCAGCTCGTTCAACGAGATGGTCGACAAGCTGGTGCAGCGGATCGACCGGGACCGGCGGTTCGCCGCCGACGTCAGCCACGAGCTGCGCTCCCCGCTCCAGACGCTGGCCGCGGCGGCGAGCGTGCTGAACCGTCGCAAGGAGCACCAGGACGAGCGCACCGCCACCGCGGCCGGCCTGGTCGCCGGCGAGGTGGCCCGGTTCCAGCGGCTGGTCGACGACCTGATCCAGCTCGCCCGCACCGAGCAGCCCGCGCACCGGCAGACCGTCGACGTGGCCGAGCTGGCGCGGGCCGCCTGCCGGGAACGGGCGTTGCCGGAGAGCCTGGTGGAGGTGGCCGACGGGGTGCCGCACCAGTGGTGGATCGACCGCCGCCGGTTCGCCCAGGTGCTGCTGAACCTGCTGGAGAACGCCGAGCGGTACGGCGGCGGCCCGGTCGCGGTCCGCCTCGGCGCGGCGGACGGGATGGGCGTCCTGGAGGTCGACGACGAGGGGCCGGGGGTGCCGCCGGCGGACCGGGAGGCCATCTTCGACCGGTTCGTCCGGGGTCGGGCCGCACACGCCCGGGCCGGCACCGACGGTACCGGCCTCGGGTTGGCCCTGGTGGCCCAGCACGCCGCCGCGCACGGCGGCACGGCCACCGTGCTGGACCGGAACCGGGGCGCCCGGTTCCGGGTCGAGCTGCCGGGAGCGGTCCGGTGACGCGGCGGGCGGTTCCGGGTCGCGCCGCCGGCCGGCGGCCGACCGTTCGACGGCTGGTGCCGGCGCTGCTCGCGGTCGTGCTGCTGGCCGGCTGCGGCGTGCCGGTCGACGACGAGCCCCGGCTGGTGCAGCCGCCGCCCGGGCGGTTCCCGACGCCGGCGGGCACCACGACGGCCAATCCGGACGGGCGGGTGGACGAGCCGTTCTGCTTCGTGCGCGACGACGGGCTGGCGGTGGTCACCCGCCGGGTGGACGGCCTGCCCGGGGTGGACGCCCACCTCCAGCACTTGCTGGCCGGGCCGGACCAGACGGAGCGTCGGCGGGGGCTGGCCACCGCGTTGCCGGGCACGGTGGCGGTGGCCGGCGCGGCGCTGGCCGGCACCGTCGCCACGGTCGACGTGCGGCAGGCCGGCGAGGAGACCGGCCGTAACGACGAGGTGCTCGCGTTCGGGCAGATCGTGTGCAGCCTGACCCAGCGACCGGACGTGGACAGCGTCGCGTTCCGTAGGGACGGCGAGCCGCTGGAGGTGCCGCGCGCCGACGGAAGCGTGTCGGCACTGCCGCTGACCGCCGCTGATTACCGTCCGCTGCTACCGCGCTGATTTTTTGTCCACTTATGCGGCAAACATCCATCGTCCGTTCGGTTGATTTGCTGGTGAACTTTGGTCTAGTGTTGCTCCCACGACCGGTGTGGGGGTCCCACCCGTTCTTCGAGGACAGGAAGGGCAGCATGACCACGATGACCATGGCACCGTCCGCCACCGAGGTGCACCGCGCGCCGCAGACCGGTGAGGAGTCCCGTGCCAGCGAGCTGATCGCGGCGCTCGCCGAACTGCCGGCGGACCACCCGAAGCGGGCCGCCCTGCGTAACCAGGTCATCGAGGCGTGGCTGCCGCTGGCCAACCACCTGGCCGCCCGCTACAGCGGTCGCGGCGAGCCGGCCGGTGACCTCGCGCAGACGGCCGCGCTGGGCCTGATCAAGGCGGTGGACCGGTTCGACGCCTCCCGCGGCGTCGACTTCGCCGGCTTCGCCATCCCGACCATCCTCGGCGAGATCAAGCGGCACTTCCGCGACCGCACCTGGAACATCCGGGTGCCGCGCCGCCTCCAGGAGCTGCGGCTGCGCATCTCCGAGGCGAACAGCTCGCTGACCCAGACGCTCAACCGGGCGCCGACCGTCGCCGACATCGCCACGCACCTCGGCGTCACCGAGGAAGAGGTCCTGGAGGGCCTGGAGGGCGCGCGCGCCTACAACGCGGTCTCGCTCTCGACCCCGATCGGCGACGGCGACAGCGCCACCGAGCTGGGCGACACGCTCGGCATCGACGACAACGAGTACGAGCTGGCCGACCTGCGCGCCTCGCTCGGCCCGGCGCTGGCCACGCTCGACGAGCGGGAGCAGAAGATCCTCACGCTCCGCTTCTACGGCAACCTGACCCAGAGCGAGATCGCCGCCAAGGTCGGTGTCTCCCAGATGCACGTGTCGCGGCTGCTCGCCCGCGCCCTGACCAAGCTGCGGGGCCAGCTCACCGAGGCCTGATCCACCGCGCTGATGCCGCCACCTCGCCGAGGTGGCGGCATCACGCGTGTCAGCAGCCGATCACCAGGTCGACGGCGGGGGCGGCGGCACCACCGGGGGGCGGTCGTCGCAGGTGATGGTGTTGGGCAACAGCCACGGGGCGAGCCATCCGCCGTCGTTGCCGCCGAGGTCGGTCACGGTGAACTCCGACCCGGCCGGGGTGAAGTGGAACGAGCCGCAGTTGTTCACCCCGACCGCGCCCACGTTGCGCGCGTCCACGCCGGCGAAACTCGCGCCGCCGGCGGTCCGGGCGCTCACCACCGACGTGCCGGTGCCGTCGACCCGGACGTCGCGGAACACGACGCCGTCGATGCGGACCTGATCCTTCACCGGCCAGTCGCTGACCAGCATGATCGCGTTGTAGGTGCTGTCCAGGTAGGCGTCGCCGGTCACCTGGATGTCGGCGTCGATGCTGCGGTCCAGCGCGTAGAACCAGATCGCGCCGAGGCCGATGTTCCAGTTCAGGTCGTAGGTGCCGGCCCGGACCGTGGTGTTGCCGGTGATCCGGACGCGGCCGGCGAACGGCTCGGCCCCGAACCGGGAGCCCACCTGGATCGCGCTGCCCTCGCGTACCGGGTCGGCGATCAGGTTGTGCGCCACGGTCAGGTCGACGCCGCCGTACAGCGCGATGCCGTTGGCCAGCACGGGGGACTGCACCGTGTTGTACGCGAACGTGTTGCCCGCGTTCGCGGTCCCTTCCGACCACATCGCCAGCGCGTCGTCGCCGCTGTTGCGGACCACCGAGTTGGTCACCGAGGAGTGCGTGACGCCGGTGTGGAAGTTGAGGCCGTCGGCGATCTGGTCGGCGATGACGGTGTTCGTGACCCGCAGCCCGGTCATCGGCCCGTCGAACCACATGCCGACCTTCGTGTGGTGCAGGTAGAGGCCGTCGATCGTGCTGTGGTTGAGCGCGCCGCCGAGCGCGTTGACCTGGTCGGTGTCGATCCGCTCGCGGACGTCGCCCTCGATGGTGAAGCCGGAGAGGTGGACGTCATGGCTGCCGCCGTCGGCGGCGTCGCGTCCGTAGAAGCCGACGCCGGTGTGTCGGGAGCCGTCCGGCGCCGGCGGGTCCAGGGCGACCTCCCGTCCCGTCACGACGGTGTACCAGCTTCCGGCGCCCACGATCGTCACGTCGTCGACGATCACGTGCCGGTTGACCTGGAACCGGCCCGGCGGCAGGTAGAGCGGACGGTCCACCCGCCGGGCGTACGCGACGGCCCGGTCGAACGCGTCGGCGGACTCCCGCCGCCCGGTCGGGTCGGCGCCGAAGGCGAGCACGTTGACCGCGCGGGGCACCACCCGGGGCGGGGCGATCAGGTGGGCGTCCAGCAGGTCGATCACCGTCCAGGCGGCGGCCGTCCCGGTCGGCGCGGTCAGTCGGACCACCTCGCCGGCCCGGTGGGTGCGCCCGAGCAGCAGCCGCTGCTCGTCGTAGAAGTGGTGCGGCCGGAACGGCTTGGCGATCACCGGGGCGGGGGTGGTGGCCGCCGGCACGCAGGAGCACTCGGTGATCCACCAGTCCGGGTGCAGCAGGTCGGCCCCGGGGTCGTTGGTGAACGGGTACTGGTTGTAGAGCCAGGCGTACGCCGAGGTGAGCCTCATCGTGCGGGCGGGCGCGCGCCCGACGTCGACCCGCAGCGGCGCGGTGATGCCGCCGCCGCCCGGCGCGTCCGGGATGCTGTACCGCACGGTCAGCGCGTTGGTGGCCCGGGGCAGCGTGAACTCGACGTGCTGGCCGGGGAGCAGGCGCACGGCGCGGCGGCCGGACGCCTCGCCGGCGAGCGTGTAGGCGGAGCGGTCGGGGCCGATCACCGTGCCGGTGGTCCGCGCGTGCTCCGCCTCCTGCTCGACGTAGTCGACGGTGGCGCCGCGACCGGCGGTCAGCGCCGGGTCGAGGGCGGCCCGCGTCACCACCGGCGCCGGGCCGGGTGACCCGGTCGCGGCGGTGGCAGCACCCGGCGGTACGACGAGGGCGGCGGCGGTGACCGCCACCGCGAGAATTCTCGGCAGGGACGGGCGACGGCCCGACCTGCTCTCCACGCTCCGCTGCATCGGAGCACCCACTTTCGCGAGGAGGGACGGGGCCTCGGCGGAGGCGAGGGGTGCCGGCCGACAAGGTGCCTCATGTTATTCCTGGCACTTGTCGAGTTTCAAGCATGGAACTGCTCGGATCTTTCGACGCGACGGCGACGGCGGCTGACCGGCGGGATGCCGAGTCGCTGTTCATTTCTTGCAAGAATCTGACGTACGATGCCGCGGTGACGAAGCGTTTGACGGAGGTGGCCCGCAAGGCGGGTGTCAGCGAGGCGACCGTGAGCCGGGTGCTCAACGGTCGGGGTGGCGTGTCCGAGGCGACCCGGACGGCCGTGCTGACCGCGCTCGACGTGCTCGGCTACGAACGCCCGACGAAGCTGCGCGGGGAGCGGGCCCGGCTGGTCGGGCTGGTCCTGCCGGAACTCCAGAACCCGATCTTCCCGGCGCTGGCCGAGGTGGTCACCGGCTCCCTCGCCCAACGGGGCTTCACCCCGGCGCTCTGCGCCCGCACCATCGGCGGCGTGCCGGAGTCCGGCTACGTGGAGATGCTCCTCGACCACCAGGTCAGCGGCGTCATCTTCGCCGGCGGCTCGTACGCGCTCGCCGACGCCTCGCACGAGCACTACCGGCGGCTGACCGACCGGGGCCTGCCCGTGGTCCTGGTCAACGCCGGCGTCGAGGAGCTGGGCTTCCCGCGCGTGTCCACCGACGACGCGGTCGCGGTCGAGCAGGCGTACGGGCACCTGCGCTCACTCGGGCACGAGCGGATCGGCCTGGTGCTCGGCCCGGAGGACCACGTGCCCTCGCGGCGCAAGCTGGACGCCATGGTCCGGGCCGCCGACTGGGGCACGGAGCGCCGCTTCGTCGAGCGTTCCAGCTTCTCCATGGAGGGGGCGCGGGTTGCCGCCACCAAGCTGATCGAGCGCGGGGTGACCGGCATCGTCTGCGCCAGCGACGTGCTGGCCCTCGGCAGCATCCGGGCGGCCCGCCGGCTCGGCCGCGCGGTGCCGGCCGACGTGTCGGTGGTCGGCTTCGACGACTCCGCGTTCATGACCTGCACCGACCCGCCGCTGACCACGGTCCGGCAGCCGATCGAGACGATGGGACAGGCCGCGGTGGACCTGCTGGTCACCCAGATCGAGGGCGCCGGCGTCCTGCACGACGAGCTGCTCTTCGAGCCCGAGCTGGTGGTACGCGGCTCCACCGCCCCCGCACCCCGGAGAGACGCTTCCTAGGCGTCGTTCCGTCCCCAGTTGCCGAGCGCGACGATCGCCTCGCGCAGGGCCAACCCGCGATCGGTCAGCGCATAGGCCCGGGTGTTGTGTCGAAGCGGCAGGCGGAACAGCACGCCGGCCGCTTCGAGTTCGCGCAGGCGTGTCGCGAGCATGTTCGTCGGCGCGCCGAGGTCACGCTGTAGATCGCCGTAGCGTTGTGGCCCGTCGAGCAGCCGTTCCACGATGAGCAGGGCCCACCGTGCTCCGACGATGTCGAGGGCCGCGGCGAGGTCGCTCACGCGGTCGGATCGGCGTCCGTCTTCATCCAGAACGGTGAGTAGTGGTAGCCGTCGGGGTCGTCGAACTGGCGCTGGTACATGAAGGGGTAGTCGTCGGTGTCACCGATCCGCCCACCGGCGGCGCCGGCGCGGTCGACGAGCTCGTCGACCGCCTCGCGGCTGCCCAGGTCGAACGAGACCGTGACCTTCGAGGGCGTTTGAGGTCCGCCGATCAGCTCTTCGACTCCGCCGACGCTCGCGTACATCTCGCGGCTGCCGAGCATGACGTACTGCTCGGGGGCGATCGCGAAGCACGAGACGTTGTGGTCGGACATCTCGGCGTTGAGGGTCCAGCCGAGGGCGGTGTAGAAGGCGGTCGCGCGCTCGACGCTCTCGACCGGGCAGGTGATGAAGAGGCTCATGGGACCATGCTTGCAAAATGCAAGTAGGCCGTCAAGTGCCCCGCGCCGGGCTCGTCCGCCGTGGTCGTCCCGATCATCCGTCATCAAGTCGTGTTCTTTCGTCATCACGTTGAAACCTTGCCGTGAAGAGTCGGCGTCGCTACATTGACTCCACTCACCGGGGGTCACCCACACCAGTGCAGGTCATCGATATAACCGTTCCCGAAGGGATGGACAGATGTCCGTACCGCAATATCGGAAGGTCGCGGCGGCGGCGCTCGCGGCCGGCCTCGGGCTCAGCCTCGCGGCGTGCTCCACCAAGAGCGACGACTCCGCCGACGCCGGCGGCAAGGTCACCATCACTGTCGACTGCCAGCCGGTCGGCGCGCAGAAGGAACTGCTGAAGAACTGGAACGACGACGTCGCCGAGTTCCAGCGGCAGAACCCGACCATCGTGGTGAAGAGCGTCAGCGTCGGCGAGCAGTGCAACAACCCGCCGGACTTCACCGCCCGCCTCGCCGGCGGCACCGTCACCGACGTCTTCTACGGCTACATGACCGACCTCCAGCAGGTGCTGGACTCCGGCCAGGCGATGGACATCACCGAGTACGCCACCAAGGACACCATCCCGACCTGGGACAGCGTGGACCCGGCGCTCAAGGAGGTCTTCACCGACGGCGGCAAGCTCTACGGCGTCCCGGTGAAGAACTACTCGATGGGCCTGATCTACAACAAGGCCCTGTTCCAGCGGGCCGGGCTCGACGCGGCCAACCCGCCGAAGACGTGGCCGGAGGTGCGGACCGCGGCCAAGAAGATCTCCGCGCTCGGCGGCGGCGTCGCCGGATACTCGGAGTACAGCGCCGGCAACACCGGCGGCTGGCACTTCACCTCGCTGCTCTACTCCCAGGGCGGCCAGGTGCTGTCCGCCGACGGCAAGAAGGCCGACTTCAACAACCCGACGGGCAAGCAGGTCCTGCAGAACCTCAAGGACATGCGCTACGGCGACAACAGCATGGGCAGCCGGCAACTGCTCCAGTGGGGTGACCTGCTCACCAACGCCGGCGCCGGCAAGGTCGGCATGTTCATCGGCGCGCCGGACGCCACCCAGGCGATCGTCAGCCAGTTCCAGGGCAAGTACCAGGACTGGGCGATGGGCCCGCTGCCCGGCCAGGACGGGCCCGCCAAGGCGACGCTCGGCGGCGGCGAGGGCTACTTCTTCAAGAAGGGCCTGAGCCCGGAGCAGGTCAAGGCCGGTCTGAAGTGGATCGCCTACCAGAAGCTCACGCCCGGCAAGGGCCAGTTCGACTACGTCCGGGCCAAGCCGCAGAACTACCCGGTCGGCCTGCCCCAGCCGCTGCTGTTCACCAACGGCAGCGACGCGCAGAAGCAGGAACTGGAGCTCCGCAAGGCCAACGCCAACGTGGACACCACCAACTTCACCGCCTTCGAGGCGAACCCGGTGCCGATCAAGGGGGAGCCGCGCAACGCCCAGGCCATCTACGCGGTGCTCGACGCCGCGATGTCCGGGGTGCTGACCAACCCGAACGCGAACATCGACGCCCTGCTCAAGACCGCCGAGGACAAGGTCAACCAGCTCCTCGCCGCCGGTAGCTGACCCGACCGGGGTGGGGGCCGGCCGCACCGGCCCCCACCCACTACCGCAGGAGTTGCCTTGGCGCTCACCACCGCCCCGGGTGCCACCCGCCGGCCCGGCCGTCCCGCACCGCCGCCGCGGCAGACCACCGCGCGCCGCGCCGGGCTCGGCCGGAAGGTACGGGACAACCTGACCGGGCACACGTTCCTCATCGGCGCGGTCGCCTGCTTCGCCGTCTTCTCCTGGTACCCGATGGTCCGTGGCGTGGTGATGAGCTTCCAGCGCACCCGGCGCGGCGAGACCACCTGGGTCGGCTGGGACAACTACACCCGGATCATCGCCGACCCGAGCTTCTGGACCGCCTGGAAGAACACGTTCGTCTTCACCGGCCTCGCGCTCGTGCTCGGCTACGCGGTGCCGTTCTTCGTGGCGATCCTGCTCAACGAGCTGCGCCACGCCAAGGGCTACCTGCGGGTGCTGGTCTACCTGCCGGTGATGCTGCCGCCGGCGTCCGCGCTGTTCCTGTTCAAGTTCTACGCGTACGACCCGAGCGAGGCGGGACTGTTCAACGCGGTGCTCACCGCGCTGGGGCTGCCCACCTCGGAGTGGATGCAGTCGCCGACCATGACGATGCCGGCCATGGTGCTGGCGTCGACCTGGATGAACATGGGCGGCGCGGTGCTGATCTACCTGGCCGCCCTGCAGAACATCCCCGGCGAGCTGTACGAGGCCGCCGAGATCGACGGCGCCGGCGTGTGGCGGCGGATCGTGCACGTGACGATCCCGCAGACCCGGCTGATCCTGGCGCTGCTGGCGATGCTCCAGATCGTGGCCACCATGCAGCTCTTCATCGAGCCGCTGATCCTCGCCAACGGCGCCGGCACCCAGGACTCGGCGACGTCGGTGGCGTACCTGATCTATCAGCACGGCTTCTTCCAGAACGACCTCAACGGCGCCGCCGCGCTCGGCGTGATCATGCTGGTGGTGCTGGCCGGGTTCTCCGCCGTCTACGTGCGACTGACCGCGAGACAGGACTAGGACATGGCAGTCGACTCCACCACCCGTACCCTCATCTCCCCGGCCCAACTGCGGCGCGGACGCGGCCGGGTCCTCTACTGGGCCGTGCTCGCCGTCGTGGTGGCGGCGTTCACGCTGGTCTTCCTCGGCCCGCTGTACTGGATGGTCACCGGCGCGCTCAAGAGCGGCCAGGAGATCGCGCAGACGCCGCCGTCGTTGTTCCCGCGCGACCCGCAGCCGCAGAACTACGTCGACGCGTGGACCAACCTCGACCTGGCGAAACTGCTGTTCAACACGTTCTACTACGCCACCGGCGCGGTGCTGTTCCAGCTCGTGTTCGACACCGCCGCCGCGTACGCGTTGTCGAAGCTGCGCCCGGTGCTGGGCAAGCTGATCCTCGGCCTGATGCTGGCGACCTTGATGATCCCGGCGATGGTGCTGATCGTCCCGCAGTACGTGACCGTGATCGACCTGCCGATCGTGCACGTCAACCTGCTCGACTCACCGTTCGCGATCTGGCTCCCGCTGGTCGCGAACGCGTTCAACATCTTCCTGCTCAAGCGGTTCTTCGACTCGATCCCGGAGGACCTGATGTCGGCCGCCGTGATGGACGGCGCGTCGCCGCTGCGCACGCTCTGGTCGATCGTGCTGCCGATGTCCCGTCCGATCCTCGGCGTGGTCGCGATCTTCGCGGTGACCGCGGTCTGGAAGGACTTCCTCTGGCCGAAGCTGGTCATGCCGTCGCCGGAGACGCGCACGGTCAGCGTCGGCATCTACGCCTTCGCCGGCGGCACACCGATGAACGTGGTGATCGCCGCGTCGGTGATCGCCGCGATCCCGACCGTCGTGCTGTTCCTGATCTTCCAACGGAACATCATGTCCGGCCTGACCACCGGCGGACTCAAGGGCTGACCGGGCACCGCCGCCCGTCGCATCAGAACCGACCCGCAGAAAGCAGGTGACCGTGTCCATGGTCGACACTAGCCCGTGGTGGCGCTCCGCGGTGATCTACCAGGTCTATCCGCGCAGCTTCGCCGACGGCAACGGCGACGGGATCGGTGACATCGCCGGCATCCGGTCCCGCCTGGACCACCTCGCCGCGCTCGGCGTCGACGCGATCTGGTTCAGCCCCTGGTACCCGTCACCGATGGCCGACGCCGGCTACGACGTGGCCGACTACCGCGACATCGACCCGGTCTTCGGCACGCTCGCCGAGGTCGAGGCGCTGATCACCGAGGCGCACGCGCTCGGCATCCGGACCATCGTCGACGTGGTGCCGAACCACTGCTCGGACGCGCACCCGTGGTTCCAGGCGGCGCTGGCCGGCGGCCCGGACGCGCCGGAGCGGGACCTGTTCTGGTTCCGGGCCGGCCGCGGCCCGGACGGCTCCCGGCCGCCGACCGACTGGACCGGCGAGTTCGGCGGCCCGACCTGGACCCGCACCACCGACCCGGACGGCTCGCCCGGCGACTGGTACCTGCACCTGTTCGCGCCGCAGCAACCGGACTTCAACTGGGACCACCCCCGGGTGCGCGCCGAGTTCGAGGACGTCCTGCGATTCTGGTTCGACCGGGGCGTGGACGGCATCCGCATCGACTCGGCCGGCCTGCTGGTCAAGGACGGCACGCTGCCCGAGGTCCACCCGGACCGGCCGCACCCGTTCCGCGACCAGGACGGCGTGCACGACGTCTACCGCGCCTGGCGGCGGATCGCCGACAGCTACCCGGGCGAGCGGGCCCTGGTCGGTGAGGTGTGGCTGCCGGACCGGCAGCGGTTCGCGAACTACCTGCGTCCCGACGAACTGCACACCGCGTTCAACTTCGACTTCCTCGGCTGCGCCTGGGACGCCGCCGCGATGCGGGACAGCATCGACGGCACGCTGGCCGCACACGCGCCGGTCGGCGCGCCGGCCACCTGGGTGCTGTCCAACCACGACGTCACCCGGCACGTCACCCGCTACGGCCGGGCGGACACCACGTTCAGCTTCGCCGCCAAGCGTGAGGGCATCCCCACCGACCTGGAACTCGGCACCCGCCGGGCCCGCGCCGCCGCGCTGCTCAGCCTCGCGCTGCCCGGTGCCGCCTACGTCTACCAGGGCGAGGAGCTGGGGCTCTGGGAGGTCGAGGACATCCCGTACGAGCTGCGGCAGGACCCGATGTGGGAACGCTCCGGACGGGTCGACCCGGGCCGTGACGGCTGCCGGGTGCCGCTGCCCTGGCAGGGCGACACGCCGCCGTTCGGGTTCAGCCCCGACGACGCCACCGCCGCGCCGTGGCTGCCGCAGCCGGCGGACTGGAAGGACCGTACGGCCCGCGCCCAGACCGGCGACCCGCACTCGATGCTGGAGCTGTACCGGGCGGCGCTGGCCGCGCGCCGGGCCGAACCGGCGCTCGGCGACGGCGCGTTGCGCTGGCTGCCCGCGCCGGACGGGGTGCTCGCGTTCGCCCGCGAACCGGGCTTCGCCTGCCTGGTCAACCTGGGCCGCGAGGCCGTGCCGCTGCCCGCGCACGACCGGCTGCTGCTGGCCAGCGGCCCACTCGACGACGACCGGCTGCCACCGGACACCGCGGTCTGGCTGCGTACCGGATCGCGCTGAACCGCGGTGGCGCCGGCGGCTCCGTCCCGCCGTCGGCGTCACCGCGCCGCACCACGACCGGCGGCCCGTCCCGGCTGCCGCAGGAACACCTGGGGAGGAAGGAACCGCACCGCCGCAACGGGGGACCTGGCCACCGACGAAAGGGAGCACACCCCGCATGGCCGAGCACCGCACCGCGCACCGCCACCGCACCACCGGGCTGGCGGCCCTGGCCGCCGCCGCGCTCGCCGCCTCGACACTGACCGTCGTGGCGTTGACCTCCACCGCCACCCCGGCGCAGGCCGCCGGCCTGTCCCCGTTCGACATCGCCGGCCGCGGCGCCACCGTCCCGTTCCGGGAGCAGGAGGCGGAGCAGGCCGCGCACACCGGCACGAAGATCGGCCCCGACCGGCGCTACGGCACGCTGCCGTCCGAAGCGTCCGGCCGGGAGGCGGTCACGCTCGACGCGGTCGGGGAGTACGTCGAGTTCACGCTCGCCGCCCCGGCGAACGCGGTCACGTTCCGCTACAGCCTGCCGGACAACGCCGCCGGCACCGGCCGGGACGCCAGCATCGACCTGCGCGCGAACGGCACCCTGGTCAAGGCCGTGCCGGTCACCTCCCGGTACGGCTGGTACTACGGCGGCTACCCGTTCAACAACAACCCGGGCGACACCAACCCGCACCACTTCTACGACGAGACCCGGGCGATGTTCGGCACCACCTACCCGGCCGGCACGAAGATCCGCCTCCAGGTCTCCTCGACCGCGCAGTCACCCACGTTCACCATCGACCTGGCCGACTTCGAGCTGGTCGCCGCGCCGATCAGCAAGCCGTCCGGCGTGCTGGACGTGGTCACCGACTTCGGCGCGGACCCGACCGGCGCCAGCGACTCCACCGCGAAGTTCCAGGCCGCGGTGGACGCCGGCAAGGCGCAGGGGAAGGCGGTGTGGATCCCGTCCGGCACGTTCACGCTCTGGGACCACGTGGTGGTCGACGGCGTGACGCTGCGCGGCGCCGGGCCGTGGTACTCGGTGCTCGGCGGCCGGCACCCCACCGACCGCAAGCGCGCCGCCGGCATCTACGGCAAGTACGTGCCCGGCGGCGGTTACTCCGGGGAGATCCGCTCGCACGAGGCCGGCGGGCCGAGCCGCAACGTCACGCTGCGGGACTTCGCCATCATCGGCGACATCCGCGAGCGGATCGACGACGACCAGGTCAACGCGCTCGGCGGCGCGATGTCGAACTCGGTGGTGGACAACCTGTGGTTGCAGCACACCAAGGTCGGCGCCTGGATGGACGGGCCGATGGACAACTTCACCATCCGCAACAGCCGCATCCTGGACCAGACCGCCGACGGGGTGAACTTCCACTGGGGCGTCACCAACTCCACGGTGACCAACACGTTCGTCCGCAACACCGGCGACGACGCGCTGGCCATGTGGGCGCAGAGCGTGCCTAACGTCGGCAACTCGTTCACCCACAACACCATCGGCGTGACGATCCTGGCGAACCACCTGGTCACCTACGGCGGGCGGAACATCACCATCGCCGACAACGTGACCGCCGACTCGGTGACCAACGGCGGCGGCATCCACGTCGCGAACCGCTATCCCGGGGTGACCGGGTCGACGGCGGTGGCCGGCACCATCACGGTGGCCCGCAACACGCTGATCCGCAACGGCAACTCCGACTACAACTGGCAGTTCGGGGTCGGCGCGATCTGGTTCTCCGCGCTCAACGAGCCGATCCAGGGCGCGGCCATCAACGTCACCGACACCGACATCCTGGACAGCTCGTACGCGGCGCTGCACTGGATCGAGGGGCAGACCAGCGGCATCAGCTTCACCAACGTCCGGATCGACGGCGCGGGCACGTACGCGCTCCAGGTGCAGGCGCCCAGCCAGGTCAGCTTCACCAACGTCAGGGCCACCAACATCGCGCAGGCCAACCCGATGCACAACTGCGTGGGCAGCGGCTTCCAGATCACCCAGGGCAGCGGCAACTCCGGCTGGTACACGTCCACCCCGTACTGCGGGCCGTGGCCGCAGCCGCAGTGGGGCAACGGCCCGTCCAGCCCCCCGCCCACAAGCGTGCCCCCGACCACCGCGCCGCCGACCACGGCCCCGCCGACCACCGCGCCGCCGACCACGCCGCCGCCGACCGGCGGGAACCTGGCCCTCGGCAGGCCGGCGACCGCCACCAGCGTCAACCAGACGTACGCGGCCGGCAACGCGGTCGACGGCAACGCGGGCAGCTACTGGGAGAGCGCCAACAACGCGTTCCCGCAGTCGGTGACCGTCGACCTCGGCGCGTCCCGCACGGTCGACCGGGTGGTGCTCAAGCTCCCGGCCGGCTGGGAACGCCGTACCGAGACGCTGTCCGTGCTCGGCTCCACCGACGGCTCCTCGTACAGCACGCTCGCCTCGTCGGCGGGCCGGGTGTTCGACCCGGCGGCCGGCAACAGCGTCTCGATCGCGCTGCCGTCCGGCGCCCGCCGGTACGTCCGGGTCACCGTCACCGGCAACACCGGCTGGCCGGCGGCCCAGCTCTCCGAGCTGGAGGTGTACGGCGGCGGCACGACCACCCCGCCGCCCACCACCACCCCGCCGCCGTCGACCCCGCCGCCGACCACCGCGCCGCCGACCGGCAACCTGGCCGCCGGCCGGCCGGTCGCGGAGACCAGCCACGCCGACGTCTACGGCGCCGGCAACACGGTCGACGGCAACGCCAACACCTACTGGGAGAGCGCCAACAGCGCCTTCCCGCAGTCGGTGACCGTCGACCTGGGCAGCGCCCGGCCGGTGGCCCGGGTGGTGCTCAAGCTGCCGCCGTCGGCGGCCTGGCAGACCCGGACCCAGACGGTGGCCGTGCTCGGCTCCACCGACGGCGCGTCGTTCACCACGCTCAAGTCGGCGGCCGGTTACACGTTCGACCCGGCCGGCGGCAACACCGTGTCGATCGCGCTGCCCTCCGGTGACCGCCGCTTCGTGCGGCTGACGTTCACCGGCAACACCGGCTGGCCGGCCGGCCAGCTCTCCGAGTTCGAGGTCTACGCCTCCTGACCCGGCGCGGCGGGGACCCGCCCGGGTCCCCGCCGCACCACATCCCCACCCCCGTCAACGCCTCTCCACCTCCCCCGGGAAGAAGGTGTCCGTTCACCATGTCCAGACTCCGTACCAGAATGGTCGCGGTGCTCGCCGCGGTCGGCCTGGCCGTCACCGCGGCGCCGGCCCCACCGGCCCTGGCCGCCGGCGGCCCGAATCTCGCCGCCGGCCGGCCCGCCACCGCCAGCAGCGTCAACGGCTCGTTCGTGGCCGCCAACCTCACCGACGGCAACCAGGGCAGCTACTGGGAGAGCAGCGGCGCGCTGCCCCAGTGGGCGCAGGTCGACCTCGGCACCAGCCGCGCCGTCGACCAGGTGGTGCTCAAGCTCCCCGCCGCCTGGGAGGCCCGGAACCAGACGCTGTCCGTGCAGGCCAGCGCCGACGGCAGCGGCTTCACCACTGTCGTCGCGTCCGCCGCCCGCTCGTTCAGCCCGGCCGCCGGTAACGCGGTGTCGCTCGGCTTCAGCGCCACCAACGCCCGCTACCTGCGCGTCGTCGTCACCGCGAACACCGGCTGGGCCGCCGCCCAACTCGCCGAGCTGGAGGTCTACGGCACCGCCAGTTCCTCGACCAACCTGGCGCTCGGCAAGACGATGGCCGAGAGCGGCCACTCCGACGTGTACGGGGCCGGCAACGCCAACGACGGTAACGCGGGCACCTACTGGGAGAGCCCGAACAACGCGTTCCCGCAGTGGATCCAGGCCGACCTGGGCGCCGCCACCAGCGTCAACCGGCTGGTGCTGCGGCTGCCCACCGGCTGGGGCGCGCGCAACCAGACGCTGACCGTGCAGGGCAGCACCAACGGCTCCACGTTCAGCACGCTCGTCGCGTCCGCGTCGTACGCGTTCGACCCGGCCGGCGGCAACACGGTCACCGTCACCGTGCCCACCGCGTCCACCCGCTACCTGCGGCTGCTGTTCACCGCGAACAGCGCCTGGCCCGCCGGGCAGCTCTCCGAGCTGGAGATCTACGGCGCGGCGACCGGAGACACCCAGGCGCCCAGCGCGCCCGGCAGCCTGGCGTTCACCGAGCCGGCCACCGACCAGGTCCGGCTGACCTGGACCGCGTCCACCGACAACGTCGGCGTCACCGGTTACGACATCTACGCCAACGGCGTGCTGCGCACCAGCGTCGGCGGCACCACGCTGACCTACACCGACACCCAGCCCGCCGGCAGCACCGTCGCCTACTACGTGCGGGCCCGCGACGCCGCCGGCAACGTGTCCGCCAACAGCAACACGGTCACCCGCACCGGCAACACCGGGGACACCACCGCGCCGACCGCGCCCGGCAACCTCGCCTACACCCAGCCGGCCGGCGGGCAGATCCGGTTGACCTGGACCGCGTCCACCGACAACGTCGGCGTCACCGGCTACGAGGTGTGGGCCAACGGCGCGCTGCGGACCACCGTCGGCGGCTCCACGCTGACGTACACCGACAGCCAGCCGGACAGCGCCACCGTCTCCTACCAGGTGCGGGCCCGTGACGCCGCCGGCAACGTGTCCGCGAACAGCAACACGGTCACCCGCACCGGCAGCACCACCGGCGGCACCAACCTGGCCGTCGGCAAGCCGGCCACCGCCTCCTCCGTGGTGCACGTGTTCAACGCCTCCAACGCGGTCGACAACGACGTCACCACCTACTGGGAGGGCGCGCCGGGCGCGTACCCGAGCACGCTGACCGTGGCGCTGGGCGCGAACGCCAGCATCAGCGCGGTGGTGGTGAAGCTCAACCCGGACCCGGCGTGGGGCGCGCGTACCCAGACGTTCCAGGTGCTCGGTCGGGAGCAGTCCGCGTCCGGGTTCACCAGCCTGGTCGGCTCCGCGACGTACTCCTTCAACCCGAACACCAGCAACACGGTGACCGTCCCCGTCTCGGCGACCGCCGCGGACGTCCGGTTGCAGTTCACCGCGAACTCCGGCTCCTCCAACGGTCAGGTCGCGGAACTCCAGGTCATCGGCGTGCCGGCGGCCAACCCGGACCTCACCGTCACCGCCCTGACCGCCTCGCCCACCGCGCCGGTCGAGACCGACGCGATCACGCTGTCCGCCACCGTGCGCAACGCCGGCACCGCCGCGTCCGCCGCCACCACCGTCAACCTCTACCTGGGTACGACGAAGGTCGGCACCGCCGCCGTCGGCGCGCTCGCGGCCGGCGCGTCCACCACCGTCTCGGCGAGCATCGGCGTGCGCGACGCCGGCAGCTACCAGCTCACCGCCAAGGTCGACGAGTCGAACACGGTGATCGAGCAGAACGAGGCGAACAACTCCTACACCAGCCCGACCGCGTTGACGGTCAGCCCGGTGGCCAGCTCCGACCTGGTGGCCTCCGCGGTGACCTGGTCGCCCGGCACGCCGGCCGCCGGCGCCACGGTCAGCTTCGCGGTGACGCTGCGCAACCAGGGCACGATCGCGTCGGCGAGCGGCGCGCACGGCATCACGCTCACCGTGCTCAACGACTCCGGCGCGGTGGTCCGCACGCTCACCGGCTCGTACTCCGGCACGATCGCCGCCGGGGCCACCGCCGGCCCGGTGTCGCTCGGCACCTGGACCGCCGCCAACGGCCGCTACACGGTCCGGGTGGTGCTCGCCGACGACGCCAACGAGCTGCCGGTGAAGCGGCAGAACAACACAAGCGACCGGGCACTGTTCGTCGGCCGGGGCGCGAACCTGGCGTACGACATGTACGAGGCCGAGGACGGCTCGGTCGGCGGCGGCGCGCAGGTCATTGGCCCGAACCGCACCATCGGCGACCTGGCCGGCGAGGCGTCCGGCCGGCGCGCGGTCACGCTCAACACCACCGGCGCGTACGTCGAGTGGACCACCAAGTCGGCCGCGAACGCGCTCGTCACCCGCTTCTCCATCCCGGACGCGCCGGGCGGCGGCGGGATCGACTCGACGCTCAACGTCTACGTCAACGGGGTGCTGCACAAGCCGATCAGCCTCACCTCGAAGCACATCTGGCTCTACGGCGCGGAGGCCGGACCCAGCGACTCGCCCAGCGCGGGCGCGCCCCGGCACCTCTACGACGAGGCGAACGTGCTGCTCAACTCCACCGTCCCGGCGGGCAGCCGGATCCGGCTCCAGAAGGACCCGGCGAACAGCACCACGTACGCGATCGACTTCGTCAACACCGAGCTGGTGTCGCCGCGCGCCAACCCGGACCCGACCCGGTACAAGGTGCCCACCGGCTTCAGCCACCAGGACGTGCAGAACGCGCTGGACGCGGTGCGGATGGACACCACCGGCACGCTTGTCGGCGTCTACCTGCCCGCCGGCACCTACGAGACGGCGCAGAAGCTCCAGGTGTACGGCAAGGCGGTGAAGGTCGTCGGCGCGGGCATGTGGTACACCCGTTTCCAGACGCCGACGAACCAGCAGAACACCGACGCCGGGTTCCGGGTGGAGTCCTCGGCCAGCGGGTCCACCTTCGCCCACCTGGCGTTCTTCGGCAACTACACCAACCGGATCGACGGGCCCGGCAAGGTGTGGGGCGAGCTGAAGGACGTGGACAACCTGACGCTGGACAGCGTCTGGGTGGAGCACACCGTCTGCGCGTACTGGGGGGTGAGCGTGGACGGGCTGACCATCCGGGACAGCCGGTTCCGCAACACGTTCGCCGACGGGGTGAACATGACCAACGGCAGCACCAACGCGCTGGTCACCAACACGGAGGGCCGGTCCAACGGCGACGATGCGTTCGCGTTGTTCTCCGCCACCGACGCCGGTGCCTCCGGCGGCAACCACGGCAACGTGTTCGAGAACCTGACCGCCACGCTGACCTGGCGGGCCGCCGGCCTCGCCGTGTACGGCGGCTACGACAACATCTTCCGCAACCTCTACATCGCCGACCAGTTGACGTACTCGGGCATCACCATCAGCTCGCTGGACTTCGGCTACCCGTTCGTCGGGTTCGGCGCGAGCCCGCCCACCCGGTTCGAGAACATCTCGCTGATCCGCTCCGGCGGGCACTTCTGGGGCGCGCAGACGTTCCCGGCGATGTGGTTGTTCTCCGCGTCCAAGGAGTTCCGGGGCATCCGGGTGAGCGACGTGGACATCGTGGACCCGACGTACTCCGGGATCATGTTCCAGACGAAGTACACCGGCAGCCAGCCGGAGAACCCGATCACCGACACGGTGCTCACCAACGTGTCGATCTCCGGGGCGCGGCGCAGCGGTGACGCGTTCGACGCGAAGTCCGGCTTCGGCATCTGGGTCAACGAGATGCCCGAGGCGGGGCAGGGCCCGGCGGTCGGTTCGGCGACCTTCACCAACCTTCGCCTGACCGACAACGCCCAGGACATCAAGAACACCACCACCACGTTCACCATCACCCGCAACTGATGTAAGGCGGGGCCCCTTCTTAACGCCTCCGGTAGAGAAGGGGCCCCTTCTCACACGCCCAGCGGGACTCACTCGAGCGTCACCGGGGTCGGTCGACGTGGTGACGTCCCGCTCACGGCGGTCCGGGTGTACTTCACGGATGCGCCTGCGTACCCGGCTCGTTCCGTCCCGGACCTCCGGGACCCCCCGCGCCCTGCTCGCCGCGATCCTCAGCGCGGTCGTGGTCGGTGCCGCCCTGACCGTCGGCTCGCCCGCCGAGGCGGCCATCACGACCCAGGTCTTCGCCGCCACCAACGACAGCTACGTCAACGCCGCCGCGCCCACCACGAACTACGACACGTCGTCGAGGCTGGCGGTGGCCGCGGGCCCGACCCGGATCTCGTACGTGAGTTTCGCGGTCACCGGCCTGACCGCACCCGTGGTGCATGCCCGGTTGGTGATGCACACCAGCAGTGCGAGCTTCGCGGGCAGCCTCACGGGTGGCACGATCGAGCGCACCGGCGCGAACTGGGTCGAGACGACGTTGACCTACGCCAACCGACCGTCCCCGATCGGCTCGCCGTTGTCCCGGTTCGGCATCGTCAAGCCCGATCGCTGGTACCAGGCCGACGTGACCGCCGCGGTGACAGGCAACATGGTGGTCAGCTTCGCCATCTCCTCCACCGACCCGGACGGCGCCTACTACGACGCCCGGGAGAGCGCCGAGAACTGGCCTCGACTCGCCGTCGACACCGGCGTGCCCCCCAGACCGGACAACATCCTGCTGGCCGCCGGGGACATCGCGAGCTGCACCACCGACCGGGACGAGGAGACCGCGCGGATCCTGGACAGCCAGCCGGGCACCGTGGCCACGATCGGCGACTCCGTCTACGAGTCCGGCACCACCGCCGAGTTCGCCAACTGCTACCAGCCGACCTGGGGGCGACACAAGGCCCGCACCCGTCCCGCGGTCGGCAACCACGAGTACCTCACCGCCAACGCCGCCCCCTACTTCGCCTACTTCGGGGTGGCGGCCGGCCCTGCCGGACTCGGCTACTACTCGTACGACCTGCCCGGCTCCTCCGACTGGCACATCGTCGTGCTGAACTCCAACTGCGCCAAGGTGGGTGGCTGCCAGGCGGGCTCGGCCCAGGAGCGGTGGCTGCGTGCCGACCTCGCGGCCCACCCCAGCCGCTGCACCCTGGCCTACTGGCACCACCCCCTGTTCAGCTCCGGCGAACGGCAGGCGCCCAACGTGTTACCGCTGTTCCAGGCGCTCTACGACGCCGGCGCCGAGATCGTGCTGAACGGGCACGCCCACCAGTACGAACGGTTCGCCCCCCAGTCCCCGGACCGGACCGCCGACCCCGCCCGGGGCATCCGTGAGTTCGTGGTGGGCACCGGCGGTCGTTCCCTCCAGTCAAACTTCGGCACCGTGGTGCCCAACAGCGAGGTACGCAACGGCACCACCTACGGCGTCCTGAGGCTCACCCTCTACGCCGGCGGATACGACTGGCGCTTTCTGCCGGTGACCGGGCAGACCTTCACCGACGGCGGCAGCGGCACCTGCCACTGAATCCGGCCGACTGAAGGGCAGCGGCGCCCGCTCGGGCGCGAGCACTCCGGGGTGGCCCGGCCCGGACCGGGCCACCCCGGAGAATCACTCGGGGATGACGAACTGGGCGGTGCTGGTGGTGTCGTAGTTGACGCCGTTCTTCTCGGCGTGGTGAGTGCAGGTGACCGTGACCGTCCGGGACTGGGCGGGGACGCCACTGACCGGAACGGTCGGCGACCAGAAGGTCACGTCGACGAGTGCGCCGTTGTTCTCCGAGTCGTAGTCGTTGGTGGAGTAGCTGAGCGCGGTGGCCGAGCACCGGACGTTGATGTAGTTGGCGTCCACCCGGTCGTTGCTCCAGGTGGCGAGCCGCGAGTAGCCACGGACCTTGATGCCGCCGACGCGGAACGGCCAGGCTCCCTCATGGCCGACGCTCTCCAATTGGATGACGCCCTGCAGGTTGTACGCCGGTGGCGACGGAGGCGGCGGCGTGCCGGGGTCGCCGGTTCCACCCCCGCCCCCGCCGTCACAATTGAGAGAACAGTCGGGTTCTGAGGCGTGCGCCGGCATTGCCACCGCTCCGGTGGCCGCGAGGCAGGCCAACAGGGCGATTCCGGCGGTTGCAAAGCGTCTGAGCACGTTGTCTCCTGTCGGTGGACGCCCGAGAATTGAACCCCCGTGGCGCGTGATCGGGGACGTAGGCTATCGCTGCGATTTTCGAAAGCGCAACAGATACTGGTCGGTACGACCGTGCCAGAAATCCCGCCCTACCCGGCTCGACGGCAATCATTGGATATCTCTGCTGCTCAGGGATGCCTACAAATTCCCTGACCGTTTTTCGGTCGGCAAAAAGAAGCCATTTCGGGGAGTGCTATTTGGTCTCATAGTGTTGGTTGGATCGGCGTGCGGCAGACTGATGGCAATTGTCTGGGCTGGCGGGATAATTCGGCCTTAACTGCACGTTGGCGGCAAGAGTCTGCTGCCGGCCGTCAATGTTGCTGCCGAGCGGCCCGCTCGACTTCCCGAAGAACAAGTTCGAGCGTGAGGGTCGGGGGCGCACTCCGTTGAGCGCCTTGATGTCATCGTGTGCTGCACCGGCTGTCGCGTTTCGAACGCTCACCGTCACCATCGAGTCGGCGGCTCGGTGTACCGTCCGAAGTGGTGGCCCGTCGGACGGCCGGCGGGTTCGGGGCACAGTCCGCTGCCGGGGAGGCTGTCATGCTCACGACCATTGGTGATCACCTGCGCAAGCTGCGCACCGAGTCCACCTTGACGCAGGAACGTCTGGCCGAGAAGGCTGGTGTGAGCGTGGAGACCATCCGCAAGCTGGAGCAGAACGAACGCACCAGTGCCCGCATGTCGACGCTGAACAAGCTGGCCACCGCGCTCGGCGTCCCCACCACTGCCCTGATGGGCTCTGCCGCACAGGCGCAGGCGATGCGCGAGCCCAACGCCGAGCCACTCGGCCTCGTGGCCGTCCGCCGGGCGCTGACGCCGGTGTCCGGCCTCGACGGGCGTTCGGTGCTCGACGAGCCCGAGATCGGCCCACCGACCGCCGCTGACGTGCGCCGCTCGATCCTCGCGGCCAACACGATCTATCACGCCAACGACTACGCTGCCGCGCTCACATTGATCCCTGGCCTGCTGGACGAGGCGCGAACCTTCGTCGATATCGCCGACGGCGACGAGCGATTGGCCGCGCATGCGCTCGCGTCCCAGGCGCACCAGTTGGCCGGTCGGCTGCTCATCCAGCTTCGCCGGGTCGACCTGGCGCATGTCGCGCTCACCGCAGCACTCGATCACGCCCGGCGTAGCGGTGACCCGACGGTCGGTCCGGCGGCGGTCGCGGCGATGTGCTGGCTGCTGCTGCGGCAGGCCCGGTTCGGGGAGGCGGAAGTCCTCGCGGTGCGCACCGCCGATCAGGTCGAGCCGAAGCTGTCCACGGCGTCCCCGGCCGACTTGGCGGCGTGGGGGTTCTTGCTGATCAAGGCAGCCTCGGCAGCGGTGCGGGATGCGCGGCACGATGACGCCCGCGACATGCTGGACTTGGCGGCGGCCGGCGCACATCGGCTCGGCGACCGGCGCTACCCGGACGCCGATCTCATCGGGAACGATTACTCGACCGAGGGCGTGCACCTGATGCGCGTGGAGGCGGCGGTGATCGCGGGGCGCCCGGACGAGGCGCTTGCGCTGGCACGGCAGGTGCACCGATCCCCGCAGGTGACACCCTCGTCTCGTCAGCGGCACTTTCTGGACGTCGCCTGGTCGCATGTGCAGACCGGCACCTACTCGGACGCGACCGGAGTGCTCATGGACCTGCGGGACCGGGCACCGGCCTGGCTTCGGCAGCAGCGGTACGCCCGGGACATCGTGAAATCGATCGCTGAACGGCGGCGGCGCACGATGACCAAGGAGTTGGCCGAGTTGGCATCACTGGTCGGCGCATAGTCGTACGCGACGTACGACCATTTTTGCGGACTATTTGCCCTGGTCTGTTCTGCACCTGGCTGCGGAAATCTCGCTGGGTGAACCTCTGGATACGGGCCGCGATCGTTGAGATGACGGGACGTCACCTCAGTCGCGAGTCGCGCCCCTGAACAGCGCGGTGATGCCGTTCCCCGAGGGCATCACCGCCGCGTCTTCCAGGAGGTCGCACATGAGCGGTAGCCAGCGCGAGCCGGAACAGAGCCCAGGTGAACAGGCGGAAGCCGCCGAGCAGGAGGCGGCCCGGCAGCGGATCATCGCGCAGGCCGAGGCGGAACGGACACCTGTCGAGGACACCACCCGCGCGGTGCCGGACCGGCGGTGGCGTCGTGACCGGTGAGCGGGTGCCGATCGGTCGCCGCGTCGCCTACCTGCGGGTGCGGCGCAAGCTGTCGCAGCAGACGTTCGCCGACCGGCTGGGCAAGTCGAAGAGCTGGGTGGACAAGGTGGAGCGCGGCGTCCGGTCCCTCGAACGGGTGTCGACGATCCGGGAGATCGCGGCGGTGCTGCGGGTCGATGCCGCGACGCTGCTCGGCGACGATGCCCGGCCCGCCGAGGTGGCCGAGTGCGGCGAGGGCGTCGCGCGCATCCGGGCGGCCCTGTCCACGTACGGGATGACGGCCGGCCGGGACACGCCGCCGGACCGGTGGGGTCGGGCCGTGGCGCACGCCTGGGACACCTACCGGCACGCCCGCTATCCGCAGCTTGTCGAGCAGCTTCCGGCGTTGCTGACCGACGTCCAACGCGGGCAGGCGCGGGATCCGCAGGCGGGCCGGGCGGTGGTGGTGGACGCGTACCGGGTCGCGGCGGCGCTGCTGACCAAGCTGGACGAGGCGAGTCTCGCCTGGCTGGCCGCCGACCGGGCGATGGCGGCAGCGGCGGGGGACCGGGTCTTGTCGGCCTGCGCGGCGGTGCAGCTCGGGCCGGTGCTGCGGGCGTCGGCGCGGGCACGGTCGGTGCTGTTGGCCGCCGCGTACCGGGTCGCGCCGCGCGACAGCGATTCGGGTACGCCGCAGGAGTTGTCGCTGTGCGGGACGCTGCTGGCGCAGGCGGCGTTGACGGCGGCGCGGGCCGGCGACGGGCGCGCCGCCGGTGAGCTGTTGGACGAGGCGGCGGAGATGGCCGCCTGGGTGGGCGACGGGCACGACCATTGTCGGACCGCGTTCGGGCCGGCGGCGGTGGACGTGGCGCGGGTGGTCGCCGCCGTGGAACGGGGCGACGGTGCGGAGGCGGTGGCCCGGCACGAGGCGGCGATCGCGGGGGACGGGTGGCGGTGGCTGCCGCTGGAGCATCGCGCCGCGCATCTGGTGGACGCCGCGCGGGCGTACCTCATGGTGGGTGACGCCGAGCGCGCGGCGAAGGCCCTGGTCCGGGCGGAGCACTTCGCGCCCGCCGAGGTCCGCCACCGCCCCACCGCGCGTGCCCTGACCGCCCAGCTCTCGACCGAAGCGCCGATCTTGGAGTTGTGGCACCTCCGATAAGGAGCGAAACCGGCATACCGTGGCACCACAAGTCCAAGATCGACGGGGGGCGGGCCGCGCAACGACTGGTCACGCGGTATTCGTGAGTTCAAACTCCGCTGTTGTCACGACTTCGGGGGGTGAAACTCATCGGTCGGTCGTGACTTGTCGCACTGGGCCTGCGCCTCCGCCATCCGCAGGATTGACGTCAACCGATCAGCCGGTGGAGGCAACCGAAATGGACGAACGGTACGACTCGTATTGCGCGGTCGATCCGCTCTTCTACGACTCGCTGGCCGGCACCACGGCCGACGCGGACGCCTACCCGACCGGCCCGGTGTCGGACGGCTGGGAGTGCGAGGTCAAGGACGACTGGCTGATCCACGGCCCGGTCGGCGGGACGCTCCCCGCGCAGGGCTGGAAGATCCACGTGTCGGCGCGGCTCGACAACGCGGAGCGCGTGCTGGCCCGGGTGGCGGAATACTGCCGACCCCGTGGCATCGCGTTCAAGCACCTGCGCGGCCCGCGGCTGCTGCTCATGCGCAACAGCAAGTACGCCCGGCGCGGCGCCAGCGGAAAGTTCGTCACCGTCTACCCGCGTGACGACGCCGAGCTGGAGCTGACCGCCAAGGAACTCGCCGACCTGCTCGACGGCGAGACCGGGCCGTACATCCTCAGCGACCTGCGCTACGGCGACGGGCCGGTGCACCTGCGCTACGGCGGCTTCGCGGCCCGCTACTGCGTCTCCGACGACGGGCAGACCGTGCCGGCGATCGAGACCCCGGACGGCACGCTGGTGCCGGACCGGCGGGACCCGGTGTTCCACGTGCCGGAGTGGGTGACGCTGCCCGACTTCCTCGCCCCGCACCTGGCCGCCCGGAACGCGGCCACCACCACCGACCTGCCGTACCGGATCGAGAAGGTGATCCACTTCTCGAACGGCGGCGGCCTCTACGAGGCCCGCGACACGCGGACCGACCAGCGGGTGGTGCTCAAGGAGGCCCGGCCGCACGCCGGACTGGACGCCACCGGCACCGACGCGGTCACCCGGCTGCGCCGCGAGGCGCGGACGCTGCGCCGGCTGGCCGACGTGCCGCACCTGGTCCGGGTGCACGACGAGTTCGAGTTCGGCGGGCACGAGTTCCTCGCCCTGGCGTACGTCGAGGGCCGGCCGCTCAACCAGGTGGTCGTCGAGCGGTACCCGCTGGTGCACCTCGACGCCGACCGGGCCGACTACACCCGCTGGGCGCTCGACGTGCACCGCCAGGTCACCGAGGCGGTCGCCGCCATCCACGCGCACGGCGTCGTCTACGGCGACCTGCACATGTTCAACATCATGGTCGGCGACGACGGCGCGGTGACGCTCATCGACTTCGAGGTCGCCGCCGACGTCGCCGAGGCGACCCGGCCCGCGCTGCGCAACCAGGCGTTCGCCGCGCCCCGCGACCGCACCGGCGTCGACGTCGACAGGTACGCGTTGGCCTGCCTGCGGCTCGCCCTGTTCCTGCCGCTGACCGCGATGCTGCGGTTGGCTCCGGCCAAGGCGGCGCACCTGGCCGACGTGGTCGCCGAGAACTTCCCGGTGCCGCGCGAGCTGCTGGACGAGTCGGTCGAGGTGATCGGGGGCGGCCGACCGGCGGACCTGCGACGCGCGGTCACGATCGATCCGGACGACTGGCCGGGCCTGCGCGACCGGCTCGCCGAGGCGATCACCGCCAGCGCCACCCCGCACCGCGACGACCGGCTCTTCCCCGGCGACATCCGCCAGTTCGCCGGCGCCGACGGCGGCCTCAACCTCGCGTACGGCGCGGCCGGGGTGCTCTGGGCGCTGCACGTCAGCGGCGCCGGCACCGACCCGGCGCACGAGCGGTGGCTGATCGACCGGGTCCGCCAACCCGCCTCCGGCAGCCGGCTCGGCTTCTACGACGGGCTGCACGGCATCGCGTACGTGCTGGACCTGCTCGGTCACCGGGACGAGGCGCTGCGCCTGCTCGACCTCTGCCTCGACCAGCCCTGGACCGAACTGCGCGACGATCTGACCGGCGGGCTGTCCGGCATCGCGCTCAACCTCGCCCACTTCGGCGCGCTCACCGGCGAGCGGCGCTACGCCGACGCGGCCCGGCAGGCCGTCGACGTGGTGGTCGGCCGGCTCGGCGACGTCGACTCGGTCGCCGAGATCAGTGGCGGGCGGCACCCGTACGCCGGGTTGACCCGGGGCGGGGCCGGTGTGGCGCTGATGCTGCTGCGGATGTACGAGCGGCACGGCGACGCCGAGCTGCTCGACCACGCGGGTACCGCGCTCCGCCAGGATCTCCGCCGCTGCGTCCGCCGCGACGCCGGGCACCTGGAGGTCAACGAGGGCTGGCGGACCATGCCCTACCTGGCCGAGGGCAGTGTCGGCATCGGACTGGTGCTCGATCACTATCTGCGGCACCGGCCCGACGACGAGCTGCGCGACCAGGCCACCGCGATCCGCCGCTGCGCCGACTTCCCGTTCTACGCGCAGTCCGGCCTCTTCGCCGGCCGCGCCGGGATCGTCGCGTACCTCGCCGAGCGGGGGGAGCGGGACGCGGCCCGGGAGCAGGCCCGGCTGCTCGGCTGGCACGCGCTGCCGTACCGGGACCGGACCGCGTTCCCCGGCGACCAACTGCTGCGACTCTCCATGGACCTGGCCACCGGCACCGCCGGCGTGCTCGCCGCGCTCGCCGCCACCCGGCCGGACGACGCGCTCCACCTGCCGTTCCTGACTCCGCTGCCCGGCGCCACCCGCGTCGCGGGCGCGGACTGAACGGCCACCGAACCCCCCGGTTCCCCCGGGGCGACCCGACCTGATCAATCGAGATGTGGAAGGAGGTGAATCGACATGGCTCTGCTCGACCTCCAGGGGATGGAGCTGCCGGCCGCCGAGCGTACCGGTGGTGGCAGCCAGGCCAGCCTGCTGCTCTGCGGTGACAGCTCGCTGAGCGTCACCACCTGCCACTGACCCGCCCGATCATCGACGTCACGAGAGAAAGAGGAAGCGACATGGCTCTGCTCGACCTCCAGGGAATGGAACTGCCGGCCGCCGAGCGTACCGGTGGTGGCAGCCAGGCCAGCCTGCTGCTCTGCGGTGACAGCTCGCTGAGCGTCAC
>NZ_JBNCLA010000021.1:0-13465 GCF_049841835.1 Micromonospora sp. DT227 | reverse complement strand
CCACCTGCCACTGACCCACCCCATCATCGACGTCACGAGAGAAAGAGGAACCGACATGGCTCTGCTCGACCTCCAGGGAATGGAACTGCCGGCCGCCGAGCGTACCGGTGGTGGCAGCAACGCCAGCCTGCTGCTCTGCGGCGACAGCTCGCTGAGCGTCACCACCTGCCACTGACGATCAGTCGCTTGGCCCCGGGCCGGCTCACGCCGGTCCGGGGCCCGCGCCCGTGGGAGGCCCGATGACCCCCGCCGACCGGCTCGCGTTGCGCGCCGTGGCGTTCGCCGGCTGGTGGACGCCGGTGCTGGCGGTGCTCGCCGTCACGGAGGCGGCGGCCCAGCTCGCGCTTCCCGCCGTGCTGGGCCGGGCGGTGGACGCCGCCGTCGACGCCGCGCCGCAGTCCCCGCCCGGCCGGTGGCTCGCGGTGGTCGTCGCCCTGGTGCTGGTGCTGATCGGCGCGCGGGCGGCCCACGACTACGGCACCGGCGCGGCCGGCGCCCGCTCGGTCGCCGCGTTGCGGCACGCCCTGATCCGCCACCTGTTCGCGCTCGATCCGCGCACCGTGGGCCGCCGGCCGGTGGGTGACCTGGTCGGCCGGCTGGTGGGGCAGGTCGCCGACGCCGGGCAGGCCGCCCCGACAGCCGTGCTCGCCGGCAGCGTGCTGCTGCCACCGCTGGGCAGCCTGGTCGCGCTCACCCTGCTCGATCCCTGGCTCGGCCTGACGTTCGTGGTCGGGCTGGTGCTGCTGGCCGTGCTGCTGCGGCGGTTCGTCAGCGAGGCGTCCGGCGCCATCGCCGGCTACCAGCGGGCCCAGGGCGACCTGGCCGGTCGACTGGTCGAGGCGCTCGCCGGGGCGCGGACGATCACCGCCGCCGGCACCGCCGGGCACGAGGTCGAGCGGGTGCTCGCGCCGCTGCCCGAGCTGCGCCGCCACGGCCTGCGTACCTGGCGGGTGCTCGCCGGCGCGGCGGCCCGGGGCGCCCTGCTGAACCCGCTGCTGCAACTGGCGGTCGTCGCCGTCGGCGGCTGGTCCCTGTCCGCCGGTCGGCTGACACCCGGGGAACTGCTGGCCGCCCTCCAGTACGCCACGATCGGCGCCGGACTGGGCGCCGCGATCGCCGCCGTCAACACCGCCGTGCGGGTCCGCGCCGGCTGCGGTCGGGCCGCCGAGATCCTCGACGAGCCGCCCCGCCCGCCCGGCGGCCGGGACCTGCCGCCCGGGACGGGCCGGCTGGAGCTGAGCGGCGTGGAGGTCCGCGACGACGACGGGCGTCCGCTGCTCGACCGGGTCGACCTGCGGGTGCCCGGTGGCACGCTGCTCGCCGTCGTCGGGCCGTCCGGCGCCGGCAAGTCGCTGCTCGCGGCCGTCGCGGGCCGGCTGCGTGACCCGGACGCCGGCGAGGTACGCCTGGACGGCGTGCCGCTGCCGGAGTTGACGCCGACCGCGCTGGGCCGGGCGGTCGGCTACGGTTTCGAGCGGCCGGTGCTGGTCGGTGACACGGTCGGCGCGGCGGTCGGCTGCGGCGGCGACCCGGTGCCGCTGGCCCGCGCCGCCGAGGTCGACGACGTGGTGCAGCGGCTGCCCGAGCGGTACCGCACCCCGCTGGCCGGGCTCGCCCTCTCCGGCGGCGAGCGGCAGCGCCTCGGGTTGGCCCGCGCGCTGCGCGCCGAACGGCTGCTGATCCTCGACGACGCCACGTCCAGCCTGGACACGGTGACCGAGCACCGGGTGGTGGACACGCTCACCGGCCGCGACGACAGGCGTACCCGGGTGGTGGTGAGCCACCGGGTCGGCACCGCGGCCCGCGCCGACCTGGTGGCCTGGGTGGACGGTGGCCGGGTACGCGCGGTCGCCCCGCACCGGGAGTTGTGGGACGACCCGGCGTACCGGGCGGTGTTCCGGTCGTGAGCACCGTCGGCGCGGTGGTCCGCGCGGAGCTGTCCACGCGACGCCGTCCGCTGCTACGGCTGGCCGGCTGGTCACTGGCCGAAGCGCTGCCGGCGGCGTTGAGCGGCCTGCTGACCGCCCGGGCCGTGGACGGCGGCTTCCTGGCCGGCCGGCCCGGTGTCGGGCTGCTCTGGCTGGGCCTGCTGGCGCTCGCGGTGCTGGTCGGCGCGCTCGGCACCCGGCAGGCGTACGGGCTGCTGGGCGACGTGGTGGAGCCGTTCCGGGACGACCTGCTGCGGCGGGTCGTCGCGGGCACGCTGGCCGGCGCGAGCGACGGACGGGTCGACGACGCGGCGGTGACCCGGCTGACCCACCAGGTGGAGATGGTCCGGGACACCTGGGCCGGCCTGCTGATGGTGGTCCGGGGCTTCGTGTTCGCCGCCGGCGCGGCCGTGGTCGGCCTCTGTTCGCTGGCCGTCCCGGTCGCGCTGCTGGTGACCGTGCCGGTCCTCGTCGGCCTGCTGCTCTTCGTCGCGGCGTTGCCGGCGATGGTGGCCCGGCAACGCGACTACGTCCGGGCCGGTGAGCGGCTCGGCCGGGACGCGGTGGTCGCCGTGAGCGGCCATCGTGACGTCCTGGTCAGCGGCACCGGGGACGGGGTCGTCGACTGGCTCGGTGGGCACGTCGACGCGCAGGCGCGGGTGGAGCGGCGGCTGGCGACCATGGCCGCCGCGCGCAGCCTGAGTCTGGCCGTCGGCGGGTGGCTGCCGGTGCCGGTGCTGCTGCTGGCCGCGCCGTGGCTGCTCGGGCGCGGTCTCGGGGCGGGCGCGCTGCTCGGCGCGCTGGTCTACGTCGTGCACGGCATCCAGCCGGCGCTGCACACGCTGTTCCAGGGGGTGGCGGCCGGCGGCCTGCGTTTCGTGGTCACCCTCGACCGGTTGCTGCGCACCTGCGTACCCCCGGGGGAGAGCGACGGGGCGACGGCGGCGCCGCCGCCCGACCCGGCCGCGCCCGCGCTGTCGCTGCGGGCGGTGACCTTCCGGTACGGGCCGCACGCCGCGCCGGTGCTCGACGGCTTCGACCTGACCGTGCCGGCCGGCGATCACCTGGCGATCGTCGGCGCGAGCGGGATCGGCAAGTCCACGCTGGCGGGGCTGATGGCCGGCGTGCTGCGCCCCGACTCGGGCACGGTCCGCGTCGCGGGCACGCCGACCGGCGCGGCGACCCCGGCCGAGCTGGCCGCCCGCCGGGTGCTGATCCCGCAGGAGGCGTACGTGTTCACCGGCACGGTCCGGGACAACGTCCGCTACCTGCGGCCCGACCTGGACGACGCGACGATCAGCCGGGCGGCGGACCGGCTCGGCCTGGCCGAGCTGGTGGCCCGGCTCGGTGGCCTCGACGCGACGCTGCGGCCGACCGGGCTGTCCGCCGGGGAGCGCCAGCAGGTGGCGTTGCTGCGGGCCTGGCTGTCGCCGGCGCCGTTGCTCATCCTCGACGAGGCGACCTGCCACCTGGACCCGGCCACCGAGGCGCGCCTGGAGCTGGCGTTCGCCGCCCGGCCCGGCACCCTCGTGGTGATCGCGCACCGGATCAGCTCGGCGGTGCGGGCCCGGCGCGTGCTGCTGCTCGACGGCGGGCAGGCCCACCTGGACAGTCACCACGGGCTGCTGGCCGGTTCGGCGGCGTACCGGGAGATGGTGGGTTACTGGGAGGGTGGCGGCGACCGGTCAGATCCAGCAGGACTCCCGGGCGGTCCGCACCGCTTCCCAGCGGGTCCGGGCACCGGTCTTGGCCATGATGTGGGAGAGGTGGTTGCGGACCGTGCCCGGTGAGACGCCCAGCTTCTGGGCGACCTCGCGGACCGGCAGGCCCTCGGCGACCACGTCCAGCACCTCCCGCTCCCGGGGGGTCAACGGATTGTCGGCCATCTCGAGCGCGGCGACGACCAGGTCCGGGTCGAGCACCACCTGACCGTCGGCGATCTGCCGGACCCCCTCGGCGATCCGGTCGGGCGGCACGTCGTGGTTGAGGAAACCGATCCACCCGCGATGCTCGGCGAGCATCGCGCGCAGCCGCCCGGCCCGCCGCTGGTCCACCAGCACCAGCAGCCGGCCGCCGTGGCTGGCGTCGGCCGCGGCGGCGAGCCGGGCGAGCTGGTTCACCGGTACGACGTCGACGTCGACCACCGTGACGTCGGGGCGTTCGCCGAGCAGCGCGGCCCGGACGGCGTGGGGAGTGTCCGCCTCAGCGACCACGTCGATGTCGCCCTGGGCGGTCAGCAGGTGGGCGAGCGCGCCCCGGACCAGCCGTCCCTTGAGCGCGAGCAGCGTGCGGACCATGTCGACTCCCTGCCATGACCCCCGTCTTCCTGACCTATCGTGAACAACTGATAACCAGCCGTCAGGAATCTTATTTAAGTCACTGTGCCGACGACACCCGGTGTCGGCCTGTTGTCAGATCCAGCCGGCCTCCTGGGCGCGTTGCACCGCCTCCCAGCGGTTCCGGCCACCGGTCTTGCGCAGCAGGCTGGACAGATGGTTGCGGACCGTCCCGGGAGCGAGGTGCAGCACCGCGGCGATCTCCCGGCTGGGCAGACCCTTCGCGGCGGTGGCAGCCACCTCCCGTTCCCGCTCGCTCAGCGGGTTGACCACGGTGTCCAGCGCGGCGACGGCGGTCAGCGGGTCGATCGCGCGGCGCCCCTGGGCGACGGTCCGCAACTGGGCGAGCATCTCCTCCGGTGGCACGTCCTTGGCGACCACCCCACGCACGCACAGTTGCAGCACCAGTCGCAGCACCCGGGCGCTCGGCCGGTTCGTCAGCACCACGACCGCGCAGTCCGGCGCGGCGGCGCGCAGCGCGGCGACCACCGTCGCCGGCTCGTCCTGCGGGTTGAGGTCGAGCAACGCCAGGTCGGCGCGGCGGCACAGGTCGACGGCGCCCGTGTCGCCCTCGGCCACCACCTCGAAGTCGGCCGCCGCCGCGACCACCCCGGCCACGAGCGTCCGGCACAGGCCGGGTGCGCCGAGCACGGCGACCCGGCTCGCGGGTGCCGGACCGGTCGGTGACTCGCTACGAGTATCACTCACGGGACTACTGTGCCCGACCCGGCGTGACCGGTCACCCCCTGCCCTGCCCGTTCGCCCGACGATCCCGCCATGTGGTTACCCGGGCGGGCGCTGCGGGGCCGGGCCGCCGTCAGCGTCCGAGTGCGACGGCCAGCCGGCGGACCGCCTCGTCCATCACCTCCGGCCGGGCGGCGGCGTAGGTGAGGCGCAGGTGCGGCGCGGGCGGTTCGGCGGCGTACCAGGGCCGTCCGGGGAACACGGTGACCCCCTCGGCGGCGGCCCGCGTGGTCACCGCGACGTCGTCGGCGCCGTCCGGCAACCGGACCCACAGGTGCAGGCCGCCGCGGGGGACGTCGGGCGGGGTCAGCGCCGGCAGGTGGCGGTCCAGCGCCGCGAGCAGCGCGTCCCGGCGGGCCCGCAGCTCCTTGCGCAGCGTACGGCGGTGCCGGTCCCAGGCCGGCGCGGCGAGGAACTCCAACGTGGCCTGTTGCAGCGGCCCGGCCACGAAGAAGTCGTCGAGCAGCCGGGCGGCGCGCAGGCGTTCCCCGGCCGGCCCGCGCGCGGCCAGCGCGGCGATCCGCAGGCCGGGCGCGGCGGGCTTGGTCAGCGAGCGCAGGTAGACCACGTGCCCGTCCGGGTCGTCGGCGGCCAACGGTGGCGGCGCCTCGCCGTCGATGGTCAGGTCCCGGGCGTAGTCGTCCTCGACCACGAACGCGCCGGCCTCGCGGATCGCGGTCGCCACCTCGGCCCGCCGGGCGGGGCTGAGCGTCGCGCCGTGCGGGTTGGCGTGCAGCGGCTGGCAGTAGAACAACCGGGCGCCGGTGCGGGCGAACGCGGCGGCGAGCTGGTCGGGGCGGACCCCGTCGGCGTCGGCGGGCACCGGCACCACCCGCAGCCCGGCGGCGTGCGCGGTGGCCAGCGCGCCCAGGTAGGTGGGGGACTCGACGAGCAACGTTTCGCCGGGCTCGGTGAGCGCCCGCAGGGTGGACGCGAGCGCGGCCTGCCCGCCCGGGCAGATCACCACGTCCTCGGCGCGCAGGCCGCCGCCGGTCTCCCGGGCGAACCAGGCCCGCAGGTCGGTCCGCCCCTCGACCGGGCCGCGTTGCCAGGCCGCCGGCTGGCGGGCCGCGCGGGCGAGCGCCGCGCCGAGCGCGGCGACCGGCTGGAGTTCCGCGTCCAGGTAGCCGCCGGTCAACGGGATGGCCCCGGCCGGCGGTAACGCCAGGAGCGCCTGCATCTCCTCGCCGCCGGAGCGCCGGGAGCCCAACGCGACGGTCTGCCAGGACAGGTCCGGGCGGGGCGGCTCGACGCGCCGGGCCGCCACGAACGCGCCCCGCCCCGACCGCGTCTCGACCAGCCCCTCCGCGACGAGCCGCCGGGTCGCCTCGGCGACCGTCACCGGGGAGGCGTGGTGGTGGGCGGTCAGCTCCCGCACCGACGGCAGCCGCGTCCCGGGCGCGGCGGCCCGCACCAGCGTACGCAGGTGGTGGACAACGCGGTCGGTAGCGCTACCATTGTTCATGACGGACCAGAATAGCGCTACTGAACCCACGACGGTAACGGCCCGGCCGGGCGCCGGTGTCGCGCTCGGCGCGCTGGGCGTGCTGGCGTTCAGCATGTCGCTCCCGGCCACCCGCGTCGCCGTGCACACGCTCGACCCGTGGTTCGTCGCGTTCGGACGGGCCGTCGGCGCGGCGCTGCTCGCGGCGGCGTACCTCCGCCTGACCCGGGCCCCGCGCCCCACCCCGGGCCAGTGGCGGCGGCTGGCCGTCGTCGCGCTCGGCGTGGTCGTCGGTTTCCCGCTGTTCACGTCGCTCGCGCTCACCACGCAGACCTCCGCGCACGGCGCGGTCGTCGTCACCGTGCTGCCCGCCATGACGGCGGTCTTCGCGGTGCTCCGGGCCGGCGAGCGACCGCCACCGCTGTTCTGGCTCGCCAGCGCCGCCGGGCTGGCGCTGGTGCTCGCGTTCCTCGCCACCGGCGGTTCGATGCGCGGCACGCTCTCCCTGGCGGACCTGTTCCTGCTCGCCGCCGTCGTGCTGTGCGGCCTCGGGTACGCCGAGGGCGGCGTGCTGGCCCGTCAGCTCGGTGGCGCGCGGACGATCTGCTGGGCGTTGCTGCTCTCGCTGCCGGTCACGATCCCGGTCACGGCGGTGGCCGCCGCCGCCCACCACCCGCGGGCCGGTGCCGCCGGCTGGACCGCGTTCGGCTACCTCACGCTGGTCTCGATGTTCCTCGGCTTCTTCGCCTGGTACGCCGGGCTGGCCCGGGGCGGCATCGCCAAGGTGGGGCAGATCCAGCTCGTCCAGCCGGTGCTCACGCTGCTCTGGTCGGCGCTGCTGCTCGGCGAGGCGATCACCCCGGCCACCGTCGCCGTGGCCGGGGCGGTGCTGGTCTGCGTGGTGCTCATCCAACGCACCCGGAGCGCCGCCCGCCCCCGCGACCACACCCCGCCCCACCCCGAACAGGCCGTCCAGCGGTAGTGCTCGCGCCGCGTTCCGGCCCCGGCCGGTGGGGTCGGCTACGCCGGAGTGTCGAGCGTGCTGATCAGGTGCGCCACCCGCTGCCGGATCTCGTCGCGGACCTGACGGACGACGTCCAGCGACCGGCCGGCCGGATCGGTGAGCTGCCAGTCCTCGTAGCGTTTTCCGGGGAACACCGGGCAGGCGTCGCCACACCCCATGGTGACGATGACGTCGCTGGCCTCGGCGGCGTCCCAGGTGAGCCGGGCCGGCGTCCGGTCGGTGATGTCGATGCCGACCTCGCGCATGGCCTCGACGGCGACCGGGTTGATCCGGTCGGCGGGTTCGCTGCCGGCGGAGCGCACCTCGACGGCGTCTCCGGCGAGGTGGCGCAGCCAGCCGGCGGCCATCTGGGAGCGGCCGGCGTTGTGGACGCAGACGAACAGGACGGTGGGTTTGTGACTCATCGGGCTTCGGTCTCCGGGGCGAGGTGGGGCACGACCACGGCGTCGGCGTCGTCGCCGGCGTGGGGATACCAGAGGGCGAGCGCGGCGACGGCGACCAGGCCGCCGACGACCTGGGCGACCACGAAGCCGGGCACCGAGGCCGGGGCGATGCCGGCGAACGTGTCCGAGAACGCCCGGCCGACCGTGACGGCCGGGTTGGCGAACGAGGTCGACGACGTGAACCAGTAGGCCGCGCCGATGTACGCCCCGACCGCGGCCGGCGCGGCGGCGGTGCGGCCGGAGCGGGCCAGCGCGAAGATCAGCAGGACCAGGCCGGCGGTGGTGACCACCTCGGCCAGCCACAGGTGCCCGCCGCTCCGGTCGGTGCGGGACCAGGCCACCGCCGGCAGGTCGAACATCAGGTGGGCGAGGACGGCGCCGGCTGTCGCGCCGGCGGTCTGGGCGATCGCGTACGCGGCGAGGTCGCGCCCGGTCAGGCCGGTGCCGGCGCGGCGGCCGAGCCACCAGTCGACGGCGGAGACGACCGGGTTGAGGTGCGCGCCGGAGACCGGGCCGAACGTCAGGATGAGCGCGCCCAGGGCGAGGGCGGTGGCGATCGCGTTCTCCAGCAGTTGCAGCCCGGTGTCGGTGGGGGACAGCCGGGTGGCGGCGATGCCCGAGCCGATGACGGCGGTGACCAGCAGCGCGGTGCCGGCGAACTCGGCCGATGCCCGCCGGGACAGCGGGAGGCTCACCCCGGGTGCCCGTCGCCGGCGGCGGCCGTGATCTCCAACAGCGCGCCGAGCTGCCGGAGCGCCTCGGGCCGGACGCGGTACCAGACCCAGGTCCCGCGCCGGTCGGCGTCGACCAGTCCGGCCTCGCGGAGGACCTTGAGGTGGTGCGAGATGGTCGGCCCGGACAGGTCGAAGGCCGGGGTGAGATCGCAGACGCAGATCTCCGGCACCGAGGCGATCATCGACATCAGCCGCAGCCGGATCGGGTCACCCAGCGCCTTGAACAGGGGCGCGATCACCGCGGCCTGGTCGGGCCCCAGGGGGCGGGCCGCGATCGGGGCGCAGCAGGCGACCGCGTCCCGGGCCGCTTGTTTTGACATACGTCTAGCTTGACAGATGTCAAAACAGCAGGCAACCTGAGGGCTGCTTCGACAGTCATCTAGACAAGGAGAAAGTCGCCATGTCCCGAGTCCAGCTCGCACTGCGCGTGTCCGACCTGGAAGGCTCCGTCGCGTTCTACGCCAAGCTGTTCGGCGTCGAGCCGGCCAAGCGTCGCCCCGGCTACGCCAACTTCGCCATCGAGAACCCGCCCCTGAAGCTCGTCCTCCTCGAGGGCGAGGCCGAGCAGCCCACCGCGCTGGACCACCTGGGCGTCGAGGTGCCCAGCACCGACGAGGTCGACGCCGCCACCCGTCGCCTGACCGACTCCGGCCTCGTCACGCTGGCCGAGAACGACACCGAGTGCTGCTACGCGTTGCAGGACAAGGTGTGGGTGCGCGGCCCCGGCGACGAGCGCTGGGAGGTCTACACCGTCAAGGCCGACTCGCCGCGGCTGGAGAAGCCCGCCGAGAACGCCTGCTGCGCCCCCGCCTAGGAGCGGTGCAAAAAACCTGCAAACGCCAGCCCTTGCCCTGAGCGAAAGCGCTTTCTTACGATTGCGTCACATCGATGTTTCATTCGCGGGCCGGGCGCCGCGAATGGATGGAAATCGCTGGTGACGCGGTCGATCGTGTCGCCGCAATTCACCTTTCCTGTTCGGCGGCAGCCGGTCGATCCGGCATGCGCGAAAACGAATCGAGGCGTCCATGGAACGACCAGTCACACGGCGAATGCAGGCCACGTTGGCCACGGCGGCGGTGGGGGTCGCGGTCGCCGTGGCCATGCCGACCCCGCAGGCGTCGGCGGCGGCCGGGACCGCCACCGGCTTCGCGACCCAGAACGGCGGGACCACCGGCGGCGCGGGCGGGCAGACGGTGCGCGCCACCACCGGGACCGCGATCCACGCCGCGCTCTGCAACCGGGCCAGCAGCAGCACCCCGATCACCATCGAGGTCTCCGGGACCATCAACCACGGCAACACCAGCAAGGTGTCCGGTTCGAGCTGCAACACCGCGGACGGCGTGATCGAGCTGAAGCAGATCAGCAACGTCACCATCATCGGGGTGGGCAGCGGCGCGGTCTTCGACCAGCTCGGCATCCACATCCGCGACTCCCGCAACATCATCATCCAGAACGTCACGGTGCGGAACGTCAAGAAGTCGGGCTCGCCCACCTCCAACGGTGGCGACGCCATCGGCATGGAGAGCACGGTCCGCAACATCTGGGTCGACCACGTCACGCTGGAGGCGTCCGGCGGGGAGGCGGAGGGCTTCGACGGCCTCTTCGACATGAAGGACGACACCCAGTACGTGACGCTGTCCTACAGCATCCTGCGCAACTCCGGCCGCGGCGGGCTCATCGGCTCCAGCGAGAGCGACCGGTCGAACAGCTTCATCACGTTCGACCACAACCTCTACGAGAACATCGACTCCCGCACGCCGCTGCTGCGCGGCGGTGTCGCGCACATGTACAACAACCACTACTCGGGGCTGCACGAGTCCGGCATCAACTCCCGCGCCGGGGCCCGGGCCAAGGTGGAGAACAACTACTTCCGCAACTCCAAGGACGTGCTCGGCACGTTCTACACCAACGAGCGCGGCACCTGGCAGGTCGGCGGCAACATCTTCGACAACGTGACCTGGTCGGCCCCGGGCAACGAGAACTACCCGGCCGGGCCGAACCCGACGTCCACCACCACGGTCGCCATCCCCTACTCGTACCGTCTCGACGGGGCGAGCTGCGTGCCGGACATCGTCCGCCAGACGGCGGGCGCCAACACCGGCCTGCGGACGTCGGACGGCAACTGCACGCCGCAGTCCCCGCCGCCGACCACGCCGGCGCCCACCACGCCGGCGCCGACCACGCCCGCGCCGACCACTCCGCCGCCGACGACCACCACCCCGCCGCCGCCCAGCGGGACCAACCTGAGCCTCGCGTCCGGCGCCGGCGCGGACGGTTCCAGCAAGGCCGACGGCACCAGCTACGGCAACGTGCGCGACGCCAACCTCAGCACCTGGTGGTCGCCGTCCGGTTCGACCGGCACCATCTCGATCAAGTGGGGCTCCGCCACCCGGGTGTCCCGGGTGATCATTCGGGAACCGGCCGGCACCCAGGGCTCGATCGGGTCCTGGCAGCTCGTCAACAACGACACCGGCGCGGTCCTCGCCTCGGGGAGCGGAGCGGGTGCGATCAGCTTCGCCGCCACGTCGCTCCAGAAGATCAACTTCAAGATCAACAGCTCGAACGGTACGCCGAGGGTCGGCGAGTTCGAGACGTACGCGAGCTGAGGCCGGCGTGGGGGGGGGGGGGGGGGCCCCCCCCCCCCCCCCCCCCCCACCTTCTCAGAGGGTCAGCACCACGGTGGAGATGCTGCGGGCGCCGACGTTCACGGAGACCTGGTTCCCGTTCACGCCGACCGACTGGCTCGCCGCGCTCGCGTTCTGCGAGGTGGCGACGTACTCCGCCTTCGACACGTTCTGCGGCGCCTGGATGACGGCGTTGTTCACCGCGCTGGTCGAGCGGTTCAGGATGACCAGCGTGACCTTGCCGTCGCCCTGGTAGGCGGTCACCTCCAGCGGGGACGCCTTCGAACTCTTCGTCAGAGCGACCCGCTGGTAGCCGGGACGGACGTACTTGGCGAACTGCGAGAACGCGTACCCGCGCTTCAGCGGCGCGCCCGCCGTCGTGCCGTACGCGGCCTCGCCATCACCGATGAACGAGTAGTAGCGCTTGCCGTACCACCAGACGTAGGCGCTCCAGTTGGACTCCATCGACTTGTGCACGGTGCGCATGATGTCGTCCAGCGTCTCGTTCCAGACCGCCGCGTTGCTGGGGTTGCCCCAGATGTTGGAGCCGCTGCCGTCGGCCTCGTGCAGGTTCCACTCGGTCATCCACACCGGCTTGTTGTACTGCTGGGCCAGCGTGTACGGCTTCAGCCGGCCGGACGCCTCGGTGCCGTAGAGGTGCCCGCCGATGTAACCGATGTTGTTGCGGGCCGCCGCGTCGTTCAGCGTCGGGTCGGTGTAGCCGTAGTTCAGGTTCACCGCCTCGGCGACCATCAACTTGGTGTTCTGCACCTTCGCGCCCTGCTCGCGCACGAAGGTCTGCAACTCGGTGCCGCTCCAGTCCATCGAGTCGTAGTCCGGGTGCCAGTCCGGCTCGTTCTGCACCGAGGTGACGTCGATGGTCACGCCCTGGTTGCGCATGTACTGGACGTAACTGTTGAGGTGGTTGGCGTAGTCGTCGTAGTAGTCGGTCTTCAACTTGCCGCCGTTGGTCCGGCTGTTGTTCGTCTTCCAGGCCGCCGGCGCCGTCCAGGGTGACGCCATGATCTTCACGTTCGACCCGTACGACTTCGCCGTCTTCAGCGCGCTGACCTGCGTACCCCACTCGCTCGACACCGGCGACAGGCCGGTGCGCACGATGGACAGGCCGAGCTGGTTGGGGCCCAACCCGACGAGCGTCTGCGTCTCCGCCGTCGACCACGCGCCACCCCAGATCGACACCGCCGCGCCGAACCCGTCCACGGTCTGGTACTTCGTGGCGGTGTTCACCGTGATGTCCGCCGGCCCGTTCGGGGGCGGCGTGGACGGCGACGACGTCGGCGTCGGCGTCGGGGTGGGCGAGCTGGTCGGCGACGTGGTCGGAGCGGTGCCGCCGGTGCAGGTGACCCCGTTCAGCGCGAAGCTGGTGGGGGCCGGGTTGCTGCTGGTCCACGCGCCGTTGAAACCGAACGACGCGGTGCCGTTGGTGGGGATGGAACCGTTGTAGTCGACGTTCTTGGCCGTGACGTTCGCGCCGCTCTGGGTGACCGTGGCGCTCCACGCCTGGGTGACGGTCTGACCGGCGCCGTAGGACCAGGTGAGCGTCCAGCCCGAGACCGGGTCGCCGAGGTTGGTGATGGTCACGTTGGCGCCGAAGCCGCCCTGCCACTGCGACGCCACCGCGTAGTTCACCGAACAACCGGCCGCGGCGGCCCCGGCCGGCATCGCCACGGCGGCCGCCGCCGAGGCGAGCAGCACCGTGCCGGCCGTCACCAGCGCGGTACGGGGCAGTCTGAGTTTCCTCATCGAATCTCTCCTCGTCCGACTAGCGCTGGAGGGTCAGCAGACCCGGCCGGTACGGCAGCAGGCCGTAGTCGCCGCCGGAGTTGGTGGCCCGACCCTGGTAGAGCAGTTGCAGGTTGCAGGGGTCGACGGTGAAGGTCTGGTCGGCGGTGGTGCGGATCAGCTCGCCGTGGCTGATGTCGTTGGTCCAGGTGGCGCCGCTGTTGGCCTTGCCGGCGAACGGGTTGCTCTCGGTGGCCGCGTTCGGCGTCCACGAGCCGTTCAGGCTGGTCGCGGTGAAGGACCGGAAGTAGCGGCCCTGCGCGCCGATGGCCTCGACGATCATCAGGTAGCGGGTCTGGCCCTGGAGTTTGTAGACCTGGACGGCCTCGAACAGGTTGTTCGTGCTGTCGCTCATGATCGTCGTGTAGTTCGAGCCGAAGTTGCC
>NZ_JBNCLA010000020.1:0-47773 GCF_049841835.1 Micromonospora sp. DT227 | reverse complement strand
AGCCAGGATCAAACTCTCCAACAAAAACTTTGTCGGACACAATGTCCTGGCAACAAAAGTGTTGCCAAAGGAATCCCAACCAGACAGACCAAAGCCTGACCAGTCCGGGGTATAAAACAATTGGCACTGGCTTATCAAGCACCCTGTTGAGTTCTCAAAGAACAACCACACACCAACCCGGAAACCCCCACCAGGAGGCCCCCCGACCCGGGGTATTTCGTTCGCATCCCCGCCGCTCTCGCGCCGGGCACTTTTACTACGTTACCCGGTGGTTTCCGCCGTGTCAAACCGGTGTTTGCCAGTTTGTCGTGCATCACCTTTTTGCCGGGCACCACGATTCGGCCGACTCGCGTCGGTCGCTTCGAGGAATTCGGCAGGACGGCCGTTCGCGGTCTCCCGCTGGCCCGTCCGTTTCCCTGCCGGCCGATAACCTTACCCGGTCGGTTCCGCCTCACCAAATCCGCCTCCCGGCGGATCCGGGGCACCACCCGGTTTCCAGGTCCTGCGCTCCGGCCTCCCAGGTCTTTCGCCCTGTTCGTCCGTTCCGCGCTGGCAGAGAGAAAGTTACGCGCCCGACGGATTGATCGTCAAATCCGCCGGGCGCGTCTCCCGTCACATCGTCGACGGTCGACTATCCCCGCAGCTCAACACCCGCGAACGAGCGCTTCCCCCGGCGCAGCACCAGGTAGCGGCCGTGCAGCAGGTCGGCGTCGGAGACCGTCGCGTCGACCTCGGCGACCCGGACGTTGTTGACGTAGGCGCCGCCCTCGGCGATCACTCGCCGGGCCTCCTTCATGCTCGGGACCAGACCCGACTCCTTGAGCAGGCCGGCGACGTCCGGCAGCTCGTCGACGGGCACGAGCCCCGCCTCGGCGAGCGCGGCCCGCAGCGTCTCCGGCGACAATTCGTCCAGCGCCCCGCGCCCGAACAGCGCCTGACTCGCCGCGATCGCCTGGGCCGTCTCCCGCTCGCCGTGCACCAGCGTGGTCAGCTCCTCGGCCAGGGCCCGCTGGGCCGCCCGCGCCTGCGGGCGTTCGGCGGTGGCCTTCTCCAACTCCTCCAGCTCCGACCGGGAGCGGAAGCTGAAGTACCGCAGGTAACGGGTCACGTCGCGGTCGTCGGCGTTGAGCCAGAACTGGTAGAAGGCGTACGGGCTGGTCATCTCCGGGTCGAGCCAGACCGCGCCGGTCTCGCTCTTGCCGAACTTGGTGCCGTCCGACTTGGTGACCAGCGGGGTGGTGAACGCCTGCACCGGGCCGGCGCCGCGCCGGCGGACGTAGTCCACCCCGGCGGTGATGTTGCCCCACTGGTCCGAGCCGCCGTACTGGAGCTGGCAGCCGTGCCGGCGGTGCAGCTCGAAGAAGTCGTTGGCCTGGAGGAGCTGGTAGCTGAACTCGGTGTAGCTGATGCCGCTCTCCAGCCGGGCCTTGACCACCTCGCGGGCCAGCATCTTGTTCACCGGGAAGTGCTTGCCGACGTCCCGGAGGAACTCCACCACCGACATCTCGCCGGTCCACTCCAGGTTGTTGACCATGCGGGCCGCGTTGTCGCCGGTGTAGGTGACGAACGGCGAGAGCTGGTCCCGGATGCGCTGGACCCAGCCGGCGATGACCTCCGGCGGGTTGAGCGTCCGCTCGGCGCTCTCCTTGGGGTCACCGATCTGACCGGTGGCGCCACCGACCAGCAGCAGCGGCCGGTGCCCGGCGAGCTGGAGCCGGCGGGCGGTGACGACCTGCATGAGGTTGCCGACGTGCAGGCTGGGGGCGGTCGGGTCGAAGCCCACATAGAACGTGGCGCTCGGGCCGTCGAGCAGCGCACGCAGCTCGTCGGGGCCGGTCGAGTCCTGGATCAGGCCCCGCCACAGCAGGTCTTCGGTCAAGGAGTCCCGCCCCGGCGGGAGGTTGCTGTCGGTCACGGTCACCGATTCTCCCCCATCCCCAGCCCGGGGCCGTACCGGGTTTGCCGACGGCGGCGGCGACTAGGCTGGCGGCGCCGTCGAGCGCGAGGAGGAACCAGGGTGGAGACACCGGACCTGACCGGGGGCTACGTGGCCCTGCTGGGGCTGGAGTTGGACGAGGTCAGCGCCGACCGGGTGGTGATCCGCTGGCGGGTGCGCCCGGAGCTGCACCAGCCGCACGGGATCCAGCACGGTGGCGTCTACTGCTCGGTGGTGGAGACCGCGGCCAGCGTCGGCGGCTCGCTCTGGCTGGGCGACCGGGGCCGGGTGGTCGGGGTGTCGAACCAGACCGACTTCCTGCGCGCGGTCCGCGACGGCGAGTTGACCGCGGTCGGCACGCCGGTGCACCGGGGTCGCAGTCAGCAACTGTGGCTGGTGGAGATCACCGACGGCGACGCCCGGCTGGTCGCCCGTGGGCAGGTGCGGTTGCAGAACCTGACCGCCGACTGACGCCGGACTACCCGATTCCCCCGATAGCGGGGCACTGACGCCGATATCGTCGCGTCGATGAGACCAGCCGCTCCCGACCCGACGTGAGGAAGCTGCTCGCCGCCACGCTGGGCGTGCTCTCGGCCATCGGCGGCTTCGTCGACATCGGCGACCTGGTGGCGGCCAGCCAGGCTGGTGCGCTGTTCGGCATGGCCCACGCCTGGGTGCTGCTGGTCGGGGTGGTGGGCATCTGCGCGTACGCGGACATGGCCGGCCGGATCGCGGCGGTGAGCGGCCGGGCGGTGTTCGACCTGGTCCGGGAGCGGCTCGGGCCCCGGGTCGCGTTGCTCAACCTGGTGGCGTCGTGGCTGGTCACGGTCGTGACGCTGGCCGCGGAGCTGGGTGGGGTGGCGCTGGCGCTCACGCTGGCCACCGGGCTCAGCCACCTGCTCTGGGTGCCGCTGGCCGCGCTGGCGGTCTGGCTGGTGCTGTGGCGGATGCGCTTCGAGCTGATGGAGCGGATCTTCGGCCTGGCCGGGTTGGCGCTGCTGGTCTTCGCGGTCGCGTTGGTGGCGTTGCCGACCGACTGGGCGGAACTCGGGCAGGGGGCGTGGCGGGTCAGCTCGGCCGGACACGGTTGGCCGCTGTACTGGTTCGTGGCGGTGGCGCTGTTCGCGTCCACGGTCAGCCCGTACGAGGTCTTCTTCTTCTCCTCCGGCGGGGTGGAGGAGCGGTGGGGCCCGGCCGACCTGGCGCGCGCCCGGTCGAACGTGCTGATCGGCTTCCCGGTGGGCGGTTTCCTGGCGTTGTCGCTGATCGCCGTGGCGACGGTGGCCTACCACCCGTCCGACGCGTCCCTGACCTCGCTCGACCAGGTGGCGCGGCCGGTGGCGACCGCGCTCGGCGGCGCCGGTCTGGTCGCCGCGGTGCTGGCGTTCTTCGCGGTGACGTTCGGCGCGGCGCTGGAGACCGGCCTGTCGGCGGCGTACGCGGCGGCGCAGTACTTCGGCTGGCAGTGGGGCAAGCGGGTCAGCCCCCGGGAGGCGGCCCGGTTCCACAGCGTGCTGCTGCTCGGGTTGCTGCTCGGTGTGGTGATGCTGATGACGACCGTGGACCCGGTCCGGCTGACCGAGTACATGCTGGTGCTGAGCGCGGTGGTGCTGCCGCTGACCTACCTGCCGATCCTGGTGGTGGCCAACGACCGCACCTACCTCGGGGACCGGGTCAACGGGTGGTGGTCGAACCTGCTCGGCGCCGTGTTCCTGCTGCTCATCGTCGCCGCCTCGGTGGCGGCGATCCCACTGGCGATCATGACGGGGATGGGGCGATGAGGGTCCAGCTCGCCAGGCAACTGCTCGACCGGCAGATCGTCGACGCCGAGGGCCGGCTGGTCGGGCGCGTGGACGACGTCGCGTTCGCGGTGGACGGGGCGGGCTATCCGTACGTGGACAGCCTGCTCACCGGCCAGGGCGCGCTCGGGGAGCGGATCGGCGGCCGGATCGGACGGCTGCTGGTGGCGGTCGCCGACCGGTTCACCGACGATCCGCCGGTGCCGCCGTTGCGGGTGCCGCTGGCGGTGGTGGCCCGGGTGGACAGCGCGGTTCGGCTGCGCTGCCGGGCCGCGGACCTGCCGTCCTCACCGGTGGAGTCGTGGCTGCGCCGCCACCTGATCGAGCGGATCCCGGGGGCGTACCGTGCGAGCGGGTGAGCTGCTCGGGCGCACCGCGTACGACCTGCACGGGCGGCGGTTGGGCCGGGTGGTGGACGTGGTGGTGCGCGGGGGCTGGCCGCCGGAGCGGCTGCGGATCGCCGACGTGATCGTGGCCGGGCACTGGTGGACCCGGGTGACCAGTCGGCTGATCGGGCCGGAGCTGCACCCGGCCGGGCCGTGGCTGCTGCGGGCGGTCGCCCGGCTGGTGGGGCGCAGCACCCACCAGGTGCCGGCCGACGCGGTGCGGCTGCATCCGCCGGTGGCCGGCTTCCCGTTCGGCCCACCCGCCGACCGGCGCTGAGCCGACCCCCGCGCCGGACGCCGCAGGGCTGGTCCCCGCGCCGGGTGACCGGCGCGGGGTGGCGGGACCGTCAGCGGCGTGCCTCGTCGAGTTCCGGGGTGTCCGCCGGGTCGGCGTCGTCGGCCGGCTCGGCGCCGTCCGCGTCGTCGCCGTTGTTCCGCTCGCGCCGGGGACGGCGCCGGAGGTGCACCTCGACGATGGCGCGCTGGTCCACCCCGGCCACGGTCAGCTCCCAGCCGTCCACGGCGACCTGCTCCCCCGCCACGGTCGGGATGTGCCCGAGGCAGATCAGCACCAGCCCGGCGATGGTGGTGTAGTCGCCGGCGGGCCGGTTGGGCAGCTCGACCCCGAGATCGGTGAGGTCGTGCACGGGGAAGGTGCCGGGCAGCACCAGCGTGCCGTCCGCCTCGGTGTGGACCGCCTGGAGGTCGCGGTCGGTCTCGTCGTAGATCTCGCCGACGATCTCCTCAAGGATGTCCTCCAGCGTGACGATCCCGTCGACCGCGCCGCGTTCGTCCACCACCAGCGCGATGTGCTGGCGCTCGGCCTTGAACTGGCGCAGCGCGTCGACCACGGACAGCGAGTCGGGCAGCAGCATCGGTGGGCGGGCGATGTCGTCGACCGGCCGGTCGTCGGGGACGCCGACCAGGTCGCGCAGGTGGATGACGCCGACCGCGTCGTCCAGGCCGCCGTGCCGGACCACCGGCGCCCGGGAGTGCCCGGTCGCCGCCAGGACCAGCCGCGCGGCCTCCGCGGTGGTCCCGCTGTCGAGCGTGAAGACCTGCAACCGGGGTACGAGGACGGCCCGCAACTGCCGGTCGGCGATCTCCACCGCGCCGGCGATGATGGTGCGCTGCTCCTTGGTGAAGCCGTGGTTGCCGGCCACGATGTCGCGCAGCTCGTCCGGGCCGATCTCCTCCGGCTCGTGCTTCGGGTCGAGGCCGAACAGGCGGACCACCATGTCGCTGGTGGCGCCGAGCAGCCAGACCGCCGGCCGGGTGAGGCTGGCCAGCACGTCCAGCGGTCGGGCCACCACCAGCGCCCAGCGCTCGGCGGACTGCATGGCGATGCGCTTGGGCGCCAGCTCGCCGAAGACCAGCGTGACGAACGTGAGCACCAGGGTGACCGCGACGATGGCGACCGTCTCGGCGGCGTCGCCGAAGACGCCGAGCAGCGGCACCAGCGGGCGGGCCAGGGAGACGGCCGCGGCGGCGGAGGCGAGGAAGCCGGCGAGGGTGATCCCGATCTGGATGGTGGCGAGGAACCGGTTCGGGTCCTTGGCCAGCCGGGCGAGGGTGCGGCCGGCGCGGCTGCTGCGCTCCAGCCGTTGCAGTTGGCTGTCCCGTAGCGACACCAGGGCCATCTCGCTGCCGGCGAAGGCCGCGTTGACGATGACCAGCACCCCGACCAGGGCCAACTGGCTCCAGTAGCTCTGCACGACCGGTTGTCTCCCTCGACCCGATCCGGGTCGGCCGATGGCCGACTCGCCGGCCGGCAGACCCGGTCGGCGTGGCCCCTCTGTGCCCCGCCGGCTCGTGCCTGAATCCTGTGCTTCTCCTGACCTGACAGAATCTTGCGGGCTCCGCATATTTGCGTGCCACGCATTTGTTGCTACGGTCGGTGGGTGAGCGGACTGCGGGAACGCAAGAAGGCCGCGACCAGAGCGGCGCTGAGCTGGGCGGCCATCCGCCTGACCGTGGCGCGCGGCTACGACGCCGTGCTGGTGGAGGACATCGCGCAGGCCGCCGGCGTGTCCCCACGGACGTTCAACAACTATTTCGCCAGCAAGGCCGAGGCGATCTCCGCCCGACACCTGGACCGCAGCCGCCGGGTGGTGGACGCGCTCCGCGCCCGGCCGGCCAGCGAGCCGCTCTGGCGCGCGATCGAGGCGGCGTTCCTCACCTCGTGGGCGCCCGGTCCGGAGGTCGAGCAGTCACCACCGGGCGCCCACGAGGAGTGGGTCGCCGGGCTGCGGGTGATGCTCGCCGAGCCGGCGTTGCAGGGCGAGATGCTGCGGGCCGGCGCGGTCGCCGCCGCCGAGCTGGCCGAGGCCGTCGCGGAGCGCACCGGCACCGACGCCGGCCGCGATCTCTACCCGCACCTGGTGGCCGCCGCGGTCAACGCGGGCGTCGGCGCGGCCATGCGGCACTACCTGCGCGCCGCGCGTCCCGCGCCGATGGAGCGGCTGCTCTCCGACGCGCTGGCCCAGCTCGCCGCCGGGCTGCCCCCGCCGCGCTGACCCACCCCGCCCCCGTGAGAAGGGGCCCCTTCTCGACCGGAGGCGTTAACCGGGGGCCCGGCCTTTCATCCCTGGGAGGAACTGTGGTGATTGATGTGCTTGTGGTGGGGGCGGGGCCCAACGGGCTCATGCTCGCGGCTGAGTTGGCGTTGGCGGGGGTCCAGCCCGTGGTGTGCGACCGGCTGACCGCGCCGACCACCGAGAACCGGGCCAACGGGCTGGTCGGCCAGGTCGTCCGGATGCTCGACCGGCGCGGCCTGCACGAGCGCCTCGCCGGCTCCGCCGCGCCGCCACGACCGACGCCCGGGTTCGTCTTCGGCGCGTTGCCGTTGGACCTGGCCGCCGTCGCGGACAACCCGATGTACGGGCTGGCGGTGCCCCAGCGGCAGGTCGAGCGGGTGCTCGCCGAACGGGTCGCCGAACTGGGCGTGCCGGTCCGCCGCGGGTGCGAGGTGACCGGGCTGCGGCAAAGCTCCGACGCGGTGGAGGTCGACTTTGCCGACGGCACCACGCTCGAATGCCGCTACCTGGTGGGCGCGGACGGCGGACGCAGCACGGTGCGGAAGCTGGCCGGCATCGGCTTCCCCGGCGTCACCACGGACCGGTCCGTCTCGCGTACCGCCCAGGTCGGCGTGCCGCCGGAACTGGTCGACCCGGCCACCGGCGGTCTCGTCGTGCCCGGGTACGGGGTCGTGCCGCCGTTCCAGCACACCCGCACCGAGCACGGGCTGATCGTCTGGGCGCCGTTTCCCGACCGGGCGCCCCTGGTCAGCACCGTCGAGTGGCCGGCGACCCCGGAGGCGGACGCGCCGCTGACGCTCGACGGGATGCGGGCCAGCGTGGCCCGGGTGCTCGGGGTCGAGGTGCCGCTCGGCCCGCCGGCCGGGCCCGGTCCGCACCTGCTGCGCCGCCTGGCCGGTGGCAACACCCGGCTCGCCGAGCGCTACCGGGCCGGCCGGGTGCTGCTGCTCGGCGACGCCGCCCACGTCCACTCTGCGATCGGCGGGCCGGGGCTGAACCTCGGCCTCCAGGACGCGGTGAACCTCGGCTGGAAGCTGGCCGCGCGGCTGCACGGCTGGGCCCCGGACGGGTTGCTCGACACGTACGAGGCCGAACGCCGACCGGCGGCCCGGCGGGTCACCATGTCGACCCAGGCCCAGTCCGCGCTGATCGCGCCGGGCGCCGAGGTCACCGCGCTGCGCGAACTCGTCGGTGAGCTGCTCGCCCGGCCGGGGAACGCCGGGCACGTGGCCGCGCTGATGGCCGGCGCGGACATCCGCTACGACCCGGGACCGGACGGGCCGCCGGTCGGCACCTGGGCGCCGGACCTGGTGGTGCACCGCGACACCGGGCCGGTGCGGCTGGCCGAGCTGACCCGGGACGCGCGCCCGCTGCTGCTCGACGGCACCGGCACGCTGGGCGGGACCGCCGGCCCGTGGCGGGACCGGGTCGACGTGGTCGACGGCCGGCTGGCGGGCACCGCCTCGACCGCGCTGCTGCTGCGCCCGGACTGCTACCTGGCCTGGGCGTCCGAGGCGGCGGCACCGGACCGGGACGGGCTGCGCGCCGCGCTGACCCGCTGGTTCGGCCGGCCCCGCGACCACGCGAGCACGCCGGCCTGACCCGGCTCAGGCCGGGGCGGGCAGGTCCAGCACGTACGCGCCGCCCTCCGGGCGGAAACCGAGCCGGTGGTAGTAGGGGGCGACCATGCCCGGCGGGCTGACCACCCGGCGGAACCCCCGGTCGGTGAACAGCCGGCTGCGCCGGTAGACGAACTCGCCGGGGGTGAAGTCGCGGAACGGCGGGGTCACGTAGTCCAGGTCGATCTGGGCCACCCCGCCGGCCTCGGCGTGCGACACCATCACGCCGACCACCTCGTCGGCGCGGACCACCAGGAACGCCGAGCGGTCGGCGTCGGCCGGGTCCCAGCGGAACGCCGGGTTGAACCGGGCGATGTCGGTGGCGTGCACCCGCAGCGTGTGGGCCAGGAACGCGTCGCCGGTGCCCACCTCCACCACCTGGTAGGTCTGCTCGTCGTGCCGGGTGGCCAGCAGCTTGCGCAGGTACCAGAGGTTGATCACGGTGAGCACCACGTTCAGCCCGACCATCGGCCACACGTGCAGGGCGGCGTTGTAGCCGATCAGGATCAGGCAGCCGACCAGGTTGAGCGCGCGCAGCCGCAGGATGCGCGTCTGTAGCAGGGACCAGACCAGCAGCGCGGAGCCGGCCCAGCCGACGAGTTCCAGCCAGTTCACCCCGGGGACACTAGTGGTCGCGCTGGTCAGGTGCCTCGGCGGGCAGCTCCAGCACCCACTCCTCGACCTCGACGCCGCGGCTGGGAGCGTATCCCGCGTCCTCGCCGACCACGACGAAGCCGCACTTGCGCAGCACCGCGAGCGAGGCGGCGTTGTCCTTCGCGGCGCGGGCCCGCACCGGCCGCTGCGGCAGCTCCCGCAGCAGCGCGGTGAGCCCGGCGGTGGCGTGGCCGCGCCCCCAGCGCTCCGGGTTGATCCAGTAGCTGACCTCGGTCCGGTCGTCGACCGGGAACGCCGCCACGTGGCCGACCACCTCGCCGCCGGCGACGATCGTGCGGTTGACGATGCGCTCGTCGGCTCGGATCCGCGCCCAGTGCGCGTCGAACGCGGCCCGGTCCGCCGGGTCCTTCGGACCGAACGCGGCCATCCAGTTGGCCTGCGGGTCCTGCTCGTGGGCGAAGAACGCGGGCAGGTCGTCGTCCCGGACCGGACGGATTTCCACAGCGGGGGTCACGGCCGGGAACGATACGCGGACCCACCGACACCGGTCGGGACCTCCGGCCCGTCCCGGGTCCCGTCCGGCCCTGCCGGGGCGGCCGGCCGGACCGCTACCACGGAGGAGGAACCACGCAGCCGAGGAGGCCGGACCATGCGGAAGTACGTCTACGACTTCATCGAGGGTGACCGGAGCCGGGCCGACCTGCTCGGCGGCAAGGGCGCCAACCTGGCCGAGATGACCCGGCTCGGGTTGCCGGTGCCGCCCGGGTTCACCGTCACCACCGACGCGTGCCGCGCCTACCTGGCCACCGGCACGCCCCCGGACGGGCTGTACGAGGAGATCAACGCGCACCTGCGCCAGGTCGAGGCGCGGTTGGACCGGCGGCTCGGCGACCCGGACGACCCGCTGCTGCTGGCGGTCCGCTCCGGCGGCCGGTACTCGATGCCGGGCATGATGGAGACGATCCTCGACATCGGGCTCAACGACGTCACGGTGGCCGGGCTGGCCGCCCACGCCGGCGACGAGCGGTTCGCCTGGGACTCCTACCGGCGGTTGATCCAGATGTTCGGGCACACCGTGCACGGCATCCCGGCCGAGGAGTTCGCGCACGAGCTGGCCGCGGTGCGGGCCACCGCCGGGCCGGGCGGGCCGAACGCCGAGCAGCTCCGCGACCTGGTCGACACGTACAAGAAGATCTTCACCCGGCATGTCGGGCACGACTTCCCGCAGGCCCCGCACGAGCAGCTCTTCCTCGCCGTCGGCGCGGTGTTCTCCTCCTGGCGCTCGGAGCGGGCCCGGGTCTACCGGCGGCAGGAGCGGATCCCGGACGACCTGGGCACCGCCGTCAACGTGATGGCCATGGTCTTCGGCAACCTGGGCCCGGACTCCGGCACCGGGGTGGCGTTCACCCGCGACCCGGCCACCGGCGCGCCCGGCGTGTACGGCGACTACCTGACCAACGCGCAGGGCGAGGACGTGGTGGCCGGCATCCGCAACACGGTGCCGCTGACCGAGCTGGAGCGGCTGGACCCGGCGAGCTTCCACCGGCTGCGGCAGATCATGGCGACGCTGGAACGGCACTATCGCGACCTGTGCGACGTGGAGTTCACCATCGAACGTGGACGGCTGTGGATGTTGCAGACCCGGGTCGGCAAGCGCACCGCCGCCGCCGCGTTCGTGATCGCCGCGCAGCTCGCCGACGAGGGGCTGATCACCGCGGACGAGGCGCTGACCCGGGTGACCGGGGCGCAGCTCGCCCAGCTCATGTTCCCCGCGTTCGACACCGACGGGGCGGCCCCGCCGCTGGCGGTCGGGGTGGGCGCCTCGCCGGGCGCGGCGGTCGGCCGGGTGGTCTTCGACTCCGCCGCCGCGGCGGCGGCCGACGGGCCGGTGATCCTGGTCCGCCCGGAGACCAACCCGGACGACCTGCCCGGCATGATCGCCGCGGCCGGTGTGCTCACCTCGCGCGGCGGGAAGACGTCGCACGCCGCCGTGGTGGCCCGCGGCATGGGCCGGACCTGTGTGTGCGGGGCGGAGGCGCTGCGCATCGACGTCGACCGCGGCGAGTTCACGGTCGGCGACCGGGTGGTGCGGGCCGGCGAGCTGATCTCGATCGACGGCACCTCCGGGCGGATCTGGCTCGGCGAGGTGCCGGTGCAGCCGTCGCCGGTGGCCCGGTACCTGGCCGGCGAGCTGCGCCCGGAGAGCGACCCGCTGGTGGCCGCCGTGCACCGCCTGCTCGGGCACGCCGACGCGGTACGGACGCTGGGTGTCCGGGCCAACGCGGACACCCTGGAGGACGCCCGCCGGGCCCGCCGGCTCGGCGCCGCCGGCATCGGGCTGTGCCGGACCGAGCACATGTTCCTCGGCGAGCGCCGGGCCCTCGTCGAGCGGCTGATCCTCGCCGACGAGCCGGCGGAACGGGACGCGGCGCTGGACGCACTGCTGCCGTTGCAGCGGGCCGACTTCGTGGGGCTGCTCGCCGCGATGGACGGACTGCCGGTCACGGTCCGGCTGCTCGATCCGCCGCTGCACGAGTTCCTGCCCCCGCTGGCGGAGCTGACCGCCCGGGTGGCCCGCGCGCAGGCGCGTGGCGAGGACCCGGGCCGGGACGCGACGCTGCTGGCCGCGGTGCGCCGGATGCACGAGGCGAACCCGATGCTGGGGCTGCGCGGCGTCCGCCTCGGGTTGGTGGTGCCGGGGCTGTTCGCCATGCAGGTGCGGGCGCTGGCCGAGGCCGCCGCGCAGCGGCTGCGGGCCGGCGGCGACCCGCGCCCGGAGATCATGGTGCCGCTGGTCGGGGACGTCCGCGAACTCGTCGCGGTGGCCGACGAGGCACGACGCGTGCTGGCCGAGGTGGACGGCGCGCCGGAGATCCCGATCGGCACCATGGTCGAGACGCCCCGCGCCGCGCTGACCGCCGGGGAGATCGCCGCCGAGGCGCACTTCTTCTCGCTGGGCACCAACGATCTGACGCAGACCACCTGGGCGTTCTCCCGGGACGACGTGGAAGGGTCGTTCTTCCCCGCGTACCTGGCCCGGGGGATCTTCCCGGTCTCGCCGTTCGAGCGCCTCGACGTCAGCGGCGTGGGGCGGCTGGTCCGGCTGGCCGTCGCCGAGGGCCGGGCGGCCCGCCCCGGGTTGACCGTCGGCGTCTGCGGCGAGCACGGCGGCGACCCGGACTCGATCGCGTTCTTCGCCGCCGCCGGGCTCGACTACGTCTCCTGCTCGCCGTACCGGGTGCCGGTGGCGCGGCTGGCCGCCGGCCGGGTCGCCGTCGCGGCCGGCACCGACTCGTCCGACTCCCGCTAGGAGGCAGCGCCATGACCGCCATCTTCAACCCGACCGGCCTGAACACGGTTCCGCCGCTCCCCCGGCCCGCGCCGCCGGCGCCGCCCCCCGACCCGGCCCTCGGCCCGCCCCCGGTCCCGACGCCCGCCCCGTCCCCGTCACCCGCCCCGTCACCGTCCACGGTCCCGGCTCCGGCCCCGACGTCGGTGGGCTCCGGGTCGGTGGGGCCCGTGCTGGAACTGCCCGGCACGCCGGGTACGGCGCTGGTGCCGGTGACCCACGCCGGCCGCCCGGTCGGCGCGTTCGTCCTGACCGACGGCCGGGTCCGCTACCGGCGCGTGACCGACCCGGACCACCTCGTCGCGGCCGCCACCGGCGCGTTCGCGGTGGCCGCGCTCACCGCCGCCGTGGCCGTCTGGTCCCGGCGCCGCCCACCGGCGGTGCACACGGTCACCATGGGCCCCGGCGGCTGGCTCAGCCTGCGCGGCGCGTCCCTCCCCCGCCCCCGCCCCGACACCCGCCCCTGGTGGGCCCGCCTGCTGCGCGCCCACCCCCTCCCCCGCTGACCGCACCCCCGAGCGCGTCGATCATGAAGTTGGCGGCGATGTGGATCTCCGATCCGGCCGCCAACTTCATGATCGTGCGAGCGGGGCGTAGGTCCCGAGGGTGGGGACCGAGGGCTCTGCCGGGTGGGGGCGCGCGGCGGAAGGGTGGAGATGGAAGGTCGGGCGGAACCGAGGGAGTGAGCATGAACGGCAACCAGCGCACCGTGGACCCGTGGCGGGGCTTCCGGGACGGGCCGTGGCGCGAGACCATCGACGTCGCCGACTTCGTCCACCGCAACCACGAGCCCTACCTCGGGGACGCGTCGTTCCTGACCGGACCGACCGAGCGGACGCTCGCGGTCTGGGACCGGCTGCGCGCCCTGTTCCCCGAGGAGCGACGGCGCGGCGTGTACGACATCGACGCGGCCACCCCGTCCACCATCACCGCGCACGCGCCCGGCTACGTGGACCGGGAGCGGGAGCTGATCGTCGGGCTCCAGACCGACGCGCCGCTGCGCCGGGCGATCATGCCGGCCGGCGGGCTGCGGATGGTGGAGACCGCGCTGCGGGCGTACGGGCGGGAACCCGACCCGCGGGTGCACGAGATCTTCACCCGGTACCGCCGCACCCACAACGACGCGGTCTTCGACGCGTACCCGGAGGCGGTGCTCGCCGCCCGGCGCTCGCACGTCGTCACCGGGCTGCCCGACGCGTACGGGCGGGGCCGGATCATCGGCGACTACCGCCGGGTGGCGCTGTACGGGGTGGACCGGCTGATCGAGGAACGCCGCGCCCACAAGGCGGCGCTGGACGGCCGGCGCAGCACCGACGACGTGATCCGGGACCGGGAGGAACTGGCCGAGCAGATCCGGGCGCTCGGCGAGCTGAAGGAGATGGCCGCCGGGTACGGCTTCGACATCTCCCGACCCGCCGCCACCGGCCAGCAGGCGATCCAGTGGCTCTACTTCGCCTACCTGGCCGCCACGAAGGAGCAGAACGGCGCCGCCATGTCGCTCGGCCGCACCGCCGGCTTCGTCGACGTCTACCTGCGGCGGGACATCGCCGAGGGGCGGCTGGACGAGACCGGCGCGCAGGAGCTGGTCGACGACTTCGTGATCAAGCTGCGGATCATCCGCTTCCTCCGCACCCCCGAGTACGACCAGCTCTTCTCCGGCGACCCGACCTGGGTCACCGAGGCGCTCGGCGGGATGGGCGCGGACGGCCGGCCGCTGGTCACCCGTACCACGTTCCGCTACCTCCAGACGCTCGACAACCTCGGGCCGGCGCCCGAGCCGAACCTGACCGTGCTCTGGTCGCCCCGGCTGCCCGACGGGTTCAAGCGGTTCTGCGCCCAGGTGTCGCTGGACACCAGCGCCATCCAGTACGAGAACGACGAGCTGATCCGTCCGGCGTACGACGACGACACCGCGATCGCCTGCTGCGTGTCGGCCATGCGGGTCGGCCGGGACATGCAGTTCTTCGGCGCCCGGGCGAACCTCGCCAAGGCGCTGCTGTACGCGATCAACGGCGGCCGGGACGAGCTGACCGGGGAGCAGGTCGCCCCGCCCACCCCGCCGGTCGGCGGCGAGACGCTCGACCACGACGAGGTGCTGGCCGCGTACGACCGGACGTTGGACTGGCTGGCGCAGACGTACGTGGACGCGCTGAACGTGATCCACCACCAGCACGACAGGTACGCGTACGAACGGCTGGAGATGGCGCTGCACGACCACCCGGTGCGCCGGTTCATGGCCACCGGCGTCGCCGGCCTCTCGGTCGCCGTGGACAGCCTGTCGGCCATCCGGTACGGCCGGGTCAAGGTGCTGCGCGACGAGACCGGACTGGCCGTCGACTACGCGGTCGAGGGCGAGTTCCCGACCTACGGCAACGACGACGACCGGGCCGACGAGATCGCGGTGTGGCTGGTCGAGACGTTCGCGGCGAAGCTGCGCCGGCAGCGCACCTACCGCGACGCCGAGCTGACCATGTCGGTGCTCACCATCACGTCCAACGTGGTCTACGGCAGGCACACCGGCAACACGCCGGACGGGCGGCGGGCCGGCGAGCCGTTCGCGCCGGGCGCGAACCCGATGAACGGCCGGGACACCCACGGCCTGGTCGCCGCCGCGCTGTCGGTGGCGAAGCTGCCGTACGACGCGGCCCGCGACGGCATCTCGCTGACCGGCACGGTCACCCCGGACGGCCTCGGGCACACCCGCGAGGAGCGGATCGCCAACCTGGCCGGGGTGCTCGACGGGTACGCCGACGCCGGCGGGTTCCACCTCAACGTGAACGTGCTGGACCGCGCCACGCTGCTCGACGCGATGGCCCACCCGGAGCGGTACCCGCAGCTCACCGTCCGGGTCTCCGGATACGCGGTGAACTTCGTCCGGCTCACGCCGGAGCAGCAGCGGGACGTGGTGTCCCGGACGTTCCACGGCTCGCTGTGACCGGCCGGCCGCCGGTGGCGCCGGGCGCGGCGCCACCGGTCCCGGACGGGGCGGTGCACTCCTGGGACACCTCGATCGGGGTGGACGGGCCGGGGACCCGCTTCGTGGTCTTCCTCGCCGGCTGCCCGCTGCGCTGCCGGTACTGCCACAGCCCGGACACCTGGTACGGGCGCAGCGGCCGGCGGCGCACGGTGGACGAGATGGTCGCCACCATCGCCCGGTACCGCCGGTTCGTCCAGGTGGCCGGCGGCGGCGTCACGGTCAGCGGCGGCGAGCCGCTGGTGCAGCCCCGCTTCACCGGGGAGCTGCTGCGCCACTGCCACGCGCTCGGCCTGCACACCGCGCTGGACACGTCCGGCTTCCTCGGCGACCGGGCCGACGACGCGCTGCTGGACGCCACCGACCTGGTGCTGCTGGACGTCAAGGCCGGGCGCCCGGAGACGTACCGCCGGGTCACCGGCACCGGCCGGCTCGCGCCGACGCTGCGCTTCGCCCGGCGGCTGGCCGACCGGGGCACGCCGATGTGGATCCGGTACGTGCTGGTGCCGGGCCTGACCGACGCGGTCGACGAGGTGGCCCGGGTGGCGGACGTGGCCGCCGGGCTGACCGGTGTGGAACGCGTCGAGGTGCTGCCGTTCCACCGGCTCGGCGCGCACAAGTACGCCGAGCTGGGCCTCGCCTTCCCGCTCGCCGACACCGCGCCGCCGGACCCGGAGCTGCTGGCCCGGGTCCGCGGCCAGTTCGCCGCGCGCGGCCTCACCGTCACCTGACCTCCGGTGGCGCGGGGCCGCCCGACGGTCCCGGACCGCACTACGATGGCGGCATGTCGACCGCACACCGCACCTCGCGTCTCCGGAGCCTGGTCGCGACCGGCGCGCGGACCACCGGCGCGCAGGCCATCGGCGCCCAGGCGACCGGGGCGCGGGCCCTCGGCGGTACGGCCGTGGGCGCGTTGGCGGTGGGCGCGCTGGCGCTCGGCGCCGTGTCGGTGGGCGCGCTCGTGATCGGCCGGCTGGTGGTGCGCCGCGCGGTGGTCCGCGAGCTGCGCATCGGTCGGCTCGAAGTGGACGAGCTGGTGATCCGGCGCGACTCCGCCGCCGGGTGAGTCAGCCCGCCGCGGCCGTCGGATAGCCGTACAGGTCGAGCAGGCGCACCCGGGACGCCTGGAGCCGATCCACCACGACGCTCATGAACCGGGCGGTGAGCTGCCGGCCCAGCGTGTCGTCGGCCCCCATCAGCCGGCGTACCCCCTCGGCGGAGAACTCCACCGCCGTGCTGCGCCGGGTGGCCACCGCGCCGAACTGCCAGCGGTAGGGCGGGAACAGCCAGGACCAGCCCAGCACCCCGCCCGCGCCGATCGTCTCGATCCCCACGTCGCCGCGACCGGGCACCGGGAAGTCCAGCGCCACCTGGCCGTCCCGGACCAGCCAGAACCGCTCGGCCGGCTGCCCGGCCCGGAACAGCCGGTGCCCCGGGTGCCAGGCCACCGGGCGGGCGTAGCCGGTGAGCGGCGGCAACCACTCGTCCGGCAGCCCGGCCAGGAACGGGTGCACGCGGAGCATCTCCAGCGGGGTCATCGCGCCTCCACGATCGACAGGTGGGAGCCGGAACTCCATTGCACCCCACCGCGGCCGCGATCCGGCAGGGCCGATGGTCCCGCGCCGCGCGGGCGGTCGCCTCTGCCCCACCGCGACGGCCCGGTCCAGGCTGGAGGTGGACGAAGGAGGACGTGATGACCGACAGATCCGGCGCCCCCGTCGTGGTGGGCGTGGATGGTTCCCCGTCGGCGCTGGACGCGGTCCGGCTGGCCGCGCGGGAGGCGGCGTCGCGGCACCGGCCGTTGCGGGTGGTGCACGCGTTCCGGTGGCAGCCGGTCGGTACCGCGCTCGGCCCGGTCGCCGTCGTGCTCCCCGACGACGAGGTGCGGCAGGAGGCCGGGAAGCTGGTCGCCGAGGCGGTCGAGGAGGCTCGCAAGATCGACGCGGACCTCGCGGTGACCGGCACGGTGACCGACGGTGGCCCGGTCGCGGTGCTGCTGCGGGAGAGCCGCGACGCGGCGCTGCTCGTGCTGGGCCACCGCGGGCTGGGCGGCTTCGCCGAGCTGCTGGTCGGCTCCGCGGCGGTACAGCTCTCCGCCCGCGCCGACTGTCCGGTGCTGGTCAGCCGGGGCGAGGCCCGCGCCACCGGCCCGGTGGTGGTCGGCGTGGACGGCTCGCCGGTGTCGGACGAGGCGGTGGGCTTCGCCTTCGCCGAGGCGGCGCGGCGCGGCGCCGAACTGGTCGTCGTGCACACCTGGCTGTTCCCGCCGCCGGTCGGCCTCCGCGAGGCGTACGGCGACGTCATGCCCCTGCGGGACGACCCGCGGCAGCTTCGCGCCGACGAGGAGCGGGTGCTCGCGGAGGCGGTGGCCGGCTGGTCCGAGCGCTACCCGGAGGTCACCGTACGGCCGAGGCTGGTGGCCGCCGCGTCGCCGGCCGGGGTGCTGGTCGAGGAATCCGGCGCGGCGCAGCTCACCGTGGTCGGCGCGCACGGCCGGGGCAGCCTGGGCGGGCTGCTGCTCGGCTCGGTCAGCCACGCGGTGCTGCACCACTGCCGCAGCCCGCTGGCCGTCGTCCGGCACCCCCGGGGCTGACGTGGCCGCCCCGGCCGCGGGACAGCCGGGCCCGCCCGCCGCGCACGCGACGGGCGGGCCCCCGCCTGACCGGGCCGGGCGTGGCGGCGCCCGCTCGCGGGACGGCTGACGGCCACAATGGCCTGAGTCGACCGGAGGGATCATCCGATGAACCGACCCGTCGTGGCGGGGGTGGACGGGTCGCCGTCCAGCCTGACCGCCGCCGACCAGGCCGCCGTGGCCGCCGTCGCACGCGCCCGGCCGCTGCTGCTGGTGCACGGCTACCTGCACCCGCTCGGCTACGGCGTGCCGCTCAACCCGTACGACCTCGGGGTGCCCGCGCCCACCGAGGAGGCGGAGCGGATGCTCGAACGGGTCGCCGCCGAACTGGCCGACCGGCACCCCGGGCTGCGGGTGGAGGTGCGCCAGGTCGCCGGCGGGCCCGGCGCGACGCTGGTCGAGGAGTCCCGCCGGGCGGAGCTGGTGGTGGTGGGCAGCCGGGGGGTGGGCGGCTTCGCCGGGCTGCTGCTCGGCTCGGTCGGCGCGCAGCTCGCCCAGCACGGGCACTGTCCGGTGCTCGTCGTGCGGCCGGCGGAGCAGCCGATCCCGGTCGGCGGTCCGGTGCTGGTCGGGGTGGACGGCTCCGAGTCCGCGGCGTACGCCGTCGAACTCGCCGCGGACGAGGCCGACCGCCGGGACGCGGAGCTGGTTCTGACGCACGTGCGCGCGCCGGAGCGCGGCGCGCCGGAGGTCGCGGCCGAGGCGACCACCGCGGAGCGGGCCGAGGCGGCCGAGCTGCTCGGCGCGGCTGCCGCTCAGATCCGGGTGGCGCACCCGGAACTGCGGGTGACCGAACGCCCCGTCGTCGCCGCCTCCCCGGAGACCGCGCTGCGGGACGCGAGCGCCGACGCGTCGCTGGTGGTGGTCGGTTCCCGGGGCCGGGGTGGCTTCACCGGGTTGCTGCTCGGCTCGGTCAGCCAGGCCCTGGTGCAGCACGCCCACTGCCCGGTGCTGATCGCCCACCGTCCGGAGCCGGCCGACGACTGAGGCCGGCCGGCGGACGCCGGGCGAGCCCGATCAGGTCGGGTCGTGGCCGGCCAGCAGCGCGGCGAAGTCGGTGGTGAGGGCGAACGGGTCGGCCGGCCCGGACGCGGCCGGGCGGCGGTCCACCTGCTCGGCCAGCTCGGCCCCGGCACGCCGGATCCGGGCCCGCAACGCGCTGTCGCCGTCGTCACCGGCCCAGTCCTCGGGCGCGGCGAAGACCGCCGTCGGCAGCACCACCGCCCGCAGGTAGGCGAACATCGGCCGGACCGCGTGCTCCAGCGCGAGCGAGTGCCGCGCGGTGCCGCCGGTCGCCCCGACCAGCACCGGCATGCCGGCCAGCGCGTCCCGGTCCACCACGTCGAAGAAGGACTTGAACAACCCGTTGTAGGACGCGTTGAAGATCGGGGTGACGGCGATCAGACCGTCCGCCGCCGCGACGGCGTCAAGCGTGCGGCGCAGGACGGTCGGCGCGAAGCCGGTCAGCAGGTGGTTCACCACGTCGTGGGCGTGCTCGCGCAGGTCCACCGGGCGCAGCTCCACGTCGGCCCCCCGGCCGACCAGCTCGTCGCGGGCGGCCGCGGCGAGCTGGTCGGCGAGCAGGCGGGTGGACGAGGGCTGGCCGAGACCGGCCGAGACGACCGCGAGGGTACGCCGGGTCATCGCGCCTCCTCCGGGCTCGTCGCGGCGTCCCGGGCGGCCAGCAGGGCGGCGTGGGTGGGCGCCTCCGGCACGTGCACCGGACGCATCGAGTCGAACTCCTTGCGCAGCACCGGGACCACCTCCTCGCCCAGCAGGTCGAGCTGCTCCAGCACCGTCTTCAGCGGCAGGCCGGCGTGGTCCATCAGGAAGAGCTGCCGCTGGTAGTCGCCGACGTACTCGCGGAAGCCCAGCGTGCGGTCGATGACCTGCTGCGGGCTGCCGACGGTCAGCGGCGTCTCCCGGGTGAACTCCTCCAGCGACGGACCGTGCCCGTAGACCGGGGCGTTGTCGAAGTACGGCCGGAACTCGCGCACCGCGTCCTGCGAGTTGCGGCGCATGAAGACCTGCCCGCCGAGGCCGACGATCGCCTGGTCCGGCGAGCCGTGGCCGTAGTGCGCGAACCGCTCCCGGTAGAGGCCGACCATCCGCTCGGTGTGCTCCTTGGGCCAGAAGATGTGGTTGGCGAAGAAGCCGTCGCCGTAGTACGCGGCCTGCTCGGCGATCTCCGGGCTGCGGATCGAGCCGTGCCAGACGAACGGCGGTACGCCGTCGAGCGGACGCGGGGTCGAGGTGAACGACTGGAGCGGGGTGCGGAACCGGCCCTTCCAGTCGACCACGTCCTCACGCCACAGCCGGTGCAGCAGGTCGTAGTTCTCGATGGCCAGCGGTATGCCGTTGCGGATGTCCTGCCCGAACCACGGGTAGACCGGGCCGGTGTTGCCGCGACCCATCATCAGGTCCACCCGGCCGTCGGCCAGGTGCTGGAGCATCGCGTAGTCCTCGGCGATCTTGACCGGGTCGTTTGTGGTGATCAGCGTGGTCGAGGTGGACAGGATCAGCCGCTCGGTGCGGGCCGCGATCCAGCCGAGCATGGTGGTCGGCGACGACGGCACGAACGGCGGGTTGTGGTGCTCACCGGTGGCGAAGACGTCCAGACCTACCTCTTCGGCCTTGAGCGCGATGGTGGTCATGGCCTTGATCCGGTCACGCTCGGACGGCAGCCGCCCGGTGGTCGGGTCGACGGTGACGTCACCGACGGTGAAGATTCCGAACTGCATGACCAGCTCCTCGGGTGAGATCCGGACCGGCCGGCCCGGCATCGTCCCGCACAACCTATTTGACGAGTCAACTATTCCGGCGCGCGGCCGCTCCGGCGTGGCCGGGGTCACGTGCCGGACGGCCACCCCGCGTAGGATCGATCTGCTGCCGGGACGCCCTGGAGGAGATCGATGGCCCGCACGTTCACCGCCGCCGTGCACCAGGAGGACGACTGGTACGTCGCCCGGTGCCTGGAGATCGAGGTCGCCAGCCAGGGTGAGACCGTCGACGAGGCGCTGACCAACCTTCGCGAGGCCGTCGAGGCCTACCTGGACGAGGTCGAGAACCCGGCGATCGAGACCACGCCGCTGGTGACGTCCTTCCAGGCCGGACGGGCGGCGTGAGCCCAGCCCTGGCGGACCTGCCGCTGCGCAAGGTGCTCAACGGTCTGAGCAAGGCCGGCTTCGAGCACGTCCGCACCAAGGGCAGCCACGCGGTTTATCGCAACTCAGCCGGCCTGGTGGTCGTCGTTCCGCAGCATGCCACGATCAAGCGCGGCACCCTCGCCTCCATCCTTCGCCAGGCCGGGCTGACGCCCTCGGAGTTCCTCGATCTTCTCGGCTGACGAGCGGCGCTCGATGCCGGATACGCTTGCCGGCCATGACGTACCCCTGGCTCGACGCGCCGGCCGCGGACATCGCGGACACCGCGCGGACCCTGCTCGGCTGGACCGTGTCGGCGAACGGCGTCCGCGTGCGGCTGACCGAGGTGGAGGCGTACGCCGGCACCGGTGAGGATCCCGCGTCGCACGCCCACCGGGGGCCGACCCCGCGCAACCGGGTCATGTTCGGCCCGGCCGGGCACGTGTACGTGTACTTCGTGTTCGGCATGCACTGGTGCGCGAACATCGTCTGTGGTCGCGACGGCGAGGCGGCGGCGGTGCTGCTGCGCGCCGGCGCGGTGGTCGACGGCGTCGACACGGCCCGCGAGCGGCGTCCCCGCGCCTCGGACCGGGACCTGGCCCGGGGCCCGGCCCGGCTGGTGACCGCGCTGGGCCTCGGTCGGGACGCCAACGGCACCAGCGCGGTCGACGGCACCGGGCCGCTGCTGCTGGCCCCGCCGGAGAGCCCGGTCGACCCGGCGCGGATCGTCGCCGGCCCCCGGGTCGGCGTGGCCGCCGCACACGACCTGCCGTGGCGGTTCTGGCTGGCCGACGAGCCGAGCGTGAGCGTCTACCGCCGGCACACCCCGCGCCGCCACCAACCGGCAACCCCGTAACAGCACCCCGCCCCACCCCACCCGCACCCCACCCACCCCCCGTTGATCAAGGAGTTTGCGTCCGGGGAACGCCGTACGGCGACGCGAACTCCTTGATCGACCGCGGTTCGGGTGGGACCGGTGGGGCGGTTTCGCAACCTGTGGCGCTCCGGGCGCGTCTGAACCGGGAGGGCATGGTGTTGCGTACGAATGACTTTCAACGAGGTGTTGACAACAGGCCATTCTTGGGTGTGGGATGGACAGCATGGTCACCGTGGACAACGACCCGTTCACCGCCCCGGATGCTGCCCAGGCCCGGGCCCACCGCAACTACGCGGCGCTGCTGCGGATCGCCGAACGGCACGCCGGCACGAACGCCCGCCGCCGGCGCTACTCCCACCCCGACGTGCCCGACGCCTACGAGGCGGCCACGCTGGTGATGGCGCTGGCCGGCGGCGCGGAGCTGGACGCGGGCGAGGAGCCGGTCGACCAGGCCGACCTGATGGCCGCGCTGACCCTGATCCCGCACGTGCGGGCCGAGGTGGACGTGTTGGAGGCCGGGCTGTTGCAGGTGGCCCGCGGCCGGGGCATGACCTGGCAGGCGATCGCGTTCGGGCTGGGGCTGGGCAGCGCCCAGGCGGCCCGGCAGCGCTACGAGCGGCTCACCGTCCGCACCGGCACCGGCGACTGATCCCGCCCGCTGTCACAGCTTCGGGCGAGACTGTGCCGGACGACGACGGCACGGGAGGACGCGATGACGCGCGAGGAGATGCTGGCCTACTGCCTGGCCAAGCCGGGAGCCTGGCTCGACCGGCCGTGGGAGGCCGACGAGGTGGTGAAGGTGGGCAGCCGGATCTTCGCGTTCCTCGGCTCACCCGACGGTGCGGCCCGGCTCGGGGTGAAGTGCGGGCCGTCCCGGGAGGTGGCCGACGAGTGGCTGCACCGGTTCCCGGCCGACGCCCGGCCCTCGCCCTACATCGGCCGGTCCGGGTGGAACACGTTACGGCTGGACGGCGGTATCCCCGACGACGAGCTGATCGAGGCGGCCGACGGGTCGTACGACGCGGTGGTGGCCAAGCTGCCGAAGCGGGAGCGGCCGACGGCCTGAGCCCCGCGCGGTGGCCGGACCACCACGCGGGGCGTCCCGGTCAGCGGGGCACGACCTGCTCGGCCGCCCAGTCGCGCCAGCCGGCCAGCTTGTCGGCGGCGGTGGCGAGCTGGTCGGCGACCGGCCCGGGGCCGGTGGAGCCGGGGGTGGTGCGGGCGGCGAGCGCCGAACGCACCGAGAGCACGTCGCGCACCGAGGGGTCCAGGTGCTCGCTCACCGCGGTCAGGTCGGCGTCGGAGACCTCGTCCAGCGCGCAGTCCCGGGCCGCGCAGAGCGCCACCAGCCTCCCGGTGATCTCGTGCGCGTCGCGGAACGGCACGTGCCGGCGGACCAGCCAGTCGGCGACCTCGGTGGCCAGCGAGAAACCCGACGGCGCGGTGGCCACGAGCCGGTCCACCCGGACCGTCATCGTGGAGATCATCCCGGCCAGCGCGGGCAGCAGCAGCTCCAGCGTGTCGACCGCGTCGAACGCCGGCTCCTTGTCCTCCTGCATGTCCCGGTCGTAGGTCATCGGCAGGCCCTTGAGCATGGTGAGCACGCTCATCAGGCCGCCGACCAGCCGACCGGACTTGCCCCGGGCCAGCTCGGCGATGTCCGCGTTCTTCTTCTGCGGCATGATCGACGAACCGGTGGCGAACGAGTCGTCCAGCTCGACCCAGCCGAACTCCTGCGACGTCCAGAGCACCACCTCCTCGCCGAGGCGGGACAGGTGCACGCCGACCATCGCGGTGACGAAGAGGAACTCGGCCACGAAGTCCCGGTCCCCGACCGCGTCCATCGAGTTGGCGAACGAGGTACGGAAACCCAGCTCCTTGGCGACCGCCATCGGGTCCAGCGGCAGCCCGGAGCCGGCCAGCGCGCCGGCGCCGAGCGGGCTGACCGCGGCCCGCTCGTCCCAGTCGCGCAGCCGGTCCAGGTCCCGCAGCAGCGGCTGCACGTGGGCGAGCAGCCAGTGCCCGAACGTCACCGGCTGGGCGTGCTGGAGATGCGTCATGCCGGGAGCGGCGGTGTCCACGTGTCGCTCCGCCTGCTCGACCAGCGCCTCGGCCAGCTCGACCAGCCGGGCGGCCACCCCACGGGCGTGGTCGCGCAGATAGAGCCGCAGGTCGGTGGCGACCTGGTCGTTGCGGGAGCGGCCGGCGCGCAGCTTGCCGCCGAGGCTGCCCAGCCGCTCCAGCAGGCCGCGCTCCAGGGCGGTGTGCACGTCCTCGTCGTCCACGGTGGGGCGGAACGCCCCGGAGGCGCAGGCCGCCTCCAGGTCGTCCAGCGCGGCCAGCATCCGCCCCAACTCGTCCGGGTCGAGCAGCCCGGCGCCCGCGAGGACCCGGGCGTGCGCCCGGGAACCGGCGATGTCGTACGGGGCGAGGCGCCAGTCGAACTGGACGCTCACCGACAGCCGCGCGAGCGCCTCGGCGGGACCGCCGGCGAACCGGCCTCCCCAGAGGCTCGTCCGGTTGGCGGCGGCACTGTTCTCGGTCAGGCTCTTGTCGTCCACCCCTCCCATTCTGGTGGTCACGACCGCGCCCCGTCCCACCGGGCGTCCCGTGCGGCGGCCATCGCGCTGGGCAGCCCCCAGAGCCGCACGAAGCCCGTCGCGAGCGACTGGTCGAACGTGTCGCCGGTGTCGTAGGTGGCCAGGCCGAAGTCGTAGAGGCCGACCTCGGAGCGCCGGCCGGTCACCACCGCCCGGCCGCCGTGCAACGTCAGCCGCACCTCGCCGCTGACGTGCCGCTGGGTCTCCTCGACGAACGCGTCCAGCGCCCGCTTGAGCGGGGAGAACCAGAGTCCGTCGTAGACCAGTTCGCCCCAGCGCCTGTCGACGCCGCGCTTGAACCGGGCCAGGTCCCGTTCGACGGTGACCGCCTCCAGCTCCTGGTGCGCGGTGATCAGGGCGATCGCGCCGGGCGCCTCGTACACCTCGCGGCTCTTGATGCCGACCAGCCGGTCCTCGACCATGTCGAGCCGCCCCACGCCCTGCGCGCCCGCGCGGCGGTTCAGCTCCAGGATCGCCTGGTACGGGGTGACCGTCTCGCCGTCGAGGGCGACCGGGACGCCGGCGTCGAACGTGATCACCACCTCGTCGGCGTCGCGCTCCTCGGCCGGGTCGGCGGTGTACGCGTACAGGTCCTCGACCGGCGCGTGCCAGATGTCCTCCAGGAAGCCGGTCTCCACGGCCCGGCCCCACAGGTTCTGGTCGATCGAGTACGGGGACCGGGCCGTGACGTCGATCGGCAGCCCCTTCTCCTCGGCGAACGCGATCGCCTTGTCCCGGGTCCAGGCGTAGTCCCGGGCCGGCGCGACGACCTTCAGGTCGGGGGCGAGCGCCTGTAGGCCGACCTCGAACCGGACCTGGTCGTTGCCCTTGCCGGTGCAGCCGTGCGACACGATCGTGCCGCCGTGCCGGCGCGCGGCGGCCACCAGGTGCCTGACGATCAGCGGCCGGGACAGCGCGGAGACCAGCGGGTAGCGGTCCATGTAGAGCGCGTTGGCCCGCACGGCCGGCAGGCAGTGGTCGGCGGCGAACTCGTCGCGCGCGTCGATCACCTCGGACTCGGCGGCGCCGCAGTCCAGCGCGCGCTGCCGGACGACGTCCATGTCCTCGCCGCCCTGGCCGACGTCGACCGCGACCGCGATCACCTCGGCGCCGGTCTGCTCGGCCAGGTACGGGATGGCGACGGAGGTGTCGAGACCCCCGGAGTACGCCAGGACGACCCGCTCGGTCATGGTGTGGTGTTCCCTTCCACGGTCTCGTCCCGGCGGGCCCACGCGGCGAGCCGGTCGCCCAGCGCGGCGCCGCCGTCGGCCTCGCGGGCCACCACGAGGATGGTGTCGTCGCCGGCGATGGTGCCGACTATCTCGGACAGGCCGGCCCGGTCCAACGCGCTGGCCAGGTAGTGCGCGGCGCCGGGCGGGGTGCGCAGCACGGCGATGTTGCCGCTGGCGTCGACGCCGTTGAGCAGCTCGCGCAGCAGCCGCACCAGCCGGGCGGGTGCCCCCTCGGCGTCGCGCAGCGGCCGGTGGCCGTCCTCGGGGATCAGGTAGACCCCCCGCCCGTCGCCGCCGCGCGCGGTCACCGCGCCCAACTCCTTCAGGTCACGGGAGAGCGTGGCCTGGGTGACCTGGATGCCGTCGCCGGCGAGCAGGTCGGCCAGCTCGGTCTGTGAGTGGACGGCGCCGTCGCGGATCAGCTCGACGATGCGGGCGTGGCGGGCGGCGCGGGTCAGCGGGGCGGTCATGTGGATGCCTCCAGGAGAAAGGTCAGCAGCGCCTTCTGGGCGTGCAGGCGATTCTCCGCCTGGTCGAACACCGCGCTGCGCGGCCCGTCGAGCACCTCGTCGGTGATCTCCTCGCCCCGGTGGGCGGGCAGACAGTGCAGCACGATCACGTCCGCCGCGGCGTGGTCGAGCAGGGCGTCGCTCACCTGGTACGGCCGGAACGGGGTGATCCGGTCCTGCCCGTCGGCCTCCTGACCCATCGACGTCCAGGTGTCGGTGGCGACCACGTGCGCCCCGCGTACCGCCTCGACCGGGTCGGTGTGCACGTCGACCGAGCCGCCGGTGCCGGCGGCGATCTTCTCCGCCCGGGCCACGATCGCCGGGTCCGGCTGGAACCCGGCCGGGCCGGCGACCCGGACGTGCATCCCGGCGGTCGCGCCGGCCAGCAGGTACGAGTGGGCCATGTTGTTCGCCGCGTCACCGACGTACGCCAGGATCCGGCCGGCGGTGGCGCCGAACCGCTCCCGCACGGTGAGCAGGTCGGCCAGCAACTGGCAGGGGTGGAACGTGTCGGTGAGCGCGTTGACCACCGGCACGGCGGCGTGCGCCGCGACCTCGGCGATCCGGTCGTCGCCGTGGGTGCGCAGCACGATCGCGGCGACGTAGCGGGACAGCACCCGGCCGGCGTCGCCGAGCGTCTCGCCCCGACCGAAATGGGTGACCTGGGTGTCCACCACGAGGGGATGGCCGCCCAGCTCGGCGATGCCGACGTCGAACGAGATCCGGGTGCGCAGGCTCTGCTTGTCGAACAGCACCGCCACCGATCGGGGGCCGGCCAGCGGCCGGTGGGTGTAACGGTCGGTCTTCATCCGGGCGGCGAGGTCCAGCACGGCGGCCTGCTCGGCCGGCGTGAGGTCGTCGTCGCGCAGGAAGTGGCGGATCATGCGGGGGCCTCCGTGCGGCTTGCGGGAGTGGGCGCGGAGACGGTTGCCGCCTCGGCGGGGACGGTCGCGGTCGCCTCGGCGGGGCGGGCCGCAGCCTCACCGGGGAGGGTCGCGGTCGCCTCGGCGGGCACGGTCGTGTCCGCCGGGGCGGCGTCGAGCGCGGCGGGGAGCGCGGCGAGGAACGCGTCGGCCTGCGCGGCGGTGAGGATCAGCGGCGGGGCGAGCCGGAGCACGCCCGGCTGCACCGGGTTGACCAGGAAACCGGCCTCCCGCAGCGCGGTCGACACCGCGCCGGCCACCGGCCGGTCGAGCACGACGCCGAGCAGCAGGCCGGTGCCGCGCACCTCGCGTACCAGCGGGTGCCCGAGCGCCTCGACACCGCGCCGCAGCCGCGCACCGAGGCGCGTGACGTGGTCGAGCAGCCCTTCGTTGGCGATCGTGGCGATCACCGCGAGCGCGGCGGCGCAACTGACCGGGTTGCCGCCGAACGTGGTGCCGTGCGAACCGGGGGTGAGCAGGTCGGCGGCCGGGCCGAAGGCCAGGCAGGCGCCGAGCGGCAGGCCGCCGCCGAGCCCCTTGGCCAGCGTGACCACGTCCGGCTCGACGCCCTCGGCCTGGTGGGCGAACCAGTGCCCGGTGCGGCCGACGCCGGTCTGCACCTCGTCGAGCACCAGCAGCGTGCCGTGTGCGGCCGTGATCCGCCGGGCCGCGGTGAGGTAGCCGGGCGGCGGCACGACCACGCCGTTCTCACCCTGGATCGGTTCGACGATCACCATGGCGGTGGCGTCGGTGACCGCCTCGGCGAGCGCGTCGACGTCGCCGTACGGCACGTGGGTGACGTCGCCGGGCAGCGGGCGGAACGGGTCGGCCTTGGCCGGCTGGCCGGTGAGCGCCAGCGCGCCCATGGTCCGGCCGTGGAAACCGCCCTGGGTGGCCACCACGTGCCGTCGCCCGGTGAGCCGGGAGAGCTTGAACGCGGCCTCGTTCGCCTCCGCGCCGGAGTTGGCGAGGAAGACCCGGCCGGGTCGGCCGGCCAGCGCCAGCAGCAGCTCGGCGAGCGCGACCGGCGGCTCGGCGACGAACAGGTTCGACACGTGGCCGAGCGTGGCGACCTGCTTCGACACGGCGGCCACCACCGCCGGGTGGGCGTGGCCGAGCGCGTTGACCGCGATGCCGCCGAGCAGGTCGACGTACTCCCGGCCGGTCTCGTCGACCACGACGGCGCCGGCGCCCGAGACGAGCGCCAGCGGCGGCGTGCCGTAGTTGTCCATCATGGTCGCGCCCCAGCGCCGCACCAGCGTGCTCATGAATCGACCGTGCCTTCCCTGTTCGCGACTGCGGGGCTCGCAAGCTCGCTCCTCGCGCTCACGACCATCGTTCCGAACCCTTCCGAGGTGAAGACCTCCAGCAGCGTGGAGTGGGCGACCCGGCCGTCGACGACGTGCGCGGCGGGCACTCCCCCGCGCACCGCCCGCAGGCAGGCCTCCATCTTCGGCACCATGCCCGACTCCAGGGACGGCAGCAGCGTCGCCAGATCGTCCGCGGTGATCTCGCTGACCAGGCTCGTCGTGTCCGGCCAGTCCGCGTAGAGGCCGGCGACGTCGGTGAGGACGACCAGCTTGCGCGCCTTCAGCGCGACCGCGAGCGCGGCGGCGGCGGTGTCCGCGTTGAGGTTGTGCAGCACCCCGTCGACGTCCGGCGCGACCGTGGAGATGACCGGGATCCGGCCGGCCGCGATCAGGTCGGTGACCGCGGAGACGTCCACCGACGCCACGTCGCCGACCTGCCCGACGTCGACCGGCTGCCCGTCCACGTACGCCGGTCGGCGTACCGCGGTGAGCAGCCCGCCGTCCTCGCCGGAGAGCCCGACCGCGAACGGGCCGTGCGCGTTGACCAGCCCGACCAGTTCCCGGCCGACCTGCCCGACGAGCACCATCCGCACCACGTCCATGGCGTCCGGGGTGGTGACCCGCAGGCCGCCCCGGAACTCGCTGGCGATGCCGAGCCGGTCGAGCATGGCGGAGATCTGCGGGCCGCCGCCGTGCACCACGACCGGCTTGAGGCCGGCGTACCGGAGGAAGACCATGTCCGCGGCGAACGCCCGCCGCAGCTCGGGATCGGTCATCGCGTTGCCGCCGTACTTGACCACCACGGTGGCGCCGGCGAACCGGGCCAGCCAGGGCAGCGCCTCGATCAGCGTGGCGGCCTTGGCCTGGGCGCGGGTGAGGTCGTCACTCATCATGTGGAGTACGCCGAGTTCTCGTGCACGTACCCGTGCGACAGGTCGTTGGTCCAGATGGTCGCGGCGGCGGCGCCGGCGTGCAGGTCGATGCGGATGGCGACGTCGCGGCCGGCGAGGTCCACCTTGGCCCGGTCCTCGGCGGCGGCGCCGCTCCGGCACACCCAGACGCTGTTGACCGCCACGTCGACCTCGTCCGGTTCGAACGCGGCGGAGGTGGTGCCGACCGCGGCGAGGATCCGGCCCCAGTTCGGGTCGTTGCCGAACAGCGCGGTCTTGACCAGGTTGTTGCGGGCCACCGCGCGCCCCACCTCGACCGCGTCGTCCTCGCTCGCCGCGCCGACCACCTCGATCGCGACCTGCTTGGTGGCGCCCTCGGCGTCGGCGATCAACTGCCGGGCCAGGTCGTGGCAGGCGGCGGTCACCGCGTCGGTCAGCTCGGCGAGGGTGGGCTCGATGCCGGAGGCGCCGCTGGCCAACAGCAGCACGGTGTCGTTGGTGGACATGCAGCCGTCGGAGTCGACCCGGTCGAAGGTGACCCGGGTGGCGGCCCGCAGCGCGGCGTCCAGCACGTCCGGCCCGGCCACCGCGTCGGTGGTGAGCACGCAGAGCATGGTGGCCATGGCCGGGGCCAGCATGCCGGCGCCCTTGGCCATCCCGCCGACGGTCCAGCCGCTGCCGGTGACCACCGTGGTCTTCGGCCGGGTGTCGGTGGTCATGATCGCCTCGGCGGCCGGCCGGCCGCCGTCGCGGGACAGGGCGCGCACCGCGTTCCGGACGCCGGGCAGCAGCTTCGGCATCGGCAGCCGCTCACCGATCAGGCCGGTGGAGCAGACCGCGACCTCGCCGGCGCCGACGATCAGCCGGGCGCTGCTGCCGGTGAGCACGGCGGCGGTGTGCTCGGCGGTGGCGTGGGTGTCCTGGAAGCCGGCCGGGCCGGTGCAGGCGTTCGCGCCGCCGGAGTTGAGCACCACCGCCCGGACCACGCCGCCGTGCACGACCCGCTGGGTCCAGAGCACCGGGGCGGCCTTCACCCGGTTGGCGGTGAAGACCCCGGCGACGCCGGCGTCCGGTCCGTCGTTGACGACGAGGGCGACGTCGGCGCCGGACGTCTTGAGGCCGGCGGCGACACCGGCGGCGCGGAAGCCGCGGGGGGTGGTGACGGTCACCGAGCTTTCCTTTCGTTCGCGACTGCGGGGCTCCGCTCCGCTGCACTCCTCGCGCTCACGGGGACACTCCGTAGGCGGACAGGCCGGTGGTCTCGGGGAGCCCGGCCATCAGGTTGGCGTTCTGCACGGCCTGACCGGCCGCGCCCTTGCCCAGGTTGTCGATGGCGCTGACCACGACGACCCGTCCCGAGTCGGTGTCCACCGTCGCCTGGAGGTGACAGGAGTTCCCGCCGGCGGTGGCGGCGGTGTGCGGCCACGCCCCCTCGGGCAGCAGGCGCACGAAGGGCGCGTCGGCGTAGGCGTCGGCCAGCACCGCGCGGGGATCGGCGTCGCCGGCCGGCACCGCGGTGACGGTGGCCAGGATGCCCCGGGGCATCGGGGCCAGCACCGGCGTGAACGACAGCGAGGTCGCGCCGGTGGCCTGCTTGATCTCCGGCACGTGCTGGTGGGCGCCCACCTTGTAGGGGGAGAGGTCGCCCATCACCTCGCTGCCGAGCAGGTGGGCCTTGGCGGCCCGGCCGGCGCCGGAGGTGCCGGAGGCGGCGACCACCACCACGTCGTCGGGGCGTACCGCGCCGGCGGCGATCAGCGGGGCCAGCGCCAGCGTGGTGGCCACCGCGTAGCAGCCGGTGCTGGCGACCCGCCGGGCGGCCGCGATCTCGGACCGCTGGCCGGGCAGTTCCGGCAGTCCGTAGGTCCAGGCGCCGGCGTGCGCGCCGCCGTAGTAGCGGGTCCAGGCGTCGGCGTCGCGCAGCCGGTGGTCGGCGCCGAGGTCGACCACCATGACCGTCTCGGGCAGCGCCGCGGCGAGCGCCGCCGACTGGCCGTGCGGCAACGCCAGGAAGACCAGGTCCGCGTCGGCCAGGGTTTCCGCCTCGGTCGCCCCGAACACCAGGTCCAGGCCGGTGAGCTGCGGGTGTACGGCGGCGACGGGCTGGCCGGCCTGACTGTGTGCGGTGGCGGCGACCAGCTCGAACTCGGGGTGGCCGGCGAGCAGGCGCAGCAGTTCGCCGCCCGCGTATCCACTCGCGCCGGCCACCGCTACTCGAATGCCCATACCAACCTCCGCATGACTATGCAGAAAGGTTAGCAGTCGATCCAGGTGCCTGCAAGGTCATGCAGTGTGACGCATGAAGCTGCATCGGCGTGCTTCGCATTGACAGTCGCCCATTCCAAACCGATGCTGAGAGAGCGCTCTCACGGATCCGTTCCGCCGTGCCGCGCGACCACCGCACCCTGCCCCCACCAGCCTCGGAGTCGTCCTTGCCCACCCGTACGAAAATCCTGCGCGCCCTGCTCGCGCTCCTGGTCACCACCGCCGGATCGGTCGTCGCGGCCGCCTCGCTGGCCCGGGCCACCGGCCCGAACCTGCTGCCCCTCACCGTCACCAACCACACCGGCCGGGCCGACGCCACCTGGCTCTACGTGCTCGGCACCGACCTCACCACCGGCCGGCTCGGACACGTCGACGCCGCCGGCGCGTTCACCCCCTGGCCGGCCGGCGGCCTGCCGCCCACCCCCGCCCCCGACGTGGCCATCCCCGGCCCGGCCAACGGCGGCGCCACCACGCTCAAGGTCCCCCGCAACATCTCCGGCCGGGTCTACTTCGCGTTCGGCGCGAAACTGACGTTCCGCCTCACCCCGGACGGCCTGGTCCAGCCCGCGCCCTGGGCCCCCGGCGACCCCAACCGGGACGTCCTGTTCGACTGGTCCGAGTTCACCTACAACGACGCCGGGCTCTGGCTGAACAGCTCACAGGTCGACATGTTCGCCGTCCCGCACGTGGTCGGCGTGACCGGCGCCGACGGCGCGTCCCGGGAGACCGGCCGACTCGTCGACGACGGCCGGAACCGGGTCATCGACGCGATCCGCGCCCAGGCCGGCTGGGACGGCACGGTGCAGACCAGGGCCGACGGCACCGTGCTGCGGGTGCTCTCCCCCGGCAAGGCCGCCGACGCCGGCCAGCTCGACGCCGGCTACCTCGACCCGTACATCGCCTCGGCCTGGCAGGCGTACGCCACCCGGGCACTGACCGTGACGCCCTTCCTCGACCAGCCCGGAATCAGGTACACCGGGCGCACCAGCGGCGACGTCATGACGTTCACCGACGGCGCGGGCCAGCGGGTCGCCAGCTTCACCAGGCCCACCAGCGCCGACGTGTGGGACTGCGACGGCGCGCTCGCCGCCCCGAACGACCTCGTGGTCGGTCCGATCGCCCGGACGCTCTGCGCCGCGCTGCACCGCTCCACCCTGGGCGTCCGCGACGTGCAGCCCTCCGGCGGCCCGGCCGACTTCTACCGGGGCACGCTCACCAACCACTACTCCCGGATCGTGCACGCCAACATGGTCGACGGGAAGGCGTACGGCTTCGCCTTCGACGACGTGCTCAACCAGGAGTCGCTGGTGCACGACGGCGACCCGCGCGCCGCGCGCATCGACCTGAGCCCGTTCGGCCCCGGCGGCGGCCCGGGCCCGACGCCTACGCCGACCTCGCCGGACCCCACCCCTTCGGCGTCCGACAGCCCGTCGCCGGGCCCGACGACGAGCCCGTTCGGACCGCAGCTCTACCTCGGCGAACCCGACCTGCTCCGGCAGGGTCCGGCGGGCACCGCCCGGGCCACGATCGCGGCGGCGGACGGCACCTGGGTCGGCACCCCGCACACGCCACGGGTCTACCGGGCGGACGACCTGACCGCGCGGTGGACCGGCGGCACCACCTCGTTCCGTCTCCTCGTCGACGCCGGCACCGCGGTCGGCAACGGCACCCAGCTCCGGGTCTCCTACGACCTGACCGGGGACGGCACCTGGGACCGGGTGGAGACGTACCACTACTTCGCCACGGACCCGCTCACCGGCTGGGAGGACTACACCCAGGACCGGGGACTGGCGACGGCCACCGGCGCCCTCGGCGACCTGCGGGGCGGCAGCGTACGGGTGGAGGTGTGGAACGCCATCGGCGCCGCCCCGTCCACCCTCGCCGTGGGCGACGGGTCGCAGCTCACCCTCCCGTACACCGCCTGAGACGACGACGGCCCTTCCCGGGGACCTGTCGGGAAGGGCCGCGCCGGCTCAGGGTCAGCGACGGTGCTCGGCGAGCCCGTGCTGCTGCTGGTACGTGCGCAGGGCCGTGTCCCACGCCTGGGTGTACTCCGACGGCCCCATGTTCAGGTCGTTGTGTCCCCGGACCGCCTCACGGAGCAGGTCCACCAGCTCCGGCACGGTCTCCCGGCGCTCCGCCACGTAGCGGCGGAACACCTCGGCGAACTGTTCCCCGGTGAGCCGGGCGGCGTGCGCCGTCACCGGGTCGTCCTCCAGGTTCTGGAGCACCGCACACCACCGCCGGGTCAGCTCGTCGGCCTGACGGGCCCGGATCTTCTGCAGTTCGTGGTCGCACTCCAACCGGATCCGGTCCTCCCAGTACGGCCGCAGCCGTTCCCGCACCCGCTCGTCGGGACTGACCCGTACCTGGACGGTGAAGGAGGGCGCCGTCCCCTCGCGGGGCCAGCGTCGACCCGTCAGGCGCGTGTTCAACGCCTGCTCCAGTTCGTGGGATCGATGGGGCTCGTGTTGCCGGGAGAGGCCGACCGCCTCCTCCCGGAGAATGCCGCCGGCCCAGGTCAGGTAGCTGTCCGCCCGCAACCGCAGATGCTCGGACGTCATGTGCTGGGCAGTCCAGACGAACACCGGGTTCAGCCGGAAGTCGAAGGCGTCGCCCCTCGCCGGCACCAGGACGGGCTGCGGCGCCTCCTGCCGGTACGACACGGTCACCGGGGCCACCGGCACCGGCGGCGCGGTGATCAGGGGCGAGGTGGTGGGTGGAAAGATCGCGTGCCACCAGCGGCGGCGCTCCGGCTGGTCGGGAACGGACGGTCGGGTGGCCGGACGCGCTGTGGGGTGAGTGCTCATCGCTGTTCCTCTTCGGTGAGTCGTCGGATGTCGTCGAGCAGGGGGTTGCCGCGCATCACGGGCCGCCAGACGTGCCGGAGCTGATGGTCGAGGCGGCGCCGGAGCGGTTCGTGGCCGGCCACGACCGCCCGGAGCAGCTCCAGGCAGTACGCCGCCACCTCCGGATGTCCGTCCGCGCGGTTGAGCCAGAACCCGAGCGTCCGCCAGGCACGGAACGCGGTGCCGGGAAGGGAGAGCGCGGCGGCCCAACACGTGGCCAGGTCTGGCAGTCGGAGCGTGCCACTCCGCACCAGGTCCAGCAGTTCCGGCCAGTGCTCCCGGGGGACGGGCGACCAGCGGTCGGCGAGGGTCCGCAACGCCCGCCCCGCATGCAGCCGTACCTCGGGGTCGGCCGAGGCGGCCCACTCCGCGAGCGCGGCCAGCACGGCCGGCGCGTGGCCCGCGTCGTAGACCTCCACCAGTCCACGGACCACGGAGTTCTGCCACCGCTGCATACGGGCCTCGGCGACCTGCCGTAGCTGGAGCAGCGCCGTGTCGGGCCAAAGACGAGCCAGGCCGAGGGCGTACGCCCGGGCCACGGTGTCGCGCCGGTGCGCTGCGCCGCTCTCGGCCCAGCGGTCCAACTCGGTGCGGATCCGCTGCCGCAGCGGGGGTTGCATCGCCATGGCGACCAGGGCGATGGCAGCCACTTGGCGTACGCCCGCGCGGCGTTCCCGGGCCAACTGGTCCACGGCATCCAGCGCGGAACGCACGGCGTGCCCCGCCGACCAGCCGATCGCACCCGCCGCAGCCTGCCGTACCCCCGGCACGTCACCGCGTGCGAGCTCGACCCACCACCCCAGGAGCTGCCCCGGCAGGAACCAGTCCTGCCAGGCGACCTCCAGCAGGCTGGCCCGCAGCGCGTCGTTGCCCGGGGTGAACTCCACCCGCCGCCCACCCGCGATCCGGTCGTCGTCGAGCACCCGCACGGCCTGACGCAGCTCCGGCCCCAGCAGCTCGTCGAGCGCAGCCGAGGTACGCGCCGAGGACGCCCGTCCCGGCTCGTCGAACCCGGGCAGAGTCAGCAACCGGGCCGCCTGATGGACCTCCGACACCGGCTGACCGGCCAGCACCGCGCAGGACAGCCGGAAAGCGCGCCGCTCGTCGGCGGTCCAGCTCCCCGACAGGTCCCGCCCCGCGTCGGCGCAGTCGAGGATCCGCGCCGCCCGTTCGCGCACCTGCCGGGGCAGCAGGCGCTCCAACTGCTGGGTGAGGTCCGCGCCGCTCACCGGGTTCCGGGCGATCGACTCCACCACCCGGACCACCTCACCCGGGCGCGGGTCACCACCCAGATAGCCGATCAGCAGGGGATGCCCGGCGCACTCCTCCTCGACATAGCTGTCGACGCACCCACCGGCGCAACCGTTGCCGCACCAGCCGACGCACCGACCGCGCAACTGCCGGCGTAGTTGGGCGCGGAAGACATCCACCGCCGCCGGGGGGCGGTGTTCGACGAGCTGGTCGGTGAACTCGCGGATCCGCGACCGGAAGTCGCCGACGAGCACCATCGTGCAGCCCGCCGCCTCGACCCGGTTCGCCGCACCGACCAGCGTCATACCGTCCAGTTCCCGAACCGCCCGATCGTTCAGGGGCAGCACGTAGCCGTGACCGGCACGCAGGGCTCCGGCCGCCTGGATCAGATCCCCGGGACCCTCCACGTTGACCAGTCCCACGCGGTCGTAGCCGTGCCGCCGAGCGGCGGCCAGACGCGCCGCCGTGTGCCGGCCGGTGCCCTCCGGCCCGGAGAGGCAGACCAGGGCCACCTGCTTCAGCCGTCGGTCGATCTGCTGGTCACTGGGCGCGGGCGCGTAGCCGTCGGCAGACTGGCGGACGACCGTCCCGCTCAGCGTCTCGGACCAGGTCCGGCCACCGACAGCGCCGGCCATCGTGACGTTCATCGTGCCGATGGCGGTGGCCCCGGCCCCGGTCGCGTTCTGCCCACGGACGCGCATCTCCCTGACCTCGACGCCGGCCGGGGTGCCGAGCAGCGCGGACAATCGGTCGAGCACCTCGCCGGGATCGAGCGGGGAATCGTCCTCGACGTCCTCCACACCGGCCTGGTCGTCCTCCGCCGGCTCCTCCCCGGGCCCAGCGTCCGCCGTGACGGGCGGCGAATGCTCCTCGGCAGACTCCTGACCGGCCGGCGCGACCGGCACCGACACGGCGTCCATCTCCGGCTGCGGCGCGAACCCGGTCACCGGTCACCACCGTCCCGGCCGATGCTGGCGTCCCGGCCGACGGATCCGATCGCGGTCGCGTTCGCGCCGATGGCGTTCTGTCCGTCCACCTGGAGGCTACCGATGTGGATACCGGAGCTGCCGGGTCCGGCGACGCCCGGGGCGGGAGCCGGAGCGGCGCTCGGGGCCCGCTCGGCGTCACCGGCCGGCGCGGTCGGTCCCCCGCCCTCCGGCGACGCCGACGACATGTCCTCGTCGACCACGTGGAGCCAGGCATGCTCCTCGAAGTCCTTACCAGGATGGCTGACCCGAACCCGGCGGAACCGTTCGGGCCGCAACTCCTCCGGGTATTCGCAGACGACGTCCTGGTAGATGTCGCTGGAGACGACGAGAGCCACGCCCGCGCCCGGGAAGTCCGCCAGAGCACGCCTCACCGGATCGGCGTCACAGAGTCGGCAGACCCGCACCACGGCGGTGCCCGGGAAGCCGTTCGCGCCGTCGAGGTGCACGATCCCCTGGTGTACGGCCATCCGCAGGCGGATCCGCGCCGCCGGGACGCGGCTGCTGTTGTACCCCCGCAACCGTCGGCTGAGTTCGGGCACGAACCGGCCGATCACGCGCGCCTCCGGCGCGTCCCGGGGCAGGATCGCCAGCTCGCCGTCTCCGGCCTGCTGGGTACGCCAGGCCGTCCGGTCCAGCCCGACCGCGGCGGCCGCCTCGTGCAGCAGACGCCGGAACTCCTGCTGCGCCTCGTACTGCTGGAGGTTGCTGCGGCGGCTGTACCGCTCCATGTCCACACTGATCAACAGTCGTCGCTCGGGATGGTGCATCGACGTGTCGCCCCTTCGTCACCCGCCCGCCCACACCGGCGGGACCACAAGGGACATCGAACCGGGCTCACCCGGGCCGCACCCCGTAGAAGTACGGCATCCGCCGGACCGTCCGAAACCGGTCTTCCCCTCTCCGTCCGGGATCCGGCGGCCGGATCCGCGTTGCACTGGGGACATGGTCGAGGTCCTCAGCGAACTGCTCCTCGCCGCAGGCTGGCAGCCGGCGCAGGTGCTGGCCCTGGTGGCGCTGTACGCCGGGGCCGTCGCCCTACTGCGCCGGGCGTCGCGCTCCGCTCAGTTTCGGCTACGCTTCGACCGCCTTCGCGGGAAGACGAGAGTGAGGTTGTCGATGCGTCGAGGTGCACCCCCGGACGTTCAGTGGCCGTACGGCACCTTCCTGCAACGGCTGCGGCCCGACACCCGCGCGATCGTGCTCGACCTCGGCGTCCGGCGTCAGGTGCCGGCCGGGCAGATTCTCATCCATGAGGGCGTTCGGGAGTCGCACCTGGTGCTGCTGGAGGAGGGGCTGACCAAGGTGGCGGCGAGCCTCCCCGACGGCCGGTCGGCGCTGCTCTCGCTGCGGGTCGGCGGCGACCTGGTCGGCGAGATGTCCGCCCTCAACGACCAGCCACGCTCGGCCACGATCACCACCTGCGGCCCGACGCGCTACAGCGTCGTCACGAGGGACCGTTTCACCCGCTTCCTCAGGGAGCATCCCGAGGCCGCGCTCGAACTCGCGGCGATGGTCGCGGACCGGCTGCGCTGGTCCAACCGCCGCCGCATCGACTTCAGCTCGTACGCGGTGAAGATCCGGGTGGCCAGAGTGATCGCCGAGCTGTGCCGCACGCACGGCCGACGGAGCCCGGACGGAGTCGTCATCGACGTCCGGCTCACCCAGCCCGAGCTGGCGACGATCTGCGGGGCTGCCGAGACCTCGATCCAGAAGGCGCTGCGCGACCTGCGCGCCGAGCGGCTCGTGGACACCGACTACCGGCGGATCACCGTGCGGGACCTGCGACACCTGCGGGAACTCGGCGAGCTGCCCGCCGACGAGGAGTAACCACCGGCGGGAGTTCCTGCGGATGTCCGAGTGTTGGGAGGGGCCCCCGCCTCTACCGTAGGCGTTAAGCGGGGGCCCCTCCTTACACCTCAGGCGCCGCGGAGGGTGGCGCCGAAGCGCTGCGCGGCGAGCGCCACCGCGGCGTCCCGGGCGGCCACCGCCTCCTCGCCGGCGAGGGTCCGGTCCGGGGCGCGGAACGTCAGCTTGTACGCCAACGACTTCCGTCCGGCGCCGAGCTGCGCCGAGGCGTAGACGTCGAAGAGCCGGACGTCCTCCAGCAGCGCGCCGGCGCCCTCGACGAGCGCCGCCCGGACCTCGGCCGCCGGCACCGCCTCGTCCACCACCAGCGCCACGTCGATCAGCGCCGGCGGGAACGTGGAGATGGCCGGCCCGGCCACCAGCGGCGCGGCGGGCAGCGCGTCCAGGTCCAGCTCCATGGCGCTGGTGCGCCGGGGCAGTTCCAGCGCCGTCACCACGGCCGGGTGCAGCTCGCCGGCGTGCCCGACCACGGTGTCGTCGACGAGCAGCTCGGCGCAGCGGCCCGGGTGCCAGGGGGCGTACTCACCGGCCCGCACGGTCACCCGGTCGGCCGGGATGCCGGCGGCGGCGAGCACCGCCCGGCCGGCCTCGACGGCGTCCGCCCAGCTTGCCGCGCGACCCGCGCCCCACCAGCCGGCCGGCTCGATCTCGCCGCAGAGCGCCACCGCGACGTGTCGCGGCTGCGCCGGCACCACCGCGTCGGCGGCGGCGAACTCCTCGTCGGTGGGCCGCCGGTCCACGCCCATGGCGGGCGGGGCGCCGACGCCCGGACGGGGACGGAAGACCGCGCCGATCTCGTAGATCGCCACGTCCCGCTGGCCCCGGCCCACGTTGCGCCGGACGATGCCGAGCAGCGGGCCGAGCAGCGTGGTGCGCAGCAGCGGCTCCTCCTCGGACAGCGGGTTGGCCACCCGCACCGCGGGGCGGCGCGGGTCGTCGGCCGGCAGGCCGAGCTGGTCGGCCAGCTCCGGGGCGACGAACGGCTGCGCCAGCACCTCGACCCAGCCGCGCTCGGCGAGCGAGCGGGCCACCGCGCGGCGGCGCTGCTGCGCCGGGGTGAGGCCCCGGCCGGGCCGCGCGGTGGGCAGCACCGACGGCACCCGGTCGTACCCGTCGAGGCGGACCACCTCCTCCACCAGGTCGGCCGGGTCGGTCAGGTCGGGCCGCCAGCTCGGCGGCGTCACGGTCAGCACCTCGGCGGCGCCGCCGGTGGCCACCCCGACCGTGCCCGGGTCCTCGCCGAGCCGGTCGGCGCCGCGGCTGACCGCGCAGCCGACCTGCTCCAGCAGCTCCACCACCCGGTCCGCCGGGTACGACACACCCACCCGGCGGGTCGGCAGGTCCACCGGCAGCGTCACCGGCGACGGCGGGCGGACGTGGTCGAGGTCGAGCACCTCCGCACCGGGCGTGCCGCCGGCCAGGTCGGTGAGCAACCGGACCGCCTTCTCCAGCGCGACGAGCGGCAGCGTCGGGTCGACGCCCCGCTCCCAGCGCTTCGCGGCCTCGCTGAACAGCTTGTGCCGCCGGGCGGTGCGGCCCACCATCGCCGGATCCCAGTGCGCGGCCTCGAACAGCACGTTCGTGGTGGAGGCGAGCACCTCGCTGGTCTCGCCGCCCATCACCGCGGCCAGCGAGATCGGCCCTGTCTCGTCGCAGATCACCATGTCCTCGGCGACCAGGCTGCGGCTCACCCCGTCCAGCGTGGTCAGCTTCTCCCCCGGCTCGGCGCGGCGCACCACGAGCGGCCCGGCGATCCGGTCCGCGTCGAACGCGTGCATCGGCTGGCCGAGTTCGAGCATCAGGTAGTTGGTGATGTCGACAGGCAGCGAGATGCTGCGCACGCCGGCCACGGTCAGCCGCTGCCGCATCCAGCCGGGCGTGGCCACGGTCGGGTCGACGCCGCGCACCATCCGGGCCGCGAACCGGTCGCAACCGACCGGGTCACGGACCTCCACCGGGTACGCCGGCTCGGCGGTCCCGCCCGTCGCCGGCGCGTCGGCCGGGTCACGGAACGGCACGCCGAGCGCGTGCGACAGCTCCCGGGCGATGCCGCGGACGCTGAGCGCGTACCCGCGGTCCGGGGTGATCTCCATCTCGACCACCACGTCGTCCAGGCCGACGACCGGGCGCGCGTCGTCGCCGGGCTGGGCCTTGACGTCCGCGGGCAGCACGATGATGCCGGAGTGGTCGTCGCCCAGGCCCAGCTCCCGCGCCGAGCAGATCATCCCGTGGGAGTTGCGCCCGTACGTCTTGCGCGCGCCGATGGCGAAGTTGCCCGGCAGCACACCGCCCGGCAGGATCACCACGACCTTGTCGCCGGGGGCGAAGTTGCGCGCCCCGCAGACGATCTCCTGCGGCTCGCCGGTGCCGTTCGCGCCGCCGACGTCCACCCGGCAGAAGCGGATCGGCTTCTTGAAACCGGTCAGCTCCTCGATCTCCAAGACCTCGCCCACGACCAGCGGGCCGGTGACGGTCGCCCGCAGGTCCACGATCGACTCGACCTCGATGCCGAGGTCGACGAGCGCCTGCTCCAGGTCACCGGCGGGCAGGTCGGCGGGGAGATCCACGTACTCCCGCAGCCAACTGACTGAAACTCGCATGACTGTTACTCCACCGTTCCCGTAGCTCAGGCGCCGAACGCGCGGGTGAACCGCACGTCGCCCTCGGCCATGTCCCGCATGTCGCTGACGCCGTGCCGGACCATCACGGTCCGGTCGATGCCCATGCCGAACGCGAATCCGGAGTAGACCTCCGGGTCGATCCCGCAGGCGCGCAGCACCCGCGGGTTGACCATGCCGCAGCCGCCCCACTCGACCCACTGCGGCCCGTCCCGGTGCTCCGGGAACCAGACGTCGAACTCGGCCGACGGCTCGGTGAACGGGAAGTAGTGCGGACGCCAGCGCGTCTTCGCGCCCTCGCCGAACATGGCGCGCGCGAAGTGGTCGAGCGTGCCGCGCAGGTGCGCCATGGTGATGCCCTTGTCCACCACCAGGCCCTCGACCTGGTGGAAGACCGGCGCGTGGGTGGCGTCCAGCTCGTCGGTGCGGTAGACCCGGCCGGGCACCACCACGTAGATCGGCGGCTTGCGGCTGAGCATGGTGCGCGCCTGCACCGGCGAGGTGTGGGTGCGCAGCACCAGGCCCGACCCCTGGGGGGCGATGTGGAACGTGTCCATCAGCCCGCGCGCCGGGTGGTCGGCCGGGATGTTGAGCGCGTCGAAGTTGGTCCACTCCAACTCGACCTCGGGCCCCTCGGCCACCTCGTAGCCCATGCCGATGAACAGGTCGCTGATCTGCTCCATCAGCACGGTCAGCGGGTGGCGGGCGCCGCGCGGCCGGCGGTCGTGGGGCAGGGTCACGTCGACCCGCTCCTCGACCAGCACCCGCTCGGCCTGCGCGCGGTCCAGGACCTCCTGGCGGGCGGCGTACGCGGACTCGATGGCCCGGCGGGCCTCGTTGACCCGCTTGCCGGCGTCGGACTTCGCGGCCGGCGGCAGCGCGCCGATCTCCCGGCGGGCCAGCGACACCGGGGACCGGTCCCCCAGATGCGCCGGGCGCAGCGCGGTCAACGCGTCCGGGTCGGTGGCGGCGGCGAACGCCTTCTCGGCGTCGGCCACGGCTCCGGCCAGGGCGTCCGGGTCGAGCAGGGCGACCTGCTTCGGGTCGTACGGATCGTTGCGGTAACTCATGGTGAACGGGCACTCCCTCAAGGGCGGCGCCGGCCCGACTACAGGCGGCCAGGCGAGTCTACGGACGCGCGGCTTCGCCGCAGCCCGCCGGTGGGAGTCGTGCAGGGGGAAGGGTCAGACCTGCCGCCCGCCGACACCGGCGGGCTGGCTAAACGAACGCCGTGGCGCGTTCCTCACGAGGTGGACTCCCCTGCGGTGTGCCGCGTGGCCCTGGGGGCACGCAGTGCTCTGGCCGAAGAATACAGGCAGACGGCCGCCGCCGCAGCCAGATTGAGACTCTCGGCGCGCCCGTGCAGCGGCACCCGGACCCGGGCGTCGGCGACCGCGGTCAACTCCTCGGGCAGGCCGTGCGCCTCCGATCCGAACAACCACGCGGTGGGCGCGGCGAGCCGGCCGGCGTCCGCGAGGTCGTCGAGGTCGCTGTCGCCGTACCCGGTGGTGGCCAGGATCGCCAGCCCGGCGGCCCGCAGCGCCGCGACGGCCGTGAGCGGGTCGGCGGCGCGCACCACGTCGACGTGGAACAGGCTGCCGGCGGACGCCCGCACGCACTTGCCGTTGTACGGGTCGACCGCCTCGCCGGCGAAGACCACCGCGCCGGCGCCGGCGGCGTCAGCGGTCCGCAGCACCGTCCCGGCGTTGCCCGGGTCACGGATCCCGGCGAGCACCGCGACCAGTCGCGGCCCGCCCGCGACGGCCTCGGCCAGCGGCACGTCGAGGTGCCGGCAGACGGCCACCAGGCCCTGCGGGGCCACCGTCTCGGTGAGCGCGGCCAGGGCCTCGTCGGTGACCTCGGAGACCGGCACGTCGGCGCGGGCGGCGACGGCGGCGAGGTCAGCGTGCCGGTCCAGCGCGGTCGGGGTGCCGAACAGTTCGACCACCGTGCCGGCGCGGGCGAGCGCCTCGCGCACGGCCTGCGGCCCCTCGGCGAGGAAGCGGCCGGCCTGCTCGCGGTCGCGCCGGCGGTGCAGCCGGCGGGCCGCCACGACCCTCGGGGTACGCGGGGTGAACGGGCCGGAGACGGCGTCGAGGCGTCTCCCCTGCGACGGTGACTGCATGGGAGACGCCTCGATCTGCCGTACGGGTGGGTCAGGCGGCCTGGGCCGCGGCGCCACCGGTGCCCTCGGCCGCCACGGCGGCGCGGGCCAGCTCGACGATCGCCGCGAACGCGGCGGCGTCGTTGACGGCCAGGTCGGCCAGGATCTTGCGGTCGACCTCGATGCCGGCCAGGCGCAGGCCCTGGATCAGCCGGTTGTAGGTCAGGCCGTTGGCCCGGGCGCCGGCGTTGATCCGCTGGATCCAGAGCTGCCGGAAGTCGCCCTTGCGGTCGCGACGGTCCCGGTAGGCGTACTGCATCGAGTGCAGCACCTGCTCCTTGGCCTTGCGGTAGAGCCGGGAGCGCTGACCGCGGTAACCGCTCGCGGTCTCCAGCAGGGTACGACGCTTCTTCTGGGCGTTCACAGCCCGCTTGACGCGTGCCATCTCAACTCCTTCTTCGGTTCAGGTGGCGCGCGTCAGCGGCCGAGCAGCTTCTTGATGCGCTTCACGTCGGCCTTGGCCAGCTCGACGGTGCCGGTCAGCCGGCGGGTCTGGGTGGAGGGCTTCTTCTCCAGCTTGTGGCGGAGGCCGGCCTGCTGGGCAACGATCTTGCCCGAGCCGGTCACCTTGACCCGCTTGCCCGTACCCGTGTGGCTCTTCATCTTCGGCATGTGGAACGTCTCTCCCTGTTACTGGCCGCTGGTGTCAGCGGTCGGGCCGGTCTCACCGGCTGCTGCGGTCTCGCCGGCCGCCGGGGTCTCGCCACCTGCCGGGGCTGCCGACTCCTCCGCGCCCCGGTCGCGGGGCCCACCGCGGGACGCCGTGGCGGCGACCGCGGAGGCCTTGACGGCCCGGTGCGGAGCGAGAACCATGATCATGTTTCGGCCGTCCTGCTTCGGGGCGGCCTCGACGTATCCCAGGTCCGTGATCTCGGACTCGAGCCGGCGCAGGAGCCGGTAACCCAGCTCCGGGCGGCTCTGCTCGCGACCGCGGAACATGATCGTCACCTTGACCTTGTCGCCCGCCTTGAGGAACCGCACCACGTGACCCTTCTTGGTCTCGTAGTCGTGCGGGTCGATCTTCGGCCGAAGCTTCATTTCCTTGATGACGGTCTGCTGCTGGTTACGCCGCGCTTCGCGCGCCTTGAGTGCGCTCTCGTACTTGAACTTGCCGAAGTCCATGAGCTTGCACACCGGCGGGCGCGCCATCGGCGCAACCTCGACCAGGTCCAGGTCGACGTCCGCGGCCAGCTGCAGGGCGCGCTCCAGCGGGACGATGCCCACCTGCTCACCCTCAGGGCCGACCAGTCGGACCTCACGTGCCCGGATCTGCTCGTTCACGCGTGGTTCGACGCTGATGGGGCCTCCTCGAGTCGAGTGTCCTACGGTGCCGACTCCGCGGGCTCCCGGGCGGGAGCCGACCCGGAAAGCAGAAGGCCCCGGCGTATGCCAGGGCCCACTCGACCGGTCGGCACGATCACAGGATCGCGCATCCGGGATCGGGACGTGCCCGAAACCGGGGACCGGACCCGGACACCTGGACGGCGACTCGGGTGGGAGCGGGCGCTCCGCTTCAGCGACCGCCCGCACGTCAGGGACGGGGGCGGTCTGGTCGACCCCGCAACACTACACCCTCGACCCAGGCCCACCCAAACCGGGCCCGCAGGTCAGCGGGGCGCGGACTGCCCGGCGGCCAGCGTGGCCAGGTGCGCCTGGTGCAGGCGGCGCAGCGCGCGGACCGCCTCGACCGCGCTCTCCTTGTCGGCGGCCTGGAGCGCCACCATCGGCAGCAGGTCGTCGTCGTGCAGCTCCAGGCTGGCCCACGGGGCGCCCCGGTCGAACCGGACCCCGCGGATCACCTCCCACGGCAGCTCGTAGGAGCCGATCACGTTGCGCACCCGGACGCCCTTGGCGTCGGCGACCACGCGGGGACGGGTGAACAGCAGGAAGCCGAGCGCGCCGAAGACGCCCAGGCCGATCATGGCGAACTGGTCGCCGCGCTGGAACGAGCCGTAACCGTCGCCGGTCGCGCCGGTCAGGGACGTCGCGACGAGGCTGAACACCACCAGCAGCGTGACGGCCGCCGCCCAGCAGACCACCCGGACGCGGCGGGGCCGCACGGTCACCACGGAATCACTCACCCGACCAGTCTGCCATCCGGCTCGCGCTCGCGTTCGGCCGCCACACGGGCCGGACCGCGCCGCCGGACGCCCGCCACCAGCAGCGCCAGCAGCGTGAGCACGGCGCCGGCCAGCACCGGCAGCCGGACGCCGGGACCGTCGGGCAGCGCCAGATCCAGCAGCAGCGCGCCGCCGAGCTGCCCGGCCACCAGCGCCAGGCCGGTCCGCAGCACCCCGGCGGCCCGCACCCCGACCAGCAGCGCGAGCACGATGCCGACCCCGAACAGGCCGCCCGTGTAGAGCCACCACTCGGTCGGCCAGCGCGGCTGGCCGGCGAACGCGCCGACCAGCAGCGCCACCGCGCCGATCACCGACGTGCTGACCACGAAGTTGACCGCGAGCCCGGCGGCCGGCCCGACCCCGGCCGCGATCCGCCCGTTGAGCGCGGACTGGAACGCCACCGCCAACCCGCCCACCACGGAGAGCAGCACCAGACCGATCGCCAGGTCCCCCACCGGCCGGCCGAGCTGCGCGAGCGCCACCGCGGCGATGCCGAGCAGCGCGCCGGCCACCCGGGGCGCGGTGAGCCGCAGCCGGCCGGCCGCGGCCAGCCCGGCCCGGTCCACGGCCAGGCCGCCGAGGCTGCCGCCGGCCACCTGGGCGATGGTGAACACGGCCACCCCGAGCACCGGCACCACCACCGGGGCGGTCAGCACGATCACCGCGCCGCCCACCCCGCCCAGGTACGACCACCAGGGCAGGCCGGCCCGGCGCAGCGCGGCCAGCCCGGTCCGCATCGACGGCACCACCGCCAGCCCGAGCAGCACGACCAGGCAGCCGACCACGTTGTTCGCCACCGCGCCGAGCACCGGGTCGCCGGTCCGCTCCCCCAACTCGGCGTTGACCACGCCCTGGGCGGCCGAGGCCACCCCGGCCAGCACGACGACGGTCAACGCGGCCGGGAGCGGCAGCGGCCTCACAGCCGGCAGGCGTGGATGTTGGTGACCAGGATCGCCCGGGCGCCCAGCTCGTACAGCTCGTCCATGATCCGGTGGACGTCGTCGCGGAGCACCATCGCCTGCACCGCGACCCAGCCCTCCCGGTGCAGCGGCGAGACGGTCGGCGACTCGATGCCCGGCGTGAGCGAGCTGGCCCGGTCGAGCAGCCCGGCCGGCACGTCGTAGGCGAGCATCACGTAGCGGCGGGCGACCAGCACGCCGTGCAGCCGGCGTTCGAGCTGCTCCTGCTGGGCGCTGCCGGACGCGCCGGCCCGCCGTACCAGCACCGCCGAGGAACGCAGCAGCGGCTCGCCGAACACCACCAGGCCGGCCTGGCGCAGCGTGGCGCCGGTCTCCACCACGTCGGCGACCACGTCGGCCACGCCGAGGCGGATGGCGTTCTCCACCGCCCCGTCGAGCCGGATCACCTCGGCCTTGACGTCCAGCTCGGCCAGGTGCCGCTCGACCAGACCCGGGTACGCGGTGGCGATCCGGTGCCCGCCGAGCTGCTGGACGGAGGCGACGTCGTCGGGGCGGGCGGCGAACCGGAAGGTGGCCCGCCCGAAGTTGAGGTCCAGCACCTCCTCGGCCGGCGCGCCGGAGTCGATCAGCAGGTCCCGCCCGGTGATGCCGACGTCCAGGTCGCCGGAGCCGACGTAGGTGGCGATGTCCTTGGGGCGCAGGTAGAAGAACTCGATGTCGTTGGGCTCGTCCCGGCAGACCAGGTCCTTCGGGTCGGTGCGCTGGCGGTAGCCCGCCTCGCGCAGCATCCCGGCGGCCGACTCGGCCAGGGCGCCCTTGTTGGGTACGGCGACACGCAGCATGGGAGTGCTCCTTCGTTCGATCGGATGATCAGCGGACGGGCACTCACAGATGTCGGTAGACGTCCTTCAGCTCCAGGCCGGTGGCCAGCATCAGCACCTGCGCCTGGTAGAGCAGCTGGGAGATCTCCTCGGCGGCCCGTTCCGGGCCCTCATGCTCGGCCGCCATCCACGACTCGGCCGCCTCCTCGACGACCTTCTTGCCGATGAAGTGCACGCCCTTGGCGAGCGCGTCGACCGTGCCCGAGCCCGGGGTGCCGGCGGCGGCCTTGGCCTGCAGCTCGGCGAACAACTCCTCGAACGTCTTCACGGAACGCGATTCTTCCAGCCGCCCCCGGTGAGCCCGCCAACCGGGTCCACCCGCGTCGCCCACCTCACCACTCCCGCCCGGCACCACGGCGACGATCATGAGGTTGACGGTGGTTCATGTCCGGTATGTCGCCGCCAACCTCATGATCAACCCGCTGGCGGGTGGGGTGGGGGTGGGGTGGGACGCTCCTATGGTGCGTCAAGTGGTTGGGGTGGGTTTTCGAGGCGTCGGTAGAGGTCTCGGGCGATGTA
>NZ_JBNCLA010000019.1:0-48953 GCF_049841835.1 Micromonospora sp. DT227 | reverse complement strand
CTCCCGGGGGTGCCCCGGCGGCGGCTTGGGGTTTTGCCGGCCCCCCCCCCCCGGGGGGGGGGGGGGGGGGCCCGCCCCCCCCCGCCGCTGCTCGCCGCGCTGCTCGTCGCCGGTTGTGACGGCGGCTCCACCCCATCGAATACGCCGGAGGGCACACGCGTGTTCACCAACCCGGTCGTCCGGACCGACGCTCCCGACCCGCAGGCGATCAAGGTCGGCGACACCTGGTACCTGTTCCACACCAACGCCGGCGGCCGGAACGTCCCGGTGCTCACCTCGCCCGACCTGGTCGAGTGGACCGCGGCCGGTGACGCGCTGCCGGAGCTGCCGGACTGGGCGGACGCCGGCAAGACGTGGGCGCCGGAGGCGATCCAGCTCGCCCCGGACCGGTTCGTCCTCTACTACACCGTCGCCGACCGCGCCTCCGGCCGGCAGTGCCTGGGGCGGGCGGTGGCCGGTACGCCGCTCGGGCCGTACCTGGACGACTCCGACAAGCCGCTGGTCTGCCAGCCGGAGCTGGGCGGCTCGATCGACGCCAGCCCGTTCCGGGACACCGACGGCAGTCTCTGGCTGTTGTGGAAGAACGACGGCAACGCGATCGGGGTGGACACCTGGCTCTGGTCGCAGCGCCTGACGCCGGACGGGCTGCGGCTGACCGGCCCCGCCACGAAGCTGCTGAAGCAGACCGAGCCGTGGGAGGGCACCCTGATCGAGGGGCCGTTCTTCCACCGGCACGACGGGAAGCTGTTCCTGTTCTTCGCCGCGAACGCCTACGACCGGGACGTCTACGCCGAGGGGTACGCGGTCTGCGAGAGCCCGACCGGCCCGTGCGTGAAGGCGCCGGAGAACCCGATCCTGAAGAGCAACGACGTGGCCACCGGGCCGGGGCACGCCTCGATCGTCGAGCAGGACGGCCGCACCTGGCTGCTCTACCACGCGTGGCCGCCGGGCCAGGAGGGCACCACCGACCCGGGCCGCCAGATCTGGCTGAACGAGCTGCTCTGGACCAACGGCAAGCCGTCCGTCCACGGCCCCCTCCGCGAGGTCCAGCGGTAAGGCGGGGGCCCCGCTTAACGTTTTCGGTAGAGGCGGGGGCCCCGCTTAACACCTGAGTGTTAAGCGGGGCCCCCGCCTTACAAACTCCGCCGTCAGGGGGTGGGGGCGGGCTCGGGGGTGTCCCCCGCGTGCTCGCGGCGGGCCAGCCGGTTCTTGCGGTGCCCGTAGCCGAAGTAGATGATCGCGCCGAGCGCCATCCAGATCAGGAACCGCACCCAGGTCTCCACCGACAGGTTGAGGCTGAGGTAGAGGCAGGCCACCGCCGTGACGATCGGCAGCACCGGCGAGAACGGCACCTTGAACGGCCGCTCCAGGTCGGGGCGCCGCTTGCGCAGGATCGGCACCGCGAGCGCGACCAGCATGAACGCGCAGAGCGCGCCGATGCTGACCAGGTCGGCCAGCGCGGAGAGCGGCAGGAAGCCGGCGAGCAGCGCCACCACCACCGTCATGATCGCGGCGATCCGGTACGGGGTGCCCCAGCGCGGGTGCACCTTGGCGATCGACGGCGGGATGAGCCCGTCCCGGGCGATGGCGAAGCCGATCCGGCCCATGGCCACCAGGTCGACCAGGATGACGCTGGTCAGGCCGGCGACGGCGGCGATGGAGACGAGCACCGCGGCCCAGCCGGCGCCGACCGCCCGGAACGCGGACGCGATCGGCGCGCCCTCGTCGATCTCGGTGTACTTCACCATGCCGACCACGACCAGCGAGACGCCGATGTACAGCGCGGTGGAGATGACAAGCGTGCCGAGCAGACCGAGCGGCAGGTCGCGCTTGGGCTTGCGGGTCTCCTCACCCAGGTTCGCCACGGCCTCGAATCCGGTGTACGCGAAGAACACCACCGCGGCGGCGGTGAGCACCCCGACGAAGCCGAACACGGACGGCTCCAGCCCGAAGAGGAGCTGCGTCACCGGCTGCTTGATGCCGTCGTCACCAGCGCCGGCCGGCTCGGCGGACGGGATGAACGGGGTGAGGTTGGCCGCCTTCACGAAGAACAGGCCGGCGATGATGACGAAGGCACAGATCGCCACCTTCACCAGCACCAGCACGTTGGTGACCCGGGCGGACTCGCGGATGCCGACGATGGCCACCACGCCGAGCACCAGCACGATGCCGATCGCGCCGAGGTTGACGATGCTGCCCTCCTCGGCGAACCAGGCGCTGGGCAGGCCGAACAGGTCGGTGAGATAGCCGGACCAGCCGCGGGCCACCACCGCCGCGCCGAGTGAGAACTCCAGCAGCAGGTCCCAGCCGATGATCCAGGCGACGATCTCGCCCATGGTCGCGTACGCGTAGGTGTAGGCGCTGCCGGCGGTCGGCACGCTGGAGGCCAGCTCGGCGTAGCAGAGCGCGGCGAGCAGCGCGACCAGGCCGGCGATGCCGAAGGAGATCACCACGCCCGGGCCCGCGCTGTTCTTCGCCTCCACGCCGGTCAGCGTGAAGATCCCGGTGCCGATCACGATCCCGATGCCGAAGCCCATCAGGTCGACGGGCCCGAGCCGGCGGCGCAGCCCCGGCTTGCCGTCTTCGCCGTCGGCGTCGCCCTGGGCGATGACGTCCTGGATCGGCTTGGTCCGCAGGACTGACATGGATCACCTCCCCCAACGGTGCGACCACCGTGGTCGGCGGTCCGTGACCGGCCAAGCTACCCAGCCGTTCCGGTCCCCAATCCCGCACGGCAGGTGTCGGAATGGTCACGATGCGGCAGCGTGGTCCGGCGCGTCCGGGGCACGTTCCGGCACGGCCGGCATCGATCCGGTCCAGGGTCTTGCGCCGGATCGGGATTGATGAAAGTTTCCTACTCGTGACGCACGTCGCACGGCGAATCTTGCCGACCGCGGCGGCGCCACCCGTCCCCCCGGACCCGACGAAGGGACCGCACCGCATGAAGGCAACTCCGCTCAGAGCCGCCGCGCTGGCCGTGGCGCTGCTCGGCGCGCTGGTCGCCGGCACCCCGGCGCAGGCCGCGCCGGCCGAGACGACCACTGACTCCACCACCGACTGCGTGACGAACCCGGCCACCCCGAAGCGGCAGTTCCGGGCCATGTGGATCGCCTCGGTGACGAACATCGACTGGCCCAGCAAGGACTCCTGGACCGCGCCGGACCAGGTCGCCAAGCAGAAGGCCGAATACCTGGGCTGGCTCGACCTGGCCCAGAAGCTCAACCACAACGCCGTCGTGGTCCAGGTCCGTCCGACCGCCGACGCGTTCTGGCCGTCGCCGTACGAGCCGTGGTCGGAATACCTGACCGGGGTACGCGGCAAGGACCCGGGTTGGGACCCGCTGGCCTTCCTGGTCGCCGAGTCGCACAAGCGGAACCTGGAGTTCCACGCCTGGTTCAACCCGTACCGCGTCTCCATGCCGGCCCCCGGTGGCGCCGGCGCCGACCTGTCGCAACTCGCCCCGAACAGCCCGGCCCGGGCGCACCCGGACTGGGTGTTCGCCTACCCGCCGGCCGGCGTCGCCGGCAGCCGGCTCTACTACAACCCCGGCATCCCGGCGGTCCGCGAGTTCGTCCAGACCGCGATGATGGACGCGGTCAACCGGTACGACGTCGACGGCGTGCACTTCGACGACTACTTCTACCCGTACCCGAGCGGCACCTGGCAGGTGCCCGACGACGCCACGTTCGCGCAGTACAACCGGGGCTTCACGGACAAGGCCGACTGGCGGCGGGACAACATCAACCTGCTGATGCAGGAGATGAACGCCAAGATCAAGGCGGCCAAGCCGTGGGTGAAGTTCGGCGCCAGCCCGTTCGGGATCTGGCGTAACGCCTCGGCCGACCCGAACGGCTCGGACACCACCGGCTCGCAGTCGTACGACATCATCTCCGCCGACACCCGTAAGTGGATCAAGGAGGAGTGGATCGACTACGTCGTGCCGCAGCTCTACTGGTACATCGGCCAGTACCCGGCCGCCGACTACGCCCGGCTGGTGCCGTGGTGGGCCGAGCAGGTGCGCGGCACCAAGGTACAGCTCTACATCGGCCAGGCCGACTACAAGAGCGGCGAGCCGGCGTACGGGTCGTTCTGGATGAACCCGCGCGAACTGTCCGACCACCTCACGCTCAACCGGTCGTACCCGGAGGTGCTCGGCAACGTGCACTTCTCCGCGGTGCAGGTCCGGGCCAACCGGCTCGGCGCCACCGACATCTACGCGGCCGAGCACTACTCGCGCCCCGCGCTGGTGCCCACCATGACGCACCTGCCGCACAAGCCGCTGCTGTTCCCGGTGGTCACCCGGGCCCAGCGGGAGGCGGACGGGGTACGGCTGAGCTGGCGGCAGCCCGCCGACGGCAAGGGCCCGCTCGGCACCGCCACCTCGTACGCGATCTACCGGTTCGACGGCCTCGACCTGGCCGGGCGCTGCGACTTCGCCGACGCGTCCCACCTGGTCGGCACCGTCCGGGCCACCGACGGTGACGTGCAGTCCTGGGTGGACACCACGGCGGTCGCCGGCAAGCGCTACACCTACCACGTGACCGCGCTGGACCGCCTGGCGAACGAGAGCCCGGCCAGCCCGCCGCGCTTCGTCCGCTGACCCGCCGCGAATGCCCCCGGACCGCCACCGCAACCCGGGGGCATTCGTCTGTTCGGGCGGATGTCAGCGAGCCGTTCCCCCGGCCATCGCCACAGGTCATCCCACTGATCGACACTTTTCCACATCCGGAGACCCCGGCCCCACCGTCCCGACGGAGGTACCCATGTCCCGTCGCCTCGCCACCACACTCGCCACCGCCCTGATCACGCTGCTCGCCACGCTCGGCCTGGCCGCGCCGGCCACCGCCGCGGTGAGCACCGAGCAGAAGCTCGCGGTGCTGTCCACCTGGACCCAGACCAGCGCCACCAGCTACAACGCCTGGAACAGCGCCCGCCTCGACCGGGCCCCCTGGACCGGGTACGGCTTCGACTGGTCCACCGACTACTGCTCGTCCAGCCCGGACAACCCGCTCGGCTTCCGCTTCAACCTCTCCTGCTACCGGCACGACTTCGGCTACCGCAACCACAAGGCCATGGGCATCTTCCCGGCCAACAAGTCCCGCCTGGACAGCGCGTTCTACGCGGACCTGAAGCGGGTCTGCGCCACCTACAACTCGGTGGTCCGGCCGGCCTGCTACAGCCTCGCCTGGACCTACTACCAGGCGGTCAGCGTGTTCGGCTCGCTCGCCGCCGTGCAGCAGGCCGACCTCGACCGCGCCGCGCGGATGAAGGCCGACGCCGAACGCCGCGCCACCACCCGCACCTGACCCACCCACCCACCCCGCCCCGCCCCCGGGGGCATCCCCGGGCACCCCGCTTTCACGGAAAGAGTGGCTATTCGGGCCCGAATAGCCACTCTTTCCGTGAATCAGCGCGCAGGAGGGGTGGGGGGTGGGGGGTGGGGGGTCAGGCTGTGGTGCTGCGGGGTTCGGCCGTCGGGCGGGGGGTGGGCGGGCCGAACCAGAGTGAGTCGGCCGACAGGTCCGGATGCTCGATGTGCAGCGCCAGCGCTGCCGCCTCGTCCAACCGCAGGCCCGCCCCCGCGCCGTACGCCGCGTCGAACGCCTCGTCGCCCAGAGTCCGGCGCAGCTCCGCCTGCCGGGTCAGCCAGTACGGCTCGTAGATGCCCGGGGTGGCGCGCAGGCTCGCCCGGGTCGCCTGGGCCGCGCCGAAGAGCCGGGCCGCGGCCACCGCGTCCCCGGCCAGCGCGCAGCGCACCGCGATCGCGTTCACCGTGTCGCAGGCCCGCCCCAGATAGCCGTGACTCATCCGGGACCGCAACGCCACCAGCAGGTGCTCGTGCGCCGCGACCAGATCACCCCGGGCCAGCGCCACCATGCCGAGCAGCATGTCCACCGAGCGGCGGCCTCGCTCCACCGGGCGGGTCGCCTCCACCGGGCGCGCCGCGCCGAGCACCTCGGCCGCCTCGTCCAACGCGCCCCGGCGCCAGAGCAGCTCGGCGAGGTTGTAGACGGCGAGCAGCGCGTCACCGACCACGTCCTGCGCGTACGCCCAGTCGATCACCTCGCGGCAGATCCGCTCCGCCTCGGCGAACTGGCCCATGTCGACGAGCGGCGCGGCGCGGCCGGCCAGCACCCGCGCCAGCAGGCCCAGGTCACCGGCCTGCCGGGCGGCCGCCTCGGCCCGCTGCGAGTAGCGCAGCTCCTCGGCGAACTCCCCGTCCGCGCCGGCGTGCAGCGAGTGCATGTGGTACGCGGCGGCCAGCTCGGCCTCCGGGATGTCCTCGCCCGTCTCGGCGATCCGGCCGTAGAGCCGGAACAGCCAGAGTCGCCCCTCCCGGGCCAGGCCACGCTCCCGCCACCACTGGTCCAGCCCGCCGGCCAGGTGCAGCCCCGACCGGGCGCTGCCACCGGTGGCACACCAGCGCAACGCGGCCCGCAGCTCCCCGGCCAGCGGGTCCAGCGCGTACAGGGAGAGCGTCACCGGCCGGCCGTCCGGCCCCAGGTGCGCCCGGTCCAGCGCGTGCCGGCACCAGGCGACGTGCCGGTCCCGGGCGCTCTGCTCCTCACCGGTCTCGATCAGCCGGCGGGCCGCGTACGCCCGGATCGGGTCCAGCATCCGGTAGGTGCTGCCCGAGGCGTGCGGCTCGGCCAGCACCATCGACTTGTCGACCAGCACCGACAGCGGGTCCAGCGGATCCTCGTCCAGCAGCCACTGCACGGTCGGCAGGTCCACCGGGCCGGCGAAGACCGCCATCCAGCGCAGCAGCCGGGACGAGCGCGCGCCCAGCGTCCGGTACGACCAGGTCACCGTGGCCTGGATGGTCAGGTGCCGCTCGCTGGCCGACCGCTGCACCGCCCGGGTCGCCGGCGTCGGCGGGGCCGCCCCGGTCGCGGCGGCCACCAGGTCCACGGTGTCCTGCTGGTTTCCGCTCCAACCGGCCTCGACCGGGGGCGGCTCCGCCGACTCGCGGCCGGCGTCCAACGTGCCCAGCATGTCGTCGAGCCGCTCGGCCAACTGCCCGGCCGAGAGCACCCGCAGCCGCGCCGCGGCCAGCTCGATGGCGAGCGGCAACCCGTCCAGCCGGCGCACCACCCGGCGCAGGTCGGCCTGCTCGGTCGCCGCCGGCGGCCGGCCGCCCCGGGCCGCCGCGGTCCGGTCCAGCAGCAGGGCCACCGCGTCGCTCGCGCCGCCGTCGGGCACCTCGTCGACCGACAGCGGCGGGATCCGCCACACCACCTCACCGGGTACGCCGAACGACTCCCGGCTGGTCGCCAGCACCCGCACCCCCCGGCCACCGGCCAGCAGCCGGGAGATCACCTCGGCCGACGCGGCCGGCTGGGCGTCGCAGGTGTCCAGCACCACCAGCATCCGGCGGGGGGCGGCGTACTCGACCAGGGTGTCGACCATCGGCCGGCCCGGCTCCGGGCGGAGGCCGAGCACGGCGGCGATCTCGAACGCGACCAGCCCCGGGTCGGTCACCGCGGCGATGTCGACGAACCAGACGCCGTCCGGGTAGTCCTCCACGATCCCGGAGGCCAGCTCCACGGCCAGCCGGGTCTTGCCCGCGCCGCCCGCGCCGAGCACGGTCACCAGCCGGTACGCCTCGACCAGCCGCCCCAGCTCGGCCCGCTCGAAGTGCCGGCCGACGAACGAGGTGACCTGGGTGGGCAGGTTGTGCGCCGCCGCGTCGGCCGTACGCGGACGTGGGAACCGCCGCTCCAGACCGGGCGCGACGAGCTGGAACAGCCGTTCCCGGTCGTCGAACCCGCGCAGCCGGTGCAGGCCGAGGTCCAGCAGCGACGCGCCGTCCGGCAGCGGATCCGCGTGCCGGGCGGTGGCCGCCGAGCAGAGCACCTGACCGCCGTGCGCGGCGGCGGCCACCCGGGCCGCCCGGTGCACCTCCGGACTGGCGTACTCACCGTCGCGGGGTTCGGCGTAGCCGGTGTGCAGGCCCATCCGGACCCGGGGGACGGCGTCGGCGTTGGGCCAGTCGTGGCTGGCGAGCGCGCGTTGCGCGGTCAGGCAGGCGCGCACGGCGGCGGCCGCGTCCGGGAAGGCGAGGAAGAACGAGTCGCCCTCGGTCAGCAGCTCCGACCCGTCCGTGCCGGCGAGCGTGTCGCGCAACAGCCGGCGATGCTCCCGCAGCACCGGACGGTAGACCGGGCCGAGCATCCGGGCCATCCGGGTCGAGCCCTCGATGTCGGTGAACACGAAGGTCACCCACCCGCTGGGGAGGTGGATCGGTGGCGACATGCGTCGAACCTCCCCCCGCTGACGTCGGGTTCATGCTGCCCTATGACCGCGTCGTCACGCATCGTGAGAACGGGTAGGCGGATTCCGACCAAAAGTTCCCACCGGCGAAGAACGCCCGACGGGGATCAGCAGCCGCAGGCGCCGCCGCAGCAGCCCCCACCGGCCGGCGCGGGTGCCCCGCCGGCCGGGCCGGAGCCACCCCGGCCGGTGAACGCCACGGTGGAGAGCAGCTTCACCGTGTCGGCGTGGCCCTGCGGGCAGGTGGCGGGCCGGGCGGCCTCGGCCATCGGGCGGTTGACCTCGAAGGTGTCGCCGCAGGCGCGGCAACGGAATTCGTACCGGGGCATGCGTACAGCGTACGGCCGGGCCTGACGTTGTCGCACGGATGGGTGATACTCAACGGGTGGTGGACGGCGAACGGCGAGCGACGGCCCGGCCCCTGCGACCCGCCGCGCCGCCCGACGGCGGCGCCGGGCGGGTTCCCGGCCCACGGCGCGGCGAGCCCGCACCACCTGCGAAGCCGGCTCCGCCCGCGGATTCCACCGCGAAGCCCGCCAGGGCGGCGGAGGCGGGGCCCGCCGGGGCGGTGGAGGCGAAGCCCACGCCCGATGCGACGCCTTCCCCCGAGGTGACGCCCACGACCGGGGCGACGTCCGCGTCCGGAACGAACTCCACGACCGGGACGGCCTCCGCGTCGGGGGCGACGTCCGATCCGGTTGCCACGCCGGTAACCGGGGCCGCGTCCACACCGGACCCTGAAGTGCCGAAGGCCGGCGGTCGGCGGCGGCGGATGCCGTTCGCGCACGCCGGCCCGGTCCGGCCGGGGCAGCTCGCCGCGGGCGCGGCCCGCGCCACCCGGGACTGGTCACGCCGGCCCAGCGGGCGCACCACGTTGCCCGCGCTGTTCCTGCTCGCCCTGGTCGGGGCCGCCGTCGCGGCCGGCGCGGTGCTCGTGCCGGCGGCCGTCCGCAAGCCGGAGCCGGTCGCGGTCGAGGCCACCAGCGCTCCCCCGGTCTACGGCGTGCCGCAGACCGGCGCCGTGCCGGGGCTGACCGGGGCGCCGCCGCCCACCGGCCCGACCGGCCTGCCCGGCACCGTCGGGCCGACCGGCACGCCGCTGCCGGGCGGGCCGACCGCCAACCCGGTCCTGCCCGGCGGTCGCCCGGCCGACGCGCTGGCCGGTTGGGCGCAGCAGGTCGGCCGCGCCACCGACATCCCGACCGTGGCGCTCCAGGCGTACGGCTACGCCGAGCTGGTGCTGGCGCAGACCCACCGCAGTTGCCAACTGAGCTGGACCACGCTCGCCGCGATCGGCTTCGTGGAGTCCGGGCACGGCTCGGCCAACCAGGCCAAGCTGGGCGCGAACGGGGTGGCCGTGCCGGAGATCCTCGGCGCGCGGCTCGACGGGCAGGGCGGCCGTTCCCGGATCCTCGACACCGACCAGGGTCTGCTCGACGGCGACAAGAAGTTCGACCGGGCGCTCGGCCCGATGCAGTTCATTCCCAGCACCTGGCAGGAGATCGGCGCGGACGCCGACAACGACGGGGTGAAGAACCCGCACGACATCGACGACGCGGCGCTCGCCGCCGGCGAATACCTGTGCAAGGGCGGCCGGAACATGACCATTCCCGGCGACTGGTGGGGCGCCATCCTCTCCTACAACGACGTTCGCCGGTACGCGCAGGACGTCTTCACCAAGGCCGACGAGTACGGGCGGCGCAGCGGCACGTGACGTGACGGCGCGCGTACATTCGCGGACTCAACCCTTCCGTCTAGCTGCGGTTGACGGCAAGCTGTACGGGTGATGGTGCGCGAGTGGGACCCTCGGACCGCGTCGTCCGCCGAGATCGCGTCGCTGCTGGACACGCTGAACGCGGTCCTGGCGGCGGATCTGCCCCAGGATCCGCCCTGGCAGGCGAACTCCCTGCGGGAGTACCTCTCCGAGGTGATGCCCGGCGAGCGGCGGATCTCCTGGGTCGCCCAGGACGACCCGGCGCCGGACGGCACGCCCGGTGCGATCGTCGGGCACGTGCACGTGCTGCTGCTCGGCGGCATCGGCGTGCTGGAGGTGCTGGTGCATCCGACGCTGCGTCGCACCGGGATCGGCCGTGAGCTGGTGCGGGTGGCCGCCCGCCGGGTCTGGGACGAGGGCTTCCAGTCGATCGGTGTGGAGGTGGTCGGCGGCACCCCGGCCGTCGCGTTCTACGAGGCGCTCGGTTTCACCCGGGAGTACGTCGAGACCCGCAGCGTGCTCGACCTGGCCGCGGTGGACTGGCCGGCGCTGACCGAGATGGCCGCCGAGGTGGGCGCGGGCTACCACGTCGAGTTCTGCCCCGGCGGGCCGCCGGAGGAGCTGATCGAGCCGTACGCGCGGGCCAAGGCCGAGGTGCGCGACGCCGACGACGGCGAGCTGCGCCCCAGCTCCTACGATCCGGAGCGGCTCCGCGACAGCCTCGCGACGCTGCACCGGCGGGGCATGAAGCCGTACATCGTGCTGGCGCTGCACGAGCAGACCGGAGAGGTGGCCGGGCTGACCGAGGTGGTGGTGCCGGCGCAGCACCCGACCCGGGCCGACCAGTACGACACCATCGTGGTCCGGGACCACCGCGGCTACGGCATCGACCGGGCCATCAAGGCGCGGATGCTGCTGGAGCTGCGTTCGGCCGAGCCCGAGCTGACCGAGGTGCAGACCTGGAACGCGCAGGCCAACGAGTCGATGCTGAAGGTCAACGCGGAGTTGGGCTACCAACCCGACCGCGACTGGTGCGAGTACGGCGTGGACGTCGCCGAGCTGGTGCACCGGCTGGACCCCCACCGCTGACGCCTGTTCACCAAACGGCTGCCCGGGGGATGGACGCCGGCCCGCCACGACCCTTAACGTGCGTTAGTTCCCGCCCACCCATCGTGGAGGCTCCATGCGCCCGCGCCGCACCTTAGCCGCGCTCGCGACCACCGCGGCCGTGTCCGTCACGGCCATCGGGATCGCACCCCCCGCGGCCAGCGCCGCGCCCACCGACCTGTTCATCTCCGAATACGTCGAGGGGTCGTCCAACAACAAGGCCGTCGAGCTGTTCAACGGCACCGGCGCTCCGGTCGACCTGGCTGCCGGCGGCTACCAGCTCCAGCTCTTCTTCAACGGCGCCAGCACCTCGACCAACGTGGCGCTGACCGGCACCGTCGCCGCCGGGGACGTGTTCGTCTTCGCCGCCGCGGCGGCCGCGCCGGCGATCCTCGCCCAGGCCGACCAGACGTACGGCGGCGCGCTGTTCAACGGCGACGACGCGATCGTGCTGCGCAGGGGCGAGACGGTGGTCGACTCCATCGGCCAGGTGGGCGTGGACCCGGGCACCGAGTGGGGCGGTGGGCTCACCAGCACCGCCGACAACACGCTGCGCCGGCTGCCCTCGGTGAGCGCCGGCGACACCGACCCGGCCGACCCGTTCGACCCGGCCGCCCAGTGGGCCGGCTACGCCACCGACACGTTCGACGGGCTGGGCAGCCACACCGTCGACGGCGGCGGCCCGGTCGACCGGCCGGCGACGCTGACCTGCGGCGGCGCGCTGACCCTGGAGGCGGGTGCCACCGCCACCCGCGAGGTGACCGCGACCGACGTCGACGACACGATCACCGATCTGGGGGTCACCTCGGTCGTGCCGTCGCCGGCGAGCGGCTCGATCAGCCGTACCGCGTTCACGCCGGCGACCGCGACCGGCGGCACCGCCAGCGCCACGCTGACCGCGACCGGCCTGCCGGCCGGCGCCTACACGGTCACCGTGACCTCGACGGACGCCGAGGGCGGCACCGCCACCTGCACGCTCACCGTGCAGGCGACAAGCGTGCTGTCGGTGGGCGAGGTGCAGGGCCGCACCGCCGACGACGAGAGCGGTCGCACCGACCGGTCGCCGTTCGCGCCGGCCACCGGCAACGGCACCAGCACCACGCTGTACGACGTGCGCGGCGTGATCACCGGCAAGTCGCTGACCCGCACCTCGGCCGGCGCCGACCAGTGGGGCTTCTACCTCCAGAGCCGGCTCGGCAGCGAGGACGGCGACCCGCTCACCTCGGACGGCATCTTCGTCTTCATGGGCTCGTTCACCACGCTGATCGGCGGCTACGCCCCGACCGCCGGTGACGAGGTGGTGCTGCGCGGCCGGGTCTCCGAATACTTCAACCAGACCCAGCTCTCCGGCGCCTCGCTGGTCCGCAAGCTCGACTCCGGGCTCGACGTGGACACCGCAGTCCGGGTGGTCGACGCGGTCCCGCCGGCCGAGGCGGACGCCGCCGACCTGTTCTGGGAGCGGCACGAGGGCGAGCGGGTGCGGGTCCGCGCCGGCAGCGGCGTCTCCGCGCCCCGGCACATCTACTCCTCCACCGCGGACTCCGAGATCTACGTGCTGGACCGCGAGGACCCGATCATGAAGCGGTCCGACCCGTACGCCCGCCGGGTGTTCCGGGACGCGCACCCGCTTGACGACATCCCGGGCACGCTCTTCGACAACGGCAACAACCAGCGCATCCTGCTGGGCGCCGGCGGGGTGAAGGCGACCGCCGGTGACTCCGGCGCGCTGCTGCCCGAGGCGCGCACGTTCGACACGCTGACCGAGGACGCCTTCGGCTCCGTCTCGTACGCGTTCAGCAAGTACAGCGTGCAGCCCGAGCAGCTCACGCTGACCGGTGGCGCGGACCCGGCGGAGAACAACCCGCCGCGGCCGGCGGACCGCAACAGCGAGGTCGCGGTCGCCACCTACAACGTGGAGAACCTGTACGACTACCGGGACGACCCGTTCGACGGCTGCGACTTCGCCGGCAACAGCGGATGCCCCGGCGTCAGCCCGCCGTTCGACTACGTGCCGGCCAGCCCCGAGGCGTACGCCGCCAAGCTGGCGACGCAGGCCCGGCAGATCGTCAACTCGCTGCACAGCCCGGACCTGATCCTGGTGCAGGAGGCCGAGGACCAGGACATCTGTTCGGTGGTCGACGGCAGTCTGGCCTGCGGTGACACCAACAACGCCGACGGCGCGCCGGACACGGTGCAGGAGTTGGCGCTGGCCGTGGCGGCAGCGGGCGGCCCCGCCTACGCCGCCGCGTACGACCGGACCGGCGCGGACGCCCGGGGCATCGCCTCGGCGTTCCTCTACCGCACGGACCGGCTGACGCTGGCCCAGGCGACCGCCACCGACCCGCTGCTGGGTTCCGCGCCGACCGTGCAGTACCGCTCGGCGGCGCTGCCGTCCAACGCGGACGTGCAGAACCCGAAGGCGTTCAACGCGGTGCTGCCGGACGACGTGGACCGGTCGACCGGGGTGGACGGCAGCAATGTCTACACTCGCGCGGCGCAGCTCGCCCGGTTCACCGTGCGGGCCGCGCCCGGCTCGGGCGAGCGCTTCACGCTCTGGGCGGTCGCCAACCACTTCTCCTCCGGGCCGGACAGCCGGGTCGGGCAGCGCCGCGAGCAGGCCGCGTACGGGGCCGCGCTGGTGCGGGCCGTCGAGGCGACCGACCCGGACGCCCGGGTGGTCTACGGCGGCGACCTGAACGTCTTCCCGCGCCCGGACGACCCGATCGCGACCGGGCAGAACCCGATCCCGTCGGACCAGCTCGCCCCGCTCTACCAGGCCGGCCTGCACAACCTCTGGGACGACCTGGTCGCGGACGCCCCGGCGGCGGCGTACTCGTACACGTTCAGCGGGCAGGCGCAGACGCTCGACAACATGTTCGTCAACGACCCGATGCACGACGACCTGGTGCAGGTGCGGACGGCGCACATCAACGCCGACTACCCGACCGACGCCGCGGACCTGGGCGACCGGGGCGCCAGCGACCACGACCCGACGGTGGCCCGGTTCCGCTCCCGCGCCGCGCTGCGGGTGGCCGACACGTCGGTGACCGAGGGCGACAAGGGCACCACGACGATGACGTTCACCGTCACCGTGTCCCGTCCGCTCTCCGAGCCGGCGCTGCTCTGCGCGGCCACCTACGGCACCACGGCCCAGGCCGGCGCGGACTACGACCCGTACGTCGGCTGCCGGGTGCTGGCCGCCGGCCGCACCTCGCTCGCCTTCCCGGTCACCGTGCGCGGCGACCGCAAGCGCGAGGCGAATGAGCAGCTCACGCTGTACGTGGCAGGCGTGCCGGGGCTCCGGCTCACCGACCCGTCCGGCGTCGGAACGATCCTGAACGACGACTGAGCGGTGTTCCGCGCGGCGGCCCGTCATCCGGCTCTCCAGCCGGGCGGCGGGCCGCTGCGGTGTCCGCGCCGCTGCGGGTCGGGTGGGGGCGGCACGTTCCGGTACTTGGCCACCCGCACCTCCCACTGGCTGCGCCGCCGCAGCGCGTCCCGGACGGCGCGGTCCCGGTAGAACGTCTCCGGTGGCCGGGCCAGTCCGTAGATGTCGGCCCACCACTCCCCCGGCTCCGGGTCGGTGACCACGTCGAGGTGGGACGGGTATCGGCGCTCGGCACCGTCGCGCAGGTCGGCCCGGTCCCGCATCGGCTTGAGCACCGTGCCGGCCTCGTCGACGACGACCAGCCGGAAGCCGGCGACGCTGAGGATGCGCGACAACATGGCGACGCTGGGCACGAGCGTGCCGGCCTCGATCCGCCCGACGGTGGTCGGGTGCACCCGGGCGAACCGGGCCAGCTCACGTTGGCTGGCGTCGGCCCGGCGGCGAACCGCGCGAACGATCCCGGCCGCCGGGAAGGGGATGTCGAACGGCTCGGTGAGCAGCGCCGCCGAGCCGCCCTCGGGCGCGTGGTCGTCCTCTCGCGCGGGGTCGTCCTCTCGCGCGTGGCCTTCCCCGGGTGCCGTGGCTGCTTCATTCGCGCCGGGTGTCGCGGCCGCCTCGGGAGGGCTGTCACCGGGTTCTGTCACCCCGCCACATTCGCGCCTCCTCGGGAGCCCGGCAACCCCCGCACTTCCCGCTGTGGAAAACCCGCCGGCCGGCGCTGACAGCCGCCATGCCACCTGGCGAGGTACACACACCACAGATACGGAAAGTAATTATCACGATGAGTGACGGCAGTCACTGGAGGTATCACGATCTTCGGGCCAACAAGGTTCCCAAAACGGGCATAAGCTGGCCGCTGGCGCTCATCGTCAGTGCTTCTACCCTCGCCTTTGCTTTGCAGCCACGGAGTCAGCAGTAACAAAATGTGTCCGATGCGCCATTGGCTGCAGAGCAAAGGCACGCGAGGGCACAGCACAAGGGGGACGGCAATTTACGCTCCGTAACCAGGGGAGGCTCGTGACATCCCACGGAACGGCGAGCAGAGCGGGAGCCGCACCGAGCATGCGAGGCGTGGGCGTGGGCGCGGGCGCGGAGCAGGGGGATGCACCGGCACCGGGGTCACAGGTCGCAGAGCCGGCGGCCGGAGCGGATGTCGTCCAGCGCGGCGTGCAGCTCGGCGATGCGCCGCTCGGCCTCGGCGGTGAGCCCGTCGTGCAGCCGCTGCCAGTCGGCGAGGTCCGGCTCGGGCGGCAGCGCCGCGAGCAGGTCCCGGATCTCACCGACGCTGAGGCCGATCCGCTGCGCCACCCGGGCCACCCGCACCCGGCACGCCGCATCGGGACCGAACCGGCGCTGGTTGCCGCTGGTCCGGCTGGCCGCGATCAGGCCCTGCCGCTCGTAGAAACGGATCGCGGAACCACTGGCCCCGGCCTCCCGCGCCACCTCGCCCACCGTCAGCATGCCCACGACACTCCCCCGGAACGGCTTGACTTCAACATTTGTTCAAGTCTTAGCGTCCCTCGCATGACGACGCAAGAACCGCCGCTCACCCTTGCCGTGCTTGTCGCCAGCGTCCGCCGGCCCCGGATGGGTCGGTTGATCGCCGACTGGTTCGTCGACCACGCCGACCGTCGCGGCGGCTTCCGGACCGACCTGATCGATCTCGCCGAGGTGCCGCTCCCGCTGGCTGACACGCCGCCCGGCGGCAACCCGGCCAGCCCGATCGCCGGTCGCCTCGATGCCGCCGACGCCTTCGTCGTGGTCACGCCGGAGTACAACCACAGTTTCCCCGCGGCCCTGAAGAACGCCATCGACTGGCATCACCGGGAGTGGGTTGCCAAGCCGGTCGGGTTCGTCTCGTACGGCGCCGGCTCGGGCGGGATCCGCGCGGTCGAGCAGCTCCGGCTGGTCTTCGCCGAACTGCACGCCACCACCACCCGCACCGGCGTGGTGCTCACCGCGCCGTGGGACCGCCTCGACCAGCAGGGCCGGCTGGTCGACGACGGTCCGCTGGGGCGGGCCGCCGACGGGACGCTCGACGAGGTGGGCTGGTGGGGCGAGGCGCTGCGCGCCGCCCGGCGGAAGCGACCTTACGGTCAGTAGCGCTCGCGGAGCAGCTGGGCCGCCTCGACCGCCCAGTAGGTGAGGATGATCTGCGCGCCGGCCCGGCGGATCGAGGTGAGCGTCTCCAACATCGTCCGCTCCCGGTCGATCCAGCCGTTGGCGGCGGCGGCCTCGACAGTCGCGTACTCCCCGGAGACCTGGTAGGCGGCGACCGGGACGTCCACCGCGGCGCGGACCGCCGACACCACGTCGAGGTAGGGCAACGCCGGCTTGACCATCACCATGTCGGCGCCCTCGGCGACGTCCAGCTCGACCTCGCGCAGCGACTCCCGCAGGTTCGCCGGGTCCTGCTGGTAGGTGCACCGGTCGCCGTCCAGCGCCGACTCCACCGCGTCCCGGAACGGGCCGAAGAAGGCGGAGGCGTACTTCGCGGCGTACGCGAGCACCGAGACGTCCTGGTGCCCGGCGGCGTCCAGGGCCCGGCGGACCGCGCCGACCTGCCCGTCCATCATCCCGGACGGCCCGACCACGTGGACCCCGGCGTCGGCCTGGGCGACCGCCATCTCGGCGTACGCGGCCAGCGTGGCGTCGTTGTCCACGCCGCCGTCCGGGGTGAGCAGGCCGCAGTGCCCGTGCGAGGTGAACTCGTCCAGGCAGAGGTCACCCATCACCACCGTCGAGTCACCGACCTCGGCGATCACGTCCCGGATGGCCACGTTGAGGATGCCGTCCGGGTCGAGGCCGCCGGAGCCGGTCTCGTCCCGCGTCGCCGGCACCCCGAACAGCATGATCCCGCCGACCCCGGCCTGGACCGCCTCGACCGCCGCCTTGCGCAGCGAGTCCCGGGAGTGCTGGAGCACCCCCGGCAGCGACGCGACGGCCCGTGGCTCGGTCAGCCCCTCCTTGACGAACATCGGCACGACCAGCTCGGCCGGGGCGACGCGGGTCTCGGCGACCAGCCGCCGCACGGCCGCGTTGCGGCGCAGCCGGCGGGGCCGGATCTCGGGGTACGGCATGGGGGTGCCTCCTGTCAGCGGAACCTCAGGGCGGTCGGGCCCTGCACCTTCGAGCCGCGGCGCTGCTTCGCCGGCATGGCGGCGAGCTTCTCGCGCAGCTCGACGGCGTAGGCGGCGAGCGCCTCCACCAGGTCGGGCACCGAGGCGTGCGGCGGCTGCACGTCGACCCGCAGGCCGAACTCCGTCGCGGTCTCCGCCGTCTTGGGCCCGATGACAGCAACAACGGTACGGGCGTGCGGCTTCCCGGCGATGCCGACCAGGTTCCGGACGGTGGAGGACGAGGTGAAGAGCACCGCGTCGAACCCGCCCGACTTGATCGCGTCGCGGATCTCGGCCGGCGGCGGCGCGGCGCGTACGGTGCGGTACGCGGTCACGTCGTCGACCTCCCAGCCGCGCTCGGTGAGCCCGGCCGCGAGGGTCTCGGTGGCGATGTCGGCGCGCGGCAGCAGCACCCGGCCGACCGGGTCGAGGATCTCGTCGTGCGGCGAGAACTCGGCCAGCAGGCCCTCGGAGGACTGCTCGCCGGCGGGGACCAGCTCCGGCTGGATGCCGAACGCGCGGACCGCGTCGGCGGTCGCCTCACCGATGCAGGCGATCTTGACGCCGCCGAAGTGGCGGGCGTCCAGCCCGTGCTCGCCGAACTTCTCCCAGACCGCCCGGACCGCGTTCACCGAGGTGAAGATCACCCAGGCGTACCGGCCGTCGACCAGGCCCTTGACCGCCCGCTCCATCTGGGCCGGGGTACGCGGCGGCTCGACCGCGATGGTCGGCACCTCGCACGGGATCGCCCCGTACGCGCGCAGCCGCGCGCTCATCGCGCCGGCCTGCTCCTTGGTGCGGGGCACCAGCACCTTCCAGCCGTACAGCGGGCGGTTCTCCCACCAGCTCAGCTTGTCGCGGTCGCTGACGCCCGCGCCGACGGTGAGCACGACGCGGCCGGTGAAGCCGAGCGCCGCCGCGACGAACGAGTCCACGGTCGACGTGGTGGTGTACTGCGTCTCGCCGGTGCCGTCGCCGGTCACCCCGACCCCGGTGGTGCCGTCGACGCCGGCGGCCAGCAGCCCGTCCCGGACGGCGGCCAGGTCACCGGCGTCCACGGCCAGCGCCAGCGACCCCCGGCCCACCGCGGTGGCGAGCGCGTCGAAGTCCAGCGTGTTGACGTCCTCGACGTCGGCGGCGGTGCGCACGCCGGGCAGCGGGACGCCCGCGTAGGTGGCGACGCCCTCGGCCTGACCGACGCCCGGCACCACCTCGAAGTGCGCGGCGGTACGCGCCACCGCCTGCACCTCCTTGACCACCGAGTCGTGGCCGAACGGGTCGCCGGCCACCAGGTGCACGGCGTTCTGCCCGGAGCGGGCCGCGGAGATCAGCACCTTCGCCACGTCGCCGGGCACACCCTCGGCGGGGCTGAACTCGGCGTCGGGCCGGGCCTGGGCGCGGACGTGGGTCAGCAGCGACTCGGGGACTCCCCGGTCGTACACCACGTGGTCGGCCTCGACCAGGGCGTCGAGCGCCCGGCGGGTCAGCAGGCCCGGGTCGCCGGGGCCGGCCCCGACGAAAGCGATCCGGCCTACGGGCTTACGGGTGCGGGTCATTCTGTGCTCCCAAGTTGCTGGGTCCCCGGGCCGGCGTGTCCTTCTTGGCCGAGGATCGAGTCGGCGCCGAGTTCGAGGAGTTCGGCGGCGAGTGCCTTGCCGATCTCCGCCGCGTCGGCGGGCGTTCCGGTGCGGGACAGTCGGAGGTCACGGGAACCGTCCGGGCTGATCACCGCACCGCGCAGGTAGATCTCCTCACCGGCCTCACCCTCGGCGAGTTCGCCGTAGGCGGCCACCGGTGCGCTGCACCCGGCCTCCAGGGTGGCCAGCAGCGCCCGTTCCGCGGTGACCGCGGCGCGGGACGGTGCGTGGTCGAGCCGCGCGAGCAGCTCGACCAGGTCGTGGTCGTCGGCCCGGCACTCGACGGCCAGCGCGCCCTGGGCGGGCGCGGGCAGCATGAGCATCGGGTCGAGCGTCTCGGTGATGACGTCGGCGCGGCCGATCCGGGTGAGCCCGGCCCGGGCCAGCACGACGGCGTCGAGGTCGGCGTCCGGGCCGAGCACCCGGCCGAGCCGGGTGTCGATGTTGCCCCGGATCGGGGTGACCTCGAACTGCATGCCCAGCGCGTGCAACTGGGCGATCCGGCGCAGCGCGCCGGTGCCGATCAGCGCGCCGGGCGGCAGCTCGGCGAGCGTCCGGCCGCCGGTGGCGACCAACGCGTCGCGCGGGTCCTCCCGGGGCGGCACGGCCGCGATGTGCAGGCCGGGCGCCGCCGCGGTGGGCAGGTCCTTGTACGAGTGGACGGCGAAGTCGATGTCGCCGGCGGTCAGCGCGTCCCGCAGCGCGGAGACGAAGACGCCGACGCCGAGCCGCTGCACCGGGGCGGTGGAGCGGTCCCCGGCGGTCACCACCTCGACCAGCTCGACCGGGCGGCCGGTGGCCGCGGTGAGGGCCTCGGCGACGTGGCCGGACTGGGCCAGCGCCAGGACGCTGCCCCGGGTGCCGAGGCGCAGGGGGGCGGTCATCGCGCACCTCCGGTGGGCGGGACGTCGGCGGCGTCGAAGGACGGCCGGCCGTCGGTGTCGGTGGCGACCACGTCGGGGACGGTGTCGACCGGGGACGTCTGTGGCACCTCCAGGTCGAACAGCTCGCGCAGCAGGGCCGCGTACTGGTCGCCGCCGGGCTCGGCGGCGAGCTGGCGGACCCGCACGGTCGGCTGGTGCAGCAGTCGCTGCACGACCCGGTGCACGGTGCGGGCCACCTCGGCGCGCTGGTCGTCGCTGAGGTCGGGGCGGCGCTGGCCGAGCCGGCGCAGCTCGGCGGTGACCACGTCGTCGGCGCGCCCGCGCAGCGCGGCCACGGTGGGCGCCACGTCGGCGCCGCGCAGCCAGGTCAGGAACGCCTCGACCTCACCGGCGACGATGCGGGCCACCTCGGCGGCGTCGGCGGCGGCCGGCCCGTCGGCGAGGACGGCGGCCATCCGGTCGATGTCGATCACCTCGACGCCGGACAGCTCGGCGACGCCGGCCTCGACGTCGCGCGGGACGGCCAGGTCGAGCAGGACCAGCGGGCCCCGGTCGGCGTCGCGGCGGGTCAGCGCCCGGGTCACCACGTCGTGGGTGAGCACCGGCTCGGCGGCGGCGGTGGCGGCGACCACGATGTCCACCGTGGAGAGCGCGTCGACCAGTTCGGCCATCGGCACGGCGGTGGCGCCGTACGACTCGGCGAGCCGGACCGCGCGGGCGGCCCCGCGGTTGGTGACGGTGAGCGGGCCGGCGCCCAGCCGGGACAGCGTGGCCACGCTCAGCGAGCCCATCGCCCCGGCGCCGACCACCATGGCGGGTCGGCCGGTCAGGTCGCCGTCGAGCAGGCCGGCGGCGAGGTCGAGCGCGGCGGTGACCACGCTCTGCCCGGCCCGGTCGATGTTGGTCTCGGCGTGGGCCCGCTTGCCGACCCGCAGCGCCTGCTGCATCAGCTCGTGCAGCAGCCGGCCGGCGGAGTCGGCGCCGCCGGCGCAGTGGTAGGCGTCGCGGAGCTGACCGAGGATCTGCGCCTCGCCGACCACCATGGAGTCCAGCCCGGCGGCGACCCGGAAGACGTGGTCCACGGCGGCGGCGTCGTAGTGCACGTACAGGTGCGGCGCGAGCGCCGCCGGCGGGCAGCCGGCCTGCTCGGCCAGGACCGCGCAGATGTCGCCGAGCCCACCGTGGAAGCCGGCGACGGCGGCGTAGACCTCCACCCGGTTGCAGGTGGAGACCAGCACGGCCTCGGCGACGTACGGCTGGGCGACCAGCCGGTCCAGCGTGCGGGTGAGATCCGCGGGTGGGACGGCCAGTTGTTCCAGGACGGCGACCGGGGCGGTGCGGTAGGACGCGCCGACGACGAGCAGTTTCACGTGCCGATCGCCTCCTGGGTGTCGGTGGTCGCGAGCCCGCCGGGCAGGGCGGTGAGCGCGGACCCGCCGGTGGCGGGCAGCGCGGTCAGCGACGCCTTGCGGTGCTCGTGGAAGGACAGGATCTGCAGCTCGATCGCGAGGTCGACCTTGCGCACGTCGACCCCTTCCGGGACCGAGAGTACGCACGGAGCGAAGTTGAGGATGCTCGTCACGCCGACGGCGACCAGCTCGTCGGCGACCGCCTGGGCGGCCGGCGCCGGGGTGGCGATCACGCCGATCGAGATGGTCTCCTCGACGACCACCCGGGACAACTCGTCGACGTGCCGGACGACCAGCCCGTTTATCCGCTCGCCGACGCGGGACGGGTCGGCGTCGAGCAGCGCGGCGATTCGGAAGCCGCGGCTGGCGAAGCCGTCGTAGCCGGCCAGGGCGTGACCGAGATTACCCACGCCGACCAGCGCGACGGCCCGGCACTGGGTGAGCCCGAGCACCGACTCGATCTGGTCGATCAGCAGCGCGACGTCGTAGCCGACGCCGCGGGTGCCGTACGAGCCGAGGTGGGACAGGTCCTTGCGGAGCTTGGCGGAGTTGACGCCGACGGCGCTGGCCAGGCCCTCGCTGGACACGGTCTCGTGGCCGGATTCGGCGAGCGCGTGCAGCGCACGCAGGTATTCCGGGAGCCGGGACACGGTCGCCTCGGGCAGGTCCGGAAGCGCCGGTACGGCACCGGTGCGGCCGGGCGCGCCAGGGGGACGGTGCTGACTCATGAGACTCCGTGCGGTGCGATCCTCGACCGGCGACGGGGGCCGGCCGTTTCGGGACTCCCGCTGGCGACCGATGTTGCCGGCTGTGCTAGCAGGGCGCGTCGGAACTACAGAGTAGGCGCTTGTGAAGAGGTGCACAAATCGCGATCTTGATGACTCGCGATACGGCTCCACCTGCCCCTCCATTCCTACAAGATCGATCAACCGCGCTCCTCGGTGGCGCGAGGCGATTATTGCTCAATCCCGACTTCTCTGACCAATCGCGTGCGTGCGGTAACGCTCCGCAGCCAACGCGGCGAGGCGCTTCTCACGTGCCGGGTGGGGAGAACCCCACCCCCGACCGGCCGGCGTACGGGATGGGCCGGCCGGGACCGCGCCCATAGCCTCGAACCATGACCGCCGCGCCGTTGGCCACCGCACCCGTTCCCTCCTCGCCCGTCCGGAGCCTGCTCCGGCGACTCGCCCACGACACCGGCTACGTGCTCTTCAGCCTGCCGCTGGCGATCGTCGGGTTCGTGCTCGCCGTGGCGGGGATCTCACTCAGCGTCGGGCTGCTGGTCACCACGCTCGGCCTGCCGGTCCTGGCCGGCGTGCTCTACGCGGCGCGCGGGCTGGCCGACCTGGAACGGCTCCGGCTCCCCGGCGTGCTCGGCCGGCCCCGGGTCCGCCCGGTCTACCTGACCCCCGGGCGCGGCGCCCGGTTCTGGCGGCGGGTGTTCACCCCGATCCGCGACCCGCAGTCCTGGCTCGACCTGCTGCACGCGTTCCTGCGGCTCCTGGTGACCCTGCCCACGTTCGTGCTGATGGTGGTCTGGTGGGCGCTGGCGCTGACCGGCACGCTCTACGGCGGGTACGACTGGGCCATCCCGCGCGGGCCGGACCAACAGGACCTCAGCCAGCTCCTCGGCATGGGCGACGGGGCCGGCGCGCGGATCGCGCTGAACACCGCCATCGGCCTGTTCGCGCTCCTCACCCTCCCGCTGATGGCCCGGAGCCTGGCCCGGATCCAGGGCGGCCTGGCGTACTCGCTGCTCACCGGCGTGGCCGAGATGCGGCAGCGGATCGTCACGCTGGAGGAGCAGAAGCGGGCCGCCGCCTCGGCCGAGGCGTCCGCGTTGCGCCGGTTGGAACGGGACATCCACGACGGGCCGCAGCAACGCCTGGTCCGCCTCGCCATGGACCTGGGGCGGGCCCGCCACCAGCTCGCCGCCGACCCGGACGCGGCCCGGCGCACGCTGGACGAGGCGGTCGCCCAGACCCGCGAGACGCTCGACGAGTTGCGCGCGCTCTCCCGGGGCATCGCGCCGCCGATCCTGGTCGACCGGGGGCTGCCCAGCGCGCTCGCCGCGCTCGCCGCCCGGGCGCTGGTGCCGACCGAACTGATCGTCGACGACGACCTGGGCACCGCCGAGGGCCGGCTCGACCCGGGCCTGGAGAGCACCGCCTACTTCGTGGTGGCCGAGGCGCTGACAAACGTCGCGAAGCACAGCCGGGCCGACGCCTGCCGGGTGGAGGTGACCCGGAAGGTGGGCCGACTGGAGATCACCGTCGCCGACGACGGGGTCGGCGGCGCGCACCTGGCCAAGGGGCACGGGCTCAGCGGCATCGCCGACCGGGTCCGGGCGGCCGGCGGCACGCTGGAGGTGGACAGCCCGGCCGGCGGGCCGACCCGGATCCACGCCGAGCTGCCCCGGTGACCGCCCGCCGCCCGGCCCGGCGACCCGCCGAACCGCCCCGGTGACGGCCGCCGACGACGCGCCGTACCGGGTCGAGGCCGCGCGGTGGGACCCGGACGTGGTAGACACCGGACCCATGCGGGTGGTGATCGCGGACGACGCCGTACTGCTCCGGGAGGGGCTGATCCGGCTGCTGACCGAGTTCGGGCACCAGGTGGTGGCCGCCGTCGGCGACGGGGACGCGCTTGTCGACGCCGTGGTGGCGCACCGGCCGGACATCTCGGTGGTGGACGTGCGGATGCCGCCGTCGCACACCGACGAGGGGCTGCGCGCCGCCGTGGAGGCCCGTCGCCGGGTGCCGGGCACGCCGATCCTGGTGCTGTCCCAGTACGTCGAGGTGTCGTACGCCGACGACCTGCTGGACACCGCGGGCGGCACCGGCGGCGGCATCGGCTACCTGCTCAAGGACCGGGTGGCCGCGATCGACGAGTTCCTGGACGGGCTGGCCCGGGTGGCCGCCGGCGGCACCGTGCTGGACCCGGAGGTGATCAGCCAACTGCTGGTACGGCGGCGGCGCGACGACCCGTTGGCCGCGCTGACCCCGCGCGAGCGCGAGGTGCTGGCGCTGATGGCCGAGGGCCGCTCCAACACCGCCATCGCCCGCGCCCTGGTGGTGAGCGACGGCGCGGTGGAGAAGCACGTCCGCAACATCTTCACCAAGCTCGACCTGCCGCCGGACGCCACCACCCACCACCGCCGCGTGCTGGCCGTCCTGGCCCACCTCCGCGCCTGACGCGCCGGCTCAGGGCAGCGCGCGGGCCAGCGTGACCGCCTCGGTGAGGGTGTCGGCGGTCGGGTGACCGCTGGCGCGCAGCCGGGCCGGGTCGGAGAGGCCGCCGGTGTAGAGGACGGCCGCGCCGCCGACCGAGGTGGCCGCGTCGGCGTCGTCGAGCGAGTCACCGATCAGCACCACGTCGGCGCCGGCCAGCCCCAGCTCGGCGAGGTGCTTCTCCAGCCACTCGGCCTTGGGCCCGCCGCCGACCGCGGCGCGCAGCCCGTCCACCCGGCTGAAGTGCGGGGTCAGCCCGTACGTGTGCACGGTGGGCACCAGCTCGTCGTGGAACCACATGGACAGCAGCGACTGGCTGCCCGGCCAGGCGGCGATCGCGGCGGTGGCGTCGGCGGCCAGCGCGCAACTGGTCAGCCCGGCCCGGTACGCGTCGTGGAAGATCCGGTCGAGCGCGCCGAACGCCTCGGCGTCGACCGCCCGGCCGAGCATCTCCGCGTAGTAGTCGGCGATCGGCCGGCGGAACCGCACCCGGTGCTCGTCCGCGCTGACCGCCGGACCACCGGCGCTGGCGAACGCCACGTTGGTGGCGCGCACCACCAGGTCGAGGTCGTCGAGCAGGGTGCCGTTCCAGTCCCACACCAGGTGGCGCCGCGTAGCCGTCACCCGAGCACCATAGTTCACAGTTGCGGGGTGGTCAGGTCCCGCAGCAGCCGGTCCTCCTCGACCCGCCAGTAGCCGTGCTCCTTGCCGTCGAGCAGCACCACCGGCAGCCGGTCGCCGTAGTCGCGCTCCAGCTCGACGTCGCCTGTCACGTCCTTCTCCACCCAGCGGTCGCCGGTGACCGCCACCACCCGGTCGAGCGCCGCCTTCGCGTCCTCGCAGAGGTGGCAGCCGGGCCGGGTGATCAGGATGAGCCTCGCGTCACTGGACATCGGATACCTCCGTGCGGGTCTCGGTCGGCGGTGCCGGCGACGGCACCACGGGCGCCGGGCGCAGCTCGGTCTTGCGGACCTTCCCGATCGCCGAGTACGGCAGCGCGTCGACGAACTCGACGGCGGTCGGGCACTTGAACCGGGCCAGGTTACGCGCGCAGTGGGCGAGCAGCTCCGCCGCCGTCACCGACGAGCCGGCCGCGCGCACCACGTACGCCCGCACAGTCTCGCCGGTCCGGAGGTGCGGCACGCCCAGGACCGCCGACTCGGCCACCCCGGGGTGCGCCTGGAGCACCGACTCGACCTCGTGCGGGTAGACGTTGAAGCCGTTGACCAGGATCAGCTCGCCGAGCCGGTCGACCAGGAACAGGTCACCGTCGCCGTCGGCGTACGCCACGTCGCCGGTGGCCCACCAGCCGCCCGGGCCGGGCCCGCCCCGCCCGTCCGGCCAGTAGCCGGCGAACAGGTTCGCGCCGCGCACCACGATCTGCCCGGGGTCGGTGCCGACCGGGTCGTCGGTGAGGTCCATCCCGTCGTCGTCGGTCTCGGCGGCGGGCACCCCGTCGCGCCACAGCTCGTCGCTGTCGGAGCCGACCAGGCGCAGCTCGACGCCGGGCAGCGGGCGGCCGATCGAGCCGGGCTTCGGCTCACCGCCGACAAGCGTGGAGGTGAGCACCGGCGCGGTCTCGGTGAGCCCGTAGCCGACGTGCACGGGATGCCCGGTCAGCTCGGTGAAGCGCGCCCCGACGGGCAGCGGCAGCGGCGCCGCGCCGCACACCGCGACCCGCACCCCGGCCAGCGCCGCGCTCGGGTCGCCGGCCGCCTCAGCCCAGGTCAGGAACATCGACGGTACGCCGAGCAGCACGCTGACCCGGTGCCGGGCGATCTCGTCGAGCGCCCCGGTCGGGCCGGGCTCGTCGACGAGCACGCCGGTCGCGCCGTGACGCAGCACCGCCCCGAGCCCGGCGTTCAGCCCGTACGCGTGGAACAGCGGCAGCGCCAGCAGCACGGTGTCGTCGGGGCCGACCACCGGCGGGTCGATCCGGTCGGCCTGGGCGTGGTTGGCGGCCAGCGCCCGGTGCGACAGCATCGCGCCCTTGGGCCGGCCCTCGGTGCCCGACGTGTAGAGCAGTACGGCCAGGTCGTCCCCGTCCCGCGTCGGGAACCGGGCCGGGGCGTCGTCGTCGGCGACCGGCGGGACGGTGTGCACCGCGCGCAGCGCGGGCAGGTCGGCGGGGTCCACCCGGGCGGTCACGTCGGCGGCGCCGACCAGGACGGCGGCACCCGAGTCGGCGAGCACGTGCCGCAGTTCCCGGCCGGTCAGCGCGGGGTTGACCGGCACGGCGACCAGGCCGGCGCGGAGCGTGGCCAGGTAGGTGACCACGAAGTCGGGGGTGTTGCCGAAGCCGATCGCCACCCGGGGCGGGTGTGGCGTCCGGTCCGCCGGCGGCGCGGCGGCCTGCAGCGCGTGGGCGGTGGCGGTGACCGCGGCGTCCAGCGCGGACCAGGTGAGCGTGGTGTCGCGCCAGTGCAACGCGACCCGGCCGCCGCGTTCGGCGGCGGCCCGGCGGAGGCGGTCGGCGAGGTTCGGCGCGGTGCTGTCGGCGGCGTCCTGCACGGTGGCTGAGTCTGGCACAGCGGGGTGCGCCGGGCCATGCCCCCGAGCGCCGCCCGGGTCCGCCGGGTGAGACCGCAATTGACAGTGGACGCAATTCCCATACGTGGGAGCGTGATCTTCGCGGGCTGCGGAGGCGGGACTGGAGTCGGGTTCACGAACCACGCTCACGACACGCCGAGCGGCCGAAAAATCGGCCTCTACCTGGACTTCCACTGCGGACCAGGTTGCCGCACGAAAGTCAACCACGAGCGACGGACAACCGGTCCGGCAGGAGTGCGACCACGCGGGAAATACTTCCGCTCTGTGTAACGGACTTGCCACGCGCGGGTGACGTTGGGCCTATCATCACTCGGGTCGGCTCACCCATTTGCCGTGAGTCGACACCCCTCAGCCCGAGGAGGCCCCCGTGCCCGTGAGCGCATTGGACCAGCACCTCAACGGTACGTGCCGCCCGCCGACACGTCCCGCACCGGCCGCGCCCCACCGGGTCGCGCCCGGCCCCGCAGCGCCGCACCGGCGCCCGGCGAGGTCGCTGCCCATCTGGACCGGGGAGGCACGGTGACCACGTTCGGTTACGCGGAACGGCCGGCCGGGGTGACCGGCCCGACCCAGCGGAACCCGCTCAACGAGCGCGCCGAGCCCGCGCCACGCGCGGACGGCCTGCTCGCGCTGAGCGGCGAGGCTAGACGGACCCGCAGCCGCGCGCACCACGGCAACGAGGCGCCGCTGCGCCCGGCGTCCCCCGGCGGCAACGCGAAGCCCGCCGCCGGGCGCGTCGGTGCCCCGCCCCGCCCGGCCGTACCGCCGGCCCAGGCCCGCCGCGGTGACGCGGCGACCAGCGCCGAGCCGTCCGCCGCCGCCGAGACCGCGGTGCTGCCCGTGGTGACCGTCGGCGACACCGCGGTGCTGCCGGCCGTCCCGGCCGCCACGCCGGCCACCGGCTTCCCGAGCCGCCCCGACCCGTCCGACCCGGCCACCGAGGTCTGGACGCTCGTCGAGCGGGCGCAGGCCGGCGAGTCCGAGGCGTTCGGCCTGATCTACGACCGGTACGTCGACACCGTCTTCCGGTTCGTCTACTTCCGGGTCGGCAACCGCCAACTCGCCGAGGACCTCACCTCCGACACGTTCCTGCGGGCCCTCAAACGCATCGGCAGCTTCACCTGGCAGGGGCGTGACCTGGGCGCCTGGCTGGTCACCATCGCCCGCAACCTGGTCGCCGACCACTTCAAGTCCGGGCGCTACCGGCTGGAGGTGACCACCGGCGACGTCCTCGACGCCGACCGGGAGGACCGCGGTCCGGAGGGCAGCCCGGAGGCGGCGGTGGTCGAGCACATCACCAACGTCGCCCTGCTCACCGCCGTCAAGCAGCTCAACCCGGAGCAGCAGGAGTGCATCGTGCTCCGGTTCCTGCAAGGCTTCTCGGTCGCCGAGACGGCCCGTGCCATGGGCAAGAACGAGGGCGCCATCAAGGCTTTGCAATACCGGGCGGTACGGGCGCTGGCCCGGCTGCTGCCCGACGGCTTCCAGGCCTGACCCACCGCGTCCCCGTCCCGCCACCGGCCCGACGCCGGTGGCTGACGCGCGCCCCGGCCCGCCCGCGACCCCCGTCACACCCGGTTATTTCGCCCCCGAACGGCCCGTAACCGGCGACCGGCGCGAACCGTTTCTCCGGGTGCGACCAGTGGTTGTCCCGGCGTCCCCCGGGCCCACCCGGTCCGGCGGGTCAGGTCGGCCGTCCCGGTCGGCACTCGGCCACACGCTGCCACGGGTCGCTGGTGACGACGACGGCCGCCCGGCCGTGACCAGCGAGAGGGGGTGCCCGCGGTGGACAGCGACCTCTTCTCCGGTCGGCGAGCCGAGCGCTTCGCGCAACTCCTCGACGAGGCCAACGGCGGACGCCGACACCACGTCCGGTCCCGCGCCGACGGCGAACTCACCGCGCTCGTGGGAGTGACCCGCCGGCTCACCGTCGAGCGGCCCACCGTCGAGGTCGACGCCGACTTCCGCACCGGCCTGCGCGCGATGCTGGTGGCCACCGCCGACCGTGAGGGCGTCCCCGCCACCACCGACGCCGGCGCCAGCACCGGCGGGCTCGGCGCGCTACTGCCCGCCATCACCGGCCGCCGGGCGCGGGCCCGGGGCGCGATCCTGGTCGGCGTGGCCGCCGGCGCGATCGCCCTCTCCGGCATCTCCGCCGCCAGCGAGAACGCGCTGCCCGGCGACGCGCTGTACGGCATGAAGCGCTCCACCGAACGCGCCCAGCTCGCCCTGGCCAGCTCGGACATCAGCCGCGGTCAGCTCTTCCTCGACTTCGCCCGGACCCGGCTCGACGAGGCCGCCACGGTCCGCGACGACCGGCTCGGCTTCAGCGCCGTCCTGGACGACATGGACGCGGACACCCGCCAGGGCGTACGCCTGCTGACCACGGTGGCCGCGCAACGCTCCGACCCGACCGCGCTGGACGCCGTGGACACGTTCCTCGCCGGTCAGCGCCGGGTGGTCAGCGGCCTGCTCGCCCGGCCCGACCACGCCGACCGGGACCGCACCCGCCGCTCGCTGGCCCTGCTCGACGCCGCCGGCCGACGCGCCGACGCGCTGCGCGAGACGATCGCCTGCGGGCTGCCCGCGCCGGCCGCCAGCGACACGCTCGGGCCGGCGCCGGCCACCTGCCCCGGCGAACGCTGAGCGCGCGGCCACACTTCCCGCGACGGACACCCGGCCGTCACGAGACGCCGGATACGGTGGACGCGGCACGCGTACCAGGGTCGTCGAGGGAGGGAGGTCGCGGTGACCGGGTCCCGCAAGGTGACGGTCAGCACCGACGTCCACGGGCACACCGCCGGTTGGGCGGAGACCCCGGCGGCACCCGCGACCACGATCGCGCCGGACCCGACGGCCGCCGCCTTCTTCGACGTGGACAACACGATGATGCAGGGCGCGTCGATCTACTGGTTCGCCCGCGGGCTGGCCGCCCGGAACTACTTCACCGCCGGTGACCTGGCCCGGTTCGCCTGGCAGCAGGCCCGGTTCCGGCTGCTCGCCACCGAGCACGCCGGGACCATGTCCCAGGCCAAGGAGGCCGCGCTCGCCTTCGTGCAGGGCTGGCGGGTCGACGACGTGGAGCGGCTCACCGAGGAGATCTTCGACGAGCTGATGGCACCGCGCATCTGGGCCGGCACCCGCCGGCTGGCCCAGCGTCACCTCGACGCGGGCGAGCGGGTCTGGCTGGTCAGCGCCGCCCCGGTGGAGATCGGCCGGGTGATCGCGGCCCGACTCGGCCTGACCGGCGCGATCGGCACGGTGGCCGAGGTGGTCGACGGGGCGTACACCGGCCGGCTGGTCGGCGATCTGATGCACGGGCCGGCGAAGGCGGAGGCGGTCACCCAGCTCGCCGCCGTGGAAGGGCTGGACCTGAACCGCTGCGCGGCCTACAGCGACTCCGCCAACGATCTGCCGATGCTGTCCGCGGTGGGCCGCGCGGTCGCGGTCAACCCCGACCCGGCGCTGTCGCGGCGGGCCCGGGAGCGGGGCTGGGAGGTCCGTGACTTTCGCACCGGCCGGCGGGCCGTCCGCATCGCCGTGCCCTCGACCGCCGCCGCCGGGCTGCTCGCCGGCGCGGTGACCGCCGGGCTGGCCCTGCACCGCCGCCGCCAGCGCGCCTGACCCGGCGCTCAGGGGCCGAACGGGTCCGGACGGCGTTCGAGCAGCTTGTGCAGCGTCTGCTGGATGGTCTCCCGCACCTGGTCGGCGAGGTTGAACACGACAAGCGGGTCGTCCGCGGAGTCCCGCAGGTGCGCGGTCGGGATCGGCGGGCAGAACTCGATCAGCCACTTGCTCGGCAGCGGCACCATGCCCAGCGGCCCCAGCCAGGGGAACGTCGGCGTCACCGGGAAGTACGGCAGCTTGAGCAGCCGGGCGAGCGGCTTGATGTCGGCGAGCATCGGATAGATCTCCTCGCCGCCGACGATGGCCACCGGCACGATCGGCGTGCCGGTGCGCAGCGCGGCGGAGACGAAGCCGCCCCGGCCGAAGCGCTGGAGCTTGTAGCGGTCGGAGTAGAGCTTGCCGATGCCCTTGAAGCCCTCCGGGAACACGCCGACCAGCTCGCCGTTGCCGAGCAGCCGTTCGGCGTCCGGGTTGCAGGCGACCGTGCCGCCGGTCTTGCGGGCCAGCTCGGACACCACGGGCATCCGGAAGACCAGGTCGGCGCCGAGCAGGCGAAGGTAGCGGTGGCTCGGATGCCGGTCGTGCAGCGCCGCGGAGAGGATCAGCGCGTCCAGCGCCACGGTGCCGGAGTGGTTGCCCACCACCAGGCCCGCACCCTCGGCCGGCACGTGCTCCAGGCCGCCCACCTCGGTGCGGAACCAGTCCCGGTAGAGCACCCGGACCAGCGGGTGGAAGACCGCGTCGGTGAGGTCCGGGTCGAAGCCGAACTCGTCCACCTCGTAGTCACCGGCGAGCCGGCGGCGCAGGAACGCGAGCCCTCGCGCGACCCGGCGGTCCCACTGGTCCCCGGGCCGGTCGCCCACCGCCGGCCCGGACGGGCCGGTCCCGGGGGTGGCGCTCTCCGCCACCGCCGGCCCCGCCACGGCCTTCTTCGCGACCGCCTTCTTCGCCACGGTCTTCTTCGCGACCGGGCGGGTGGTCGGCTCGTCAGCGGAGGTGTCCGGCTCGTCGGCCGGCTCCGGGGGCGCGGGCGGTCGGGCGGCCGGCGCGGTGACCGGCCGGTGCCCGTTGCGCCGCGCCGGCTCCGCGTCCGGCCCGGGCCCGGTCGGGGGTACGTCGAAGCGGGCGTCCCACCGCTCCGGTGTGCTGCTCACGAGCGCTCCCGAACGGTCGAGCGGACCTGACGGATGCTCTCCAGCACCAGTTGCTCGGCCGCGGCGAGCTGGTCGCGGGTCACCACCACCCCGCCGTGGTGGGCGCGGACGAAGTCGTCGAAGGCGGCAGCGGTCGAGCGGGGGGTGAAGCCGAACTCGCGCTCCAGCCGGGTGGTGTCCACCACCCGACCGTGCACGAAGAGGTCGACCTGGTCCAGCCCGTACCGGCCGAAGCCCAGGGTGCGGGCGACCGCGGCCACCCCGGCCAGGCCCGGTTCCAGCACCGGCACGGCCACCCGGCCGGCCCGGCGGATGGCCTGTGACAGCGACAGCACGCCCGGACCGGCCACGTTGAACGTCCCCGGGTGCTCCTCGGCGACCGACCGGTGCAGCACCGTCAACGCGTCGTCGATGTGCAGGAACTGTAGGCGCGGGTCGCGGCCGAAGATGGTGGGCACCACCGGCTGCGCGAAGTAGCGGGTGAGCGTGGTGTCGGCCGTGTAGCCGATGAACGGCGCGAAGCGCAGCACGGTGGCGGTGACCTCGGGCCGGCGGCGGCGGAAGCCGCGAACGTACCCCTCGATGTCGAGGATGTCGCGGCCGAACCCGCCACGCGGCACCTCGCGCGGCTCGGTCTCCTCGGTGAAGACGGCCGGGTCGCGGAACGACACCCCGTACGCGGCGGTCGACGAGCGGACCACCAGCCGGCGCAGGCGCGGCGCGCGCTGGGCGGCGGCGAGCAGCTGCATGGTGCCGATGACGTTCTGTTCCTTCATCGCCGCCCGACCGCCGTGCTGCGGGTCGGGCGCGGTGACCAGCGCCAGGTGCGCCACGGCGTCGACATCGAGGTCGATCAGGAGACCGCCGAGCGAGTCGAGGTCGAGCCGGACCAACTCGACGTCGGAGAGCAGGTCGGCCAGCTCGGGGTTGGGCGGGGCCGGGTCGACGCCGATGACCCGCTCGATGCGTGGGTCGGCGGCGAGCCGGGCGGCGAGGTTGGCGCCGAGGAACCGGCCGACCCCGGTGACGACGACGACCCCCGGGGCACCGGAGGTGCCACCGGGGGTCATGTCGTGCGCCTTGCGCGGCAGGCAGGATCGAGCCGGAACGTCCGCGGCCTGATCACCTGAGCCTCCGAGGGTCGACAGTTGGCAAGTGGTGCCGGTGCCGGGTCAGCGCCCGGCCCCGGTCACTTGCCGAGACGGCGACGCTGGACGCGGGTCTTGCGCAGCAGCTTGCGGTGCTTCTTCTTAGCCATGCGCTTGCGGCGCTTCTTGACCACCGAGCCCATACGACAGCCTTTCGATGCAACGTGCGGGGCGGACCGGGAGGCACCACCAACGCGGTGGCGCCGTGCCCGCTTGCGGACAACGGACCGGACCAGCGTGGTGGGCCGGGCACACCAGGAGCGATCACGGTCGGGCTCCAGGGTAGCCGGAGTGCGTCAGCAGGACCAACGCGCCCCCGTCGATGCCCCTTTTCGTCGCACTCGGCGGGCGTCGCCGAGGGCTCAGGCGGACTCCTGGAACGCGCCCCGGAGATATTCGTGCACGGCATGCTCGGGCACCCGGAACGAACGACCGACCCGCACCGCGGTCAGCTCACCGCTGTGCACGAGACGGTAGACCGTCATCTTGGAGACCCGCATGACCGTTGCCACCTCGGCGACGGTCAGGAACCTGACATCCGACAGCCGTGCGTCGGACTGCGACCCGGCCATGGCTCACCGACCCATTCCCGTGCCCGGCGCGTGCCACCGGGCAGGTGCTCCCGCCTCGACGAGCGACGCGCGTGTAATGAGTACGGTAGCGGGACGGCTGTGACCTGCGCGATCCCTTCCGTCCTTTGATCATGGCCGGACGGGCGTCCGCCGGGGCTTTTTCGCCCGGACGGGTGGCGCGTCCGGATCGCCTACTCGGCGCGCAACGCCACCACCGGATCGAGCCGGCCGGCCCGCTGCGCCGGCACCACGCCGAACACGATGCCCACCGCCGCCGAGACGCCGAACGCCAACGCCAGCGACCACCAGGTGATCGCGGCCGGGATCGGGGAGAACGCGTCGACGAGCAGCGCGGTGCCCACCCCGAGCGCCATCCCGGTCAGGCCACCGATCGAGGTGAGCAGCACCGCCTCCAGCAGGAACTGCACGCCGATGTCCCGGGGCCGGGCGCCGACCGCCTTGCGCAGGCCGATCTCGCGGGTGCGCTCGCGTACCGAGACCAGCATGATGTTGGAGACGCCGACGCCGCCGACCAGCAGCGAGATGCCGGCGATCGCGGCCAGCACGCCGGTGAGCACGCCCAGGATGTCGCCGAGCACACCGAGGATCTGCTGCTGGGTGACGGCGCTGAACTCGGTGTCCGGGTGCCGGCGGGACAGCTCCGCGACGATCCGCTCGCCGAGCTGGTCGATCCGCTCCCGGTCCGGCGCCTTGACCGCGATGCCGTCGATCCGCCGGGTGCCCCACAGCCGCTGCGCGGCGGTCACCGGGACGTGCACCTCGTCGTCCCGGTCCACGCCGAGGCTCTGCCCGAGCGGGGCGAAGACGCCGATCACCCGGAACCGTACGCCGGCCAGCGTCACCTGCTGGCCGAGCGGATCACGGTCGGGGAAGAGCGTCCGGGCCACCGACGCGCCGAGCACCGCCACCCGGCGGCTGGTGTCCACGTCGGCCCCGGACAGGTAGCGGCCCCGGGCCAGCGACCGGGTGAACACCGACGGGGTGGTCTCCAGCACGCCCTGCACGGTGGTGAAGTCGGACCGGTTGCCGGCCCGCGCGGTCGCGCCGGAGGCCACCGTCACGGCCACCCGGCCGGGATCGCCGACCACCCGGGAGACGGCGTCGACGTCCTTGAGGTCCAGCGGCGACACCACCGGCGCGGTGCCCACCTCGATCTTCCCGGGCACCACCAGCAGCAGGTTCGAGCCGAGCCCCTCGACCTGCTGCTCGACCTGCCGCTTCGTGCCGGTGCCGATGGCCACCAGGATCACCACCGAGGCGACCCCGATGATCACGCCGAGCATGGTCAGCAGGCTGCGCATCCGGTTGGCGCGCAGCGCGTCCAGCGCCACCCGCCACGCCTCGGCCACCCTCACCGGGCCGCCCCGTCGCCGGCACGCGGAAGGCGTCCGGTGGCTCCGGTGGCGCCACCGGAGCCACCGGACGGGTGCCCCGGGCCGCTTCCGGACGCGGACCGGGGCTCCGCGCTGGGAGCGGGACCCAGTGTCGCAGGTCCGTCCGCGTCGGCCGACCCCGGTCGATCATGAGCGGTGTCGGACCGGATCAGCCCGTCCCGGACCGCGATCCGCCGACGTGCGCGGGCCGCCACCTCCTGGTCGTGCGTCACCATCACCAGCGCCACCCCGGACTCCGCGTTCAACCGCTCCAGCAGCTCCAGCACCGCCTCGCCGGTGACGCTGTCCAGGTTGCCGGTGGGCTCGTCGGCGAGCAGCACCGCCGGCTCGGTGACCAGCGCCCGGGCGATCGCCACCCGCTGCTGCTCGCCTCCGGAGAGCTGGTTCGGCCGGTGGTGCAGGCGATGCCCCAGCCCGACCCGGCCCAGCATCGCCGCCGCCCGTTCCCGCCGCTGCCGCGCCCCGACGCCCCGATAGACGAGCGGCAGCGCCACGTTGTCCACCGCGGACGTCCGGGCCAGCAGGTGGAACGCCTGGAAGACGAAGCCGATCGTCTCGTTGCGCAGCGTCGCAAGCTCCGGCGCAGTCAGCGTGGCCACGTCCCGGCCACCGATCACCAACCGGCCGCCGGTGGGCCGGTCCAGCCCGCCCAGCAGGTGCATCAGCGTGGACTTGCCGGAGCCGGAGGGCCCGATCACCGCCACGTACTCGCCCTGGTCGATGGTGAGCGACACGCCGCGCAGCGCGGACACCGACACCCCGTCCAGCTCGTACGCGCGGGAGACGTCGACCGCCTCGACCGCGGCGACGGTCACGGCAGTTCCTGGCCGTCGCGCACCTGGTCGGCGCCGCGCACCACGACCCGGTCGCCAGCCCGCACCCCGTCGACGATCTGCACCAGATCCTGCCCCTGCACGCCGACGGTCACCGGCACCCGGTCCGCCCGGCCGCCCCGCAGCACCCAGACCGCGTCCCGCCCGTCGGCGGAGAAGACCGCCGAGGCCGGCACCGCCACCGCGTCCGTCGCCTCCCGGACCCGGAGCCGGACCACCGCGTTCATGCCCGGACGGGGCGCCGGGGCGGCCTCCTCGCCGAGCCGGCCGGCACCCAGGTCGAGCCGGACCCGGTAGGTGACACCGCCCCGCGCCGAGCTGGTGGGCAACACGTCGACCGAACGGACCGTCGCCTCGTACGTCGCGCCGGTCACCGCGTCCAGCTCGACCGAGGCGGGCACCCCGGCGCGGACCAGCAGCACGTCCGTCTCGTCCACCTCGGCGAGCAGGCCCAGTCGGCCGATGTCCACCACGGTGAGCACCGGCGTGCCGGCGGTGACCCGGCCACCGGCCGGCACCGCGTCGTCGACCCCGGCCGGCGGGCCCCCACCCGACCCGGCCGCGCCCAACGCCGACGGGTCGAGGCCGGGCACCCCCGCGCCGCCGGCCGCGCCGAGCAACCCGGCCAGGTCGGTAGGCGTCGCCGCCCGGGTGCCGCCCGGCTGCACCACGCCGGCGATCGGGGCGCGCAGCGTCAACGCGTCGACGGTCGCCTTCGCCAGGTCGTACGCCTGCTGGGCCTGGAGGCGCTGGGCGGCCGACAACGCGCCGACGGCGCTGTTCAGGCCCGCCACGCCGCGCTGCACGGCGGCGACCGCGCGGTCGGCGGCGCGGGCGGCCGACGCGTACTGCCGCTGCGCGGACTCGACCTGGAGCAGCAGCGCGGCCCGGGCCTGCGGGTCGCCGACCTTGCCGGCGGCGGCCCGCGCGGCGGCGAACGCCTCGTCGGCGGCCCGGTCGGTGCCGCGCCGGTTGCCGCCCAGGTCGCCGACGCCGACACCCCGGCCGGCCCGCTTCGCGGCGCGCAGCGCGTCCCGCGCCCGGGCGAGGCGCTCCCGCGCGGACGGCGAGTCGATCACCGCGAGCACCTGGCCCCGGGTGACCCGCTGTCCGGGCTGGACCTTCAGGGCGGCCACCGTGCCGTCGGCGGGGGCGGTGAGCGTCGCCGCGGCCCGCGCGGTGACGGTGGCCGGCGCGTCGATCACCTCGGTGACCGGCGCGCGCCCCACGGCGGCGACGCTGACGGTGGGGGTGTCGTCGCCGCACCTGGCGGCGGTGGTGCCGGTCAGCGCGACGGCGGCGAGGAGGGCGGTGACGAGACGGGGGCGGCGGGCCGCGGGCAGCAGCGGCGAGGGGGTGCGGGCCACCGGGCCCATGCTACGACCCGTCGACCGGTGTCGACGCCTCGGCGCGTCGGGTCGCCGCTCAGCCGGCGGCCGACCGGACGTAGGCGACGCAGTCGTCGTGCAGCGCCGGCCACGGATCGCCGAACACCTCGTCGGCGGCGTCGTCCGGGGCGCGGCGCTGGTGCACCACGGCCCGGAAGAAGTCCAGCACCCGCTGCTCGCCGTACCTGTCGACCAGGTGGCGCACCGCCAGGTACCCGACGCCGTAGGCGCCGCCGACCCGGTCGTCGGTCGCGTCGTCGGCCGGCGCCACCGCGTCCAGCCGGCCGGACCACCCGCCCCGGAGCAGCTTGCGCACCTCGGCCAGCCCCTCGTAGCGGTCCACCGGCTGGCCGTCCGTGCCGGCGTACTCGGCCAGCCCTTCCACCAGCCACCAGTCCGCGCGGTCCGCGTAGCCCTGGTCGGGCAGCGAGGCGGCGTGCGTCAACTCGTGCCGGAGCAGGTCGTCGACGCCGGCCGGGGCGAGGCTCTGCGCGTTGAGCACGACGTCGTGGCGGCCACCGCCGACTCCCACCGCGTAACCGGCGGTCCACTTCGGCCGGCCACCGCCGTACCAGCGCTGCCACTCGGCCCGGCCGGCGTAGTACACCAGGTACCGGTCCGGCGGCGGGCCGACCGCGTACCGGTCGGCGGCCCGGGCGGCGGCCTCGGCGCGGGCGAGCAGGCCGGGCAGCTTGGCCCGCTGGGCCGGCGTGGTGGCCACCAGCGCCCGCCTACCGACCGCCACCACCAGGTCGTCCACCTCCCACGGGCGTACGCCGGTCGGGTCCGTCCGGGACGGCTCCACGGCCACCAGCCGCGGCTCCTCCCCCACCAGCCGCCACCGGGTGCCCAGCTCCGCCGTGCTCGGCGCGCAACCCGGCACCACGAAGCAGTAGCCCACCGTCACGGTCAGCCGCCACTGGCCGGGCTGCCCGTCCACCGCCACCGGCACCCGTTCGGTGCCGGGCCGCCACGTCGTGACCCGGAGCGCCCGCAGCGCCGCGTACCGCCGGGTGAGCGCCGGCCGCACGCTCGGCTCCGCCACGGCGAGGAAGCCGGCCTTGTCGCCGCGCAGCAGCGCGCTGCCCTGCCGGTCGAGCTGCGCGACCATCCGCGCGGCGAGTTGCCGCTCGGCCGCCGTACCGGGCGCCTCCCGGCCCGCCGTCTGCTGGCCGGCCGCGTCCGGCGCGAGCTGCCGCAGGAGTACGCCGGGCACCGCGCCCGCGACCAGCCCCAGGGCCAGCCCGAGCACGGTCCAGAGCGGCCACCGCCGCCGCGTCCCGGTCGTCCGGGCCGGGGCGGGCACGACGGGTACGACGGCCGTCTGCGCCGCCGTGGGGGTGAGCGGGACGGGCGGGGCCGCATCCGGCACGGCCGGGCTCGACACCGGCGCAGTCGGTGCCGGCGTGCTCGGTGCCGAAACGGTCGGCTCCGACGCAGACGGCTCCGACGCAGACGGCTCCGACGCAGGTGGTGCCGGGGCAGGTGGTGCCGTGGCAGGTGCCTCCGGGGCGGGAAGCTCCGGGGCAGGGGTCGGGTTCGGCTCCGGGGCCTCCGGCTTCTCAGCCGGCTCCGCACCGGGCAGGGGCGGAGCCGGCGTCACGGCGGGTCCGGATGCGCTCGCCTCGATGGCCACGACCGGGCTCGGGCCGGGGCCACCGGCCCCACTCGGGTCGGACGCGACCGGGCTCGGGCCCGCGGCCACCGACGGCGGGCCGGCCACGGTCGGTCGAGGAATGACCGGGTGCGACGGGGACGGATCGTCCGTCGAGGTTTCTGCTGCCGGAACGGGGTGTGTCGACGCCTCGTCGACATCGGCCTGTGGGCACTGCCCCGCGCCGTCATTCCCGGCGCTCGGCTCGTCGCCGTCGGCTACCCGGCCGGAGGGCTTGTCGTCGCCGTCGGTCACCGGCGAAGGGTACGACCAATCGGGCGTTCCGGGAAAGAGTCCTGCGAGTGTCCCTTCGCTCGCATCTCGCACCAGATCTTGGAAGGAAATGGCCCTCGCAGGGGCCCTCCGCTTCCAAGATCTGCCGTGCCCCGGTCGGGTGCGGCGCGGGTGAGGAGCGTCTTGGTGACAGCCCAGAGGAGCACGAGCACCGCGCCCGCAGGGAAGTGGCCGGTCAGGGTCAGCAGGACTCCGCCAGTGAGGAAGCAGGCGGACTGGACGCCGAGCTTGGCCGGGGCCGGCAGCCGCACGGTGGCACGGGGCGAGCAGAACAGCCCCCAGACGACGGCCATGACCAGTGGGGCGCCCAGGCCTGCGAGCAGCCGCACCGGCCAGCCGGCGTCGAGCGTGCCGCCCCAGAAGCCGGCCGCGGCCAGCAGCGCCACCTCCAGCAGGAAGATGCCGCCCAGCAGCGCCGCCTTCACCGGGACCGCCAGCCGCGGTACGCGAGGTCGAGCCCGTCGATCATCCGGTCGAACGAGCGGTCGACGTCCCGGGGCAGGCCGAATCCGCCCGCCGCCTCCAGCGTGACGAACCCGTGCACGGTGGCCCGGAACATCCGGGTGGCGTCGACGGCGGCGTCCCCGTCGATGCCGTACCCCCGCAGGATCGCGAAGATCGCGTCGACCGCACGTTCGGCGGCGGCCAGGTGCTCGGGGTCGGCCGGGTCGGGCGCGCGCTGGGTGGCCGGGTAGCGGCCGGGGTGCCGCCGGGCGTACCCCCGGTAGGCGGTGGCGACCGCGCGCAGCGCGTCGTCGCCGGCCCGGCCCGCGGCGGCGCTGGTCAGCATGTCGGCGATCTCGGTGGTGGCGAGCACGGCGAGCTTCTGGTGCAGCGCGTCCACGCCCCGCACGTGCTTGTAGAGGCTGGGCAGCGCGACGCCGAGCCGGCCGGCGAGCGCGGCCAGGGTGAGCCGGTCGTGGCCGACCTCGTCGGCCAGCACGGCGGCCTCCCGGACCACCGTCGCCGGGGTCAGGCCGGCCCTAGGCACGCGCGGTCACCGCCAGGAACTCGACCAGGTCGGCGGCGGTGGCGTCGGGCTGGTCGGCGTGCGGGTAGTGGCCGGAGTCGGCGATCATGCGCGCCTCGGCGACGGCGAACTGCCGGCGGGCGGCCCGCGCCTCGGCGCCGGGGTCGGGGAAGTCCGGGTCCTTCGTGCCCATCAGCACCAGCACCGGCTGCCGCACCTCGCGGGCCCGTGCGGTCCAGTGCGGGTCGACCGGCGCGACCACGCCGCGGACCGCGTCCATCCGGCCGCGCAGCCTGGCGACCAGTTCCTTCCGGTACGCGGCGTCGTCGGCCGGCCGCCCGCAGGGGAAGAGCGTGCGGTGGAACATCCCGAACAGTCGTGGGCTGCGCAGCACGGCGGCCTGGAGCGCGCGCATCACCGGGTTCGGCTTCGGCTGGCTCACGAACGGGCTGAGCTGCACGATGCCACTGACCAGCTCCGGCGCGTCGGCGGCGGCGAAGACCACGCCCGCCCCGCTGGACGAGCTGCCGACCAGCGTGGCCGGCCCGCCGTCCAGCTCGCGCACCACGGCGAGCAGGTCGCCGCCGACCTCGGCCGGGGCGTACGTGGGCCAGTGCGGGCTGGAGTCACCGTGCCCGCGGACGTCGATCGACGCGACCCGGTAGCCGGCCGCCACCAGCAGCGGCACCAGGTGTCGGAACGCCGCCCGGTTCTCCCCCATGCCGTGCGCGAGCACCACCAGCGGCCCCGCGCCGTGCACCTCGTACGCGATCGTCCCGCCGTCCCGCGCCACCTGGCTAACTGTCATAGCCGTAAGGCTAATGACATTAGCTTTGCGCGTCAAGGCTTGACCTCAACCCGACCTGAGGTCGCACGATCACCGACATGCCGATCTCCGCCGACACCCACGTACGCCTGGCGCGGCCCAGCCGCGACCTGGCCGCAGCCGTCCGGTTCTGGGCCGACGGCCTTGGCCTGGACGTGCTCTACCGGGGCGCGCCCGACGGGCCGGGCGAGCACGACCTGGTGATGCTCGGCCTCCCCGGCGCGGCCTGGCACCTGGAACTGGTGGGCGGCGCGACGCTGACCGTCGAACCCCGCCCCACCGAGGAGGACCTGTTCGTGCTCTACCTCGACGGCCCGGTGGAGGACGGCCTGGTGACGAGACTGGAACGGGCCGGCGGGACCAGGGTCTCCGCCGGCCCGTACTGGGACAGGTGGGGGATCACGTTCGCCGATCCGGACGGCTACCGCCTCGTGCTCTGCACCCGGACCTGGTCGAACGACTGACTCACTTCTTCGACATCACCGCACGGCCGAAGAACGCCAGGTTGGCCGGGCGCTCGGCCAGCCGGCGCATCAGGTAGCCGTACCACTGGTCGCCGTAGGGGACGTAGGTGCGCACCGTGTAGCCCTCGCCGACCAGGCGCTGCTGCTCCTCCGGGCGGATGCCGTAGAGCATCTGGAACTCGAACCGGCCCGGGTCGCGGTCGAACCAGCGGGCCCGGTCCTCGCCGATCGCGATCAGGCGCGGGTCGTGGGTGGCGAGCATCGGGTAGCCGTCGCCCGCCATCAGCACGTTCATGCAGCGCACGTACGACTTGTCCACCTCGCGGGCGGACTGGTACGCCACCGACTCCGGCTCCTTGTACGCGCCCTTGCACAACCGCACCCGGGACCCGGCGGCGGCCAGCTCGCGGCAGTCCGACTCGGTCCGCCGCAGGTACGCCTGGAGCACCGCGCCGGTCGACGGGTGGTCCTTACGCAGCTTGGCCAGCACGTCCAGCGTCGAGTCGGTGGTGGTGTGGTCCTCCATGTCCAGCGTGACAGTGGTGCCGGCCGCGTCGGCCGCCACGCAGATCTGCCGCGCGTTGTCGTACGCGAACTGCTCGTCGAACGCCTGGCCGAGCGCGGACAGCTTCACGCTGACCTCGGCGGCCGGGGTGAGGCCGGCGGCGCCGAGCAGGCGCAGCAGGGTGAGGTATTCGTCCCGGGTGGCGTTCGCCTGCTCCGGGGTGGTGGTGTCCTCGCCCAGGTAGTCGAGGGTGACCGCTTGGCCGTCGCCGACGAGTGCGCGGGTCGCGCGCAACGCGTCGTCGGTGCCGGCGCCGGCGACGAACCGGCGGACGACGTCCCGGGTGAACGGGGCCGTCGCGACGAGCCGCTCCACCCGGGATGACCGGGAGGCGGCGAGGATGACGGAACGGAGCATGAGCCGAGCGTAACCCCCGCCCTCGACCTCCCGCCGGGTACCCGAAGTGGCGACGATCGGCTACAACGTTCACGTGGAACGACACCCCCGCCGCCGGCTCCGCTCCGCCACCGTGCAGCTCGGTGCGCTGACCGCGCTGGCGCTCGCGCTCTCCGGCTGCAACAACGGCTACGACGACGACGATGACGACTGCGCCCTCGGGCCGGCCGGCGGGGGCGGTGACACCGTCGCGGTGGCGCTGCGGGTCCCCGCGCCGGCCGCCGCGCGCGGCGACGTCGCCCCGACCACCGCCGCGCTGCCCGACCGCGGCGGCTTCGGCACCTTCCTCGCCTCCTGCGGCGGCTGACGTGCGCCGCGAGGCCAGCACGCCGCGCCCCGACTGGGACGACACCATCCGGGCCCAGGGCCTGGTGTACGTCGACACCGAGCTGCCCGACGGCGAGATCATGTCGTACTGGGACGAGACCGCGGCGTACGCGTTCACGCTGGACGAGGTGCTCCGGCTGGAGGAGGCGACCGAGGAGCTGCACCGGATGTCGGTGGCCGCCGCCGAGCACGTGGTGGCCCGCCGCCGCCACGCCGAGTTCGGCATCCCGGAGTGGGCCGCCGAGGCGGTCGCCCGCTCGCTGCGGGAGGCCCCGCCGACGCTCTACGGCCGCTTCGACCTCGCCTACGACGGCACCTGGCCGCCGAAGATGCTGGAGTACAACGCGGACACCCCGACCGCGCTGGTCGAGGCAAGCATCGTGCAGTGGTACTGGCTGGAGCACACCCACCCGGACGCGGACCAGTGGAACAGCCTGCACGAACGGCTGGTCGGCGCGTGGGCCAAGATCGGCGCCGGGCTGCACGACCCGCGCGTGCACGTGCTCTGGTCGAACGAGGAGGAGTCGGGCGAGGACCAGATCACCGCCGGCTACCTCGCCGAGACGGCCCGCCAGGCGGGGCTGGACGTGACGCTCATGCCGATCCAGCGGGTCGGCTGGGACGGGCGGCGCTTCGTCGACGCCGACGACCGGCCGATCACCACCTGCTTCAAGCTCTACCCCTGGGAGTGGATGCTCGCCGAGCCGTACGGGCCGCCGGCGCTGGACCCGGGCACGCCGACCACCTGGATCGAGCCGGCCTGGAAGCTGCTGCTGTCGAACAAGGCGCTGCTGGCCGTGCTCTGGGAGCTGTACCCCGGGCACGAGCTGCTGCTGCCGGCGTACCTCGACTCGCCACGCGGGATGTCCGAGTACGTGGCCAAGCCGTTGCTCGGCCGCGAGGGCGGATCGGTACGCATCGTGACCGGCGACACCGAGATCACCAACCCGGGGATCTACGGCGACGAGGGCTTCTGCTTCCAGGAGTTCCGCGCGTTGCCCCAGTTCGACGGCAACCACGTGGTGCTCGGAAGCTGGGTCGTGGACGGCGGGTCGGCCGGCGTGGGCGTACGCGAAAGCGAGAGCCTCATCACAGACGGTTACGCGCGGTTTCTGCCCCACTACATCGACGCGCCGCGTCCGCGCTGAGTCGTCTACCGTTGGTCCCGTGAACTTCGACGCGTACGCCCGGACCGGGGTCGAGCTCGTCAACGCCCGGCTGGACGACCTGGACGGCCTGCGGGCTCTCTTCCCGGACGAGAACGCCTGGATGCGCGACGAGGTCGCGGAACGGGACCTGGCGATCTTCCGGCGGGCGCAGAAGCGCCTCCGGGACGTCTTCGAGTACGGCACGTCGGGGCGCGACGCCGACGCCGTCACGGAGCTGAACGCGCTGCTGGAGGCGTTCCCGGTGCAGCCCCGCATCTCCGGGCACGACTCCTCCGACTGGCACATGCACGTGACCAGCCGGGGCGCGTCGGTCTCCGCGGAATACCTGGCCGGCGCGGTCTGGGGCCTGTCGGTCTGGCTCTGCGAGTACGGCAGCGCCCGGTTCGGCGTCTGCGCGGACGAACGCTGCGGCAACGTCTACCTGGACACCTCGTCGAACTGCTGCCGGCGGTTTTGCTCGGAGCGCTGCGCCACCCGCTCGCACGTGGCGGCGCACCGGGCCCGCAAGCGCGCCGCGGTCGGCGAGCAGCCGGTGCCGGCCCAGCCGCTCGCCCCGGTGAGCTGACACCCACCGACACGGGTCGGGTCAGGCGTCGACCGGCGAGGGGGCGGTCAGGTTCGCGCGGGCGAACTCCAGCGCCTCGCGCAGATCCGCCTCACGGACCGCGCGGCTCTTCGCGCCCCGGGTGGTCACCTCCACCGCCACCGAGCCGGTGAAGCCGCGGCCGGCCAGCGAACGGAGCAGCTCCGCGCAGGGCTGACCGCCCCGGCCGGGCACCAGGTGTTCGTCCCGCCCCTCGCCGGTGCCGTCACCCAGGTGCACGTGCGCCAGCCCGGCGCCCATCCGGTCGGCCATGGCCAACGCGTCGGCGTGCGAGGCCGCGCAGTGCGACAGGTCCAGCGTGTAGGAGGCGTAGCCGGTGTCGGTCGGGTCCCAGCCCGGCACGTACGGCACGAACTGCCGGCCGGCCATCCGCACCGGGAACATGTTCTCCACCGCGAAACGGAGCCCGCCGAACCGCCCGGCGGTGGCCTCCAGCCCGTCGCCGAACGTCCGCGCGTAGTCACGCTGCCAGGTGAACGGCGGATGCACCACCACGGTCGGCGCCTCCAGCGTCTCGGCCAGCTCGGCGGCCCGGCGCAGCCGCTCCCACGGGTCGGCGCTCCACACCCGCTGGGTGACCAGCAGGCACGGCGCGTGCACCGAGAGCACCGGGACGCCGTAGTGCTCGGCGAGGCCGCGCAGCGCGCCCGCGTCCTGGCTCACCGGGTCCGTCCAGACCATCACCTCGACGCCGTCGTAGCCGAGCGCGGCGGCGAGCTGGAACGCCGCCGCGGTCCGTTCGGGGAAGACCGAGGACGTGGACAGGAGCACCGGCACGCGGGAAGTCACACCCCTCAGGGTAGCCGCCCCCGCCAGGAGGCATCGGGACGAGCACCCGCAAAGCGCCCGTAGCGAGCGCCCCGGATCACATCGGCGCGAGCTGATCCAGCCGACGCAGGATGACCCCCTCCCGCAACGCCCACGGGCAGATGTCCAGGCTGTCGACGTCGAGCCGGCGCATCACCGCCTCGGCCACCACCGCACCGGCGAGGAGCTGGTGGGCCCGCTGCGTGCTGACCCCCTCCAGCTCGGGCAGGTGGGCCGGCGGGATGTGCCGGACGAACCCGAGCACCTGCCGCAGCCCGGTGCGGGTCAGGCTGCGCCGGGCCCATAGACCGGCGCCGGACGGCGCGGCGCCGGCCAGCCGGGCCAGCGTGCGGAACGTCTTCGAGCTCGCCACCGGACGCTCCCAGCCCACCTCGGTCAACTGCTTCACCACCGGGTCGAGCTGCGCGTCCACGTACTCCCGCAGCCCCTCCACGGCCTCGGCGGACGGTGGCAGCAGGCCGGCCGGATCGACCGCCAGCCGCTCCCGGCTGAGCCGGCCCGCGCCGAGCGGCAGCGAGACCGCGACGTCCGGATGCTCGTCGATGCCGGCGGCCAGCTCCAGCGAGCCGCCGCCGATGTCCATCGCCAACAGTCGGCCGGCGGACCACCCGAACCACCGCCGCACCGCGAGGAACGTCATCCGCGCCTCGTCCGCGCCGGAGAGCACCTCCAGGCGTACGCCGGTCTCGTCGCGGACCCGGGCCAGCACCTCGCCCGCGTTGGTGGCGTCCCGGACCGCGCTGGTGGCGAACGCCAGCAGGTCCTCGGCGCCCAGCCCGTCGGCCGCCGCCCGCGCCATGCCGACCGCCTTGACCAGCCCGTCCGCGCCCGCGTCGGTCAACGCGCCGTCCGGGCCGATCTGCTCGGCCAGCCGCAGCACCACCTTCTCGGAGTGCGCCGGCCAGGGGTGCGCGCCGTGGTGGGCGTCGACCACCAGGAGGTGCACCGTGTTGGAACCGACGTCGAGGACACCCAGTCGCATGGGAAAGACCCTAGGGGCAACACGTTTCGTCGGCTCGCCGGCCGGGTGGGGAGAGCACGCGTACGCTGGTCCGGGTGACAGGGCAGATCGAGCTTCGCGTGCTGGTGGACGACCCGGAGGACCCGCGCAGCCGCGAGGTCGGGCTGGATTTCCCCCGGGAGTGGATCGAGTTCGTCGACCCGGCCGACCCGAAGCACGTCGTCCGCGCCGACCTGACCTGGCTGCTCTCCCGCTGGACGTGCATCTTCGGTCAGGGCTGCCACGGCATCGTCGCCGGGCGGGCCGCGGACGGGTGCTGCTCGCACGGCGCGTTCTTCACCGACTCCGACGACGAGAAGCGGGTCCGGGCGGCCGTCAAGCGGCTCACGCCGGAGACCTGGCAGCACTTCCGTCGTGGCTTCAAGAACTGGACCGAGAACGACACGGTCGACGGCAAGACGCCGGCCCGGCGCACCGCCACCCGGGACGTGGACGCGCCCTGCGTGTTCCTCAACGACGCCGACTTCCCGGCCGGCGGCGGCTGCGCGCTGCACGCCCAGGCGCTGCGCGACGGCGTGCACCCGCTGGAGTACAAGCCCGACGTCTGCTGGCAACTGCCGGTCCGCCGGGACCAGGAGTGGCACAAGCGGCCGGACAACACCAAGGTGCTCATCTCCACGCTGGCCGAGTTCGACAGGCGCGGCTGGGGCGCGGGCGGGCACGACCTGGACTGGTGGTGCACCTCCTCCACGGACGCGCACGTCGGCGCCGAGCCGATGTACGTCTCCTACGGCCCGGAGCTGACCGCGCTGATCGGCGCGCCCGCGTACGCGAAGCTGGTCGAGCTGTGCGCCGCCCGCCTGCGCCAGGGCCAGATCGCCCCCCACCCGGCGAGCGAGTAAGGAAGGGCCCCTTTTTAACGCCTCCGGTAGAGCAGGGGCCCCCGTTTAACGCTTCGGGAGCGCCACGTCGATCAGGGCGCGGGCGCTCCGCTTCGCCGCGTCGGCGATCGCCGGATCGCTGTCGAGAACACCGCCGGCCAGGCCGCCGTCGAGCAGCAGGGTGAGTTGGCGGGCCAGCGACTCCGGCTCGGCCGCGCCGGCCTGCCGGGCCAGGCCGGTCACCCAGTCCCGGACCGCGTTCTTGTGCGCGACGGTGCGGGCGTGCACCGGGCTGCCGGCCGGTGTCTCCGCAGCGGTGTTGATGAACGCGCAACCGTGGTAGCCCTCCCGGCGACAGGCTCCGCCGAGCGCGTCGAACATGCCGACGAGCTGCTCGCGCGGGTCGGTCCCGGCGGCCTCCGCCGCCGCCCGCAGCGCCGCCGACCAGGCCAGGTCGACCTTGTCGAGGTACGCGAGCACCAGGTCGTCCTTGCTCGGGAAGTGCTTGTAGAGCGTGGCCTTGGCAACGCCCGACTCGGCGATGACGGTGTCGACCCCGACGCCGCGCGGCCCGTACGCGTAGAACAGCCGGAACGCGGTCTCCAGGATGCGTTCCCGGGCGGCGCCGGCGGGGGTGCGGGCCATGTGGTTCCTCCTCGTTTCTGCGCCGCAGAGTCTACAGACAGGTACGTCTCCTGGAGCCTGTTAGTAGACAGACCTGTCTGTTAGTCTCGGTGAGTACCGAGCACGTTCCGCGAAGCTCGGCCGAGAACGGAGGACGGATTCGACATGCGCATCGCAGTACTGGGCACCGGCATGGTGGGCCGGGCCATCGCCGCCCGCGCCGCCGAACTGGGCCACGAGGTGACCGTCGGCACCCGGGATGTCGCCACCACCCGGGCCGGGAGTTGGGGTGAGTGGGCCAGCGGCCATCCGGGGATCGCCCTGGCCGGGTACGCCGACGCCGCCGCCGGGGCGGACCTGGTCGTGAACGCCACCAACGGCGACGGATCCCTCCCCGCCCTCGACGCGGCGGGTGCGGAGAACCTGGCCGGCAAGATCCTGCTCGACATCGCCAACCCACTCGACTTCAGCCAGGGCTTCCCGCCCACCCTCTCGGTGCTCAACGACGACTCGCTCGGCGAGCGGATCCAACGGGCGTTCCCGCGTACCCGGGTGGTGAAGGCGCTCAACACGCTCACCGCCGACCTGATGGCCCACCCCAAGCAGCTCGCCGACGGCGACCACACCGTCTTCGTGTCGGGCGACGACGCCGACGCCAAGGGCGTGGTCACCGAACTGCTCACCAGCTTCGGCCACACCGACGTGCTCGACCTGGGCGACATCACCACGGCGCGGGGCACCGAGATGCTGCTGCCGATCTGGCTGCGTCTCTACGGCCGACTGGGCACGCCGCTGTTCAACGTGAAGGTCGTGCGCTGAGCGCACGCAGAAGGCCGGCACCCCTGTCCGGGGTGCCGGCCTTCACGCTGTCTCAGCTGTTCCAGTGCTTGTTGACCAGGTCGGTGGCCTGCTTCTCCCACTGCGCGTACGCATCCGGGTAG
>NZ_JBNCLA010000018.1:0-49211 GCF_049841835.1 Micromonospora sp. DT227 | reverse complement strand
CTGCACCGCCGCGTCATCACCCGCCAACGCCGCCTGCGCCGCCGACCTCTCATTCCCATCCGGCAACGTGTCCACCAGATGCCAAACCCGCGCCCGATCATCCTGACCCACCGCGACCCGACGACCATCGGTCAACCAGGACCGCAGCTCCACCTCACCACCGCCGAGAACCTCCTCAGCAGCAGCGCGAGTCCACTCGCCGCCGGTGGTCAACAGGTTGATCGCGGCGCGGCGGCCACGGTCGAGCACGACCTCGGTGGACACACCCGATGCGGTCGCCTCCGTCAGCAACTGCCGCGTCGCCGGATCAACCCGATCCTCCTCCGCCGTATCCCACAACAACTTGCGGTTCCACGCAGCGACCGCGCCAGCATTAGCCTTGGCGTTCTGCTCTACGGCAAGCGCCTCCTGCGCCCCCAGCACACCCTGCTCGGTGGACTCCGCCAACCGCGCGTCATCCTCCGCACGCGCCAACCGCTCCAACTCGACAGCCTTGTTCGCCGCCTCCACCGCCGTGTTCGACGCCAACACCGCAGCCGCCGCATGCTTCGCCGACTCCACCGCCGCCTTCGCCGCATCACCCGCCGCAGCCGCAGCCGCATCAGCCGCATCAGCCGCCGCCTCCGCATGCACCCCCGCCCGCCGCGCGAACTCAAACGCCTCATCCGACGCCTTCGCCGCCGCCTGCGCCAACGCATACGCCCGATCCGCCGCCCGCGACGCCGCCGCCGCCTGCGCCTGCGCACGCGCAGCCGCATCCCGCGCCCGCTTCGCCTGCTCCGCAGACACACCAGCCTGCGAACCAGCCCGCCGAGCCTCCGCCGCCGCGACATCCGCGTTCGCACTCGCACCCTTCGCCGCGGTACTCGCCGCCTTCGCCTGGGCGAGCGCGCGATCCCGCTCGGCCTTGACCGCATCCAGCTCCCGCGCCTTGCGCGCCGCATCCCGCGCCGCCTGCGCCGCCTGCCGCGCCGCCGCCGCCTTGCCCGCATCCGTCCGGGCGTCCGCCGCAGCACGCTGCGCACGCGCGGCGGCCTGCGCAGTCAGGGACGCAGCCGTGGTCGCCTTCCGAGCCGCGTCGGACGCCACCCGCGCCGCCCGCATCGCCGCGTTCGAGGCGCTCACCGCTTCCCCCGCCGCCTCAGCCGCGCTGTCTGCGGCATCCGCTGCACGCCCAGCCGCCGCGGAGGCCTTCTTGGCAGCACCACCGGCTGCGGCCGTCTCAGCAGCGGCGGTCTGTGCCGCCTTCTTCGCCTCCTCGGCCGCCGCTGCCGCCCGGTTCGATGCCTCGGTGGCGGCCAGCGCCTCCCGCGAGGTCGTCTCACTGGCGTTCTTGGCCTGCTCCGTCAGGCTCCGGATCGATGCCAACTCGGCGTCTCGGGCCCGAGCCACGAACTGCCCGGAGGCGATGAACTCCCGTAGCTCGTCCGCCGTACCCGCCAGTGCCTGCTGTGCGGCGCTGTCGAGTACGGGGCCGCTGTTGTTCGCCCCGCCGGTCAGCATCCGCGTCGCCGCCAACCGGTCGTCGGCCTGCGCCGCCGCGAATCGCCCCTCCGCCAAGAACTTCGTCAGCTCTTCTGGCGTGCCATTCAACGCTGCCTGCGCCGCAGCACGGACAGTCGGGCCGCCTGACTCCAACAGCCGGTAGGCCCGCACACGCTCGTCCGAGGCCCAAGAGGTCTCCCAGCCCCCGTTGACGAAGGCGCGGACCGCCTCCGGTGTGCTCGCGAGAACCTCGAGCGCAGCCGCACGCATCGCCGGCCCGTCCATCGACGCCAACGCCTGGGCCGCCGCCCGCTCGTCCTCCCGCTGGGCCTCCTCGCGCAAGGAGTCACGGAAAGCCCTCAGGTCCGCGTCTGTTCCCAGCAGAGCCGCTTCCGCAGCTCGCCGGACCGATGGACCGTTCGAGAAGAGGTAGGCGACGGTCCATTCCCTGCTCGGGGGATTAGTTTCCGCCTGAGCCGGGGTGAAGGGTTGCAGGAGAGTCGCAACAAGGATGAGAACGAGGAATGTCGAGACTCTCCTGGCCAAGACCCGGGCAGGACGGCTCGATCGAAAAAGGGCAGCAGGAAGCGGCTGCTTGGTCAAGTCAACCCCCGTGGCAGCAAGACAAGGCAGGTGAACCGTATAGATAGTTGATGTCCTCCACAAGGGGCCACCACCTACACGACCGAGAGTGACTGACCGCACGGCGTGAGAGGGCTCCTCGACGGTCGTCTCCCCGCCCCCTGGGCGGAAGGCGCCGGTCATGCCTTACTTGCGGCGTGAAAGTTTTCATGCATAGAGTCGGCGGGTGAATGAAACCGGTGCGTCCAGCGCCGACCGCCTGCTCGACCTCTTCCACGGCGTGCGGCTCACCCCGACCCAGCGCCGCATCGCGCACTGCCTGGTGCGCCACGCCGGCGCGGCGGCGTACCTGTCCGCGGCCGAGGTGGCCGAGCTGGCCGGGGTCAGCCAGCCGTCGGTGACCCGGTTCGCCATGACGCTCGGGCACGACGGCTACCCCGCGCTGCGCCGCCGGCTGCGGGAACTGGCCGCCACCGGGACGACCGAGCCGGCCGCGGCCGGGAACCCGCTGCAACGGGCGGTGCACGCCGAGCGGGACAACCTCGACCGGCTCGCCGGGCAGCTCGCCGACGCCGACCGGATCGCCGAGGTGGGCAAGCTGCTGGCGGCCACCCGACCACTGCCGGTCCTCGGGTTGCGCGCCGCCGCGCCGCTGGCCGCGTACTTCGCGTACTTCGCCGCGAAGGTGCACCCGGACGTGCGGGTCCTCGACGACGGCGGCAGCCTGCTCGCCGACCGTCTCGACCAGGCCGTCGCCGCCGGCGCCACCGCGCTGCTCGCGTTCGTGCTGCCCCGCTACCCCCGGGAGACGCTTGACGCGCTGCGCGAGGCCCGCGACGCCGGGCTGACGGTGGTGGCCATCACCGACTCCCCGGTCAGCCCGGCCACCGACCACGCCGAGGTGGTGCTGCCCGCCGCGGTCGGCACCGACCTCGTCTTCGACCTGCACACCGCCCCGATGACGCTGGCCATGGTGGTGTTGCAGGCGATCTGCGACGCCGCCCCGGCCGAGACCCAGGCCCGGCTCGAGGCGTTCGAGTCGTCCGCCGCCCGCCGCCAGTTGTTCCTCGGCTGAGAGGAGTACGAGATGCACCAGCCCGTCCGCGCCGCCCGCGGCACCGTACGCACCGCGAAGGGGTGGCCGCAGGAGGCCGCGCTGCGGATGCTGATGAACAACCTCGACCCGGAGGTGGCCGAGCGCCCCGACGACCTGGTGGTCTACGGCGGCACCGGAAAGGCGGCCCGGGACTGGCCGTCCTACCACGCGTTGGTGCGGACGCTCACCGAGCTGCGCGACGACGAGACCATGCTGGTGCAGTCCGGCCGGCCGGTCGGCGTGCTGCGCACCCACGAGTGGGCGCCGCGGGTGCTGCTGGCCAACTCCAACCTGGTCGGCGACTGGGCCACCTGGCCGGAGTTCCGCCGCCTCGAATCGCTCGGCCTGACCATGTACGGGCAGATGACCGCCGGTTCGTGGATCTACATCGGCACCCAGGGCATCCTCCAGGGCACCTACGAGACGTTCGCCGCGGTCGCCGCCAAACGCTTCGGTGGATCGCTCGCCGGCACGCTGACGCTCACCGCCGGCTGCGGCGGGATGGGCGGCGCGCAGCCGCTCGCGGTCACCATGAACGGCGGCGTCTGCCTGATCGTCGACGTGGACCGGACCCGGTTGGAGCGTCGGGCGCACGACCGCTACCTGGACGAGATCGCCGACTCGTTGGACGACGCGGTGGCGCGGGCGCTGGCCGCGAAGCGGGACCGGCGGGCGCTCAGCGTCGGCGTGGTCGGCAACGCGGCCACCGTCTTCCCCGAGCTGCTGGCGCGCGGCGTCGAGATCGACATCGTGACCGACCAGACAAGCGCGCACGACCCGCTGTCGTACCTGCCGGAGGGGGTGGAACCGGCCGACGCGCGGGACTACGCGGCGGCCAAGCCGGCCGAGTTCACCGACCGGGCGCGGGCGTCGATGGCGAAGCACGTCGAGGCGATGGTGGGCTTCCTCGACGCCGGCGCGGAGGTGTTCGACTACGGCAACTCGATCCGGGGCGAGGCGAAGCTCGGCGGGTACGAGCGGGCGTTCGACTTCCCCGGCTTCGTGCCGGCGTACATCCGGCCGCTGTTCTGCGAGGGCAAGGGCCCGTTCCGGTGGGCGGCGCTCTCCGGCGACCCGCGCGACATCGCCGCCACCGACCGGGCCATCCTCGACCTGTTCCCGGAGAACGAGTCGCTCGCCCGGTGGATGCGGATGGCCGGCGAGCGGGTCGCGTTCCAGGGCCTGCCGGCCCGGATCTGCTGGCTCGGCTACGGCGAGCGGGACCGCGCCGGGGTGCGGTTCAACGAGATGGTGGCCTCCGGTGAGCTGAGCGCGCCGGTGGTGATCGGCCGGGACCACCTGGACTGCGGCAGCGTGGCCAGCCCTTACCGGGAGACCGAGGCGATGGCCGACGGCTCCGACGCGATCGCCGACTGGCCGCTGCTCAACGCGCTCGTCAACACCGCCAGCGGCGCGTCCTGGGTGTCCATCCACCACGGCGGCGGGGTCGGCATCGGCCGGTCCATCCACGCCGGCCAGGTCTGCGTCGCCGACGGCACCGCACTCGCCGGGCAGAAGATCGAGCGGGTGCTCACCAACGACCCGGCGATGGGCGTCATCCGGCACGTCGACGCCGGCTACGACGACGCCCGCGAGGTCGCGGAACGCACCGCCGTCCGCATCCCCATGGCCGAGGCGTAAGGAGGGGCCCCTTGTTAACGCATTCGGTAGAGGAAGGGCCCCTTCCTAACAGGTTCCGCGCGCTGTGGGACGAGATCGCGCCGATCGGGCGGGACGCCGGCAGCGGCGGCTACCTGCGGTACGCGCTGACCGAGCCGGAGCGCAGGCTGCGCGGCTGGTTCCGGGAGCAGGCCGACCGGCGGGGAATGCCGGTCAGCGAGGACGGCAACGGCAACCTGTTCGCCTGGTGGGGCGACCCGGCGACCGGCGGCGCGGTGCTCACCGGCAGCCACTTCGACTCGGTGCCGCACGGCGGCGGGTACGACGGGCCGCTCGGCATCGTCAGCGCGTTCCTCGCCGTGGACGAGCTGCGGGCCGCCGGGACCACCCCGGACCGGCCCGTCGTGGTGGCCGCGTTCGTGGAGGAGGAGGGCGCCCGGTTCGGCGTACCCTGCCTGGGGTCGCGGCTGCTCACCGGCGAGATCGACGTCGACCGCGCGGCCGGGCTGCGCGACCAGGCCGGGGTGAGCTTCGCCGACGCGCTCGGCGAGCGGCCGGCGGGCGCCGACCCGGCGCTGCTCGGCCGCTTCGCGGCCTTCGTGGAGCTGCACGTCGAGCAGGGCCGCGCGCTCGTCGACACGGACGCGCCGGTCGCGGTGGCGTCCGCCATCTGGCCGCACGGCCGGTGGCGGTTCGACTTCACCGGCGAGGGCAACCACGCCGGTACGACCCGGATGGCCGACCGGCGCGACCCGATGCTCACCTACGCGTTCACCGTGCTCGCGGCGAACAAGGAGGCCCGGCTGCGCGACGCGCACGCCACCGTGGGCCGGGTGTCGGTCGAGCCGAACGCCACCAACGCGATCCCGTCCCGGGTGACCGGCTGGCTGGACGCGCGGGCGGCCGAGGCGGCGACGCTGGACGGCCTGGTCGAGGCGGTACGCGCCAAGGCCACCGAGCGGGCCGGCCGGGACGGCACGGCGCTGACCTGCACGCGGGAGTCGGCGACCCCGCTCGTCGCGTTCGACGGCGGGCTGGCGGAGCGGCTGGTCGCGCTGCTCGACGCGCCGACGCTGCCGACCGGCGCCGGCCACGACGCCGGCGTGCTGGCCGCGCACCTGCCGACCGCGATGCTGTTCGTGCGGAATCCGACCGGGGTGTCGCACTCCCCGGCCGAGTCCGCCACCGACGCCGACTGCGCGGCCGGGGTGACCGCCCTGGCCCGGGTGCTGGAGGAACTGGCATGCCGCTGACCCGCTGGCTGGCCGAGTACGCCTGGCTGCCCGACCACGCCGAACCCACACCGGACGTGCTGATCGAGGCGACGGACGGGCGGCTCACCGCCGTCACGCCGCTGACCGGTGGCGGTCCGCCGACCAGCGGGGTGGCGGTGGACGCCGTCCGGCTGCCCGGCCTGACGCTGCCCGGCCTGGCCAACGCCCACTCGCACGCGTTCCACCGGGCGCTGCGCGGGCGCACCCACGCCGGCCGGGGCGACTTCTGGTCCTGGCGGAACCCGATGTACGCGGTCGCCGCCCGCCTCGACCCCGACTCCTACCTGGCGCTGGCCCGGGCCGCGTACGCGGAGATGGCGCTCGCCGGGATCACAGTCGTCGGCGAGTTCCACTACCTGCACCACGGCCCGGACGGCACCCGGTACGACGACCCGAACACGATGTCCGCCGCGCTGGTGGAGGCCGCCGCGCACGCCGGGATCCGGCTCACGCTGCTGGACGCCGCGTACCTGACGGCGGGCGTGGACGGCGCGGAGCTGGTCGGACCGCAGCGCCGGTTCGGCGACGGCGACGCGCTGCGCTGGGCGGAACGGGTCGACACGTTCCGCCCGACCGACGGGCACGTGCGGCGCGGCGCGGCGATCCACTCGGTGCGCGCGGTGCCGGCCGGGCAGCTCGCCACCGTGGCCGGCTGGGCGGACCGGCACGGGCTGCCGCTGCACGCGCACGTCTCCGAGCAGCCGGCCGAGAACGACGCCTGCCGGGCCGTGCACGGCTGCACGCCGACCCGGCTGCTGGCCGACCACGGGGTGCTCGGCCGGCACACCACCGCCGTGCACGCCACCCACCCGACCGCCGCCGACGTGACGCTGCTCGGCGACACCGGCACCGGCGTCTGCCTCTGCCCCACCACGGAACGGGACCTGGCCGACGGGATCGGCCCGGCCCGGCGGATCGCCGAGGCGGGCAGCCCGCTCAGCCTGGGCAGCGACAGCCACGCCGTGGTCGACCTGTTCGAGGAGGCCCGCGCGGTGGAGCTGGACGAACGGCTGCGTACCCGCAGACGCGGGCACTTCGCCGCCGCCGAACTGTTCGCCGCCGCCACCGTGACCGGCCACGCCGCGCTGGGCTGGGGCGACGCCGGCCGGCTCGCCGTCGGCGACCGGGCCGACCTGGTGACGGTACGGCTGGACAGCGCCCGCACCGCCGGGGTGCCGCCGGTCGGTGTGTTCTTCGCGGCCACCGCCGCCGACGTCACGCAGGTGGTGGTGGACGGCCGGACCGTGGTGGCCGACGGCCGGCACCTGACCGTGGACGTCCCCACCGAGTTGCGGGACTCGATCGCGGCGGTCACGTCATGACCGGCAGCCTGCTCGTGGACAACATCGGTGAGCTGATCACCAACGACGGCCGGGGCGGTGACCCGCTGGGCGTCCGCCGCGACGCCGCGCTGCTGGTCGAGGACGGGCGGGTGGCCTGGGTCGGTCCGGCCCGCTACGCGCCCGCCGCCGGCCGGCGCGTCGACGCCGCCGGCGCGGCGGTGCTGCCCGGCTTCGTGGACAGCCACGCCCACCTGGTCTTCGCCGGTGACCGGGCCGCCGAGTTCGCCGCCCGGATGGCCGGCGAGCCGTACACCGGCGGCGGCATCCGGACCACCGTCGGCGCGACCCGGGCGGCCTCCGACGACGACCTGCGCGCCACCGTGGGCCGGCTGCGCGCGGAGATGCGGCGGCAGGGCACCACCACCGTCGAGATCAAGAGCGGGTACGGCCTGAGCGTCGCCGACGAGGCCCGCTCGCTGCGGATCGCCGCCGAGTTCACCGAGGACACCACGTTCCTCGGCGCGCACGTGGTGCCCGCCGAGTACGCCGACCGGCCCGACGACTACGTGGGGCTGGTGTGCGGGCCGATGCTGGCCGCCGCCGCGCCGTACGCCCGCTGGATCGACGTGTTCTGCGAGCGGGGCGCGTTCGACGCCGACCACGCCCGGGCGATCCTCACCTGCGGGCAGGCGGTCGGGTTGGGCGTCCGGCTGCACGCCAACCAGCTCGGCCCCGGGCCGGGCGTCCGGCTCGGCGTGGAACTGGGCGCGGCCAGCGTCGACCACTGCACCCACCTGACCGACGCCGACGTGGACGCGCTCGCCGGCTCGGAGACGGTCGCCACGCTGCTGCCCGGCGCCGAGTTCTCCACCCGGTCGCCCTACCCGGACGCCCGCCGGCTGCTCGACGCCGGGGTGACCGTGGCGCTGGCCACCGACTGCAACCCCGGCTCGTCGTACACCTCGTCGATGCCGTTCTGCGTCGCGCTCGCCGTACGCGAGATGGGGATGACCCCGGCGGAGGCGGTGTGGGCGGCGACCGCCGGCGGGGCGGCGGCGCTGCGCCGCACCGACGTCGGGCGGCTGACCGTCGGGGCCCGGGCCGACCTGGTCGTCCTCGACGCGCCGACCCACCTGCACCTGGCCTACCGGCCGGGGGTGCCACTGATCCGTCAGGTTCTGCACAACGGAGTGCCACGATGACCACCGTCACCATCCTGTCCACCGGGGTCACCCCCGCCGACGTGCTCGCGGTCGCCCGCGGCACCGCCAAGGTCGTGCTCGACCCCGCCGCCGTCGAGGCGATGGCGACCAGCCGGTCCATCGTGGACGGCATCGAGGCCGCCGGCCGTCCGGTGTACGGCGTCTCGACCGGGTTCGGGGCGCTGGCCAACACGTTCGTCGCCCCCGAGCGGCGGGCCGAGTTGCAGGCCGCGCTGATCCGCTCGCACGCGGCCGGGGTGGGCGCGCCGATGCCCCGCGAGGTGGTGCGGGCCATGATGCTGCTGCGGGTACGCTCGCTCGCGCTCGGCCGCTCCGGCGTCCGCCCGCTCGTCGCCGAGGCGCTCGTGGACCTGCTCAACCACGAGATCACCCCGTGGGTGCCGGAGCACGGCTCGCTGGGCGCGTCCGGTGACCTGGCGCCGCTGGCGCACTGCGCGCTGGTGCTGCTCGGCGAGGGCTGGGTGCTCGGCCCGGCCGGCGAACGGCTCGACGCCGCCGAGGCGCTGCGCCGGGTCGGGCTGGCCCCGATCGAGCTGGCCGCCAAGGAGGGGCTGGCGCTGATCAACGGCACCGACGGCATGCTCGGCATGCTGCTGCTGGCCGTCTCCGACGCCCGGCACCTGTTCGCCATGGCCGACGTGACCGCCGCGCTGGCGATCGAGGCGATGCTCGGTTCGGAGCGGCCGTTCCTGCCCGAGCTGCACGCCATCCGCCCGCACCCCGGCCAGGCCGCCTCGGCCGCGAACATCCACCGGCTGCTCCAGGGCTCGGCGGTGATGGACTCGCACCGCGACGACCTGGCCCACGCGGTGCAGGACGCGTACTCGATGCGCTGCGCGCCGCAGGTGGCCGGCGCGGCCCGGGACACGCTCGACTTCGTCGAGGTGGTCGCCGGCCGGGAGCTGACCTCCGTGGTCGACAACCCGGTGGTGCTGCCGGACGGGCGGGTCGAGTCGACGGGCAACTTCCACGGCGCGCCGCTCGGCTTCGCCGCCGACTACCTGGCCATCGCCGCCGCCGAGGTGGGCGCGATCGCCGAACGGCGGGTGGACCGGCTGCTGGACGTGGCCCGTAACCGGGACCTGCCGGCGTTCCTCTCCCCCGACGCCGGGGTGAACTCCGGGCTGATGATCGCGCAGTACACCGCCGCCGGCATCGTCGCGGAGAACCGCCGGCTGGCGGCCCCCGCCTCGGTCGACTCGCTGCCCACCAGCGGCATGCAGGAGGACCACGTCTCGATGGGCTGGGCGGCCACCAAGAAGCTGCGTACCGTGCTGGACAACCTGACCAGCCTGCTCGCGGTGGAGCTGCTGGCGGCGGTACGCGGGCTCCAGCTCCGCGCGCCGCTGGAGCCGTCCCCGGCCGGCCGGGCCGCGTTGGACGCGCTCGGCGACACGATCGGCGACCCCGGTCCGGACGTCTTCCTCGCCCCGCTGATCGAGGCCGCCCGATCCGTAGTCGCCGGCCCCGACCTACGCGCCGCCATCGAGCGCGCCACCGGCCCTCTCGCCTGACGCCCGCTCTCGGTTCGCGCTGATTCACGGAAAGTGTGGCCATTCGACGTCGAATGGCCACACTTTCCGTGAATCAGCGGCCGGGCTCAGGGGGTGGGGTGGGGAGGTGGGCGACGTCCGGGTCGAGCAGGGCGGTCCAAGGGGGGCGGAACTCGGCGGCGCGGGACCGCATCTCGGTGCGCAGGTGGGACAGCCACGGGCCGCTGTCCCGCGACCCCATCCAGTCCGGCCAGGAGTCGTAACGGCGCTCGACGGAGAAACCGTCCGACGTGGTCGCCACCCGCAGGAAGATCCAGCGCCCGTGCCGGGCATCGGCCTCGGCCGCCCGGAGCTCCCCGACCAGCGTGAAGAGGTCCCGGAAACCGTCCCCGGGCCGGTCCACCGGGCAGCACTCGCCCGGAATCCGGCGCATCGCGCCGTCCAGCGCCTCCACGACCACCGAGGACCGGCCGTCCGCGCCCGGGGCCCGCAGGCGCGCCCAGTCCACCAGCGCCGCCAGTGCCCCGGTGCCGGCCGGCTCCGGGCGGGGCAGCTCGTCCGCCTCACCCATGGCCGCCCAGACCAGCCGTTCGTGCTGCGTCTCACTGAGCGTCCGGACCCGTCGGTGCGGCACCTCGGCATTCGCCGGCACGACCGGTACGACAGTGCCGGGGGTGAGACCGGCCCGCGCTGCCGAGGCGAGGGCGGCGTCCAGATCGACCGGAACGGACCGGACCCGCCCGAGCAGACCGGTGAGCGCAGCCGCGTCGACCGAGTGGCCGGCCGCGGCGGCGAGCAGTCGGTCGGCGTGGGTCGCCACGTCCACCCGTTCCGCCTCGCCGTCGACGTCGTGCCCGGCCCACTCGAAGACCACCTCCGCCAGTTCCCGGCGGGCGCGGTCGGCGTCGAGAACGGCGCCGACGGTCTGCGGGAGGCCGTCGGCGACCCGGTCCGGGTATCGGACCCGGTGCCAGTCGCCGTGCTCGTGCCAGTAGACGTAGCCGAGCTGGTCGTCGTCGGCGTGCCGGACCAGTTCCGCCCAGGGCAGCCAGGCGGGCGCGCCGGCCAGCAGGTCGATCGGGGGACTCGCGTCCACCGTGTCGCTGTACTCGTGGTCGTAGCCGAACAGCACCGCCCGGTCGTCGGCGACGAGGACCAGCCGCCCCCAGTTGCCCCCGTGGTCGTCGTGGTGGGCCCCGTCGGCGTCGATCCACCAGACGTCGTCGTGGCCGAGCGCGGCGAGAGTCGCGCCGAGCACCCCCCACCGGCCCCACAGCACGGCCGGACCGGCGAGGTCCACGGTCGTCCGCTCCGTCACGGGGACGCCGTCAGCCGGCCGCGGGGAGCACCTTGGCGACCAGCTTGGCCAGCTCCCGCAGCGCCTTGCCACGGTGGCTGACCGCGTCCTTCTCCGCCGGCGTCAGCTCGGCGTTGGTCCGCTCCTGCCCGTCGCCGAGGAAGATCGGGTCGTAGCCGAACCCGCCCTCGCCGCGCGGCGCGCGGAGCAGCCGGCCCGGCTGCCGGCCGTCGACCAGGTGCTCCTTGCCGCCGGGCAGCACCAGCGCCACCGTGCAGACGAAGGCCGCGCCCCGGTGCTCGTCCGGCACGTCGCCCACCTGGTCCAGCAGGAGCTGGAGGTTGGCCCGGTCGTCGCCGTGCCGGCCGGACCAGCGGGCGCTGAACACGCCGGGCATGCCGTTGAGCGCGTCCACCGCGATGCCCGAATCGTCGGCGATGGTCGGCAGGCCGGTGCGCCGGCAGCCCTCCCGCGCCTTGATCAGCGCGTTCTCGCCGAACGTCAGGCCGGTCTCCGGCAGCTCCGGATATTCCGGCACGTCGTCCAGGCCGACCAGGGCGACCCGGTGGGCGCCGAGCGCGCCGTCCAGGATCCGCTGCAACTCGACGAGCTTCTTGCGGTTACGGGTGGCCAGCAGCACCTTGTTGTCGGTCACAGGTTCAGCGCCTTCCGCTGTGCGTCGGCCAGTTCCAGACAACCCGCCACGCCCAGGTCGAGCAGCGCGTCGAGCTGGTCGCGGGCGAAGACACCGGCCTCGCCCGTCCCCTGCACCTCGACGAAGTCGCCGGCGCCGGTGCAGACCACGTTCATGTCCACCTCGGCGGTCACGTCCTCGGCGTAGCAGAGGTCGAGCATCGGCTCGCCGCCGATCACGCCGACGCTGACCGCGGACACCGACCGGTGCATCACCTTCTCCACCTTGCCGGTCAGCGACTTGCGCTCGGCCAGCCAGGTCACCGCGTCGTACAGCGCGACGTACGCGCCGGTGATCGCGGCGGTGCGGGTGCCGCCGTCGGCCTGGAGCACGTCGCAGTCGAGCACCACGGAGTTCTCGCCCAGCGCCTTGAGGTCGACGCAGGCGCGCAGGCTGCGACCGATCAGCCGGGAGATCTCGTGGGTGCGACCGCCGACCTTGCCTCGGACGCTCTCCCGGTCCGAGCGGGTGTTGGTGGCTCTCGGCAGCATCGCGTACTCGGCGGTCACCCAGCCCAACCCGGAACCCTTGCGCCAGCGGGGCACCCCCTCGGTGACGCTGGCCGTGCAGAGCACCCGGGTCGCGCCGAACTCGACGAGCACCGAGCCCTCCGGGTGGGTGCTCCAGCCCCGGGTCAGGGTCACCGGTCGGAGTTGGTCGGGCCGCCGCCCGTCAGGTCGCGCCATGCCTGCACCCTATGCGGTGCGCCGATCGCGCCGCCCACGGGTGCCGCCGGCCGGTCAGCGCTCCGGCGGGTCGACGCCGTGCGCGCGGAGGAAACCCGCGACCGCGGCCGGCCAGCCGAACTCCTCGGCGCGGGCCCGCGCGGCGGCACGGCGCTCCGCCGCCGGCCGGTCCAGCAGCCGGCGGACCGCGACGGCGAACGCCGCCGGGGTGCCGTACGCGGCGAGCCCGCCCGCGCCGACCACCTCCGGCAGCGCGCTCGCCGCGTTCGCCACCACCGGCGTGCCGCAGGCGAGCGCCTCCAGCCCGGCCAGGCCGAACGTCTCCACCGGCCCCGGTGCGAGCGCCACGTCCGCGCTGGCCAGCAGCGCGGCCACCGCCAGCCGGTCCGGCAGGAAACCGGTGAAGTGCACCGGCAGGCCCGCCGCCGACCGGGTCAGCGCCGGCCGCAGCGGCCCGTCACCGACCAGCACCAGGACCGCCGGTACGCCGGCACGTCGCAGCCGGGCCAGCGCGGCCACCGCCAGCGCGGGGCGCTTCTCCACGGAGAGCCGGGCGCAGTGCACCAGCAGCACCTCGGAGTCGTCGGCGTACCGTTCCCGCAGCGCCGGATCGGCCCGACGGGGGTGGAACGTGTCCAGGTCGACACCGAGCGGCACCCGCTCCACCGGCGGCCCGTCCAGCCGGACGAACTCCTCGGCGGCCCAGCCGGTGGTGCAGACGATCCGGTCGTGCCGGCGTGCCGTCTCGCGGTTCAGCCGGTCGGCGGTCCGCCGGGCCAGCCCGGCCGGCATCCCCCACTGACCGAGCAGCCCGGTCAGGCTCTCGTGCGAGACCATCGTCGAGCGCACCCCGTGCTCCCGGGCCCAGCGGCCGGTCCAGCGCAGCGTGCTGCGGTCGGAGACCTCGATCCGGTCCGGGGCCAGGTCGGTGAGGAGCCGGGCCAGCCCTCGCCGGTCCGCCAGCACCCGGTAGCCGCCGGTGCCGGGCAGTTCCGGTCCGGGCAGGGCGATCTCGCGCCCCCACGGACGCATGCGGTCCGCGGGGCGCGCGCCGGGGATCACCAACACGGGTTCGTGACCGGCGGCCAGATAGCCGGCGCCCAACTGCCGCAACGCCGTCCGCAGCCCGCCGGAGCGCGCCGTCACGAAGTTGGCGAGCCGGACGATGCGGACCGGGCGGGGACCGGCCCCGGTCACGCCGGGAGCCGCCCGGCGGCGGGCGTGCCGGCCAGCACGGCCTCGTAGTGCCCGATCAGCTCGTCACCGACCGCGTCCCAGCTGCGCCGGGCCACCGCGACGCGGGCCGCCGCGCCGTACCGGGCCCGCCGCGCCGGGTCGGCGGCCAACTCGGCCACGGCGGCGGCCAGCGCCGCGCCGTCGTCCGGCGGCACCAGCAGCCCGGTCACCCCCGACTCGACCAGGTCCACCGGACCGCCGCTGGCCGGCGCCACCACGGGTACGCCGCTCGCCGCGGCCTCCTGGAGCGTCTGCCCGAACGTCTCGTGCGGTCCGGTGTGGACGAACACGTCCAGGCTGGCGTACAGCTCGGCCAGCGCGTCGTCGTGCCGCACGCCGAGGAACCGTGCCGCCGGCAGCGCGCGTTCGAGTTGCCGGCGCACCGGTCCGTCGCCGACCACCACCACCCGCACGCCGGGCAGGGCGGTGATCGGTGCCAGCAGTTCCACCCGCTTCTCCGGGGCGAGCCGGCCGACGTAGCCGACCAGCAGTTCGCCGTCCGGGGCGAGCGTCGCGCGGAGCCGAACGCTGCGCCGTGCCGGGTGGAACCGGACCGCGTCCACGCCCCGCCGCCACAGCCAGATCCGCCGTACCCCGTGGGTGATCAGGTCCGCCGCGGCGCGGGTGGACGGCGCGAGGGTGCGCTGCGCGGAGTTGTGGATCTCCCGGATCCGCCGCCACGCGGCGGCCTCGCCCCACCCCACCCGGTACGCCCGGGCGTAGGCCGCGACGTCCGTCTGGTAGACCGCGACCGTGGGCAGGCCGTGCCGGGCGGCCACCGACGCCCCGGCCGCGCCGAGCACGAAAGGGCTGGCCAGATGGACCACGTCGGGCCGGTGCCCGAGCAGCGCGCCGGTCAGCCCGACGCGCGGCACGCCGAGGCGGAAGCCCTGGTAACGGGGCAGGGGCACGCTCGGGATGCGCACCACCGGATAGGCGTGGTGGTCGGCCCGGCGACGCCGGCCGCCGGCCGGGGCGGGCGCGACGACAAGCGGCTCGTGCCCGCGGGCGACCAGGTGCTCGGCGGCCCGGACGACCGAGTTCGCCACGCCGTTGACATCCGGCGGGAACGACTCGGTGACGATGGCGATCCGCATGGCCCGAGCGTGCGGGCCGTACGGATGCGGCAGGCGACCAGACGCTGACCGGCCGGCGAACAGTACGGCAACGCGCGGGCCGGCCGTCGCTCAGACGTCGTAGCCGGCGCCGGCCCGGACCACCTCGATCGGCCCGGCGTACGCCCCGGCCGCCGACTCCACGGTGTGCGACTCGCTGCCCCACGCGGGCACGAGGTGGGTGAGCAACAGCCGGCCCACCCCCGCCTTGGTGGCCGCCTCACCGGCCTCCCGGCCGGTCAGGTGCAGGTCCGGCGGATTGTCCATGCCGTCCAGGTAGCTGGCCTCGCAGAGGAACACGTCGGCGTCCTGGGCCAGGCGCAGCAGCGCCTCGCAGGGCGCCGTGTCGGCGGAGTAGCAGAACACCCGGCCGCCGTGCTCCAGCCGCACCCCGTACGTCTCGACCGGGTGGTTCATCCGGTCGACGGTGACGGTGAACGGGCCGATCGGGAACGTGCCCGGCTGGAGGCTGTAGAACTGGTAGACGTCCTCCACCGTGCCCTCCTCCTGCCCGTACGCGCTGGCCAGCCGGTCGGGCGCGCCGGAGGGCGCGTACATCGGCAGGGGCGGGTAGGGGCCGTCCGGGGCGTACCGGCGCACCACCACGTAGTTCACCGCGTCGAACATGTGGTCGCAGTGCAGGTGGGTGAGGAGGATGGCGTCCGGGGCGTGCAGCCCGACGTAACGCTGGAGCGTGGAGAGCGAACCCGCGCCGAAGTCGATCAGGAGCCGGAACCCGTCGGCCTCCATCAGGTAGGCGGAGCAGGGCGATTCGGGGCCCGGGAAGCTGCCCGCACAGCCGAGGACGGTCAGTCGCATCCGGTTGCCTCGATCTCACCGTGGGTAGTCGATGCGTCGGCAGCCGCCCCGTCGTTGATCTCCACCGACGCGCTCGCCACGCTGCGCAGCCTACGCGGCGGCCGGTCGGGCAAGAATCATCTACCGGAAGTTGTCATCAACGTGACACCCATACGCGTCCGGGATCCGGGAGATCGCGGCGATCCGGCCGGTGTGTCCCCACCGACCGGACCGCCACCGGGCCGTCAGGCCCAGAGTTGACCGTCCAGCGCGTCCTCGGCGTCCGCGAGCGTGCCGCCGTACGCACCGGTGGACAGGTATTTCCAGCCGCCGTCGCAGACCACGAACGCCACGTCGGCGCGGCGGCCCGCCTTCACCGCCTCGTGTGCCACGGCGAGCGCGGCGTGCAGGATCGCGCCGGTGGAGAAGCCGGCGAAGATCCCCTCCACCTCGACGAGCTGCCGGGTCCGCAGCACCGCGTCCCGGGTGCCCACCGAGAAGCGCCGGGACAGCACCCCGGCGTCGTACAGCTCGGGCACGTAACCCTCGTCGATGTTGCGCAGGCCGTAGACCAGCTCGCCGTAGCGCGGCTCGGCCGCCACGATCTGGATCCCGTCGACCTTCTCCCGCAGGTAGCGGCCGGTGCCCATGAGCGTGCCGGTGGTGCCCAGCCCGGCCACGAAGTGGGTGATGCTCGGCAGGTCGTGCAACAGCTCCGGCCCGGTCGTCTCGTAGTGCGCCCGGGCGTTCGCCTCGTTGCCGTACTGGTAGAGCATCACCCAGTCCGGGTGCTCGGCCGCGATCTGCTTGGCGGTGGCGACGGCCTGGTTCGAGCCGCCGGCGGCCGGCGAGAAGATGATCTCCGCGCCGTACATCCGGAGCAGCTGCACCCGCTCGGTGGAGACGTTCTCCGGCATCACGCAGACCAGCCGGTAGCCGCGCAGTTTCGCCACCATGGCCAGCGAGATGCCGGTGTTGCCGCTGGTCGGCTCCAGGATGGTGTCGCCGGGACGGAGCCGGCCGGCCTCCTCGGCCGCGCGGACCATGAACAGGGCCGCGCGGTCCTTGATGCTGCCGGTCGGGTTCCGGTCCTCCAGCTTGGCCCAGAGCCGCACCGGCGGCGCCCCGTCGGGCACGGTCGGGGAGAGCCGGGGCAGGCCGACCAGCGGCGTGCCCCCGGAGGCGTCGAGCAGGCTGTCGTACCGCGCCATGGCGGGCCGCCTAGCGGACGGCGACGGCGCGCGCGGACCTCGCGTGCGACGCGGTCGCTGCGGCGGCGCTCTGCGAGGCGGTCGCCGCCGCCGCGGCGCTGTGCGACGCGATCGCCGCCGCCGCGGCGAAGCCGAACGCGCCGCCGGCCACGGCCGGCAGGATGGTCACGCTGTCGCCGTCGTTGAGCTTCGCGTCCAGCGCGCCGAGGAAACGGACGTCCTCGTCGTTGACGTAGACGTTGACGAACCGGTGCAACGCGCCGGCGTCGGTGACCAGCCGGCCCCGCAGGCCGGCGTGCCGGGAGTCCAGGTCGGTGAGCAGGTCGGCGAGCGTGTCGCCACTGCCCTCGACGACCTTCGCGCCGCCGGTGTAGCTGCGCAGGATGGTGGGGATGCGAACCTCGATGGCCATGGTGTCTCGTGCTCCTCGTTCAGGGTCGTGCCAGGTGACGGACGGGAAAGGGCATGCCGGCGCTGGGGATCAGCGGCCGGAACACTCGTAGTCGACCGTCGCCGGGCTCTGCCCGAACATGTAGGACTGGACAGCGTTCGGGTCCACGGCGGCGTCCACGATCTCGACCGGCTCCTCGGTGACCACCCCGTCGACGATCCGGAAGGAACGGATCTCCTCGGTGTCGGGCTCACGGGTGGAGACGAGCAGGTAGTGCGCACCCGGCTCGCCGGCGAAGGAGACGTCCGTGCGGGACGGGTAGGCCTCCGTCGCGGTGTGCGAGTGGTAGATGACGACCGGCTCCTCGTCGCGGTCGTCCATCTCCCGCCAGACCCGCAACTGCTCCATCGAGTCGAACTCGTAGAACGTCATCGAACGGGCGGCGTTGTCCATCGGGATGTGCCGGGTCGGGGTGTCGCTGCCGGCGGGACCGGCGACCACGCCGCACGCCTCGTCCGGGTGGTCCCGGCGGGCGTGGGCCACGATCGCGTCGATGATCGACCGGTCGATGCTCAGCACGTCGACCAGCCTAGCGCCTGGCCGCCCCGGGCGGCGAGGTGGCCGCCGTCACCACTCAGTCGATGAGCGCGTTGAGCAGGGACTCCTGGAGATATCCGAGATAGGCGTAGACCGACAGTTGGAACACCCGGGACGAGGCCGGGTCGGCGGCGACCGCGTCGTCCAGCTCCTCGCCCAGGTCGGTGCCGTCCTTGATCTCCAGCCGGACGCCCATCGCCAGCCGGGCGTCGTTGAGCGCCCGCAGCCACGCCTCGGCCGCCTCGGCGTCCAGCCGCACCTCGCCGCCCGCGTCGCCGTCGGGCAACGCGGCGAGGATCGCGCCGGCCTGGTCGATCTTCGCGGTCTTCAGGTCGCCCTCGGTGTAGCGGCGGAACTCGGCGGTGCCGGCGTCGTCGTCCGGGTAGACCTCCGGGAAGAGCCGGCCGACCACCGGGTCGCCGTGGTCGAAGCCGTCGGTGAGCAGCCCGACCACCTCGGAGGCGACCTTGCGCAGCACCCGCACCTCGTCCACCGCGAAACTGGCCACGTAGCTGTCGCCCCGGCGACGGAACATGCTCACCGCGCCGTCCCCGGTCGCGACTGCGGGGCTCGCAACACCGGCTCACTCCTCGCGCTCACAGCGCCACCCCTGTTCGCGACTGCGGGGCTCGCAACACCGGCTCACTCCTCGCGCTCACGACCGGTCCACCGTCGCCCACAGCCCGTACGCGTGCAGCTGCGCCGCGTCGTGCTCCATGCGTTCCCGGGCCCCGCTGGAGACCACCGCCTTGCCCTTGTGGTGCACGTCCAGCATGAGCTGCTCCGCCTTCTCCCTGCTGTACCCGAACAGCTTCTGGAACACCCAGGTCACGTACGTCATCAGGTTGACCGGATCGTCCCAGACGATGGTCACCCATGGCCGGTCGGAGACCGGCACCTCTGTGGTGTCCGGCGTCTCGACCGGCGCAACCTGTGGAGCCGCCATGCCCCCCATCGTGCCACCGGATCCGCCGAACCGATGAACCGGAACGGCGCGGCGGTCGGGATCGCGGGCCCGGACCAGGGGCGCGCGCCCGGCGACCCCGGCCTCAGGCGAGCAGGATGCCGTGGTCGACAGCATCGGCGAGCACCCCACCCAGCGAGAGACGGATCACCTCGAAGCGACGGGACACCTCGCGGGACAGTTCGAGTTCCACCTCGCGCAGGGCGCGTTGGGCCCAGGACCGGGCGGCGTTCGGATCGTTGTTGCCCGGCGCGCGCCAGTGCTGCCAGCAGCCGCCGTTGAGCGCCACGCCGACCGGCGGGAGCGCCTCGTCGCGTGCCGCGCCGGGCAGCCCGGCCAGCGCGTCCAGGGCGCCGACGCCGGCCAACGAGGCGACCCCGGCGGTGCTGGTGACCAGGAGCACCCGGTCCAGCTCCCGGCCGTCGGGATGGTCGGCGAGGCCCCAGCGCACGGCGCGGGTGATCCGCCGGCGTACGCCTTCGGCGAGCGGCGCGCCGAAGACCCGGGCGGCGGCGTCGTCGACCATGCCGCGCACCGCCTCGTCGCACTGCGCGGTGGCGAGCAGGGACAGCGCCTCCAGCTCACGGTCGAGCAACGGCGGCAGGCCGGCGCAGCCGACCCCGAAGACGATCTCCTGGACCACCCGGAGGTGGATGTTGGCCAGTTCCAGCGCGAGGTGCTGGCGGATCCGCTGGGCGCAGGAGCGGGCCTGGCGGTCGAGCCGGTCGGCCAGCTCGGCCGGCTCGACGCCGGTCAGTACCGGCACCCGGCCGTGCGCGCCGGGTGGTTCCGGCGGCCGGGCGCTGGCCCGCCGCAGCCCCTCACCGGCGGCCCAGCCGACCAACGCCCGGCGCAGGTTCGGCAGCTCGGTGCGGCGGGCCGGGAACCACCGGGCCCGGGCGAGCGCGGGCACCGCGGCCAACAGCACTGCCCGGTGGGCCGCGATGGAGACCGCCACCGGGTCGAGCGGGCCGGCGGGGCCGGGCGGGCCGGCGGGGCCGGGCGGGCCGGCGGGGCCGGGCGACGGCACGGACGCCCCCGTGCCCTCCGCCGTCGCGCCGTCCGCCGGCACCGCCCAGCCGGTCCCGCCGGGAGTGACGACGAAGAACACCTCGACCGACGCCCGCGCCACCTCGGTCAGCAGGTGCAGCTCGGTGGCGCTGAACGCCTGGTCGGCGGCGATCACGAAGAGCAGCGCGCCGGCCCGGCCCACGGCGTCCCGCAGCACCCGGCCACCGGCCACCCCCAGCGCGGCGGTGTCCGGCGTGTCGAGCACCGCGAAGTGCCGCAGCAGCGGGTCGGGCAGGCTGAGCTCGACCCGGCGCGGCGGCCGGGCCAGCGCGGGACCGGTGGCGAGCGGGTCGGCGCCGTACGCGAGCGGGTGGCGGTAGCCCGGGACACCGGCCGCCCGGGTGGCGACCTTGGCGTGGTTGACGAGCAGGTGGCTGCCGACGGGCACGGCCAGCGTCCCGGCCGGCACCCCGAGCAGACCGGCGACCAGCTCGCGCCGACCGGCGCCGGCCGGGCCGGTCGCGACCACGGCGAGCGGCTCGTCCGGGGCCGGTGGGGTCACGCCGAGGCGGGTCGGGAGCGCGGCGCATCGCGGCGGCTCGGCCCGGTCGCCCGGATCGGGCACGTCGACCGCAGGGAGTGGACCCGGCTTCATCAGACGGCCTCCCGGTGAGGCGGCCGGGCGCGGCCCGGTCGCGGGAACTGTCCCCGGCGGGGATGTCGGAAGAGTACGGGTGTCGGCCATCCGACACCGAACACATCCGGTACTCACGAGTAATTGCCAGATTACTCAACTTCACTGCGTGACGGCGTGCGCGCGGAGGGCATTCCATCGATATGCTGCCTCGATGACCAGGTGGGAGTTCGTCGGCCGAGCGGATGAACTTCACCGGCTGTCATCCACGATCGGTGGTCCGGATGGGCGCGGCCTGCTCTTCAGCGGCGACGCCGGGGTGGGCAAGAGCCGCCTGCTGCGGGAGGGGGTGGCCGCGCTCTCCCCCGAGCGCTTCGCGATCTGGTCGGTCGCGGCCAGCGCCACCACCGCCGCGCTGCCGTTCGGCGGGCTGGTCCAGGTGCTCCCCGCCGCGCAACCGCAGGGCCTCTCCCCCGCCGGCATCCTGCGCTGGGCGGTGGATCTGCTCCAGGAACAGGCCGCGGGCCGGCCCATCGTGCTGGCCATCGACGACGCGCACCTGCTCGACCCGCCCTCGGCGGCGCTGGTGCACCTGGTCGCCCGCTCGGAGAACGCCACCGTGATCGGGACGCTGCGCAACGGCGAGCAGATCCCGTTGCCGATCCGCGCGCTCTGGACCGACGACCTGGTCGACCTGGTCGAGCTGGGCCCGCTCGGCCGCAGCGAGACCACCGGCCTGCTCGCCGCGATCCTCGGCGGCCCGGTCGACGCCGGCTCCTCCGACCGGCTGTTCCGGCTCTCCGCCGGCAACCCGCTGCTGCTGCGCGAGCTGGTGCTGGCCGCCGGCGACGAGCTCGACCGCAGGTACGGGATCTGGCGGTGGACCGGCCGGCTGGAGCTGGCGCCCAGCCTCACCGACCTGATCGACACCCGGATCGGCCGGCTGACCCCGGGCGTCCGGGCGGTGGTGGAGCTGGTCGCCTTCGGCGAGCCGCTGGGCCTGCACCTGCTGGAACGGGCGGTCGAGCCGGCGGACGTGGAGGCCGCCGAGGAACGCGGGCTCATCGCCATGGTCCGCGACGACCGGCGGCTCAACGTCCGGCTGGCCCACCCGCTCTACGGCGAGGTGATGCGCCGGCACTGCCCGGTCAGCCGCACCCGCCGGCTCCAGGCCACCCTGGCCGAGCTGCTGGAACAGGTCGGCAAGCGCCGTCGCGACGATCTGCTGCGGGTCGCGGTGTGGCGGCTCGACTCGGGTACGGCGCAGAACGTGACGCTGCTGCTCGACGCCGCGATGCAGGCGTTCGGCCGGTACGACGTGCCGCTGGCCACCCGGCTGGCCCGGGCCGCGTTGGAGGCCGGCGGCGGCACGGACGCCGCGGAACTGCTCGCCACCATCCTCATGTTCGGCGACCGGCCGGAGGAGGCGATCCGGGTGCTCGACCAGGTCGCCGGCGAGATCCACGACGACCGGCGGCGCAGCCGTTGGCTGACCGTCCGGGGCATGGTGAGCTACTGGGGGCTCAACCGGGAGTCCACCGTGGAGGAGATCGCCGCCCGCGGCGCGGAGCTGGACGATCCCGCCGACCGGGCCCGGGTCCGCGCCTTCGAGGCCATCATGCGGCTGCACCGGCTGGACGTCGACGTCGCGGTGCGGCTGGCCCAGGAGGTGCTGGACCGCCCCGCCGCGCCGATGGCGGCCCGGGAGCTGGCCCGCTGCACGCTGGCCCACCTCCAGGCCGCGCAGGGGCAGTACCGTCGCAGCGCCACCGCGATCGCCCGGGTGCAGGCCGAGGCGGCGTGCTGGCGCTCCGACATGCCCTACCTCCAGCTCGCCATGGAACTGGCCCGGGGCACCCGGCTGGCGCTCTCCGGCGACCTGGCCGGCATCGACGCGATCGTCGCCGACGAGTTCGCCGACCTGGCCGGCGCCGGCGACTTCCGGCTCGGCAGCGGCTACCTGGCCATCCTCCAGGCGTACGCGGCACGGCTGCGCGGGCGCGGCGGCGACGCGCTCCGGACCAGCCTGGGCGCCTGCGCGGTGCTCACCACCAGCCGGGTCTACGCCGGCCTGGCCCACGCCGAGCGCGCCCAGGCCGCGGCGCTGCGCGGGGACGCGGCGCACGCCGCCGAGGCGATGGCCGAGGCGGACCGCACGCACGCGCCCGGGATGGCGATCCTCTACCCGTGGCTGGAGCAGGCCCGGGGCGCCGCGCAGGCGGTGGCCGGTGACCTGCCGGGCGCCGTCAAGCACCTCTGCGCGCTGGCCGACCGGCTGCGCGAGGACGGCCTCGCCGGCCACGAGCTGCTCGTCCTGCTCGACCTGGTCCGGCTCGACCAGGCCGCCGCGCCGGTCGGCCCCACGTGCACCGACGGCGGCCGGCGCTCGGTGGCGCAGCGCCTGGCGGAGCTCTCCGAACAGATCGACGGCGTGCTGCCGCCGCTGGTCGCCCGGTTCGCGCGGGCCGCGCTCGACGGCTCCCCGGACGACCTGCTCACGGTCGCCGACGGCTTCGCCGACCGGGAGCTGGTCGTCTACGCCGCCGAGGCGACCGCGATGGCGCTGCACCGGATGCGGGACACCGGGGCCGGCGTTCCGGGGGCGGCCAGGGAACGCCTCGCCGACCTGCTGCGCCGCTGCGACGAGATCTCCACCCCGGCGTTGCGGCTGCTCCGGCCGGCGCTCAGCGACCGCGAGTGGGAGATCGCCCGCCTCGCCGCCACCGGGCTGACCAGCCGCGTGATCGCGGAACGGCTGTTCCTCTCCACCCGCACGGTGGAGAACCACCTGCAACGCGTCTACAGCAAGCTCGGCGTCACCCGCCGTAGCGAGCTGCGGGCCGCGCTGGGTTCGATGCCGGGGCACGACGGCACGGATCCGGCCTGAACTCTAGGCTGGGGCGGTGAGCACCCTTCGCCCCGCGCTGCTGACCGACCACTACGAGCTGACCATGGTCAGCGCCGCGCTTCAGGACGGCACGGCCGACCGACGCTGCGTCTTCGAGGTGTTCAGCCGGCGGCTGCCGGCCGGCCGCCGCTACGGGGTGGTCGCCGGCACCGGCCGGCTGATCGAGATGATCCGCGACTTCCGGTTCGACCCGACGGAGATCGACTTCCTGCGCCGGACGGGCGTGGTCGACGACCGGGCCGCGCAGTGGCTGGCCGACTACCGCTTCACCGGCGACGTCGACGGCTACGCCGAGGGCGAGCTGTTCTTCCCCGGCTCACCGATCCTCACCGTGTCCGGCTCGTTCGCCGAGTGCGTGGTACTGGAGACGCTGGTGCTCTCCGTGCTCAACCACGACTGCGCGATCGCCGCGGCGGCGGCCCGGATGGTCACCGCCGCCCGGGGCCGGGCGCTGATCGAGATGGGCTCCCGCCGGGCGCACGAGGAGGCCGCGGTGGCCGCCGCGCGGTCGGCGTACCTGGCCGGGTTCCGGTTCACCTCCAACCTGGCCGCCGGGCAGCGCTACGGCATCCCGACCGCCGGCACCGCCGCGCACGCGTTCACGCTGCTGCACGACGACGAGCGGACCGCGTTCGCGTCCCAGGTCGCCACGCTGGGCAAGGACACCACGCTGCTGGTCGACACGTACGACATCGCGCAGGGCATCCGCAACGCCATCGCGGTGGCCGGGCCGGAACTGCGGGCGGTCCGGATCGACTCGGGTGACCTGGCGGTGATCGCCCAGCAGTCCCGTGAGCTGCTCGACTCGCTCGGCGCCACCGAAACGAAGATCATCGTCTCCGGCGACCTGGACGAGTACGCGATCGCCTCGCTCGCCGCCGAGCCGGTCGACATGTACGGCGCCGGCACCGCGGTGGTGACCGGCTCGGGCGCGCCCACCGCCGGCCTGGTCTACAAGCTGGTCGAGGTGGAGGGGCGGCCGGTGGTCAAGCGCTCCGAGCACAAGTCCACCATCGGTGGCCGGAAGGTCGCCGTCCGCCGGCACAAGCCGACCGGCACCGCCACCGAGGAGGTCATCGTGCCGCAGGGCGTGCCGGACCGGCAGCCCAACGACCGGCTGCTCCAGCACTCGTACGTGGTGTCCGGCGAGCCGGTGACGCTGCCGACGCTGGACGAGTCCCGGGAACACCTGCGAGAGTGCCTGATCTCCATCCCGTGGGAGGGGCTCAAGCTCTCCGGCGGCGACCCGGCGGTGCCGGTGACCGTCGTACCCGCGACCTGAGAAGGGACCGACCAGATGGCGAACGCGTTGATCATCGTGGACGTGCAGAACGACTTCTGCGAGGGCGGCTCTCTCGCGGTCGGCGGCGGGGCCGGGGTGGCCGGCGGCATCTCCCGGCTGCTCGCCGCCGAGCCGGCCCGCTGGGACCACGTGGTCGCGACCAAGGACTACCACGTCGACCCGGGCGCGCACTTCGGTGACCCGCCGGACTTCGTCGACTCCTGGCCCCGGCACTGCGTGGTCGGCACGTCCGGCTCCGAGTTCCACCCCGAGCTGGAGACCGGCCGGGTGGAGGCGATCTTCCACAAGGGCGAGCACGCGGCTGCGTACTCCGGTTTCGAGGGGCACGCGCCCGACGGCGAGTGCCTGGCCGACTGGCTGCGCCGGCACGACGTGGACCGGGTCGACGTGGTCGGCATCGCCACCGACCACTGCGTCCGCGCGACCGCGCTGGACGCCGCCCGGGAGGGCTTCCGGACCACCGTGCTGCTGGAGCTGACCGCCGCCGTCGCGCCGGGGACGCTCGACGTGGCGTTGCGCGCGCTCGACGGCGCCGGCGTCGCCATGGTCGGCGAACCTGTGATCAAGGCCGCTTGACCAGGTAATCGCTTGCGACTGTCGTACCTCCGGCCCAGGATGGCGCCGGAGGTGCGGCCGTCGTGAACCTGAAGCCATACCGGGAGGCGCTGGCCCTGCCGGGTCTGCGCTCGCTGCTGCTGGTGTCCGTGCTGGCCCGCATCCCGCTGACCGCGGTCGGGGTGACGCTCACCTTCTACGTGGTGCTCGACCTGGGGCGGGGCTACGGCGCGGCCGGCCTGGTCGGCGCCGCGGCCACCGTCGGCACGGCGATCGGCGCGCCGCTGCTCGGCCGGCTCGTCGACCGCCACGGCCTGCGGCCGGTGCTGCTGCTCTGCACGATCGTCGAGGGCGTGTTCTGGGCCGCCGCGCCCACCCTCTCCTACCCGGTGCTGCTGCCCGCCGCGTTCCTGGCCGGGCTGCTCGCGCTGCCGGTCTTCTCGGTGGTCCGCCAGTCCATCGCCGCGCTGGTCCCGACGGAGCAACGACGCCCGGCGTACGCGCTGGACTCGATGTCGGTCGAGCTGTCGTTCATGGTGGGCCCCGCGGCCGCGGTGGCGTTGGCGACCACCGTCACGCCGCGCCTCACGCTCTGGGCGGTCGGCGCCGGCATCGTCGCCTCCGGCATCTGTTTCTGGCTGCTGAACCCGCCGACCCGGGGCGTCGACGAGCCGGCCGGCCCACGGCGTGCGGTGCCGCGGCGCGAGTGGCTCACCCCGCGCCTGCTCTCCGTGCTGGCGGTCAGCCTGGCCGCCACGCTGGTGCTGGGCGGCACCGACGTCGCCGTGGTGGCGGTGCTCCGGGCCGGCGGCGAGGTCGGGTGGACCGGCGTGGTGCTGGCCGTCTGGGCGGTGGCCTCGCTTGTGGGCGGCTTCGCCTACGGCGCGGTACGCCGCTCGTTCTCCCCGCTGGCGCTGGTGGCGGCGCTCAGCCTCACCACCATCCCGGTCGGGCTGGGCGGCTCGCACTGGTGGCTGCTCGGCCTGGCGCTGATCCCGACCGGCGCGCTCTGCGCGCCCACCATCGCGGCCACCGCGGACGCGGTCAGCCGGCTGGCCCCGCCCGACGTGCGCGGCCTGGCGATGGGTCTGCACGGCTCCGCCGTCACGGTCGGCATCGCCCTGGGCGCGCCGCTGGCCGGCGCGGTGATCGACGCCTCCGCCCCGGCTTGGGGCTTCGCGGTCACCGGCGCGGTCGGCGTCCTGGTGGCGCTGGTCGTGCTCCCGGTCGAGCTGCGCCACCGCCGCACCCCGCCGTCCGCCCCCGACACCCCCAAGCCCGCTCCCGAACTGGCCCCCACCACCCCCTGACCACCCACCCCCTGACCACCCACCCACCCACCCCCAGAGGCGGGCGCCCTCTTTCCCGGAAAGAGTGGGTATCCGGGCCGGAACAGGCCCGGATACCCACTCTTTCCGGGAAAGAGCGGCTACCGGTGTGCGCGTGCGCGCACCTGCGCGCAATGAGGTTGAGCTCCGCCCGGCGATCATGAGGTTGACGGGTTCCGGGCCGGCGTGTCGCGCCGCCAACCTCATGATCGCCAATGCGCTGGGCGCGCGGCCGGCGGTCTGGTCGTGCGGGCTGCTGGTGGTGCGGTGCCGGGCCCGGCGGGGTCGCCGAGGGCGAGGGGGGCACGAGGGGCGGGGAGGGGGAGGAAGGGGAGGGGGAGAAAGGGGACGGGCGCCGCGCCCCGGGAGGGGTGCGGCGCCCGTCGTGGGCTGATCGGGTCAGCGCTGGTCGAGGTTTCCGGCGGTGTCCTCCTGGTAGCTGGCGCCACCGTTGACCTCGCTGGTCAGCGGCTTGGCACCACCCTCCGGCGGGCCGGCGACGCTCTGCCCGGCGGCCAGCTCGGGGAACTTCGCGTCGAACGCGGGCCGCTCGGAGCGGATCCGCGGCATCCGGTCGAAGTTGCGCAGCGGCGGCGGGCAGGTGGTGGCCCACTCCAGCGAGTTGCCGTGGCCCCACGGGTCGTCGACCTCGACCACCGGGCCGGTCTTGTACGACTTCCAGCAGTTCCAGATGAACGGCAGGGTCGAGATGCCGGTGATGAACGCGCCGATGGTGGAGACCATGTTCAGCGTGGTGAAGCCGTCGTCGGCCTGGTAGTCGGCGTACCGGCGGGGCATGCCCTCGGCGCCCAGCCAGTGCTGCACCAGGAACGTGGTGTGGAAGCCGATCATGGTCAGCCAGAAGTGGATCTTGCCGAGCCGCTCGTCCAGCATCCGGCCGAACATCTTCGGGAACCAGAAGTAGATGCCGGCGAAGACCGCGAACACGATGGTGCCGAACAGCACGTAGTGGAAGTGCGCCACCACGAAGTACGAGTCGTGCAGGTGGAAGTCGATCGGCGGGCTGGCCAGCAGCACCCCGGTCAGGCCACCGAAGAGGAACGTGACCAGGAAGCCGATCGCCCAGAGCATCGGGGTCTCGAACGTGACCTGCCCCCGCCACATGGTGCCGATCCAGTTGAAGAACTTCATGCCGGTGGGCACCGCGATCAGGTAGCTCAGGAAGCTGAAGAACGGCAGCAGCACCTGGCCGGTGGCGAACATGTGGTGCGCCCAGACGCTCATCGACAGCGCGGCGATGGCCACGGTGGCGGCCACCAGGCCCTTGTAACCGAAGATCGGCTTCCGGGAGAAGACCGGGATGATCTCGGTGATGATGCCGAAGAACGGCAGCGCCACGATGTAGACCTCGGGGTGCCCGAAGAACCAGAACAGGTGCTGCCAGAGCATCGGCCCACCGGTCGCCGGGTCGTACACGTGGGCGCCGAGCAGGCGGTCCGCGGCGAGCGCGAACAGCGCGGCGGCCAGCAGCGGGAAGACCAGGATGGCCAGCAGGCTGGTGACCAGCATGTTCCAGGTGAAGATCGGCATCCGGAACATGGTCATGCCGGGCGCGCGCAGGGTCAGGATCGTGGTGATCAGGTTGACCGCGCCGAGGATGGTGCCCAGACCGGAGATGGCGAGGCCGACCACCCACATGTTGGCGCCGACGCCCGGCGAGTGCTCGACGCTGCTCAGCGGCGTGTAGGCCGTCCAGCCGAAGTCGGCCGCGCCGCCGGGGCTGACGAAGCCGGCGACGGCCAGCGTGCCGCCGAAGAGGTAGAGCCAGTACGCGAACGCGTTCAGCCGGGGGAACGACACGTCGGGCGCGCCGATCTGCAGCGGCACCACGTAGTTCGCGAAGGCGAACACGATCGGCGTCGCGAAGAACAGCAGCATGATCGTGCCGTGCATGGTGAAGAGCTGGTTGTACTGCTCGGGCGACAGGAACTGCAGCCCCGGTCGCGCCAGCTCGGCGCGCATGATCAGGGCCATCAGGCCACCGATCATGAAGAACGCGAACGCGGTGACCATGTACATGATCCCGATCTGCTTCGCGTCCGTGGTGCGCAGCAGCCGCGCGAGGGCCGACCCCTTGACCGGCTCGCGGACCGGCCAGGGCCGGGTCACGACCGGCTTGGGTGCGACGGTGGTCACGAGTGGCCTCCGGTTCTGGGTTGTCCCGCTCGGCGCGCTGGTCATCGGCGCAGCCGTCATCCGCAAGGAGGATAGTCCCCGGTAGGTGGCCCCGCCGCGTGGGGTGGGCGGCTACGATCTTCGGCGCTTCTACGGCGGGCCGGTGAGAAGTCGGTAGTGCTCGCCGAAGATCCGACCGCCGCGTCCGCGCAGCAACGGGTCGCGCAGCGCCGGCGGCACGTCGCGGGTGCGGTTGCGGTCCCGGGTCCGGTCCCGCACCCAGCGGGTACGCGGCCGACGCCGACTCTCGTACGCGATCAACGCGGCGTCGACGCTGCCGGCGGCCTGGAGCGACTCGGCGAGCACGACCGCGTCCTCCAACGCCATGGCGGTGCCCTGGGAGAGCGTCGGCGCGACGGCGTGAGCGGCGTCACCGACCAGCAGCACCCGGCCGTGGAACCAGCGGCCCAGCTCGACCTCCTCGGTGCGTTCGACGTGCACCGTCTCCAGCGCGGCGAGCACCTCGGGAACCGGGCCGCCGTAGCCGTCGAACAGCTCGTGCAGCCGGGCGAGCGGGTCGGCGGGCAGCGCGGTGCCGGCCTCGTCGGCGTAGCAGTAGAGCCGGCCGGCGCCGAGCGGCACCATCAGGAAGCCGGCCCGCTGGCCGAGCAGGGCGGTCCAGTCGGTGACCGGCGGGCCGTCGCGCACCACGGCGCGGTAGACCACCTGCCCGGCGGGGCGGGGCGGACCACCGAGGGCGGCCAGCGTGCGGACCGCGGAGCGGGGTCCGTCCGCGCCGACGACCAGGTCGTACTCGCCGCCGGTGCCGTCGGTGAAGCCGACGGTGACGCCGGCGGGATGGGGGTCGACGGTGCTCACCTCGGCGCCGTGGCGGACCGCGCCGCCGGCGCCGGTGAGCAGCACCCGGTGCAGCTCGGCGCGGGGCAGGGCCCGGCACTCCCCCACCCCGGCCCAGAGCGTGTCCAGGTCGACCTCGCACAGCGGCGCGCCGGCGGCGTCGAGGAAGCGCTGTCGGTGGATCACCTCACCGAGTGGTCGCAGCGGCCCGTCCAGGTCGAGTCGGCGCATCGCCCGCGCCGCGTTGCCGGGGAGGTAGAGGCCGGTCTCGGTGCGCTCGCCGGGCGGCAGCCGGTCGGTGACGTCCGGCCGGAACCCCGCCAGGCGCAGCGCCCGGGCCACGGCGAGGCCGGCGACGCCCGCGCCGACGACGAGGATGCGCAGGGGAGAACCACCCATCGTGGGGTACGCCTCCGGGAGGGGGTCGGAACGCGTTGGAGGCAAGACACTACTCGCTGCGACCGGGCCCACGGAAGTGCCGAAGGGCCCCTCCTTGCCCTTCTTAACCGGTTCAGTTGCGCATCGATTTCAAACATGTAAATGTGTCCTGGTGAACATGGGAGCGCTCCCGCACGTATCCCTCGACACCACCGGCGCCCCCGCGCCGAGCCAAGGAGCATCATGAAGCGTTCACTCAGGGCCATCGCCGCCGCCGGCCTGCTGGCCGCCGGCAGCATCGTCGCTGTCGCGCTCGGCGGCACCGCCTCCGCCGACACCCAGATCTGCGACCAGTACGGCTCCACAACCATCGGTGGTAAGTACGTGGTGCAGAACAACCGCTGGGGCACCAGCGCCCAGCAGTGCATCAACGTGACCTCGACCGGCTTCTCGATCACCCGGGCGGACGGCTCCGCGCCGACCAACGGGGCGCCGGTCTCCTACCCGTCGATCTTCGTGGGCTGCCACTACACCAACTGCTCTCCCGGCACCAACCTGCCGGTGCAGGTGAAGAACATCAGCAGCGCGCCGGCCAGCATCAGCTACAACTACGTCAGCGGCGCGATCTACGACGCCGCGTACGACATCTGGCTCGACCCGTCGCCCAAGAAGGACGGCGTGAACCAGATGGAGATCATGATCTGGCTCAACCGGCAGGGCTCGATCCAGCCCATCGGGTCCCCGGTCGGCAACACGACCATCGCGGGCCGGACCTGGGAGGTCTGGCGGGGCAGCAACGGCTCCAACAACGTCATCTCGTACGTGGCGCCGTCCGCCATCCCCAGCTTCAGCTTCGACGCGCTGGCGTTCATCAACGACACCCGCAACCGGGGCGCGATCACCAACGACTGGTACCTCACCAGCATCCAGGCCGGCTTCGAGCCGTGGCAGGGCGGGGTCGGCCTGGCCGTGAACTCGTTCTCCCAGAGCGTCAACACCGGCGGCAGCAACCCGCCGCCCACCTCGACGCCGCCCACCACCACCACGCCGCCGCCCTCGGGCAGCTCGGCCTGCACCGTGACCTACCGGTCGACGAACGTGTGGAACAACGGCTTCACCGCCGAGGTGACCGTCAAGAACACCGGCAACAGCACCATCAACGGCTGGACGCTCAACTACAACCTGCCCTCCGGGCAGAACGTGACGAGCGCGTGGAACGCCACCGTGTCGCAGAGCGGCTCGGCGGTGACCGCGCGCAACGTCGCCTACAACGGCACGCTGGCCCCCGGCGCGTCGACCAACTTCGGCTACCAGGCGACGCTGAACGGCAGCTTCTCCGCGCCGAGCAGCTTCACCCTCAACGGAACCGCCTGCGCCCGAGGCTGACCACCGGAGACAAGGAGGGGCGCGGTCCGTGCGGACCGCGCCCCTTCCGGTACGCCGGATCAGCCGCCGAGCGCGTCGATGTCGCGCATCTCCTCGGCGGTCAGCGAGAACCCGAACACGTCGGCGTTGGCCCGGATCCGCTCCGGCGTGACCGACTTCGGGATCACCACGATCTCGTGGTCGATGTGCCAGCGCAGCACCACCTGGGCCGGCGAGACGTCGTGCGCCTGGGCGATGCGCACCAGCACCGGGTCGGACAGGTCGCTGGTCTTGAACGGGCTGTAGCCCTCCAGCACGACGCCCCGGTCCCGGTGCGCGGCGTGCGTCTGCCGGTCGTACAGCGACGGGCTCCAGCGGATCTGGTTGACCGCGGGCGTCTCCTCGGTGGCCTGGATCAGCTCGTCGAGCTGCGCGGTCGAGTAGTTGCTCACCCCGACGGCGCGGGCCAGGTTCTCGTCCCGGGCGGCCAGCATCTCCCGCCAGACCGGGATGCTGTCGCCGGGCGCGGACGGCGGCCAGTGCACCAGCCACAGATCGACGTACCCGGTGCCCAGCGCCGCCAGGCTCGCCTCGAGAGTCTCCCGTTCCCGGCCCACCCGGTCCGGCGGCAGCTTCGTGGTGATGAACAGGTCCTCGCGGCGCAGCCCGCTCTCGGCGACCGCGCGCCCGACCTCCTTCTCGTTGCCGTACATCGTGGCGGTGTCGAGGTGCCGGTAGCCGGCGTCCAACGCGGCGAGCACTGCTTGGTAGCCGTCCTCGCCGGTGGCCTGCCAGGTGCCGAAGCCGAGGATCGGGATCCGGACGTCGCCGGGAAGCGGAAGGGTGGGCTGGTCGAGGTCCATGTCGACCGTTCTACCCCGCAACGCGGTCGCCATGCCGGCGCGCGCGCCGGGTATGCCGGAGAATACGGCTGTGGCGGACCGGCTGGAGGAGTACCGGCGGAAGCGGGACGCGGCGCGTACCCCGGAGCCGGTGCCCGAGCGGCCCCCGGCGCGGAAGCGGGCCGCGCGGCGCGCGCCCCGCTTCGTCATCCAGCAGCACCACGCCCGCAGCCTGCACTGGGACCTGCGGCTGGAGCACGACGGCGTGCTGGCCTCCTGGGCGGTGCCGCGCGGCCTGCCCCGCGACCCGGGCCGCAACCACCTCGCCGTGCACACCGAGGACCACCCGATGGAATACCTGACGTTCCACGGGGAGATCCCGGCCGGCGAGTACGGCGGCGGGCGGATGACCGTGCACGACACCGGCACCTACCGCGCCGAGAAGTGGCGCGACGACGAGGTGATCGTGGTGCTCGACGGCGCGCGCACCAAGGGCCGGTACGTCCTGTTCGCCACCGGCGGCCGGGGTCGGGACTGGATGGTCCGCCGCACCGACCCGGCGCCGGCGGGTTGGACGCCGATGCCCGAGCTGGTCCGCCCGATGCGCGCCACCGAGGGCGGCCGGCTGCCGCGCGACGCCGCCGCCTGGGGGTACGAGCCGCGCTGGGCGGGCGTGCGGGCGATGGCGTACGTCTCCGGCGGCCGGCTCCGGCTGCTCGACGGCGACGACACGGAGATCACCGGCGACCATCCCTGGCTGCGGGCCATGGCCGAGGAACTGGCCCCCACCGAGGTGGTGCTGGACGGGGTGCTGGTGCGCATCGACCCGGCCGGGCGGGTCAAGCCGCCCACCAAGCGGGACGGTCAGTTCCTCGCCGTCGACCTGCTCTGGCTGGAGGGCGTGTCCAGCCTCGACGTGCCGTACGCGCAACGCCGCGACCTGCTCGACGGTCTGGCGCTCACCGGCCCGCACTGGCAGACTCCGCCGTGGTTCCCGGGGGTCGGCGCGGACGCCCTGCGGGCCGCCCGAGAGCAGCGGCTCCCCGGAGTGGTGGCGAAGCGCCTCGACTCCCCGTACGAGCCGGGCCGGCGCAGCCGGCACTGGCTGAGCATCGACGCGAGCTGAGGACCACCGTGCACCTGACGCACCTGGAGTGCCCGCGCTGCGGCCTGGAACACCCGGCCGACAAGCTGCAGAACCTGTGCGACTGCGGGTCCCCGCTGCTGGCCCGCTACGACCTGGCCGCGGTGGCCGCCACCGTGACACCGGAGCAGTTCGGGCTCCGCCCGGCCGACCTGTGGCGTTACCGGGAACTGCTGCCGGTGGCCGATCCGCGGTTCGTCACCACGCTGGGCGAGGGCTGGACGCCGATGTGGCACGCCCGGGCGTACGGCCACGAGATCGGCGTGGCGGAGCTGATCGTCAAGGACGAGGGGCTCACCCCGACCGGGTCGTTCAAGGCGCGCGGCGCGGCGGTCGGCGTGAGCCGGGCGAAGGAGCTGGGCGTCGAGCGGATCGCCATGCCGACCAACGGCAACGCGGGCGCGGCCTGGGCGACGTACGCGGCCCGGGCCGGGATGGGCGCGACGATCGCCATGCCGCTGGCCGCGCCGACCATCTGCCGGCAGGAGTGCCTCGCCGCCGGCGCGGACCTGCGGCTGGTCGACGGGCTGATCAACGACGCCGGCCGGGAGATCGCCGCGCTGGTCGCCGGTTCGGGCGGGCGGATCTTCGACGCCGGCACGCTGCGCGAGCCGTACCGCCTCGAGGGCAAGAAGACCATGGGGTACGAGATCGTCGAGCAGCTCGGCTGGCAGGTGCCCGACGTCATCATCTACCCCACCGGCGGCGGCGTCGGGCTGATCGGCATCCACAAGGCGTTGCACGAGCTGCGCGAGCTGGGCTGGGTGGAGGACAAGCTGCCCCGGCTGGTGGCCGTGCAGTCCACCGGCTGCGCGCCGATCGTGCGCGCGTTCGCGGCCGGCGAGGCGCGCGCCACCCCGTGGCGGGACGCGCACACGCTCGCGTTCGGCATCACCGTGCCGGCCCCGCTCGGCGACGAGCTGGTGCTGACCGCGTTGCGGGACAGCGCCGGCACCGCGATCGCCGTGGACGACGCGGAGATCGTCGCCGACCTGCGCGACTTCGCCGCCCGGGAGGGGCTGCTGCTCTGCCCGGAGGGCGCGGCCTGCCTGACCGCCGCCCGGCACCTGCGCGCCGGCGGCTGGATCCGCCCCGGTGAGCGCGTCGTCGTCCTCAACACCGGCGCCGGCCTCAAATACCCCGGCCTGGTGCAAGGCGGGGCCCCTTCTTAACGCTTCAGGTATAGGAGGGGCCCCTTCTTAACAGTCAGGACGTCGGCGGCTCGTCCTCGCCGGCCTCCTCGGCGGCGTCCGCCTCCTCCTTCGTCTTGTGCACCGCGCCGTCGGCGTGCTCCGGCGGGCCGTAGACGGTATAGAGCACCAACGGGTTGGGCCCGGTGTTGACGAAGTTGTGCTTCGTGCCGGACGGCACGACCACCAGGTCGCCGGCGACGACCTCCTTCTTCTCGCCGGCCACCCGCGCCTCGCCGGTGCCGCTGACGAACGTGAGGATCTGGTCGATGCCCTCGTGGACCTCCTCGCCGATCTCGCCGCCCGGCGGGATGGTCATGATGACCAACTGCGTGTGCTCCCCGGTCCAGAGCACGCGGCGGAAATCGGGACTCTTCTCGGCGACGGTCGCGATCGTGAAATGCTCCATGGCCCGCTCATACCCCGTTCGTGTGCCCACCACGCCGGGACTGGCAGATGGTGGAATTCCCCACGCCGGTCAGGTTTGGACCCCCGCCGGAGGGGCATCAGCAGAAGACAAGACCGGTTGCGAGCTGGGCCGGTCGAGCCAGGTCCCCGCTGACGTACCGCCGCACGGCTGCGACGGTGGGAGACGGCCAGAGCGCGGCGACGTGACGACCGGACGGTCGTGCGGCGCCGCGCGCTCGTGTCCGGCCCGCTCAGGCGAGCACGGCCAGGTGGAACGGCCGGTCCGCGTGCCCGCTCAAGGCGTGCGTCTCGACGAAGACCGCGTTGGCGATGCCGGCCCGGGGGGCCACCGTGATGACGCCCTGCTGGGCGAGCCCGCCCCCGTTGGCGGGGCCGACGGTCCCGACGTAGGCCGCTCCGGCGACGTCCTGGTCGAAGGCCACCTGGTACATCCCGGCGGCGAGCCGGGTGGCCGAGGTGGCGCCCAGGCCGCGGACCAGCGTGCCGTTCGCGTCGACGACGGCGAACAACACCCGGGCGGTCGGCGGCAGCCCGGCCGACGAGCACGAGTCGATCTGCGCGTCGACGTGCGCGGCCTCCCGTGCGCTCGGGGTGGGCTGGCCGGTCGCTCCCCTCCTCGATCTGGGGCTGGACATGGTCGTCCTCTCTCCTGCCGGTACGCCGGCAGGAGGCGTTCGTGGTGCGCCGAGCGATCCGCGACGATCACTCCCCTGCTTCTCGAAGCTATGCCGCCCCACCGCCCACCAACCAGCGACAGCGCTGTCCGATCTTGGACAGTCAGCGGCTCTGAGCTGCGAATACTCAGTCCTCCGGGTCCCGTGTCGGCACTCCGCCCCGGCAGCGCAGCCGCACCTCGTACTCCCGGCCACCGCCCACGAAACGGACCTCGACGTGGTCGTCGGGCCCCCGGTCGGCGTCCTTCGTCAGGTACCCGGGCGCCGGGGACGACGCCACCACGCGGACGCCGCCCGGCCCGCACTCGGCGAGCACGCTGCCGCCGTCCGTCACGAAGCCCCGCTGGGCGCCGGTCGGCGTCGCGGCGCCGGACCGCGTCCCGGTCTGCGTCGCGACCGGGCTCACGCTCGTCGCGCCACCCGCCCCCGGATCGGGTACGGCGAGCGCGCGGGCGACGTCCCGCTCGGTCCGCACCCCGCCCGCGGTGCCGGTGATGCCCGCGCCGGCCAGGTCGACGGCGGCCAGCCCGACGAGCGTGGCCGCCACGGTCGTGGCCAGCCAGCCGGTGACGGCGAGGAGGGTACGGCGATCCATGCCCCGAGTCTGCCCCGCGCCGGGTCGGGGCGGTCGTAGGGCGACGCTAAGGTCCGGTTAACGGACCCCGTCGCCGGCCCGCCGAACGGCTACCCTCCCTTGCGTGGCGCGCCTGCTGCTCATCGAGGACGACCTGACCATCCGCACTCCGCTGCTGCGCGCCCTCCGGGAGTACGGGCACGCCGTCGCCGCGGCGTCGACCGCCCTGGGCGGGCTGCGTGACGCCCTGGACGACCGGCCCGACCTGGTCGTGCTCGACCTCGGGCTGCCCGATCTGGACGGCGCCGAGCTGCTGCGGATGCTGCGCGCGGTCAGCACGGTGCCGGTCGTGGTGGCGACCGCCCGCGACGACGAGGTGGAGATCGTGCGCCTGCTCGACGCCGGCGCGGACGACTACCTGGTGAAGCCGTTCACCGCCGCGCAACTGGACGCGCGGGTCCGCGCGGTGCTGCGCCGCTCGGCCGGCGGCGGCGCGACGGAGGCGGCGCTGGTGCTCGGCGGGCTCCGGATCGACAGGCGGTCCCGGCAGGTCACGCTGGACGGCACGCCGGTGGAGCTGACCCCACGCGAGTTCGACCTGCTGCACCACCTCGCCGGCCGCCCCGGGCAGGTCGTCACCAAGCGGGAGCTGCTGACCGAGGTCTGGCGGATCCCGTACGGCGGCGCCGACAAGACGGTCGACGTGCACCTGTCCTGGCTGCGCCGCAAGCTCGGCGAGAGCGCCCAGGCGCCCCGCTACCTGCACACGGTGCGCGGCGTGGGGGTACGGCTCGACGTGCCGGAGCAGGACCGGTGAGGCGCCGGCTGACCCTGCTGGTCGCGGCCGTCGGGGTGCTCGTCATGGTCGCGTTCCTGGTGCCGCTGGCCGTGCTGGTGCGCACCGTCGCCGCGGACCGCGCGACCGCCCGGGCCACCGCCGACGTGCAGCTCCTGGTCACCGTGGTCGGCACCGCCACGCCGGAGACCGTCCGGCTGACCGTGGACCAGCTCGCCGTCGACACCGGCCGTGAGGTGAGCGTTTTCCTCGCCGACGGCACGGTGCTCGGCGCGCCGGCGCCGCGTACCCCGGCGGTCACGCTGGCCGCCCGGGGGCAGAGCCTGACCGTCGAGTCCGCCGCCGGGCGGGAGGTGGTGGTCGCGGTGCAGGGCCGCCCGGAGGGGACCGGGGTGATCCGTACGCTGGTCCCCCGCGCCGAACTGACCGCCGGGGTGACCCGCGCCTGGCTGGTGTTGGCGCTGCTCGGCGCGCTGCTCGTGCTGGTCGGCCTGGTGGTCGCCGACCGGCTGGCCGGCACGCTGGTCCGGCCGATCACGGCGCTGTCCGCCGTCTCGCACCGGCTCGCCAACGCGGAGTTGGACGCGCGTGTCGAACCGGCCGGGCCGGCCGAGTTGCGCGAGGTGGCGGGCGCGTTGAACCACCTGGCCGAGCGGATCCAGATCCTGCTGCGCGAGGAGCGCGAACAGGTGGCCGACCTGTCCCACCGGCTGCGTACCCCGTTGACGGCACTGCGGCTGGAGGCCGAGTCGTTGCGCGACCCGGACGACGCGGCCCGGCTGACCGCGGCGGCGGACGGGCTGGAGCGGGCGGTGACCGGGGTGATCCAACGGGCCCGGTGGCGCAGCGGCACGGCGGCCACCGGCGGGGGCTGCGACGCGGCCACCGTGGTCGGCGAGCGGGTGACGTTCTGGTCGGTGCTCGCGGAGGACACCGGCCGGACCGTGACGCTCGACCTCGCCCCCGGCCCGCTGCCGGTGCGGCTGAGCGGTGACGAGCTGGCCGCCGCCGTGGACGCGTTGCTGGGCAACGTCTTCGCCCACACGCCCGACGGCACCCCGTTCACGGTGCGGCTCGCGGCGGAGCCGGACCGGGTGGCGCTCACCGTGGCCGACGCCGGCCCGGGGCTGCCGCCCGGCCCGGTGCGACGCGGCGCCAGCCGGGCCGGGTCGACCGGGCTCGGTCTGGACATCGCCGAGCGGGCCGCCCGCGCGAGCGGCGGTGGGCTGGAGTTGTCGGCCGCCGCCGGTGGCGGAGCCCGGGTGGTGCTCCGGCTCGGTGCCGCGCCGTCTGCCTGACGGCCCCGCGCCCTACTCCGGCTCCCACTCGACGAGCTTGTCGAACAGGCCCCGGTCGCCGTCGATCTTCAGCGCGTCCAGCGGGATGCGGCCGTAGAAGGACAGCACCAGGTCGCCGGCCGTGCCGTGGGCGGCGGCGTCGGCCGGGCCCACTCCGACAGCCGGATCGGGCAGTCGGGCGGCGGTCACCCCGTCGGCGGAGAGCGACTGACGCCAGGAGCGGCCCTCGGTGCTGTGGTAGTCGACGGCGGCGGGCCCGTGCGGCCACCCGGCCGTGGTGGTGCAGCAGGTGAACAGGAACTCCTCCACCCCGTCGAGTGCCACCTCGACCGGCAGCGGCTGCGCGGCGCCCACGGTGAGCTGGGCGTCGTAGGTGTGCACCGCGACCTCCTGGAGCTGGTGCCGGGCCACCGCGCCACAGGTCGACGGCGACTGCGACGTCCCCCACCAGGTCCAACAGCCGCGCTCCGGGCCGGCCGCCCGCAGCGCGTCCAGGAGCTGCCGCGTCGACGTGGCCAGCCAGTCCAGCAGCGCGGCACGATCCCGGGGCGCGGGCGGGCCGGCCGGCACCACCTTGGCCGGGGCGCCCGGCCCGGCGGCCACCGTGGCGGCCCAGGAGCGGCGCCCCTCGCCCAGGTGCCGGGCCAGGTCGAACAGTGTCCACTCCGGACAGGTCGGCACCTGGACGTCCAGGTCGGGCGCGGCGGCGACCGCCGCCCGGAACGCGGTCGACCGTTCGTCGATCATCCGCAGCAACTCGGGAAACTCCAGCGTCTCGGACACCCCGGCTGTCTACCACCGGGCTCCGGCGACGGACAGCGATTTTCCGGCCGACGACGACCACGCGCCTTAACCCGGCGTTGTCTGTCGGCTAGCGCGGCCCCGACCGTCCGGCGCGCAGTCTCGACGACACGAACCGAGGAAAGGTGGCAACCATGCGACGTACCTCCCTGATGCTGGCGGCGGCCGGTGGAGTCGCCGTGCTGGCGGTGACCGGCGCGGCGCTCGGCACGACCGCGGCGGACCGGTCGACCGGCCGCACCGCCCCGGCCGCCGTGACCGTCGAGGACAACCCGGCCCGGACGGGCGCGGGCGGTGAGGACAACCCGGCCCGGTCGGCGACCGGCGGCGGGGACGACCGGGCCCACCGGGGCACGGCCGACGACGACCGGGCCCCGGCGGGCACCGGCCGGGAGGACAACCCGGCCCGTCGGGGTACGGACGACGACGCGGGTCCGGCACGGGCGGCCGGCGGCACGGTGAGCCGGCAGCGCGCCGCCGAGGTGGCGTTGGCCCGCGCCGGGGGTGGCCGGGTCACCGAGATCGAGGCGGAGACCGAGCACGGCCGACCGGCGTGGAGCGTCAAGGTCACCCGCGACGGCTGGCGTCACGAGGTCAAGGTCGACCGGGCGACCGGCGCCGTGCTGGAGGCCGAACGGCAGCGGGCCGGCACGGACGACCGCGGTGGGCGGGACGACCGCGGTGGACGCGACGACCGCGGTGGACGCGACGACCGGGGTGGGCGCGACGACCACGGTTCGCACGGCGGGGACGACGACCACGGTCGCCACGGCGACGACGACTGAACACCGGCCGGGGCCGGGTGCGGAGCGGATCCGCGCCCGGCCCCGCGGTGGTCACCGCAGCGTGCAGCTCAGCTCGGTCGGCGGCTGGTTGTCGCCGGAGACGACCAGGCCCCAACTGGTGGTGCCGCCGGCCGGCAACGCACCGTTCCAGGACGCGTTCGTCGCGGTCACCCGCGCGCCGGACTGCGTCGCGCCGGCGTTCCAGGCGTTCACCAGCCGCTGCCCACCGGCGAAGGCGACCTCGGTGCGCCAGCCGGTGGCGGCGGACGTACCGGTGTTGCGGACCGTCACCTCGGCCTGGAAACCGCCGGCCCACGCGCCGGTGACCGTCCACGCCGCCGCGCACCCCGCTCCGGATGGACCCGGCGACGCGGTCGGACCCGGCGACGCGGTCGGACTCGGTGACGCCGTCGGGCTCGGTGACGCGGTCGGGCTCGGCGACCCGGTCGGCGGGGCCGTCGGACCGTCCGACGTGGTGTAGCTGACCGGCGTGTACGCGGCGGAGCAGGTGCCGCCGCACGAGGCCGGCAGCGCGAACCGGTACACCCGGCCGCCGCCCACCAGCGCGCCGGTGACGTCCCGCACCCGGATCTGGAAGTCGACGCCGCCGGCGGTGGTGGCGCCGAGCACGTACGACTGGCCCATGTCGCTGTTCATGGTGGCGGCCCGCCACACCCCGTCGGCCAGGTACTCCACCCCGTGGATGCCGTTGGGCAGGTGGGACACCGCGATGGCCGGCCAGTACCGCTGGGCGCCGCGCAGGAACGCGATCCGGAGGTCACCGGAGTAGCCGGGCGCCGGCACGAACGACCAGGAGACCTGCCGGTTGTTCCAGTGGCTCGGATAGAGGTCACCGACCGGGACGCCGCCGCGCGCGAAGCGGTTCACCGAGGCGGTGGACAGGTCCAGGTGGTTCCGGTCGTCCCGGCACCAGGCGTTGCCGTCGCCGCAGGAGTCGGCGACCACCATGGTCAGGGTGGCGCCGTTGTAGCCGTCGGCGACCCAGGAGCCGTTGCGGCAGAACGGCTGGCCCGGCGCGCCGTCGTTGGTACCGGTACACCGGTCCCCGATGGTCACCCGGACGAACCGGCCGCAGTTCAGACCGTTGTTCCACAGCCCGATCCGGTCCGCCTGGTCCGGTGGCAGCGGCCGGACCGGATAGGACGTGTAGTCGCCGGGCAGGTCGTAGACGTTGAGCGCGACGAAGTCCGGCGAGTCCAGTTCGGACTGGGGCAGGCCGCAGCCGCCGTACGGGGAGCCGAGGCCGTCGAAGTGGGTGGCGTTGCCGGTCACCGGCGCGGGCGGGTCGTCGACCGCGAGCGCGGGCAGTTGACCGGCGACGAGCAGCGCGGCCGCGGCGGCGGTCAGGGCCGCGCCGAGCCGGAGGCGGGACTGCGGGGTCATGGGGGTGGGCCTTCCGGGCGGGCCGACCCGGGCACGGGGCGGCTGAGGGTGGTCATGGTTGCCCGTCCATGCCCGGCCGTGCCCGCGGAGACCATGCCACCACCGTGCCTCCGTCGTGTCAACGGGGACGCTGACCACCCGAAAGGAGGCGGTGACGGAGAGCAATCGAGCCGCTACATTGAAGTATGGTGTCCGCACCCGGCGGCTGGCCGCCGGACCCGGTCTACCGTCCCGTGCTGGCCGGCCGACGGGGCGAGTTGGAGGCCCTGGCTCACCTCGACGACGCCGCCGCCGCGCTGCTCGCCCCGATCGTCGACGTGCCGGCGGACGAGCCGGGCCCGGTGGAGGCGCTGCGCCGGCTGCCCGCCACGCTCCTGCCGGCCGTCGACGTGTCGGCGCTCCCGGACACCCCGGAACACGACCCGGTCCGCTGGGGCGTACCCCTGATGCCGGTGATCGGGCTCGCGGAGAGTGACCGGCGGCTGGGCGCGCACGGCGCGGCGGCCCGGGCCGGGGCGGGCCGGGCGGTGGTCCGGCTGCGGGTCGGGCCGGACCGGGTCGGCCCGGACGCCGCCACCGCCGCGGCGGAACGGGTGTGGCGGTCCGCCGGGCTGGTGCCGGAGCAGTGCGACCTGCTGCTGGACGCGGGCGACGTGTGCTGCCTGGCCGACGTCCGGCTGGCCGAGCCACGGGTACGACGCGCGGCGGAGTGGGCTCGGCGGCACGCCTGGCGCACGGTCACCGTGGCGGCGGGCGGGATGCCACCGGCGCTGTCCCGGCTCCCGGTCGACGAGCCGGTCCGCCTGGACCGCTACGACTGGCTGCTCTGGCAACGCCTGGCCGACCTGCGACTGGGTTACGCCGACTACGGGGTGGGGTGCGCGGTGCGCGACGCGGACGCGCCCGGTGACCGGTTGCCGACGCTGCGGTGGGCGGACGACGGCGCGTGGTGGATCTACCGCTGGTGCCGGCGGGGCGGCCGGGGCGACGAGCGCCTCGCCGACCTGTGCCGCACGCTGGTGGCCGCCCCGCACTGGCCGGCGGCCGGGTCGGGTTTCTCCTGGGGCGACCACGAGGTGTTGCGCCGGGCCCGGCGCGGCGCGGGTGCGGGTTCGCCGGCCAACTGGATCGCTTGGAGCACGTCCCACCACCTGGCCCACGTGCTGGCCGCGCTGGTCCGACCGGACCGGGAGCAGCGCGGCGGTTCGTGGCGGCCCGGCCAGGACGCGCCGGAGTGGGGGCGCGCCGGCCGGCCGCAGCGCGGCGGGGAGGCCCGCCGCGCCGGCTGAGTCACTCCTTCTCGGTGAAACCGAACTGGACCACGCCCTCCTCGTCCACCACCGCGTCGACCGAGGTGTCGTCGAGCAGCTCGGCGGCGTCCGGGTCCAGGAAGATCCGCGCCCCCTGGTCGTCGACCACCTGGTCGCCCTGCACGGGCGCCGGGACCAGCTCGATGGAGAGCGCGCCGGCCTCGGTGTCGGCGGCGATGCGCAGCCCACCCGCGTCGGCCACGTCCTGCTGGGCGGCGAGGTCACGGATCACCAGGACGGCGTTGTCGGTCATGGTCAGCATGGCGGAACTCCTCACGGCTGGTTTCTCGGATTCGCGGGCGACTCGGCCCACGCGGTCGGCTCGCGACCCGGAAGCGGACGAAACGCTGCTTCGCCGCAATAAGGGGGGCGGTCGGACGGCCCCTCACCACCCACCGTGCCCGCTGCCGGTGGATCCGTCAAATAGAGCCGGGTGATCGGGCGTGAGCAGCGGTTTCTCCCCCGACCCGGCCGGCCGCTCCCTATGCTCGGGGCATGGACGACCCGCGCAGGTACGTCGCCGAGTTCCTCGGCTCGCTGCTGCTGATCTTCTTCGGCGTGGGCAGCGCCGTCTTCGCCCGGGTCCAGGGTGGCGTGGTGGTGGTCGCCCTGGCCTTCGGCTTCACCATGCTGGCGCTGGTGTACACGATGGGGCCGCTCTCCGGCAGCCACATCAACCCGGCGGTGACCCTGGGCGTGCTGCTCTCCGGGAAGATCTCCCCGCTGGGCGCGGTGCTGTACTGGGTCGCGCAGTTCGCCGGCGCCACCGTCGCCGCGTTCGTGATCTGGGCGCTCACCCGATGGGGTGACGTGGTCGACCAGACCGGCGCGCTCGGCACCAACGGCTACGGCGCGCACATCAACCTGGGCGGCGCCGCCGTGCTGGAGACGGTGCTGACGTTCCTCTTCGTCCTGGTGGTGCTGGTGGTGACCGGGCGGGGCGAGCACGCCGCGTTCGCCGGGGTGCCGATCGGTCTCGCCCTGGCCGCCGCGCACCTGGTCGGCCTCACACTGGACGGCACCTCGGTCAACCCGGCGCGGTCGTTCGGTCCGGCCCTGTTCCAGGGCGGCACCGCGCTGCGCCAACTCTGGGTCTTCATCGTCTTCCCGCTGCTGGGCGGCGCACTCGCCGCCCTGGTCGCACCGCTGATCCTGCGTCCGGGAGCGGGCGGACCCGGGCCGGCGGAGCGGGTGGCCACGCCGCCGACCTGAGTTCGGCAATAACCTTTCGCCCCGGGCTCTTTCCCGCAGGAAAGCACCATGGCAGCATCTGCACATGCATCGTCGTCTCTTTCCCCGGGCGCTCGCGGCGCTGGTGCTGGTCGCCACCGCGGCCACCGCCGGCACCACCACCGCCACGGCCGACGCGCCCACCCCGGCGCAGACCCGGCTGCACGCGACCATCGACGCGATCCTCGCGGACAGCCGGCTCGACGGTGCGCAGGCGGGCGTGGTCGTGGTCGACACCACCACCGGCCGCACGCTCTACGACCGCAACGGGACCCGCCGGCTCGTCCCCGCCTCCAACACCAAGCTGCTCACCTCGACGGCGGCGATGGAACTGCTCGGCCCGGGGCACCGCTTCACCACCGACGTCAGCGCCGCCGGGCCGCGCCGCGCCGGGCTGCTCTCCGGCGACCTCTACCTGCGCGGCGGCGGCGACCCGACCATGCTCGCCGCGGACTACGACCGGCTCGCCGCGCAGGTCGCCGCCGCCGGCGTACGGGTGGTGACCGGTGACCTGGTCGCCGACGACACCCGCTACGACCGCACCCGGCTCGGTCCGGACTGGACCTGGGACGACGAGCCCTACTACTACGCCGCGCAGGTGTCCGCGCTGACCGTCGCGCCGGACACCGACTACGACGCCGGCACCGTGATCGTCGACGTCGCGCCGGGCGCGCGGGCCGGCGTCCGGCCGAAGGTCTCGATGACCCCGGACAACGGCTGGCTGCACATCGACAACCGGGCCGAGACGGTCACCGGCGGCGAGACCACCGTCTCCATCGAGCGGGAGCACGGGAGCAACACCGTCGTGGTGACCGGCCAGATCGCGGTCGGCCAGGCTGCCGAGAGCGACTGGGTGACGGTCTGGGAACCGACCGGGTACGCCGCCGACGTCTTCCGGTCGGCGTTGCGCCGGCACGGCGTACGGGTCCTCGGCCGGACCGTGCTCGGCACGTCCACCCCGGACACCGCCCGGCCGCTGGCGCGGCACGACTCGATGCCGCTGGCCGACCTCATGGTGCCGTTCCTCAAGCTCTCCAACAACGGGCACGCCGAGGTGCTCACCAAGGAGCTGGGCCGGATACTCTCCGGCTCCGGCACCTGGGCCGCCGGCCTGGCCGCGATCGGCGAGTACGTCGGCGACGCCGGAATGGACACCGGCACCCTGCGCCAGCGTGACGGCTCCGGTCTGTCCCGGCGCAACCTGATCCCGCCCGCCCAGTTCGTGACGCTACTCTCCGCGGTGCGCGCCGAGCCCTGGTTCGACACCTGGTACGCCGCGCTGCCGGTGGCCGGCAACGCCGACCGGCTCGTCGGCGGGACGCTGCGCAGCCGGATGACGGGCACCGCCGCCGCGAACAACGTGCACGCCAAGACCGGCAGCCTGACCGGCGCGTCCGGCCTCTCCGGCTACGTCACCGACGCCGACGGCCGGCTGCTGGCCTTCTCGATCGTGCTCAACAACTACCTGACCTCGTCGGTCAAGGGGCTGGAGGACCAGATCGCGATCGCGCTGGCCACGTACACCGAGAAGGAGACGGCGACCGCCCGGCGGACCGTGCCGACCGCACCGGACTCACCACGGGTGCCGGAGGGTCGGGAGTGCTCCTGGGTCAAGCCGGCGTTCTGCTGACCGACCCGCGCCGCCCGGCGTTCACGCGCCGGGCCGGTACGGGCGCGGAGCGGCGGCGGGGTCGCCCCGCTCGACCAGCGCGTCGATCTCGGCCGGCGGCAGCCCGCGCAGCGTGAGCACCCGCCGGCCCCAGCGGTGCAACCGGCACGGATGCGGGCTGGCGTCGTTGCGGCAGATGGTCCCGCCCGACCAGGACCGTGGCGCGTGCACCACCACCGCCCGCACCGCGAACTGGACGTCCTCCACGGTCACGTACGGCGGCAACGGGATGTCCCGCAACACACCGCGATCGGAGGACTGGCGGGCAGGGGCGAGAGGCGTGGGACGGCTCATCGGTCGAACCTCCACAAAGGATGGACGGAAGGGGACCTCGGAAAGGTACGTCGGTCGACCCGGCGCGCGACGGACAAACTGTCCCGACAGTTCAGCCGGGCACGACCCGCATCCGGGCGGCGTACGCGGATCAGCGCAGCGCGACGGCCTGGAGGCTGACGTTGCCGCACTGCCCGAGCGACTCCTCCACGGTCCAGCTCAGCAGCAGCTTCGCACCGCGCGGCGCGCGGAACCGGACGGTGAAGTCGGTGGTCAGCGCGGTGTGCGGGTCCTCCATCCGGAGCGTGCTGACCGGCCCACCGGCGATCCGCACGTCGAGCCGCCCACGGGCCATCCAGAGCCCGGCGAAGAGATGCACGGTGCGCGACTGCCCGTCGGCGGTCACCGCGAGACGGAAACCGCTGCCCCGGTCGCAGGTGTAGACCCCGGACATGGTGCCGCTGGCCGAGGCCACCGGCGCGCCGTCCCGCCAGGCGTACGCCTCCGGGTTGTTGCTGAAGCTCTCCCGCCGGCCCCGGCCGCCCTCGTCCCGGATCGCGCCGGAACCGCCCCGCTTGCGGACCGTCCGGTCGCCGCCGAGCAGCCCCCAGTGGACCCAGTCGACGGTGCCCACGGCGGTGAGGTCGACCGAGGCGGGCACCTCGGCCCGGCTGACCGCGACCGTCGGTGGCGCCATCGTGGACGGTGAGGGACTCGGGGACGGTGAGGGGCTCGGGGACGGCGGGCGCTGCCGGGGGCGCAGGCCGGGGGTGGCGACCGCGCCGTCGGCTTCGCCCGGCAGCCCGACCCGGCCGGTCGGCGCCACCGGCAGTGCCGCGCTCTCCTCGCGCGGCGCGTCGTGCCGCTCGGTGCCGAGGTAGGCCACCAGCGCCGCCAGGCAGAGGAACGCGGCCAGGCCCTCCAACGCCATCCGCCGCCGGCGTCGCAGCCGGCGCAGCGCGGACCGGGTACGCGGGCGGCCCTCCCGATGCGAGCCGGGGCCGGTTCGCGAACGGTCCTCCTCGCCCACCACACCTCCGCTTCGTCTCACGCGGCGCCGCCGGAAGCGGCCGGAGCGTGACGGGCTTCACGGTGTCACCGGCCGGCCGTTTGCGCCATATGTGAGCCGACGGGCGTTTCCCGTTCGTTACCAAGAGGTAGCAGAACGGACCCGTCGCCGTCCAGCCAAGCGGCGGGTCAGCTTACCGTGATCGCTTCCAGCGACACCCCGTCGTTCTGCCCGCCGGTCACGGCGAGCGCCCGCCAGGTGATCAGCAGCCGCTGGCCGCGAGGTGCCCGGAAGTGGACGACATACTGGTAGAAGCGGTCGCCCTGGGCCATGGCCACCTCCCGGATGGCCGGATCACCGCCGCCGGAGAGCGAGACGTCGAGCCGGGCCCCGGCCGAGAACACACCGACGAACAGCCGGACGGTCCGCAGGTCCCCGCTGCCGGCCACGCCGAGCGTGAACGACTTGCCGGCACCGCGCTGGAAGACGCCCGTCCGGGTGCCCTCCTGCCGCGCCGTCGGCGTGCCGTCCGTCCAGCTCAGGCCGGACACCCCGGCGTTGTGCTCCAGCCGGTCGCCGCCCGGGTCCTCGATCTCGCCGGTGCCGCGCTGCTTGCGCTGGACGCTGTCCGCGCCCGCGCCGCCCCAGTGCCGCCAGTCCCGCGCGCCGAGCAGGGTGAGCGACACCGCCGGCGGCACCGGCTCCTGATCCACCCCGAGCAGCGGGTCGCCGGGCAGCGCCGGATCACCTGTCACCGGCACCACCGTCGGGGGCGCCGCCGTCGGCGCCGGTGCCGGCGTCGTCGGCCCGGCGACCGGCACGGCCCCGCCACGCTCGGGCGGTGCCGGTGACCGGGCGGAGTACGCCAGCGCCACCACCGCCGCGGTCAGCGCGGCGGTGGCCAGCACGGCCCGCCGACGCCGACGCCGGCGGCGGGCCCGGGCAGCAGCGACCCGGGTGGCCCCGGCCTCGCTCGCGGGCCGCGCCGTATCCGGGCGGAGAGCCTGCCGAAGCCGGGTCGACACGCCCCGAACCGACACCGGTCCCAGCCGGACCGACGCCCCGCGCAGCCGAGCCGACGTTGATCCCAGCCGGACCGACATCCCTTCCCGTGGGACCGACGCCCCGCGCAGTCGAGCCGACGCCCCGCGCAGCCGGATCGCGAGCGGGCCGGCCAGGCCGGCGAGCCGGGTGCGGAGGCTCTCCGGCGCGGTGTGCCGGCCGGCCAGCGCCGGCGTCCCGTCCCCGAACGGGGCCCCGTCCGCCGCCCGCAGGCCGTCCCGCGCCCGCCGGGCGGCACGGTCCCGCCGCGCCGGCGACAGAGCCGGCAGCGGACCGGCCGGCCCTGGCCCAACCGGCCCGAGCCCGCCCGCTCCCGGCCCCGGTCCGCCCGTGCCGAGCCCGCCTGGCCCCAAGCCCGGTCCAACCGGACCGAGCCCAGCCGGTCCCGAGCCCGGTCCAGTCGGACCGAGCTCGCCCGGTCCTGGCCCGCCTTGTCCCGGTCCAACCGGACCGAGCCCAGCCGGCTGGGGCCCGCTCGGCCAGTGCCCGGCCGGGGCATGCCCGACCAGCGGGGCCGGCCCGGGCGCGTGCCCGCCGGACGCGGGGCCGAGCAGCGCGGGCCCGGTCGGCGCCGGCGCTGCTGCCGGTGCGGGTGCGGGTGCCGCATCGTCGATCGGGGAGACGCCCGGGACGGCCGGTTCCCACGCGCCGTCGTCCGGCTCGCCGGCAAGGCGACGCGGGGCGGCCGGCGGTTGCGGCGTGGCGACGGGCTCGACCGGCACGGCGGGCAGCCAACCTCCGACCCGCATTCCGGACTGCGTGAGTTCCTCCTCAGCCACCGCCCCTCCCTCGGCCGCCGGAGTCGGCGACCGTCACCGCGGCTCGCCGCAGGGCAGGATGACACATGCTTCGATCTCCGAGAAGCCGTCGACACGAACCAATTTCGGCGCCACCACCTCGGGCGTGTCGGCCGGGAGGAAGGATTCCGTGAGACGCGATATACCCGTGGGTCATAAATATGACACAGCGGTATATCGCTTCGGAGGAGTCGTCCTGGACGAGGCATAACGCACCGTGACGACCGGGGCCGGACCTCCAGCCGGCCGGGCCGAGCGCGTGACGGCACCGCACCGGCCCAGCGGGGCGGGGCGGGTGGGGTGCCGACGGAGGCGGGAGGAGCGGCCGGGACGCTCCTATGGTGCGTCAAGTGGTTGGGGTGGGTTTTCGAGGCGTCGGTAGAGGTCTCGGGCGATGTAGCGC
>NZ_JBNCLA010000017.1:0-54955 GCF_049841835.1 Micromonospora sp. DT227 | reverse complement strand
AGACGAAGAGTCACACCCACTGCTGCCAGCTATCAGCTCACCACCGCTGAACCGACCCCGCCATGCTCACAGTCAGCGGAGGCGGCGGCCCCTCGGGACCGGGTCGGTCTCGTCGTCGAACTCGCCGATGACCTCCTCCAGGAGGTCCTCCAGCGCGACGAAGCCGATCGGCCGGGTCGGGCCACCACCGTTGCGGACCAACGCGAGCTGGGCCTGTCGGCCCCGCATCGCCGCCACCGCCTCGGACACGGACGACTCGGCCGGCAGCGTGAACGCGTTCGTCATCAGCTCCTCGGCGGTCGCCGCCCGGCCGGTGGTCACCGCGCGCACCGCCTCCCGGACGTGCACCAGGCCGCAGACCTCGCCACCGCTGTCGACCACGGCGAGGCGGGACCGGCCGCTGTCCCGGGAGACGTGCTCGATCCGTTCGGCGGTGTCGTCCCGGCGGACCGTGACGATCTTGTCGAACGGCTCCATCACCTGGGCCACCGTGGTGCCCTGCAACTCCAGCATGCTGGTCAGCAACTGGTGCTGCTCGGCGCCGAGCAGCCCGTGCTCCCGGGACTGCTCCAGCAGGATGCGCAGCTCGTCCGGGCCGTGCACCTGGGCGAGCTGGTCCTGCTGCTGCACGCCGACCAGCCGCAGCATCGCGTTGGCCAGCCCGTTCAGCAGCGACAGCACCGGGCGGGCGATCCGGGCGAACGCCCGGAACGGCAGCGCCAGCAGCATCGCCGAGCGCTCCGCGTCGGTGATCGCCCACGACTTCGGCGCCATCTCGCCGACCACCAGGTGCAGGAACGTCACCAGGCCCAGCGCGAACACCAGCGCCACCACGTGGCTCGCCGCGTCGGGCAGGCCGACCGCGTGCAGCAGCGGGCTGAGCAGATGCTCGATGGCCGGCTCGGCCAACGCGCCGAGGCCCAGCGTGCACAGCGTGATGCCGAGCTGCGCGCCGGCCAGCATCAGGCTCAGCTCGCGGACGCCGTCCAGCGCCGCGCGGGCCGCCCGGCCACCACCGGCCGCCGACTGCTCCAGCCGGTACCGCTTGGCGGCGACGAGCGCGAACTCGGCCGCCACGAAGAACCCGTTGAGCGCCAGCAGCACCACGGAGAAGATCAACGCGAAACCGGGGCTCATGCCGCACCCTCCCCGGGCACGCCGGCGGTCGTCCGGAGGCGGACCGAGTCGGCCACGTGCCGGTCCACGGCCAGCACCTCGACCAGCACCCGGCGCCCCGGCTCGTCGCCGTCACCGACGGACGCGATCTCCAGCCGGTCCCCCACCTCGGGGACCCGACCCAACTCCCGCATCACCAGGCCGGAGAGCGTGTCGTACTCCGGCGCCTCGGGCAGTTCGATGCCGGTGCTGTCGGCGACCTCGTCGATCCGCCAGCGGGCCGGCACCACCCAGGAGCCGTCCTCCTGCCGGGCCGGCGCGCGGTCCGGCGGGTCGTCCTCGTCGCGGATCGGCCCGACCAGTTCCTCGGCGAGGTCCTCCAGCGTGATCACGCCGGCGAACCCGCCGTACTCGTCGACCACGCAGGCGAGCTGCCGGTGCCCGGACCGGAGCCGGTCCAGCACCGTCGGCAGCGGCAGCGTCTCCGGCACCAGCAACGGGGGTACGGCCACCGCGTCGATCCGGGTACGCGCCCGCTCGGCCGGCGGCACGCCCAGCACGTCGGCGATGCCGACCACGCCGATCAGGTCGTCGACGCCCTCGGCGCCGCGCACCGGGAACCGGGAGTGGCCGGTGTCGAGCATCTCGACGATCCGGCTGACCGGCTCGTCGGCCCGGACGGTGTGCACGTCGACCCGGGGCACCATGGCCTCGCCGGCGGTCAGCCCCCGGAAGTCGAGCCCCCGGTCGAGCAGGTCGGACATCTCCGCGTCGAGGTGCCCCTCCTCGCGCGACTCGGCGATGATCTGTTCCAGGTCGGCCGGGGTGGCGCCGCTGGGCAGCTCCTCGATCGGCTCGATGCCGACCCGGCGGAGCAGCCGCACGGCGGCCCGGTCGAAGAGCGTGATCAGCGGACCGGCGATCCGCAGGTAGATCAGGGTGGACCGGGACAGCGCCCGGGCCAGTGGCACGGCCCGGGCGATGGCCAGGTTCTTCGGGGCCAGCTCACCCAGGACCATCTGCACGACGGTGGCGATGACCAGGGCCAACGCCACCGACAGCGGCAGCGCCAGCGCGCCGGACACGCCGGCCACGCCGAGCAGGTCGGCCAGCCCGGCGCCCAGGTACGGCTCGGCGACGTAACCGACCAGCAGGGCGGTCACGGTGATGCCGAGCTGGGCGCCGGAGAGCATGAAGGAGAGCCGCCCGGTCACCTCCAGGGCGCGGGCGGCGGCGCGGTCGCCACCGTCGGCGAGTTGCTTGAGCTTGCCGCGGTCCACGGCGACGTAACCGAACTCCTGCGCCACGAAGTAACCGGTGGCGGCGGTGAGCACGGTGATGAGAAGGAGACCGACGAGGATCAACACGGGAGGTTCAGGGCTCCCGGGGTCGTCGGGGAGGGAAGATGCCGGGTACGACCCGGCCGGCTACTGCTGCCCTCCGGGGCAGGAGAGTCGATCATGCGGCCCATTTTATCGGTGCCCGCTGGATGCTCGCTGAAGGTGCCGAAAAGCCTCCCCCGCGTCCGGTTCTCAGTGTCCGGCCAGCTCGTCGACGTCGAGCAGCGACCGGTCGACCCGCCCGGACCGGTAGGCGGCCCGTCCGATCATCTGCGCGGCGACCGGCGCGGTGGAGAGCTGGAAGATCGCCACCAGCGCCAGCATGCCCAGGTCCGAGCCGGTACGCAGCCGCAACGCCAGCCCGCCCAGCAACAGCAGCACGCCAAGCACCTGCGGTTTCGTGGCGGCGTGCATCCGGTCCAGCGTGTCCGGGAAGCGCACCAGCCCGATGCCGGCGACCAGGCTCAGCAGCGCGCCGCCCAGCAGCAGGAACCCACCCACCCAGTCCGCCACGACCGTCACGATTCGGCCCGGACGGCGAAGCGGACCAGGGAGACCGAGCCCACGAAGCCGAGCAGGGAGAGCACCACCAGCACGGGCAGCGTGGTGGCGTGCCGGTTCACCGCCGCCTCCGCCCCCACCGCGCCGAGCATGGCGGCGAGCAGCAGGTCGGCGCCGACGATGCGGTCGAGCAGGGACGGGCCACGGTAGATCCGGGTCAGGGCGAGCAGCGCGGTGGCCGAGAGCAGTACGGTCAGCGCGACGGCGAGCAGGACGGTCACGGGTGGTTCCTCCGTTCGACGGGTTCGGTGTCGAGCTGGCGTACCTCGGTGGGAGAGCCGACGGCGCGGACGATGCGCCGTTCGACGGCGAGCACACGGTCGCGGCTGCCGGTCAGGTCCTCGGGGCCGCGCACGTCGAGCACGTGCACGTAGAGCACGCCCCGCGTGCGGTCGATGTCGAGGATCAGGGTGCCCGGCACCAGCGAGATCACCTCGGCGGTGAGCGCCAGGTTGAGGTCGGTGCGGACCCGCAGCGGGACCGCGATGATCCCGCCGCGCGGCCGGTATCCGGGGCGCAACGCGACGGCGGCGACGTGCACGCTGGCGCTGACCAGCTCCCCGACGAACGTGCCGGCGAGCACCAGCAGCGGCCCCGGGCGCAGCCGCCCGCCGAAGGTGACCGACGGCAGCGGGAAGAAGAACAGCACCGCCGCGCCGATCGCCAGGCCGGTGAGCACATTGCCCCAGGAGACGTCGCCCCAGAGCAGCAGCCAGGCCACGACCAGCCAGCCGAGCGCGACGGCCTGGTCGCGCCGACGGCCGCCGCGACCCACCGTCGGCGGGTCGCCGCCCGGCGCCGCGCCGCCCCGGTCCGGGCCCGGGTCGGCGGTCACGGCACGTCCCGGGGCAGCACGGCTCGCACGTACGGGGTGCGTTGGCGCAGGTCGGCGGCGGCGTCCGCGGTGACCTGGAACAGCGGGCCGGCGACCAGCGTGAGCAGCACACCGAGCGCGACGAGCGCGGCGGTGGCGCCGACCATCAGGCCGGGCAGCCGGGCGTCCGGCGTGGTGGTGGCCAGCCGCGGCGCCCGCCAGAACGCGATGTTCCACACCCGGGACGCCACGTAGAGCGTCAGCAGGCTGGTCAGCGTGCCGGCGCCGACCAGCACGGCGGGCAGCGCGCCACCGGCCGCCACGCCGGCCTGGAGCAGGCCGAGCTTGCCGAGGAAGCCGGAGAACGGCGGGATGCCGGCCAGGTTCATCGCCGGGACGAAGAAGAGCACCGCGACCACCGGGGTGACCCGCGCCAGCCCGCCGAGCCGCCGCAGGTCGGTGCTGCCGGCGCGTTCCTCGACCAGGCCGGCGACCAGGAAGAGCGTGGTCTGGACGGTGATGTGGTGCACCACGTAGAAGATCGCGCCGGACAGACCGGCGACGCTGCTCAACGCCACCCCGAAGATCATGTAGCCGATGTGGCTGACCAGCGTGAAGGAGAAGAGCCGCTTCATGTCCGACTGCGCCACCGCGCCCAGGACGCCCACCACCATGGTCAGGCCGGCCACCACCATCAGCAGCCCGTCGACCTGGCCGCCGGGGAAGAGCAGCGTCTCGGTGCGGATGATCGCGTACACGCCGACCTTGGTCAGCAGGCCGGCGAAGACCGCGGTCACCGGCGCGGGCGCGGTCGGATAGCTGTCCGGCAGCCAGGCGGAGACCGGGAAGACCGCCGCCTTGATGCCGAACGCGAGCAGCAGCATGAGCTGCAACGCCAGGCGTACGCCGGCGGGCAGCGCGTCCAGCCGGCCGGCGAGCTGCGCCATGTTCAGCGTGCCGGTGGCCGCGTACACCAGCCCGACGGCGGACAGGAAGAGCAGCGACGACAGGATGCTGACCACCACGTACGTCGAGCCGGTGCGCAGCCGCACCTCGGTGCCGCCCAGCGTGATCAGCACGAAGCTCGCGGCCAGCAGGATCTCGAAGCCGACGAACAGGTTGAACAGGTCCCCGGCCAGGAACGCGTTCGTCACGCCGGCGGTGAGCACCAGGTAGGTGGGGTGGAAGATGCTCACCGGCGCGGTCTCGCCGGTCTCCGCCCGACCCTGGCCGATCGAGTAGAGCAGCACGCAGAGTGTGACCGCCGAGGAGACCACCACCATGAGCGCCGCCAACTGGTCGGCGACCAGCACGATGCCGACCGGCGCCGGCCACCCGCCGACGCGCACCACCACCGGCCCGTACCGGTACGCCTGGACCAGCAGCACCACCGCGACCAGCAGCACGCCGGCCACGCAGAGCACGCTGATCGAGCGCTGCAACCGGGGCCGGCCGGTCAGCATGAGGGTGAGCGCCGCGCCGAGCAGCGGCACCACCACCGGCAGCGGCACCAGCCCACTCACGGTGCCGCCTTCCTTCGCGACTGCGGGGCTCGCGAACCCGGCTCACTCCTCGCGCTCACCGCGCCGCCTTCCTTCGCGACTGCGGGGCTCGCGAACCCGGCTCACTCCTCGCGCTCACGATTCCTCGTTCCGGCGCAGCCGGCGGCGGGCCGGCTCCGGGTCGACCTGTTCCGGGTCGCCGTCCGGGCCGTCGCCGCCGAGGTCCGCGGTGGCCACCTCGTTGCGTTCGGCCAGCCGGACGGTCTGCCGGTCCTCCAGGTCGTCCTGCACCTCGTCGTCGCCGCTGGTGTACCAGCTCCGGTAGGCGACCGCGAGCAGGAACGCGGTCAGCCCGAACGTGATCACCACGGCGGTGAGCACCATGGCCTGCGGCAGGGCGTCGCTCATGTCGTCGGTCGGCGCGGTACCGACCAGCGGGGCGGCGCCGGACCGGCCGCCGAGCAGGATGAGCAGGTTCACCCCGTTGCCGAGCAGGATGACGCCGAGCAGGATCCGGGTCAGGCTGCGTTCCAGCAGCAGCGTGACGCCGGTGGCGACGAGCACCCCGACCGCCAGCACCAGCACCAGCGTCGGCCCCGTCACGCGCCCGGCCCCTCACGCCGGACCGTCAGGCCACGGCCCGGCTCGCCGGCCGCCTCGACGTGCCGGTCCACCTCGGCACCCAGGCTGCGCAGGATGTCCAGCACCAGCCCGACCACCACCAGATAGACACCGATGTCGAAGAAGAGCGACGTGACCAGGTAGAAGTGGCCGATCAGCGGCAGCCACAGGTCCACCTTGACGCTCTGCAGCACCTCGCCGCTGAGCACCAGGCCGAGCACGCCGCTGCCGACCGAGACCGCCAGGCCGGCACCGAGCACCATGCCGGCGCCCACCGGCGCGGCCTCGGCCAGCTCGTACCGCCCGCCGGCCAGGTAGCGCAGGGTCAGCGCGAGGCCGGCGACCAGCCCGCCGGAGAACCCGCCGCCCGGCGCGTTGTGCCCGGAGAAGAGCAGGAACAGCGAGAAGAGCAGCACGGTGTGGAAGATCAGCCGGGTGACCACCTCGAACACGATCGACCGCCGCCGCTCGTGCAGCGTCTGCCCGCCGCGCAGCCAGACCGTGCGGCCGGGGCGCGGCACCGCCGGGCGGGGACGGCGCGGGCGCGGCCCGGTGCGGGAGCGCTCGAAGATCAGGCTGGCCACCCCGGTCGCGGTCACCACCAGCACCGAGATCTCGCCCATGGTGTCCCAGGCCCGGATGTCCACGAGCGTCACGTTGACGACGTTGCGGCCGTACCCCTGCGCGACCGCGAGGTCGGGGAACGCCGCGGAGATCGACGGCGCCCGGCGGGCACCGGCCGCGGTCAGCGCCAGACCGGCCATCACCAGGCCGGCGGCGACGCCGATGCCTCGCCGCAGCCACCGGCTGCGGCGCAGCGGACGGGCCGAGAAGCGTTCCGGCAGCCGGCGCAGCACCAGCACGAAGACGGCGATGGTAGCGGTCTCCACCAGGAACTGGGTGAGCGCCAGGTCCGGCGCGCCGTAGAGGACGAACATCATCGCGGTGCCGTATCCGGTCACGCCGACCAGCAGCATGGCGGTGAGCCGGCGACGCGCGTCCACCGCGAGCACCGCCGCGACCGCGATCACCACGCAGACCACCAGTTGGGTCGGGGTGTCCCAGGGCGCCAGCTCGACCCGCCACGGCGCGGTGGCCACCATCGCCCCGCCCGGCACGACCACCAGGGCGAGCAGCACGGTGCCGAGGTACTGCGGCAGTGAGCCACGCTGGGTGGCGCCGGTGACCTCGATGGCGAGCCGGTCGAACCGGTGGATCACCCACTCGTAACCCTGGCTGCCGGTCACCGGCGAGCGCAGCCGGGCCAGCGCGGGGGCGAGCGGGCCGCGGAGCAGGTGCAGCAGCACGCCGCCGGCCAGCACCAGCGCGGAGAGGCCGAGCGCCCCGGTGGGTCCGTGCCAGAGCGCCAGATGCTCCTCGACCGGGCCGAACAGCTCGGCGTACGGCTGGAGCAGGCCGCCCAGCCAGCCGGCGGCCAGGCCGGCGGCGAGCCCGGCCACGGCCAGCAGCGCCGGGGGCCCGAGCATCGCCGCGGGTGGTCGGTCCAGCACGGTGTCCCGGACCCCGGGCCGGGTGCCGAACGCGCCCCACAGGAAGCGGATGCTGTAGCCCACCGTCAACGCGCTGCCGGCGACCAGCACCACCAGCACCCACGGCCGGTCGGTGAACGCGGCCAGCACGCCTTCCTTGGCCACGAAGCCGAGCAGCGGCGGGACGCCGGCCATCGACGCGGCGGCCAGCGCGGCGACGGTGGCCAGCAGCGGCGCGGCCCGACCCACGCCGGACAGGTCCCGCAGGTCCCGGCTGCCCGTGGCGTGGTCGAGGATGCCGACGACGAGGAAGAGCGCGGCCTTGAACAGCGCGTGCGCGGTCAGCAGGGCGACCCCGGCCAGCGCCGCGGCCGGGGTGCCCGCCCCGAACGCCACCGCCAGCAGGCCGAGCTGGCTGACCGTGCCGTACGCCAGCAGCAGCTTCAGGTCGCTCTGCCGCAGCGCCGCCCAGCCGCCGCCGACCAGCGTGACCAGCCCGGCGACCACGGTGACCGGCCGCCACGGTCCGGCCGGGGCGAGCGTCGGGCCGAGCAGCCCGATCAGGAAGATGCCGGCCTTCACCATCGCCGCCGCGTGCAGGTACGCGCTGACCGGTGTCGGCGCCGCCATCGCCACCGGCAGCCAGGCGTTGAACGGGAACACCGCGGACTTGGCCAGCGCGCCGGCCAGGACGAGCAGCACGGCGGTGGCCAGGTACCCGCCGCCGGGCAGCGGCGCGGCGGCCACCGCCGACCAGCGGTAGCTGCCGGCGTGGTGGCCGAGCAGCAGGAAGCCGACCAGCATGGCCAGGCCGCCCAGCGTGGTGACGGTGAGCGCCTGGGCGGCGGCCCACCGGCTGGCCCGGCGTTCGGTGCTGTGCCCGATCAGCAGGTAGGAGAAGACGGTGGTCAGCTCCCAGAAGACGTAGAGCAGCAGCAGGTCGTCGGCGACGACGAGGCCGAGCATCGCGCCGGCGAACGCGACAAGCACGGCGGCGAACCGGGCCAGGCCGACCGAGCCGGGCGGGAAGTAGCGGGCGGAGTAGACAAGCACCAGCGCACCGACGCCGCCGACCAGCAGCATCATCAGCCAGGACAGCGTGGTGACCCGCAGGGCCAGGTCGAACCGGAGCTGCCGGATCCAGGGGTACGTCTCGACCACCGCGCCGCCGTGGCGTACCGCGCCGGTGTGCGCCACCGCCCAGCCGGCCGTGGCCGCCGGGGCGAGCGCCAGCAGCAGGCAGGCGCGCGGGCCCCACCTGCGGACCAGCAGCGGGGCGAGCAGCGCCGCCACCAGGTGCAGGATCAGCAGGACGAGCACACGTACTCCCGGTCGAGGTACAGCGCGGGGGCACGCTGCGGGTACGACCGATCACACGCCACTTCCCCACCCGCCGCGCCGTTTTCCCCGAAACCCACCCGCCTTGCGCGGTCAGGGGAAGCGGGGCGGGTTTCGGCGGGGGTCGCCGGGCTGGGCCGGGTGGTTGAGCTGGCGGGCGGCCCGGTCCACCACGCGCTGGGCGGCGGCGAGGGAGCGGACCGGGAGCCGGGTGTCGCGGCTCTCCCGGCGCAGCACGAAGTAGTGCACCGCGGCGCGGACCAGGGCGCGGTCGGCGGCGCTGGACCGGGCGGTGGCGACGACCAGCTCACGGAGGCGCTCGGCCAGCTCCTCGGCCAGCTCCAGCTCGGGGCCGTGCAGACCGGCGCGGAGCGAGGCGAGCCGGCTGTCGACCTTGCGGATGAGCACGTCGGTGCCGGGTCGAGAGCCTCGCTCCTCAACGGTCATCCACGCCTCCACCCACGCCACGTTGCGAGTGAAGTTACTTTATGTTGCATGCCGCAAGCAAGCAGTTAAGTGAGACTTAACGGAACAAATCCCTTATTCGTCGCGTCAATTGTCCGCCCGGTACGGAACCACCCCGGCGACGGGCCGGATGTCGTACCGGCGGGGCAGGATGGTGCCGTGGCGGACGAGGTGGCCCCGGCCGACGGGGTGCTGGCGGAGTTCGGCGCGGCGACCCGGGAGTGGTTCACCGCGGCGTTCGCCGCGCCCACGCCGGCCCAGGCGGGCGCCTGGCGCTCGATCGCCGCCGGTCACCACGCGCTCGTGGTCGCCCCGACCGGCTCCGGCAAGACGCTCGCGGCGTTCCTCTGGTCGCTCGACCGGCTGGGCAAGGAGCCACCGCCGGCCGACCCCCGGCGGCGGTGCCGGGTGCTCTACGTCAGCCCACTCAAGGCGCTCGCCGTCGACGTGGAGCGCAACCTGCGGACCCCGCTCATCGGCATCCGGCAGGCCGCCACCCGGCTCGCGCTCGCCCCGCCCGACATCACCGTCGGCATGCGCACCGGCGACACCCCGGCCGACGAGCGGCGGGCCTTCGCCCGCACCCCGCCGGACGTCCTCATCACCACGCCCGAGTCGCTGTTCCTGCTGCTCACCTCCGCCGCCCGCGACTCGCTGCGCGGGGTGGACACGGTGATCGTCGACGAGGTGCACGCGGTGGCCGGCACGAAGCGCGGCGCCCACCTGGCGCTCTCCCTGGAACGCCTCGACGCGCTGCTGGAGCGGCCCGCCCAACGGATCGGGCTGTCCGCCACGGTGCGCCCGATCGACGTCTGCGCCCGCTTCCTCGGCGGCGCCCGCCCGGTCGACGTGGTGCAACCGCCGGCCGACAAGACCATCGAGGTCAGCGTCCAGGTCCCGGTGGAGGACATGACCCGCCTCGACGAGCAGGACCCCCCGGAGGACGAGCTGGGCGGGCTCGGCCCGCGCCGGCCCTCGATCTGGCCGGCCGTCGAGGAGCGGGTGCTCGCGTTGATCCGCACGCACCGGTCCACGATCGTGTTCACCAACTCCCGGCGGGGGGCGGAGCGGCTCTGTGCCCGCCTCAACGAGCTGGCCGCCGAGGAGGCGGAGGCGGCGTCCGCCCCGGAGGGCAGCCGCGTGGCCCGGGGCGGGGAGCCGGTGCGCGTATCCGAGCTGTTGCCCGGCGTCGACGGCCCGCCGGCCGGCGACCGGGCCGGGCCGGTGCGCGCGCCCCGGCAGCCGGCCGAGGTGATGGCGCAGTCCGGGGCCGCGACCGGCGCGCCGTCGGTGATCGCGCGGGCGCACCACGGCAGCGTCTCCCGGGAGGAGCGCAAGCACATCGAGGAGGCGCTCAAGTCCGGGCAGCTCCCCGCCGTGGTGGCCACCTCCAGCCTGGAGCTGGGCATCGACATGGGCGCGGTCGACCTGGTGGTGCAGATCGAGGCGCCGCCGAGCGTCGCGGCCGGGCTGCAACGGGTGGGCCGGGCCGGGCACCAGGTCGGCGCCGTCTCCCGGGGCGTGGTCTTCCCCAAGCACCGCGGCGACCTGCTCTCCTGCACGGTGGTCGCCGAGCGGATGGGCGAGGGCGCGATCGAGGAGCTGCACTACCCGCGCAACCCGCTCGACGTGCTGGCCCAGCAGATCGTCGCGATGGTGGCGTTGGAGCCGTGGCCGCTCGGCGACCTGGCCGTGCTGGTGCGGCGCGCGGCGCCCTTCGCCGAGCTGCCCGACTCGGCGCTGCACGCGGTGCTCGACATGCTCTCCGGCCGCTACCCGTCCACCGCCTTCGCCGAGCTGCGCCCCCGGCTGGTCTGGGACCGCGCCACCGACGTGCTGACCGGCCGGCCCGGCGCCCAGCGGCTCGCGGTGACCAGCGGCGGCACCATTCCCGACCGGGGGCTGTTCGGCGTCTTCCTGGCCGGGGCCGAGCGGGCCGCGCGGGTCGGCGAGCTGGACGAGGAGATGGTCTACGAGTCGCGCGTCGGCGACGTGTTCCTGCTCGGCTCGTCGTCCTGGCGCATCGAGGAGATCACCCCCGACCGGGTGCTGGTCTCCCCCGCGCCGGGGCAGGCCGCCCGGATGCCGTTCTGGAAGGGCGACCAGCTCGGCCGGCCGGTCGAGCTGGGCCGCGCGATCGGCGCCCGGGTCCGGGCGCTGCTGCGACAGTCCGACGCCGACGCGGTGGCGGCGCTGCGCGCCGGCGGGCTGGACGACTGGGCCGCCGGCAACCTGATGACGTACCTGCGCGAGCAGAAGGCGGCCACCCGGTCGCTGCCCGACGACCGGACGGTGGTGGTCGAGCGCTTCCGGGACGAGCTGGGCGACTGGCGGCTCGCCGTGCACTCGGTGCTCGGCGCCCGGGTCAACGGCCCGTGGGCGCTCGCCATCGGCCGCCGGCTGGCCGAACGCTACGGCGTGGACGCCCAGGTCATGCCCTCCGACGACGGCATCGTGGTGCGGCTGCCGGACACCGCCGAGGAGCCGCCCGGCGCGGACGTGGTGGTCTTCGAGCCGGACGAGATCGCCCAGCTCGTCGAGGAGTCGGTCGGCACGTCGGCGCTGTTCGCCGCCCGGTTCCGCGAGTGTGCGGCCCGGTCGTTGCTGCTGCCCCGCCGCGACCCGCGCCGCCGGCAGCCGCTCTGGGCGCAACGCCAGCGCGCCGCGCAACTGCTCGACGTGGCCCGCGAGTACGCCGACTTCCCGGTCACCCTGGAAGCCGCCCGGGAGTGCCTCCAGGACGTCTTCGACCAGCCGGCCCTGGGCGGGCTGATGCGCGACCTGGCCGCCCGCAAGGTGCGCCTGGTCGAGGTGGAGTCCGAACGCCCGTCCCCGTTCGCCAGGTCGCTGCTGTTCGGGTACGTCGGGGCGTTCCTCTACGAGGGCGACGCGCCGCTGGCCGAGCGGCGGGCCGCCGCGCTGGCGCTCGACTCCGGGCTGCTCGGCGAGCTGCTCGGTCGGGTCGACCTGCGGGAGCTGCTCGACCCGGCGGTGCTCGCCGAGACCGAGCGGCAGTTGCGGTGGCGCACCGAGCAGCGGCGGCCCCGCGACGCCGAGGACGTGGTCGAGCTGCTCCGGGTGGTCGGCGACCTGAGCCCGGCCGAGCTGGCCGAACGCGGGGTGCCGGAGGCGTGGCCGGTGGAGCTGGCGGCGGCCCGCCGGGTGCTGCGGGTCCGGGTCGCCGGCGAGGACCGCTGGGTGATCGTCGAGGACGCCGCCCGGCTGCGCGACGCGCTCGGGGTGGCGCTGCCGGTGGGAGTGGCCGAGGCCCACCTCGCGCCGGTGGCCGATCCGCTCGGCGACCTGGTCGCCCGGTACGCGCGCACCCACGGGCCGTTCGCGGCGGCCACCTGCGCCGCCCGGTTCGGGCTCGGGGTGTTCGTGGTCGAGCAGGCGCTGCGCCGGCTGTCGGCGACCGGTCGGGTGGTCTCCGGCGAGTTCGCGCCGGACAGCGTGGGCACCCAGTGGTGCGACGCGGAGGTGCTGCGCCTGCTGCGCCGCCGTTCCCTGGCGGCGCTGCGCCGGGAGATCGAGCCGGTGCCGCCCCGGGCGCTGGCCGCGTTCCTGCCCCGCTGGCAGCAGGTCGGCTCGTCGGCCCGGGGCGTCGAGGCGGTCGCCGCCGCCGTGGAGCAGCTGCAGGGCACCACCGTGCCGGCGTCCGCGCTGGAGCGTCTGGTGTTGCCGGCCCGGGTCGCCGACTACTCGCCGGCCCAGCTCGACGAGCTGTGCGCCAGCGGCGAGGTGGTCTGGGCCGGCGCCGGCGCGATCTCCGGCGGCGACGGGTGGGTGACGCTGGCGTACGCCGATGTCGCGCCGCTGCTGCTGCCGCCACCGGACGAGGCGTTGACGCTCACCCCGCTGCACGAGTCCGTGCTCGACGCGCTCGGCGACGGGCAGGCGCTGTTCTTCCGTTCGCTCTCCGACCGGGTCGGCGCCACCGACGACGCCGCGTTGTCGGCCGTGGTGTGGGACCTGGTCTGGGCCGGCCACCTGACCAACGACACGCTCGCGCCGCTGCGGGCCGCGTTGGGCGCGGGTGGGGCGCACCGGTCCCGGCCGGCGGCGCCGCGCACCCGCTACCGCCGGCCCGGTCGGGTGGCGCTGCCCAGCCGGGGCGGCCCGCCGACCATGGCCGGCCGCTGGTCCCGGCTGCCGGAACGCGACCTGGACCCGACCCGTCGGGCCGCCGCCCTGGCCGACCTGCTGCTGGAGCGGCACGGGGTGGTGACCCGGGGCGCGGTGGTGGCGGAGCAGGTGACAGGTGGTTTCGCCGCCGTCTACCCGGTGCTGTCGGCGTTGGAGGAGCGCGGGGCGGCCCGACGCGGCTACTTCGTCGAGGGCCTGGGCGCGGCCCAGTTCGCGGTGCCCGGCGCGGTCGACCGGATCCGCGCGTTGGCCGACGACAGCCGGGACCGGGGCGGCGGCCCGACCGTGGTGCTGGCCGCCACCGATCCGGCGAACCCGTACGGCGCGGCGCTGCCCTGGCCGGACCGGGTCGTCGACTCGGGCGACGGGGCGGCACCCGCCACCGGTCACCGGGCCGGGCGCAAGGCGGGCGCGCTGGTGGTGCTGGTCGGCGGTGACCTGGTGCTCTATGTGGAGCGGGGCGGGCGGACGATTCTCTCGTTCACCGACGACACCGACGCGTTGGGGGCGGCCGGCAAGGCGCTCGCCGACGCGGTGCACTCCGGCGCGCTCGGCGCGATCTCGGTGGAGCGCGCCGACGGTGAGGCGGTGCACTCCTCCCCGCTGCGCGACGCGCTCACCGCGGCCGGGTTCCGGGCCACCCCCCGGGGCCTGCGCCTGCGCGGCTGACCCGCCCCGGACCGGCCGGCACCGCACGCTGGCTCAGCACGGACCGACTGGCGGCACGGCCGGCTCCGTTCGGATCGGCGGGCACCGTTCGGGCCGGGCGGCACCGCACGGCCACGGCGGGAGGGCGGGGCGACGTCTCGCTAGGGTGGCCGGAGACGACGAGGAGGAGCCGATGGCGAGTCATCCGGACGGCCCACCGGTGGCGAGCCGGCCGTGCGTCTCGCTGACCACGGACTACGGGCTGGCGGACGGCTTCGTCGCGGCCTGCCACGGGGTGCTCGCGCGGCTCGCGCCGACCGCCCGGGTGATCGACGTGACGCACCTGGTGCCGCCGGGCGACGTCCGCCGGGGCGCTGCGGTGCTGGCGCAGACGGTGTCGTACCTGCCGGTCGGGGTGCACGTCGGGGTGGTCGATCCGGGGGTCGGCACCGAGCGGCGCGGCATCGCGCTGGCCACGCCCGGGGGGTTGCTGGTCGGGCCGGACAACGGCCTGCTCCTGCCCGCGGCGGAGGCGCTCGGCGGGGTGACCGCCGCGGTGGAGCTGACCAACCCGGCGTGGCTGGCGCCCACCGTGTCCCGCACCTTCCACGGGCGGGACGTGTTCGTGCCGGTGGCCGCCCGGCTGGCGCTCGGCGCGCCGCCGGCCGGGGCCGGGCCGGCCGTCGACCCGGCCACCCTGGTCCGGCTGCCGGAGCCGGTCGTCCGGGCGGAGGCCGCCGGGTTCGACGCCGAGGTGCTCACCGTCGACCACTTCGGCAACGTCCAGCTCGCCGCGCCGGGCCCGCTGCTCGACGGCCTGCCGTCCCGGGTGCTGGTGAACGGGCACGAGGCCGTGCACGGCCGCACGTTCGGCGACGCCGCTCCCGGCGGGCTGGTCGCCTACGTCGACTCGGCCGGCCTGGTGGCCGTGGCCGTGCACACCGGCCGCGCCGCCGACGTCCTCACCCTCTCCCCCGGCGACCTGGTCACCGTCACCACCCCCTGACTCCCCGCGATCTTGCAGTTCGTGCCCCGACAAATGACCCGAAAGCCGCGCCGGAGGGGCCGCAAGTGCAAGATCGCCGGGGAGGGAGGGAGGGAGAGAGGGAGGGACGGAGGGAGAGAGGGAGGGAGGGAGGGAGGGAGGGGGGTCAGGGTCAGCAGCGGGGGACGGGGGGGCCGGTGATTGAGGACAGGTACGCGTGGCTGACGTAGGTGCCGCCGACCAGGCGGTACCACCGGGTCGTGGTGCGGTAGGTGCCGGCGATGCGCTCGCCGGTCAGGTAGCACTGCACCGGCACCTGCGCGTGGGTGGCGGCGAGGCCCCGGCTCGCGTACGAGGTGCCCGCCCCGGTGCGCAGGGTCAGCGGCCCGGAGCCGACGATTGCCCGCGCCCCGCCCCCGGTCCAGAGCAGGGTCACGTTCACCCACGCGTTGTCGGTGAGCCGCAACCCGTCCCAGAACGTGCCGTCGGCCAGGTCCAGCCCGGCCGGGTTGCGCACGACCCGCCCGAACTGGTCCCGCCCGCCGTGGTAGCCGTCCTCGTAGGCGGCCTGCGCCTCGGGCCGGCCCTGCGGCAGGTCGCGCCAGTTCTCCCGGACGGTCGGCGGGTTCCACCAGTCGTCCCGGGTGTTCCACGGGCCGACGTCCCAGACCGGCGCGTACTCGCACCGGCTGCCGTTGGTGGTGCAGACCTTGACCGTGTAGTCGCCGGCACCCCTCGGGGAGAGGCCACGCCGGGTGGGCAGCGCCGCGAAGTGGTCGCGCGCGCCGACGACGTGCCCGTTGGCGGTGACGCCGCCGACCAGGCCGATCCGGGTCGCGTACACCCGGTAGGTGCGTCCGGCGGTGGGTTGGGGCGCGGCGGTGGCGGCCTGGTCGGCGGCGAGCGTCAGGTCGGTCACGGTGGCCTCGGCGGCGGTGCCCGGCGCGGTCAGCACGACGCGCGCCTGGACCCGGGTGACCGGCTGGTCGAAGACCGCCTCGGTGGCGTCGCGCCACTCGGTCCAGCCGCCGGCCCGCCAGCCGCGTACCTCGGCCGTCGCGGTGCCGCCGTCGCCGGTGCGGGCGGCGAGCCGGGCGCGTACCCGGGTGGCGGGCCGGTCCAGCGCGCGCGGCGCGGCCAGCAGGATGCCCTCGGCGACCGGGCCGGACGCGGCGGCGGGGCGGGTGCGTGCGGTGGGGCGCGGGTCGGCCAGCCGCAGGCGGCCGGCGCGCCAGGTGACGTTGACGTCGTCGCCACCGGCGACGGCGAGGTCGGCGGACCAACGTTCGGGTCCGCTGGCGCCCGCCGGCGCGGCGGACGCGGCGGCGGGCAGGCCGGCGGTGGCGGTGAGCAGGGCGGTCAGGGCGATGACGGTACGACGGGCTCGGGCCATGGGCTTCTCCTCAGAACCCCCTGATCCTGTCCGCTATCGCCATAAAAAAGAATATCGGTGCAGATAGCGAAACATGCGAATTCCGTTCGGTAGGCGACAATGGCGGGGTGCCCGAAGGTGACACCGTCTGGAACACCGCCCGCGTCCTGCACCGCGCGCTGGCCGGGGCCCGCCTCACCGGGTCGGACTTCCGCGTGCCGCAGCTCGCCACCACCGACCTGACCGGCTGGACCGTGCGCGAGTCGGCCAGCCGCGGCAAGCGCCTGCTGCTGCGCCTCACCGGTCCGGCCGACGAGGACCGGACGCTGCACTCGCACCTGCGGATGGACGGCGCGTGGCGGGCGTACGCCCCGGGCGAGCGGTGGTCGGCCCGACCGGCGCACCTGATCCGGGTGGTGCTCCGCTCCGCCGGCGCGGCCGCGGTCGGCTACCACCTGCACGAGCTGGCGCTGATCCCGACCGCCGAGGAGGAGTCGCTCGTCGGTCACCTCGGTCCGGACCTGCTCGGCCCGGACTGGGACCCGGCTGAGGCGGTCCGCCGGCTGGCCGCGCACCCGGAGCAGAGCATCGGCGAGGCGCTGCTCGACCAGCGCAACCTGGCCGGCGTGGGCAACCTCTACAAGTGCGAGGTGTTGTTCCTGCGCGGGGTGTCGCCGTGGACGCCGGTGCGCGACGTGCCCGACCTGGCCGGCACCGTCGCGCTGGCCCAGCGGCTGCTGGCGGCGAACCGGGGCCGCTGGACCCAGAGCACCACCGGGGTGCTGCGCCGGGGCGGGACCAGTTACGTCTACGGCCGCCGGGCCCAGCCGTGCCGGCGCTGCGGGACGGCGATCCGCAAGGAGGAGCTGGGCGAGCGGGTCACCTACTGGTGCCCGGTCTGCCAGCCGGAGCGGACGTGACCTGCAACTTCCACGAACCGGATAAGATCACCCGAGATACGGACGATTGGGTACTTCCCTCCCGCCCGTCCGGCGTCGCATGCTGCGGTGGACCGCACCGATCGTCAGCAGCGCGTACGCCCGCCACGCCGGGGTGACGGCCGGCGCGCCCCGATCCCGGGGAGAGCCATGGTGCTGTTCCGCAGACTCCGGCCGGGCCGGCCGGACCGGGCCGCCACGGTCGCCGAGGAGACCGCGCCCACCGTCCCGACCGCCCGCGCCGCCGACGAGACGCCCGCCGGACCGGCCGAACCCACCGGACCGGCCCCCCTGGACCCGGGCGGGGTGCCGCGCCTGTTCGGTCCGGTACCGAACACCGCCGGCAGCCCGCTGCCCACGCTCGACCCGGACGGCCACCCGGTGCCCGGCACCGGCCTGCGCAAGTTCGTCGACCCGCTGCCGCTGCCGGGCCGGCCGCCCACCGCCGGGCTCGGCGCCCGACTGCCGGTCGCGGTGCCGGACACCATCACCTGGCCGGGCTGCGACTACTACGAGATCGGCCTCCAGGAGTACGCGCAGCGCCTGCACCGGGACCTGCCGGCCACCCGGCTGCGCGGCTACCGCCAGCTCAACCTGGGCACTGACGCGTCCGGCCACAACACGGTGAGCCCGCCCGACCGGCCCTGGCACCTCGGGCCGATGATCATGGCCTGGCGCGGCCGGCCGGTCCGGGTCAAGTTCATCAACCAGCTCCCCACCGGCCGGGCCGGTGAGCTGTTCCTGCCGGTCGACGAGACGGTCGACGGGGCCGGGACCGGGCCGCTTGACGGTCCCGCGCCGTACCCGCAGAACCGGGCCGTGCCGCACCTGGCCGGCGCGCGGACCGCCTGGATCAGCGCCGGCAACCCGTGGCAGTGGGTGACCCCGGCCGGCGAGATCACCCCGTACCCGGTCGGGGTGGGGGTGACGCCGGTGCCGGACATGCCGGCGCCCGGCGCGGGCGCCACCACGCTCTACTTCCCGAACGACCAGAGCGGCCGGCTGATGTGGCTGCACGACAACACGCTCGGCCTGTCCCGGCTCACCGTCTACGCCGGGCAGCTCGCGCTCTACCTGCTCACCGACCCGGCCGAGGACCGCCTCGTCGCCGACGGCGTGCTCCCCGCCGACCAGCTCCCGCTGGTTATCGAGGACAAGACGTTCGTCCCCGACGACGCGCAGCTCGCCGCGCAGGACCCGACCTGGGACCGGGACCGCTGGGGCGCCAAGGGCAGCCTCTGGCACCCGCACGTCTACCAGCCCCGGCAGAACCCGTACCGGATCAGCGGCACGAGCCCGACCGGGCGGTGGGACTACGGGCCGTGGGCGCACGACCCGGACGGCGGGACCAGCCCCTGGGTCGCCCCGGTGCCGAACCCGCACCACGACCCGGTCACCGAACCCGACGAGCCACCACTGGTCCCGGGCGTGCCGCACCCCTCGGCGGTCCCCGCGGCGTACGGGGACACGCCGCTGGTGAACGGCGTCGCGTACCCGTACCTGGAGGTCGAGCCACGGGCGTACCGGTTCCGGATCCTGAACGCCTGCGCGGACCGGGCGCTCAACCTCCAGCTCTACCGGGCCGCCTCGGACGGGCCGATGTGGACGCCGGACGGCGACCCGGCCGACCCGCGCGCCGGCGAGGTGCCGATGGTCGAGGCGGTACGCGTGCCGGGCCGGCCGGCGTACTGGCCGGTGGACGGGCGCGACGGCGGCGTGCCCGACCCGGCCGCCGCCGGGCCGGAGCTGATCCAGATCGGCAACGAGGGCGGCCTGCTGCCGGCGCCGGTGGTGCTGGCGAACCAGCCGGTCGGCTACCGCTACGACCGGCAGGACCCGACAGTGCTCAACGTGGACGGGCACACGCTGCTGCTCGCGCCCGGCGAACGCGCCGACGTGGTGGTGGACTTCTCCACCGTGCCGCCGGGCCGCACGCTGATCCTCTACAACGACTGCCCGGCCCCGCTGCCCCGCTTCGATCCGCGCTACGACCACCACACCGGCGCCGCCGACCGCACCGGCGCGGGCGGCCTGCCACCGGCCCACCCCGGCTACGGCCCGAACACGCGCACGCTGCTCCAGATCCGGGTGGTCGGCAGCCCGGCGCCCCGCTACGACAGGCGGCGACTGGCCGCCCGGCTGCCCGCTGCGTACGCGCAGAGCCAGCCGCCGCCGATCGTGCCGCAACCGGCGTACGACCCGGCGTTCGGCACCCGCACCGCCGGCCCGACGCTGGTCCCGGCGCGCGCCACCTCGGTCACGTTCACCCCGACCGGCGGGTCCGGCCCGGTCACGCTGCCGCTGGCGGTGAAGTCGGTCGGGCAGGTGTTCGAGCCCCGGCACGGCCGGGCGGTGGGGCGACTCGGGGTCGGCCACCCGCTCGCCGGACCGCTCGCGCCGGCCGTGCTGCCGCTCGGCCCGACCGACCCGGTCACCGAGGAGCTGTTCGTGACCGACCCGACCGTGCCGGTGGGCGCGCCGGCGGACGGCACCCAGCTCTGGCGGATCGTCGGCGACCCGGACCGGACCCATCCGGTGCACGTGGAGGGCGTCGACGTGCAGGTGGTCAACCGGGTCGGCTGGGACGGCACGCTCCGCCCGCCGGAGCAGGGCGAGCTGGGCTGGAAGGACACCGTCCGAATCAACCCACGGGAGGACGTGGTGGTGGCGTTGCGCCCGGTCGCGCCCGGCCTGCCGTTCACGGTCGGCGACAGCGTACGGCTGCTCGATCCGAGCCGGCCGGCCGGCGCGCGGCTGGACGCCGGCCCGGTCAGCCCGGTCGACGGGCGGCCCGTGACGGTGGTCAACCAGGTGGTCAACCTGGGCTGGGAGTACCGCTGGCAGACGCGCTCGGCGGGACTGCGCGACCAGGGCATGAGCCGGCCGCTGGTGCTGCGGGTGTCGCCCCGGGCGCCCACCGGCCTGACCGCCACGCCGGTGCCCGGTTCGGCCACCGTGCTGCCGGCCATCGCGCTGGCCTGGACCGGTAACGGCAGCCGCCCGCCGGCCACCAGCCATCGGCTGCAACGCGCCACCGACAGCGCCTTCACGACCGGCCGCACCGAGATCACCGTGGCCGCCACCGCGACCCGGTACACGGACGCGACGGTCACTCCCGGCGTCACCTACCACTACCGGATCCGCGCCGAGAACGCGGTGAGCTGCTCGGCCTGGTCGAACGACGCGCCGGCGGCGGTGCGGCTGACCGCGCCGTCCCGGCTGACCGCGGCGGTGCCGCCGGCCGCCCCGCTGCGGGTGGCGTTGCGCTGGGCGAACCACTCCTTCGCCACCGGGGTGGACGTGCAGCGGGCCACCAACCCGACGTTCACCAGCGGGCCGGGCACCACGGCGATCACCGTCGGCGAGGCCCACCTGGACCCGGTCGTCGCCCCGGACACCACGTACTACTACCGGGTACGCACCACGTACCTCGGCGCGGCGTCCCCCTGGTCGACGGTGGCCACGGTGACCACGCCGCCCCGGCCGGCCGCGCCCACCCGGGTCGCCGCCACCGCCGGCGCGCCGGCCCCGGACACCACCACGGTGACGCTGAGCTGGTCGGCGTCGACGCCGGTCGGGCCGGGCGCCGGCTTCCTCGTCGAACGCGCCACCGACGCCGGCTTCACCCGGGACCCCACCACGTTCCGCGTCACCGGCCGCGGCTTCACCAACACCGCCCTGCCGCCCGGCGTCACCTACTACTACCGGGTCCGCGCGACGAACATCGTCGGCACCTCCCCCTGGACCCCCACGATCCAGATCACCACCCCCACCTGACCCACCCCCTCCCGCCCTCCCGGCCGGTGATCATGAAGTTGACGGCACCATCCGAGATCAACACCGCCGCCAACTTCATGATCACCCCGGGGAGGGCGGGGGGGGCGGGGGGGGCGGGGAGGGTCAGGGGGTGGTGCGGAGGGGGGTGCGGAGTTCGGCCAGGGCGGAGGCGACGCCGTGCAGCAGGTCGGTGGCCTCGGTGAGGCGCGCGGCGGCCGGGTGGTGGGTGTCGGGGCGGGCGTCCTCGGCGACGTAGCCGGCGGCGGCCACCACCAGCCGCTCGTAGGCGGCCACGCCCTCCTCGAGCTGGGCGACGAGGGTCGCGTGCACCTCGGCGAGCGGCCCGCGCGGGGCCAGCTTCAGCGCGCGCTCCACGCCGGCCACCCGTCCGGCCAGCTCGCGCAGGGAATGGTCCGCCTCGGCGGCCTCCCGGACCGCCGGCTCGGCCAGCCCGGTCAGCCGACCGGCCAGCCCGCCGAGGGTGAGCGCGGCGCGGTCCAGGCGGGCCCACGGCTCGGCCGCCGAGGTGCCGCGCAGCGCGAGGCGGGACCGGACGCGGCGTACCTCGGCGAGGACGCCGGGGCCGACGGGCAGCCGCTCGACGGCGGCGACCAGCCGGGCCCGGGAGCGGGCGGCGGCCTCGGCCGGGTCGAGCGCCGGCGGGGCCGGCACCGCGGCGAGCGCCCGGTGGTCGATCCAGCGCCAGGCGGCCACCGCGATCGCGCTGCCCGCGGCGCCGACCCAGGCCGCGTCCGGCAGCCCCAGGCCGGCGTACGGGGTGAGCACCGCGGCGGCGCCGCCCAGCCCACCGGCCAGCACGCTCCACCGCCGCGCCGAACGACGCAGCTTGGCCAGCCGCCGGAAGTGTCGCGTCCGCTCGTCCGCCATCGCTCTCCCTCGTCCGTCAGCCGGTGGTGCTCTCCCCGGCGCCGCGGTCCCGGCTCATGCTGGCCCGGATCTCGTCCAGCCGGGCGGCGGCGGCCGGGTCGGTCGGCTGCCCCACGGCTGGCCGCTGCTGCTGACCGCCGAGCTGCTCGCCGGCCATGCTCGACCGGATCTGCTCCAGCCTGGAGGACCCGGCCGAGTCGAGCGTCGCCTTCTGGATCTCCAGCATCCGACCCTCGACCGAGTTGCCGGCCAGCTCGGCCCGGCCCATGGCGGTGGCGTAGCGGCGCTCGATGCGGTCCCGCACCTCGTCCAGGGACGGGGTGCTGGCCGGCGCGGTGAGCGACGACATCGACTCCAGCGACTTGGCCACGCTCTCCTGCATCTTGGCCTGCTCGAGCTGGCTGAGCAGCTTGGTGCGCTCGGCGAGCTTCTGCTGGAGGATCATCGAGTTGTTCTCGACCGCCTTGCGGGCCTGCGCCGCCGCGCCGAGCGCCTGGTCGTGCAGCGTCTTGAGGTCCTCCAGCGCCTGCTCACCGGAGACGAGCTGGGTGGCGAGCAACTGGGCGGACTGCTCGTAGCGCCCGGCCTCGGTCTCGTCGCCCCGGCCCCGGGCCTGGTCGGCCAGCGCGAGCGCCTGCCGCGCGTTGCCCTGGAGCTGCTCCACCTCGGTCATCTGGCGGGAGAGCTTCATCTCCAGCTGGCGCTGGTTGCCGATCACCGCCGCGGCCTGCTGGACCAGCGCCTGGTGCTGCCGCTGCGCCTCCTCGACCGCCTGCTGGATCTGCACCTTCGGATCGGCGTGCTCGTCGATCTTCGCGCCGAAGAGCGCCATCAGGTACTTCCAACCCTTGACGAACGGGTTCGCCATCGCCGCCTCGTCCCCTCAGTAGTGTCGCGCCTACATCGTCCCAGTCGGACACCACTCCGGCACCCGTACGACCCTGATCAACAGTACGACGCACGCGCCACCGGCGACCATCGCGCTGGACCGGTCGGTCAGGCGGCGCAGACCACGTCCCGCTCGGCGGGGCGCACGCGGGTGCTGCGCAGCGTCGCCTTGAGCGGCGAATCCTGCCGGACCTGGACGGCCACCGCGCCGTCGGTGGTGACCTGCCGGACACCCCGGTTGGTGGCCTTGCGCACGGCGGACGGGGCCACCGGCGTCGGCTCGTCGGTCACCGGCACCAGCACGCCGGGCATCTGCTCGGCCAACGCGACCGTGTCGCTCACCTCGCGCAGCAGCTCGGACAGGCGGGCGCCGAGCGCGTCGCAGATCGCGGCGAGCAGCTCGCTGGAGGGCTCCTTCTGGCCGCGTTCGATCTCGGAGAGGTAACCGAGGCTGACGTTGGCCGCGGACGAGACCTCGCGGAGGGTGCGGTGCTGCCCCTGCCGGCGCGCCCGCAGTGCGTCACCGATCACCCGGCGTAGCAGGACCATCGCACCTCCCCTGACGGGACACCTGTCCGGCCGGACCGCGCCGCGCCGGGGACGGCGGTCCGCCCCGGCGCCGGCGTCGCCCGCCGGAGCCTTCCCGCAACCGTACCCGTTGACCGCCACGACGACATCCCACCCCGCCTCTCCAATCCTGTGCAGCACGCCGTGCCGGCGACCCCGCGGCCGGGCGCGTCGGCGGTCGGACGGCTCACCGCCGGCCGGCGCCCGCCGGGTCGGCGACCCCGGCGTCGTCGGTGCCCGGGATGTGCTCGGCGAGCAGGCGCAGCGCCTCGATCACCGCGGCCGAGCGGATGTGGTCCCGGCCGCCGTCGAGGTCGAGCCGGCGCACGTCGCTGCCGGTCGGGCCGGCGACCGCCACGTAGACCAGGCCGACCGGCTTGTCGTCCTGGGGCTCCGGCCCGGCCACGCCGGTGGTGGCCAGTCCCCAGTCCGCGCCGCAGCGCCGCCGCCCGCCCTCGGCCAGCGCGACGGCCACGTCCGGGTCGACCGGCCCGCGCGCCGCCAGCAGGTCCTCCGGCACACCGGCCAGCACCGCCTTTAGCTCGGTGGCGTAGACCACCAGGCCGCCCCGGTAGATCGCGCTGACACCGGCGATCTCCACGATCGCGGCGGCGAGCAGCCCGCCGGTCAGCGACTCGACCGTGGCCAGCGTCTGGCCGCACTCGTGCAGGCGGTGCACCGCGGAGGCCGCCGGACTGCCGGCGGGCCGCTGGTGTCGCGCGTCGGTGTCTCCCATGACCGCCCCTTCTTCCCGCGCCGCGCCGGCTTACCCGCCGGCTGCCCGGATCAACGCGTGGGACGACGCAGCCGCAGCGCCTGGGCGACGTAGTCGAAGCCGGTGGCGACCGTGACCGCCACCGCGGCGCCCATGATCCAGGGACCGACCGGGGCCAGCGCCGCCGGCATCGGCCAGAGGTACCAGGTGATGGCCAGGATCTGCAACGCGGTCTTGATCTTGCCGCCCCGGCTGGCCGCGATCACCCCGTGCCGGATCACCCAGAAGCGCAACGCGGTGATGCCCAGCTCCCGGACCAGGATCACCACGGTCACCCACCAGGGCAGCCGGTCGTAGACGGAGAGCAGCACCAACGCGGCGCCGGTGAGCGCCTTGTCGGCGATCGGGTCGGCGACCTTGCCCAGCGAGGTGACCAGCTCGAACCGCCTGGCGATCCAGCCGTCGACCAGGTCCGTCGCCGAGGCCACCACGAAGATCAGGCAGGCCGCCATCCGCCAGCCGGCGTGACTCATCCCGGACGCGACCACGGTGACCGCGAAGACCGGCACCAGCACCAGCCGCGCCGCGGTCAGCAGGTTGGCCGCGTTGAGCAGCGGCACGGGAGCGGCCACCGTCGACTCCGCCCCGGTCATGTCCGGCATCGCCCCACGTGGCTTCCCCGCTCCGTCCGGGCCCGCCGTCACCGTGCCGCGCCGGGCGCCGCCGAGATCATCTCATCCGGTACGGCGATCAGGTCGACCCCCTCGGTCGCGGTCACCCGGGCCCGGACCAGGTCACCCGGGCGCAGCGCGGCCAGGTCCACCCCGCCGCCGTCCGGCGCGACGAGCGTGGTCGACCCGTCGACCTCGGGCGCCTGGTGCGCGGCCCGGCCCTCGACCATGCCGTCGGCGGCCGAGTCGACAAGCACCTCCACCGTCGAGCCGAGCCGATCCTCGGCCCGCTGCGAGCACAGCTCGTCGGCGAGCGCGCTGAGCTTGTCGTAGCGCCGCTTGACCGTGGCGGCGGAGACCTTGCCGGGCAGCCCGGCGGCCTCGGTGCCGTCCTCGTCGCTGTAGTCGAACATGCCGATCGCGTCCAGCCGCGCCTCGGTCAGGAACCGGACCAGCTCGGCCACGTCCTGCTTCGTCTCGCCCGGGAAGCCGACGATGAAGTTGCTCCGCGCGCCCGCCTCCGGCGACAGCGCGCGGGCGGAGGCGAGCAGCTCCAGGAACCGGTCGGTGGAGCCGAACCGGCGCATCCGGCGCAGCACCGGCTCGCTGGAGTGCTGGAACGACAGGTCGAAGTACGCGGCCACGCCGGGCGTGGTGGCGATCACCTCGACCAGGCCGGGCCGGGTCTCGGCCGGCTGGAGGTAACTCGCCCGCACCCGCACGATCCCGTCGATGGCGGCGAGCTGCGGCAGCAGCTTCTCCAACGCGCGCGGGTCGCCCAGGTCCTTGCCGTACGAGGTGGAGTTCTCGCTGACCAGCACCAGCTCCCGTACGCCGGTCTTGGCCAGCCATTCGGCCTCGGCGAGCAGCTCGTCCGGGGTACGCGAGACGAACGCCCCACGGAACGCCGGAATGGCGCAGAACGCGCACCGCCGGTCGCAGCCGCTGGCCAGCTTCAGCGAGGCCACCGGGCCGGTGTCGAGCCGGTGCCGCAGCACCTGCCGCAGGTGCGCCGGGGTGTGCGCGTCGGTCTCCGGCGCGACCCGGGTCGGCGTGCCGTGGCCGGGCAGCGAGACCGCCGCCTCGCGGCGCTTCACCGGCGTCAGCGGCAGCAGCTCGCGCCGGTCGCGCGGGGTGTGCGCGGAGATCGCCTCGCCGGCCACCACCGCGTCGAGCCGGGCGGCGATGTCCGGGTAGTCGTCGAAGCTGAGCACCGCCTGCGCCTCGGGGAGGCTGTCGGCCAGCTCACGGCCGTACCGCTCGGCCATGCAGCCGGCGGCGACCACCTTGGCGCCGGTGTCGGCGGCGGCCAGCAGCGTCTGGATCGAGTCCTGCTTCGCCTTCTCCACGAAACCGCAGGTGTTCACCACCACCACGTCGGCGCCCTCGCCGTCGGTGGTCACCTGCCAGCCGTCGGCGTGCAGCCGGGCGGCCAACTCCTCCGAGTCGACCTCGTTGCGCGCGCACCCCAGCGTCAGCAGCGCAACCCGCCGCCCATCGGACGGAGACAAAGAATCAGACACCATCCGAGGGTACAGGTGCAAGGAAGGGCCCCTTCTTAACGCCTGCGGTAGAGAAGGGGCCCCGTCTCACCGCGCCGGGCGCGCGGGCGCGAGGGTGCGGGCCAGGCGGTCCAGCAGGAACACCTCGGTGCCGGCCAGGCCGGTGGAGCAGAAGACCGAGATCTGCTCCGCGCGGGTCCGGCCGGGGACCGCGCCGGCCAGCACCGCGCCCAGGTCACGCAGCCGCCCGGCGTACGGCTCGACGGCGGCGAGCATCGGCGGGGCGTACGCGGCGGCCTGCCCCGGCGAGTCGGTGACCAGCAGGTCGGCGGCGTCGAGCAGGTCGGTGCCGAACTCGTGCCGGTCGACCTGCTTGAAGCCCACGGTGTTGACGTGCGTGCCGGGGGCCAGGTCGGCGGCGGCCAGCACCGGGGTGGTGCTGGTGGTGGCGAGCACCACGAGATCGCGGTCACGTACCGCGGCGGCGGCGGAGCCGACGGCCCGGGCCGGCACGCCCAGCTCGGCCCGGACCCGGGCGGCGAACGCCTCCCGCCGGGCGGCCGAGCGGCTGTGCACGGTCACCTCGCGCAGCGGCCGGACCGCCGCGACGGCCCAGACCTGGGTCCACGCCTGGCGTCCGGAACCGACCACGCCGAGTGTGGCGGCGTCCGGTCGGGCCAGCGCGTCCACCGCCACGCCGCCCAGCCCCCCGGTGCGCCGCGAGCCCAGCTCGTCGCCGACCGCGATGGCCCGGACCGCGCCGGTACGCGCGTCGTGCAGCACGACGAGCTGCCCGCTCTCCGGGTGCCCGAACGTGTCGTACGAGCGGAAGCCGTACCACTCGCCGGTCAGGTGGCCGGCGGTGAGCACCATCCGGCCGCCGCCGAGCGCCGCGGACGCCCGGGGCGGGGCGATCAGCCGCCCGGCGTACGAGGCCAGCAACGCGTCCCGCATGGCGGCGACGGTGAGCGGGGCGTCCACGACCGCCGCCACGTCCTCGTCGGAGAAGAGCACCGTCATGGACCCATCGTGCAACCTGAAGTTGACGTCAACTCCAGCGATGGTGGGCTTCGTCACCATGCCGGCCGACCCGCCCCGCCGGTGCTAGCGTCGGCCGTGGCGGTCCCCGGGCCGCCCCGGACGAGTGGTGGGCGTACCCGGTCAGGCACGACGCCCCGCGTGAACCGACCGCCGCCCGGCCGAGTGCCGGGCCCGCCCGTCAGAGGTGACCCGTCATGGCCTGGATCGTGTTGGTGCTCTCCGGACTGCTGGAGACCGCGTGGGCGATCGCCCTGGACCGCAGCGCCGGCTTCACCCGCCCCGTCCCCTCCGCCGTCTTCGCCGTCACGCTCGTCGGCAGCATGGCCGGCCTGGCGTACGCGCTGCGCGACATCCCGGTCGGCACCGGCTACGCGGTGTGGGTCGGCATCGGTGCGGTGGGCACCGCGCTGGTCGGCATGGTCGCGCTCGGTGAGCCGGCCAACCTGCCCCGGATCGCCTGCCTGCTGCTGGTGGTCGCCGGCGTGGTCGGCCTCAAGGTGTTCCACTGATCGATGCGTCATCCGGTTTGGACAGCGGCCGCCCCGGGGTAGGTGATCCCCAGCTCATCGAGAAGATCACTCACGGAGGACACCATGGCCGACGTCCACGCCACCGCCCGTCCGCGCAGCAACGCCGCCCGGATCTGCACCATCATCGCGTTCGTCTTCGCGGCGCTCGCGCTCTTCCTGTCCCCGCTGATCTTCGGGGTCCTCGGCGTGATCCTCGGCATCGTGGGCGCCGTGCTCGGCGACAAGCCCCTCGGCTGGTACGCCGCCGCCGCGAGCGTCGCCGGCGCCGTCCTCGGCTTCATCATCGCCGCCGCGCTCCTGAACGCCTGATCGCACCACCAGCACGACGAGGGCCCGCCGTTCTCCGGCGGGCCCTCGTCGTGACCGGGTCTACTCCTCGCCGCCCCGCAGGCCGACCAGGACCTCCTCCAGCTCGTCCGGCTTGACCAGCACGTCGCGCGCCTTGGAGCCCTCGGACGGGCCGACCACGCCCCGGGTCTCCATCAGGTCCATCAGCCGGCCCGCCTTGGCGAAGCCGACCCGCAGCTTGCGCTGGAGCATCGAGGTCGAGCCGAACTGCGAGGTGACCACCAGCTCGACGGCCTGCACCAGCAGGTCGAGGTCGTCGCCGATGTCCTCGTCGATCTTCTTCTTGCTGTCCTGCGCCGGGGCGAGCACGTCGGAGCGGAACTCCGGCTCGCGCTGGTCCTTGCAGAACTTGACCACGTCGGCGATCTCGCGCTCGGTCACCCAGGCGCCCTGGATGCGTACCGGCTTCGACGCGCCCATCGGCAGGAACAGGCCGTCACCGCGGCCGAGCAGTTTCTCCGCGCCGGGCTGGTCGAGGATGACCCGGGAGTCGGCGAGCGACGAGGTGGCGAACGCCAACCGGGACGGCACGTTCGCCTTGATCAGACCGGTGACCACGTCCACCGAGGGGCGCTGGGTGGCCAGCACCAGGTGGATGCCGGCGGCACGGGCGAGCTGGGTGATCCGGACGACCGAGTCCTCCACGTCACGCGGCGCGACCATCATCAGGTCGGCCAGCTCGTCCACGATCACCAGCAGGTACGGGTAGGGGCGCATCTCCCGCTCGCTGCCGGGCGGGGCCTTGATCTCGCCGTTGCGCACCTTGCGGTTGAAGTCGTCGATGTGCCGGACCCCGTTGGCGGCGAGGTCGTCGTAGCGCATGTCCATCTCGCGGACGACCCAGTCCAGCGAGTCGGCCGCCTTCTTCGGGTTGGTGACGATCGGCGTGACCAGGTGCGGGATGCCCTCGTAGCCGGTCATCTCGACGCGCTTCGGGTCGATCAGCAGCAGCCGCACCTCGTCCGGCGTGGCCCGGGTCAGAATGGACACCAGCAGCGAGTTCAGGCAGGACGACTTGCCGGCGCCGGTGGCGCCCGCGATCAGGATGTGCGGCATCTTCGCCAGGTTGGCCACCACGTAGCCGCCCTCGATGTCCTTGCCGAGCGCCACCACCATCGGGTGGTGGTCGCTTGTCGCGTTGCGCGACCGCAGCACGTCGCCGAGCGACACGTTCTCCGGGTCGGTGTTCGGGATCTCCACGCCGACCGCGCTCTTGCCCGGGATCGGGCTGAGGATCCGCACGTCCGGCGACTTCACCGCGTACGCGATGTTGCGGGAGAGCTGGGTGATCCGCTCGACCTTGACGCCCGGCCCCAGCTCGACCTCGTAGCGGGTCACGGTCGGGCCCCGGGTGAAGCCGGTGACCTCGGCGTCCACCCCGAACTGGTCGAACACGCCGGTCAGCGCCGCGATCACCTCGTCGTTGGCCTTGCTCCGGGTCTTCGGCGCGGCGCCGGCGCCGAGCATGTTGGCCGGCGGCAGCGTGTAGTCGCCGGCCAGGCCGGTGAGCGCGAGCTGCTCGGCGCGGGTGGGCAGCGGCGAGTGCTCCGGCGGCTCGGCCGGCTTGCGGTTCGCCGGCACCTTGGGCATCTTGCGCGGCAGCACGATGGTTTCCTGGAGGTCCACGCCGGCCAGCTCGTCGTCCGGGTCCGGTGGGTCCAGCGGCGGCGGGAGCCGCTTCGCCGGCCGCTTGCGCGCCGGCTTCGGCGGCGCGGCGGCCTCGACCGGTTCCTCCACCTCGACGTCGTCGGACGGGATCAGGCCGGCGCGCAGCCCGAGCCGCTCCGGAATCCGGTTGATCGGCGTCGCGGTCACCACCAGCAGGCCGAACACCAGCAGCAGGACCAGCAACGGCATGGCCACCCAGGCGGTCACCGCCGACTTCAGCAGGTCACCCAGGCCGGCGCCGATCAGGCCGCCGGCGTAGTCGCGCTGCACCTCGTCGACCGGGTTCTGCCCGATGTGCAGCATCGCGGCGGTGGCCAGCAGCATCGAACCCCAGCCGACCAGGCCGCGACCGCGATGCTCCGGGTCCACCGGCGTCCGCATCAACCGCCACGCGCCGATCATCAACAGCACCGGCAGCACGATGGAGATCGCGCCGAAGAAGAGGCGCACCGTGTCGGCCAGATGCCGGCCGACCGGCCCCGCGCCGCCGCCCCAGATGCCCACCGCGGCGAGGATGGCCAGCCCGAACAGGAGCAGGCCGGCACCGTCGCGGCGGTGCTCCGGATCCAGCTCCCGGGTGGACGCGGCCTGCCGGCCGGCGGCCCGGAACGCCCAGCCGACCGAGTGCGCCAACCCCATCCACAGCGCGTTGACCGCGCCGCCGAGGAACGCGGCCGGGCTCGGCCCGCGGGTCGGTCGCCGCCGGACCGGCTTGCGCGCCGCCTTCTTCGCCGGTTGACGGGCACGGTTGTTCGTGGTTCCGCGCGGCGACGCGCCGCGCCGCCGGCTCGCCTGAGAGGTACGGCCCGCCATAGAGTCACGGTAACGGCGGTAACCGGCGGAACGCCGCTTTTCCGGGTCGGGTGCGCGTGTCGCAGCGCGGGCCGGGCCGCCGTTTGTGTTATTCGCCTCAGAAGGGATGCCCGATGGCGTCGCCGGAGATCGAGGACGGTCCGGACGGTCCGCTGACCGGACACCCGCAGGCACTGCGGCCACTGACCGACGAGCTGATCGCCGCCGTGCTGGCCCACCGGGGGTACGCGGTGGGCGAGGAACCCGACGGCGCGCTCGTCGGCCGCTGGGAACGCAGCCTGATCTGGTTCCACCGCCGGGGCGCGGCCGGCGAGCTGCTCCAGGTGCGCACCGTCGCCGCGCACCGGTTCGGCATCGAGCGGGTGCCCGAACTGCACGCGTTCTGCAACACGTGGAACCACGACCGGCTCTGGCCCAAGGCGTACGTGCACGTCGACGACGACGGCGTCGCCCAGGTCTGCGGCGAGGTCACCACCGACCTGGAGCGCGGCGTCACCCCGCACCAACTCGACCGGCTGATCGACTGCGGCGTCACCACCGGCTGCCAGCTCGCCGCCGCCGTCGCCGACCTGCCCGGCGGGACGCTCCGGTGACCACGGCCCGCGACCGGGCGCTGGCCGCCGCGCTCGCCGACGCCCGGGACCGGCCGGACGACGAGGAACGCTGCGCCGAGCTGGACCGGATCGCGGCCCGCGCCGACGCCGCCGACGACCCGCGTACCGCCCTGTCGGCGCGGTTCGCGCTGGTCGAGGCGTACCTGCACCGGGGCGAGCGGTGGCGGACCGTGGAGCCGGTACGCCGCCTGCGGGCCACGCTGGACCGGCATCCGGGGCTGCTCGACGCCCACCCCGACGAGCTGGTCCGGCTGCGTCGGCACCAGCGGCAGGCGGTGGAGGCGGCGCTCGGCACGCCCCGGGTCGGGCTGGACCAGATCCGGTCGCTCACCGACACGCTCGCCGACGAGCTGGGGCCGGACGCCACGCCGGTCGCCGAGCTGCGCTGCCGGCTCGCCGACCACCTCGGCGACGAGCCGGCCGCCCGGCGCGCGTACCAGCGGTGGACGGCCGGGGACACGGCCGACCCGGTGGGCGGCTGCCCGGGTTGCGCCCCGGCCCGGCGGGCCGAGCTGCTGACCGGCTGGGGTGAGCCGGAGGCGGCCCTGGCGGCACTGGGCGAGCACGGCCGGCACCACGGCCAGCACGGCCGGCACCACGGCGAGCGCGATGCGGCGGACCGCCCGCCGGACTGCACCGACCAGCCCGAACGATCACTCACGGCGGGGCTGCTGCCGTGGCTGCGTACCGGCGCGGTGGAGCGGGCGGCGCGGGCGCACGTCCGCGCGTACCGCCGGCACCGTCGGGAGCGGGCCGCGTTCCCGCTGCTCGCCACGCACCTGCGGTTCTGCGCGCTGGGCGGGTACCCGCACCGCGGCCTGGAGCTGCTGACCGAGCAGTTGCCCCGGCTGGACCGGCCGACCGACGACCTGTCCGCGATGGAGTTCGCGGCGGCCGGCGCGCTGCTCTGCGGGCTGGCCACGGAGGCCGGTCTCGGCGGGCGGCGGATCCACCGTCCCGGGCACGGCTCCCGGCCGGCGGCCGAGGTGGACGTGGCCACGCTCGGCGCGCAGCTCCAGGCGCTGGCCACCGCGCTGGCCGGCAGCTTCGACGCCCGCAACGGCACCGGGCACCAGTCCGGCCGGATCGCCTCCTGGCTGGCCGAACGGCCGCTCGCCGGGCCGGTGTCGCTGGCGGCGGAGAGCGAGTTCGACGAGGAGCCGGAGGCCGACCCGGCCGACCCGGGCCCACCCGGCCCGGAGGAGCCGGCCCCGCTGGACGCCGCGCTGCTCACCGCCGCGTTGGCGGCACGCCGCGAGGCGGTCACGGTGGAGCCGGACGGCACGCTCGTCGGCCGGTGGGGCGAGGCGACGATCCAGTTCCGCGTGCTCGGCGAGGTGCTGCACGCCCGGGTGGTCGCGGCGCGCACGCTGCCGGCCGACCGACGCGCCGAGGCGTACGCGTTCTGCAACGCCTGGAACCACGACCGCCTGCTGCCCGCCGCCTACGTGCACGAGCCCGGCGACGGGACGCTGGTGTTGGCCGCCGGTGTCACCACGGACCTGTCCTGCGGCGTCGCGCCGACCCAACTGGCCGTGCTGGTGGCCGCCGCCGTCCGCACCGGCACCGCGTACGCCGACGCGGTCGCCGCCCTGGGCTGAGCCGCACGCGGCGCGCCCCCCGACCACCGGGCGGTGGCGGTCGGGGGCCGCGGTCTCGGGGGGCGGCGGTCAGCGGGCGGAGAACGCCACCGTGTACTCGCCGGCGCCGGACAGCCCGACCACGCGGTAGCGGTAGGCGCCGGCCGGGGTGTCGGCGGTCAGCGTGGCCGCGCCGTCGGCGGTGGCCGCGCGGGCCACGGTGCGGAACGCGCCGCCGGTGAAGCGTTGCAGCTCCAGCACCACCCGGGCGCCGTCCGGCGCGACGACGCAGGCCTCCTGCGTGCCGCCGGTCACCCGGAAGAAGCGGCCGTCCGGCTGCACCTGCGCGCGCCCGGCGGCGATCCGGCCGGTGCGGCTCACCTGGCCGGTGCACTCGGTGTCGCCGGCCGGCGGCTCGGCGGGCGGCGTGGCGGCCGGCGGGGCGGTCTGGTCACCACCGGCCGGTGGCTCCGCGGGCGCCGGCTGGCCGCCGGCGGTGACCAGCGTCAGGTTGTTGCGCTGGAGGATCTCGTTGACCGGCTGGAAGAACGTCACGCCGCCCCGGGTGCAGTCGCCGGAGCCACCGGAGGTGACACCCTGCGCCTGGTCACCGGAGAGCCACGCGCCGCCGGAGTCGCCCGGCTCGGCGCAGACGTCGGTCCGGGTCAGCCCGGTGACCGTCCCCTCCGGATAGTTGACGGTGGCGTTCTTGGCCTGCACCACGCCGCAGCGGGTGCCGGTGGTGGAGCCGGACCGGCAGATCGACGCGCCGACCGGGGCTTCGGTGGAGCCGTTCACCGGCACCGTGCCGCCGTTGAAGTCGTTCACCACGCCCTGCGGCGTCCAGTCACCGTTGGTCTCGACCACCGCCCAGTCGTCGCCGGGGAACGACGAGGCCGCGAACGTGCCCTGGGCGACCCGGTTGCCGCCGGTGGTGCGGTCGCCGGGCCGGCCGCAGTGCCCGGCGGTGACGAAGCCGCCGACCACGGAGAAGCCGACCGAGCAGCGGCCGGCGTCGTTGATGAAGAACGCGTCGCCGCCCCGCACGTCGAACAGCGGGCGCGGGGCCTCGTCGGCGGTCCGCACCCGGACCGGGCCGGTGGTCCCGCCGGCGGCGGCGAACCGGCGACCGGCGGCCTCCGCGCCGGGCCGGGCGACCACCACCACGGAGTTGCTGGCCACGTCGACGTACCAGCCGGCGATGTCCGGGCTGGCGTCCGCGCCGGCCGCGTCCAGCCGGGTCTTCACCGCGTCCAACTCGGCGACGCCCCGCTGCACCCGCTTCGGCACCGCGCCGGCCGCGGTGACCCGCGCCGCCCCGGCCGCATCGGTCACCGCCACGGTGAGCGTGGCGCCGTCGTCGCCGAGCCAGCTCCCGCCGTAGCCGGCGCCGAGTTCGGTGCGCAGCCTGCTGACCGTGCCGGCCGCCCAGCGTTCGGTCTTCAGCCGGCGGACCGCCTGGTCGCGGGTGAGCGAGAGGTCGCGGCCCAGCGCGTCCAGGACCTCTGGGGCGATGCCGTCGGCGGCCGGGGCCGCCCGCCGGGGTTCCTCACCGGCGAACGACGGCAGCGTCACCGCCGCCGTCAGGCCGGCCGCCGCCACCAGTACGCCGATGGCTGTCATCCGTCTGCGGTCCATCCGCCACGCTCCTCCCGGCCGGCGCGGGGGGCACGCCGACCGACCGGGGGTACGGCGATGGCCGCCGATCGGTTGAGGAGCGCGGGGCATTTCTACCCAGCGTGTCGATATGTTCACCGGGTGCGACGAGTCACGCGATCGGGTGTATTTCTGGCCACCCCGTGTCCGTCCGGTCGCCCCGTCGATAGACAGTGCGGACGGAACGGCACCGTCCACTTCGACCTGCACGGAGGACCGACACATGACCACACCGCAGACAACCCCGACCGACGCACAGCAGACGGTCGTCGACGGCTACCGGCCGCCGCGGCTGACCCGGCTCGGAACGCTGGCCGAGCTGACCCGGGGCGGCGAGCTTCCCGTCGGTGACGGGACGGGCGGCAGCGGCGCGTCCCTCTGAGGACCGGGCGCACCACCGCGATCCGCTCACCAGGAGCCGACATGACCGAGTGGACGGTCGACACCCGGGTGTCCGCACCATGGCCGTCACCGTACGAGCTGGCCACCGGGTTGGTGCCCGGCGTGGAGCCGGCGGACCGCACCGGTCCGCCGGCTCCGGTCGTCGGGTCCCCGCTGGCGGCGCTGGCGGCGGCGGTGCTGCCGGCTGTTCGTCGCGCGCCGTGCCTGGTCAGCTTCTCCGGTGGCCTCGACTCGTCAGTGGTGCTGGCCGTGGCCGCCCGGGTGGCCGCCCGGCAGGGCCTGCCCGCGCCGGTGCCGGTGACCTGGCGTTTCACCGGCGCGCCGGCGGCCGACGAGTCGAGCTGGCAGGACCGCGTCATCGACGCGCTGGGCCTGTGGGACCGCTGGCAGATCCTGCACGCGGACGACGACCTGGACCTCGTCGGCCCGGTGGCCCGACGGTTCCTGCACCGCTACGGCGTGTGCCATCCGCTGAACACCCACCTGCACCTGCCGATCGTCGAGCTGGCGGCCGGCGGGTCGATGCTGACCGGTGTCGGCGGTGACCAGATCCTCGCCGGTTGGCGGCCACCGCTGCCGGCCTCGCCGTACCGTCGGTTGCGCCACCGGGCGTCCCGCGTGCGGGCCCGATGGCGACGGGGGCCGTCCGGCGTCGACCGGTTCCCCTGGCTGCGGCCGGCGGCGGCCGAGGAGGTGCTGCGCCGGCACCGGGCCGAGCGGCGGGCCGAGCCGGCCCGGCTGGACCGGCGGATGGCCTGGCACCTGCGCCGCCGTGACCTGCGGCTCACCGTGGCCTCGTTCGACCGGATGGGTGCGGACCACGGTGTGCTGGTCCGGCATCCGTTCCTCGATCCGGGGTTCGTGGCGGCGCTCGCCGTCACCGCCGGTCACCGCCGTGGCGTGGCCCGCCGTGACCTGCTCGCCGAGGTGGCCGCCGGCCACCTGCCGCCGCTGCTGTTCCAGCGGCAGGGCAAGGCACACTTCCTGGACGTGTTCCTGCGCACGCCGACGCGCGAGTTCGTGCGGAGCTGGGACGGCGGCGGCGTGGACGAGTCGGTGGTGGATCCGGCCGCGTTGCGCGCGGCCTGGAGCCGGTGGCCGATTCCGGAGTGCACCGCCGGGCTGGTGCAGCACCTGTGGTTGCGGCAGCATCCACCGGCGCCCCGCGACGCCGCGCCGCAGGGGTTGGCCGGCGACCGCTGATCAGGCCGGCCGGCCCGCCGTGGTGAGGTCGGCGGACTCGGTGACCGATGCGATCAGCCGCCACGTCCGCTCCAGCGCGGTCCAGTCCCGGGGCCGGGTCAGTTCCCAGGCGGGCAACGCCGCCAGGCCGAGCAGCGCGGCCGGGTCGGACGGCAACTGCGGCCAGGACCGCTCGGCGGCGAGCCGGCCCAGCGCGTCGGTCGCGGCCAGCCGGGTCGCCGCCGGCCCGTCGCCCCAGCGCAGGAAGAACCAGCCGGCCAGCGGCGCGCGGACGGCGATCGGCGGCAGCGGCACCCGGGTCCGGCTGCCCTCCCGCGCGGTCCGGCCGGCCAGGGCCGCGCCGGGGACCGGCTGCCGCAGGTCGATGCAGCGCGGCCCGGCGAAGACCGCGCCGTCGTGCACCACCGCCACGTCGTCGGCCAGCACCGGCACGTCGCGGGCGGCGAGCGCCGCGAGCAGGCTGCTCTTGCCGGCGGTACGCGGACCGAGCACCGCGTACGCGCGCCCGTGCCGGACGAACGCGCCGGCGTGGAACGTCTCCCGTCCCGCCCACCGGTTCACCACCACGGCCGGTGGCGCCAGGTAGGGGTGGGCGAGCAGGTCCGGCGTCAACGGCGGCCCGTGGAACGTGGCCGTGCCGGTCCGCCGGTCGACGGTGAGGTGCCGCCCGTCGGCGAGCAGGCGCACCTGCCGCCACCGGTCCAGCGGCACTTCGGTGGGGCGCGGGCCGTCGTGCTGGCGGATCGTCACCTCGGGCAGGTCGCCCCCGGGGCCGGCCGGCATCAGGTCGGTGACGTCGTCCAGCCCGTGGACCCGGAGCCCGTAGGCGAATCGTCCGGTCATCTGCTTCCCTGTCGGTGCGGTGGCGCGACGTGGCGGTGCGGGTGACGCCGGAGCGCCACCCGCACCGCGTGTCATCCGATCAGCGGACCGTACCGCTGATCACGTGCGACGGCGTGACCTTCGCGGAACCCGGCATGACCTTCCGCAGGCGTCCCTTGCCGTTGGCGGACATCGCCGCCGCCGAGGGCACCGGGCCGCCGAGCGCGTCGACGTCCCAGCCGACCCAGAACGGTCCCGGCGTGTCGATGTGCATCCAGAGCGCCAGCCGGATGGAGACGCCCGGACCGAGACCGCCGAGGTCAAGTGGAATGGTCAGCGTGGTGAACAGGCCGCCGCCGGGTGGGTCGATGGCCGGCGCGTCCATCCGGAGGTTGTTCACGGTGACCACGGTCCCGTTGCTCAACGTGACCGGGCTGGTCGTGGTGGGCGGGTTGATCACGTGCAGGTTGCCCTGCGGCGACGGTGTGGGACCGTTGGGTTTCGGTGCGCCGTTGACCTGGCTCAGCGCGGTGATCTGGATCCGCGCCTGGGTCAGGGAGGTGGTGGACGACCGGTTGGTGACGGTGAACCGGAGGACCAGGTTGTTGCCGATCATCTCCCGGTTCGGCGCCGCCCCGGTGGACACGTTCGGGTCCAGCCGGGTGGACTGGGCGACGTCGTTCTGCTGGTAGACGCCGAGCGTGTTGCGGGGGCTCGGGCTGCCGAGCGCGGACGGCACCCCGTTGATCGGGCCGAGCACGGTGGCCACCAGCCGGAAGTCGTTCCGGGTGTTTCCGGTGTCGATCAGTTGGCCGTTCTCCTGGATCCGGCCCCAGGCGTGCGTGACGAACGGCGGGCCGCTGAACGCCGGCAGCGGGGTGCCCTCGTAGAAGCCGGGCGCGGAGCCGGCGGCGTCGGTCACCGTGCCGGGCACGTCCGGCGCCACCAGGCGGAATCCGCCGCCGGTGGTCCCGAGGTTGTCCACCACCAGGTCGGGCAGGATGCCCGACAGCGAGTAGTCGGACCCGGCGATCAGGTAGCCTCGCCGGTTCGGCACCGGCCGGGCGCTGGCCGGGATGGTGATGCTGAACCCGCCCGGCGCCTCGATCCGGAACCCGGCGATCGGCACGTCGATCGGCAGGTTGCTGCGGATCCCCAGGAACTGGTCCTTGGCGCCCCCGACGCCGGACTGGGCGAACTGGCCGATGAGCACCTGGCCGGGCAGCGCCCGGATGTCCACGGTGACGGTGTTGGAGTTGGCCACCGCGTTGGTGTTGCTGGCGTCGAACTGCACCCGGAACCGGTTGAGCCCGTACGCCGGCAGGATGATCTGGAAGTCGGCGGCGTTGAACGTCACCGGGAACGTACCGAGCGGCCGGTCGGTGCCGTTGGGCAGCACGTCGATCGCGGTGACGGTCCCCTCGGCGACGCCCGGGCCGATCCGCACGTGGAAGGAGCTGGGTGTGCCGAAGTTGGTGAGCGTGCTGTCGACGGTCAGCGTGACCACGCTGGCCGCCTGGACGATCAGCCGGAACTGCTGGGTGTCGGAGAGCCCGAACGCGTCGGTGACCCGCACCGTGAACGAGTACGCCCCGGCCGCGGTGGGGCGCCCGGAGAGCAGCCCGGTGTTCGGGTCGAGCGTGAGCCCGGGCGGCAACGTGCCGGTGACCGACCAACTGAACGGGGCGGTGCCACCGACCACGGTGAACTGGTCGGAGTAGATCGCCCCGACCTCGGCCAGCGGCGGCGCCGCGTTCTGGAGCGACGGCGCCTGGCGGATCTCGATCGTCACCAGCCGGCTGCCCTGCTGCGCGGCCGCGTCCACCACCCGCACCACGAACGGATACTGGCCGGCGGTGGTCGGCAACCCGCTCAGGGCACCGGTGTTGGGGTCCAGCGAGATTCCCGGCGGCAGCGAGCCGCCGGTGATCGACCAGACGAACGGCGGCACGCCCCGGGTGGCGTCGAGACCCACCGAGTACGCCACTCCCACCGCACCCGGCGGCGGCGTGGCGAACGCCAGCGTCGGTGACACGTTCATGGTCACCGCGAACGACAGCGGCGACTCGGGCCCGGTGCCGGCCGCGGTCCGGGCGGCCACCGTGAACCGGTAGGTGGTGCCGGAGATCAGGCCGGTGATCTCGGCCGTGGTGGCGGGGCCGACCGTCTGGCTCGCCTGCCGCGCGCCGCCGACGTAGGGGGTGATCACCCAGTTGATCACCGGGGAGCCGCCGTCGGAGCCGGGCGTCCAGCTCAGCAGCGCGGTGGTGCTGTTCGCGCTGACCGCGATGATGGTCGGCGCGGCCGGCAGCGCGAGCACCTTGGCGGGCGCCGACCGGGGGCTGGCCGGGCCGGTGCCGACCGCGTTGCGGGCGGCCACGGTGAACGTCCACGAACCCTTGTCCGAGGCCAGCCGCAGCGTGCGGGTGGTGGACGTGCCGTCGAACGAGACCGGCTTGGCCGCCTTCTTGCCGCGGTGCGGCGTCACCACGTACCCGGTGATGGCGCTTCCGTGGTCGGCGGGCGCCTGCCAGGTGACGACCGCGAGGGTGCCGCGGTGGCCGGCGCGCGGCTTCTTCGGCGCGGCCGGCGCGGAGGGCTCGACCAGCCGTCCGGTCCGGACGGTCGACCGGGACGACGTGGTGGACGCGGCCGAGGTGGCCGGCTTCGCCGCGGCGGCCCGGTTCTCCACCGCGGCGGCGGGTCTTGCCGAGACGGGTGCGGGTGGTGACAGCACCGACAGGACGAGCGCGCCGGCGAGGGCCGGTACGGCCCAGACGCGCAGGCGGGACAATGAGGACATCGAATCCTACCTTTCTGCAGGATCGACGGGCACGCCATGGGCGCACCGAAGGCGAATGGGTGGGAAGAAGGGAGACAAACATTCACGACAGGGAATCTGACGTGCCCTATCCTTCTACCACGCCCACCCTTCGAGCGATAGCAGTGTGTCGCCATTTCCGCAGGTCAGAGCGCCTTTAATCGGCATTGTTAGTCAATTTGCGAACACGCTGTCCGCATAACGAAATGGCCCGGAAATCAACCCCGTCGGGCTCCACAAAAAGGGGCCCCACGGCACCTTCAGGTGCCGCGGGGCCGCCACGGAAACATGGCCGGTCGGGGATCAGACCTCGACGACTGTCGGGACGATCATCGGGCGTCGGCGGTACGCGTCGTTGACCCAGCGGCCCACCGTCCGGCGGACGATCTGCTGGAGCTGGTGCGGGTCGGTGATGCCGTCCGCGGCAGCCCGGTTCAGCGCCTCGGTGACCAGCGGGACCACCGGGTTGAACGCGGCCGGGTCCTCGGAGAAGCCCTTCGCCGAGACGGTCGGCCCGGCGACCACCTTGCCGGTGACCGAGTCGACCACCACGGTGGTGGCGATGAAGCCGCCGTCGCCGAGGATCCGGCGCTCGGTCAGCAACGACTCGCTGACGTCGCCCACGGCGAGGCCGTCGACGTAGACGTACCGGCTCTTCACGCGCCCGACCAGGCTGGCCCGGCCCTCGACCAGGTCGACCACGTCGCCGTCCTCGCAGAGCACCACCCGGTCCGGCGCGACACCGGACTCGATGCCGAGCCGGGCGTGCGCGCGCAGGTGCCGCCACTCGCCGTGCACCGGCATCAGGTTGCTCGGCCGCACCACGTTGAGCAGGTAGAGCAGCTCGCCGGCCGGGGCGTGCCCGGAGACGTGCACCTTCGCCACGTCCTTGTGCACCACCACGGCGCCGGCCCGGGCCAGCCGGTTGATCACCCGGTAGACCGAGGTCTCGTTGCCGGGCACCAGCGACGAGGCAAGCACCACGGTGTCGCCCGGCGCGATGGTGATGTGCCGGTGGTCGCCGCTGGCCATCCGGCCCAACGCGCTCATCGGCTCGCCCTGCGAACCGGTGGACATGAGCACGATCTGCTCGGGCGGCAGGTTGGTGGCCTCCTCGATGTTGACCACCAGACCGGCCGGGATGTTGAGCAGGCCCAGGTCCCGGGCGATGCCCATGTTGCGGACCATGGACCGGCCGATCAGCGCCACCTTGCGGCCGTGCTCGGCCGCCGAGTCGAAGACCTGCTGCACCCGGTGCACGTGCGAGGCGAACGAGGCGACGATGATCCGCCCCTTGGCCTTCGCGAAGATCGAGTCGAGCACCGGCCCGATCTCCCGCTCCGGCGTGACGAAGCCGGGGATCTCCGCGTTGGTCGAGTCGGAGAGCAGCAGGTCGACACCCTCGGCGCCGAGCCGGGCGAAGCCGGCCAGGTCGGTGATCCGCCCGTCCAGCGGAAGCTGGTCCATCTTGAAGTCGCCGGTGTGCAGCACCAGGCCGGCCGGGGTGCGGATGGCCACCGCCAGCGCGTCCGGGATCGAGTGGTTCACCGCGAAGAACTCGCACTCGAACGGGCCCAGCCGCTCCCGGCCGCCCTCCCGCACGGTCAGCGTGTACGGCTGGATCCGCCGCTCGGCCAGCTTCGCCTCGACAAGCGCCAGCGTGAACTGGGAGCCGACCAGCGGAATGTCCGGCTTGTGGGCGAGCAGGTACGGCACCGCGCCGATGTGGTCCTCGTGGCCGTGGGTGAGCACGATCGCCTGCACGTCGGCCAGCCGGTCCAGGATCGGACCGAAGTCGGGCAGGATCAGATCCACGCCCGGCTGCTCGACGTCGGGGAAGAGCACCCCGCAGTCGACGATCAGCAGCTTGCCGTCGTACTCGAAGACGGTCATGTTCCGGCCGATCGCGCCGAGTCCGCCGAGCGGCATGATCCGCAGGCCGCCCTCCGGCAGCGGCGGGGGCAGCTCACCGTCGATGTGCGCCTCGGTCACGCGTCACCTCATTCTGCGACGCCGTCGTGCGGCGTCCGTCGTGTCGTTGGATCATTCGGGCAGGGGCAGGCCCGCCGCGGCGCAGTCGGCACGCAGCTGGGCCAGTTCGTCGCCGGTGGCCTCCACCAGCGGCGGTCGCACCGGGCCGGCCGGCAGGCCCTGGGCCGTGAGGCCGGCCTTGACCAGGATCGTGCCCTGGGTGCGGAAGATACCGGTGTAGAGCGGCAGCAGCCGCCGGTGCAGGGCGAGCGCGCCGGCGTGGTCGCCCGCCTCGAACGCCTCGATCATCTGCTTCGTCGCCACGCCGGTGAAGTGCGTGGACGTGCCGACCACGCCGACCGCGCCGATCGCCAGGGAGGACAGGGTCAACGCGTCCTCACCGCTGTAGAACGCGAGGTCGCTGCGGGCCAGCACCTCCGAGGTCGCGATCAGGTCGCCCTTGGCGTCCTTGACCGCGACGATCCGCCCGTGCTCGGCGAGCGTGACCAGCGTCTCGGTGGCGATCGCCACGCCGGAGCGGTGCGGGATGTCGTAGAGCATCACCGGCAGCCCGGTGGCGTCCGCGACGGTGGTGAAGTGGTGCAGCAGCCCGGCCTGCGGCGGCTTGTTGTAGTAGGGCGTGACCACGAGCAGGCCGTGCGCGCCGGCCTTCTCGGCCTGCGCGGCCAGCTCGACGGTGTGCCGGGTGTCGTTGGTGCCCACCCCGGCGACGATCCGGGCCCGGTCGCCGACCGCCTCGACCACGGCGCGGATCAGCGTCTCCTTCTCCGCGTCGGTGGTGGTCGGCGACTCACCGGTGGTGCCGTTGAGCACCAGCGCGTCATTGCCCTGCTCGTCGACGAGGTGCCGGGCCAGCCGGGCGGCGCCGTCGAGGTCGAGCGCGCCGTCGGGGGTGAACGGCGTCACCATGGCCGTGATCACCCGCCCGAACGGGCGCGACGCGCCGCGGTCCAGGGCGGCGGAGTGGTCGTGCGTCATGTTCACAACCTAGCGGACGACCACCGGTGCCCCGGCGGCGAAGGGAGAGGACTCACTCCGCGTGCGGCGACGCCGCCACCTCGGTGCCGTCCGGCAGCGTGGTGATCACGAAGTCGGCGAAGACGTTCGGCGCGACGCCCTGGAGCTGCCGCAGGCACTCGATCGCCAGCTCGCGGATCTCCACGTCGGCGTGCTCGGTGGCGCGCATCTTCACGAAGTGCCGCCACGCCCGGTAGTTTCCGGTCACCACGATCCGGGTCTCGGTCGCGTTCGGCAGCACGGCCCGGGCCGCCTGCCGGGCCTGCTTGCGGCGCAGCGTCGGGTTGGGCTCGTCGGTGAAGCGGGCCTCCAGGCCCTCCAGCAGATCGGTGTACGCGCGCACCGCCGCCTCGGACGCCTCGACGAACTTCTTGTGCAGCTCCGGGTCCTCGGCGATCACCGCCGGCTCGACCATCGCGGCGTCCCGCTCGGGCACGTAGCGCTGGGAGAGCTGCGAGTAGGAGAAGTGCCGGTGCCGGATCAGCTCGTGCGTGAACGACCGGGAGACGCCGCTGAAGTAGAAGCTCACCGAGCCGTGCTCCAGCACGGACAGGTGACCCACCTCCAGGATGTGCGCCAGGTAGCCGGCGTTCGTCGCGGTGACCGGGTTCGGCTTCTTCCAGCTCTGGTAGCAGGCCCGGCCGGCGAACTCGGCGAGCGCCTGCCCGCCGTCGGCGTCGGTCGACCACGGCACCTCGTCCGGCGCCTGGAACTGGGTCCACGCGATCAGCTTGACCTGGGGCTGCACCATCTCCGGCATGCCGAGGACTGTAGTTGCCCGTCGTCCGGCGCGGAAATCGGGCACGCGGCCGACCGGGCGTCGGCGTGCCCGCGTCGGCGGGCGGTCAGACGTAGAGCGAGGGGAACGGCGCCCAGGGCAGGTTGCGGACCACCGAGAAGACCGCCCAGGCGGCCAGGAAACCGCCGAGCACCTTCGGGCTGAACTGCGGTTCGGGCAGTCGCCAGCCGAACGCCCGGTTGCCGGCCCAGGCGACGAAGAGCCAGGCCAGGAACGGCAGCGCGAAGACGAAGAGGAAGTGGTGCCGGGCGGCGGCCGGCAGGTCGCCGTGCAGCACGTACCAGAGCGCGCGGGTGCCGCCGCAGCCCGGGCAGTCCAGCCCGGTGGTGAGCTTGAGCAGGCAGGTCGGCCGGGCGTCCGGGTCGCTCCGGGTGGGGTCGCTGATCAACGCGTACGTCATGCCGAGGCCGACGCAGGCCAGCGCGGCCAGCGGCACCGCCCAGCGCGGGGCGCGGGCGTGCAGGCGCAGCACCATGCGGGTGAACCGGTCCGGCTCGACGGGCTGGTAGACCACCTCGGCCGGCCACGCCACCGGCCCGGGATGGCCGTAAGGCTCGGCAGGACCGGAGGGCACTGCGTGGCCGTAAGGCTCGGCGTGCCCGTGCGGTTCGGCGTGTGCGGGTGCCTCCGCGTCCGGGTGCGGTGCGGTAGCGGGCCGGTCGACGCTCGTCACGAGGTCACCGTACACCGGCCACGCCCACCAGCGCGGCGGCCAACGGCGCGGCCAGGTCACCGGCGGCCGGCGGGGCGACCACGTCGAGGCCGAGCCAGCCGGCCAGCCGGTACAGCTCGGCGGCGAGCGCCACGGCCGTCTCCCCCGGGTCGGCGCCCGGCTCCAGCCAGGCCGCCGGCACCAACAGGACGCCCGCCTTCCGGTCGGCCTTGAGGTCGACCCGGGCGGTGAACCGCTCGCCCTGCCGGAAGGGCAGCACGTAGTAGCCGTACACCCGCTGGGGCGCCGGCACGTAGATCTCGATGCGGTAGGTGAAGCCGAAGAGCCGCTCCGTGCGGGCCCGCTCCCAGACCAGCGGGTCGAACGGGCTGACCAGCGTGTTGCCCCGCACCCAGCGGGGCAGCCGGGCGTCGGCGTGCAGGAAGGCCGGCTGCCGCCACCCCTGGACGGTGACCGGGGTCAGCTCGCCCGCCTCGACCAGCTCGGCGATCGCCTGCCGGGCCCCGGCCACCGGCAGGCGGAAGTAGTCCCGCAGCTCCGGCTCGGCGGCGACGCCCAACGACCGGGCCGCGAGCGCCACCAGGGCACGGTGCGCCTCGGCGACGGTCGGGGTGGGCGCGTCGAGCACGGCCGCCGGCAGGACCCGCTCGGGCAGGTCGTAGCGGCGGGCGAACGAGTTCGTGCGGTCGGCGGCGGTGACCTCACCGGCCCAGAACAGGAACTCCAGCGCCCGCTTGACGGCCGACCAGTTCCACCCCCAGTTGCCGGTCTCCCGGGGCGCGTCGTGCTCGATCTCGGCGGCGGTGAGCGGCCCCCGGGCGGCCACCTCGTCGCGGACCCACGCGACCAGCTCGGGTTGCTCCTGCGCGATCCGGCGCATCCCGCCCCACGCCTCGTCGCGCGCCTTGGCCATCCGCCAGCGCAGCACCGGGTGCAGCCCCACCGGGACCAGCGACGCCTCGTGCGCCCAGTATTCGAACAGCTCGCGGGGGCGGCGGTAGGCGGCGGTGTCGAGCAGCGCGGTCGGGTAGGGCCCGAGCCGGCTGTAGAGCGGCAGGTAGTGCGCGCGTTGCAGGACGTTCACCGAATCCATCTGGATCAGCCCGACCCGGTCGAGCACCCGGCGCAGGTGCCGGCGGGTGGGCACGCCGGTGGGCGTCGGGTCGGCGAAGCCCTGGGCGGCCAGCGCGACCCGGCGGGCCTGGGCGAGCGAGAGCGATTCCGGTGCGGCCATCGTCGCGACCCTAATCCACCGGTACGACGCGGACGGAGCGGCGGCTGGACCGGTCGACCGCCGGGGCATAGAACTGGACGGGTGCCCACCATCCGCCGGGAGGAACCGGACGACGCCGAGGCGATCGCCCGGGTACACGTCCACGGCTGGCAGGCCGGGTACGCCGGCATCATGCCCGCCGAGGTGCTGCGCCGGCTGAACCCGGCCGCCTGGGCGCAGCGCCGCCGCGACCTCGGCACCGCCGACCCGGAGCACCCGTTCACCACGCTTGTCGCCGAGGCCGACGGGGAGGTCACCGGCTTCACCACGTTCGGGCCGTACCGGAACAACCAGGACCGCGGCGACCTCGACCCGGCGTGCGGCGAGTTGCTGGCCCTCTATCTGGAGCCGGCGCACTGGGGTTCGGGCACCGGCGCGGCGCTGCTCGCCGCCGCCCGGGCCGGGCTGGCCGGGCGGGGCTGGACCGAGTACCGGCTCTGGGTGCTCGCCGACAACGCCCGGGCCCGCCGCTTCTACGAGCGGGCCGGGCACTCACCGGACGGCGAGGAGTCCGCCTACCCGGTGCCGTTGCACGGTGGGCGCGATCCGGTCCTGCTCCGCGAGCTGCGGTACACCGCCCGGCTCGACCGCTGACCCGGCCGGCCCGGTCCCGCCCGCCGGCCCGGCGCCGCCGGCCGGGACCGCCCAGCGGCGGATCGGCAGGCCGAGCAGCAGCGCCAGGCTGATCCACACGTAGGTGTTGCTGCCGAGGAAGCCGTCCACGCCGGTGAAGTCCTTCTCCCAGGACCAGACGATCCGGCTGCACAGCAGCGCGTACCCGATCAGCGCGGCGGCCAGCAGCAGACGGCGCCGCCGGCTGCGGGCGGGCGCCGCCATGCCGTTGTCGACCAGCAGGATCAGCCCCGGCAGCAGCCAGACCAGGTGGTGCACCCAGGTCACGGGGCTGACCAGGCACATCACCGCACCGGTCAGGGCCAGGCCGGTGGCCTCGTCGCCGGCGGACACCGCGGCCCGGCAGCGCCAGCCCCAGACCACCAGCGTGGCCAGGACCAGCAGCAGCCAGGCCACGGTGCTCGGATGCTCCGGGTCGAGCCGGGCGACCACGCCGCGCAGCGACTGGTTGGAGACGAACGCCAGCTCACCGACCCGGTCGGTGTTCCACAGCGCCTCGGTCCAGAACTCGCGGGACGCGTCCGGGAAGAGGCCGGCGGCGACGAGCGTGGCGACGGCGGCCGAGCCGACCGCGGTCGCGGCGGCCCGCCAGCGGCCGGTGACCAGCAGGTAGACGATGAAGATGCCGGGGGTCAGCTTGATCGCGGTGGCCAGGCCGATGCCCACGCCGGCCCAGCGGTTGCCGGCCGGCAGCAGCCGGAGCAGGTCCACCGCCACCAGGAACAGCAGCAGCATGTTGACCTGACCGAAATTGACCGTCTCGCGCATCGGCTCGTACGCGGCGGCCAGGCAGAGCGCGACCGCGAGCGTGAACCACCGGGTCCAGCCGGCCCGACGGGCCACCGGGTCCAGCAGCCACCAGATCACCACGGCGCTGACCACCACCGTCGCCGCCACGCTCACCACGATCGCCGCGCCCCACGGCAGGTACGCCATGGGCAGCATGACGAGCGCCGCGAACGGCGGGTAGGTGAAGCCGTACTGGGTGCCGGCCTTGAGGAAGTCGTAGATCTCGCCGCCGTCACGCGCCCAGTAGGTGAGCGCGCCGTGGTAGACCCGCAGGTCGAAGAAGCCGTGCCGCACCGCCGCCACGGAGAGGAACAGGGTGACCGCCGCGGCGAGCGCCGCCACGGCCACGACCTGCGCGGTCGTCCGCCCGGCACCCTGCGCCACCGTCCTCCTCCTCGCCCTGCGTAGGCTCACGTGCCATGGCTGAAGGCTACGTCCGCCCCGCGCGTCCCGAGGACGTCGCCGAGATCGCACGCATCCAGCTCGCGACCTGGCGGGTCGCGTACCGCCGGATCCTGCCCCGGCACGTGCTCGACAACCTGGACGAGGCGTACCTCGCCCGGCGGTGGGGCGCGGCGGTGCAGGAGCCGCCCTCGGGCGCGCACCGGGTGCTGGTCGCCGTCGAACAGGCCGCGCAATCGTATCTGGTGGGGTTCGCCGCCTCCGGTCCGGCCGACGCCGAGGCGCTCGCCCCGGGCGAACCGGCCGACGCGTTCGACTCGGGCGTGGCCGCGGTGACCGACCTGCTGGTCGAGCCGCGGTGGGGGCGGCGCGGGCACGGCAGCCGACTGCTCGCCGCCGCCGTCGAGCACTGGCGCGCGGACGGGCTCACCCGCGCGGTGGCGTGGGCGTTCGACGCGGACGCGGCGACCCGCGCGTTCCTCGGCTCGACCGGCTGGGAGCCGGACGGCGCGACCCGGGCGCTGGACGTGGACGACATGCTGGTGCCCCAGCTCCGGCTGCACGTGGCCGTCCCGGCGGAATCGGCGCCGGCGCAGCGATGAGTTTCCGGCCGGCCGCCGGTCTGCCCTCGACGGGTGGCCGGCGGTCCCGGCACGGGGCGGGACCGCCGGCCACCGGTCAGCCCTTGTCCGCGCCCTCGTTGGCGCCGCGTACGAAGTAACGCTGGAAGATCACGAAGAGCACCGCCACCGGGATGGTGGCCAGCAGCGCCGCGCCGAGCTTCAGCGGATACTGGTTGCCCTTGCCGAGCGAGCCGCCGACCAGGTCGGCCAGCCCTCGGGGCAGCGTGAACAGGCCCGGGTCCTGCACCGAGACGAGGCTGTGCGGGAACTCGTTCCAGGAGCCCTGGAACGACAGGATGGTCAGCGTGATCAGCGCCGGCCGGGCCATCGGCAGCACCACCGACCAGAACGTGCGGAAGACACCGGCGCCGTCGATCCGGGCCGCCTCCTCCACGCTGACCGGGATCGACTCGAAGAACTGTTTCATGATGAACACGCCGGCCGCGTCGGCGAGCAGCGGCACGATCAGGCCGGCGTAGCTGTCGTACAGGCCGATCTGCTTGAGCACCAGGAACTTCGGGATCAGCAGCACCACGCCCGGCACCGCCATCACCGCGATGACGGCGGCGAACAGCCCGGCCCGGCCCCGGAAGCGCAGCCGGGCCAGCGCGTAGCCGGCGAGCGAGTCGAAGAACACCCGGCCGAGCGTGACCAGCACGGTGACCAGCAGCGAGTTGCCGAGCCAGAGCGGGAAGTTGGTGCCGGAGAAGATCCGTTCGAAGCCGGCCAGCGTGAGCGGGTCCGGGATCGGCGACAGCGGGTTGGCCGCCGCGTCCGGCTCGGTCTTGAACGAGTTGCCGAGCTGGATCACGAACGGGTAGAGGAAGACCAGTCCGAAGAAGATCAGGACGGCGTACCCGAGGAAGCGGTTGGCCCGGGCGCGCGGCTCGCGGTCGCGACGGCGCGCGACCGGCGCCGGCCGGTCGGTCAGCACGGCCATGTCAGGACCCCTCCGGTACGCGTCGCCGCCACCACCGGCCGCGCCGGTTGCCGTCCCGGTCGGCCATCAGCCGGCGCTGGAACAGGGTGAGCAGGATGATGATCAGGAACAGCACGAACGAGATGGCCGCGCCGGAGCCGTAGTCGAAGTCGCGGAACGCGGTCCGGTACGACAGGTACGCCGGGGTGAGCGTGGTCTTGGCCGGGTCACCCTGGCTCATCACGTACACCTGGTCGAAGACCTGCCAGGAGCCGATCAGTCCCAGCGTGACCACGAGGAACGTGGTGGGCTTGAGCAGCGGCAGCGTGACGTACCGGAAGCGCTGCCAGCGGGACGCCCCGTCGAGCATGCCGGCCTCGTCCAGCGCCACCGGGACGTTCTGCAACGCGGCCAGGTACATCAGCATGAACGTGCCCGAGGTGGTCCAGATGACCAGGCAGATGATCGACATCATGGCCACGCTGGGCCCGGAGAGCCACTCCCACCAGCTCAGCCCGAACGGGCCGCCGGAGGTGAGCGCGGCCGGCGGGGTGTCCAGCCCGAACGCGCCGAGGACCAGGTGCAGGACGCCGCGACCGTCGGCGAACCACTCCGGCCCGTCGACGCCGAGCAGGCCGAGCAGCCGGTTGACCGCGCCGGAGTTGGCGAACAGGAACAGGAAGACCACGCTGACCGCGACCGAGCTGGTGACGGACGGGAAGTAGAACGCGCTGCGGAAGAAGCCCTTCCCCTTCAGCAGCCGGTTGTTGACCACCAGGGCGAGACCGAGCGCGAGCGCGGTCTGCACCGGCACCACGATCGCCACGTAGTAGATGTTGTTGCGGATGGCGGTCATGAAGTCGCGGCGGGCGAGCCCGTCGTCGGTGAACAGCCGGCTGTAGTTGTCGCCGCCGACGAACGGCACGTCGCCGGTGAACGGGCTGCCCTGGCCGTTCCAGTCGGTGAGGCTCACCCAGAGCGCCATCAGGATCGGCAGCAGCAGGAAGAGCCCGAGGATCACGATCACCGGCGCGACGAAGAGCCAGCCGGCGAGGTTCTCGTTGCTGCGGATGCCGCCCGTACGGCGACGCGGCGGGCCGGCCGACGCGGTGCCCGGCGCGGCGAGCGTGTCCGTTGCCATTCCCTCCTCCTTCGCTCGGGGGAGGTGGAAGGAGGGGCCCCTTGTTAACACCCGTCTGTTAACAGGGGGCCCCTCCTCACACCTCAGCCGCCGAGCGCCGCCTTGGCGTTCTTGTCGAAGTTGGCCAGGATCGTCTTCGGGTCACCGGTGGTCAGGCCCTGGAGGCCGGCCTCCAGGTCCCGCAGCACGCTGTCCATCTTCGGCGCGTTCACCGGGCCCTGGGCGTACTCGACGCCGTCGATGAACGGCTTGTCCGCCGGGAACGCGCCGGTGTACTGGTCGCGGACCGACTGGCGGGACGGCATCACGCCGAACGCCTTCGCGAAGCCGATCTGCTGCTCGCCGGCGGTCATCGCCTCGACGAACTTGATCGCCTGCTCCTTGTACTTCGACTTGGCCGCGATGCCCCAGCACTGGGTGAAGGAAAGCGTGCCCTGGCCCTTCGGGCCGGCCGGCAGCGGCACCACCTTGTACTTCACGTTCGGGAAGTCGTTCTGCAGGGCGCCCTTGATCCAGTTGCCCTCGATGGTCATCACGGCCTTGCCCTTGCCGAACGCCTCGCCGGACCAGCCGGAGTCGAGCTGCTTCGGGAACTTCGCGTAGCCGCCTGTGAGCAGCGACTTGACGTACTGGAGCGCCTGGAGGTTCTCCGGGGTGTCCGCGGTCGGCTGCTTGCCGTCCTTGCTCATCAGCCAGCCGCCGTTCTGCACCATGAACGCGCCGATGCGGTCCCGGGTGTCGCCGAGCGCGAGCGCGACCTGTCCCTTCGCCTTGATCTTCTGGCTGACGGCGGTGAGCTGGTCCCAGGTGGTCGGCACGTCGGCGTCGGTCAGGCCGGCCTTGGCCCACAGGTCGGTGTTGATCTGGAGCGCCAGGGTGGAGAAGTCCTTCGGCGCGCAGTAGAGCTTGCCGTCGTAGGTGAACGCGGTGCGCAGGCTCTCGTAGAAGTCGTCGGAGTTGGCGACCTTGTCCCCGTACGGCTCCAGCGCGCCGACGCTGGCGAAGTCGGCGAAGCGGGCCGCGTCGACGTAGAAGACGTCCGGCGGGGTGCCGCCGGCCAGCGCCTGGCCGAGCTGCTGGGTGAGGTCCTGCGCCGGGGTGACGGTGGCGGAGTTGCCGGACGAGCCGGCCCACGCGGCGGCGGCGTCCTTCACGGCCTTGGTCTCGGCGTCGCCGGAGGAGCCGATCAGGATCTGCAGGCTGGCCGGGCCGCTGGACTGCTTGGTGTCGGTGGCCGAGTCGTCGAAGCCGCTGCCGCAGGCGGCGGAGCCGAGCAGGGCGACGGCGGCGACGCCGGCCACCGCGGCCCGGGTGAGCATCCGTGGTGTCATCTGTTTCTCCTGGTGGGGGATGGGATCACGCCGAGTGCCGGAGCACCAGCGAGGGGTCGAGCAGCAGTTGGGGGTCGCGTTGTTGCCCGTCGAGCAGCCCGGTGAGCAGCTCGACGCAGCGGGCGGCGGCCTCGCCGAGCGGCTGGCTGACGCTGCTCAGCCCGACCGCGGCGGCCACCGGGGTGTCGTCGAAGCCGACGACCGCCACGTCGGTCCCGGCGTCGCGGGCGGCCTGCCACGCGCCGAGGGCCAGCGAGTCGCTGGCGCAGACCAGCGCCGTCGGCGGCGCGTCGAGGGCGAGCAACGCGCGGGCCTCGCGCTCCCCCTCGGCGATGCCGTCCTCGGTGGCGCGGTCCGGTGCGGCGCCGTCGAGGCCGACCTCCGCCATCGTGGTACGCCAGCCGGCGCGCCTGTCGTCGCCGACGCCGGAGCCGGCGGGCCAGCCGAGGAACGCGATCCGACGGTGGCCGGCGGCGAGCAGGTGCCGGGTGGCCTGCGCGGTGCCGGCGGCGCCGTCCACGTCGACCCAGGGGTGCGCCTCCGGCGTGTCCCAGGGCCGGCCGAACGTCACGAACGGCACCTTCCGCTCGGCCAGCCACGCGGTACGCGGGTCGCGGTGCTTGGTGCCGGTGAGCACGAACGCGTCCAGCTCGTACGCGCCGAGCAGGTCGTCGTAGGTGGCGATCTCGTCGTCGTCGTGGCGGGCGGTGTAGAGCATGACCCGGTAGCCGGTGGCGTCGGCGGTCTCGGTGAGGCCGTGCAGGAAGCGGTCGAGCACGGAGCCGTTGATGCCGTCCCGGGTGGGCTCGATGCGGACGGCGATGAGCCGGGACCGCCCGGTCCGCATCTGGCGGGCGGCCTGGTTGGCCCGGTAGCCGAGCGCGGCGATGGCCTCCCGCACCCGGCGACGGGTGTCCTCGCGGACGATGTGCGGGGCGTTGAGCACGTTGGAGACGGTCTGCCGGCTGACCTGGGCATGCCGGGCCACGGTCGCGATGGTTACCTTTTCTCCCACGAAATCCCTCTCGCCGCCTTGAACGATCCAATACCGATGCGGCAGGATTAGATCGTTCAAAGTTTCTGGAATGTTTCGCACTCTGCACCCGGCCGCCGCCAGTTGTCAAGACATCCGAGCCACCGATCAGCACCAGGAGTTCCCCCGTGACCGAACGCCGCCTCCAACCCCTGCTGCACGACCTGGTCGGGGTGGTGCACGCCCCCACGAGCGCGCTCGGCGACGCGGCCGGTCAGCTCCGGCCGCACGGTGTCCAGGGCGTCTTCCACGCCGACGCCCGGGTGCTCTCCCGCGCCGAGCTGCGCCTCGACGACAAGGCGCCGGAGACGATCGCGAACGGCGCCGCCGGCCCGCACGGCGCCCGCTTCGTCGCCCTGGCCCGCTGGCTCGGCGACGACACCCCCGACCCGACCGTCCGGGTCGAACGCACCCGACGGGCCGGCCCGGCCGGTCTCACCGAGGAGATCGTGGTGTCGTCCACCGCCGCCGAGCCGGTCCGCACCACCGTCACCGTGGACCTGGCCTGCGATCTCGCCCCGATCGAGCAGGTCAAGACCGGCCACGCCGGCCAGCCGCTGGAGGCCAAGGCCGGGGAGCCGGGCCGGGTGCAGTGGGCCGCCGACGGCCTCACCGTGACCGTGACCGGCGCGGGCGCCACCGTGGACGCCACCGGCGAGCGCGCCGTCGCACCGCGCCTGAGCTGGGCGGTCGCCGTCGACCCGGGCGACTCGGTCACGCTGCGCTGGCGGCTCGCCGTCACCGACCCGCGGGCCGTGGTGACCGCCGCGCCGCCCGGCCCCGGCTGGGCCGAACCACGGGTCGCCGCCGACGACCGCCGACTGCTCCGGCTGCTCGACCGGTCCCTGGCCGACCTGCACGCGCTGCGCCTGGCCGAGCCGGCCCACCCGGAGGACGTCTTCCTCGGCGCCGGCGTGCCCTGGTTCCTCACCCTGTTCGGCCGGGACAGCCTCTGGGGCGCCCGGATGATGCTGCCGCTCGGCACCGAACTGGCCGCCGGCACGCTGCGGGTGCTGGCCCGCCGGCAGGGCACCCGGGTCGACCCGGCCACCGGCGAGCAGCCCGGCAAGATCCTGCACGAGCTGCGCCGGCACGAGTTCGCCCCGAACGAGGGGCTGCGGCTGCCGCCCGCGTACTACGGCACCGTCGACGCGACCATGCTCTGGGTCAGCCTGCTGCACGACGCCTGGCGCTGGGGCCTGCCCGCCGACCAGATCGAGCCGCTGCTGCCGCACCTGGAGGCGGCGCTGCGCTGGCTCGGCGAGCACGCCGACGCCGACGGCGACGGCTTCGTCGAGTACATCGACACCACCGGCCACGGCCTGGCCAACCAGGGCTGGAAGGACTCCGGCGACGCGGTGCGCTTCCGCGACGGCCGGCTGGCCGCGCCGCCGATCGTGCTGGCCGAGGTGCAGGGGTACGCGTACCGGGCGGCCACCGACGGGGCGGCCCTGCTGGACGCGTTCGGTCGTCCGGACGCCGACCGCTGGCGCGGCTACGCCGACCGGCTCGCCACCAGGTTCCGCGCGGCGTTCTGGGTGGACGGCCGCCACGGCCCGCAACCCGCGCTGGCACTGGACCGGGACAAGCGCCCGGTCGACGCGCTGACCAGCAACATCGGCCACCTGCTCGGCACCGGGCTGCTGTCGGACGCCGAATCGGCCCAGGTGGCGGCGCTGCTCTCCACCGAGGCGATGGCCGGCGGCTTCGGACTGCGCACCATGTCCACCGACGACGCCGGGTTCAGCCCGCTGTCGTACCACTGCGGTTCGATCTGGGCGCACGACACCGCGATCGTGCTCGCGGGGCTGGCCCGCGACGGGCACCGGGACGCGGCGCTACGCCTCGCCGACGGCCTGCTCGCCGCCGCCGAGGCGTTCGACTACCGCCTGCCCGAGCTGTACGGCGGCGACGACCGGGCGGCGCTCGGCCGACCCGTGCCCTACCCGGCGGCGTGCCGCCCGCAGGCCTGGTCGGCGGCGTCGGCCGTGCTGCTGCTCCAGGCCGCTCTCGGCGTCTATCCCGACGTGCCGAACGGCCGGGTCGACCTGCGCCCGCTGGCCGGCCCGGAACTGGGCGCGCTCAGCGCGACCAACCTGCGCATCGCCGGCACCCCGGTGACGGCCACCGTCACCCACACCGGCCACCCCACCCTGACAAACCTGCCCCCCACCCTGATCCCCACCCCCCGCACCCCCACCCCCCGCACCCCCACCCCCACCCCCGCCCCCAGGCGTTGATCATGAAGTTGGCGGCCTTTTCGATCTCCACAACCGCCGCCAACTTCATGATCACCGGAGCCGGTCCGGTGCTGGACGGCGGTGATTAAGGAGTTCGTGTCGGGTCGGGGCGGTGGGCCTGACCCGAACTCCTTGGTCAATGGCGGGTCCGGTGTGCGGGAGGGGCGGCGGGGGACGCTCCTATGGTGCGTCAAGTGGTTGGGGTGGGTTTTCGAGGCGTCGGTAGAGGTCTCGGGCGATGTAGCGCT
>NZ_JBNCLA010000016.1:0-106940 GCF_049841835.1 Micromonospora sp. DT227 | reverse complement strand
CCGGACTTCGGCTGCGCCAGCGCGCCGGTCGAGGACCACCGGTAGCTCGACGGCAGCGAGCAGGTGCCGCCCGGCGGTGGTGTCGTGGTGGGCGGCGGGGTCGGCGAGTTGGTCGGTGACGTGGTGGGCGAGGACGTGGGCGGCGTGGTGGGGGCGGTGCCGCCGGTGCAGGTGACGCCGTTCAGCGCGAAGCTGGTGGGGGCGGGGTTGCTGCTGGTCCACGCGCCGTTGAAGCCGAACGAGGTGGTGCCGTTGGTGGGGATGGCGCCGTTGTAGTCGACGTTCTTGGCGGTGACGTTCGCGCCGCTCTGGGTGACGGTGGCGTTCCAGGCCTGGGTGACGGTCTGGCCGGCACCGTAGGACCAGGTCAGCGTCCAGTTGTTGAGGGGGTCGCCGAGGTTGGTGATGGCGACCTCGGCACCGAAGCCGCCGCCCCACTGCGACGACACGGTGTATTTCACCGAACAACCGGCGGCTGCCGCGCCGGCCGGCAGCGCCGCGACGACACCGGCCGAGGCCAGCAACGCGACGCCGGCCGACACCAGGCCGACATGGGCCGCTCTGGATCTGGACATGGGGCTTCCTCCTGTGGTGGTGGCGGCTCGCGCATTCGCGGGGGCGATTGTGTTGTGAGCGTTAACAGCCGCGTCAGGTATGTTACGGGAGCGCTCCCATGACCTCAACGATAGAAATATGTGAATGATCCCAGCAGGGTCAGGACGTGGTGCAGGGGGCGCCGTCGGCGGCGCAGGACTCCGGGGCGTCGTGCAGCGGGTCCGGGTCCCGGACGTCGAAGCGGATGGTGGTCGAGCCCTCGGGCGGCAGCTCGGGGCCGGTGAACGTGACCACCACGCCGTCCTGCGCCGCCTCCGCACCGTTGACCGAGCCCACGGTGGCCCCGTCGCCGAGCGTCACGGTCACCGTCCACTCGGAGCGGGGGGCCGGTCCGGGATTGCGCAGCACCACCTCGCCCCGGTAGCCGAAGACCCGGTCGGTGACGGTCTGGTACGTCGCGGTCAGCCCGACGGCGGCCACCGACGGCGTCGGACTCGGCGTACGGCTGGGGGAGCGCGACGGCGACGGCGAGGGGGAGGCGCTGCGGCGGCTGGCGCTCGGCGTGGGCCGGGCGGTGGTGGGCCGCGGCGACGCGGCGGGCGCGGTGGTGGGCAGGATCAGCGCCGGTGACGACGGCGGCGGGGCGGCCGGCGACGGCGGGGTGTCCCGGGTCGCCCACAGCGCCGCCCCGGCCGCGCCGGCGAGCAGCGTCACCGCGCCCGCGGCCAGCAGGACCCGCCGTCGGGGGCGACCGCGCTCGTCGCCGAGCAGGCGGATCACCGGCAGCTCCGCGGTCAGCCCGCCCTCGGCGCGGCGCAGGTCCACCTCCTGGAACGCGAGCCAGTCGAGGATCGCCGGCAGTCGCCCGGTCAGCGCCCGCTCGTGCTGCTCGGCGCGCGCGTCGGCGTCCCAGTCGCCCTCCTCCAGCACCTCGCGGACGGAGAGCCGGGTGCCGTGCCCGCTGGGGGTGAGGTCGCAGGCCAGCCGGGTGGCCCGGTCACCCTCCCGGCACCGCACCACCAGCCGTCGGGGCGCGCGCAGCTCGACCAGCTCCACCTCGGTGTCGGCGTCGTAGCCGGGCAGCGCCGCGGTCGCCAGTGTCCAGCGGTCGTCCCGCGGTGTGCTGTCGGCGAACCACTTGGCCAGCAGCGCCCGCTCGGTCAACGCCCGCCAGATCCGGGCGGGCTGGTGGAACAGGTCGACCTCGGTGGCGATCTCGATCACCCGGAGACTCTACGGCCCGCGTCGAGCGGCGGGCCGGCGCGGTCAGGTCACTCCGACTCGCCGTCGTGCCACCGGGCCCGCCAGGCGGCCTCGTTCTCCTCGGCGCTGGCCCGCTCCTGGTGCACCGCCCGGCGTAGCGCCACCCGGGCGTCCGCGAAGACCACCAGCTCGACCGCGACCAGCGCCAGGCAGATCGCGGTGAGCAGGCCGAGCGCGCCGAGCGCGGACAGGTGGCGGCCGACCGGCAGCGCGACCGCCAGCACGACAAGCGTGCCGAGCCGGGTCCACGACAGCGTCCGCAGCGTGCGCCACTGGAACGCCATGTTGGCGGCCAGGTAGACCATCACGCCGACGAAGAGCAGCGGCACCGCCGGCCCGTGGCCCCGCTCCGCCGCGCCGCCCACCGGGTCGGTGACGGTCCGGACCAGCTCCTCCGCGCCGATCGCGAACAGGATCACCCCGGCGATCATGGGCAGGTAGAGATAGGCGTACGCGTCGCGCGCCATCGCCACCCGCGGCTGGCCCCGGGCGGCGTGCAACGCGATCCGGGCGGCCGGCCCGATCATGTCGAAGTGGGCCCACCAGAGCGCGGCGGTGAACAGGATGCCGAAGATCGCCGCCGGGATGGCCGGCCAGGTCACCGGCTTGCCGAGCAGGTTGCCGCCGACGCCGACCGAGATGACCGACTCGCCCAGCGCGATGATCAGGATCAGGTCGTAGCGTTCGGTCCAGTGCTCCGCCGAGGTGATCTTCCAGCCGTCGGTGCCGGCCAGCAGCCCGCTGCTGTACTGGATCGCCACCACGGCGATCCACAGCGCGTCGCGCAGCCACGGCCCGGTCTCCGGGTCCACCTGCGGCGGCAGCAGCGCGGCCACCAGCAGCAGGCAGGTGGAGAGCAGCACCTCGGGCAGGAACAGCCACACCTTGCGCCGGGCCGCCGGGTCGTCGCGGGTGGCGTACCAGTAGAGCGACGTGTGCACGACCCGGATGACCACGTAGCTGACCGTGACCAGGATCGGCCCGGCGGTGCCCTGGCGCAGGTCGCCGAATGTCTGCGGCAGGGCCAGCGCGAACGTGAACAACGCGACCATGCCGATCACCATGAGGATCGGCACGAAGCCCTCGCCCAGCCGCAGTCGGGCGGCCACCGCGCTGTGCACCACCCAGCACCACCAGAGCACGGCGAGCGCCAGCAGCGCGTGCAGCAACTCCCGTACCGTCACGTTGGCGGCGGTGGCCCGCGTGATGATGAAGAACGACACCACGAAGACGAGGTCGAAGAAGATCTCGAACTTGTCCACCCGGGCGGCCGGGGCGACCCGCGCCGAGGGCCCGAGCCCTTTGCGCCACCGATCGCCGCCCACCGGCCGAGTGTGTCAGCCCAGCTCGGCCGCCACGGGTGATTCGGCGGGCAGTCCCTCGGCCACGGGAGTGGCGTGGGCGAGCACGTCGCGCAGCACGTCGCGCAGCGGCGCGTCCGGGTGCTCGATCCACTGCTGGGCGGCGACCCGGAGCGAGGCCAGGAACGTGGCGGCCAGCACCCGCGCCCGCAGCGGCCCGTCGGCGCCGGTGAGCCGGCGGGTGATCTCGGCGGACAGCTCCCGCTCGATGGCCGTGTACGCGCCGACCTGGTGGGCCGCCAGGCTCGGGTGGCCGTGCAGTCGACGGCGTCGGTTCAGCCACGGCTCGGCCGGGTCGTCGTACGCCTCGTCGGCCTGGGCCAGGGCGGCCCGGGTCAGCGCGGCCCAGGGCGGCAGCTCGGTGGGCTGCGCCGCGACCAGTTCCAGCATCCGACGCAGCCGCATCGTGTCGCCGTGGAACAGCGCTTCCTCCTTGCCGGCGAAGTAGTTGGAGAACGTGCGCCGGGAGACGTTGGCGGCGTCGGCGATGGCCTCGACGGTGACCCGGTCCGGGCCGTGTTCGACGGCCAGCCGCAGGGCCGCCTCGTGCAGTGCCAGGCGGGTGGCCGCCTTCTTCCGCTCCCGCAGGCCGGTGCACTCGTCCATGCCGGCCAGCGTACGTGATCCTTTTCTCAACGGGCAAAGTTGCCTGATGGGCAACATTTGTTGATGATTGCTTGAGGCAACCAAGCGGCCACCCCCCATCCGACACCCCAGGAGGACGCGCGATGAGCGCACCCACCATGACGGCCGAGGCCGCGCCGATGAGCCGGCGGCAGACGCTGGAGGCACTCAGCGGCCTGCTGCTGGTCCTCTTCGTGGCCATGTTGAGCAGCACCGTCGTCTCGACGGCCCTGCCGAAGATCATCGGCGCGCTCAACGGCTCGCAGACGCAGTACACCTGGGTGGTCACCGCCACCCTGCTCACCGCCACGGCCACCACCCCGATCTGGGGCAAGCTGGCCGACCTGTTCAGCAAGAAGCTGCTGATCCAGGTCGCCATCGTGGTCTTCCTGGTCGGCTCCGTCGCGGCCGGCTTCTCGCAGAGCGCCGGCCAGCTCATCGCCGCCCGGGCCTTCCAGGGCATCGGCGTCGGCGGCCTCCAGGCGCTGGTCCAGGTGGCCATCGCGGCGATGATCCCGCCGCGCGAACGCGGTCGCTACAACGGCTACCTGGGCGGCGTCATGGCGCTCGCCACGGTCGGCGGCCCGCTGCTCGGCGGTCTCATCGTCGACACCTCCTGGCTCGGCTGGCGCTGGTGCTTCTTCGTCGGCGTGCCGGTCGCGATCATCGCGCTGTTCCTGCTCCAGATCACGCTGAACCTGCCCACCGTGCGCCGGCAGAACGTCAAGATCGACTACCTGGGCGCCGCGCTGATCGCGGCCGGCGTCAGCGTGCTGCTGATCTGGATCTCCTTCGTCGACGACTCGTTCGCCTGGCTCTCCTGGCAGACCGCCGCCATGGTCGGCGGCGCGGTGCTGCTGCTGGCGCTCGCCGTCCGGGTCGAGGCGCGGGCCGCCGAGCCGGTGGTGCCGCTGCACATCGTCCGCGAGCGCACCACCGCGCTCGCCATCCTGGGCAGCCTCGCGGTCGGCATGGCCATGTTCGGTGGCGCGGTCTTCCTCGGTCAGTACTTCCAGATCGGCCGCGGCTACAGCCCGACCGAGGCCGGCCTGCTCACCATCCCGATGATGGCCGGCGTGCTGATCTCCTCGATCGTGGCCGGCCGGATGATCACCACCAGCGGGAAGATCAAGCCGTACATCGTGTTCGGGGCGATCCTGCTGGTGGCCGGGTTCGCCCTGCTCGGCACCATCGACCACGAGACCTCGCTGGTCATCGTCGGGGTGGCCATGTTCGTCGTCGGCGTCGGCGTCGGCATGACCATGCAGAACCTGGTGCTCGCGGTGCAGAACACGGTGGCGCTCAAGGACATCGGCGCGGCCAGCGCCAGCGTGGCCTTCTTCCGGTCGCTCGGCGGCACCATCGGCGTCTCGGTGCTCGGCGCGGTCCTGGCCCGGCGGGTCACCGACCGGATCACCCACGACCTCGCCGCGGCCGGCATCCCCACCACCGGCGGTGGCGGCAGCACGCTCAACCTGGACGCGCTCCCCGAGCCGGTACGCCAGATCGTCCGCGCCGCGTACGGGGACGCGACCGGGCACATCTTCCTCATCTCGGCCGCGATCGCGGTGGTCGGTGTCGTGGCGGCGCTCTTGCTGCGCCCGGTTACCCTGCGCTCCAGCCTCGACCTGCCGGACCCCGGCCGTGCGGTGGCGGTGGGTGCCGACGCGGTCGACGGAGCGCCCGCGTTCGACGGGGTGGACACCGACCCGGCCGGCCGGGAGGAACACGCCCGCCGCTGAGCCGGTAACCCCAGGGCCGTCGCCGACCCCGGCGGCGGCCCTGGTCCGTGCCGGCCGGCCGGGCGGACCCAGGCGAAGGAGGAGCATGGACACCAGGCGAGGCGCGTCCCGGCCCGGTGGCGCGCTGCGCCGGACGGCCCGGGAACTGACGCTTGTCGCGGTGCTCTTCCTCGCCTACAAGGCGGGCCGGCAACTGGTCGCCGGACGGGCCGGCACCGCGCTGGCCAACGGGGAGCGGATCTGGTGGCTGGAACGGCTGCTGCACCTGCCCGACGAGGCGCTCGTGCAGGCGCCGCTGCTGGCGCACGAGCTGCCGGTACGGCTGGCCAACAGCTACTACGCGTACGTGCACTTCCCGGCCACCGTGCTCTGCCTGGTCTGGCTCTACCTGCGCCGGCCGGCCCACTACCTGCGGCTGCGGCGGGCGCTCGCGGCGCTCACCGGCGCGGCGATGGTGCTGCACGTCTGTGTCCCGCTCGCGCCGCCGCGACTGACCGCGCTCACCGGCCTGATCGACACCGGCCGCCGGTACGGCCCCAGCGTCTACGGGCCGCCCGACGCCGACCAGCTCAGCAACCAGTACGCGGCCATGCCCTCGCTGCACGTGGGTTGGGCGCTGGCGGTGGCGCTGGCCCTGGTGGCGGTCACCGCCGGGCGGTGGCGCTGGCTCTGGCTGGCGCACCCGTTGGTCACCATGGTCGTGGTCGTCGGCACCGGCAACCACTACTGGCTCGACGGGGTCGTCGCGGTGGCGCTGCTCGGACTGATCCTGGCCGCGCTGCCCCGACCGGCCACGGTGGACCACCGGTGCGTCCCGCCGGTGGTGGGGCCATCCCGTCCGCACGTGGTGCCGCCGCCGCGCCGCGCCGGCCGCCGCCGGACCACGAAGGTACCGACGGCGGCCGACGTCCGACTCCGCCCACCCGGCCGGGGCTGACCCCGGCTCAGGGGGCGGGCCGCCGGCTCAGGGCCGGATGGTGCAGACCGTGCCGTTGAGCCGGAACACGCCGGGCGGCACATTCGGCCCGCTGTACGCCCCGACGAACCCGACGCTGGTGCTCCCACCGTCGGCGGCCAGCCGGCGGTTGTCGGCGGTCGGGGTCACCCGGACCTCCGTGCCGGTCTGCGTCCAGGTGCCGCTCCAGCCGCTGCTCACCTGCTGCCAGCCGGTGGGCCAGGTCCAGGTCAGCGTCCAGCCGTCGACCGGGTCGGGGCCGGTGTTGACCACCTCGACGGTCGCCACGTAGCCGTTGCCCCAGTCGGTGTCGTTGTGGAAGCGGACCGCGCAGCCGCTGTCGGCCGGGCTGCCGGTGGCGAACGTCAGCGGCGGGGACGACCAGGACACCCGGCCGGCGGTGTCCCGGGCCAGCACGTTGACCGTGTAGCGGGTGCCCGGTTCGAGGTTGCGCACCGTGAACGAGGTGCCGGCGGTCTCGCCGAGCTGCTCGCTGACGGCGCCGTACTGCCGGTACACCTCGTACTTCGCGATCGGCGCGGCGCCCACGGCGGCGGCCGGCCAGGAGAGGGTCGCGGCGCGGTCGGTCACCGCGCCCGCGGTCGGCCGGCCCGGCGCGCCCGGCCGCCCGGCGGAGCTGCCGGCCGGTCGGAGCACGAGCGTGGTCAGCGAGTACGGCGGCAGCGTCCGGGTGGTGGCGCTGCCGGAGCGGTCGGTGGTCACGCCGCTCGCGCCGTTGGTCAGCGTGTGCACGGTCGGCGCCTCGTCCGCCGGGGTGAAGCCGGCGTAGTCGACCGCCACCGGGTACGCGGTGTCCGGGTCCTTGTTGAGCAGCAGCACCGCGAGGCTGCCGTCCGGCCGACGCACCGCGTGCGCGCTGACCAGCGGCTGGTCGGTGCCGGCGCGGACGAACTGGTCACCGGGGCGGGCGAACGTGTTCATCATGGACAGCGCGTGGTACGGCGCGAACGGCGTGTTGAACGGCGGCTCGCACACCTCGCCGTCGCCTGTGCAGCCGCCACTGGAGAGCAGCCCGAAGTCGCCGTAGTCGGTCTGGCCGGCGACCTCGGAGACGGTGCCGATGCCGTTGTGCACGTTCCACCACTGCACGGTGAAGACACCCTGCTCCAGCAGGCCGCTGTAGGCGTCGGCGAGGAACAGCGCGCCGGGCTGGGTGGTGCGGCCGGCGTCGACGTTCAGCTCGGTGAGGCTGATCCCGATCCGGTCGGCGTTCGCGCCGGCGTACCTGTCGATCTGCTGGCGCAGCAGCCAGGTGGCGTCGGAGATCTGGTTGGTCCGGGTCAGCGACTCGGCGGCGGTGCCGCCCGGGTACCAGTGCACGTCCACGAAGTCGATCTTCGGGCCGGCGAGCGAGAGCACGGTCCGGTTCCACGGTCCCGGGTCGCCGCCGGCGGTGATGCCGTCCGGCCAGTTGCCGGGCATGGTGAGCACCGCGCCGACCTTGACGCTCGGGTCGACCGCCTTCATCGCGTCGGCGTACTCGATCACCAGCTTGGCGTACTGGGTGGCGCTCTTGTCGGCGTGGTCGTCGGCCTCCCAGGCCGAACCGTAGAGGCCGTTGCCGTAGTTCTCGTTGCCGACGGTCCACCACTTCGCGCCGTAGCCCTTGGTGATGTTGGCGTACCGCACCCAGTCGGCCGCCTCGGCCGGCGTGCCGGTGCCGTAGTTGGCGATGATCATCGGTTGGGCGCCGACCCGACGGGCCGCCGCCATGAACGTGTCGAAGTCGGTGTCCGGCGCGACGTAGCCGCCGGGCGCGGTGTGCGTCTTCCAGTGGTAGATGTCGGCGTACGAGCCGCCGGGGTAGCGCAGCATCCGCACGCCGGCGGCCTTGAGCAGGTCGGACGTCTCGGGGCTGCCGAGCTTCGCGTCCCAGATGGCGTGGTTGACGCCGAGCGCGGTGTCCGGCACGGTGGCCAGCCCGGCGCGGGCGTTCACGGTCACCGCGACCGGGTCGGCGGCGGCCTCGGCGGCGGGTGGTCCGACGGTGGCGAGCGCGGTGGTGACGAGCAGCAGGCTCGCCGCGTACGCGGTCCACCGGCGTGGGCGGGGCAGGGATCTCCTCATGCGGGTGTCCTTCGAGAGGCGGGTTCTCCCGGATCGGTGCCGCCGTCCTCCCGGATGCCTGCCGGCGTCCGGGTGCCCAGGGACGACGATCGGCTCCGCGCGCTGATCAGAATTTCACGCGTGGCGCGCTCGACTCAAGGCTTAATTTATAGATAGGAGTCTTTACTGTTAACAAGGTTTAATTTATGTTCATGGCACCTTCCGTTCCGCCCGAAGGAGTTGCCACCATGCGCCGAAGAATCACACTTCCGCTGCTCAGCGCCGGTGCCGTCACCGCGGCCCTGGCGCTCGCCGCGCCCGCCCAAGCCCACGGCTACGTCTCCTCGCCGCCCAGCCGGCAGGCGCTCTGCGCGCAGAACCGGGTGCCCGACTGCGGTCAGATCCGGTACGAGCCGCAGAGCGTCGAGGGGCCCAAGGGCCTGAAGAGCTGCCACGCCGGCATCGCCCAGTTCGCGGTGCTCAACGACGACAGCCGCAACTGGCCGGCCACCACGGTCGGCAGCACCGCCACGTTCACCTGGGTCAACACCGCCCGGCACGCCACCGCCAACTGGGAGTACTGGATCGGCAACACCCGGGTCGCGGTGGTCGACGGCGGTGGCCGGCAACCCGACGCCACCGTGTCGCACACCGTCAACCTGGGCGGCTTCTCCGGCCGGCAGAAGCTGCTCGCGGTCTGGAACATCGCCGACACCGCGAACGCGTTCTACGCCTGCGTGGACCTCCAGATCGGCGGCGGGGGCGGCAACCCGACTCCCACGCCGTCGCCGACCCCGTCGCCCACCCGGACCGCCACGCCGGCACCGACGCCCGCCCCGACCGGCTCGCCGGTGCCGGGCGGCACCTGGACCGCCGGCCGCGCGTACCAGGTCGGCGACACGGTCACCTACGACGGCCGCAGCTACCGCTGCCGCCAGGCGCACACCGCGATCGCCGGCTGGGAACCCCCCAACGTCCCCGCCCTCTGGCAGCAGCTCTGACCCCCGCACCCCCTCACCCTCACCCCCACCCCCACCCCCACCCCGGCTCGCACTTTCACGGAAAGAGTGGCCATGCCACGCGGAATGACCACTCTTTCCGTGAATCAGCGGGGTGGGGGGAGGGGATGGGGAGGGGTGGTTTCGATTGGAGGAATGGATGCGTCGGGGTGTTGTCGTGGTGGTGGTGTTGGTCGGGGTGCTCGGCCTCGGCGGGTGTGGTGGTGGGGCGGTGGCGCCCGTGGCGTCCCGGTCCGCGCCGGCCGTCGACGGTGCTGCCAGCGGCATCGACGCGCTCTTCCTGGCCATGATGGTGGCGCACACCGGGCAGACGCTGGAGATCGTCGGTGTCGGCCTCGACCGGGCCACCGACCCGCGGGTGCGGACGTTGATCGCCGCGATCCGGGCCACCGAGACCGACGAGTTGGCCACCATGCGCCGGTGGCTGCGCGAGGCCGGCCCGTCGGCTGCGGCCGCCGCCACGCGGCACGACCACTCCGGGCACAGCGACGCCGCCGCCGGGCTGACCCGGCTGCGGGCCGCCCGGGCCGCCGACGTCGACCGGGTGCTGCTCGACGTGCTCACCCGGCACCAGCGCACCGCCGCCGCGCTGGCCCACGCCCAGGTCACGGCCGGCACCAGCGAACGGGTACGCGACCTCGCCACCCGCATCGACCGCTCCCGTACGGCCGAGATCGCCCTGATGGCGGACCTGTCCCCGGCGTGACGCGGCCGTCGACAGTGGAGCGGCGGCACCGTGGGAGCGGCCCGGTGTCGGTGCCGCAGCCGGCAAGGTGGCACGCCGCTGCCCCGGCGTCGGAACTCCGACATCGGATCCGTATCGACGCCGCGCCGTAAACATGACGTTCGTCACGGTGACGGACGGGTCCCGGACCGGTCGAGAGGCGTCGACCCGAGCGGCGAATCCGGGCGTAGGGGTGCTTACGGTGCGGCTTCTCGGAGGCGAGTGGGGCGGAACCCGGGCGACGCCCGGGGCGACGGGCGGGTGTCCGGAAGCACGGCCGTTCGCCTCTTGGCAAAACCGGCCGCACGATGTCGCACTCCGTGACTAGGCTTCCGTGCCGGACGTCGCCCACCGCACGTCCGCCCGCGCGCCCCACGGCGCGCGGCGTCGCCACCGCATCGAGCCGAACCGGAACCCAGGAGACTGTCTGTGACCCAGCAATCCGTAGCGACATCGAACAAACTCGACGCCGCGGTGCTCAAGGTGGCCGGTGTCGTCGTGCTCGGCGCCGTCATGTCGATCCTCGACGTGACCGTCGTCAGCGTGGCCATCCCCACGTTCCAGCGCGAGTTCGACGCCTCCTACGCGCGCGTCGCCTGGACCATGACCGCCTACACTCTCGCGCTTGCCACGGTGATCCCGCTCAGCGGCTGGGCCGCGGACCGGTTCGGCACCAAACGGCTCTACATGGTGGCGCTGGCGCTGTTCACCATCGGCTCCGGGCTCTGCGCCACCGCCGACTCCATCGGCGAGCTGATCGCCTGGCGGGTGGTCCAGGGCCTCGGCGGCGGCATGCTCATGCCGCTCGGCATGACGATCATGACGCGGGCCGCCGGTCCGCACCGGATCGGCCGGTTGATGGCCGTGCTCGGCATCCCGATGCTGCTCGGCCCGATCGGTGGCCCGATCCTCGGTGGCTGGCTGATCGACACCGCGAGCTGGCACTGGATCTTCCTGATCAACGTGCCGATCGGCGTGGTCGCGCTCGTCTACGCCCAGCTCGCCCTGCCGAAGGACGCCCCCGAGCCCTCGGAGTCCTTCGACTTCCTCGGCATGCTGATGCTCTCGCCGGGCCTGGCCCTGTTCCTCTACGGCGTCTCCTCGCTGCCGGAGGCCGGCACGGTCACCGACCCCGAGGTCTGGCTGCCCATGGCGGCCGGCGCCGCGCTCGTGGTCGCGTTCGTCCGCTACTCGTTCCGGCCCCGGCACCCGCTGCTCGACCTGCGGCTGTTCCGCAACCGCAACCTGACCGTCGCCGCGCTGACCCTGGTCGTCTTCATCATCGCGTTCATGGGTGCGGGCCTGCTGTTCCCGAGCTACTTCCTCCAGATCCGGGGCGAGACCACGCTCAACGCCGGCCTGCTGATGGCGCCGCAGGGCATCGGCGCGATGCTCACCATGCCGATCGGCGGCATGCTCGCCGACCGGGTGCCGATCGGCCGGACGGCGCCCTTCTCGCTGGTGCTCATCGCGGCCGGGTTCTTCACCTTCACCCAGGTCGGCACCGACACGTCCTACGTTCTGCTCTGCGGTTCGCTGTTCGTGATGGGCCTCGGCATGGGCGGCACCATGATGCCGATCATGACCTCGGCGCTGAAGACGCTGAACGCGGCCGACGTGGCCCGCGGCTCGACGCTCGTCAACATCCTCCAGCAGATCGCCGGGTCGGTGGGCGCCGCGATGATGTCGGTGATCCTCACCAGCGAGCTGAACGGCTCCCGGCCGATCCCCGGCGTGACCGATCCGGGCACCGGCGCGCCGGTCACCGAGGCCCAGCTCGCCATCGCGGTGCAGCAGCAGCCCGAGTTGGCGCAGCAGTTCCCGGTGCCGCCGTCGCTGATCGAGCGCGGGCTCGACTTCGCGGCCAGCTCGTTCGCCACCACGTTCTGGGTCGCCTTCGGGCTGGCGGTGCTCACCTTCGTCCCGGCCGCCTTCCTGCCCCGCCGGCGGGAGCCGTCGCACCTGCTGGACGGCGAGTCGGGCGAGGAACAGCGCCCGACGCCGGTGCCGATGCACTGATCCGCCCTGTCCCGTGGGGGCCGACCGCCGACGGCGGCCGGCCCCCACGCCGCTTCCGGCGGGCGAATGCCGATCCCCGTCGTCGGCCGGGCAGCGCGGACGGCGCTTCCGGCGGGTGATCCTGATCCCCGTCGTCGGCCGGGCAGCGCGGACGGCGGCCGATCCCCGGATCCACCCGTCTGTGGGCCGGGGGCGCTTCCGGTGGCCGATGCCGGATCCGCCACCGGCGGGCCGGGCAGCACCTAGGCTCGAACCGGGAGAGCCGGGGGAGAGGCGGGCGGGGTGAGCGCAGGCGGCGGGGACCGGTCGGCGCGGCGGCGTACGCGGCTGCTGCTGGCGGGCCTGCTGGCCGTGGTCGGGCTGATCCTGCTGCTGCTCGGTCTCACCGTCGCCAACGGCCCGGTCGCCGGGGTCGAGGTGGTGCTCGCGCTGGCGCTCCTGGTGGCCAGCTACGCCGTCCAGCGAGTCGCCCGCCGAGAGATCGTCTACCGCGACGAGCGGCGGCGCTGACCGGCGCGCCGGCCCGACCCCGCTAGGCTGGCCGACGTGGATCAGGAAGACCGGATCGCGCTGTTCCTCGACTACGAGAACCTGGCGCTGGGCGTACGAGACCATCACGGCGGTCGGCCGTTCGACCTTCGTCCGATCGCCGACGCCCTGGCCGAACGCGGCCGGGTGGTGGTGCGCCGGGCGTACGCCGACTGGTCGTACTTCGACGAGGACCGGCGGATGCTGACCCGGTCGCACGTCGAGTTGATCGAGATCCCGCAGCGGATGGGCTTCTCCCGCAAGAACGCGGCCGACATCAAGATGGCCGTGGACGCGGTCGAGCTGGCCTTCGAACGGGGCTACATCTCGACGTTCGTGATCTGCACCGGGGACAGCGACTTCACCCCGCTCGTGCACAAGCTGCGGGAACTCAACAAGCGGGTGATCGGCGTCGGGGTGGAGAAGTCGACCTCCGCGTTGCTGCCGCCGGCCTGCGACGAGTTCCTCTACTACGACCGCCTCGAAGGGGTGGACGTGCCGCCGCCCGCCGCCCGCCGGACCCGTCCCACCCGGTCGACGGGGCCGACGGTGGCGGAGCCGCCGCCCGAACCCGTGGTGGAGACCGCGCCGGGTGAGGAGGAGTCGCCGCGCGACGTCGACACGCTCGCCGTCCTGCTGGTGCAGACCGTGGCCGGCATGCAGGGCAGCGGCGGTGGCGAGGTGACCGCGTCCGGCCTGAAACGCGCGCTGCTCCGCAAGGACCCCACGTTCAGCGAGTCCAACTACGGCTTCCGCACGTTCGGGGAGCTGCTGCGGCACCTGGCCGGGTCGAACGTGGTGGAGTTGGCCGCCGGCCCGGCCAAGGGCGACCCGGAGGTGTCACTGCCCGAGCGGGGCGACCGGGAGGTCACGTTCGGGCTGCTCCGCGCCGTGGTGGCGGACCTCGCCGGCGAGGGCGGCGCGGTGGCGCTCTCCGGCCTGAAGGACCAGCTCCGGCGCGCCCGGCCGGACTTCAGCGAGAAGAAGCTCGGCTACCGCAGCTTCCTCCAGTTCTGCAAGGCGGCTGCGACCGACGGCGTGGTGGAGCTGCGGTGGAGCCCGGACGACGGCGACTACCTGCTCACCCCGCAGCCCTCCTGAGCGCGGTCGTCGCCGTGCCGCACATCGTCCAGTTGCTGGCCTCGCCGGTGCACCGCTACCTGGGCCGGCCGGCGGACGGGCCGGCCCCGGCGCCGCCCGGTGAACTGGTCGACCAGGTGCGGCTCCGCGCCGGGCTGGGCATCGTCGGGGACCGCTACTACGGTCGGCCGGCGCACCGCGCCGCCAGCGTCACGCTGATCGCGCAGGAGTCGCTGCCGGCCGGCGCCGATCTCACCCAGCTCCGGCGCAACGTGCTGACCAGCGGCATCGCGGTGGACGAGCTGGTCGGGCGGGTACTCACCCTGGACTCCGGCGACGGGCCGGTCCGCCTGCGGGTGCACCGGGCCGCGCCGCCGTGCGCCTGGCTGGACGTGGTGGTCGCGCCCGGCACCTGGAAGGCGCTGCGCCGCCGGGGTGGTGTCCGCTGCGCCCCGCTCACCGATGGCGTCCTGCGGGTCGGCCCGGTCGCGGTCTCCGTCGACGACTGACCGCCGGTGCCCGGGAACTTTTCCCGCCCTCCGGCCGACCAATGTCGGGCCACCCCGATCGTCGCGGTCGGTGGCCAGGTGACGGAGAGGACGCCAGGGATGAACCGAGCGAGCGCCGCATCCGTACGGTCCGGCATGACCGGGCCGGACCGACGGGTGGGCCCGGGATGAGCCTGGACGCCGACGACGATCAGGTGACCCGGTGGGCGCACCGGGCCGGCCGGGGTGACCAGCAGGCCGCCGCCGCGTTCGTCCGCGCGCTCCAGGGACCGGTGTGGCGGTTCCTGGTCCACCTGGCCGGGCCGGCCGAGGCCGAGGACCTCGCCCAGGAGACGTTCCTGCGCGCGCTGCGCAGCCTGCCCGGGTTCGCCGGCCGCTCCTCGGCCCGGACCTGGATCTTCACCATCGCCCGCCGGGTGGCCGTGGACCACGTACGGGCCGCGACCGCCCGCCCCCGGGTGGCCGCGCTGCCCGACTGGCAGACCGCCGCCGAGGCGGCCGGGGCGGTGACCGCCGGCGGGGACGACGGGGTGGCGCTGCGCGGACTCATCGCCGGGCTCGCCCCGGACCGCCGGGAGGCGTTCGTCGCCACCCAGGTGCTCGGCCTCTCCTACGCCGAGGCGGCCGAGGTGTGCGGCTGCCCCGTCGGCACCATCCGGTCGCGGGTCGCCCGCGCCCGCGAGGACCTGGTCGCCGCCTGGGCCGGGGACGCCCGCGGTCGCCGCGCCCGCTGAGGCACCCGGGCGACGACAGGCCGAACGCGGTGGCACCGGCCGGCCCGGGGTGACCGGCCGGGCACTCGCGGGCCACCGGTCGAGGGCTCGCCGGCCCGCGCGGGGTACGGGCGGGCCGCTCGCGGGTCAGGCGGCGCGGCGGTCGCGGGCCTGCGCGGGGTACGGGCCGGGCGGCACCAGCCGCAGCGGCGTCGGCGCTGCCGGCTCCTCGGCACGCAGCGTCCAGCGCGAGCCGGTCGACCGACCCTGTCCGGGCGGTGTGTCCCCGGGACGCCACCAGGGCCGGGACAGCACCAGCATCACCGCCCAGCCGACCAGCAGGAAGCCGTGGCTGACCAGCCGGGTCATCGCCACCTGCCCGGTGATCAGGTCGTTCACCGACAGCAGCACCAGCGTGGCGACGAACGCGCTGAGCATCGGCAACAGGCCGGACGGGGTGGACCGGCGCACCGCCACATAGAGGAAACCGGCGCCCACCGCCACGTTCCACGCCGCCGACTCGTGCCACAGGTGCTGGCCGGAAGCGTGCGCGTGGGCGACCACCGCCTCCCGGCCGATCTGCGCCAGGCCCAGCACCAACTGCACCGCGCCGAGCAGACCGAGCGCCGCGCGGAGCCCGAGCGCCACCCGCCGGCGTCGGCTCGGCCGGGGCGGCGGCGCGGCGGCCAGCACGGACGCCACCAGATCGGGCACCTGTGGGGCGAGGTGGGTACGGGCCCGGCGGGTGACCGCCGCCGCGGAGTCGAACCAGCCCCGGCAGCCGGCGCAGCCGGCCAGGTGCGCCTCGGCCGCCTCGCTCTCCGACCGGGACGCCTCACCGTCCAGCTGGGCCGACAGGATCTCCCGCCACTGCTCACACGCCATGCAGGGATAGTCGTCCGGGCCGCCCACCTGGTTCCCGGCGGGGTCCCGATCCGGTACACGACTACCGACGGTGGGCGCGGGTATGCGGGCCGGAACGGCGCCGGGGGAGGATCGAGGTGACACGCCCGTTCGTGAACTGGTCCGGGAGTCTCTCGTTCACCCCGGCGGGCCGGACCGGCCGCGACGCGAGCGGTCGAGCCACGCCAGGAAGCGGTCCCAGAGGACGGCCGGCTCCGGCGCGTCGTCGGGATTCAGCGCGTACAGGTCGCGGACCGCGTCGTGCAGCGTCACCGCCAGGTAGACGGCCAACCCGACCAGGTCACCGTCGTAGTCGCGAAGCAGCGCGGCCCGTGCCGGTGGGCAGGGCCAGGGCTGCCCGTCGACGCGGCAGAGCCACACCGGGCGTACGGGGTGGTGCGGCTGGCCGCCGTCGCTCACCGCAGCCTCAGCGCCACGGCGCGGGCCTCCTGATCGGTCAGCGGCAGAAACCACAGGAAGCGACGCACGATCGCGACCGGGTCCGGCCCGTCGATCCGCCCTCGCAGGTCGCGGATGGCGCGGCGGGTGATCCGGGAGAACTCGGGGAGCAGCTCCGCCCGCCGCGCCGCACCGGTCGGCACGGACCGCAGCGTCGGGCAGGGCCAGTCCCGCCCGCATCCGTCGCACACCCAGGCGGGGCCGCAGGCGCGGTGGGCGGACAGCCACGCCGGCCGCGCGCTGTTCGTCGCGGGCCGGCCGGTGCAGCGGTACGGCGACCCGGGCGGCCCGAGCCGCCGGGCTCCCGGTCCACGGTGCCGTCTCGACCATTCCTCGGCCATGCGTACTCCTCAGGTCGCCGGGGGATCGGGCCGGGTGGTCCCCGCGCGATCCGGATGGTGACACTCTGCGGTGGAGGCGCTACGGTCGGAAGGGGGTTGCCCGGTCCGTGAGGGGCTGGGAGAACCGCTCGGTTCATGCGTGGTCCCGGGCAGTCGATCTCTGGTTTGGAGCGCGCTGAATGGCTGAGGTGCCGGGACCACTCGCCGGTTTCATCGTTACCGAGATCCGGCGGGCCCGGGGCGCGGCGGGCCTGACGCAGGAGGCGTTCGGCAAGCATGCCGGGTTCAGCGCGTCGCACGTCAGCGCCGTCGAGGGCCGAACCCGGGCGTTGACCGTCGACTTCATCCGGGGCACGGACCGGGCCCTGCGCAACGGCGGGCTCTTCGAGCGGCTGGTGGCCGAGTTGGGCATGCCGTCGTGGTTCCGGCCGTGGCTCGACGCCGAACGCGGCGCGACCCAACTCCGCTACTTCGAGCCCACCCTGATCCCCGGCCTCCTCCAGATCGAGCACTATGCGCGCGGCGTGCTCCGCACCGTCGACAGCCTCACCGACGCGGAGGTGGAGCAGCGGGTGTCGGCGCGGATGGACCGCCAGAACATCCTGACCGGAGAGCGTCCCCCGCAGTTCGTCGCGGTGATCGACGAGGGCGCGTTGCGGCGTGGCGGCGACGGTCTCGGAGGGATCATGCCGCAACAGATCGCCCACCTGATCGCGCTCGCCGAGCGACCGCACGTGCACATCCACGTCATCCCGTGGGACAGCGGACTGCACGTCGGACTGTCCGGGCCGTTCGCGCTGGCGCGGTCGGTCGACGGGCTGTGGGTGGGGCACCTGGAGAGCCAACTCGGCGGCGACGTGGTCGACAAGGACGACGAGGTGGCTACGCTTCAGGCGAGGTGGGAGAGCGTGCGGAACGAAGCTCTGCCGCGCCGGCAGTCCATCGGTCTACTGAAGGAAGTGGAGAACCAGCATGGACCTGAGTAACGCGCGGTGGCGGACGTCCACCCGTAGCGGGGCGAGCGGCGGCAACTGCGTCGAGGTGGCCGGCGACCTTCCCGGTGGGGTCGGCGTACGCGACTCGAAGGACCCGTCCGGTCCGGTGCTCGTGTTCGGCCCGACGACGTGGCGCGCGTTCGTCGCCCAGCTCCCCGAACGGCGGTAACCCGCCTGACACCCGCCGTGGGTGGAACACCACGGCTGTCTCCGGCCCGTTCTGACAGCCGTGGTGTTCCACCGGCCGCTTTTCCCGGTCGCCGGCGGCGATGAGTTCGGCGAGGGGCACCGGTCTACCTCCCGACCGAGATGACCAGACGACCGGAGCACGGGCCATGGGGCTGATCCACATCGAGCTGTTCGCCACCCTCGACCTCGTCGGGCAGTCGCCCGGCGGTCCCGAGGAGGACCCGGTGGGGTTCCCGTTCGGCGGCTGGCAGGCGCCGCTGCTGGACGAGACCACCGGCGCGCAGGTGATGGCCGCGTACCAGGGCACGGACGCGCTGTTGCTCGGCCGGCGGACGTACGACATCTTCGCCGCCTACTGGCCGCACCAGGAGGGCGGCGAGGACAACGAGATCGCCACGCTGTTCAACCGCGTCCCGAAGTACGTGGCCTCCCGTGGCCGGCCCGACCTGTCGTGGCAGGGGTCCACGGTGCTCGGCCCGGACCTGGCGACGGCGCTACGCGAGGTCCGGGACCGGCACGAGCACGTGAAGGTGGTCGGCAGCCTGAACCTGGTGCAGACGCTGCTGCGCGAGAAGCTGTTCGACCGGATCGACCTCTGGGTGCACCCGATCGTGCTGGGCATCGGCAAGAAGGTGTTCGACGGCGGCGCGGTGCCCACCAACGTCACGCTCCTCGAACCGCCGGTCGCCAACCGGAAGGGCACCGTCTACCTGCGCTACGGGCTCGCCGACGGCACGCCGGGCACCGGGGACATGAGCGCGCCCGGCCGCGACGACTGACCTCGGGTCAACGGCGGCGGACCAGGGTGGCGCCCACCACGCAGGCCACCCCCGAGCAGTTGCGACCCGGCCAGCAGTCCGCCGAGGAGCAGCGCGCCCATCAGCGCCGAGCCGCAGGGTGGTGCCGCCGCTTCGCGGGGAGAACGGGTTGGCGTCCGGTGCGGTCGTGCGGAAGGCTGGCGCGCATGGTTTCGGTTCTCCAGAACGTGGCGATCGACTGTACGGACGCCTACGCGCTGGCCCGGTTCTGGAGCGACCTGACCGGCCGTCCGCTGCATCCGGAGTCCCGGCCGGGCGACCCGGAGACCCAGGTGCTGCTGGCCGAGGGCCCGGTGCTGCACTTCAACCAGGTGCCCGAGCCCAAGCGGGGCAAGAACCGCCTTCATCTGTGCCTGCGTCCGGAGACGTCGCGCGACGAGGAGGTGGCCCGCCTGCTGGCGCTCGGTGCCACCTTCGTCGCCGACCACCGGAATCCGGACGGTTCCGGCTGGGCGGTTCTCGCCGACCCGGAGGGCAACGAGTTCTGCGTGCTGCGCAGCGTGTCCGACCGGGCCGCGACGGGGGCGGGGGAGTAGGTTCCGATCATGGCCTGTCGGATCAGCGAACTCGTGCTCGACTGCCGTGACCCCGAGGCGCTGGCGCGGTTCTGGTGCGAGGTCCTCGACTTCGTGGTGCTCGACCGCGAGAGCGACGGCAGCATCGAGATCGGGCCGCGTGACGGGTTCGGCGGCCCGCAGCCGACGATCATCCTCAGCCCCACGGCCGAGCCGGAGCGGGCGAAACCCCGCCTGCACATCGACGTCAACGCCACCGACCGCGATCAGGACGCGGAGCTTGAACGCCTGCTGAGGCTCGGCGCACGCCCGGCCGACGTCGGCCAGACCGGCGAGGAGTCCTGGCACGTTCTCGCCGACCCCGAGGGCAACGAGTTCTGCCTGCTCAAAAGGCGTCTCGCACCGCTGTGACTCAGAGGCCGAAGAAGTCGAGGTAGCCGTCGATCTGGTGGGTCAGCATCGGCTCACCGGGATGCGCGGGCAGGCCCCGGTCGCGGGCGGCGCGCAGCAGCGTCGTCTCCGCCGGGGTCATGATGATGTCCGCGACCACCGCCCGCGCCGGCAGCTCCGACACCGGGAACGGCGGCGGGTCGGTCGGGCGCAGCCCCACCGGCGTCGCGTTGACCGCGAGGTCGGCGTCGGCCAGTCGCGGCCGGGACGCCGCATCGACCCGGCCGGGGTACGCGGCCGACAGCCGCCCGCCGAGCGCGGCCAGCCGGGCCGGGTCGGTGTCGGCCAGGTGCAGCGCGGCCACCCCGGCGTCGAGCAGCGCCACCGCGATGGCGCTGCCCGCGCCGCCGGCGCCCACCACGCAGACCCGCCGGCCGCGCGGGTCGTGTCCGGCCGCGACCAGCCCGCGGACGAACCCGTCGCCGTCGAACGTGTCCGCCGACCAGGTGCCGTCCGCCTCGCGGCGCAACGCGTTGACGCTGCCGGCCCGGTGCGCCCGGTCGGTGGCCCGGTCGGCGAGGTCGAGCAGGGCCGCCTTGTGCGGCACGGTCACCAGCATGCCGTGCAGGTTGGCCACCTGCCGTAGCCCGGCCACCACCTCCGGCAGCGCGGCGGCGGGCACGTGCACCGGCACCAGCACCGCGTCCGTGCCCCGCCGGGCCAGCACCGGGTTGAGCAGGCCGGGCGCGCGTACCTGCGCGATCGGGTCGCCGAGCAGCGCGTAGAGGCGGGTGGCGCCGCCGATCGCGATCATCGCACCGGCTGTGGGCGGCGCAGCGTCCGCAGCGCGCCCGCCCAGGCCACCACCTCGTCGAGCATGGTGCCGACCGCCTCCCGCTGGTGCGGGCCGGGGCGGAAGTCGCGGAACGCCACGAAGTCGGTGTGCAGGGAGAGCGCCACCTGGGAGCGGACCACCGGCACCGACACCTGCCCGAGCACCAGCCGCAGGTGCTCGGCGGCCCGGGTGCCGCCGTGCACCCCGTAGCCGACCAGCCCGGCCGGCTTGTGGTGCCACTCCTGGTAGAGCACGTCGATCGCGTCCTTGAGCACGCCCGGGATCGAGTGGTTGTACTCCGGGGTGACGAAGACGAACGCGTCCAGCGCGCCGACGACCGCGCCCCACCGGCGGATCGCCGGTCGGCTCGACGGTGCCATCGACGGGGGTAGCGGCTCGGCGAAGTGGGGCAGCGGATGGTCCGCCAGGTCGACGAGTTCCGCGTCGACGTCCGGCCGCGCGCCGGCGATGTCGCACACCCAGCGCGCCACCGCGTCGGCCTTGCGGCCCGGGCGGGTGCTGCCGGCGACGACCCCGATCCTGATCATTGGGTGTTCTCCCTTGGTCGAGGCCCGGTCCCGGGCGGGACCGGGGCGCCCGCGAGGTCGCGGGCGAGGTGGAGCGCGCCGTGCAGCGAGGAGAGCCCGCCGAGCGCGGCGGCGACGACGCGGGGCGCGGGCCGCCCCGGACGGCCGACGGCGAGGTCTCCGACCAGCGGCACGAAACCGGGCAGGCCGGTGGCGAACCCGCCGCCGACGATCGCCAGGTCGGCGGCGAGCAGCTCGCCGAGGCTCACCACCGCGGCGGCCAGCGCGGCGCAGGCCGGCCGGATCGCCGCCACCGCCCACGGCCGGCCGTCGTCCAGCCCGGCGCGCAGCCGGTGGTGGTCGACCGGCCCGCCCCGCAGTCGGGCGGCGCGGCGCAGCGTGGCCGGCCCGGACGCGACCGCCTGGAGGCAGCCGGACCGTCCACAGTCGCACCGGTCCCCACCCAGGTCCACCACCATGTGCCCGACCTCGGCGGACGCGCCGGCCGGGGCGTTGCGCCCGCCGAGCACGAGCCCGCCGCCGACGCCGGTGCCGACCCCGAGATAGAGCACGTCGTCGCGGTCCGCGTGCCGGGCCTCGGCCAGGGCCGCCAGGTCGCCGTCGTCGGCGTACCCGGTCGGGGTGTCGGGGAACAGGCGACGCAGCGCGCCGGCCAGGTCCAGGCCGACCCAGCTCGGCCGGCCGGGCCAGGCCACGACCGCGCCGGCCCGGTCGACGGTCGCCGGCATGGCCACGCCGACCGCGTCGACCGGGCCGAAGCCGGCGCGCAGCGCGGCCACCTCGGCGGCCAGCACGGCCAGGTCGGCGGCCGGGTCCGCGCCGGCCGGCCAGGTGACGATCCGTTCGTACGCGGGCCGGCCGGCCGCCTCGGCGCGCAGCGCGACCTTGGTGCCCCCGACGTCGACGCCCAGCAGCGCGGCGCCCGGCCCGCCCGTCACGCCGGCCTCAGTGCGCCAGCAGGTGCAGGAACGCCAGCGCGGCCGAGGCGAACGCGAAGAACAACGGCACCATGATCACCTTGCCGTCGTCCTTGGCACGCAGGTGGTAGGCCACGGCGGCGATCAGCAGCACGGTGATCGCCACCGCGGCGGCCACGCCGAGCTGCCAGAACTTCAGGCCCAGCAGCAGCCCGGCGACGCCGGCCAACTCCAGCAGGCCGATGACGCGGGTCAGCCCAGCGGAGACGCCGAGGTGCGACATCCGCTGGCGCATCTGCGCGTTGCCGGTGAGCTTCTGCACGGCCAGCGGAATCAGGATGATGGCCAGCAGGATGGTGAGAACGATGATCGCGACGGTCACGGGGTTCCTCGGGGGTCGGGTCGCCGCGGCGGACGACCGGTACGGGTGCGACGGGGTGGACGGTCAGGGCACGGTCGCGACGAGCGCGCGGGCCGCCAGCCGGTAACCGAGCGCACCGAGGCCCACGATCACCCCCGAGGCCAGCGGGGCGAGCACCGAGTCGTGCCGGAAGCTCTCCCGGGCCCACACGTTGGACAGGTGGACCTCCAGCCACGGATGGGGATAGTTGGCCAGCGCGTCGCGCAGGCTCCAACCGGCGATCATCAACGCGCCCGGGTTCACGATCGCGCCCACCGTCTCATAACTGTCCTGGATGGTACGGATCATCTCGCCCTCGCAGTCGTGCTGCCTCGCGACGACCCGCCACCCCCGTCCGGCGACCTCCTCGCCGACCGCCCGCTCGATGTCCGCCACCGTGTCGGTGCCGTAGATCTCCGGTTCCCGTTTGCCGAGGATGCCCAGGTTCGGGCCGTTGAGCAGGAGCACCTCGGGCACGTTGCACCTCACCGGGGACGGACGACGACAGGTCATCGGAGTATCGACCCCGTTGCCCGTGCGGACCCCCGCCGGCAGGGGGCGGTTAGGGGCGGCTAGGGGCCGTTAGGGGAGGTCAGCGCCGTGCCGGCTCGGTTAGCGTCCTGCCGGGCCGTTCCAATCTGGATCAGGGAGTGGGACATCATGAGTGATCTGTCGGCACCGGAGTTCCCCGAGTGGCCGCAGTTCGGCGACGAGGAACGGACCGGCCTCATCCGGGCCCTGGAGCAGGGCCAGTGGTGGCGTGTCGGAGGCAACGAGGTCGACACGTTCGAGGCCGAGTTCGCCGCGTACCACGGGTCGTCGCACGCGCTGGCCGTCACCAACGGCACGCACGCGCTGGAGGTGGCGCTGGAGGTCCTGGGCGTCGGACCGGGCACCGAGGTGATCGTCCCGGCCTTCACGTTCATCTCCTCGTCGCTTGCCGCGCAGCGCCTCGGCGCGGTGGCCGTGCCGGTCGACGTGGACCTGGACACCTACTGCGTCGACCCGGACGCGGTGGCCGCCGCGATCACCGACCGGACCCGGGTGGTGATGCCGGTGCACATGGCCGGGCAGTTCGCCGACATGGACGCGCTCGACAAGATCACCTCCGACGCCGGCGTCGCGCTGCTCCAGGACGCCGCGCACGCGCACGGCGCGCAGTGGCAGGGCAAGCGGGTCGGTGAACTCGGCTCCGTCGCCGCGTTCAGCTTCCAGAACGGCAAGCTGATGACCGCCGGCGAGGGCGGCGCGGTGCTCTTCCCCGACGAGGAGAGCTACGAGAAGGCGTTCCTGGTGCACAGCTGCGGCCGGCCCCGCACCGACCGGGACTACCTGCACCGCACCACCGGCTCGAACTACCGGATGAACGAGTTCAGCGCCGCCGTGCTGCGCGCCCAACTGTCCCGCCTGGACGGTCAGATCGCGGTGCGCGAGCAGCGCTGGCCGCTGCTGGCGAGCCTGCTCGCCGAGATCCCCGGCGTGGTGCCGCAGGGACGCGACCCGCGCGGTGACCGCAACCCGCACTACATGGCCATGTTCCGGATCCCCGGCATCACGTCGGAACGCCGCCGGGTCGTGGTCGACGAGCTGATCGCCCGGGGCATCCCGGCGTTCGTCGCGTTCCGCGCCATCTACCGCTGCGACGGCTTCTGGCTGGCCGGCGCGCCGGACGAGACCGTCGAGCAGATCGCCGAGCGGTGCCCGAACGTCGAGCAGATCCACGCCGACTGCGTCTGGCTGCACCACCGCACGCTGCTCGGCACCGAGGAGCAGATGCACCAGATCGCCGCCGTGCTCGCCGACGTGCTGGCCGGATGACCGGGCCGCAGCCGGCCGCCGCGCCGGGGCGTACCGTCCGGGTCGCGGTGGCCGGTCTCGGCTGGGCCGGGCGGCAGATCTGGCTGCCCCGGCTCGCGGCGCACCAGCGGTTCACGGTGACCGCCGTGGTCGACCCGGACGCCGCCGCCCGGGACCGGGCCCGTGCCGCGCACGGCGTGCCCGACGCGTACGCCGACGTGGCCGACCTGCCCACCGACGCCGCCGACCTGGTGGTGGTGGCGGTCCCCAACCACCTGCACGCCACCGTGGCGGCCCGGCTGCTGCGCCGGGGCGTACCGGTGTTCCTGGAGAAGCCGGTCTGCCTCACCTCCGCCGAGGCCGACGAGCTGGCCGACGCCGAGCGCGCCGGTGGCGCGGTGCTGCTGGCCGGCAGCGCCGCCCGTTACCGCGCCGACGTGCGGGCCCTGCTGCGGGCCGTGGTCGACCTCGGGCCGGTCCGGCACGTCGACGTCGCCTGGGTACGCGCCCGGGGCGTGCCCGACGCCGGCGGCTGGTTCACCCGGCGGGACCTCTCCGGCGGCGGCGCGCTCGTCGACCTGGGCTGGCACCTGCTCGACACGGTGCTGCCGCTGCTCGGCCCGGCGCCGATCGCGCACGCGGTGGGCAGCGTCTCCGACGACTTCGTCAACGACGGCGCCGCGCAGGCCGCCTGGCGTGGCACCGCCGGGCCCGGTGGACGCGGCGACGTCGAGGACACCGCCCGCGCGTTCCTGCTCACCGCCGACGGCGCGTCCGCCGCGCTGCACGCCTGCTGGGCGTCGCACGAGGCGACGGACCGCACCACCATCTCCGTGCACGGCACCCACGGCTCGGCGACGCTGCGCTGCACGTTCGGGTTCAGCCCGAACCGGGTCGGCGCGCCGGAGCTGACCCGTACCCGCGACGGCGAGACCGTCGCGCTGCCGCTGGCCGCCGAGACCATCGGCGCCGAGTACGACCGGCAGCTCGACGCGCTGCCCGCCCTGCTCGCCGACGAGGCCAGCCGGGGCGTGGCCGCCGCCGACGCCCGCCGCACCATCGACGCCATCGAACGCGTCTACCGCTGCGCCCGGCCCACCCCGCCGGTGCCCGCGCTGGCGGGAGCGCGCGACCGGTGAGAACCACCGGGCGACCTCACCTTCGGGAGCAGCCATGAGTCAGCCGCCGTCGACCGCCGGCGCCACCGTCCTCGCCCGGCGTACGGGCCCGATCCGCGCGGTCGTGTTCGACCTCGACGGGGTCGTGGTCGACAGCTCGGCGGTGATGCGTGAGGCGTTCAGCGTCGCGTACGCCGAGGTGGTGGGCGGCGGACCGGCGCCGTTCGAGGAGTACAACAAGCACATGGGGCGGTACTTCCCGGACATCATGCGGCTGATGGGGCTGCCGCTGGAGATGGAGGCGCCGTTCGTCCGGGAGAGCTACCGGCTGGCGCACCGGGTGCCGCTGTTCCCCGGCGTCCGGGAGACGCTGGAGGCGCTGCACGAGCGTGGCGTCCGGATGGCGGTCGCCACCGGCAAGAGCGGTCCCCGCGCCCGGTCCCTGCTGGACCTGCTCGGCGTGCTCGCGCTCTTCGACCACGTGATCGGCTCGGACGAGGTGCCCCGCCCCAAGCCGGCGCCGGACATCGTGCTGCGCGCGTTGGAACTGCTCGACATGCCGCCCGGCGTGGCCATGATGGTCGGTGACGCGATCACGGACCTGACCAGCGGCCGGGACGCCGGCGTGACCACGGTGGCCACCACCTGGCACGGCGGTGACGTGACCGCGCTGCTGGCCGCCGGCCCCGACCTGGTCGCGCACAAGCCCGAGGAGCTGCTCACCCACTGCCCGGCGGTGCGCTGAGGCGCGACCCGGCGATGGTGAGGGTTGGCGCGGTCCACCCGGGTGTCACGGTGCGTGAGGGGCCACCAGGAGATGCCCGCCACGAAACGATATACCTCCAGGTCATAATTATGACCTGCGGTCATATTGCTCCTGAGTGATCTCCTTCCTCGTCGCCGACACGCCCGAGTGCCGGGCCTCGACCTCCCTACGTCGCGGATCGGCCTCTGAGTCCCGTACCGCCTACATCTCGGCCAGGGCGGCGCGGACCTCGTCCTCCGGCACGTCAGCGACCAGTTCCGGGCCGGTCGGGCCGTCCAGCACGAAGGTCAGGCCGGCGGTGGACTTCTTGTCGCGGCGCATGAACGCGATCAGCTCGTCGTGCGTCACCCCGGCCGGCAACGCCGTGTCCAGGCCGTAACCGGCCACCACCTCGTGGTGCTCGGCGACCCGCTCGGCGTCGATCCGACCGAGCCGGCCGGCCAGCCGCCCGGCGAACACCGTGCCCACGCCGACCGCCTCACCGTGCCGCAGCCGGAAGTCGGTGGCCCGCTCCAACGCGTGACCGAGCGTGTGACCGTAGTTGAGGATGTGCCGCAGCCCGGCGTCGCGCTCGTCGGCGGCGACCACCCGGGCCTTGAGCGCCACGCACGCGGTGATCTGCTCGGTCACCGTCCGGCCGCGCAGGTCGCCGGCGCCGATGAAGTGCGCGCGGGCGATCTCGCCGTAGCCGTTGCGCCGCTCCACCTCCGGCAGCGTGTCCAGGTGCTCGGTGTCGCAGAGCACCGCGCGCGGCTGCCAGTAGACGCCGACCAGGTTCTTGCCCTCCGGCAGGTTCACCGCGGTCTTGCCGCCCACGCTGGCGTCCACCTGGGCCAGCAGCGACGTCGGCAGGTGGAGCACCGCGACGCCCCGGTGGTAGAGGCCGGCGGCCAGGCCGACCACGTCGGTGGTGGTGCCGCCGCCGCAGGAGACCACCGCGTCGGCCCGGGTCAACCCGAACTCGGCGAACGCCCGGCACAACGCCTCCACGGTGGCCAGCGTCTTGTCGTGCTCGCCGTCGCGGGCCGGCACCACCCGGTGCGGCACGCCCGGGTCGGGCGTCCACTCCGGCGGCCGGGCCGAGACCACCACGACCCGGCGGGCCCCGATCCGTGCCACCTCCGCGGCCAGTCGGTGCCGCACGCCCGGGCCCACCAGCACCGGGTACGCGCGGTCGCCCAGTGCCACGTCGACCCGTTCCACGACGGTCATCCGACTCTCCCACCTGTTGCGGGGACGGTCTGCCCGGCCAGCCGCAACGCCAGCGCGGCCAGCGAGTCGACGGCCGGGTCGATGCCCCAGCGGCGGTGGCTGAGCTGGGCATGTTCGGCGATCAGGAAACCGCGCGGCGCGGCCGGGTGGTCCTCGGCGACCACCTCGGTCACCCGGTCCAGATAGCGCCGCCAGGCCGCCGACACCGGATCGTCGGCGAGCGGCAGGTCGGCGGCGGCCAGCACGATCTTGTCGGCGCCGGCATGCGCCTGCGCGGCGAGGTCCCGGCGCTGCGCCCCGGTCAGCGCGCGACTGCGGTCCTGCCAGTGCAGGAACAGGAAGGCCGCCCGGTCGCCGGCCGGCAGCAGCCCGCACAGGTGCCGCAGGTGCGCCACCGCGAGCGGCAGCTCCAGCCCGGCCAGCCAGGGTGGTTCACCGCCGAGCAGACCCAGCGCCACCTCACTGCCGGCGTGGGCGAGCGGTCCGCCCCGGGCCGGGTCGCGAACCGCGTACGCCGGGGGCGCCGGCCGGGCCGACGGGCCGAGCCGGTCCCGCGCCAGGTCCAGCGCGGCGGGCCCGGCGTGCAGGCCCAGCCGCAGCCGGGTCGGACCGGGGGAGTCGAGCCGGTCGAAGAACCAGCAGCCGCCCGGGTCGGCGGCGCGCAACTCGGCCACCAGCCCCGCCAGCACCGTGCCGACCATCTCGGCCGCCCGCACGTCGACGCATCCCCCACCGGGCACGGCGAGGTCGGCGAACAACCAGGAGCGTTCCATGGCACCTCGACTGTCGGCGGTGGTACGCGGCGTCCTCGGGGCGTGCCCATCATCACCGCGCCGGCCCGCCGGAGGGCCCGCACGCGGCCGGGAACCGGGGTCCGGTTAGGGGGCGACAGGGGTAGGTCACCGCCGGGCCGCTGGCCAGACTTGGGCCGTTACGGCGAAGGACGGATGTGCTGACATGCTTCGGAGTGACCTGGTCCAGCCGTTGCCCGAACTGCTCCGGGCCCACGCCGGCCGGCTGCCGGACCAGGTGGCGTTCCGCGACGCGGACCGGGCGGTGTCCTGGGCCGCGCTGGAGGCGGTCACCGCCCGGCTGGCCGGCCACCTGGTCGACGCGGGTGTCGGCCGGGGCGAGCGGGTCGCGTTCTGCCTGGGCAACCGGGTGGAGACGGTGGAGACCTGGCTGGCCGTGACCCGGGCCGCGGCGGTCGGCGTACCGCTGAACCCGCGCAGCACGGACGCCGAGCTGGCCCACCTGCTCGACGACTCCGGCGCGGTGCTGGTGGTCACCGACCCGCAGCACCTCGACCAGCTCCTGCGGCTGCGTGCGGACCGGCCCGACCTGCGGATCTGGGTGACCGGCGACGGGCCGTACCCGGACCCGGCGACGGCCTGGCCGGCGCTCGTCGACGCGCCGCCGACCGCCGACGCCCGCGACGACCTCGGCCTGGACGAGGTCGCCTGGATGCTCTACACCTCCGGCACCACCGGCCGGCCCAAGGGCGTGCTCTCCACCCAGCGCACCTGCCTCTGGTCGGTGGCCGCCTGCTACGTGCCGGTGCCCGACCTGACCGCCGCGGACCGGGTGGTCTGGCCGCTGCCGCTGTTCCACAGCCTCTCCCACATCGGCTGCGTGCTGAGCGTGACCGCGGTCGGCGCGAGCGCCCGCCTGGTCGACGGCTTCGCCGCCGCCGACGTGCTGCGCGCGGTCGCCGAGGACGAGGCGACCGTGCTGGCCGGCGTGCCCGCCATGTACCACCACCTGGTCGACGCGGCCCGCGCCGACGGGTTCCGCGCGCCCGCGCTGCGAGTGTGCCTGGTCGGTGGCGCGATCACCACCGGGGAGCTGCGCCGCGCGTTCGAGGAGGTCTTCGACGCGCCGCTGCTCGACGCGTACGGCAGCACCGAGACGTGCGGCTCGATCGCGGTGACCCGCCCGGACGAGCCCCGGGCCGAGGGCTCCTGCGGCCGGCCGGTGGACGGCGTGCAGGTGCGCCTGGTCAGCCCGGACACCGGTCGCGACGTGCCGACCGGTGACGAGGGCGAGGTGTGGGTCCGCGGGCCGGGCGTCATGCTCGGCTACCACGGCCTGCCCGAGGCCACCGCGGCGGCGCTGCGTGACGGCTGGTACCGCACCGGAGACCTGGCCCGCCGCGACGCCGACGGGAACCTCTTCGTCACCGGCCGGCACCGGGAACTGATCATCCGGGGCGGCGAGAAGGTGCACCCGGTCGAGGTGGAGGACGTGCTGCGCGCGGTGCCCGGCGTGGCCGACGTGGCGGTCACCGGCCGCCCGCACGAGGTGCTCGGCGAGGTGTCGGTCGCGTACGTGGTGCCCGCGCCGGAGGGCTTCGCACCGGCCGCCGCGTACGCCGCCTGCCGCGAGCGGCTCGCGTACCACAAGGTGCCGCAGGAGCTGTACGAGATCGACGCGGTGCCGAGGACCGCCTCCGGGAAGGTCACCCGGCGGCTGCTGGCGGAGACGCCGGCCCGGCTGCGCGCGGTCAACGGCACACACCACGAGGCGCTGACCCGGCTCACCTGGCGTCCGCTGGCACCTGTCGACCGCGCGCCCGGCCGACGCTGGGCGGTCGTCGGGCCGCACGCCGGGGCGGTCGCCGACGCGCTGACAGCCGAGGGCGAGGACGTCCACACCGGCGCCCACTCCACCGACACCGACGCGGACGTGCTGGTGCTGGCCGGCGTCGACCCGGCGGCGCTGCCCGGCTGGCTCGACGACGCGCGCTACGCGACCGCCCGGGTGGTGGTGCTGACCAGCGGCGCGGTGGACGCGTCCACCGCCGACACGCCCGACGACCCCGACCTGGTCCCGGCCGCCGCCGTCGCCTGGGCGCAGGCGCGCTGCCGGCAGGCGGCCCGGCCGGACCGGATCGTGCTCGTCGACGCCGATCCCGCCTCGGCGGCGTTGCTGCCGTCCGTGGTGGACGCCGGCGCCGCCCAGGTCGCGCTGCGCGCCGGCACCGCCCGGTACGCGGTGCCCGCGCCGGCCGCCGCGCCGGCCCCGGAACACGCTGCCACGGTGCTCGACCCGGCCGCGCCGGCGGTGCTGGCCGGCGCGGACACCGCCGAGCGGGCGGCGCTGGCCCGGCACCTGACCGGCGCGTACGGCGCCCGGTCGCTGCGGCTGCTGCCGGTCGACGGCCCCACCACCGACCTCGCGACCCGGGACGGGGAACCGGTCGGGGCGGCCGTGCTGCGGGTCTGCGACGCCGACCTGACCGACCACGACCGGAGCGCCCGGCTGCTCGACCTGGCCGGCCGGCTGGACCGGGACACCCGGCACGCCGCCGCCACCGCGTACACCGTGCTGGTCCCCGCCGACGTGCTGCTCGGCGCCGCCGGACGGGAACCGGCGGCGGGCGCGGTCGCCGCGCTGCACGCGCTCGTCGCCCGGCGGCACGCGGCCGGGCTGCCGGCCCGGCTGGTCGGCGTGACCGGACCGGCGTGGGCCGAGACCGCCGCGTTCGACGTCGCGCACGACGGCGACGACCTGGTGCTGGTGGCCGGCCCGGCCGAGCGGGTGGCCGCCCACCCGGCCTGGCGCGGCCCGAGCCGGCCCGACGACGACGCGGACACGCTGCGCCGCCGGTTCGCGGCGCTCACCACCGCCGACGGCGACCGCCTCCTGGCCGACCTGGTCCGGGCCGCCACCGCCGAGGTCGCCGGGCTGCCGGGCGCGGGCGCGGTCCGGCCCGGCCGGGCGTTCACCGAACTCGGGTTCACCTCGGTCCGCGCGGTCGCGCTGCGCGACCGGCTGAACCGGGCCACCGGCGCCCGGCTCTCCGCCACCGCCGCGTTCGACCACCCGACACCCGCCGCGCTCACCCGGCACCTGGCCACGCTGCTGCGCGGCGCCGGCCCGACCGACGCCGGCCCCGCCGCCGGGACCGGCCCGGTCGCCGCCGACGACCCGGTGGCGATCGTCGCGATGGCGTGCCGGCTGCCCGGCGGCGTCACCGGCCCCGACGAGTTGTGGGAACTGCTCGAATCCGGCGGCGAGGGGCTCACCGGGTTCCCCACCGACCGGGGCTGGGACCTGGCGCACCTGTTCGCCGACGACCCCGACCGGGCCGGCACCTCGTACGTGCGGGTGGGCGGGTTCCTGGCCGGCGCCGGGGACTTCGACGCCACCCTGTTCGCGATCAGCCCGCGCGAGGCGCTCGCCATGGACCCGCAGCAGCGACTGCTGCTGGAGACGTCCTGGGAACTGTTCGAGCGCGCCGGGATCGACCCGACCGGGCTGCGCGGCAGCGCCACCGGCGTGTTCACCGGCGTGATGCACCACGACTACGCGGCCAACGTCGGCCAGGCGCCGCCCGGCACCGAGGGCTACCTCGGCGTCGGCACCGCCGGCAGTGTGGTCTCCGGGCGGGTCGCGTACGCGCTGGGCCTGGAGGGACCGGCGGTGACCGTGGACACCGCCTGCTCGTCGTCGCTCGTCGCGCTGCACCTGGCCGCGCAGGCGCTGCGCGCCGGGGACTGCGCGCTCGCGGTGGCCGGCGGCGTCGCGGTGATGGGCACCCCGCAGGCGTTCGTCGAGTTCAGCCGCCAACGCGGACTCGCGCCCGACGGCCGGTGCAAGGCGTTCGCCGAGGCCGCCGACGGCACCGGCTGGTCCGAGGGCGTGGCCGTGCTGCTGCTGGAACGGCTCAGCGACGCCCGCCGCCACGGCCACCCGGTGCTGGCGCTGCTGCGCGCCAGCGCGGTCAACTCCGACGGCGCGTCCAACGGGCTCACCGCCCCCAACGGGCCGGCCCAGGAACGGGTCATCCGGCGGGCGCTGGCCACCGCCGGCCTCGGACCGGGCGACGTGGACGCCGTCGAGGCGCACGGCACCGGCACCCGGCTCGGCGACCCGATCGAGGCGCAGGCGCTGCTCGCCACGTACGGGCAGGGCCGGCCGGCGGACCGTCCGCTGCTGCTCGGCTCGCTCAAGTCGAACCTCGGGCACACCCAGGCGGCGGCCGGCGCGGCCGGGGTGATGAAGATGGTGCTCGCGCTGCGCCACGGCACGCTGCCGCGCACGCTGCACGTGGACGCGCCGACCGGCGAGGTCGACTGGTCGGCCGGCGCGGTCGAGCTGCTCACCGACGCCCGGCCGTGGCCCGACGTGGACCGGCCCCGCCGCGCCGGCATCTCCTCGTTCGGCATCAGCGGCACCAACGCCCACGTCGTCGTCGAGGCGGCCCCCGCCGCGCCCACCCCGCCGCCGGTCACCCGGCAGCACCCGGCCGGCGTCGTGCCGTGGCTGCTCTCCGCGGCCAGCCGGGAGGGCCTGCGGGACCAGGCGGCCCGGCTGCTGAGCCGGCTCGACCGGATCGACGCCGACCCGGCCGACGTGGCGTACGCGCTGGCCACCACGCGGGCGGCGCTGGACCACCGGGCGGCGCTGCTGGTCGGCGACCCGGCCGACGCCCGCGCCGCGCTGACGGCGCTGAGCCGCGGCGACACCGACCCGGCCGGCGTGCTCACCGGCCGCGTCTCCGACGGCCGGCTCGCCGTGCTCTTCGGCGGGCAGGGCGGGCAACGCGCCGGCATGGGCCGGGAGCTGCGGGCGGCGTACCCGGTCTACGCGGAGGCGTTCGACGCCGCCTGCGCCGAACTGGACCGGCACGTCACCGGGCAGTCGGTCGCCGACGTGGTGCTCGCCCCGGACGGCGACACGCGGGCCGCGCTGCTGCACGAGACCCGCTACACCCAGCCGGCGCTGTTCGCCGTCGAGGTGGCGCTGCACCGGCTGCTCGAATCCTGGGGCGTCCGCCCGGACCTGCTGCTCGGCCACTCGATCGGCGAGATCGCCGCCGCGCACGTGGCCGGCGTGCTCACCCTCGCCGACGCCGCCGCGCTGGTCGCCGCGCGGGGCCGGCTCATGCAGGCGTTGCCGGCCGGCGGCGCGATGGTCGCGGTGGAGGCCGACGAGACCGAGGTGCTGCCACACCTGACCGACCGGGTCGGGCTGGCCGCCGTGAACGGGCCGACCGCCGTGGTGCTCTCCGGCGATGCCGACGCGGTCGAGGCGGTCGCCGCCACGCTGCGCGCCGCCGGCCGCCGCACCAGCCGGCTCCGGGTGTCGCACGCGTTCCACTCGCCGCGCATGACGCCGATGCTGGACGCGTTCCGGGAGGTCGCCGCCGGGCTGACCTACCGCGCGCCGCAACTGCCGGTGGTGTCCACGTTGACCGGCGCGCCGGTCGACGCGGCCCGGCTCACCTCGCCCGAGCACTGGGTGGCCCACGTCCGCGACACCGTGCGCTTCGCCGACGGCGTCCGCGCCCTGCACGCCGAAGGCGCCACCACGTTCCTGGAGATCGGCCCCGGCGGCGTGCTCACCGCGCTGGCCGCCGAGTGTCTCGCCGACGCCGGCGACGACCTGGCGTTCGTGCCCACGCTGCGGGCCGACACGCCCGAACCGGCGGCGCTGCTCACCGCCGCCGCCCGGCTGCACGTGCGCGGCGTGCCGGTGGACCGGGCCGCGCTGGCCGGCCCCGGCCCGCACGCGCCCGTCGCGCTGCCCACCTACGCGTTCCGGCACCGGCACTACTGGCTGCCCGCCACCCCCGGCGCACCGACCGGCGACGCCGGGCACCCGCTGCTCGCCGCCGTGCTGCCGGTCGCCGGCACCGGCCAGGTGCTCGCCACCGGACGGTTCACCGCCACCCGGCCGGCCACCCCGGACGGCGCCGCGCCGCTGCTGCCCGCCACCGTGCTGCTCGACGCGCTCGGCCACCTCGGCGAACGACTCGACACCCCGGTCCTGGCCGACCTGCGGATGCCGGAACCGGCGCCGCTGCCCGCCGGCCTCGCGGTCGACCTCCAGTTCGACGTCGCCGGCCCGGACGCCGTCGGCCGACGCGCCGCCCGCTGCCACGTCCGCGCCGGCGAGCACGAGCCGTGGCGGGCGGTCGCCGACGCGGTGCTCGCCCCGGCCGACCCGCTCGCCGCGCCCGGCGTACCGGCCCCGGCCTGGCCGCCGGCCGGCGCCCGCCCGGTCGAGGCGGCGCATCCGCTGCTGCGGGCCGCCTGGACCGCCGGGGACCGGCTGCACCTCGACGTACGGCTGCCCGACGACGCCGCCGACCCGGACGCCGAGCGGTACGGCGTGCACCCGGACGTGCTCGACGCCGCGCTGGACCTGCTCCCGCTGGCCGGGTTCGCCCCGCCGGCCGGGCCGGGGGAGCGGATCGTGCCCACCGACTGGACCGGCGTACGCCGGCACGCCACCGGCGCGTACGCGCTGCGGGTCAGTCTCGCCCCGGCCGGCGCGGACGCGGTCACGCTCACCGCCGTCGACGACGCCGGCCGGCCGGTGCTCGACGTCGACCGGATCGCGCTGCGGGCCGTGACGCTGCCGTCCGCCGCCGCCCCGGCGCCGGAGACCGGCCCGGCCGGGCTCTACACGGTGGACTGGCTGCCCGCCCCGAGCGGCCCGGTGCCCACCTGGACGCTCGCCGACGCGGTCCCGCCGACCGGGCCGCTGCCGCCGGTGCTGGTGCTGCGCCTGCCCGACGGCGACCCGGACAGCACCGTCGCGCAGCGCGCCGACGCGATCGGCCTGGACCTGCTCGGCGTGCTGCACCGCTGGCTCGACGACCCGCGCGCCGTCGACACCCGGCTCGCGGTGGCGGTCCGCGACGGCGACCCGGCGCACGCCCCGGCCGTCGGCCTGCTCCGGGTGGCCAGCGCCGAGCACCCCGACCGGTTCCTGCTGCTGCACCTGGACACCGTCGACGACACCACGGTCCGCGCCGCGCTGGCCGCCGCCGCCGACGAACCCGAGGTCGCGGTCCGCGACGGCCGCGCGTTGCTGCCCCGGCTCCGCCCGGTCACCGAGCCCGACGCCGCCGCGCGGCCCGCGCTGGCCGGCGGCGCGGTGCTGCTCACCGGCGGCACCGGCGGCCTCGGCCGGCACGTCGCGGTCCACCTCGCGCAGACGTACGGCGTGCGGGAACTGGTGCTGCTCAGCCGCACCGGCCGGCCCGCCCCGTGGACCGACGAGCTGGCGGCGACCGGCGTCGACGTCCGGGTGGTCGCCGCCGACGTGGCCGACCGGGGCGCGCTCGCCGCCGTGCTGGCCCCGCTCGCCGACCGGCTGGTGGCCGTCGTGCACGCCGCCGGCGCCACCGACGACGCGCTGCTCACCGACCTCGACCCGGACCGCTGGGCCGGCGCGCTGCGGGCCAAGGTGCACGGCGCCTGGCACCTGCACGAGCTGACCGCCGGCCTCGACCTGGCCGCGTTCGTGCTGTTCTCCTCCGCCTCGGCCACGTTCGGCAGCCCCGGCCAGGGCAACTACGCCGCCGGCAACGCGTTCCTCGACGCGCTCGCCGCGCACCGCCGCGCCCGCGGGCTGCCCGGCACCGCGCTCGCCTGGGGCCTGTGGGCCGAGACCGACGGGATGGCCGGCCGACTCACCGCCGCCGACCTGGCCCGGCTCGCCCGCACCGGCACCCGTCCGCTGGACGCCGCCGCCGGGCTGGCGCTGTTCGACGCCGCGCTGCGCGCCGAGCCGGCGACGCTGGTGCCGATCGGACTGGACCTGGCCGCCGTGCGCGCCACCGGGGAGGTGCCGGCGCTGCTGCGGGCACTGCTGCCGCCGGCCCCGCGCCGGGCCGTCGTCGCCGAGCCCGGCACCGGCACCGGAACCGGCTTCGCCGACCGCCTGGCCGGCCTCGGCGAGCCGGACCGGGCCACGCTCCTGCTCGACCTGGTCCGCACCCGCTGCGCCACGGTCGTCGGGCACGCCGGGCCGGACCAGATCGAACCGCGCCGGCCGTTCAAGGAACTCGGCTTCGACTCGCTGATGGCGGTGGAGCTGAGCAACCGGCTCTCCGCCGCCACCGGCGTCCGGCTCGCCCCGCACGCCGTGTTCAACCACCCCACCCCGGAACTGCTCGCCGCGCACCTGCACGCCCGGCTGCTCGGCACCGCCGCCACCGAGGTCGCCGACGCCACCACCGTCGCGCTCGACGAGCCGGTCGCGGTCGTCGCGATGGCCTGCCGGTTCCCCGGCGGCATCGGCTCCCCGGAGGAGCTGTGGCGGCTGCTCGACGCCGGCGGCGAGGTGATCGGCGACCTGCCCACCGATCGGGGCTGGCCGCTCGCCGACCTGTACGACCCGGAGCCCGGCACGCCCGGCCGCACCTACACCCGGGCCGGTGGCTTCCTCACCGGCCTCGCCGACTTCGACGCCGCGTTCTTCGGCATCAGCCCCCGCGAGGCGCTCGCCATGGACCCGCAGCACCGGCTGCTGCTGGAGACCTCCTGGGAGGCCCTGGAACGGACCGGCATCGACCCGGACACGCTGCGCGGCAGCCGCACCGGCGTGTTCGCCGGCACCCATGGCCAGGACTACGCCGACCGGATCACCCCCGGCGCCACCGCCGACGACGGCGAGACCGTCGCCGACGAGGGACACCTGCTCACCGGCACCGCCGCCAGCGTGCTCTCCGGGCGGGTCGCCTACGCGCTGGGGCTGGAAGGGCCGGCGGTCACCGTGGACACCGCCTGCTCCGCCTCGCTGGTGGCGCTGCACCTGGCCGCGCAGGCGCTGCGTCAGGGCGACTGCGACCTGGCGCTCGCCGGTGGCGTGTCGGTGCTGTCCGGTCCGGCCGGGCTGACCGGGTTCAGCCGCCAGCGTGGCCTCGCCCCGGACGGCCGGTGCAAGGCGTTCGCCGAGGACGCCGACGGGTTCGGCATGTCCGAGGGCGTCGGCGTGCTGGTGGTGGAACGGCTCTCCGACGCCCGCCGACGCGGCCACCCGGTGCTGGCCGTGGTGCGCGGCTCGGCGGTCAACTCCGACGGCGCGTCCAACGGCCTCACCGCCCCCAACGGGCCGTCCCAGGAACGCGTGATCCGGGCCGCGCTGGCCGCCGCCGGGCTCGACCCGGCCGACGTGGACGCGGTCGAGGCGCACGGCACCGGCACGCCGCTCGGCGACCCGATCGAGGCCGAGGCGATCCTCGCCACCTACGGCCGCCGGCCCGACGGCGTCCCGCCGCTGCTGCTCGGCTCCGTGAAGTCCAACCTCGGCCACACCCAGGCCGCGGCCGGCGTCGCCGGGATGCTCAAGGTCGTCCTCGCCATGCGGCACGGCCGGCTGCCCCGCACGCTGCACGCCGAGCACCGCACCAGCCGGGTCGACTGGGCGGCCGGCGCGGTCGACCTGCTCACCGAGGCCCGGCCGTGGCCGCGTACCGACCGGCCGGCCCGCGCCGGCGTCTCCTCGTTCGGCATCAGCGGCACCAACGCCCACGTGGTGCTCGAGGCCGTGCCGGACGAGCCGGCCGTGGACGCCGAGCCGCCGGCCGGGCCGGTGGCGCTGCCGTGGCTGCTCTCCGCGCGTACCCCGGAGGCGCTGGCCGGGCAGGCCCGCCGGCTGCGGGACCACCTCGCCGACCGGCCCGACCAGCGACCGCTGGACGTGGCCTGGTCGTTGGCCACCACCCGGGCCGGCTTCGACCACCGGGCAGTGCTGGTCGGCGGCCCGGTGGAGATCACCGCCGGGCTGGACGCGCTCGCCGCCGGCGAGCCCGCCACCGACCTGGTACGCGGCGACGTCACCGCCACCGGCAAGCTGGTGTTCGTCTTCCCCGGCCAGGGCTCCCAGTGGGCCGGCATGGCGCTGGACCTGCTCGACGAGGCGCCCGTGTTCGCCGAGCGGATGGCCGCCTGCGACGCCGCGCTGCGGCCCTGGCTGGGCCATCCACTGCGGGACCTGCTGCGCCAGACGCCCGGCACCCCGGACTTCGAACGGGCGGACGTGGTGCAGCCGCTGCTGTTCGCGGTGATGGTGTCGCTGGCCGAGCTGTGGCGCTCGTACGGCGTGCAGCCCGCCGCCGTGGTCGGCCACTCGCAGGGCGAGATCGCCGCCGCCTGCGTGGCCGGCGTGCTGTCGCTGACCGACGCCGCCCGACTGGTGGCGCTGCGTGCCCGCGCGCTGCGCAAGCTGGCCGGCGCCGGAGTGATGGCCGCCGTGCCGCTCCCGGCCGAGGTGGTCCGCGAACGGATCGCCCGGTACGGCGACCGGCTGGCCGTGGCCGCGGTCAACGGCCCGGCGAACGTGGTGGTCTCCGGCGAACCGGACGCGGTCGACGCGTTCGCCGCCGAGCTGGACGCCGACCGCATCCGGCTGCGCCGGATCCCGATCGACTACGCGTCCCACTCCCCGCAGGTGACGCGGATCCGCGCCGAGCTGGCCGAGGCGGTCGCCGGCGTCACGCCCGGACCGGCGGCGGTGCCGATCTACTCCACCACCGACCTGTGCTGGCTCGGCGGCGAGGAGATGGACGCCGACTACTGGTACCGCAACCTGCGCCAGCCGGTCGAACTGGCCGACGCGGTACGCGCGCTGACCGCCGAGGGCCACCACACGTACGTCGAGTGCAGCCCGCATCCGGTGCTCACGCCGGGCATCGAGCAGACGGTCCAGGAGCACGACCACCCGGCGGTGGTGGTCGGTTCGGTGCAGCGCGGCCGGGGCGACCGGGCCCGGTTCCTGCTCTCCGTGGCCGCGCTGCACGTGCGCGGCGTACCCGTCGACTGGCAGCCGGTGCTGGCCGGCGGACGCCGGGTCGACCTGCCCACGTATGCGTTCGCGCACCGCCGCTACTGGCCCCGCCCGGTCACCGGCGCCGCCGACGTCGGCGCGGCCGGGCTGGCCGCCGCCGGGCATCCGCTGCTCGGCGCGTCGGTGCCGCTGGCTGACGGGCGGGGGCACCTGTTCACCGGCCGGCTCGCGGTCGCCGAGCAGCCCTGGCTGGCCGACCACCGGGTCGCCGGCCGGGTGCTGGTGCCCGGCACCGGGCTGGTCGAGCTGTGCCTGCGGGCCGGCGACGAGGTGGGCTGCCCCGCCCTCGACGAGCTGGTCATCGAGGCGCCGCTGACGTTGCCCGAGGACGCGGCCACCCAGGTGCAGGTCGCGGTCGGTCCGCCCGCCGACGACGGCCGTCGCCCGGTCACCGTGCACTCCCGGCCCGCCGCCGGCCCGGCCGACGCGCCGTGGACCCGGCACGGCAGCGGCACGCTCTCCGCCGCCGAAGCCACCCCGGCGACGCCGGCCGGGCCGCCGCCGGACGCCCACGCCGTCGACCTGACCGGCTTCTACGACCGCCTGGTCGACGAGGGGTACGGCTACGGTCCGGCGTTCCAGGGCCTGCGCGCGGTCCGGACCGGCGACGACGAGGTGTACGCCGAGGTGGAGCTGCCGGCCGGCCCGCGCGCCGACGCCGACCGGTACGCGCTGCACCCGGCGCTGCTCGACGCCGCGCTGCACGCCGCGCACTTCGGTGGTCTCGCCGACGCCGGCGGCGAGAAGATCCTGCTGCCGTTCGCCTGGAACGGGCTCACCGTGCACGCCACCGGCGCCACCACGCTGCGGGTCCGGCTGCGGCGGGTCGGCCCGCACGCGTTCGCGCTGTCCGCCACCGACCCGGCCGGCGCGCCGGTGGTCGAGGCGGCGTCGCTGGCCATGCGCCCGATCTCCCGCGCCGAGCTGGGCGCCCGCGACGACGCGGTCACCGACGCGCTGTTCCACCTGACGTGGCAACCGCTGCCGACGCCCACCGCGCCGACCCCGGCCCGGATCGCCGTGCTCGCCGCCGACGCGGATCTGTCCCACGTGGCCGATCCGTCCGCCGCCGATCTGCCGCGCCACGCCGACCTGTCCGCGCTGGCCGCCGCGATCGACGCCGGTGCCACGACGCCGGACGCGGTGCTCGCGCCGCTCACCGCCGGGGCCGGTGGGCACCGGACGACGACCCGCACCGACCCCGCCGCCCCGGACCGGGCGCGACGGCTCGCCGGGGACGCGCTCGCGCTGGTGCAGCGCTGGCTGGCCGAGCCGCGCTGGGCCGAGACCCGGCTGGTGCTGCTCACCCGCGGCGCGGTCGGCGTGCACGGGCCCGGTGAGGTCGACGACCCGGCCGCCGCCGCCGCGTGGGGCCTGGTCCGCTCCGCCCAGTCCGAACACCCGGACCGGTTCGTGCTGCTCGACGCCGACGCCATGCCCGACGCGGCGACCCTGACCGCCGTGCTCGCCGCCGACGAGCCGCAGCTGGCGCTGCGCGACGGCGGCGCGTACGCGCCCCGGCTGGCCCGCCGCGCCGACGCGCCGACGCTCACCCCGCCCGTCGACGCGACCGCCTGGCGGCTGGACGTGCCCCGCCGGGGCAGCCTCGACCACCTGGCGCTGGTGCCCACCGACGCGGCCGACGCGCCGCTCGGCGCGTACGACGTGCGGGTCCGGGTCCGCGCCGCCGGCCTGAACTTCCGCGACGTGCTCAACGCGCTCGGCCTCTACCCGGGCGATCCCGGCCCGCCCGGCGGGGAGGCCGCCGGTGTCGTCGCCGAGGTCGGCGCGGCGGTCACCGACCTGCGCCCCGGCGACCGGGTGCTCGGCGTGTTCACCGGCTGCTTCGGCCCGGTCGCGGTCACCGACCGGCGGCTGCTCGCGCCGGTGCCGGACGGCTGGACGTTCGCGCAGGCCGCGACCGTGCCGGTGGTGTTCCTCACCGCCTGGCGCGGGCTGGTCGGGCTGGGCCGGCTGCGGGCCGGGGAGTCCGTGCTGGTGCACGCCGGCGCCGGTGGCGTCGGCATGGCGGCGGTGCAGATCGCCCGCCACCTCGGCGCGGACGTCTTCGCCACCGCCAGCGAGAGCAAGTGGCCCGCGCTGCGGGAGCTGGGCGTGCCCGCCGACCACCTGGCGTCGTCCCGGACGCTCGACTTCGAGGCGCGTTTCCTCGACACCACCGGCGGCCGGGGCGTGGACGTGGTGCTCGACTCGCTGGCCCGCGAGTTCGTCGACGCGTCGCTGCGGCTGCTGCCGCGCGGCGGCCGGTTCCTGGAGATGGGCAAGACCGACCTGCGCGACCCGGCCCGGGTCGCCGCCGACCACCCCGGCGTCGACTACCAGGCGTACGACCTGACGCAGGTCGAGCCGGACGAGATCCAGCGGATGCTCACCGAACTGCTGGCGTTGTTCGCCGCCGGCGCGTTGCGCCCGCTGCCGGTGCGCGCCTGGGACGTCCGGCAGGCCCCGGACGCGTTCCGCTACGTCAGCCAGGCCCGGCACGTCGGCAAGGTGGTGCTCACCATGCCCGAGACGTGGGACCCGGACGGCACGGTGCTGCTCACCGGCGGCACCGGCCTGCTGGGCGGCCTGGTGGCCCGCCGGCTGGTCACCGGGCACGGCGTCCGGCACCTGCTGCTGGCCAGCCGGGGCGGCCCGGACGCGCCCGGCGCGGCCGAGTTGACCGCCGAGCTGACCGCGCTCGGCGCCACCGTCACCGTGGCCGCCGCCGACGTCGCCGACCGGGACGCGGTGGCGGGGCTGCTCACCGCCGTGCCGGCGGCGCATCCGCTCACCGCCGTGGTGCACCTGGCCGGCGTGCTCGACGACGGCGTGGTCACCGCGCTCACCCCGGAACGCCTCGACACCGTGTTCCGCCCCAAGGTGGACGCCGCCCGTCACCTCGACGAGCTGACCCGCCACCTCGACCTCGCCGGGTTCGTGCTGTTCTCCTCCGGGGCCGGCGTGTTCGGCGTGCCAGGCCAGGGCAACTACGCCGCCGCCAACGCCTGGCTGGACGCGCTGGCCCGGCGGCGACGCGGCGCCGGACTGCCCGCCCGCGCGTACGCCTGGGGGCTGTGGGCGCAGGCCAGCACGCTGACCGCCGGCGTGGACCGGGCCGGCACCACCCGCGACGGGCAGCTCGCGATCCCGTCCGACCTGGGCATGGCGCTGTTCGACGCCGGCCTCGCCGCGCCGGAGGAACACCTGGTGCCGACCCGCGTCGACCGGGCCGCGCTGGCCGGCCGGCCGCACGTGCCGGCGCTGATGCGCGGCCTGGTCCGCGTCGACCGGCCGAAGGCCCGCGCCGCCACCACCGGCGGCGCCGACCTGGCCGGGCGGCTGCGCGCGCTCACCGGCGCGGAACAGTCCGCGCTCCTGCTCGACCTGGTCCGGGCCACCGCCGCGGCGGTGCTCGGCCACGGCAGCCCGGACGCCATCCGCGAGGGCCAGGCGTTCCACGAGCTGGGCTTCGACTCGCTGACCGCGGTCGAGCTGCGCAACCGGCTCACCGAGGCGACCGGGGAACGGCTGCCGGCCACCGCCGTCTTCGACTACCCGGACCCGGCGGCGCTGGCCGGCTACCTACGCTCCCGGCTGGTGCCCGACGGCGCGCAGGCCGCCCCGGCGGTGCTCGCCGAGCTGGAACGCCTGGAACGGGCGCTCGCCGAGACCACCGTCGAGGCGGACCTGCACACCCAGGTGGCGGCGCGGCTGGAGGTGCTGGTCGCCAAGTGGCGGACCATGCGCGGCGCCTCCGCCACCGACGACGACCTGGACCTCGACCGGGCCAGCGACGACGAGATCTTCAGCCTGATCGACACGGAACTCGGGCTGTGACGGCCCAGGCGGACGAACGAGGGACGGCGATGACCGACGTACTGATCGTGGGCTACGGCCCGGTGGGCCAGGTGGCCGCGATCCTGCTGGCGCAGCGCGGCTTCACGGTGCGGGTGCTGGAGAAGTGGACCACCCCGTACAGCATGCCGCGCGCCGTCTCCTACGACGGCGAGGCCAGCCGGATCCTCGCCGCCTGCGGCGTGGCCGACCGGCTCGGCGACGTGACCGAACTGTCCGGCGAGTACACCTGGAAGAACGGCTTCGGCCGGACGCTGCTGCACGTGCGCGCCGCGCCGGACGGCCCGTCCGGGTGGCCCGACTCCACGTCGTTCTACCAGCCCGGCGTGGAGGAACGGCTGGCCGAACGCGGTGCGGAACTGCCCGGCGTGCAGGTGCAGCGCGGCATCGAGGTGACCGGCCTGACCGACCACGGCGACCGGGTCGAGGTGACCGCCGTGGACGGCGACGGCGGCCCGCACACCTACACCGCGTCCTGGGTGCTCGGCTGCGACGGCGCGAACAGCTTCGTCCGGGGCTGGCTCGGCGCCGGCGTCACCGACCTCGACTTCACCCACGACTGGCTGGTCTGCGACGTGGTGCTGCACACGCCGCGCGAGTTCACCCCGAACAACCTCCAGATCTGCGACCCGGCGCGCCCGCGTACCGCCGTCTCCGCCGGGCCGAACCACCGGCGGTGGGAGTTCATGCGGGTGCCGGGGGAGACCCTGGAGGAGTTCCGCACCGAGGCCAGCGCCTGGCGGCTGCTCGGCCTGTTCGACATCACCCCGGACAACGCCCGGCTGGACCGGTACGGCGTCTACACCACCCAGGCCTGCTCCGCCGACGTGTGGCGGCGCGGCCGGGTGTTCCTGGCCGGCGACGCCGCGCACGTCATGCCGCCGTTCCTCGGGCAGGGCATGAGTTCCGGCTTCCGCGACGTGGTCAACCTGGCGTGGAAACTCGACCTGGTGCGCCGCGGCCGGGCCGGGGAGGCGCTGCTCGACACGTACCAGGTGGAACGGCGCGCACACGTGCAGCACGCGATCCGGATGTCGATGGACTCCGGGGCGGTGATCTGCGAGACCGACCAGAAGAAGGCCGCCGGCCGGGACTCGGTGATGCTGGCCGCGCTGCGCCGGCGTACCCAGCAGCGGCACGTCCGCTCGCTGCGCGAGGCGATCGTGGACGGGGTGCTGCACCGCGCCGACGACGGCACGCCCACCCCGCACGCCGGTGAACCCGCGCCGCAGGGCCGGGTGACCGTCGACGGGCGCACCGGCGGCTTCGACGACGTGGTGGGCGTCGGCTTCACGCTGCTCACCCGGGAACCCGCCACGCTCGACGACGACGCGGTCGCGTTCCTCGACGACCTCGGCGCGTACCGGCTGGTCGTGCGGCCGGCCGACGACGACGCGGCGGCCGGCGACCTGGCCGACCTCGACGGCGTCTACTCGACCTGGCTGGGCGGCGCGGACGCCGCGCTGATCCGGCCGGACTTCTATCTCTTCGGCGTGGCCGCCGGCCCCGACGCCGCCGCCACCCTGGTGGCCGACCTGCGCCGGCAGGTCGCCGCGCCCGCCCTGCAGCCCTGACCAACCCCCGCACAGCCCTGAGGAGCTGACATGCTGGAGAACCTCCGCACCCTCGGCCGGGTCATCCGGACCCTGGCCACCAAGGACCCGGTGACCCGGGTCCGCCGGTTCTACGAGATCCAGTCGCCGGACGTCGAGTTCGCGGCCCGCACCTCCCGCTACATGAACGTCGGCTACTGGGAGGAGGGCGTCACCAGCATCGACGTGGCCGGCCAGGCGCTGGCCGACAAGCTCGCCGACGCCGCCGGGTTCAAGCCCGACGACACCGTGGTCGACGTCGGCTTCGGCTACGGCGACCAGGACTTCGCCTGGCTGCGGGACCGCCGGGTGGCGAAGGTGCACGGCATCAACGTGACCCCCCGGCACGTCGAGCACGCCCAGGAACGGGCCCGCCGCGAGGGCCTCGCCGACCGGGCCGACTTCCAGCTCGGCACCGCCACCGCGCTGCCGTTCCCGGACGCCAGCGTGGACCGCGTGGTGGCGCTGGAGTCGGCGTTCCACTTCCACCCGCGCAGCGCGTTCTTCGCCGAGGCGTTCCGGGTGCTGCGGCCGGGCGGCACCATCGCCACCGCCGACATCATCCCGCTGAGCAACGACACCCCGCGCATGTCGATCAGCTCGGGCCCGCTCAGCTTCGTCAAGTTCAGCCTGCCGGACGAGAACTGGCACGACCGCAAGACCTACGGCGAGCAGCTCGCCGCCGCCGGCTTCGGCGCCGTCGAGGTGCACTCCATCGCGGACCGCACCTGGGAGGGCTGGCGCCGGTTCCAGTCCGCCCGCCCGTCCGACCCGGCGTTCCGGGCCGCCGCCGACGGCAGCGCGGTCAAGGGGATGGCCAACCACTGGCGCGACACCGAGCTGATCAAGAAGGAGCTGGGCCTGCTCGACTACGTCATCGCGGTGGCGCAGAAGCCGTGAACCGCCACGGTCCCCGCCGCCCGGACCGGGCGGCGGGGACCGGCGTGCGGAATCAGCGGACCGCCGCGCCGGTCAACGCCGCCGAAAGGGTACGCAGGATCGCCGGCTGGTGGGACGCCAGGAAGAAGTGCCCGCCCGGGAAGACGTGCAGGTCGAACGCGCCGGTGGTGTGCTCCGACCACGCCCTCGCCTCGTCCACGGTGGTCTTCGGGTCGGCGTCCCCGGTGAACACCGTGACCGGGCAGCTCAGCTTCGGCCCCGGCGCGTACGTGTAGGTCTCCGCCGCCCGGTAGTCGCTGCGGATCGCCGGCAACGCGGCACGCAGCATGTCCGGGTCACCGAGCAGCGCCGAGTTGGGGCCGCTGAGCTTCTTCACGTCGGCCAGCAGCCCCTCGTCGTCGAGCAGGTGCACCGTCTCGTGCCGGTGACACGACGGCGCCCGACGGCCGGACGGGAACAGGTGCGCCACCGTCCCACCCTCGGCCTCGATCAGCCGCGCCACCTCGAAGCCCAGCGTCGCGCCCATGCTGTGCCCGAAGAACGCCAACGGCCGGTCCCGCCAGGGCCGCAGCACGTCGGCCACCTGCCGGGCCAGCTCACCGATGCTCGGCACGCACGGCTCGTGCCGGCGGTCCTGCCGGCCCGGGTACTGGACGCTGAGCACCTCCACGGCCGGTGACAGCGCCCGGGACACCGGGAAGAAGAAGCTCGCGGAGCCGCCGGCGTGCGGCAGGCACACCAGTCGCGGGGCGTCGTCCGGGGCCGGATGGAACCGGCGAACCCACAGGCCGTTGTCGTGGTCGGTCATCGTCACGCGGTCCTTCCGGCGGTGGCGCCCGCGACCCGGGCGCCAGGGCGGTCCACCGGACGGTAACCGGGCCGCCGCCGGCCCGGCCACCCCCTAGCCCGCCGGGCGTACGGGTTAGGGGTTGTCGCAGCTCAGCGCGACGCCATAGCTTCCCCGCAAAGGGGACCCGTGGCTCCCGGATGACGCGTGCGCGCCGGACGACGGCAGGTCCCCGCCGACCGAGGGTCAGGTTGATGGACACCGAAGAGAAGCTCCGGGAGTATCTGAAGAGGGTCACCACCGACCTGCGGCGGACCCGGCAACGGCTCCGCGACGTGGAGGACTCCGCCCGCCAGCCGATCGCCGTGGTCGGCATGGCGTGCCGCTTCCCCGGCGGGATCACCTCGCCGGACGCGCTGTGGGACCTGGTGGCCGCCGGCGGCGACGCGATCGGCCCGTTCCCCGACGACCGGGGCTGGGACCTCGCCACGCTCTACGACCCGGACCGGGAACGCCCCGGCACGTCCTGCGTGCGCGACGGTGGCTTCCTGACCGACGCCGCCGGCTTCGACCCGGCGTTCTTCGGCGTCTCGCCCCGCGAGGCGCTCGCCATGGACCCGCAGCAGCGGCTGCTGCTGGAGGTGTCCTGGGAGGCGTTCGAAACCGCCGGCGTCGACCCCACCGGGCTGCGCGGCGCACGCGTCGGCGTCTTCGCCGGCCTGACCCACGCCGACTACGCGGCCGGTGCCGCCGACGTGCCCGACGGGGTCGCCGACTACCTGGGACTGGGTAGCGCCGGCAGCGTCAGCTCCGGCCGGGTGTCGTACGCGTTCGGGTTCGAGGGGCCGGCCGTCACCGTCGACACCGCCTGCTCGTCGTCGCTTGTCGCGCTGCACCTGGCCGTGCAGTCGCTGCGCGCCGGCGAATCCGACCTGGCCCTGGCCGGCGGCGTGACCGTGCTGCCGACCCCGTCGATCTTCGTGGACTTCACCCGGCAGAACAACCTGTCCCGGGGCGCCCGCTGCCGGGCGTTCGCCGACGCCGCCGACGGCACCGCGCTCGGCGAGGGCATCGGCGTGCTCCTGGTCGAGCGTCTCGCCGACGCCCAGCGGCTCGGCCACCGGGTCCTCGCCGTGGTGCGCGGGTCGGCGGTGAACCAGGACGGCGCGTCGAACGGGTTGACCGCGCCGAACGGGCCGTCGCAGCAGCGGGTGATCCGGGCCGCGCTCGCCGACGCCCGGTTGTCCGCCGCCGAGGTGGACGTGGTGGAGGCGCACGGCACCGGCACCACGCTCGGTGACCCGATCGAGGCGCAGGCGTTGCTGGCCACGTACGGGCAGGAGCGGGAGACGCCGCTGCTGCTCGGCTCGATCAAGTCGAACATCGGCCACACCCAGACCGCCGCCGGCGTGGCCGGCGTGATCAAGATGGTGCAGGCGATGCGGCACGGCACGGTGCCGGCCACGCTGCACGTGGACGCGCCCTCGTCCAAGGTGGACTGGACGGCCGGTGCGGTCGAGCTGGCCACGTCGGCCCGGGACTGGCCGGCCGCCGACCGGCCCCGCCGCGCCGCGGTGTCGTCATTCAGCATCTCCGGCACCAACGCCCACGTGATCCTGGAAGCGCCCACCCCCGCCGAGGACGAGCCGCCGGCCACCCTCGACGCGGCGGCGTTGCCGGTGCTGCCGTGGCTGGTGTCGGGGCGGTCGCCGGACGCGCTGGCGGGTCAGGCGGCGCGGCTGCTCGACCACCTGCGCGCGAACGCCGACCTGTCGCCGGCCGACGTCGGCTTCTCGTCGGCGACCACGAGGGCCGCGCTGGCGCACCGGGCGGTGGCGGTCGGCGCGGACCGCGACGCGCTGCTGGCCGGCCTGGCCGCGCTGGCCGAGGGCGATGCGGCCCCCGGTCTGGTGACCGGCGAGGCGTCGTCGGGCCGTCGGGCGGTGTTGTTCACCGGTCAGGGTGCGCAGCGGGCCGGCATGGGTCGGGAGCTGTATGCGGCGTTTCCGGTGTTCGCGGATGCGTTCGACCGGGTGTGCGCGTCGTTCGCGGGTCGGCTGGAGCGGCCGGTGCGGGAGGTGGTGTTCGACGGCGGTGACCTGCTGGACCAGACCGTCTACGCGCAGGCGGGGTTGTTCGCGGTGGAGGTGGCCCTGTGGGAGTTGCTGTCGTCGTGGGGGGTGTCCGCCGACTATCTGGCGGGGCATTCGATCGGTGAGGTGACGGCCGCTCATGTGGCGGGTGTGCTGTCGCTTTCGGATGCGTGTGCTCTGGTGGCGGCGCGTGGGTCGTTGATGCAGGCGTTGCCGGCCGGCGGCGGGATGCTGGCGGTGGGCGCGTCGGAGTCCCAGGTCCGGGAGCTGGCGGCCGACGTCGACGTGGCGGCGGTGAACGGTCCGTCGTCGGTGGTGCTCTCCGGCGCGGTCGAGGGTCTGGACCGAGTGGCCGAGGAGTGCGCTGGCAAGGGTTGGCGGGTGAAGCGGCTCAGGGTCAGTCACGCGTTCCACTCGCGGTTGATGGAGCCGATGCTGGACGGGTTCCGGGCTGCCATTGCCGGCTTGGACTGGCAGGCTCCGCGTCTGCCGATCGTGTCGAATCTGACCGGGCGGCTCGCCGACCCGGCCGAGATCGCGGGTCCGGACTACTGGGTGCGGCACGTGCGGGAGGCGGTGCGGTTCGCCGACGGGGTGGCCACGCTGCACGAGTTGGGCGTGTCCACGTTCCTGGAGGTGGGTCCGGACGCGACGTTGACCGCGATGGCCGCCGACACCCCGGTCGACCGGCCGGTCCATCACATCCCCGCAATTCGGCGGGACCAGGACGAGGTCACCGCGCTGACCACGGCGGTGGCCCGGCTGCACGTGGCCGGCACACCTGTGGACTGGGCGGCCTGGTTCACCCGGGACGGGCGGCGGCCGGCCATCGTCGACCTGCCCACCTACGCGTTCCAGCACCAGCGGTACTGGATCGACGCCCGCACCGCCGGCCACGACGCCGCCGGCCTGGGCGCCCGCGCCGCCGGTCACCCGCTGCTCGACACCGCGCTCGCCACCGCCGCCGGCGACGTCCGCGTCCACGGCGGCCGGCTGTCCGCGCGTACCCAGCCGTGGCTCGCCGACCACGTCGTGCGCGGCCGGATCGTCGTCCCCGGCACCGCGCTGGTCGAGTTGGCGCTGCACGCCGGCGCGCAGGCCGGCTGCGACACCGTCGAGGAACTCACGCTCGCCGCGCCGCTCGTCCTGCCCGACGACGGCGCCCGCACGCTCCAACTCCAGCTCGCCGCGCCCGACGAGGACGGCCGACGCCGGATCACCGTCCACTCCCGGCCCGCCGACGACCCGCACGCCGACTGGACCGCCCACGCCGACGGCGTCCTCGCCCCCGGCGCGGGCGAACCCGCCGAGCCGCTGACCGCCTGGCCACCGCCCGGCGGCGTCGTCGTGCCGGTCGAACCGATCTACACCCGGCTCCGCGAACTCGGCGTCGCCCACGGGCCCACGTTCCGTGGACTGCGCGCCGCCTGGCGTACGCCCGACGGGGTCTTCGCGGAGGTGGAACTGCCCGACGGCACCGCCACCACCGGCTACGCGCTGCACCCGGCGCTGCTCGACGCCGCGCTGCACGTCGTCGGCCTCGCCGACGACCCCGCCGCCGACGACGCCGGCGCCCGGCTGCCCTGGGCCTGGAGCGGCGTCACGCTCACCGCCGAGGGCGCCACCCACCTGCGAGTACGGCTCACCCGCAGCGGCCCGGCCAGCACGCTGACGCTCGCCGACGCCGCCGGCGCGCCGGTGGCCCGCATCGACGCGCTGGTGTCCCGCCCGCTCGCCGCCGACCAACTCGACCCCGGCACCGCCGACCTGCCCCTCTACGACCTGCGCTGGAACCCGGTGCCGCTGCCGGCCCGACCGGCCACCGGAATCGTGCCGCTCGCCCCGGGCACCGGCCTCGCCGGGACCGCCGACGACGCCCGGCTGGTGCTCGTCCCCGTCCACGACACCGCGTCGGACGACCCGCTCGCCGACACCCGCGCCCGGCTCGCCGACACGCTCACGCTGATCCAGGACTGGCTGGCCGGCGACCGGCACGCCGACCGGCGGCTCGTGGTGCTCACCCGGGGCGCGGCACCCGCCGACGGTGACGTCACCGACCTGGCCGGCGCCGCCGTCTGGGGGCTCGTCCGCGCGGCGCAACTCGAACACCCCGGCCGGTTCGTCCTCGCCGACCTTTCCGGTGACGACGACGCCGACCTGCTCGCCCGCGCGCTCGCCGCCGACGAACCCCAGTTCGCGCTCCGCGACGGCCGGCTGCTCGTGCCGCGCCTCGCCCCGGCCGAACCCGACCCGACCGGCGCCGTCGACCTCGTCCCCGACGGCACCGTGCTGATCACCGGCGCGACCGGCGCGCTCGGCGGCGTCGTCGCCCGGCACCTCGTCAGCCACCACAAGATCCGGCACCTGCTGCTGGTCAGCCGGCACGGCGCCGACGCCCCCGGCGCGGCCGACCTGCTCGCCGACCTCACCCGCCTCGGCGCCCGGGCCAGCCTCGTCGCCGCCGACGTGGCCGACCGCGACCAGCTCGCCGGGCTGCTCGCCGCCGTGCCCGCCGAACATCCGCTCGCCGGCGTGGTGCACGCCGCCGGCACGCTCGACGACGCCGTGGTCACCGCGCTCACCCCGGCCCGCACCGAGACGGTGCTGCGCCCCAAGGCCGACGCCGCCTGGCACCTGCATGACCTCACCCGCCACCTCGACCTGCCCATGTTCGTGCTGTTCTCCTCGATCGCCGGGCCGCTCGGCGCACCCGGGCAGGGCAACTACGCGGCGGCCAACGCGTTCCTCGACGGCCTCGCCCACCACCGCCGCGCCGCCGGGCTCGCCGCCACGTCACTGGCCTGGGGCCCCTGGGCGGAAACCGGCGGCATGACCCGCGACCTGGGCGCCGCCGGCCGGGACCGCCTCGCCCGCCAGGGCATCGTCCCGCTCCCCACCGACCGGGCCCTGGCCCTGTTCGACGCCAGCCGGCGCGGCCGGCAGCCGCTGCTGCTCCCGGTCCACCTCGACCTGGCGGCGCTGCGGACCCGCACCGGCCGCGACGAGCTGCCGGCGCCGCTGCACGGCCTCGCCGGCGGGCCCGCGCGCCGCGCCGCCGCGACGACCACCGGCGGCCTCGCCGACCGGCTCGCCGGGGCGTCCGCCGAGGACCGGGCCCGACTGGTCGCCGAGCTGGTCGCCGGCCAGGTCGCCGACGTGCTCGGGTACGCGTCACCGGCCGCCGTCGGACCCGACCGCTCCTTCACCGAACTCGGCTTCGACTCGCTCACCGCCGTCGACCTGCGCAACCGGCTCACCGCCCGGACCGGGCTGACCCTGCCGGCGACGATGGTCTTCGACCATCCCACCCCGGCGGCGCTGACCGGGCACCTGCTGGGCCGGCTCGGACCGGCCGCGACCGCGCCCACCGTTCTCGACGAGCTGGACCGCCTCGAAGCCGCGTTCGCCGCCACTGGAGCCGACACGCTCGCCGAACTGACCGCCGACGACGAGACCCGTACCGCCGTCGCGGCCCGGCTCCGCGCCCTGCTCGCCCGCTGGGACGGCGACGGCGGCGAGGTGGCCGCCAGCCTCGACGACGCCAGTGACGACGAACTGTTCGACTTCATCGACAGCCGCTTCGGCCGGTCCTGACCCGCGACAGGTGAATACCCGATGGCGAACGAAGCCAAGCTCCGTGAGTACCTCAAGCGCGTCACCGCCGACCTGCACGAGACCAGCGAACGGCTGAGGGCGGCCGACGCCAAGGACCACGAACCGATCGCCATCATCGGGATGAGCTGCCGCTACCCGGGCGGCGTCCGCTCACCCGAGCAGTTGTGGGAACTGGTCGCCGCCGGCGGCGACGGCATCACCGGCTTCCCCACCGACCGGGGCTGGGACACCGAGCGGGCGTACGACCCGACCGGGGAACGGCGGGGCAGCACGTACGCCCGGGAAGGCGGCTTCCTGCACGACGCCGGGAACTTCGACCCGGAGCTGTTCACCATCTCCCCGTACGAGGCGCTGGCCATGGACCCGCAGCAGCGGCTCATGCTGGAGGCGTCCTGGACGGCGATCGAGGACGCCCGGATCGACCCGCTGTCGTTGCGCGGCAACCGGGTCGGCGTGTTCGCCGGCATGATGTACCACAACTACGCGGCCGGGCTCGACGAGGTGCCCGACACGGTCGACGGGTTCATCGGCGGCGGCACCGCCAGCAGTGTGCTCTCCGGCCGGGTCGCCTACACGCTCGGCCTGGAGGGGCCGGCGCTCACCGTCGACACCGCCTGCTCGTCGTCGCTCGTCGCGCTGCACCTGGCCGTGCAGTCGCTGCGCTCCGGCGAATCCACGCTGGCCCTCGCGGGCGGCGTCACCGTGATGACCACGCTGGAGACGTTCGTCGACTTCAGCCGGCAACGCGGCCTCGCCCCGGACGGCCGGTGCAAGTCGTTCGCCGACAGCGCCGACGGCACCGGCTGGTCCGAGGGCGTCGGCGTGCTGCTGCTGGAACGCCTCTCCGACGCCCGCCGCCACGGCCACCGCGTCCTCGCCGTGGTACGCGGATCGGCGGTGAACCAGGACGGCGCGTCGAACGGGTTGACCGCGCCGAACGGGCCGGCCCAGCAGCGGGTGATCCGGGCGGCCCTCGCCTCGGCGCGGCTGTCACCTGTCGAGGTGGACGTGGTGGAGGCGCACGGCACCGGCACCAGACTGGGTGACCCGATCGAGGCGCAGGCGCTGCTGGCCACGTACGGGCAGGAGCGGGCCGAGCCGCTGCTGCTCGGGTCGGTGAAGTCGAACCTGGGCCACACCCAGGCAGCCGCCGGGGTCGCCGGGATCATCAAGATGGTCCTCGCCATGCGGCACGGACTCGTGCCGCAGACCATCCACGTCGACGCCCCCTCCTCCCACGTCGACTGGTCGGCCGGCGCGGTGGACCTCGTCACGTCGGCGCGTCAGTGGCCGGCGGTGGACCGGCCGCGTCGGGCGGCGGTGTCGTCGTTCGGCATCTCCGGCACCAACGCCCACGTCATCATCGAGGCCCCGGAACCCGAGCCGTCGCCGGAGACGCCGCCGGCCGGGTTGCCACCGATCACCCCGTGGGTGCTGTCGGCGCGGTCGACGGCGGCCCTCGCCGGCCAGGCCGCACGGCTCGCCGACCACCTGCGGGCGCACGCCGAGCTGCCCCCGGCCGAGGTGGGCTGGTCGCTCGCCACGACGCGCGCCGCGCTGGAACACCGCGCGGTGGTCCTCGGCCCGGACCGGGAGTCGCTGCTCACCGGCTTGTCCGCGGTGGCCGACGGCGGGACGGCGTCCGGTGTGGTGACCGGCGAGGCGTCGTCGGGCCGGCGGGCCGTGCTGTTCACCGGTCAGGGCGCGCAGCGCGCCGGCATGGGCCGGGAGTTATACGGGGCGTTTCCGGTGTTCGCGGACGCGTTCGATCGGGTGTGTGCCGGGTTCGAGGGCCGCCTGGATCGTTCGCTGCGGGAGGTGGTGTTCGACGGCGGTGACCTGCTGGACCAGACGGCCTATACGCAGGCGGGCCTGTTCGCGGTGGAGGTGGCCCTGTGGGAGTTGCTGTCGTCGTGGGGCGTGACGGCCGACTTCCTCGGCGGGCATTCGATCGGTGAGGTGACCGCCGCTCATGTGGCGGGTGTGCTGTCCCTGGCGGACGCGTGTGCTCTGGTGGCGGCGCGGGGTGCGTTGATGCAGGCGTTGCCGGCCGGTGGCGGGATGTTGGCGGTGGGCGCGTCGGAGCCGCAGGTCCGGGTGTTGGCGGCCGGTGTGGATGTGGCGGCGGTGAACGGTCCGTCGTCGGTGGTGCTGTCCGGGCCGGTGGCGGATCTGGACCGGCTCGCGGGGGAGTGCGCGGAGCGGGGTTGGCGGGTCAAGCGGCTCACGGTCAGTCACGCCTTCCACTCGCGGTTGATGGAGCCGATGCTGGCCGGGTTCCGGGCCGCGATCAGTGGTCTGGAGTGGCAGGCCCCGCGTCTGCCGATCGTGTCGAATCTGACCGGGCGGCTCGCCGACCCCGCCGAGATCGCCGGTCCGGACTACTGGGTGCGGCACGTCCGCGAGGCGGTGCGATTCGCCGACGGGGTGGCCACGCTGCACGAGTTGGGTGTGGGCACGTTCCTGGAGGTCGGTCCGGACGCGACGTTGACGGCGATGGCCGCCGACACCCCGGTCGACCGGCCGGTGCACCACATCCCGGCGTTGCGGCGGGACCAGGACGAGGTCACCGCGCTGACCACGGCGGTGGCCCGACTGCACGTGAGCGGTACCCGCATCGACTGGGCGGCCTGGTTCACCCGGGACGGGCGGCGTCCGGCCACCGTCGACCTGCCCACCTACGCGTTCCAGCACCGGCGCTACTGGCTCGACGCCCGCACCCGCCACCACGGCGGCGAGCCCGACGACACGGCGTTCTGGCAGGTGATCGAGAACGAGGACGTGGACGGCCTCGCCGCCGCACTCGCCGTCGACCCCGACACGCCGCTCGCCGACGTGTTGCCCGCGCTCTCCGCGTGGCGACGCCGCCGGGAGAGCGAAGCCACGCTCGACTCCTGGCACTACCGGGTCACCTGGCAGCCACTGCCGGACCCCACCGGGCCCGACGTCGATGACCTGCTTCTCGTCGTACCGGCCGAGGTGGACGAGGCGGGCCGGCGGTGGGTCGACACGCTGACCGGGCCCGGCGTCCGGGTCCTGACCGTGCCGGCCGGTCACGGTCGCGCCGACCTGGCCCGGGAACTCACCGCCTCGCCGCCGGCCGGGACCGTGCTGTCGCTGCTCGGCCTGGCCGCCGGCGCCCACCCGGACAGCGTCTCCGTGCCCGCCGGGCTCGCCGGCACGGTCACGCTCGCGCAGGCGCTCGGCGACGCCGGCAGCACCGCCCGGCTCTGGATCGCCACCCGCGACGCCGTCGCCGTCGACCCCACCGACCCGGCCGTCGACCCCGACCAGGCGCTGCTCTGGGGACTCGGCGGCGCGCTGCGCGCCGAACACCCGTACCGCTGGGGCGGCCTCGTCGACCTGCCGCCGACGCCCGACCCGCGCGCCGTACCCCGGTTGCGCCGGCTGCTCGGCGGCGCGCCGGCCGAGGACCAGGTGGCGGTACGCGCGGCCGGCGCGTACATCCGACGGCTCGTCCGGGACACCCGACCCGCCGCCGCGCCGCGGAACTGGACCCCGCGCGGCACCGCGCTCGTCACCGGCGGCACCGGCGCGCTCGGCGCGCACGTCGCCCGGGCCCTCGCCGCCGCCGGCGTCGAGCACCTGCTGCTGATCAGCCGGCGCGGTCCCGACGCGCCCGGCGCGGCCGAGCTGCGCGACGAACTGACCGCCCAGGGCGCCCGCGTCACGATCGCGGCCTGCGACGCCGCCGACCGGGACGCGCTGCGCGACCTCCTCGCCGCCGTCCCCGCCGACGCGCCGCTGCGCACCGTCGTGCACACCGCCGCCGCCCTCGACGACACCGTCACCGACGCGCTCACCGTCGACCGGATGACCACCGCGCTGCGCGCCAAGGTCGACGCGGCCCGCCACCTCGACGAGCTGACCCGCGACCACGACGTCACCGCGTTCGTGCTCTTCTCCTCCCTCGCCGGCACCATGGCCGGCCCCGGCCAGGGCAACTACGCGCCCGGAAACGCCTGGCTCGACGCGCTCGCCCACCGCCGCCGCGCCGAAGGGCTGCCCGCCACCGCCGTCGCCTGGGGGCTCTGGGCCGACGGCGGCGTCAGCGCCGGCGAGTTCGAACGGCGGATGGCCCGTGGCGGCGTCCGCGCCATGGACCCCGACCGCGCGATCCGCGCGTTCCACCGGGCGCTCGACCGCGACGAGACCCACCTCGTCGTCGCCGACGTCGACTGGGACCGGATCGCCGCCGCCCCCGGCCAGCGACCCGACCCGCTGCTCCGCGACCTGCTCAGCACCACCCCCGTCGCCGCCGAGGAGGACCGTTCCGCCGCGCTGCGGCGTCGGCTCGCCGGCCGCACCCCGGCCGAGCAGCAGGACGCCCTCGGCGAACTGGTCCGGAGCGAGATCGCCGCCGTCCTCGGACACGGCGGCGCCGACCAGGTGCCGCACCGGCGCGCGTTCCGGGACCTCGGCTTCACCTCCCTCACCGCCGTCGAGCTGCGCAACCGGCTCGACGCCGCGACCGGACTCACGCTGCCCGCCACCCTGGCGTTCGACCATCCCAACCCCGAGGCCCTCGCCGCCCACCTGCGCGCCGAGCTGGCCGGCGGGCCCGCCGGGACCACCACCACGGCGGTACGCCCGGTCGACGACGACCCGATCGTCATCGTCGGCATGGGCTGCCGCTTCCCCGCCGGAGCCGCCTCCCCGGCGGAGTTCTGGCGGATGCTCGCCGACGGCGTCGACGCCATGACCGACCTGCCGCGCGACCGGCACTGGGACCTGACCGCACTGCCGCCCGACGTCACCCGGGGCGCGTTCCTGGACGACGCCGGCGCGTTCGACGCACAGTTCTTCGGCATCTCGCCCCGCGAGGCGGTCGCCATGGACCCGCAGCAGCGGCTGCTGCTGGAAACGTCCTGGGCGGCGATCGAGGACGCCCGGATCGACCCGTCCTCGTTGCGCGGCAGCCGGGTCGGCGTCTTCGCCGGCACCAACGGGCAGGACTTCGACCACCTCATCCGGTACGGTGGCGCACACCTCGCCGGCTACGGCGCGACCGGCGCCTCCGCCAGCGTGCTCTCCGGCCGCGTGTCGTACGCGCTCGGCCTCGAAGGGCCGGCGCTGACCGTGGACACCGCCTGCTCGTCGTCGCTGGTGGCGCTGCACCTCGCCGCCCAGTCGCTGCGCGCCGGCGAATGCGACCTGGCACTCGCCGGTGGGGTGACCGTGATGGCCACCCCCGGCGCGTTCGTCGAGTTCTCCCGGCAGGGCGGGCTCGCCGCTGACGGGCGGTGCCGGTCGTTCGCCGAGGGCGCCGACGGCACCGGCTGGGGTGAGGGCGTCGGCGTGCTGCTGGTGCAACGACTCTCCGACGCCCAGCGCGACGGTCGACGGGTCCTCGCGGTGCTGCGCGGTTCGGCGGTGAACCAGGACGGCGCGTCCAACGGGTTGACCGCTCCCAACGGGCCCGCCCAGCAGCGGGTCATCCGGGCCGCGCTCGCCGACGCCCGACTGTCCGCCGCTGAGGTGGACGTGGTGGAGGCGCACGGCACCGGCACCACGCTGGGTGACCCGATCGAGGCGCAGGCGCTGCTGGCCACGTACGGGCAGGAGCGGGCCGAGCCGTTGCTGCTCGGATCGGTGAAGTCGAACCTGGGACACACCCAGGCCGCGGCCGGCGTCGCCGGGATCATCAAGGCGGTCCTGGCCATGCGGCACGGCGTGGTGCCGGCCACGCTGCACGTGGACGCACCCTCGTCCAAGGTGGACTGGTCGGCCGGGGCGGTGGACCTCGTCACGTCGGCGCGTCCCTGGCCGGCGGTGGACCGGCCGCGCCGGGCGGCGGTGTCCTCGTTCGGCATCTCCGGCACCAACGCCCACGTGATCCTGGAAGCGCCCGCACCGGTCGACGACGCACCCACGCCGGACGCGGTCGTCCCGCTGCCGGTCACGCCGTGGCTGCTGTCGGCCCGCTCGGCCCCGGCGCTCGCCGGGCAGGCGGCCCGGCTGCTCGACCACCTGCGCGAGCACGCCGAGGTCACACCGGCCGAGGTCGGATGGTCGCTGGTCGCCACGCGCGCCGCGCTGGAGCACCGGGCGGCCGTCGTCGCTCCGGACCGGGAGTCGCTGCTCACCGGCCTGTCCGCGGTGGCCGACGGGCATGCCGCCCCGGGTGTGGTGACCGGGGCGGAGATGTCGGGCCGGCGGGCGGTGTTGTTCACCGGTCAGGGTGCGCAGCGGGCCGGCATGGGTCGGGAGTTGTACGGGGCGTTTCCGGTGTTCGCGGACGCGTTCGACCGGGTGTGTGCCGGGTTCGAGGGCCGCCTGGACCGTTCGCTGCGGGAGGTGGTGTTCGACGGCGGTGACCTGGTGAACCAGACCGTCTACGCGCAGGCGGGCCTGTTCGCGGTGGAGGTGGCGTTGTGGGAGTTGCTGTCGTCGTGGGGGGTGACGGCTGACTTCCTGGCGGGGCATTCGATCGGTGAGGTGACGGCCGCCCATGTGGCGGGGGTGTTGTCGTTGGCGGACGCGTGTGTCCTGGTGGCGGCGCGTGGGTCGTTGATGCAGGCGTTGCCGACCGGTGGCGGGATGCTGGCGGTGGGCGCGTCGGAGCCGCAGGTCCGGGAGCTGCTGTCGTCCGGCGGTGGTGGTGCGGAGTCGGGAGTCGGCCTGGGGGCGGTTCCTGGTTCCGGGGTGGATGTGGCGGCGGTGAACGGTCCGTCGTCGGTGGTGCTGTCCGGGCCGGTGGAGGATCTGGACCGGATCGCGGGGGAGTGCGCGGAGCGGGGTTGGCGGGTCAAGCGGCTCACGGTCAGTCACGCCTTCCACTCGCGGTTGATGGAGCCGATGCTGGCCGGGTTCCGGGCCGCGATCAGTGGTCTGGAGTGGCAGGCCCCGCGTCTGCCGATCGTGTCGAACCTGACCGGCCGGCTCGCCGACCCCGCCGAGATCGCCGGTCCGGACTACTGGGTGCGGCACGTCCGGGACGCGGTGCGGTTCGCCGACGGGGTGGCCACGCTGCACGAGTTGGGTGTGTCCACGTTCCTGGAGGTCGGTCCGGACGCGACGTTGACCGCGATGGCCGCCGACACCCCGGTCGACCGGCCGGTGCACCACATTCCCGCGTTGCGGCGGGACCAGGACGAGGTCACCGCGCTCACCACGGCGCTGGCTCGGCTGCACGTGACCGGCACGCCTGTGGACTGGGCGGCCTGGTTCACCCGCGACGGGCAGCGTCCGGCCATCGTCGACCTGCCCACCTACGCGTTCCAGCGCACCCGGTACTGGCCGGAGACGGCACCCATCACCCGGACCGGCGGTGGCGACCTCGACGACCGGTTCTGGGCGGCGGTGGAACGGGAGGACCTCACCGGCCTCGGCGACGAGCTACGGCTCACCGCCGACCAGCCGCTGCGGGACCTGCTGCCGGCGTTGGCCCGTTGGCGGCGGGCAGGACGGGACCGCGCCACCGTCGACTCCTGGCGCTACCGGGTGGAGTGGCGGCCACTGGCCTCCGTACCCCCGACCGGACTGACCGGGACGTGGCTGGTGTTGACCACGGCCGACCAGGTCGATCACCCGCTGGTCGCGGGCTTGGCCACGCACGGCGCCCACGTCGTGCCGGTGGTGCTCGACGCGCCCACCGACCGGCGGGAGACGGCCGACCGGCTCCGCGCCGCCGCCACCGGCGGCGACGTCGCCGGGGTGCTGACGCTGCTCGACCCGCAGCCCGGGGCGGCACTGGCCACCGTGCAGGCGTTCGCCGACAGCGACGTCACCGGCCGGCTGTGGTGGCTGACCCGGGGCGCGGTCGCGGTGAGCGCCACGGACACCGAAACCGATCCGATCGCGGCGGGGGCCTGGGGGCTCGGCCGTGTTGCGGGGTTGGAGGAGCCGGGCCGTTGGGGTGGTCTGGTGGATCTGCCGGCCGTGCTGGACGACCGGGCGGTGCGTCGGGTGTGTGGCGTGGTGGCCGGTCGTGGTGAGGATCAGGTGGCGGTGCGGTCGTCGGGGGTGTTCGCCCGGCGGTTGGTGCGGGCTTCGGATGATCCGGTTCGGCGGGAGTTCCGGTTCTCGGGGACGGTGTTGGTGACCGGTGGCACGGGGGCGCTGGGTGCGCGGGTCGCGCAGTGGGCGGCCGATACCGGTGCCGAGCACGTGGTGTTGACGAGCCGGCGCGGGCCGGACGCGCCGGGTGCGGCGGAGTTGGTCGAGCGTCTGGGTGCCGGTGGGGTGCGGGTGACGGTGGCGGCGTGTGACGTGGCCGACCGGGCCGCGTTGGCCGGGCTGCTCGACGGGCTGGCCGCCGAACCGGTCCGCGCTGTCGTGCACGCCGCCGGCGCGCCGCAGTTCACCCCGCTGACCGACGTCACCGCCGACGAGCTGCGCGACGTGCTGCGCGCCAAGGTCGACGGCGCGGCGAACCTGGACGCGTTGCTGCCCGAGGTGGACGCGTTCGTGGTGTTCTCCTCCATCGCCGGGGTGTGGGGCTCCGCCGGGCAGGCCGGCTACGCCGCCGCGAACGCGTACCTCGACGGGCTCGTCGCCCGGCGACGCGCTCGCGGCGCGGCCGGCACCGCCGTGGCCTGGGGACCGTGGGCCGGTGGCGGCATGGCGGAAGGCGGCGAGGCTCGGGAGCACCTGGCCCGACGCGGCCTGCCCGCCATGGACCCGGACCTGGCGGTGACCGCCCTTCAGGGCGCGCTCGACCGGGACGACAGCACCGTGGTCGTCGCCGACGTCGCCTGGGACCGGTTCGCCGCCGCGTTCACCGCGCTGCGCTCCAGCCCGCTGCTCGACGAACTCCCCGAGGCCCGGCCCGCCCAGGCCACGCCCGCCCAGGGCCCGTCCCCGCTCGCTCGCCGGCTCGCCACGCTCACCCCCGCCGAACGCGCCGGCCACCTGCTCGACCTGGTCCGGACCCAGGCCGCGGCGGTGCTCGGCCATCCGGCCGCCGACGCGGTGGCCGCGGACCGGGCGTTCCAGCAGCAGGGCTTCGACTCGCTCACCGCCGTCGAGCTGCGGAACCGGCTCACCGCCGAGACCGGCCTGACGCTGCCGAGCACGCTCGTCTTCGACCAGCCGACCCCGGCGGCCCTGGCCACGTACCTGGCCGCCACGCTGACCGGGGAGCCGGCGGGCACCGAGGCGCCCGGCGCCGCCGTCGCGGTCGACGGTGACCCGATCGTCGTCGTCGGCATGGCGTGCCGCCTCCCCGGCGGCGTGAACGGCCCGGACGAACTGTGGGAGCTGCTCGCCGCCGGACGGGACGGCATCGCCGACTTCCCGCTCGACCGGGGCTGGGACCGGTTCCTCGCCGGCCGTCTCTCCGACACCTCGTTCCCCCGGCAGGGCGGATTCGTCTACGACGCGGCGGCGTTCGACGCCGACTTCTTCGGCATCTCCCCCCGCGAGGCCCTCGCGATGGACCCCCAGCAGCGGCTGCTGCTGGAGACGTCGTGGGAGGCGGTCGAGTCGGCCGGCATCGACCCGGCCCGGCTGCGCGGGGAACGCGTCGGCGTCTTCGCCGGCGCCAGCTTCCAGGGGTACGCCTCGACCGCGATGGGCCGCGACCAGGACGTCGGCGGGCACCTGCTCACCGGTACCGCCACCAGCGTGCTGTCCGGCCGGGTGGCGTACGCGCTCGGCCTCGAAGGGCCGGCGGTGACCGTGGACTCGGCCTGCTCGTCGTCGCTTGTCGCGCTGCACCTGGCCGCCCAGTCGCTGCGCAGCGGGGAGTGCACGCTGGCGCTGGCCGGCGGCGTGACCGTGATGGCGTCACCGGCCACGTTCGTCGAGTTCTCCCGGCAGGGCGGGCTCGCCGCTGACGGGCGGTGCCGGTCGTTCGCCGAGGGCGCCGACGGCACCGGCTGGGGTGAGGGCGTCGGCGTGCTGCTGGTGCAACGACTCTCCGACGCCCAGCGCGACGGCCGGCGGATCCTCGCCGTGCTGCGTGGCTCGGCGGTCAACTCCGACGGCGCCTCGAACGGGCTCACCGCGCCGAACGGGCCCGCCCAGCAGCGCGTCATCCGGGCCGCGCTCGCCTCGGCGCACCTCACCACCGCCGACGTGGACATGGTGGAGGCGCACGGCACCGGCACCACGCTCGGCGACCCGATCGAGGCGCAGGCGTTGCTCGCCACGTACGGGCAGGACCGCACCGAACCGCTGCTGTTGGGCTCGATCAAGTCCAACATCGGGCACATCCAGGCGGCGGCCGGTGCGGCAAGCGTCATCAAGGCGGTCCTCGCCCTGCGGCACGGCATGGTGCCGGCGACGCTGCACGTCGACCGACCGTCGTCGAAGGTGGACTGGTCGGCGGGTGCGGTGGACCTCGTCACGTCGGCGCGTGAGTGGCCGGCGGTGGACCGGCCGCGTCGGGCGGCGGTGTCGTCGTTCGGCATCTCCGGCACCAACGCCCACGTGATCCTTGAGGAGCCACCGTCGGTCGAGGCCGAGCAGGCTCGTGCCACCGTCGCGGTGCCGGTCGTGCCGTGGCTGGTGTCGGGCCGGTCGGCGGAAGCCCTGTCGGGTCAGGCGGCCCGGTTGCGCGACCACCTGCGCCAGCACCCGGATGTGTCACCGGTCGAGGTCGGCTTCTCGCTGGCGACCGCACGGGCCGGGTTGACGCACCGGGCGGCGGTGGTCGGTACGGATCGGGACGCGCTGCTGGCCGGTCTGTCGGCCGTCGCGGAGGATGCGTCCGCGCCCGGCGTGGTGACCGGCGAGGCGTCGTCGGGCCGGCGGGCGGTGTTGTTCACCGGTCAAGGTGCGCAGCGGGCCGGCATGGGTCGGGAGTTGTATGCGGCGTTTCCGGTGTTCGCGGATGCGTTCGACCGGGTGTGTGCCGGGTTCGAGGGCCGCCTCGACCGTTCGCTGCGGGAGGTGGTGTTCGACGGCGGTGACCTGCTGGACCAGACGGCCTATACGCAGGCGGGCTTGTTCGCGGTGGAGGTGGCGTTGTGGGAGCTGCTGTCGTCGTGGGGAGTCGGCGCCGACTACGTGGCCGGGCATTCGATCGGTGAGGTGACGGCCGCCCATGTGGCGGGTGTGCTGTCGTTGGCGGATGCGTGTGCTCTGGTGGCGGCGCGTGGGTCGTTGATGCAGGCGTTGCCGGCCGGTGGCGGGATGTTGGCGGTGGGCGCGTCGGAGTCCCAGGTCCGGGAGTTGGCGGCCGACGTCGACGTGGCGGCGGTGAACGGTCCGTCGTCGGTGGTGCTGTCCGGGCCGGTGGCGGATCTGGACCGGATCGCGGGGGAGTGCACCGCCAAGGGTTGGCGGGTGAAGCGGTTGACCGTCAGTCACGCGTTCCACTCGCGGTTGATGGAGCCGATGCTGGAGGGGTTCCGGGCCGCGATCAGTGGTCTGGACTGGCAGGCCCCGCGTCTGCCGATCGTGTCGAACCTGACCGGCCGGCTCGCCGACCCCGCCGAGATCGCCGGTCCGGACTACTGGGTGCGGCACGTCCGGGAGGCGGTGCGGTTCGCCGACGGCATCGCCACGCTGCACGAACTGGGTGTGTCCACGTTCCTGGAGGTGGGTCCGGACGCGACGGTGACGGCGATGGCCGCCGACACCCCGGTCGATCGGCCGGTGCACCACATCCCCGCACTGCGGCGGGACCAGGACGAGGTCACCGCACTCACCACCGCGCTGACGAGGTTGCACGTGGCCGGCACGCCTGTGGACTGGGCGGCCTGGTTCACCCGGGACGGGCGGCGGCCCGCCATCGTCGACCTGCCCACCTACGCGTTCCAGCGCACCCGGTACTGGCTGTCCGAGGACGACACCCCGCAGCCGGCGCCGGGCGGAAGCGGCGAGGCGGACGCCGAGTTCTGGGCCGCCGTCGAACAGGCCGACCTCACCGCCCTCGACCCGGAGTTCCGCACCGAGCGGCCGGTCGCCGAACTGCTGCCGGCGCTCGCCCGGTGGCGGACCGCCGGCCGGCGACGCGCCACCGCCGACTCGTGGCGCTACCGGGTCGACTGGTCGGGCGTACCCGAGCCGACCGCGACGCTGACCGGGACATGGCTGCTGCTGATGCCGTACGCCGGCATCGACGACACGCTGGTCGCGGCCCTGACCGACGGGATGACCTCGGCCGGCGCGAGCGTGCGGCCGGTACGGCTGGACGGGCCGGACGACGACCGGGAACTGCTCGCCAAGGCGCTGCGCGACGCCGACCCGGCCGCCGGGATGGTGTCGCTGCTCGCGCTCGGCGGCGCCGGTGCCGGCGCGGCACTGGCCACCGTGCAGGCCGCCACGGAAGCCGGCCTCTCCGGTCCGGTGTGGTGGGTGACGCGGGGTGCGGTGGCGGTGGGCGCCACCGACGGGCCGGTGGATCCGATCGCGGCCGGGACCTGGGGGCTCGGCCGTGTCGCGGGGTTGGAGGAGCCGGGCCGTTGGGGTGGTCTGGTGGATCTGCCGGCCGTGTTGGACGACCGGGCGGTGCGTCGGGTGTGTGGCGTGGTGGCCGGTCGTGGTGAGGATCAGGTGGCGGTGCGGTCGTCGGGGGTGTTCGCCCGGCGGTTGGTGCGGGCCGGGAGCGACGCGGTCCGGCGGGAGTTCCGGTTCTCCGGGACGGTCCTGGTGACCGGTGGCACGGGTGCGCTGGGTGCGCGGGTCGCGCAGTGGGCGGCCGATAGCGGCGCCGAGCATGTGGTGTTGACGAGCCGGCGCGGGCCGGACGCACCGGGTGCGTCCGAGCTGGTCGAGCGTCTGGGCACCGGCGGTGTCCGGGTGACGGTGGCGGCGTGTGACGTGGCCGACCGGGCCGCGTTGGCCGGGCTGCTCGACGGGCTGGCCGCCGACCGGCAGCCGGTTCGCGCCGTCGTGCACGCCGCCGGCGCCGCCCAGGCCACCCCGCTCGCCGCGATGACCGGCGCGGAACTGGCCGACGTGCTGCGCGCCAAGGTCGACGGCGCGGCGAACCTGGACGCGTTGCTGCCCGAGGTGGACGCGTTCGTGGTGTTCTCCTCCATCGCCGGGGTGTGGGGCTCCGCCGGGCAGGCCGGCTACGCCGCCGCGAACGCGTACCTCGACGGGCTCGTCGCCCGGCGACGTGCTCGTGGCGCGGCCGGCACCGCCGTGGCGTGGGGACCGTGGGCCGGCGCCGGCATGGCCCAGGGCGAACAGCGGGACCAGCTCGCCCGACGCGGCCTGCCCGCGCTCGACCCGGACCTCGCGGTGACCGCCCTCCAGGGCGCGCTCGACCGGGACGACACCGCGGTGGTCGTCGCCGACGTCGACTGGGAGCGGTTCGCCGCCTCGTTCACCGCCCGCCGGCCCAGCCCGCTGCTCACCGGCATCCCGGAGGCCACCGCCGACCGCGCCGGCACCCCGGCGGCCGACGCGGACGCCCCGGCGGCGCTGCGCGACCGCCTCGCCGCCGCCGGCCCCACGGAACGGGACCGGATCCTGCTCGACCTGGTACGCGCCGAAGCCGCCACCGTGCTCGGGCACCGCACCCCGGCCACGGTCCGGGCCGGACGCGGTTTCCTGGACCTCGGCTTCGACTCGCTCACCGCGGTCGAGCTGCGCAACCGGCTCACCGCCGCAACCGGTCTGGCGCTGCCCACCACGCTGGTCTTCGACCACCCCACCCCGGCCGCGCTCGCCGAGCACCTGGGTCGGGAACTGCGGCCCGGGGCGGACGGCGTCACCGCCGAGATCGACCGCCTGGCGCGGCTGCTCGACGCGGTGCCGGACGAGCGGCGTGACGCCCAGGTCACCCACCGGCTGGAGGAGTTGCTGTCCCGCTGGCGGGGTGACGCCGCGCCGCCGGCCGCCGCTCCGGTCGCCGACGACCTGGCCGACGCCGGCGAGGACGACATCTTCGCCATCATCCAGCGAGAGTTCGGCAAGTCGTGACCGGTGCCGGAGCTAGGGGTGCGGACGGGGCTAGGGGTGGCCGGCTGCTCGCCATCAGCGACCTGCACGTCGGGTACGCCGAGAACCGTGAGCTGGTCGAACGGCTGCGCCCCGACGGCGACGACGACTGGCTGATCGTCGCCGGGGACGTCGGTGAGTACCTGCACGACGTCGAATGGGCGCTCGGCCTGCTCGCCCGGCGCTTCGCCCGGGTGGTGTGGGCGCCCGGCAACCACGAGCTGTGGACGCCCCGCGACGACCCGGTGCAGTTGCGCGGCGAGGCCCGCTACCGGCACCTGGTGGCGCTGTGCCGGCGGCTCGGCGTGCTCACGCCCGAGGATCCCTACCCGGTGTGGGACGCCGACGGCGATCCGGTGCTGGTGGTGCCGCTGTTCGTCGGGTACGACCACTCGTGGCGACCACCGGGCACCTACAACCGGGCCCAGGCGCTGGCGCTGGCGTACGAGACCGGGGTGGTGTGCACCGACGAGATCCTGCTGCACCCGGACCCGTACCCGAGCCGGGACGCGTGGTGCCGGGCCCGGGTCATCCGCACCGAACGGCGGCTGGACGCCGAACGCAACGGCCTGCCCACCGTGCTGGTCAACCACTACCCGCTGGTCCGCGAGCCGACCCGGATCCTGCGCCACCCCGAGTTCGCCCAGTGGTGCGGCACCGACCTCACCGCCGACTGGCACCTGCACTACGACGCCCGCGTCGCCGTCTACGGGCACCTGCACATCCCGCGCAGCACCCGCTACGACGGCGTCCGGTTCGAGGAGGTGTCCGTCGGCTATCCCCGCGAGTGGCGGCGCCGCGCCACCCCGGCGGGCCGGCCCCGGGCCATCCTCCCGGCGCTCGCCGGGCAGCTCCGCTGACCGTCCGCCGGCCCGGCTCGGACACCTGCCGGGGCCGGTGAATGAGGGGTCCGTAGGGGTTGGGTCCCAGGTCAGCGCTCAGTAGCGTCCACTCACGGTGACGGGCCGGGTGCCGGCGTACCCCCGTGTGCCGCACCGGCGGCTACCTCGGTGTTCGACGGAATCGATCGGCAGCAACTGCGGGCGGGTGGATCATGGCGGACGAAGAGAAGCTTCTCGAACACCTCAAGTGGGTGACCACCGAGCTCCGTCAGGCGCACCGGCGCCTGCGGGAGCTGGAGGAGCCCGAGCCGATCGCCGTGGTGGCCATGGCCTGCCGGTTCCCCGGCGGCGTGAGCTCCCCGGAACAGCTCTGGGACCTGGTCGCCGCCGGCACCGACGCGACCGGGCCGTTCCCCACCGACCGCGGCTGGGACCTGGCGGAGCTGTACGACCCGGACCCGGACCACCAGGGCACCTCGTACAGCGACCGGGGCGGCTTCCTCACCGACGCCGGGCACTTCGACCCCACCCCGTTCGGCATCAGCCCGCGCGAGGCGCTCGCCATGGACCCGCAGCAGCGACTGCTGCTGGAGACCACCTGGGAGGTGTTCGAACGGGCCGGCATCGACGCCGGCACGCTGCGCGGCAGCCGCACCGGCGTGTTCGTGGGCACCGCCGGGCAGGACTACGCGTCCGTGCTGCGCCGGCTGCCCGCCGGCGTCGAGGGGTACGTGCTGACCGGCACCGCCGCCAGCGTCATCTCCGGCCGCCTCGCCTACACGTTCGGCCTGGAAGGGCCGGCCGTCACCATCGACACCGCCTGCTCGTCGTCGCTCGTCGCGCTGCACCTGGCCGCGCAGGCGCTGCGCGACGGCGAGTGCACCCTGGCCGTCGCCGGTGGCGCCAGCGTGATGGCCACCCCGGGCGGCTTCGTCGAGTTCTCCCGCCAGCGCGGCCTGGCCGCCGACGGCCGGTGCAAGGCGTTCTCCGCCGCCGCCGACGGCACCGGCTGGGCCGAGGGCGCCGGCCTGGTGCTCGTCGAACGGCTCAGCGACGCCCGCCGGCTCGGTCACCCGGTGCTGGCCGTGATCCGCGGCAGCGCGGTCAACTCCGACGGCGCCAGCAGCGGGCTCACCGCCCCCAACGGCCCCGCCCAGCAGCGCGTCATCCGGGAGGCCCTGGACAACGCCGGGCTCACCCCGGCCGACGTCGACGTGGTCGAGGCGCACGGCACCGGCACCACGCTCGGCGATCCGATCGAGGCGCAGGCGCTGCTGGCCACGTACGGCCGGGACCGGCCCGCCGACCGGCCGCTGCGGCTCGGCTCGCTGAAGTCGAACCTCGGCCACACCCAGGCCGCCGCTGGCGTCGCCGGCGTGATGAAGATGGTGCTGGCGCTGCGCCACGGCCTGCTCCCCGCCACGCTGCACGCCGACGAGCCCACCCCGCACGTCGACTGGTCGGCCGGCGCGGTCGCGCTGCTCACCGAGCCCCGACCCTGGCCGGCCGACCCGGAGCGGGTCCGCCGGGCCGCCGTCTCCTCGTTCGGCATGAGCGGCACCAACGCCCACCTGGTCATCGAGGAGGCCCCGGCGGTCGAGCCGGCACCCGAGCCGGCGGCCACCGTGGACCGGCCGGTCGTGCCGGTGCTGCTCTCCGCCGCCGACCCCGCCGCGCTCGCCGCGCAGGCCGGCCGCTGGGCGTCCCGGCTGGACGCCGACCCCGCGCCCCGGCCGGTGGACGTCGCGTACGCGTCGGTCACCACCCGGACCACGCTGGACCGGCGGGCCGTGCTCGCCGCCGCCGACCCGGACGGCCTGCGGGCCGCGCTACGGGCCCTGGCCGCCGGAGAACCGGCCGGCGCGCTGGTCACCGGCGAGGCGACCGACCGCGGCCCCACCGCCATGCTCTTCTCCGGGCAGGGCGCGCAACGCGCCGGCATGGGCCGCGAGCTGTACGCGCAGTTCCCGGTGTTCGCCGCCGCGCTGGACGCGGTGTGCGCGCATCTGGACCGGGCGCTGCCCCGGCCGCTGAAAGAGGTGCTGTTCGCGGCCGAGGGCACGCCCGAGGCGACGCTGCTGGACGAGACCGCGTTCACCCAGGCCGGTCTGTTCGCGGTCGAGGTGGCGCTGTTCCGCCTCGTCGAGTCGTTCGGCGTCACCCCGGACCTGCTGGCCGGCCACTCGATCGGCGAGGTCACCGCCGCGTACCTGGCCGGGGTGCTGTCGCTGAAGGACGCCTGCCTGCTGGTGGCGGCCCGCGGCGCGCTGATGCAGGCGCTGCCCGCCGGCGGCGGCATGCTCGCCGTCGCCGCCACCGAGGAACAGGTCCGCGCCGACCTGGCCGGACACGCCGACCGGGTCGGGATCGCCGCGGTCAACGGCCCGTCGTCGGTGGTGGTCTCCGGCGCGGTCGACGCGCTTGACGAGTTGGCCGCGCGCTGGACCGGGCAGGGCGTCCGGGTGCGGCGGCTCACCGTGTCGCACGCGTTCCACAGCCCGCTGATGACGCCGATGCTGGACCGTTTCCGCGCGGTGCTGGCGCGGCTGGACTTCGCCGCCCCGACCGTGCCGGTGGTGTCCAACCTGACCGGTGCGCTCGCCGAGGGCGACGACCTGTGCACCCCCGACTACTGGGTGCGGCACGTCCGCGAGGCGGTCCGTTACGCCGACGGCGTGGCCGCGCTGCGCGCCGCCGGCGCGGACACCTTCCTGGAGATCGGCCCGCGCAGCGTGCTCACCGCGCTGACCGCCGAGGCGCTGCCCGACGCCGACGGCGTGCTCACCGTCGCCGCCCAGCGCCGCGACCGGCCGGAGACCGAGGCGCTGCTCGCGGCGCTTGCCGAACTGCACGTGCACGGCGTGCCCGTCGACTGGACGCCCTGGTTCGCCGACACCGGCGCCCGCCCGGCCGACCTGCCCACGTACGCGTTCCAGCGGGAGCGGTTCTGGCCGGACGCGCCGGCCTGGCAGGCCGGGGACGTGTCCGGGGCCGGGCTCGGCGTGGCCGGGCACCCGTTGCTCGGCGCCGCCGTCCGGCTCGCCGGCGACGACGAGGTGGTGCTCACCGGGCGGCTGTCCGTGTCCACCCACCCGTGGCTGGCCGACCACGTGGTCGCCGGCGCGGTGGTGGTGCCCGGCACCGCGCTGCTGGAACTGGTGGTGCGTGCCGGCGACGAGGCCGACGCCGGCCGGATCCGCGAGCTGACCGTGGCCACCCCGCTGACCCTGCCGGCCGCCGGCGCGGTCCGGGTGCAGGTGCGGGTCGGCGCCGCCGACGACACCGGCGGTCGACCGGTGACCGTGCACGCCCAGCCCGACGACGATCCGGACGCCGAGTGGGTGCGGCACGCCGAGGGCCTGCTGGAACCGGCCGCCGCCGGGGAACCCACGGTCGGCGTGTGGCCGCCCGCCGGGGCGTCCGAGGTGGACGTCACCGACTGGTACGACGCGTTCGCCGCGCACGGCCTGGCGTACGGGCCGGTGTTCCGGGGCGTCCGTCGGGTCTTCTCCGGCCCGGACGAGGCGTACGCCGAGGTGACGCTCCCCGACGGGGCCGACCCGACCGGCTTCGGCGTGCACCCGGCGCTGCTCGACGCGGCGCTGCACCCGATCGGCCTGCTCGACGCCGGCTCCGGCGACGGTCCCCGGGTCCCGTTCGCGTTCGAGGGCGTGCAGGTGCATGCCGCCGGCGCCCGGGTGCTGCGGGTGCGGCTGACCCGCGCCGGCTCGTCGGTGCGGCTGGTCGCGGTGGACGCCACCGGCGCACCGGTGGTCTCGGTGGACGCCGTGACGCTGCGCGAGCTGGGCGGGTCCGCGCCGGCCACCGCCGCCGACCGGTCGCTGTACGCGCTGACCTGGCCGGTCGAGCCGGTCACCGCGCCGGTCACCGCGCCGGTGTGGGCGGCGCTGCGGCAGCAGCCGGCCGACAACGGCATCATCCCGGCCCACGCCGACGCCGACGCCGGCACTGCCACGTCCGTCACCGGGCCCGGTGACGTGGCGGAGTATCCGGACGTGGCGACGCTCGTCGCCGCCGTGGCGGCCGGCGCGCCGGAGCCGGCGGCGGTGCTGCTGCGGCTGCCCGCCGGCCCGGCCGACAACCGGCCCACCGACGACGGGCCCGCAGGCGACGCGGCCGACGAGCGGCCCGCCGACGACGCGGGCACGACGGCAGCCGTGACCGGTGCCGGCACCGGCCTGCCGGACCGGGTCCGGTCCGCGACCACCGCCATGCTGGCGACACTTCAGGAGTGGCTGGCCGCCGACGCGCTCGCCGACTCGCGCCTGGTGGTGCTCACCAGGGGCGCGGTCGCGGCCACCGACGACGACCGGATCACCGACCTGGCCGGCGCGGCGGTGTGGGGGCTGCTGCGCTCGGCGCAGTCGGAGTACCCGGGCCGCATCGTGCTGGTCGACCTGGACCGGGAGCCGGACGTCGAGGCGCTGTCGGCGCTGGCCGGAGTGGTCGCCGACCCGACGGCGACCGCCGGTCAGGTGGCGCTGCGCGGCGACGCGGTGCGCGTACCCCGGTTGGCGCGCCCGGTCGACGACGAGCTGAACCCGCCGGACGGCCGCTGGCATCTCGCGGCGGTCGCGCCCGGCACGCTGGACGGCGTCGCGCCGGTGTCGGCGTCGGTCGCCGAGCCGGGACCCGGCCAGGTCCGCATCGCGGTGCGGGCCACCGGCGTGAACTTCCGCGACGTGCTCATCGCGCTCGGCATGTACCCGGATCCGGCCGCCCGGATGGGCAGCGAGGGCGCCGGCGTGGTCCTGGCCGTCGGCCCGGACGTCACCGACCTGGCCCCCGGCGACCGGGTGCTGGGCATGTTCGAGCCCGGCTTCGGGCCGGAGGTCCTCGCCGCCCGCGAGCGGGTGGCCCGGATGCCGGCCGGCTGGACGTTCACCGAGGCGGCGTCCGTGCCGCTGGTGTTCCTGACCGCCTGGTACGCGTTGCGGGACCTGGCCGACCTGCGTGCCGGTGAGTCGGTGCTGATCCACTCCGGTGCCGGCGGCGTGGGCATGGCGGCGATCCAGATCGCCCACCACCTCGGCGCGACGGTGTACGCGACGGCCAGCCCGGCCAAGTGGGACACGGTGCGGGGGCTGGGCGTCGCCCCGGAGCGGATCGCCTCGTCGCGGACCACCGACTTCGAGGGCGCGTTCGCCGCCGCGAGCGACGGCGCCGGTGTCGACGTGGTGCTGGACGCCCTCGCCGGTGAGTTCGTGGACGCGTCGTTGCGGTTGCTGCCGCGCGGCGGCCGGTTCGTCGAGATGGGCAAGACGGACCTGCGGGATCCGGCGGTGGTGGCGCGGGAGCATCCGGGCGTCGGCTACCGGTCGTTCGACCTGAACGACGCGGGCGGGGCGCGGATCGGGGAGATGCTGGCCGAGCTGCTGGCGCTGTTCGAGCGCGGTGTGCTGTCGCCGCTGCCGGTGCGGGCCTGGGACGTGCGGCAGGCGCGGACCGCGTTGCGGCACCTGAGCCAGGCCCGACACGTCGGCAAGGTGGTGCTCACCGTGCCGGCGTCGGCCGATCCGGACCGGGTCACGCTGGTGACCGGCGCGTCCGGCGCCCTCGCGGGCATCGTCGCCCGGCACCTCGTCGCTTCCGGCCAGTCGCGCAACCTGCTGCTGGCCGCCCGCCGGTCCCCGGCCGACGACCCGGCGTACGCGGCGCTCGTCGACGAGCTGACCGAGGCCGGGGCCACGGTCCGGGCCGTCCCGGTGGACCTCGGCGACCCGGCGCAGGTGACCACGCTGCTGGCCGGTGTGGACCTGACCGCCGTCTACCACTGCGCGGGTCTGGTCGCCGACGCGACGATCGCGTCGCTGGACGCCGACGCCGTCGACCGGGTGCTGCGGCCCAAGGTGGACGCCGCCTGGGCGCTGCACCGGGCCACCGCCGGTCACGACCTGGCGGAGTTCGTGCTGTTCTCCTCGTTCGCGGCGACGCTCGGCTCACCCGGGCAGGGCAACTACGCCGCCGCGAACGCGTTCCTCGACGCGCTCGCCACCCACCGCCACGCGACCGGACTGCCGGCCACCAGCATCGGCTGGGGCATGTGGGCCACCAGCAGCGCCATGACGGCCCACCTCGACCGGGACGACGCGCGTCGGCTGCGCCGCCTCGGCATGACCCCGCTCACCGCCACCGAGGGCGCCGCCCTGCTCGACGCCGCCACCCGCCGCGCCCGGCCCGCCGTCGCGGCGGCCCGGCTGCGGCTCACCGGCGACGCCGACCGCTACCCGGCGATCCTGCGCGGGCTGGCCCGCACCGGTGCCCGCCGCGCCGCCGCACAGGCCACCGGCGGCGGCCAGAGCGGCTGGGCCGAGCGGCTCGCCGGCCTGGCCCCGGACGAGGCGACCGCGGTGCTCGTCGAGCTGGTCCGGGCGCAGGCCGCGGCGGTGCTCGGGCACGCGTCGGCGCAGGCGGTGCCCGGTGCGCGGGCGTTCAAGGACCTCGGGTTCGACTCGCTGACCTCGGTGGAGCTGCGCAACCGGCTCGCGTCGGCCACCGGGCTGCGGCTGCCCGCCACGCTGGTCTTCGACCACCCCACCCCGGAACGCGTCGCCGGCCTGCTGCACGGGCAGCTCGCCGCCGCCGCGCCCGCCGCGCCGGCCACCCGTACCGCCGGGCCCGCCCGCGCCGACGAACCGCTCGCCATCATCGGCATGGCCTGCCGCTACCCGGGCGGCATCGCCACCCCCGAGCAGCTCTGGGACCTGGTCGCCGCCGGCGGGGACGCGATCGGTGGGTTCCCCGCCGACCGGGGCTGGGACCTCGACGCGCTCTACGACCCGGACGCCGACCGGGCCGGCACGTCCACCACCCGCCACGGCGGGTTCCTCGCCGACGCAGGCGACTTCGACCCGGCGTTCTTCGGCATCAGCCCGCGCGAGGCCCTCGCCATGGACCCGCAGCAGCGGCTGCTGCTGGAAACCGCGTGGGAGGCGTTCGAGTCCGCCGGCCTCGACCCGGCCACCCGCGCCGGCACCGCCACCGGCGTCTTCGTCGGCGCCGCCTCCTCCGGGTACGCGGCCGACGGCGCCGAAGGGCTCGAAGGCCACCTGCTCACCGGCACCGCCGGCAGCGTCGCCTCCGGCCGGCTCGCCTACACGTTCGGCCTGGAAGGACCGGCCGTCACCGTCGACACCGCCTGCTCGTCGTCGCTTGTCGCCCTGCACCTGGCCGCGCAGGCGCTGCGCTCCGGCGAGTGCGACCTGGCGCTCGCCGGCGGCGTGGCGTTGATGGCCACGCCCGGCATGTTCTCCGAATTCTCCCGGCAGGGCGGCCTGGCCCCGGACGGCCGGTGCAAGGCGTTCGCCGCCGGCGCGGACGGCACCGGCTGGGGCGAGGGCGTCGGCATCCTGCTGGTGCAGCGCCTCGCTGACGCGCGCCGCGACGGACGCCACGTCCTCGCCGTGGTACGCGGCACCGCCGTCAACTCCGACGGCGCGTCCAACGGCCTCACCGCGCCGAACGGCCCGTCGCAGCAACGCGTCATCCGGGCCGCGCTGGCCAACGCGCGGCTGTCCCCGGCCGACGTGGACGTGGTCGAGGCGCACGGCACCGGCACCATGCTCGGCGACCCGATCGAGGCGCAGGCGCTGCTCGCCACGTACGGGCAGGACCGGGAGACGCCGCTGCTGCTCGGGTCGATCAAGTCGAACATCGGCCACACCCAGGCCGCCGCCGGCGTCGCCGGCATCATCAAGATGGTCCTCGCGATGCGGCACGGGGTGGTGCCGCCGACGTTGCACGTGGACGCGCCCTCGTCGCACATCGACTGGACCGCCGGCGCGGTCACCCTGGTCACGGACGCCGCGCCCTGGCCGGCCGTCGACCGGCCCCGCCGCGCCGCCGTCTCCTCGTTCGGCATCTCCGGCACCAACGCGCACGCCGTCATCGAGGCGGCCCCCGCCGCGCCGCCGGCCGGCCCCGCGCCCGCCGCCGGCCCCGGCCTGGTCGCCGCCGACGCCGTGCCGCTGCTCCTGTCCGCCCGTAGCGCCCGCGCGCTGCCCGCCCAGGCCGCCCGGCTGCGCGACCACCTCGACGCCCACCCCGACCTGGACCTCGCCGACGTCGGCTGGTCGCTGGCCACCGGCCGCGCCCACCACCCGTACCGGCAGGTCACCGTCGCCGCCGGCCGGGACGACGCGCTCGCCGCCCTGACCGCCGCCGCACCGCCGACCGCCCCCGCCGACGGTACGCCGAAGGTCGTCTTCGTCTTTCCCGGCCAGGGCTCCCAGTGGCCCGGCATGGCGCTCGACCTGCTCGACAGCTCCCCGGCCTTCCGGGACCGGATGCGCGAGTGCGCCGCCGAGCTGGCCGGGCTCGTCGACTGGACGCCCGAGGACGTGCTGCGCGGCGCACCCGACGCCCCGCCGCTGGACCGGGTCGACGTGGTCCAGCCGCTGCTGTTCGCCGTGATGGTGTCGCTGGCCGAGGTGTGGCGCTCCTGCGGCGTACGCCCCGACGCGGTGATCGGCCACTCGCAGGGCGAGATCGCCGCCGCCTGCGTGGCCGGCGCGCTCACCCTGCCCGACGCGATGCGGCTCGTGGTGGCCCGCAGCCGGGCGCTGCTCGCCCTCTCCGGCCGCGGCGGCATGGTCTCCGTGCCGCTGTCCGCCGCCGACACCGCCGACCTCGTCGCGCCCTGGGGCGACCGGCTCGGCGTCGCCGCGCTCAACGGCGCCACCGTCACCGTCGTCTCCGGCGACGCCGACGCCGTCGACGAGCTGCTCGCCGTCGCCGCCGACCGCGACCTGCGGGCCCGGCGGATCGCCGTCGACTACGCCTCGCACTGCGCGCACGTCGACGCGGTCCGCGACGACCTGGCCGCCGCGCTCGGCACGCTCACGCCGCGCCCGAGCCGGGTGGTGTTCCACTCCACCGTCACCGGCGAGCCGATCGACACCACCGACCTGGACGCCGACTACTGGTTCCGCAACCTGCGCGAACCGGTCCGCCTCGCGCCGGTCGTGGACGCGCTGATCGACACCGGACACCGGGCGTTCGTCGAGATCAGCCCGCACCCGGTGCTCAAGGTCGTGGTGCAGGACGCGCTCGACCGGACGCCCGCCGGGACGCCCGGCGTCGTCGTCGGCTCGCTGCGCCGCGACGAGCACGGCCCCCGTCAGCTCCTCACCTCGCTCGGCGGCCTGCACACCGCCGGCGTACCGGTCGACTGGGCGGCCGTCTTCGCCGGCTCCGGGGCCGCCCGGGTCGACCTGCCCCCGTACGCGTTCCAGCGGGAACGGTTCTGGCCCGAACCGGGCGCGACGCACGGCGGCGACGTCACCGGCGCCGGCCTCGGCGCCGCCGGGCACCCGCTGCTCGGCGCCGCGGTCCGGCTGGCCGACGCGGACGAGGTGGTGCTGACCGGCCGGCTCTCGCTCGCGGCGCAGCCGTGGCTGGCCGACCACGCGGTCGCCGGCACCGTGCTGCTGCCCGGCACCGCGCTCGTCGAGCTGGCGGTCCGGGCCGGCGACGAGGTCGGCGCCGCCCGGGTCCGTGAACTGACGCTCGTCGCCCCGCTGGCCCTGCCGGACACCGGCGGCGTCCGGGTGCAGGTACGCGTCGGCGCGCCCGACGACGCCGGCACGCGCCCGGTGACCGTGCACGCCCAACCCGACGGGACCATCGACGACGGGTGGACCCGGCACGCCGAGGGTGTGCTGGAACCGGCCACCGCCGACGAGTCGACGCTCGACGCCTGGCCCCCCGCCGGCGCCGCCGAGGTGGACCTCACCGGCTGGTACGACACGCTCGCCGGGCACGGCCTGGCGTACGGGCCGGCGTTCCGGGGCCTGCGCCGGGCCTGGACCGTCGACGGCACGGTCTGCGCCGAGGTCGCCCTGCCGGACGGGCCGGCCGACCGCGCCGCCCGGTTCGAGGTGCACCCGGCGCTGCTCGACGCCGCGCTGCACGCCATCGGCCTGCTGCCCGGCGGCGACGCGACGCCCGGACCGCGGGTGCCGTTCACGTTCGGTGGCGTGCAGGTGCACGCGGCCGGCGCGGCGGTGCTGCGGGTGCGGCTGTCCCGCGCCGGTGACGCGGTGCGGCTGGTCGCCGCCGACGAGACCGGCGCGCCTGTGGTGTCGGTGGACGAGCTGGTGCTCAAGGAGCTGGGCGCGTCAGTCGTACCGGCCGCCGCCGACCGGTCCGTCCTCGAGGTGACCTGGACGGCCCGGGACGTCACGCCGGCGGACCGGCCGACGGCCTGGGCGACGTTGGCCGGCGTCGACGGCGCGGAGTACCCCGACATGGACGCGCTGGTGGCCGCCGTCGCGGCCGGCACGCCGGCCCCCGAGGCGGTGCTGCTGCCGGTCGGGGGCGGTCAAGAGACCGTCGACGGCGCGGCCGGCGACGGCCGGACCGGCACGGCCGGCGGGGACCTGCCGGACCGGGTGCGGTCGGTGACGCTCGCGGTGCTGGCGGCGGTGCGGAGCTGGCTGGCCGCCGACGAACTGGCCGACTCGCGACTGGTGGTGACCACCCGGGGCGCGGTGGCGGCCCGGGACGGCGACCGGATCGCCGACCTGGCCGGCGCGGCGGCGTGGGGACTGCTGCGGTCCGCGCAGTCCGAGCACCCGGGCCGGATCCTGCTGGCCGACCTGGACCGGACGCCCGACGCCGACGTGCTGGCGCTGCTCGCCGCCGCGCCGGCCGGCGGGCAGATCGCGCTGCGCGACGGCGACGTGCTCGTCCCGCGCGTGGTCCGCCCGGCCGGTGACCGGCTCGTCCCGTCGACCGAACGCTGGCACGTGGCGGCCGTCGAGCCCGGCACCATCGACGGCGTCGCCCTGCGGCCGACCGACACGCCGGCCCCGCTCGCGGCCGGTGAGGTGCGGGTGGCGGTGCGGGCGGCCGGGGTGAACTTCCGGGACGTGTTGATCGCGCTCGGGATGTATCCGGATGCGTCGGCGGTGATGGGCAGCGAGGGTGCCGGGGTGGTGCTGGAGGTTGGTCCGGGGGTGTCCGGGTTGGCCGTGGGGGATCGGGTGTTCGGGTTGTTCGAGCCGGGTTTCGGTCCGGTGGTGGTGGCGCGGCGGGATCGGATCGCGCGGGTGCCGGCGGGGTGGTCGTTCGTTGAGGCGGCGTCGGTGCCGGTGGTGTTCCTGACGGCGTGGTACGCGTTGCGTGACCTGGCGGACCTGCGTTCGGGTGAGTCGGTGTTGATCCACTCCGGTGCCGGTGGGGTGGGGATGGCGGCGATTCAGATCGCGCGGCATCTCGGTGCGACGGTGTACGCGACGGCGAGTTCCGGTAAGTGGGGCACGTTGCGGGGGCTGGGGGTGGCGGACGAGCGGATCGCGTCGTCGCGGACCACGGAGTTCGAGGCGGCGTTCCTGGCCGCCAGTGGTGGTGCCGGTGTGGACGTGGTGCTGGACGCCCTCGCCGGTGAGTTCGTGGACGCGTCGTTGCGGTTGCTGCCGCGCGGCGGCCGGTTCGTCGAGATGGGCAAGACCGACCTCCGCGACCCGGACCAGGTCGCCGCCCAGCACCCCGGCGTCACGTACCGGGCGTTCGAACTCAACGGGGCCGGCGGCGAACGCCTCGGCCAGATGCTCACCGAACTGCTCGACCTGTTCGAAACGGGCGCGCTGACGCCGCTGCCCACCCGGACCTGGGACGTCCGGCAGGCCCGCACCGCGCTGCGGCACCTCAGCCAGGCCCGGCACGTCGGCAAGGTCGTGCTCACCGTGCCCGCGCCCGCCGAACCGGACCGCGTCACGCTCGTCACCGGCGCGTCCGGCACCCTCGCCGGCCTGGTCGCCCACCACCTCGTCGCCACCGGCCAGACCCGCAACCTGCTCCTCGCAGCCCGCCGGTCCCCGGCCGACGACCCGGCGTACGCGGCGCTCGTCGACGCGCTGACCGACGCCGGGGCCACGGTCCGCGCCGTCCCGGTCGACCTGACCGAACCCGGCCGGGCCGCCGAGCTGGTGGCCGGTGTGGACCTGACCGCCGTGTACCACTGCGCCGGCGCCATCGCCGACGCCACCATCACCTCCCTGGACGTTGACGCCGTCGACCGGGTGCTGCGGCCCAAGGTGGACGCCGCCTGGGCGCTGCACGAGGCCACCGCCGGCCGGGACCTGACCGCGTTCGTGCTGTTCTCGTCGATCGCCGCCACGCTCGGCTCGCCCGGGCAGGGCAACTACGCCGCCGCCAACGCGTTCCTCGACGCGCTCGCCGCCCACCGCCGGGCGACCGGACTGCCGGCGGCCAGCCTCGCCTGGGGGCTCTGGGCCACCACCAGCACCATGACCGCCCACCTCGACGACGGCGAGCACCGCCGTACCATCCGCGCCGGCAGCGCCCCGCTCACCGACGCCGAGGGGCTCGCGCTGCTCGACGCCGCCCAGCGGCACGGCGGCGCGCACACCGTGCTCATGAACGTGCCGACCAGCCCCGACCCGGCCCGCGTGCCGGAGCTGCTGCGCGAGCTGATCCGGCCGGCCCGGCGGCGGGCCGCCGCGCGTACCGGAGGGGAGCTGTCGCTGGCCGACCGGCTCGCGGCGCTCAACCCCACCGCCCGGCACAACCAGCTCCTCGACCTGGTCGCCGGCAGCGTTGCCGCGGTGCTCGGCCACCGCTCCGCCGACGGCGTCGACCCGCAACGCCCGTTCAAGGAACTCGGCTTCGACTCGCTGACCTCGGTGGAGCTGCGCAACCGGCTCGCCGCCGCCACCGGGCTGCGACTGCCCGCCACCGTGGCGTTCGACCACCCCACCCCGGTCGTGCTCGCCGCGCACCTCGACCGGGAGATCGGCGGCCGGGGGGGGGGGGGGGGGGGGGGGGCGGGCGCCCCCCCCCCCCCCCCCCCCCCCCCACCACCGCCGTCGACGAGCCGATCGCCGTCGTCGGCATGGCCTGCCGCTTCCCCGGCGACGTCCGCAGCCCCGAGGACCTGTGGAACCTGGTCACCGCCGGCGCGGACGTCATCGCGCCGTTCCCCACCGACCGGGGCTGGGACCTGGCCGGGCTGCTGAACGACGGCGACGACCGGCCCGCGCCCCGGCACGGCGGCTTCCTCTACGACGCCGCCGACTTCGACGCCGCGTTCTTCGGCATCAACCCGCGCGAGGCGCTCGCCATGGACCCGCAGCAGCGGCTGCTGCTGGAGACGTCGTGGGAGGCGCTGGAACGTGCCGGCGTCGACCCGGCCACCGTGCGCGGCAGCAGCACCGGTGTCTACGTCGGCCTGATCTACCACGACTACGCCGGCACCGCCGTCGGCGCCGACGACGAACTCGACGGGTACGTGGGCAACGGCAGCGCCGGCAGCGTCGCCTCCGGCCGCATCTCCTACCTGCTCGGCCTGGAAGGCCCGGCGGTCACCGTCGACACCGCCTGCTCGTCGTCGCTCGTCGCGCTGCACCTGGCCGCCCAGGCGCTGCGCCAGCAGGAGTGCGGCCTGGCCCTGGCCGGCGGCGTCACGGTCATGTCCAGCCCCGGCATGCTCGCCGAGTTCTCCCGCCAGCGCGGCCTGTCCCCGGACGGGCGGTGCAAGGCGTTCGGCGCCGACGCCGACGGCACCGGCTTCGCCGAGGGCGTCGGCATGCTGCTGCTGGAACGCCTCTCCGACGCCCGCCGCAACAATCGCCGGATCCTCGCCGTGCTGCGCGGCAGCGCGGTCAACCAGGACGGCGCCAGCAGCGGCCTCACCGCCCCCAACGGCCCCTCCCAGCAGCGGGTCATCCGGGCCGCGCTCGCCAACGCGCGGCTGTCCCCGGCCGACGTGGACGTGGTCGAGGCGCACGGCACCGGCACCACGCTCGGCGACCCGATCGAGGCGCAGGCGCTGCTCGCCACGTACGGGCAGGACCGCGAGACGCCGCTGCTGCTCGGCTCCGTCAAGTCGAACATCGGCCACACCCAGGCCGCCGCCGGCGTCGCCGGCATCATCAAGATGGTCCTCGCCATGCGGCACGGGGTGGTGCCGCCGACGCTGCACGCCGACCAGCCGTCCCCGCACGTCGACTGGACCGCCGGCGCGGTCACGCTGGCCACGACGGCGGCGCCCTGGCCGGCCGTCGACCGGCCCCGCCGCGCCGCCGTCTCCTCGTTCGGCATCTCCGGCACCAACGTGCACGCCATCCTGGAACAGGCCCCCGAACCGGCAGCCGCCCCCACCACGCCACCGGCCGTCACCGGCGACCTCGGCACCCCGTGCGTGCTCTCCGCCCGCACCCCGGACGCGCTGCGCGCCCAGGCCGACCGGCTGGCCGCCTGGATCGAGGCGAACCCGGCGGTGCCGCTGACCGACCTCGCACACGCGCTCGCCACCGGACGGTCCGCGTTCGAACACCGGGCCGTGCTGCTGCCCCGCGACCGGTCCGGCCTGCTCGCCGGCCTGGCCGCCGTCGCCGCCGACGAACCGTCGTCCACAGTGGTACGCGGCACCGCCGGCACCGGCCGGCTCGCCGTGCTCTTCTCCGGTCAGGGCGCCCAACGCCCCGGCATGGGCCGCGAGGCGTACCGGGCGTTCCCGGTCTTCGCCGCCGCGCTGGACGAGGTCTGCCGGCACCTCGACCCGCTGCTGCCGCAGCCGCTGCGCCCGGTGCTCTTCGCCCCCGAGGGGGCTCCGGAAGCGGCGCTGCTGGACCGCACCGAGTTCACCCAGCCGGCGCTGTTCGCCGTCGAGGTGGCGCTGTTCCGCCTGATCGAGTCGTTCGGGATCACCCCCGACGTGGTCGGCGGGCACTCCGTCGGCGAGATCACCGCCGCGTACGTGGCCGGGGTGCTCTCCCTACCCGACGCGGCCACGCTGGTCGCCGCGCGCGGCCGGCTCATGCAGGCGCTGCCCGACGGCGGCGGCATGCTCGCGGTCGCCGCGCCCGAGGACGAGGTGACCGCCGCGCTCGCCGGGTACGCCGACCGGGTCGGCGTCGCCGCCGTCAACGGCCCGTCGGCCGTGGTCGTCTCCGGTGCCCTCGACGCCCTCGACGAACTGGAACGCGCCTGGCGGGAGCGCGGCCTGCGGACCCGCCGGCTGCGCGTCAGCCACGCGTTCCACAGTCCGCTGATGGCGCCGATGCTGGACGAGTTCCGGGCCGTCGTCGACGGGCTCACCCTCGACCCGCCGCGCCTGCCGGTGCTGTCGAACCTGACTGGCCGCGTCGCCGAGCCGGACGCGCTGCGCGATCCCGACTACTGGGTGCGGCACGTCCGCGACGCGGTCCGCTTCGCCGACGGCATCGCCGACCTGCGGCAGCGCCACGTCGGCACGTACCTGGAGGTCGGGCCGGACGGGGTGCTCGCCGGCATGATCCGCGACTGCCTCGGCGACGACGCGACGCCGGTGGTGGTGCCGACGCTGCGCGCCGGACGTACCGAGGGGGCCGCGCTGCTCACCGCGCTCGCCGAGGCGTACGCCGGCGGCGTGCCGGTGGACTGGACGCCGCTGACCGGCGGCGGGGCACCGCTCGACCTGCCCACGTACCCGTTCCAGCGGCGGCGCTTCTGGCCCGACGCCACCGGCTGGCGGGCCGGTGACCTGACCGGCGCCGGGCTGGCCGCGCCCGGTCACCCGCTGCTCGGCGCCGCGGTGCGGCTGGCCGGCGCGGACGAGACGGTGCTGACCGGCCGGCTCGCGGTGTCCGCGCAGCCCTGGCTGGCCGAGCACGTCGTGGCCGGCGCGGTGCTGCTGCCCGGCACCGCGCTGGTGGAGCTGGTGGTGCGCGCCGGCGACGAGGTCGGCGCGCCCCGGGTACGCGACCTCACCGTCACCGCCCCGCTGGTGCTGCCCGCCACCGGCGGTGTCCGGGTGCAGGTGCGCGTCGGCGCCGCCGACGACACCGGCGGCCGGGACGCCGCCGTGTACGCCCAGCCGGACGACGACCCGGACGCGGAGTGGATCCGGCACGCCGAGGCGGTGCTGGAGCCGGCCGCCGCCGACGAGCCCGGCCTCGCCGCCTGGCCGCCGTCGGGCGTCACCGAGACGGACCTGACCGGCTGGTACGAGACGCTCGTCGGCCACGGCCTGACCTACGGGCCGACGTTCCAGGGCCTGCGCCGGGCCTGGACCGGCCGCGACGAGGTGTACGCCGAGGTGGCGCTCCCGGACACCACGGTGGCCGGGTTCGCGGTGCACCCGGCGCTGCTGGACGCCGCGCTGCACCCGATCGGCCTGCTGCCGGGCGGGACCGGGACGACCGGGCCGCGCGTGCCGTTCGCGTTCGAGGGCGTCCAGGTGCACGCCGCCGGAGCCCGGCTGCTGCGCGTCCGGCTGAGCCGGGCCGGTGCCGGGGTACGCCTGGTGGCGGTCGACGAGACCGGCGCGCCGGTGGTGTCGGTCGACACGCTGGTGCTGCGCGAACTGGCCAACACCCCGGTCCCCGGCGCGGGTTCCCGCTCGCTGTACGCGGTGACCTGGCCGGTCGAGGAGATCCCGCCGGCCGAGGCGGACCTGACCTGGGCCGCGCTCGCCCCGGCCCGGCCGGACGACGCCGCCGCGGACCGCCCGGCCCGGGGCCGGAAGGCGACCCGACGCGGCGCGGCCCGGCCGAACACCGGATCCCCGCACGCCGGCTGGCTCGACCCGACCGAAGCGGTGCCGGCGTTCCCGGACGTCGCGGCGCTGGTGGCAGCCGTCGAGGCCGGCACGCCCGTCCCCGACGCGATCCTGCTGCCGATCGGTCTCCCGGCGCGCACCGCCGACGCCCTGACCGGCACGGCGGGCAGCGGCGTGGCCGATGCGGTGGCCGACGGCGTGGCGGGCGTGGACGGTGCGGTCGATCGGGCGGCCGAGGGGGCGGGCGTCCACGGGGACCTGCCCGCCCGGGTGCGGTCGCTGACGGCGGCGGTGCTGGCGGCCGTGCAGGCGTGGCTGGCCGCGGACGTGCTCGCCGACTCGCGGCTGGTGGTGGTGACCCGGAACGCGGTGACCACCGGCGACGACCGGGCCGTCGACCCGGCCGCCGCGGCGGTGTGGGGACTGCTGCGCTCGGCGCAGTCCGAACACCCGGACCGGATCGTGCTCGTGGACGCCGACGCCGCCCTCGACCGCCACGCGCTCGGCGTGCTGGCCGCCGTGGTGGCCGACCCCGCCACCGTGGGCGGTCAGCTCGCGCTGCGCGGCGACCTGGTGTGCGTACCCCGGTTGACGCGACCGGCGGGTGCGGAGTTGGCGCCGCCGGCGGCGGGTGCCTGGCACGTCGCCGCCGCCCGGCCCGGCACGCTCGACGGCGTCGAGATCGTGCCGGCCACGCCGGCCCCGCTCGCGGCCGGTGAGGTGCGGGTGGCGGTGCGGGCGGCCGGGGTGAACTTCCGGGACGTGTTGATCGCGCTCGGCATGTATCCGGACTCGTCGGCGGTGATGGGCAGTGAGGGCGCGGGCGTGGTCCTGGAGGTTGGTCCGGGGGTGTCCGGGTTGGCCGTGGGTGATCGGGTGTTCGGGTTGTTCGAGCCCGGGTTCGGTCCGGAGGTGGTGGCGCGGCGGGATCGGATCGCGCGGGTGCCGGCGGGGTGGTCGTTCGTTGAGGCGGCGTCGGTGCCGGTGGTGTTCCTGACGGCGTGGTACGCGTTGCGTGACCTGGCGGACCTGCGTTCGGGTGAGTCGGTGTTGATCCACTCCGGTGCCGGTGGGGTGGGGATGGCGGCGATTCAGATCGCGCGGCATCTCGGTGCGACGGTGTACGCGACGGCGAGTTCCGGTAAGTGGGGCACGTTGCGGGGGCTGGGGGTGGCGGACGAGCGGATCGCGTCGTCGCGGACCACCGAGTTCGAGGCCGCGTTCCTGGCGGCCAGTGGTGGTGCCGGGGTGGACGTGGTGCTGGACGCCCTCGCCGGTGAGTTCGTGGACGCGTCGTTGCGGTTGCTGCCGCGCGGCGGCCGGTTCGTCGAGATGGGCAAGACCGACCTGCGGGACCCGGCGGTGGTGGCGCGGGAACATCCGGGCGTCGCGTACCGGTCGTTCGACCTGAACGAGGCCGGCGGCGAGCGCATCGGCCAGATGCTGGGCGAGCTGCTCGCGCTGTTCACCAGCGGCGCGTTGCGGCCCCTGCCGGTCCGGACCTGGGACGTGCGGCAGGCGCGGACCGCGTTGCGGCACCTGAGCCAGGCCCGGCACGTCGGCAAGGTGGTGCTCACCGTGCCGGCGCCGGTCGACCCGGACCGGGTCACGCTGGTGACCGGCGCGTCCGGCGCCCTCGCGGGCATCGTCGCCCGGCACCTCGTCGCCACCGGCCGGTCCCGGAACCTGCTCCTCGCGGCCCGCCGCGCGCCGGCCGACGACCCGACCTACGCGGCCCTCGTCGACGAGCTGGAGACGGCCGGCGCGACCGTCCGCGTCGCCACCGTCGACGTGGCGGACGACACCCAGGTCGCCGCGCTGCTGGCCGGTGTGGACCTGACCGCCGTCCACCACTGCGCCGGCGTCATCGCCGACGCCACCGTCACCTCCCTGGACGCCGACGCCGTCGACCGGGTGCTGCGGCCCAAGGTGGACGCCGCCTGGGCGCTGCACCGGGCCACCGCCGGTCACGACCTGGCGGAGTTCGTGCTGTTCTCGTCCATCGCCGCCACGCTCGGCTCACCCGGGCAGGGCAACTACGCCGCCGCGAACGCGTTCCTCGACGCGCTCGCCACCCACCGCCACGCGACCGGGCTGCCCGCCACCAGCATCGGCTGGGGCGCGTGGGCCACCGGCGGCATGGCCGGGCGGCTCGACGCCGGCGACCGGCAGCGACTCGGCCGGATCGGCATGACCGGGCTCAGCGCCGCCGAGGGGGCGACCCTGCTCGCCGCCGCCGCCGCGCAACCGCTGCCCGCCGTGGTCGCCGCCCGGCTGCGCATCACCGGCGACCGGACGCAGCTCCCGCCGCTGCTGCGGCTGCTGGCCCCCACCGGCGTACGCCGGCAGGCCCGCACCGCGGACACGAACACCGCCGGCTGGGCCGAGCGGCTCGCCGGCCTGGCCCCGGACGAGGCGACCGCGGTGCTCGTCGAGCTGGTCCGGGCGCAGGCCGCGGCGGTGCTCGGGCACGCGTCCGCGCAGGCGGTGCCCGGCACCCGGGCGTTCAAGGACCTCGGGTTCGACTCGCTGACCTCGGTGGAGCTGCGCAACCGGCTCGCGTCGGCCACCGGGCTGCGGCTGCCCGCCACGCTGGTCTTCGACCACCCCACCCCGGAACGCCTCGCCGAACACCTGCACGAACGACTCGGCCACCGGCCGGCCGCCACCGTGGCCGCGACCCGGGCCACCGCCACCGAGGACGACGACCCCATCGCCATCATCGGCATGGCCTGCCGGCTCCCCGGCGGCGTCACCAACCCGGACCAACTGTGGGACCTGGTCTCCACCGGCGGCGACGGGATCGCCGAGTTCCCCGCCGACCGGGGCTGGGACCTCGACGCGCTCTACGACCCGGACGCCGACCGCGCCGGCACCTCCACCACCCGGTACGGCGGGTTCCTCGCCGACGCGGCCGACTTCGACCCGGCGTTCTTCGGCATCAGCCCCCGCGAGGCCCTCGCCATGGACCCGCAGCAGCGGCTGCTGCTGGAAACCTCGTGGGAGGCGTTCGAGTCCGCCGGCCTCGACCCGCACGACCGCACCACGACCACCGGCGTCTTCGCCGGACTGATCCACCACGACTACGCCGGCCGGCTCGACGCCTCCGCGGAACTGGAGGGCTACCTGGTCAACGGCACCGCCGGCAGCGTCGCCTCCGGCCGCGTCGCGTACGTCTTCGGGCTGGAAGGACCGGCCGTCACGGTGGACACCGCGTGTTCGTCGTCGCTTGTCGCGCTGCACCTGGCCGCCCAGGCGCTGCGGGCCGGGGAATGCGACCTGGCCCTCGCGGGCGGCGTGACCGTGATGGCCACGCCCAGCGCGTTCGTCGGCTTCTCCCGCCAGCGTGGACTGGCCCCCGACGGGCGGTGCAAGTCGTTCGCCGCCGGCGCCGACGGCACGAGTTGGGGCGAGGGCGTCGGCATGCTGCTCGTCGAACGGCTCAGCGACGCCCGCCGTCGCGGCCACCGGGTCCTCGCGGTGGTGCGGGGCACGGCGGTGAACCAGGACGGCGCGTCGAACGGCCTGACCGCGCCGAACGGTCCGTCGCAGCAGCGGGTGATCCGGCAGGCCCTGGCCAACGCGCGGCTGAGCACCGCCGACGTGGACGCGGTCGAGGCGCACGGCACCGGCACCACGCTCGGGGATCCGATCGAGGCGCAGGCGGTGCTCGCCACGTACGGGCAGGAGCGGTCGACGCCGCTGCTGCTCGGCTCGGTGAAGTCGAACATCGGGCACACCCAGGCCGCGGCCGGCGTCGCCGGGATCATCAAGATGGTCCTCGCCATGCGGCACGGGATCATGCCGCCGACGCTGCACGTGGACGAGCCGTCGCCGCACATCGACTGGACGGCCGGGGCGGTGACGCTGGCGACGGCGCCGACGCCGTGGCCCTCGGTGGACCGGCCCCGTCGGGCGGCGGTGTCGTCGTTCGGGATCTCCGGCACCAACGCCCACGTCATCCTGGAACAACCACCTGCCGGCGAACCGGCCGGTCCGACAGCCGACGGTGACGTGACCGGAGCCGGCGACGCCCGGCCCGGAGGCGCGGACCGGACCGGCGAGGCGGTTCCTGGCCGGACCGGCGACGTGACCGCGGGCGGGCCGGTGCCGGTGCTGCTGTCGGCGCGTACCGGCGCGGCGCTCGCCGCGCAGGCCGACCGCTGGACGCGCTGGCTCGCCGCCGACGAGACGCTCCGCCCGGTCGACGTCGGATGGTCCGCGCTCACCACCCGGCCGACGCTGGAGCAGCGGGCCGTACTCGGCGTCACCGACCGGAACGAACTGCTGACCGCGCTGCGCGCGCTGGCCGGTGGCACGTCCTCCGGCGCGGTCACCACCGGCCCGGCCGGCCCGCATGGGCGACTGGCGGTGCTGTTCTCCGGGCAGGGCGCGCAGCGTGCCGGCATGGGCCGGGAGTTGTCCGAGGCGTTCGGTGTGTTCGCGTCCGCGTTGGACGAGGTGTGCGCGCAGCTCGATCCGTTGCTGCCGCAGCCGTTGAAGCCGGTGCTGTTCGGTGACGGTGATCTGCTGGATCAGACGCAGTTCACGCAGGCGGGTCTGTTCGCGGTCGAGGTGGCGCTGTTCCGCCTGGTGGAGTCGTTCGGCGTCGTGCCGGACTTCGTGGGTGGGCACTCGATCGGTGAGGTGACCGCCGCGTACGTGGCGGGGGTGTTGTCGCTGGCGGACGCGTGTGCGCTGGTGGCGGCGCGGGGTCGGTTGATGCAGGCGTTGCCGGCCGGTGGTGGGATGTTGGCGGTCGCCGCGCCGGAGGCCGACGTGACGGAATCGGTTGCCGGACATCCGAGCCTGGGGATCGCGGCGGTGAACGGGCCGTCGTCGACGGTGGTGTCCGGTCCGGTCGACGCGCTGGACGAGGTCGAGCGGACCTGGCGGGACCGGGGTGTGCGGGTTCGTCGGTTGACGGTGTCGCACGCGTTCCACAGTCCGCTGATGGAGCCGATGCTCGCCGAGTTCCGCACCGTGCTGGACGGGTTGACGTTCGCCGCGCCGCTGCTGCCGATCGTGTCGAACGTGACCGGTGCGTTGGCCGGGGACGAGATCACCGGCCCGGACTACTGGGTGCGGCACGTGCGGGAGGCGGTGCGTTACGCCGACGGGGTCGCCGCGTTGCGGGCGGCCGGGGTGGACACGTTCCTGGAGGTCGGCCCGCAGAGCGTGCTCACCGCGCTGACCGCGGAGATCCTGCCGGACGACGACACGGTGGTCGCGACCGCCGTGCAGCGCCGGGACCGGGACGAGGCGGGCGCGTTGCTGGCCGGGCTGGCGGAGCTGCACGTGCACGGTGTGCGCGTCGACTGGACGCCGTGGTTCGCCGGCACCGGCGCGAACCGCGTCGACCTGCCCACCTACGCGTTCCAGCACGAGCGGTTCTGGCCGGACACGCCGACCCGGACCGACGCCTCCGACGCCGAGTTCTGGGCCGCCGTGGAGAGCGGCGACCTCACCGCGCTCGCCGGTCACCTCGCCGACGACGCCCTCGACACGCTCGCACCGGCGCTGCCCGCGCTCACCACGTGGCGGCGGGCCCGTACCCGGCGTACCCCGGCCGACCGGTGGGCGTACCAGGTCACCTGGAAGCGGCTCGACCGCGACGAGCGGCCCGTTACCGGCGGCGCCTGGCTGGTCGTCGCCCCGGCCGGGGAACCCGCCACCGCCGACGTCGCCGCCGCGCTGGCCGGCGCGGAACTGCGGCCGGTCACCGTCGACCCGGCCGGCGCCACCCGGGCCGACCTCGCCGCCGCGCTCGGCAAGGCGTTCGCGGACGGGCCGGTCGACGGCGTGGTCTCGCTGCTCGGCCTGCACGACGCGCCGCACCCGGACCATCCGGCGCTGCCCGCCGGCACCGCCGCCACGCTGCTGCTGATCCAGGCGCTGCACGACACCGGCGACACGCCGCCGCTGTGGTGCCTCACCCGGGACGCGGTCGCCACCGACGGCGGCGACCCGGTGCACGGCGTCGCCCAGGGCGGCCTGTGGGGCCTGGCCCGGGTCGCCGGGCTGGAACTGCCCCGGCTGCGCGTCAACCTGCTCGACCTGCCCGCCGGCGACACCGACCCGGCCCGGCTCGCCGCCGCGCTCACCGCCGACGGCGACGAGGACCAGTTCGCGCTGCGCGGCGGCGGCCTCTACGCGCGCCGCCTGGTCCGCGCCACCCCGGCCGCGCCGGCCGCCGCCGACCGGTGGCAGCCCACCGGCACGGTGCTGGTCACCGGCGGCACCGGCGCGCTCGGCGCGCACGTCGCCCGCTGGGCGGCCGGTGCCGGCGCGGAGCACCTGGTGCTCACCAGCCGGCGCGGCGACGCCGCCCCCGGCGCGGCCGAGCTGCGCGACGAGCTGACCGCAACCGGCGTACGCGTCACGATCGCCGCCTGCGACGTGGCCGACCGGGACGCGGTCGCCGCGCTGCTGACCCGCCTCGACGCCGACCCGGCGCCGCTGACCGCCGTCGTGCACGCCGCCGGGCTCAACGACGTGGCGCCGCTGCTCGACACCGACCCGGACCGGCTGGCCGGGGTGCTGACCGGCAAGACCGCCGGCGCGGTGCACCTCGACGAGCTGCTCGGCGACCGGCCGCTCGACGCGTTCGTGCTGTTCGCGTCCATCGCCGGGGTGTGGGGCAGCGGCGGGCAGGCCGGCTACGCGGCCGGCAACGCCCACCTCGACGCGCTGGCCGCCCGGCGGCACGCCCGCGGCCTCGCCGCCACCTCGGTGGCCTGGGGACCGTGGGCCGACGGCGGCATGGCCACCGACGACGCGCAGCGGGAACTGGCCCGCCGCGGACTGCGGGCGATGGCCCCGGCCGACGCGGTGCACGCCATGCGCGTCGCGGTCGGGCGCGGCGACGCCACCCTCACCGTGGTCGACGTGGACTGGGCGACGTTCGCCCCCGCGTACGCGTCGAGCCGTCCCCGGCCGTTCCTGGCCGACCTGCCCGAGGCCCGGCAGGCGATCCGCGCCGCCGCGGAGGTCCCCGCCGACGGTGGCGCGGCGCTGCGCGACCAGCTCCGCGACCTGTCCGCCGAGGACCGGGACCGGCGGCTCGTCGAACTGGTCCGCGCCGAGGCGGCGGCCGTGCTCGGCCACGGCGGCCCGGAGCGGGTCAAGCCCCGGCGGGCGTTCAAGGACCTCGGCTTCGACTCGCTGACCGCGGTCGAGCTGCGTAACCGGCTCAACCGGGCCACCGGCCTGTCGCTGCCCACCACGCTGGTCTTCGACCACCCCGACCCGGCCGCGCTCGCCGACCACCTGCGCGCCACGCTGCTGCCCGACGCGTCGACCACGCCGACGGCGGACCCGGCCGAGAGCGCGGTACGCGAGGCGCTGGCCACCGTCCCGCTCGCCCGCATCCGCGAGGCCGGGCTGCTGGAGCTGCTGCTCGGCCTCGCCGACGGCGACGGCCCCGCGCCCGAGCCGGACGGCGCGGAGGTCGACCTCGACGACCTCGACACCGACACCCTGATCCGGCTGGCCCTCGACGGCTCCGAGTCCTGACGCCCACGTACGGAGTAGATGATGTCCACGTCCGCAGACAAGGTCGTCGAGGCGCTTCGGGCCTCCCTCAAGGAGACCGGCCGGCTCAAGCAGCTCAACCAGCAGCTCACCGCCGCCGCCCGGGAACCGATCGCGATCGTCGCGATGTCCTGCCGCTACCCGGGCGGGGTGTCCACCCCGGAGCAGTTGTGGGAGCTGGTGGACGCCGGCGGCGACGCGATCGCCGGCTTCCCCACCGACCGGGGCTGGGACCTGGCCAACCTCTACGACCCGTCCGCCGACCGGGTCGGCCGCTCCACCACCCAGCAGGGCGGCTTCCTCTACGACGCGGCCGGCTTCGACGCCGAGTTCTTCGGCATCAGCCCGCGTGAGGCGCTCGCCATGGACCCGCAGCAGCGGCTGCTGCTGGAAACCTCGTGGGAGGCGTTCGAGACCGCCGGCATCGCCCCCTCGTCGGTACGCGGGCAGAAGGTCGGCGTGTTCGTCGGCACCGCCGCCAACGGCTACGGCGTCGCCGCCGACGGCGGCGCGACCGACGCCGACGAGGGCTACCTGCTCACCGGCACCGTCACCAGCGTCGTCTCCGGGCGGATCGCGTACGCGCTGGGCCTGGAAGGGCCGGCCGTCACCGTGGACACCGCCTGCTCGTCGTCGCTTGTCGCGCTGCACCTGGCCGCGCAGGCGCTACGGGCCGGCGAGTTCGACCTGGCGCTCGCCGGCGGCGTGACGGTGATGGCCAGCCCCAGCGCGTTCGTCGGTTTCTCCCGCCAGCGGGGCCTCGCCTCCGACGGGCGGTGCAAGTCGTTCGCCGCCGCCGCCGACGGCACCGGCTGGGCCGAGGGCGTCGGCCTGCTGCTCGTCGAACGGCTCGCCGACGCCCGCCGCAACGGCCACCCGGTCCTCGCGGTGCTGCGCGGCAGCGCCGTCAACCAGGACGGCGCGTCCAACGGGCTCACCGCCCCCAACGGCCCCTCCCAGCAGCGGGTCATCCGGCAGGCGCTCAGCAACGCCCGGCTGGACACCGCCGACGTGGACGCGGTCGAGGCGCACGGCACCGGCACCACGCTCGGCGACCCGATCGAGGCGCAGGCGCTGCTGGCCACGTACGGGCAGGACCGCGACGGCCGGGACCCGCTCTGGCTGGGCTCGATCAAGTCGAACCTGGGCCACAGCCAGTCCGCCGCCGGCGTCGCCGGCGTGATCAAGATGGTGCAGGCCATCCGGCACGGCCGGCTGCCCGCCACGCTGCACGTCGACACGCCGTCGCCGCACATCGACTGGTCCGCCGGCGCGGTGGAGCTGCTCACCGAGCCCCGGAGCTGGCCGGCGGTGGACCGGCCGCGCCGCGCCGCGATCTCCTCGTTCGGCATCAGCGGCACCAACGCCCACGTCATCCTGGAACAGGCCGACCCGACGCCCACCCCGGCGCCGGACACCGACCGGCCGCCCCTGGTCGCCGGCGCCGCCACCGTGTGGCCGCTCTCCGCCCGGTCCGCCGACGCGCTGCGCGAGCAGGCCGCCCGACTGGCCAGCCACGTCCGCGCGCACGCCGACCTCGACCCGGCGCGGCTGGCCTGGTCGCTGGCCACCACCCGGTCGGTGTTCGAGCACCGGGCCGCCGTGGTGGCCGCCGACCCCGAGCAGCTCCTCGCCGGCCTGGACGCGGTCGCCGCCGGCACCCCCGCCGCCACCGTCGTCGCCGGCCCGGCCGGCGAGCCGGGGGAGGGCCCGGTCTGGGTGTTCCCCGGCCAGGGCGCGCAGCACGTCGCCATGGCCGCCGAGCTGATCGGCGCCGCGCCGGTCTTCGACGAGGCGCTCGCCGAATGCCAGGCCGAACTGGACCGCTGGCTCGACGTCGACGTGGTCGCCGTGCTCACCGGCGGCGACGACTCGTGGCTGACCCGCTCCGAGATCGCCCAGCCGGCGCTGTTCGCGGTCGGCGTGGCGCTGGCCCGGCTGTGGCGGCACGCCGGGATGAGCCCGCGCGCCGTGATCGGCCACTCCCAGGGCGAGATCGTCGCCGCCCACGTGGCCGGCGCGCTCACCCTCGCCGACGCGGCCCGGGTGCTGGCGCTGCGCCTGCGGGCGCTGGCCGACGTCGCCGGCACCGGCGCCATGGCCGCCGTCGACCTGCCCGCCGCCGAACTGGCCGCCCGGCTGCCCGAGGGCGTCACCGTCTCGGTGGTCAACGGCCCCGCCACCACCGCCGTCGCCGGCCCGCCGCAGGCCATCGCCGACCTGATCGCCACGCTGGTCGCCGACGGCGTACGGGCCCGGCCGGTGGCCGTCGACTACGCCTCGCACTCGCCGGCCGTGGCACCGGTCGCCGACCGGCTCCGCACCGAACTGGCCGGCCTGACGCCGCGCCCCGGCGACGTGCCGATCATCTCCACGGTCACCGGCGACCGGCTCGACGGCACCCGCTTCGACGCCGACCACTGGGCCGACAACCTGCGCCTGCCGGTGCTGTTCGACACCGCCGTGCGGACCGCGATCGACGCCGGGCACACCGACTTCGTCGAGGTGTCCCCGCACCCGGTGCTCACCATGTCGGTCGCGGCCATCCTGGACGACACCGGCACCACCGGCCGCGCGCTGTCCACGCTGCGGCGCGGCGACGACGCCCGGCTGCGGCTGCTGACCAGCATCGCCCACGCCCACGCGCACGGCCTGCCGGTGGACCTGACCCGGGTCCTCGCTCCCGCGCCGGTGCTCACCGGCCTGCCCACGTACGCGTTCCAGCGGCGGCGCTACTGGCCGGAGCGGATGGCGGCGACCGCCGCCGGTCCGGTCGGCCCGGACGTCGTCGACGTGGAGTTCTGGTCGGCCGTGGAACGCGCCGACGTCGCCGCGCTCACCGCCGGCGACGCCGACCCGGAGGTGCTCGCCCCGGCGCTGCCGCTGCTGTCGTCCTGGCGTCGCGCCCGGCTCCAGCGGGCCGTGCTCGACGGCTGGTCGTACCGGGTGGTGTGGCAGCCGGCCACCGCCGTCGCCACCCCGGCCACCGCCGACCTGCTGGTGGTGTCGCCGGCCGGCGACGACCGGGCGGACACCTGGCTGGCCGCGCTCGCCGCCGCGCTGCCCGACGGGTCGACGCTGCGCACGCTGCCCGTCGACCCGGTCCACGCCACCCGCGCGGAGCTGGCCGCGTCGCTCACCGGCGAACCGACCGCGATCGTGTCGCTGCTCGGGCTCGCCGACGCCGACCACCCGGGCCACCCCGGCGTCTCCACCGGCCTGGTCGCCACCACCCGGCTGGTGCAGGCCGCCCAGGACGCCGGCCGCACCGCCCCGCTGTGGTGCGTCACCCAGGGCGGCGTGGGCACCGGCCCGGCCGAGCCGGTCACCAGCGCCGCCCAGGCCGCGCTCGGGGGCCTGGCCCGGGTGATCGGCCTGGAACACCCCCGGCAGTGGGGCGGCGTGCTCGACCTGCCCGCCGCGCCGGACGCCGCGACCTGGGCCGAGGTGGCCCGCGTCCTCACCGGCGGCGGTGACGAGGACCAGTACGCGGTCCGCCCGTACGGCACGTTCGTGCGCCGGCTGACCCGCACCACCGCCCGCACCGCCGGGCAACTCGCCGGCTGGCAGCCGCGCGGCACCGTGCTGATCACCGGCGGCACCGGCGCGATCGGCGCCCAGGCCGCCCGCTGGCTGGCCGCCAACGGCGCCGAGCACCTGGTGCTCACCAGCCGCCGGGGGCTCGCCGCCGCCGGGGCCCGCGAGCTGGCCGACGAGCTGACCGCCGACGGGGTACGGGTCAGCGTGGTCGCCTGCGACCTGGCCGACCGGGACCAGGTCGCCGCGCTGGTCGCCGGCCTGGACGACGTCGCGCCGCTGACCGCCGTGCTGCACGCCGCCGGCATCACCCGGCTCACCGCGCTCGTCGACACCGACCTGGACGTGTTCGACCACGTGATGGCCGGCAAGGTCGCCGGCGCCGCGTACCTCGACGAGCTGCTCGGTGACCGGCCGCTCGACGCGTTCGTGCTGTTCGCGTCCATCTCCGGCGTGTGGGGCAGCGGCGGCCAGGGCGCGTACGCGGCCGCGAACGCCTATCTGGACGCGCTCGCCGAGCAGCGCCGCGCCCGGGGACTGACCGCGACCTCGATCTCCTGGGGCGCCTGGGCCGAGGGCGGGATGGCCACCACCGAGGAGGCGCAGCGGCTGCTCAGCCGGCGTGGCCTCAACCCGATGCAGCCGGCCGCCGCGCTGCTGGCCCTGCGCCGGGCCGTCGAGCACGGCGAGACCACGCTGGTCGTGGCCGACGTCGACTGGGCCCAGTTCGCGCCCGCGTACGCCTCCGCCCGGCCCCGGCCGCTGCTCGCCGACATCCCGGAGGCCCGGGACGCGCTGACCGAGCGGCCCGCCACCGCCGACGTCGACGACCGGGCCGGCGGACTGCGCCGGGAACTGCTCGACCTGCCCCGCGCCGACCGGGAACGCCGCCTCACCGACATGGTCCGCGACCACGCCGCCGCGGTCCTCGGCCACGCCGGCAGCGACGCGGTACGCCCCCGGCGCGCGTTCCGCGACCTCGGCTTCGACTCGCTGACCGCGGTGGAGCTGCGTAACCAGCTCACCGCCGCCACCGGCCTGTCGCTGCCCACCACCGTCATCTTCGACTACCCGAGCCCGGCCGTGCTCGCCGGTCAGCTCGCCACGCTGCTGCGGCTGCCCGACGCCGGCGACGCCGCCGCCGACGTCCCCGCCGGCCCGGCGACCGCCGACGAGCCGATCGCGATCGTCGGCATGAGCTGCCGCTACCCGGGCGGCGTCGCCGACCCGGACGGGCTGTGGGAGCTGGTCGCCGAGGGCCGCGACGGCATCACCGAGTTCCGCACCGACCGGGACTGGGACCTCGACCGGCTCTTCGCCGACGACCCGGACGCCCCCGGCCGCTCGTTCACCCGCCACGGCGGGTTCATCGACCGGGCCACCGAGTTCGACCCGGACTTCTTCGGCATCAGCCCGCGTGAGGCGCTCGCCATGGACCCGCAGCAGCGGCTGCTGCTGGAGGCCACCTGGGCGGCGTTCGAGCAGGCGGCGCTCAACCCGGACACGCTGCACGGCACCGCCACCGGCGTGTTCGTCGGCGCGTCCCCGTCCGGCTACGGCGCCGGCGACGAGACCCGCGACCTGGACGGCTACCGGCTCACCGGCGGCGCGCACAGCGTCATCTCCGGCCGGGTCGCCTACACGTTCGGGCTGGAGGGCCCGGCGGTCACCGTGGACACCGCCTGCTCGTCGTCGCTCGTCGCGCTGCACCTGGCCGTGCAGTCGCTGCGCCAGGGCGAATGCGACCTGGCCCTGGCCGGCGGCGTGAACGTGCTGGTGACCCCCGGCGCGTTCGTCGAGTTCACCCGCCAGGGCGGGCTGGCCGCCGACGGCCGCTGCCGGTCGTTCGCCGCCGCCGCCGACGGCACCGGCTGGTCCGAGGGCGTGGGTGTGCTGGTGGTGGAGCGGCTCTCCGACGCCCGCCGCAACGGCCACCGGGTGCTCGCCGTGGTCCGTGGCTCCGCGGTCAACCAGGACGGCGCGTCCAACGGCCTCACCGCCCCGAACGGGCCGTCCCAGCAGCGCGTCATCCGGGCCGCGCTCACCGCCGCCGGGCTGACCACCGCCGACGTGGACGCCGTCGAGGCGCACGGCACCGCCACCACGCTCGGCGACCCGATCGAGGCGCAGGCGCTGCTCGCCACGTACGGGCAGGAGCGGGCCGGCGAGCCGCTGTGGCTGGGCTCGATCAAGTCGAACATCGGGCACAGCCAGGCCGCCGCCGGCGTCGCCGGGGTGATCAAGATGGTGCAGGCGTTGCGCCACGGTGTGCTGCCCCGCACGCTGCACGTGGACGCGCCGACCCCGCACGTCGACTGGTCGGCCGGCGCGGTGGAGCTGCTCACCGAGGCCCGGCCGTGGCCGGCGGTGGACCGGCCCCGCCGGGCGGCGGTCTCCTCGTTCGGCGTCAGCGGCACCAACGCCCACATCATCATCGAGCAGCCGCCCGCCGTCGAGCCCGAGGTGACCGACCGGCCCGCGCCGCCGTCGCTGGTGCCGGTGCTGGTGTCGGCCCGCGGCGACGGCGGGCTGGCCCGGCAGGCGGCCCGCTGGGCCGACGCGTTCGCCGCGCCGGACCGCCCCGACCTGGCCGACGTGGGCCGCACCTCGCTGACCGCGCGGACCGCGCTGGAGCACCGGGCGGTGCTGCTCGCCGCCGACCACGACGAGTTGACCGCCGGGCTGCGCGCGCTCGCCGCCGGTGGGTCGGCCGACAACCTGGTCACCGGTCGCGCCACCGACCGGGGCCCGGTCGCGGTGCTGTTCTCCGGGCAGGGCGCGCAGCGTGCCGGCATGGGTCGGGAGTTGTCCGAGGCGTTCCCGGTGTTCGCGTCCACGTTGGACGAGGTGTGCGTGGCACTCGATCCGTTGCTGCCGCAGCCGTTGAAGCCGGTGCTGTTCGGTGACGGTGATCTGCTGGATCAGACGCAGTTCACGCAGGCGGGTCTGTTCGCGGTCGAGGTGGCGCTGTTCCGCCTGGTCGAGTCGTTCGGGGTGACCCCGGACTTCGTGGGTGGGCACTCGATCGGTGAGGTGACCGCCGCGTATGTGGCGGGGGTGTTGTCGCTGGCGGACGCGTGTGCGCTGGTGGCGGCGCGGGGCCGGTTGATGCAGGCGTTGCCGGCCGGCGGTGGGATGTTGGCGGTCGCGGCGCCGGAGGCCGAGGTGGCGGCGTCGATCGGGGCGCACCCCGCGCTGGGGATCGCGGCGGTGAACGGGCCGTCGTCGACGGTGGTGTCCGGTCCGGTCGACGCGCTGGACGAGATCGAGCGGACCTGGCGGGACCGGGGTGTGCGGGTTCGTCGGTTGACGGTGTCGCACGCGTTCCACAGTCCGCTGATGGAGCCGATGCTCGCCGAGTTCCGGGCTGTGCTCGACGGGTTGACGTTCGCCGCGCCGCTGCTGCCGATCGTGTCGAACCTGACCGGCGCGCTGGCCGACCCGACCGAGATCACCACCGCCGACTACTGGGTGCGGCACGTGCGGGAGGCGGTCCGGTTCGCCGACGGCGTGACCGCGCTGCGCGCCGCCGGGGTGGACACGTTCCTGGAGATCGGCCCGCGCAGCGTCCTCACCGCGCTGGTCCGCGACACCGCCGACGACCCGGCCGGGCTGGCCGTCGCCACCCAGCGCGCCGACCGGCCCGAGCCCCGCGCGCTGCTCACCGCACTGGCGGAACTCTTCGCCGGCGGCGCGCACGTCGACTGGACCCCGCTGTTCGCCGGCGCCCCGGCCACCGCCGCCGACCTGCCCACCTACGCGTTCGGCGGCGACCGCTACTGGCTGCGCCCGGCCGGGCCCGCCGCCGACGTCACCGGCGCCGGTCTCGGCGCCGCCGGCCACCCGCTGCTCACCGCCGCCGTCCGGCTGGCCGGCGAGGACGCCGCCGTGCTCACCGGCCGGCTGTCCCTGTCGACCCAGCCGTGGCTCGCCGACCACGAGGTCGCCGGCGCGGTCCTCGTCCCCGGCACCGCGCTCGTCGAACTCGTGCTGCGCGCCGGCGAGGAGTTCGGCCCCTGCCGGGTCCGCGAGCTGACCGTCGCCGCGCCGCTGGTGCTCCCCGCCCGGGGCGGGGTGCGGGTACAGGTCCGGGTCGGCCCCCGCGACCACGCCGGCTGGCGCACCGTCGCGGTGCACTCGCAGCCCGACGACGACCCCGACGGCGACTGGATCCGGCACGCCGAGGGCCTGCTCACCGCCGCCGCCCCCACCGAAGGGGCCGGCCTCGGCGCGTGGCCCCCGCCGCACGCGGTCGAGACCGACCTCACCGGCTGGTACGACGCGCTCGCCGGCCACGGCATGACCTACGGGCCGGCGTTCCAGGGCCTGCGACGGGCCTGGACGACCGGCGACGACACCGTCTACGCCGAGGTGACGCTGCCGTCCGCCGGCACCGACCATGTCGGCGGGTTCGGCGTGCACCCCGCGCTGCTCGACGCCGCGCTGCACCCCACCGCGCTGCTGCCCGGCGACGGCACCACCGGCCCGAAGGCGCCGTTCGCGTTCACCGGCGTCCAGGTGCACGCCGTCGGCGCCCAGACGCTGCGGGTCCGGCTCACCCGGGCCGGCACGGCGGTGCGGCTGCTCGCCGTCGACCCCACCGACCGGCCCGTCGTCACCGTCGACGCGCTGGTGCTGCGCGAGCTGACCGGCGTCACGCCGCCGGCCGCCACCCGCGCCGCCCGCTCGCTGTTCCGGGTCGCCTGGGCGGCCGAGGCGCTCACCCCGGCCACCCCGCCCGCCACGGCGGTGCTCGGCGCGCCGCTGGTCGCCCTGCCCGACGCCGCCGCCCACCCGGACGTGGCCGCGCTGGTCGCCGCCGGCGGCGTACCCCCGCTGGTGCTGCTGCCGGTGCCGCCGGCCGGGCCGACGCCGGACGCGGTCCGCGCCGCCACCACCGGCGTGCTCGCCGCGCTGCGCGCCTGGCTGACCGCCGACGCGACCGCCGACGCGCGGCTCGTCGTGACCACCCGCGACGCGATGCCGGCCACGCCCGACGACCGCGTCGCCGACCTGGCCGGCGCCGCCGTCTGGGGCCTGGTCCGCTCCGCCCAGTCCGAGCACCCCGGCCGGATCGTCCTGGCCGACCTGGACCGCGACCTCGACGCCGGCGTGCTGGCGCTGCTCGCGGCCGCCGCCGCTGACCCGGCCGCGGCGCAGCTCGCGGTCCGCGGCGACACCACCCACACCCCCCGACTGGTACGCGCCGACGCCCCACCCGCGAACACCCCGGCCACCTACGACGGCACCGTCCTGGTCACCGGCGGCACCGGCGCGCTCGGCGCGCTGCTCGCCCGGCACCTGGTCACCGACCGGGGCGTCGACTCGCTGGCCCTGGTCAGCCGGCGCGGACCCGACGCCGACGGCGCGGCCGACCTGGTCGACGAGCTGACCGCGCTCGGCGCCCACGTCCGGGTGCTGGCCTGCGACGTCACCGACCGCGACGCGGTCGACCGGCTGGTCGCCGACCTCACCGGCGCCGGCCGGCTCGCCGGGGTGGTGCACACCGCCGGCGTGCTCGACGACGCCGTGATCACCGGCACCGACGCCGACCGGCTGGCCCGGGTGCTCGCCCCCAAGGTGGACGCCGCCTGGCACCTGCACGAGGCCACCGCCGGCCTCGACCTCGACCTGTTCGTCACCTACTCGTCGATCGCCGGCGTGCTCGGTTCCCCCGGCCAGGGCGCGTACGCCGCCGCGAACGCCTACCTCGACGCGCTCGCGGTCCACCGCCGCGCCCAGGGCCGACCCGCGCACGCGCTGGCCTGGGGCATGTGGGACACCGACGGGATGGCCGCCGGCCTCGACGGCGCCGACCGTTCCCGGGTGGCCCGCGCCGGGCTCGGCGTGATCACCGAGGCGGTCGGCGTCGCGCTCTTCGACACCGCCGTCGCCTCCGACACCGCCGCGCTCGTGCCGGCCGTGCTGGACCTGCCGGCGCTGCGCGCCGCCGCCGGCGTACCCCCGATGTTGCGTGCCCTGGCCGGCACGCCCGCCCGGCGGCAGGCCGGCGCGGCGGCCGACGGTTGGGCCGACCGGCTCGCCCGACTCACCGACGACGAGGCCCGCGCCGAGGTGGGCCTGCTGGTCCGGGGCCTGGTCGCACAGGTGCTCGGCCACGGCGGCGCGGACGCGGTGCCGGCCGACCGGGCGTTCCAGGAGCTGGGCTTCGACTCGCTGACCGCGGTGGACCTGCGCAACCGGGTCAACGCCGCCACCGGGCTGCGGCTGGCGTCCACGCTGGTCTTCGACTACCCGACCCCGGCCGCGCTCGCCGCGCACGTGCACGAGCAGCTCACCGGCGCCACCGCCGCGACCCGCGCCGACGCGGCAACGGTCACCGGCGTGGACGAGCCGATCGCGATCGTCGGCATGGCCTGCCGCTATCCGGGCGGCATCGACAGCCCCGAGGCGCTGTGGGAGCTGCTGGCCGCCGACGGCGACGGCATCGGCGCGTTCCCCACCGACCGGGGCTGGGACCTGGACACGCTGTTCCACGACGATCCCGACCACCCGGGCACCTCGTACGCCCGGGAGGGCGGCTTCCTCGCCGGCGCCGCCGACTTCGACCCGGGCTTCTTCGGCATCAGCCCGCGTGAGGCGCTCGCCATGGACCCGCAGCAGCGGCTGCTGCTGGAGGCGTCCTGGGAGACGTTCGAGTCCGCCGGGGTCGACCCGGCCCGGCTGCGCGGCTCGCGCACCGGCGTGTTCGCCGGCCTGATGTACCACGACTACGCCGCCGGGTTGGGGGAGCTGCCGGAGGGCGTGGAGGGCTACCTCGGCACCGGCAACTCCGGCAGCGTCGTCTCCGGGCGGGTGGCCTACACGTTCGGGCTGGAGGGCCCGGCGGTCACCGTGGACACCGCCTGCTCGTCGTCGCTCGTCGCGCTGCACCTGGCGGTGCAGGCGCTGCGGTCCGGGGAGTGCGACCTGGCGCTCGCCGGCGGCGTGACGGTGATGGCCAACCCGGGCACGTTCATCGAGTTCTCCCGGCAGCGCGGTCTCGCCGCCGACGGCCGCTGCAAGTCGTTCGCCGCGTCGGCGGACGGCACCGGCTGGTCCGAGGGTGTCGGCGTGCTGCTGGTGCAGCGCCTGGCCGACGCCCGCCGCGACGGGCGGCGCATCCTCGCCGTGGTGGCCGGCACCGCGGTCAACCAGGACGGCGCGTCCAACGGCCTCACCGCGCCGAACGGCCCGTCGCAGCAACGCGTCATCCGGCAGGCCCTGGCGAACGCGCGGCTGACCACCGCCGACGTGGACGCGGTCGAGGCGCACGGCACCGGCACCACGCTCGGTGACCCGATCGAGGCGCAGGCGCTGCTCGCCACGTACGGGCAGGAGCGGGCCGGCGAACCGCTCTGGCTGGGCTCGGTCAAGTCGAACCTGGGCCACACCCAGGCCGCGGCCGGCGCGGCGGGCATCATCAAGATGATCATGGCGATGCGGCACGGCATGCTGCCCCGCACGCTGCACGTGGACGCGCCCTCCCCGCACATCGACTGGGACGCCGGCAACGTCTCCCTGCTCACCGAGGCCCGGCCCTGGCCGCGGTCGCACCGGCCCCGCCGCGCCGCCGTCTCCTCGTTCGGGGTGAGCGGCACCAACGCGCACGTCATCATCGAGGCGCCGCCCGCCGAGCCGGCCCCCGTCGCCGCCGAGCCGGCCCCCGTCGCCGCCGAGCCGCCGCGCCGACCCGCGCCGGTGCTGCTCTCCGCCCGCGACCCGGAGGCGCTCGCCGCGCAGGCCGACCGCTGGGCCCGCCGGCTGGCCGCCGACACCGCCGTCCGGCCGGTCGACGTCGGCTGGTCGTCGGTCACCGGCCGGGCCGCCCTGAACCACCGCGCCGTCGTCGTCGCCACCGACCGCGACGACCTGCTCGCCGGGCTGCGCGCGCTCGCCACCGGCACGCCGGCCGGCACCGTGCACACCGGTACGGCTACCACCCGGGGCCGGCTCGCGATCCTCTTCTCCGGGCAGGGCGCCCAGCGTGCCGGCATGGGCCGCGAGCTGTCCGACGCGTTCGGTGTGTTCGCCGCCGCGCTGGACGAGGTGTGCGCGCAGCTCGACCCGCTGCTGCCGCAGCCGCTGAAGCCCGTACTGTTCGGCGACGGTGACCTGCTGGACCAGACCCAGTTCACCCAGGCCGGGCTGTTCGCGGTCGAGGTGGCGCTGTTCCGGCTCGTCGAGTCGTTCGGCGTCACCCCGGACTTCGTCGGCGGGCACTCGATCGGTGAGGTCACCGCCGCGTACGTGGCGGGTGTGTTGTCGCTGCCGGACGCGTGCGCGCTCGTCGCCGCGCGGGGCCGGCTCATGCAGGCGTTGCCGGCCGGCGGCGGGATGCTGGCCGTCGCCGCGCCGGAGCGGGACGTCCTGGCGTCCCTCGACGGCACCCCCGAGCTGGGCGTCGCCGCCGTCAACGGGCCGTCGTCGGTGGTGGTGTCCGGGCCGCTCGACGCGCTGGACGAGGTCGAGCGCGGCTGGCGGGAACGGGGTGTCCGCACCCGCCGGCTGACGGTGTCGCACGCGTTCCACAGCCCGCTGATGGAACCGATGCTCGCCGAGTTCCGGTCCGTGCTCGACCGGTTGAGCTTCTCCGCGCCGCTGCTGCCGGTGGTGTCCAACCTGACCGGCGCGCTCGCCGACCCGGCCGACCTGACCCGCGCCGACTACTGGGTGCGGCACGTCCGCGAGGCGGTCCGCTACGCCGACGGGATCACCGCGCTGCGCGACGCCGGCGCGGACACGTTCCTGGAGATCGGCCCGCAGAGCGTGCTCACGGCGCTGACCGGCGACATCCTGCCCGACGCGCTCGCGGTCGCCGGCCAACGACGGGACCGCGACGAGACCGCCGCGCTGCTGGCCGCGCTGGCCGACCTGCACGTGCACGGCGTGCCGGTCTCCTTCCCGCAGTGGTTCGCCGGCACCGGCGCGACCCGCGTCGACCTGCCCACGTACGCGTTCCGGCACCAGCGCTACTGGCTGCCCACCGGCCGCCCCCGCGGCGGCGACGTCAGCGGCGCCGGACTCGGCGACGCCGCCCACCCGCTGCTCGGCGCCGCCGTCACCGTGGCCGGCGCGGACCTGGTGGTGCTGACCGGCCGGCTGTCGCCGGCCACCCACCCGTGGCTCGCCGACCACGTGGTGGCCGGCGCCGTCCTGGTGCCCGGCACCGCGCTCACCGAACTGGCCGTCCGGGCCGGCGACGAGGCCGGCACCCCCCGGGTACGCGACCTCACGCTCACCGCGCCGCTGGTGCTGCCGGCGACCGGCGGCGTGCGGGTGCAGGTCAGCGTCGGCGCCCCCGACGCCACCGGCGGCCGACCGGTCGCCATCCACTCCCAGCCCGACGGCGACGTCGAGTGGACCGCGCACGCCGACGGCGTGCTGGAACCCGCGTCCGCCGTCGAACCCACCGTCGACGCCTGGCCGCCCGCCGGGCTGACCGAGGTGGACCTCACCGACTGGTACCCGGCGCTGGCCGGACACGGCCTCACCTACGGGCTGGTGTTCCAGGGCCTGCGCCGGCTCTGGACCGGCGACGGCGAGGCGTACGCCGAGGTCGTGCTCGGCGACGACGCGGCCGGTGAGGCGTCCCGGTTCGGCGTCCACCCGGCGCTGCTGGACGCCGCGCTGCACCCGGTCGGGCTGCTGCTCGCCGGCGACGGCCCGCGCGTGCCGTTCACCGTCGAGGGCCTCCAGGTGCACGCCACCGGAGCCCGAGCCCTGCGGGTGCGACTCACCCGCACCGGCACCACCGTCCGCCTGGTCGCCGTGGACACCGCCGGCGCGCCCGTGGTGTCGATCGACACGCTGGCGCTGCGGGAGCTGACCGGCACGGTCGTCCCGAACGTCGCGGCCCGGTCCCTGTACGCGCTCCACTGGCAGCCCGAGGACGTCACCCCGGCCGACGCGCCGTCCGGCTGGGCCGTGCTCGGCACCGGTGCCGACCCGGCCGGGTCCGACATCGGGTTGCCGGCGTACCCGGGCGTCGCCGCGGCGGTCGAGGCGGACTCGCCGCCCTCGGCCCTGGTCCTGCCGCTGCCCACCGCCGACCTGCCGACTCCCGACGCGGTGCGCACGGTCACCACCGACGTGCTCGGCACCGTGCGGTCCTGGCTGGCCGCCGACGCGCTCGCCGGCACCCCGCTCGTGGTCCTCACCCGGGGCGCGGTCTCCGTCGGCGACGACGACCCGGTGACCGATCTGGCCGGTGCCGCCGTGTGGGGTCTGCTGCGCTCCGCGCAGTCCGAACACCCCGGCCGGATCGTGCTGGCCGACCTCGACGCCGATCCGGACGACCGGACGCTCGCCGTGCTCGCGCACGCGGTCACCGACCCGACCGGCGGTCAACTCGCGGTACGGGACAGCCGGGTGTTCGTGCCCCGCCTGGTCCGCGCCGCCTCGACGCCTGGCGTTCCGGCCCCGACCGACCCGGCGTCGGACGGTGCCGAGCGGGTGGTGCGGGACGGCACCGTGCTGGTGACCGGTGGCACCGGCGCGTTGGGCGCGTTGGTGGCGGAGCGCCTGGTCACCGGGCACGGGGTGCGGTCGCTGGTGCTGGTGTCGCGGCAGGGTCCGGCCGCGCCGGGCGCAGACGCGCTTGTCGAGCGGTTGTCGGGCCTGGGTGCGTCGGTGTCGGTGGTGGCGTGTGACGTGACCGATCGGGATCAGGTGTTCCGGTTGGTGGCGGGTGTGCCGGGCCGGTTGGCCGGGGTGGTGCACACCGCCGGTGTGCTGGACGACGGGGTGGTGTCGTCGATCAGCCCCGAGCGGCTGGCGGCGGTGCTGGCGCCGAAGGCCACGGCGGCGTGGTGGCTGCACGAGGCGACCCGCGACCGTGAGCTGGACCTGTTCGTGTTGTTCTCGTCCGTCGCCGGGGTGCTCGGCTCGCCGGGCCAGGCGGCCTACGCGGCGGGGAACGCGTTCCTGGACGCGCTGGCGGCGCGACGCCGGCAGGACGGACTGCCCGGGATCAGCCTGGCGTGGGGAATGTGGGACACCGCCGGGATGGCGGCGTCGTTGTCGGAGGGGGAACGGCAGCGGTCGGCGCGGGCCGGGTTGACGCCGATGAGCGTGGAGACCGGTCTGGACCTGTTCGACGCCGCGCTCGCCGAGGGCCGTCCGGTGCTCGTGCCGGCCGTCGTCGACGTACCGGCGTTGCGGTCCGCGCTCGGCGCCGGCCCGGTGCCGGCGGTGCTGCGTACCCTGGTCGGTCCGACCGCGACCCGACGGCAGGCCGGCGCGGGCGGCGACTGGGCCGACCGGCTCGCCGGCCTCGACCCGCAGGACGCGCGCGTCGAGGTGGACCTGCTGGTCCGGGGCCTGGTCGCGCAGGTGCTCGGTCACGCCGGGGCCGGCGCGGTGCCGGCCGACCGGGCGTTCCGGGAACTCGGGTTCGACTCGCTGACCGCGGTGGACCTGCGCAACCGGGTCAACGCGGCCACCGGGCTGCGGCTGCCGTCCACGCTGGTCTTCGACCACCCCAGCCCGGCGGCGCTCGCCGAGCACCTCTACGAGCAGGTCTCCGGCCGGATCAACGCCCGCCGCGCGGCGGTGCGGGCGGTCGACACCGACGAGCCGATCGCCATCGTCGGCATGGCCTGCCGGTATCCCGGCGGCGTCGACAACCCGGAGCAGTTCTGGCAGCTCCTGTCGTCGGGGCGGGACGGCATCGTCGAGTTCCCCGCCGACCGGGGCTGGGACCTCGACACGCTCTACGACCCGGACCCGGACCACGCCGGCACCTCGTACGCCCGGCACGGCGGCTTCCTCGCCGGCGCCGCCGACTTCGACCCCGACTTCTTCGGCATCTCGCCCCGCGAGGCGGTCGCCATGGACCCGCAGCAGCGGCTGCTGCTGGAGGCGTCCTGGGAGAGCTTCGAGTCCGCCGGCGTGGACCCGGCGGCGTTGCGCGGCTCGCGTACCGGAGTGTTCGCCGGGGTCATGTACCACGACTACGCCTCCCGGCTGGCCGACCTGCCGCCGGACGCCGAGGGCTACGTCGGCACCGGCACCTCCGGCAGCGTGCTGTCCGGCCGGGTCGCGTACACGTTCGGCCTGGAAGGCCCGGCCGTCACCGTGGACACCGCCTGCTCGTCGTCGCTCGTCGCGCTGCACCTGGCCGGGCAGGCGTTGCGCTCGGGCGAGTGTGACCTGGCGCTCGCCGGTGGCGTGACGGTGATGGCGACGCCGGGCACGTTCATCGAGTTCTCCCGGCAGCGGGGACTGTCGCCGGACGGCCGCTGCCGCTCGTTCGCCGCGTCCGCCGACGGCACCGGCTGGTCCGAGGGCGTCGGCGTGCTGCTGGTGCAGCGGCTGTCCGACGCGCGTCGTGAGGGTCGGCGGATTCTGGCGGTGGTGCGGGGTACGGCGGTGAACCAGGACGGCGCGTCGAACGGGTTGACCGCGCCGAACGGGCCGTCGCAGCAGCGGGTGATCCGGCAGGCTCTGGCGAACGCGCGGTTGACCACGTCGGACGTGGACGCGGTGGAGGCGCACGGCACGGGCACCACGTTGGGTGATCCGATCGAGGCGCAGGCGCTGCTGGCCACGTACGGGCAGGAGCGGTCGACGCCGCTGCTGCTCGGGTCGGTCAAGTCGAACCTGGGGCACACGCAGGCGGCGGCCGGCGTCGCCGGGATCATCAAGATGGTCCTCGCCATGCGGCACGGGGTGGTACCGCCGACGCTGCACGTGGACGAGCCGTCGCCGCACGTCGACTGGTCGGCCGGGGCGGTGAGCCTGGCGACGGAGGCGACGCCGTGGCCGGCGGTGGACCGGCCCCGCCGCGCGGCGGTGTCGTCGTTCGGGATCTCCGGCACCAACGCCCACGTCATCCTGGAACAGCCGG
>NZ_JBNCLA010000015.1:0-107121 GCF_049841835.1 Micromonospora sp. DT227 | reverse complement strand
ACCCGTCGAACCCGACGTGTAAATCACATACACCACACCATCCGGCGACACCACCGCACCCACATCCCCCACCGGCAACCCATCCAACACACCCGGCTCATCCACCACCAACACCACACCACCACAATCCACAAGCCCCACCGTCTCCCGCTCACACACCAACACGCCCACACCCGCATCACCCACCACAAACCCCAACCGCTCCACCGGCACCGCCGGATCCAACGGCACATAACCCGCACCCGCCTTCAACACACCCAACAACACCGGCAACAAATGCACACCACGAGTCAGACACACACCCACCAACGACTCCGCACCCACACCCCGCCCACGCAACCAATGCGCCACCCGATTAGCCCGCGCATTCAACTCCCCGTACGACAACGACACCCCACCCACCACCACCGCCACCGCATCCGGCGACCGCCGCACCCGCTCCTCGAACAACTCGTGCAGGCACGACTGGACGGGAGCCGCCGACCGGGGTGCGCCGATCACCACAGCTCGTTCCGCAGCGTCGAGCAGTTCCAGGCTCGCCAGCGGCGCGTCCACGTCGGCCACCGCGGCGGCGAGCAGGTTGCGCAGGTGGGTGGCCATGCGCTCGACGGTGGACCCGTCGAACAGGGCGGTCGCGTAGACGAGATGGCCGCCGAGACTGCCGTCGCCTGCGTCGCCGACCTGCAACTCCAGGTCGCACTTGGCGATGCCGCCGGTGAGCGGGTACGGCCACATCCGCGCACCCGGCAGCGCCACGGCGTCGCGGCGCGGCTCGTGCATGGTGAGGGCGACCTGGTAGAGGGGGCTGCGCGACATGTCCCGCTCCGGCTGCAACTCGTCGACCAGCCGCGCGAACGACACGTTCTGGTGGTCGTACGCGTCGGCAAGCACCTCGCGGGCCGCCGCGACGAGTTCGGCGAAGCTCTGCCGCTCGTGCCAACGGGTGCGCATCACCAGGTTGTTGATGCCGTACCCGATCAGTCCCTGTAGCTCCGGCCGGCTGCGCCCGGACACGACGGTGCCGACCGGCACGTCGGTCAGGCCGGTGTACCGGGAGACGAGCAACTGGAACGCGGCGAGGAAGACCACGAACGGAGTGGTGTCGAGCCGCTCCGCAAGCTGCCGCACCTGGCCGGCGAGCGCGGCGGGAAGCGCGAACTCGACCGCGGCGCCGTCATGCTCGCGCACGGCGGGACGCTGCCGGTCCGCGGGCAGGTCGATCGTCGGCAGCTCGGCGAGCTGCTCGCGCCAGTACTCCAGGTGCCGGGCCGTCTCCCGCTCGGCGCCGGCGGCGTGCTGGGCGGCAGCGAAGTCGGCGTACTGCACGGGCAGGTCGGGCAGGTCGGGGACGGCGTTCTCGACGAACGCGCGGTAGAGCTGGGTGAACTCACGCACGAAGACCTGCGCCGACCAGGCGTCGAACGCCACGTGGTGGAAGATCACCGCGAGGACGTGGTCGTCGGGTTCGAGGGCCACGAGCCGGGCCCGGATCGGCCAGTCCCGCTCGAGGTCGAACGGCCGGGCCGCCTCGGCGGCGAGCACCTCGGCGCAGCGCGCCTCCCGCTCGTCGGCCGACCCGGTGAGCACGTCGGTCGCCACCTGGATCAGGGCCGGCGCGTCGATCACCTGCTCCGGCTCGTCGCCGGTGAGCACGTAGCGGGTACGCAGGATCTCGTGCCGGGCGATCAGCGCGGACAGCGCCCGCTCGATCGCGTCCCGATCGGCCTCGCCGCGGATCCGGAACGCGAGCGGGACCAGGAACTCGCGGCTGTCCGGGTCGAGCCGGTTGAGGAACCACATCTGCTGCTGACCCGACGACAGGCGCAGCGGCCGGTCCCGGTCGGCGCGCGGCAGCCCGGATCGCCTGGCCGTCCGGCCCCCGCCCAGCCGGCGCAGGAGCAGTTCGCTGCGCAGGTCGGACACGGACGGGACCTGATCGATATTTTCGGTGGTCATCCGAGACCGCTCCCTTGCTCGCGACGGTTCCGCTCGTGGCGCGGACGTAGTGGTGGTGCGGGAAAGCACGGCACCAAGGCAGCCTCTCGGCGGGCGCGATAGTTCATCTATACGGCGACTATCCGCGCGTCCGCGCAGCTCACGGGCGGGTGGCCGCGGGCGGCGCCTCGGCCGGCTCGTCGTACGCGCGCAGCCGCATCTCCTCGTCCGCGGTGATCTGCAGCCGGGACATGCCGAACCGCAGCAGTGGCGGACTCATCAGCGAGGTCACGATCGCGATGAGGACGATCGTGGTGTACATCGTGGTCGTCAGGACGCCCAGCTGCACACCGACCATGGCGATGACCACCTCCATCACGCCGCGCGCATTCATGCCCGCGCCGAGAGCGACCGCCTCCCAGCGGTTGAGGCCACTGAGCCAGGCGCCGAGGAACGCGCCGCTGAACTTGCCCACGATGGCGATCACCAGCAGCAGCGTCGCGATGCCGAGCACGAGCGGCTTGGCCAGCAGCGTGAGATCCATGCGCAGCCCGGCGGTGGCGAAGAACAGCGGCGCCAGCACCGCGGTCACCAGCAGACGCAGCGGGGCGAGGCGCCGCACCACCTCCGGCCCGGCGCTGCCGATCAACATGCCCCCGATCAACGCGCCGAAGATGGCCTCCAGATGCAGCGCCTGAGTGGCGGTCGCGCACAGCACGATCAGGATGGTCGCGCTGACCAGGACGGGGCCCTGGCCCTCCGACCGACTCGCGACCCGCATCACACGGCCGACCAGCGGACGCCCGACGAACACGGCGACCAGCACCACGGCGGCCAGGTACGCGATCGGCAGCACCAGGTCGCTGGCGCGCAGTCCCGTTGTCGCGACGGCCGTCACCACGGACAGGCCGAGCCACCCCAGCAGGTCGTCGACCGTTCCTGCCATCAGGATGAGCTGGCCGACGTTGCGGTGGATCATCCGCAGGTCCATCAGGGTCTTCGCGATCACCGGAATGGCGCTGACCGCCATGGCGATACCCAGGAACAGCGCGAACGCCGGCCGTTGACCGTGCTCCGACAGCAGCGACCGTGGAAGCAGCAGCCCCACCGTGACGCCGAGGGCCAGCGGGATCAGCAGCCCCGGCAGACTCACCCGCAGCGCGGTCTGGTGGCGCCGGCGGATCATCCGCAGATCCAGGCTCGCGCCGGTGAACGCCACCAGCAGCACCAACCCGACCTGCCCGACGGCATCGAGCAGGTGAAACTGTTCGACGGTGGGCGGAAACAGCCATCGGAACGCCGCCGGTGCGACGCCCCCCAGCAATGACGGTCCCAGCAGGACGCCGGCCAACAGCTCGCCGACAATGGCGGGGAAGGAGAGCCGCGCGGCCAGCTTGCCGAGCAGCGCTGCGGCCAACAGCAGCACGCCGATCTGCAGGAGCAGGAAGAGCAGTGGGGTGCCACCGAGCGGGCTGACCGGGTCTGCGACGTACATGGAATCCCCTGCCTGAAGGCGACCGAGAGGGCTCGTCCACCATGAGCAGGATCCCTATACTCCGTCAGTATCCCCAGCTTGGCGCCGCTCGCCGAGCTGGCGTTGGCACGCTCGCCTCGCCGGCGCCGCGGGCCGGCCGCCGGGGGCTGTGCGGGATGGTGACGCGGGCCCGTCGTCGGCTCTCGCCGCGGGCGGCGCCGGCAATGGCCGATCCGGTATGGTATTTGCCTCAGTGGCCGGGCGAAGTGTGGGGGGTTTCCTTGAGGCGTCGAGGGTTCCTGTGGACGTCCGGGCCGGCCGACCGGCAGAGGATGAGGACGTGACCAGGCCCGCGTCCACGTCCACCAACGACCCGCTCCGGCCCGACAGGCGGCCCGGCGCCCGGTCCCATCCGCCGCGGACCCGGCTCCGTCGACTCTGGGCGCGTCACCTGGTCCGGGACGAGGGCGGCGCGGACCGGTTCGCGTTGTTTCTCGTCGCCGCGGTGGTCACGATCCTGGTGACCAGGGCGTTCCTGGGCATGGCCGGCTACCCCCAGGTGGGCAGCGGCGGGCTGCACGTGGCACACGTGCTGTGGGGCGGCCTCGGAATGCTCGCCGCCCAGCTGATGACCATGCTGTTCCTCGGCAGCGCGGTGAAGAACGCCGCCGCTCTCATGGCCGGTGTCGGGTTCGGGCTGTTCATCGACGAGGTCGGCAAGTTCCTCACCGCCGACAACAACTACTTCTACGAACCCGTCGCCGCCATCATCTACGCCGTCTTCGTCGCGACGTACGTCGCGGTGCGACTCGCCGTCAACCGGCGGCCCCTGAGCGAGCGGGAACGGCTGGTCAACGCCGCGCAGCGGACGGCCGACGGCTACGCCGGCTCGGCGACGGGCGGTGCGTGGCTGACCCGGATCCGCGAGCAGTGGCGGGCGGCGCTGGCCCGTTTCTGCCGCCGCCCGTTCGTCCGTCGCTGGACCGCACCGGCGATCGCGCTGATCACCCTCTTCTCGCTGGGTCGCCCACTCGTGCTGCTGTCTCGGCAGCCCAACCTGCCCAACGCCATCTACGCGGCGTTCGCGGCCACCGCGTTCGTGCTCGGGGTCCTCGGGCTGTGGCGCTCGACCCGTGGCCGGCCGGCGGCCGGGCTGTTCGAGGTGGCCCTGATGGTGGAGCTGCTCGTGGTGCAGGTCTTCTGGCTCCTGGACAACGAGTTCGCCGGCATCCTGCCGGTCGCCTGCACCGTGGCGCTGCTCGTCGTGAACCGGCAACACGCCGCCGCCGCGAGGCCTGACGGGGCAGCATGAACCAGTCGGGTGTGGCAGCCCGACCCGGAGATCGACTCCTGCACACGCGACGTCGCGGTGGGGGCGGCCCGCATGAGCGCCTGCATGTGGAGGTGGAACCCCGGCCCGACGGCGGCAACGTCTTCCGGCTACGACTCCCCGCCGGACCGCCTCCGCTGCGGACCGGCGCCCACCGTGCCGGCGGCTGACCGGCGCGACAGGTCTCGCCTCCGGCCGAGGTCGTCGCGGCGTTCCTCGCGCCGCTCCACGACGAGGCGGCACGGGCGGGCCGTCACGATCCGTCGGTGGGCGCGACGGTGGGCGGAGCACCGAGTCGCTCACCCATCCGTACGGTCGCCCCGACCGGCAGCGGCTCCATGGTGCCGGCGTCTCGTGAGCAGGCCAGGACGACCGTGGAACCGAACTCGAAGTGCCCCAGCTCGGCGCCGGCCGACGCGGGAAGCGCCGGATCGTAGCGACGACGGCGCACCTCGCGCCGTCGGGCGTTGGTGTGCAGGTCGTCGAAGGCGAGACGGGTCATCCCCACCATGGTGGCGCCGACGGCGACGATCGCCACCCGCCCGCCGCGCTCGCCGTCGACCTCGATGACGATGCGCTCGTTCACCGCGAAGAGGTTCGCCACGTTGGCCACGGCGGCGACGTTGACCGGCCAGAGTTCACCGGGGATGTAGGTGGCCGCGGTGACCTTTCCGGACAACGGGAAATGAATGCGGTGATAGTCCTTCGGCGAAAGGTAGAACGTGGTGTACGTGCCTCCGTCGAATCTGTCCGCCAACTCGCGGTCACCGAGCAGCGCGGTGAGGGAATAATTGTGTCCCTTGGCCTGCACGAGCGTGTCGGACTCGATGACTCCGTATGCGCCGACGGTGGCGTCGACCGGGGAGACGATGGCGTCGGCCGCGAGCGGACGTGATCCCGGCCTGAGCGTACGGGTGAAGAACGCGTTGACGGACGGGTACTGCTCGAGGGGGAGAGCCGCCTCCTCCGGCCGAGCACCGAAGATGCGGCTGTAGGTGCGGTACGCCGGGCCGCGCCACCGGACCGGAACGGTGCGGGTGGCGAGCCATCCCGCGCCGCGACTGATCGCGTGCTTCGGGATGACCGAGAGGACAAGAATGAGCATTCGGCCGAGCATCGCGGAACTCTAACACGACGCCAATTGTCGAGATCGGGTGCGTCAACCCGGAATGGTGTCGACGCGCTCGGACTCATTGTGCGTATTCAGCTGTCCGGCACCGACCGCCCGATGTGCGTGGGCGCCGGACCGCGCACCGTCGACGCGGCCTTCTCCAACAACTCGTAGCCGTACTCGCGGGAGATGGCCAGGGCCCGCGACGCGTACGCCCGCGCCTCGTCGTCCCCGGTCCCCCCGCGCAACCGGTGGGCCCGGGCCAGACCGATCAACGCCTGCGCCTCGGCGTGCCGGGCCCCGTCGCCCCGGGCCAGGGCGAGGACCTGCCCCAGGCGGTCGATCGCCGGATCGGCGTCGCCGGCCCGCAGGTCGAGGTCGGCGCGGGCGAGCAGGGCGTGCGCCTCGACCCACCGGTCACCGACCTCGCGGGCGATCCGCAGCGCCTCGACCGCGTCGCGTCGCGCCCGGTCGAGGTCACCGGTGGCCCCGTGCACCGCCGCCAGCAGCCGCAGGGTGTCGGCCTCGCAGCTACGGGCGCCGGCCCGCCGGTGCGTGGCCAACGCCCGCCCCAGATGGACCGAAGCCTCGTCGTAGCGGCCGAGCAGCAGGTGGGCCTCACCCAGGCAGCCGTGCGCCGTGCCCTGCCCGTGCCACTCGCCGACCCGGCTCTCCAGCTCGATGACCTGCTCGCAGTAGGTGACGGCGTCGGCCAGCCGGCCCTGCTGGAGACGGATGTTGCCGAGATTGGCCAACCGCGCCAACCGGCCGGCGAACCGGCCGATCCGGGTGTCGATCTCCAACGCCTCGAGGCTGTAGCGGGCGGCCAGGTCCAGCCGGCCGGTCTCGAACGAGACGTGGGCCAGATTGCTCAAGGCGCTGCCCTCGCCCTCGGCCCAGCCGCCGCGCCGGGCGAACCCGAGCGCCCGCCGGAAGTCGTCGAGCGCGTCGGCGTACCGGCTGGTGGCCAGCAGGACGGTGGCCCGGCTCAGGTGGGCGGCGGCCTGCCCCAGCGGATGGTCGTCCTCCCGTGCGTACGCCAGAGCGGCCTCGGTGACCGGCAGCCACTCCGCCGACGGCGAGGTGAAGTCGAGGTGCCAGCGCAGGTGGTCGGTGAGCCGCCAGGCGGCCGTCCGGTGCTCCGGCCCGGCGGCCATGACGGCGGCGATCATGTTGTCCCGCTCGGCCTCCACCCAACTCCGTGCCTCGGCCGCGGTGGAGAACCCGACCCGGTGCCGCGCGCTCACGCCGGACGGCAGTGGCAGCCGCACGACACTCGGATAGAGCAGGCCGGCGGCGAGGTCCATGGTGGACAGATAGTGGTCGTACAGTCGGTCGAGCGCGGCCTCCCGGTCGGTGTCCTCGATCGAGCCGCGTCGCCGGGCGTAGAGGCGCACCAGGTCGTGCCAGCGATAGCAGGCGGGAGCGGACTGCTCCAACAGGTGGGCTCGGGCGAGGGCGTCGAGCAGCGGCTCCACCTCGACCACCGGCACGTCGGCCAGGGCCGCGGCGGCCGGCGGGGTGACGACATCTCCCGGGGCGACGCCCAGCAGCCGGAACACCCGGCGGGCAGCCGCCGGCTGCGCCTCGTACGACAGGTCGAAGGCGGCCACGGTGGCGGTCGTGGTGTCGCCGGGGACACCGAGCGCCGCCAGCCGGTCGCCGGCGGCGAGCCGCTGGTTGTACCGGCCGATCGGGGTCAGCTCGGCCCGCAGGTTGGCGGCTGCGATGCGCATGGCCAGCGGAAGGTAGCCGCACAGTCGGGCGAGTTCCGCCGTGTCCCGTCCGGCCGCCCCGGGCAGCAGCATGGCCAGCAGGTCATCGGCCTCGTCCGGGGAGAGCACGTCCAACCGGAGCCGGGCCGCGCCCTCCCGGGCGGTCAGGCCACGCAGTTGCTCGCGGCTGGTCACCAGCACCACGCACCCGGCTCCCCCGGGCAGCAGCGGACGGACCTGGTCGGCGTCGGCGGCGTTGTCGAGCACGACGAGGATCCGCCGCAGGGCGGTCACGCTGCGGTAGAGCCCGACCGCCTCGTCCGGCTCCGCCGGGATTTGCTCCGCCGGCACGCCCAGCGCCTGGAGGAAGTGGACGAGCGCGGCCATCGGTGTCACCGGCGGCCGTGGTGAGCTGCCGCGCAGGTCGACGTAGAGCTGACCGTCGGGAAACCGATCCCGCTCCGCGTGCCCCCAGCGGACGACCAGAGCCGTCTTGCCGACCCCGGCCAGCCCCGTGACGACCACCGGCGGCGCGGGCCGCTGGCCGGCGAGGGCGTCCAGGGCCGCCAGCGGATCGCGGCGGCCGGCGAAGTGCGTGACCACGGCCGGCAACTGCGCCGGGGCCACCGGCCGGACGGCGGGCGCGGCGAGGCTCCGGTCGTCGGTGAGCACGGCGCGTTCCACGTCCCGCAGCTCCGGGCCGGGCTCGATCCCGGTCTCGTTGACGAGCACGTCACGGACCCGGCGGTACGCCTCCAGCGCCTCGGCCCGCCGGCCGCAGCGGTACAGCGAGACCATCAGGTGCCGGCAGAGCCGCTCGCGCATCGGATGCGCGTCCGCGAGCGCGGCCAGTTCCTCGACGATCTCCGCGTGCTGGCCCAGCTCCAGTTGCGCGGCGAAGCGTTCCTCGTACGCCGCCAGTCGGAGCTGCTCCAGGCGGGCCGCCGCCGCCGAGACGGTGAGCGTCTCGGGCACGTCGGCCAGCGCCGGGCCGCGCCACAGCGCCAGGCCGCCGGACAACTGGCGGACCCCGTCGGCGACGCGGCCCTCGGCGACCTCCCGCTTCCCGGCCCGCGCCATCCGCTCGAACACCTGGACGTCGATCGTGTCCTCGCCGGTCACCAGCTCGTAGCCGGCCGCACGGCTGACCACGTCGCCGGCCCCACCGGCCCGCAGCAACCGGCGCAGACGCATGACGTACCCGTTGACGGCGCTGGCCGCCGTCCGGGTGGGACGGCCACCCCAGATCTCGTCGACCAGTCGATCCCGGCTCACCGGTTGCCCGGCCTCGGCCAGCAGCACGGCCAGCACGACGCGGTGGTGCGGCGCCGTGACCGGCGCCCACTGCGCGCCGTCCCAGATCCGCACCGGTCCCAGCGCTCGTATCCGCACGACCAGTCCCACCGCCTCATCGCGGATTCATCGACGAATTATCACCCGTGGCTACGTTCCACGCGAGGCGTAGGAGCACCGACCGGCGTCGTGCGCCCGCGCCGGCCGACCGCACGAGAGGAGAACGCCAGCTCATGACATCCGCGTTGCACCGAAGGGCGAGGGCATCGGGCGCCGTCACCGCCGCCCTGGCGACGGTGGCCGTCCTCGGCCTCACCCTGGGGACCGGCGTCCACGTCACCCCTCCCGAGCCACTGACCGTCAGGCCGGTGGCGGCCCAGGCCGGCGCCGACCCGGGGATCTGCACCCGCGACATCACCTACCGGGGCGTGCTCACCCGCTGGACCTTCGACCCCTGTGTCCCGGACGGGGAACCGCTGCCCGCCGACGTGCACCAGGCGTTGGTGGAGGACTGGCAGGAGGTGAACGGCTGTCCGTCGGCGACCCCGACCACGACGGCGACCCCGGTGCGGCGGACCGTGCCCGCGGAGCCGGCCCTCGCCGGGACGACGGCGTCGGCCTACCCGAGCGGTCCCACCGGCAGCCCGAGCGCACCGGCGAGCACCAGCGCGAGCCCGAGCCCGAGCAGCAGCTCCTCGCCGTGCGCCAGCTCGTCGCCGGGACCGAGTGGCAGCCCGAGCGGTTCCCCGTCGGGCAGCCCCAGCGGGTCACCGTCGACCAGCCCGAGCGGGTCGACCAGCCCCAGCGGGTCCCCGTCCACCAGCCCGAGCGGATCGACCAGCCCCAGCGCCTCACCGTCGACCAGCCCCAGTGGATCGACCAGCCCCAGCGGGTCCCCGTCCACCAGCCCCAGCGGATCCACCAGCCCCAGCGCCTCACCGTCGACCAGCCCCAGTGGATCGACCAGCCCCAGCGGGTCACCGTCCACCAGCCCCAGCGGATCGCCGACGGACAGTCCGCCGCCCACCGACCCGCCCACCGATCCGCCCACCGGCCCGGTGGACCCGCCGCCCAGCCCGACGCCCGGCCCGCCGTGTCCGGGCAACGCGGCCGACGAGAGGCTGGGCGAGGCGCGCAAGGACCGCTACTGCCCGCCGAACCGCAACCCCGCCCAGCCGGTGGTGCTGGTGGCCACCGGAGACTCGGTCACCTCCGCCCACCTGCAGTTCATGAACGCCTTCCCGATGGGCGCCTGCGTGGGCAACACGAGAGCCGACTTCCGCGGCATGCCCGGCAACGACATGCTGTTCAGCTACGCCGGCAAGTACGCCGTCAATCGCAACCAACGGGTCGTCGAGTACTACAACTTCGCCCGCACCGGCTACGGCACCCAGCAGATCCTCGGCGCGGCCCCGGGACACCAGGACGCCTGCCAGAACCCCTGGGCCCGGAACTGGCCCCCCGTCGACCTGGCCACCCGGGCCATCCAGCAGGCCAAGACCGACCGGAAGGCCGCCTACTTCGTCAGCACCGGCGGGGTGAACAACACCACCTGGACGGGGCTGCTCAAGGCCCTCGCCAGTTGCGGGCTGATGGACCACTACCGCGAACTGATGCAGCGGTACTTCACCGAGCACAAGCTGCCGTTGCAGGCGCAGATGGACTGGTTCGACCGGGCGGGCAACTTCACCGCGAAGGCCAGGGTCATCGACGGCGGCGCGTGTCACGGCAAGATCGTCGGTGACGTCACCGGGATCAGGTACATCCACCACCGGGTCGAGGTGCCCACCTGGGACGGCCCGGCCCTCTACCAGCAGATCAAGGCGGACGTCGAGGAGATCGTCGACGAGGTGCTCGGCGCCGGCGCCGACAAGGTGGTGTGGATGGGCTACTACGACATCAGCCCGGCCCGGTTCGACGTCGGCCGGCTCGCCGAGCAGTACCGGGTGAACCTCGCCCAGGAGCTGCACGGCTACCTGCCGGGTCAGATCCCCTCCCAGGAACGGGACCTGATCGACGACCCGGGCTGGAAGGCGACCGTCGCGCAGTGGACGAACCAGCTCAACCTGGTGATCCGCACCGGGCTGCCGGCGGACAACCCGAGGGTGCGGTTCGCCCCGGCCCCGGCCCTCGGGGTCACCGACCTCCAGAAGACCGCCTTCGGCGGATCCCCCCACCCCAACGAGTCGGGTCACGGCAAGCTGGCCGCGGCGCTGGACGCGACCTTCAACTGACCGCTGTGCCGACCCGGTCGGGGCCCGTCACCACCCGGTGGCGGGCCCCGACCGGGAGGTGGCCCGCCGGAAGGGGCCGGGCCCGGCGCCACGGCCCGCGGTGACGGCGCGGCGGCGCTAGAGTTCGCCGACGCCCGCCGACGCCACCGGGACGGCCGGCGCGGCCAGCTTCGCCCGAGGGCGGTCGGCGTCCGGATGGCGCAGCTCGTCGAAGATCGTCAGCGCCTCCCGCCACGCCCGGCGGGCGGCGTCGACGTCACCGGCGGCCCGCAGGCTGTCGCCCAGGTTGTCCAACACCTCCGCCTCGTCGTACCGGTCGCCGAGTTCCCGGTGCAGCGCCAACGCCCGCCGGTAGCAGTCCGCGGCCCGGTCGTGGTCGCCGAGGCCGTGCCGGACGTAGCCGAGGCTGTCCCAGGTCAGCGCCGCGCCGTGCCGGTCGCCGTTCTCCTCGTGCAGCCGCAGGGCGGCCCGGCAGCAGCGCAGCGCCGGCCCCGGCTCGTCGAGCCGGGCGTGCATCCAGCCCAGGTTGTTGAGCGCCTTCGCCTGGCCGACCCGATAGTCGGCGGCCCGGTACAGGTCGAGGGCCAGCCGGGTCTCGTCGAGAGCCGCCCGCAGCCGGCCCTGCCGCGCGAGCACCCAGCTCACCCCGAGGTGCGTGTGCGCCCGGCCGGTGTCGTCGCCCAACTCGCGGTACAGCTCGAGGTCGCGTCGGTAGTGCCGGTGCGCCGCCTCGTGCTCGCCCGACCAGGTGCAGGCGATGGCGAGTCCCCGGTGCGCCAGGGCCTGACCGGCCAGGTCGTCCCGGCGCACCGCCGCCGCCAGAGCGGTCCGCTGCGCGGCGGCCAGCTCGGGCCAGTGCCCGCTGCGGTCGAGATAGGTGGTGAGGGCCGCCGCCAGCGTCCACGCGTGCCGGTCCAGGCCGATGCCCGCCGCCTGCTCCACGCACGCCAGCAGGACGTGGTGCTCGGCGGCGAACCACGCGGTCGCCCACGCGTGCTCCGGCCGGTCGCCCACCGTCACCCCCGGGTCGGGCGGCGGCAGTGCGGCCGGCCGCGCCAGCCGGTACGGGTCGAGCAGGTGGTCGGCCGCGTGCGAGGCGTGCAGGTAGTGGTCGAACAGGCGACGCCGGGCCGCCTCCCGCTCGGCCGCGGGGTCGGTGTCGTGACACAGCTCCGAGGCGTACGCGCGGAGCAGGTCGTGCATCGCGTACCGGCCGGTGGCGCGTTCGGTGAGCAGGTTCGCCCGGGTGAGCCCGGCCAGCAGCGGGCCGACCCGGGCCGGTGGCAGCCCGGCGAGGCTGGCCACCGCCGCCCGGCCGGCGTCCGGGCCGGGGTGCAGCCCGAGCAGCCGGAACAGCCGGGCCGAGTCGGCGTCCAACGCGCGGTACGACCAGGAGAAGACCGCCCGCACATCGGTCGCGGGGTCGCCGGTGGCCAGCGCGGTGAGCCGGTCCGGGTCGGTGTTCCGCAACTCGGTGGCGAGCGCCGCCAGCGGCACGTCGGGCTGCCCGACGGCGCGGGCCGCGACGACGGCGAGGGCCAGTGGCAGGCCGGCGCAGCGGCCCACGATCTCGTCCAGCGCGGTCGGGTCGCGACCGGCGCGACCGCGACCGAGCCGACCGGACAGCAGCTCCCGGGCCTCGGCCGGCGGGAGCAGGTCCAGCGTCACCGGATGGGCCCCGTCGCTGACCACCAGCCCGGTGAGCCGGTTGCGGCTGGTCACCACCACCAGGCTGCCCCTCGATCCCGGCAGCAGCGGTCGCACCTGCTCGTCGTCGCGGGCGTTGTCGAGCAGCACCAGGACCCGGCGGTCGGCGAGCAGGGTCCGGAACAGCGCGGCCTGACCGGGCAGGTCGGTGGGCACCCGCTGGGGCGGCACGTGCAGCGCCTCCAGGAAGCCACGCAGCGCCTCGCCCGGCGGCACGGCCCGCCCGTCCAGGTCGAACCCGCGCAGGTTGACGTAGAGCTGCCCGTCCGGGTAGCGGTGCGCGACCCGGTGGGCCCAGTGCACCGCGAGGGTGGTCTTGCCGACCCCGGCGGTGCCGGCGATCGCGGAGATGACCACCGCCTGCCCCGGCGCACGCTCACCGCCGTCCGGGGTCGCCCCCGACGGTTCGGCGGGCAGCAGCGCGTCCAGTCGGCGCAGCGCCGCCGTCCGGCCGGTGAACCAGGCGGGGTCGCCCGGAAGCTGCGCCGGGGGCGGGCCGGCGGGCGGCGCGGGTGCGGGTACGGGCGCCGGCCCGGCCGGGGTCTCCCCCCGCAGCACCCGCAGGTGGGCCCCGCTCAACTCGGGGCCGGGCTCCACCCCCAACTCGTCGACCAGGTGGCGGCGGGTCTCGGCGAAGACCCGCAGCGCGGCGGCCCGCTGGCCGCAGCCGGCCAGGGCGAGCAGGTAGCCGGCCACCAGTGGCTCCCGCAGCGGATGCTCGACCACCAGGGGACGCAACACACCCGCGGTCGCGGCGAACCGGCCGAGGCCGAGTTCCACGGCGGCGAGCCGCTCGTAGGCGAGCAGCCGCTGCTCGTCCAGGCCGGCGACGGCGTCGTCGACGAACGCCCCGGCCGCACCGGCCAACGCCGGCCCGCGCCACAGCGCCAGCCCGTCGCGCAGCAGCCGCGCCGCCTCCGCCCGCCGGCCGGCCGTCTCCTCGGCGCGGGCCCGTTCGACCGCCACGGTGAACTCGGCGAGGTCCAGCTCGGTCCCGCGCACGGTGAGCCGGTAGCCGCCGCCCTGGGTCGCCAGCAGGTCGGCCGCGCCCGCGTCCCGCAGGGCCGCCCGGATCCGGGAGACGCAGACCTGCACCTGGGTCCGGGCGCTGGCCGGCGGGTCTGTGCCCCAGAGCGCCGACACGAGCTGCCCGAGGGGCACCAGCCGGCCGGCGTTGAGGAGCAGCAGCGCCAGCACCGCGCGTTGCTGCGGGCGGTCGATGGGAAGGACCCGCCCATCGGCGGTCACCTGGACGGGACCGAGGAGGGACCACCGCATGGCTTTCCCCGTCAGTCGTGGTCGGACGACCCAGTCTATGGACGGCGTGGCCGACGTGGCCGACGACAAGCGGTCGGATAGCGGACGACAAGCGGCCCCGCCCAGGCTTTCCCCAGCCGCCGGGCCACGGGTCCGGCGGGAGGCGGGCCGGCGCGACGCCGGTCGAGACGGCAGGGAGAGCGAGATGCGGGTAACCAGGGGACGGGGCGCGCTGACGGCCGTCATGTCGACGGCTGCCGTGGTGGCCGGATTGGGCTGGGCGACGCCGGCCTCGGCGACGCCGGCGGGATTGGAGACGGTCACCCAGTCGGTGGCCGAGAGCAGCACGGACAAGTCGGCGCTCGCGTCCTGCCCGGCCGGCAAGGTGGTCACCGGGGGCGGTGGCTTCCTCACCGCCGGATCGTCGGCCGCCGGACGGGTCGGGCTGGACCGGCTGGAGCCGCTGTCGAACGGCACCGGGTTCGTCGCGACGATGCGGGAGGTGGGCCCGGTCAACTTCGTCGGCGACTGGGGACTCCAGGGCCTCGCCCAGTGCGCCACCGCGCCGGCCGGCTACCAGGTCGTGGCCACGACCGGGGCGGTCGGGACGGCGCTCGTCACGGCGAGCTGCGGGACGAAGAAGGTCATCGGGATGGGCGGGCGGATCAACAGCGGCCTGGGCGACGTCGTGCTCGACCAGGTGGTGCCGTCGTTCGACCTGACGTCGGTGACCGTCCGGGCGGTCGCGGTGCAGGGCACCTCGCCGGCCGGCTGGAGCGCCACCGCGATCGCCGTCTGCGCCACCGCGCCCGCCGGGCTGGAGCGCATCTCCCTGATCGGGACGAGCGCGAGCAACCCGTCCGACAACAGCAACACGGCGTGCCCGGCCGGCAAGGGCCTCTACGGCGCGGGCGCGGACATCAACGCCGGCAACGGCCAGGTGCTGCTCACCGCGGTCAACATCACCGGGGGGAACACCGTGCGGACGCGGGCGGACGAGGACGCCGACGGCTTCGCCGGCTCGTGGAGCCTCAACGCGTACGGCATCTGCGGAAGCTGACCCGTCGGTCGGGGCGGCACGGTCACCGGATCGGGCCACCCCGACACCCCGTGCCCCTGATCCACGGCGTCCCCCGGGTGGGATCGGCCCGCGGGCCGGTCCCACCCGGACGGGTCAGAGTCCGCCCTCGCTGAGCCGCCGGCGGTAGCCGCGGGCGCCCTCGGAGCCGACGTTCTCGTTGACGTCCACGCCGCCCGGGTTGGTCTGCACGTGGTAGTACGTGGCGCCCCACAGGTTGCTGGCGACCGAGTTGTCGAAGTGGATCAGGTTGGCGTACTTGTAGCCCTTGTCGTACTGGGAGATGGCGGTGGTGCGGATCGAGTACTCGGTGCCGATCACCCGCTTGCCGGGCCAGATCGACGCGGCCCGCTGCAACGTCTCGGCGTAGGTCAGCTCGTTGACGTTGCCCTGCTCGGTGAAGCTTCCGTTGCTCGGGTTGCTGTAGAAGTGGACACCGACGAAGTCGCACTTGGCGATCGCGTCCCGGTAGTTCTGGTTGCCGTACCAGTCGTCGGGCCGCACGCCCTTGTTCGGCGACAGGGCCGTGCCGCAGATCAACGCGCCGGGGAACTCCGCCCGGATGCGGTCGATCGTGGCGCTGAGGCACCACCCGTAACCCCAGATGTCGCTCACCCCGATGTTCGGCTCGTTACCGAGCTCGATGATGCACTTACCGGCGCCGGACCGGATCCGCTTGTACTCGAAGAACCGCGAGTTCCGGATCTCGTTGACCGCGTTGTTCGCGTCGATCATGGTGTTCGTGTCCCCGGTGACGGTCCGCACGATCAGGTGGTCCGTGGCGCCGCACGCGGTCCAGACGTAGTCCGGGTTGGCCGCCCAGCCACCCGCCAACCCCCACCCGGTGACGACCTTGGCGAGGTTGGCCGACTGGTTGGAGATCGCGGTCAGCCAGGTCTGGTAGCCGTCGGTCAGCACCGGGCCGTGCGCCCGGTAGAACGGGGCCGCCGAGGCCGGCTGACCCGCCCCCAGGTACGCGCCCACGCCGACCGCCGCCGCCGCGCCGCCGGTCAGCCGGATGAGCGAACGCCGGGACAGCCTCCGACCCGACCGGCTGTTCTCGTCCTCGTCCACTGGTGTCTCCTCACGCATCGATGCGGACGTGGCCCGGACGGTCGCACCGCCGACCGGGCCGCGTCCGCGGTCCCGTACCGATCCCGGTCGACGCCGGGCCCCACCACCATCCGGCCGGGCCGGTATAGCGGTGGTATACGGGCGCGCTGAGCAGGGCGTACGGGCGGACCGGCGCGACTCAGACGCCGCCCGCGTGGATGGGCGGGGCGGCCAGCAGCCCTCGGGTCCGGTCGATCCAGAGCGCGGCTGCCATCCGCTCGAAGATCCGCAACGCCCCGCGCAGGGCGTCGCGGGCCTCGTCGGGCCGGCCCCGCGCCAACTCCAGCCGGCCGATGCTGAACAGCGCGTAGCCCTCCCAGCGGACGTCCCCGCCGGTGCGGAAGACCGCCAGCGCGGCCGTCAACTCCCTGGCGGCCTCCTCGTGCCGCCCGAGCCCGGTCAGCGCGTCGCCGAGACCACGTCGGGCGTACGCTTCGCCGAGCGCGTCCGCGACGTCGGCGAACGCCGCGCGGCAGTCCCGGTAGGTGGGCACGGCCCGCGCGAAGCGCTCCTGGTCGACCTGGGTCATCCCGAGACCGAGCAGCGCCGCCGCCTCGCCCAGCCGGTCCCCCAGCGCGGCGAAGTCCGCCCGGCAGCGCAGGAAGCACTCGGTGGCCTCGTCGTAGCGTTCCTGGTCCAGCCGGATGCTGCCCAGCGTGCGCCGGGCGTACGCCTCGCCGTCGCGGTCACCGAGCGCGGCGAACGCGCGCAGGCACCGCTGGGCCGCCGCCGCCGCGTCGGACAGCCGGCCCAGGCCCCGGTACGCCACCGACAGCCCCCGCAGTGTCTCCGCCGTGCCGCGCCGGTCGTCACCGGCGACGAACAGCGGCAGCGCGGCACGGTAGCGGGTGATCGCGGTCCGCGCGTCGCCGCGTCCCCAGCCGGCGTCGCCGAGCCCGCGCAGCGCCGCGGCGCGCTGGAGGTCGTCGCCGGTCCGTCCGGCCAGGTCCAGGCAGCGGCCGAAGTGGTCGGCGGCCTCGGCGAAGCGGCCCCGGTCCCGGTACAGGTCACCGAGGCGCTGGGTGAGCGCGACCTCGACGGCGACGTCCCCGGCGCGGCGGGCCGCGTCCTGCGCCAGCTCGTGGGTGGTCCGCCAGGCCTCCCACTGGGAGCGTTCCTCCAGGAACCGGGTCAACGACCGGGCCAGACGCCAGGTGACCGCCCAGGCGCCGGCCCGGTGCGCCTGTTGGACGGCGGCCACCAGATCGGCCTGCTCGGCGGCGAACCAGCACCGCGCCTGCTCGGCGTCCGGGCCGGTCAGCGCCGCGGCGGCGCGCTCCGCCGGCGTCAACCAGGCCCGCAGCGCCGAGCCGACGGCCGACCGCCGCGCCGGTTCGGGCTCGGCGGCGGCCATCTCCGCGGCGTAGACCCGAAGCAGGTCGTGCAGGCGGTACCGGTCACCGGCGGACGACTCCAGGAGCTGGGCGTCGACAAGCGACTCCAGCAGCCGTTCCGCGCCGGTCGGCGTGGTGCCGAGCAGGGCGGCGGCCAGCCACGCGGTGACGGTCGGCTGGTCCAGCAGGGCCAGCAGGCGGAACGCGCGACGGGTGTCCGGTTCCAGGCCGTCGTAGCTGAGCTGGAAGCTGGCCCGTACGTCGAGGTCCCCGGCGCGCAGTTCGTCGAGCCGCCGCCGGCTGTCGGCCAGGCGCCCGGCGAACGCGGCAAGCGTCCAGTGCGGACGGGTGGCCAGTCGGGCGCCCGCCACCCGCACGGCCAGCGGCAGCCGGCCGCAGAGCCGCACCACCGTCGCGGCGTCGGCCGGATCGACCCGCGCGCGGTCCCGGCCGGCGGCGGCCAGCAGCAGCGTCACCGCCGCCTCCGCGTCCAGCACGTCCAGCGGCAGGTGCCGGGCGCCGACCAGGCCGGCCAGCGGGGTGCGGCTGGTCACCAGCGCCGCGCAACCGGCGCCGCTGGGCAGCAGCGGGCGGACCTGCCCCTCCCCGGCCGCGTCGTCGAGCAGCACGAGCACCCGGCGGTCGGCCAGCGCGCTGCGGTAGAGGTGGACGCGCTCGTCGAGGTCGCCGCCCGGCGGCGGGGCCGGCCGGCCCAGGGCGCGCAGGAACTGCGCCAGCACGTCGGCCGGATCGACGGGCCGTTCCCCGTGGCCGTGCAGCCGCACGTGGAGCTGCCCGTCCGGGTAGTGCGGTCGGAGCAGGTGCGCGGCGTGCACCGCCAGGCTGCTCTTGCCCACCCCGCCGGTACCGGACACGGCGTGGATGCGCAGCGCGCCCGCCGTACCGCTGAGGTGGTGGGTGATCTCCGCCACCTGCGCGGCCCGCCCGGTGAAGTCGGCCAGGTCGGCGGGGAGCTGGGCCGGGCCCGGCTCGGCCGCGCGGTGCCAGGGCAGCCGGGCCCCGAGCGCCCGCAGCGCCGGACCCGGCGCGACCCCGACCTCGGCGGCGAGCAGCCGACGGAACTCCCGGTACGCGGTCGCCGCGTCGGCGTGGCGGCCGGCGGCGAGCAGCCCGCGCAGCTCGTGCTCCCGCAACGGCTCGTGCAGCGGGTGGTCGACGATCAGCCGCCGGGCCCGGGGCAGGACGGCGACCGGCCCGTACAGGCGGGCCTCCACCGCCAGGGACTCGTCGAGCGTGACGAGGTGCCGGCGCTCCAGCAGGGTGGCCTCCTCCCGCAGCAGGCCCCGGTCGACCAGGTCGGCCAGCGCGCGCCCCCGCCACGTCGACAGCCCCCGCCGGTAGGCGTCGTGGGCCGCCGGCAGGTCGTCGGCGGCGGCGGCCCGCCGGGCGGCGTCCACCAGGTCGTCGAACTCGGCGGCGTCCAGCCGGTAGGCCGCCCGGTCGAGCCGGTAGCCGCCGTTGCGGTGGCTGAGCGCCGTGCCGAGCAGCTTGCGGAGCTGGTGCACGTAGAGCTGGAGGTTCTTGACCGCCGACCGTGGCGGGTCGTCCGGCCAGAGCGTGTCGACGAGTTCGGTGACGGTCGCCGCCCGCCCGGCGCGCAGCACCAGCGCGGCCAGCAGCGCCCGCTGCTTGGGCGGGCCGAGCGGCACCGCGTCGCCCCGGTCGGTCTCGGCGGTGCAGGGTCCGAGGACGCGGACAAGCATGCTGATCACCCCGTCGGAGGCGGTCACCGACCACGCACGGTGCTCCGCGACGCAGTTTAGATCGCCCGTCGACGATGCGTCCGGGTCCGCCCGGTCACCGGCGCAGGGCGTCGGCGAGGGCGGCCAGGTACGCGCCGGCCCGCGCCCCGTTGACCAGCCGGTGGTCGTAGGCCAGGCCGAGGTCGGCGGTGGTCCGCTCGCGTAACCCGCCGTCGGCGTCGAGCACGACCTCGCGGTGCACGTCGGGCACCGACAGCGCGCAGGTGACACCGGGCGGGATGATCGGCCGGGCGTGGGTCACGCCCGGGGTGTCGTTGAGCGCGACCAGGAAGTTCATGCCGATCATGTCCTCCTCGGACAACCGGTTGCGCAGCGCCCGCATGCGCAGCGCGACCACGGTGTCGGCGAGGTCGCCCAGGTCCAGCTTCGCGGCGTCCCGGATCACCGGCAGGAACAGCCCGGTGCCGACGTCCACGGTCAGCCCGACCGCCGGCTGCGCCGCGTCGCGCACCCGGCCGTCGCCGGTGAGCGTGGCGTACAGGTCGGGGAACCGCTCGTGCAGCGCGGCCACGGCGGCGATGACGAGCTCGGTGAGGCCGACGTCGGCGCCGGTCTCCTCGGCGGTCCGGCGGGCGTACCCGAGGGCGGCCGTCACGTCGACGCGCACCACGGTGAACGCGGCCGGGATCTCCCGGTGCGAGGTCGCCACCACCTCGGCGACGCGGCGTTGCGCCGGTGACAACGGCCGTCCGGCCGGCGACGCCACCGGCGGCCGGACCGCGGCGGCCGGGCCCGGCGGCGGTTCCGGGGGCGGGCCCGGCGGCAGTTCCGGGGGCGGCGGCGGTTCCGGGGGCGGCGCGGTCGGGGCGGGCGCGGCCCCGACCGGCAGGACGCGGCCGATGACGCCGCCCGGGACGCAGTCCGCCCCGGCGGCCACGTCGTGCCACAGCACACCGGCGTGCGTCGCGGCCAGCTCCTCGATCGCCTTGGCGGTCTCCACCGCCGCGATCGGCTCCCCGACGCCGACGGTGGCGCCGGCCGGTGCCAGCCACTCCAGCAGCAGGTAGCTCTCGTCGGTCGGATTGAGCGTGGGCACCCGCACCGGGACACCCGGCTCGGCGGTCCCCGCCGGACGCGACCCGGCCGGCGGCGGGTCGGCCCCGGTCGCCCGCGGCGCGGCGGGCCCGCCGGCCGGAACCCGCATGATCCGCTCCAGGATGGTGTCCGCGCCGAGCAGGACCGCGCGTTCCAGGTGCGGGGCGGACGGGATGACCCGGTCGGCGGAGCTGACCAGCTCGACCGGCCGGCGCAGCAGCGGCCACGCCTCGGCGTGCAGCCGGGCGGCGACCTCGCCGCCCCAGGTGCCGCCGGCCGTGCTCTCCTCGGCGACGATCACCCCGGCCGCGCCGTCGAGCACGCCGCGCAGCCCGTCCACGTCGACCGGGTAGAGCCGGGCCGGCACCAGCACCTCGACGGCGCGGCCCCGCCCGGCGGCGTCCCGCGCGGCGGCGATGGCCCGCTCCGCGACCCCGCCGGGCGCGATGACGAGCGTCGGCGCGGTGTCGGCGGCCGGGTCGTGCACGCGGGCCCAGTTGCGGTCCGCGCCCCGCATCTCGACGGCGAAGCGGTCGTCGACGCGGCCGTCGACGTACCGGCGGCGGGTGTAGAGGATCTTGTCCTCGAACAGCATCGCCGGTTCGCCCCGGCGCAGCGCGGCGGCGAGCACGTCGGCCGCGTCGTGCAGGGGCGACAGTTCGAAGAGCGCGAGGTGCGGGATGCCGATGAAGTGCTTCTGCACGCTCTGGCTGTGCGTCGCGCCGTAGCCCCGCCCGCCGCCCACCGGACAGCGGACCACCACCCGCATCGGGACGCGCTCGCCGTACATGCTGACGGACTTGGTGAGGAGGTTGAGGATCGGGTCGAACGCGAGACCGGCGAAGTCGCCGAACATGATCTCGACGAGCACGGTGTCACCGCAGAGCGCCAGGCCACCCGCGACGCCGGTGATGCCGTTCTCGCTCAGCGGCGTCGACAGCACCCGGTCCGGGTAGGCGGTGGACAGCCCCCGGGTGACCTTGAACGCGCCGCCGTACGGGTCGGCGACGTCCTCACCCAGCAGCCAGACCCGGTCGTCGGCGGCGAACAGCTCGTGCAGGGCGCGGTTGAGGTTCTCGCTCACCCGTTCGGCGCGGGTCACGCCACGCCGCCGCTCACCAACGGCCGGGACAGCACCTCGGCCGAGACGTCCGCGACCCGCCGCCGGGCCCGCGCGTCCGCCGCCGAGAACTGCTCCGGGTACGCGGTGGCGTAGCGCTCCAGCCAGTCGAGCCGCCGCAGCTCGCGCAGCTCGTCGGCGGCGCGGGAGTCGTCGCCCTTGCTGTGCGGGCCGAGCCGGACCGTGTGCTGCACCAGCACGTGCGGTTGCCGGGTGGCGCGGACCCGCGCGACGTGCGGCGCGGCGCCGGCCCGCACCTCGTTGAGGTCGAGCGAGTCCGACTCGCTGACGGTGATCCCGAACCCGGCCACCCGGCCGGCGATGGTGCCGGCCAACTGCGCGGTGGTCGGGGTGGACTGGGCGATCCGGTTGTGCTCCACCACCACCAGCAGCGGCACCCGCCAGAGCTGCGCCATGTTGAGCGCCTCGTAGACCGCGCCCTCGCCCCAGGTGCCGTCGCCGACGTAGGCCGCCACGATCCGGTCCTGCCCGGTGCGGTTGAGGTGCAGCCCGACGCCGACCGCGGCGGGCAGGCTCTCCCCCTGCACCCCGGTGGACAGGAAACCGTCCCGGCGCAGGTGCTGGCTGCCGCCGTGCCCGTGGCACACCCCGCCGTCCCGGCCGAGCAGTTCCGCCAGCAGGCCGTGCGGGTCGGCGCGGTGGGCCAGGTAATGCCCGTGCCCCCGGTGGTTGCTGAACACGAAGTCCCCGGTCAGCAACGGGGCCAGCGCGACCGGGATGTGTTCCTGGCCCAGGCAGGTGTGGGTGGTGCCGGCGAGGTGGCCGTCGGCGTACAGGCGGAGCAGCTCCTCCTCGAAGCGGCGGATGAGCAGCCCGGCGTCGAGGTCGGCGTCGCCGAGCGGGGACGGCGCGGCGGCCGTCATTCCTCGACGCCCCGCCGCGCCAGCAGCGCGCGCAGGTCCGCCACCGACCGCACGGCCCGGATCTCCCGGGGGGTGATGGTGACCCGGTAGGCGTCCTCGACCGCCGCGACGATCTGGAGGTGACGCAGGCTCACCCAGGCGGCCGTGGTGGCCGGACCGGTCTGCGCGTCGACCTCGTCGACCGGCAGCTCCAGCACGTCGGCGACGAGTCGCACCAGCCGACTGGACATGCCGTGTCCCTTCCGGAACGGGTCCTCCGGCGGCAGCGGCGGCGGCGCGCTGGCACACCGACCGGATGATCGATGCCTATACCGCGACGATGGTACAGGCCCAGTGCATGCCCCGGCCCAGCGAGATCAACGCGACCCGGTCACCCGCGTCGAGCTCCCCGGCGGCCAGCAGGCGGCTCAGCCCGAAGAGCTGGTCCGCGGCCCCGAGGTGCCCGTGCTCGGCGGCCAGCTCCCGGTTGGTCCGGGCCAGCGGCACCCCGTGCGCCTCGGCCAGCGACGTCATGGCCCGCTCGTTGTCGCCGACCAGGATCAGCCGCGCCAGGTCGGCGACCGCGACACCGGCCCGGGCGCAGGCCCGCTCGGTGACCCGCACGGCCCGTTCGTCGAGTTCGCGGGCGAACTGCGCGAACTGCTCGGCGTCGTAGTCGAAGAACTCCATCACGTGCCACCCGTCGAAAGCGGCGGGCGGTTCGCCGCCGGACCCGAAGGGCGCCGCCGCGCCGCCGCTGTCGAGCCGGTGGAACCCGGCGTAGCGGCCGTCGGTCACGGCCTCGGTGGCCAGCCAACGCAGCCGCGGGTGTCCGCGCCGGGCCACCGTGGCGACCGCGCCGTCGGAGAACACCATCGGCTGGGTGTCCATCCGGTTCCAGTACGCCTCACAGGTCCGGTTCGCGGCCACCACCAGCGCGGTGGCGTACCCCGGGTGGGTGGCGAACCGGCCCGCGACGGTGTCGAGGCTGAGCACGCCGGTGGTGCACGCCTGGGTGAGCAGCACCGCCTCGGCGTCCACCAGGCCGAGCCGGTGCGCCAATTCGGCGGCGGCGTCCCAGTAGAGGTGTTCGGTGACGTCGGTGACGGCCAGCACCAGCAGGTCCAGCTCGGCGGCGGGCAGCGCGGCGGCGTCGAGCGCCCGGCGTGCGGCCCGTTCGGCGAGGTCGGTCACGCCGACCTCCGGCGCGGCGCGGTGCACCTGCCGGTAGCCGTAGCCGAGGACCCGTTGCACGTCGTCGGTGTACTCCCCCACCACGTCCGCCACCGGCGCCGGGTCGCCGAGCGCCTCCCCGAAGGACACCAGCCCGAAGCTCATGTTCGCCCGTCCCGCCGTGGATCCCGTCGATGCCTACCATTGCCGGGTGCCCCGAGAGCATCTCACGCCCCTGACCGGAACCCCGTGGCACGTCTGGCGTTCCGCGCTGCTGCGCTCGGCCGGCTTCCCGGCCGCCGGGATGCGCCGGTTCGCCGCGCCCGCGCTCGCCGCCGTCGCCGACGCCCACCTCGCCGGGGACTGCGACGAGGCCACGTTCGACGCCGCGTTCGACGACGCCGCCGCCGAGTTGGGCCGGGCGGTCCACGACGTCGCCGGGGACGACGCGTTCCGCACGGCGCTCACCTGGCAGAACCCGGCGGTGCTGGTGGCCGTCGACGCGATCCGGCGGGACGGCCCGCACGCCCCACGCAACCTGCGCCGGCGCCACCGGGAGGAGGTGGTGGCGAAGTACTGGCAGCGCTACTGCCTCAAGAACGACACGGTCGGCTTCTTCGGCCCGATCTGCTGGACCGAGCTGGGCGGCCCGGGTCCGGTCGTCACCGTACGGCCGGGTCCGGCCCTGACCCGGGACCGCCGGGTCTTCCTGGAACGGTGGGGGCTGGACGCGCTCGGCGCGGCGTTCGCCCGCGCGGCCGGCGTCCGCGACTGGCTGCCGGTGCGGCTGTCGCCGGAGCTGACGCTGCGGGACCGGGTACTGCGGCACCCGCACCGCGCGCCGCAGGCGCTGCCGGCGGGGACGGCCGCGCTGCTGGCGCTGGCCCGGCGGCGACCGCGGGTCGGGGACCTCGTCGCCGGGCTGCTCGCGGACCCGGCCAGCGGTTTCCGTCGCGCCGCCGACGTGCACGCGCAACTCGACGCGCTCGCCGGCAGCGGCGTGCTGCGGATCGGCTTCGACCTGCCGGTCGACCTCACCGCCGAGGACGCGCTGCGCGACCAGCTCGCCGCGATCGGCGACGACGCGCTCCGCGCCCGGCTGCTCGGCGAGCTGGCCGAGGTCGGCGCGCTGCGCGACGCGGTGGCCGCCGCCGACGACCCCGACGCCCTGGCCGCGGCGATGTCCATGCTGGAGCGCCGGTTCGTCGAGCTGACCGGCCGGCCCGCGCGGCACCAGCCCGGCGAGGTGTACGCCGGGCGCACCCTGTGCCACCTGGAGACCGTACGCGACCTCGACATCCGCTTCGGCGACGCGCTGCTGCGCCGGCTCGCCCCGCTGGAGCCGCTGCTGCTGTCGGCGCGGTGGCTGACGGCGGCGATCGGCGACGCGTACGCCGACGCGCTGGCCGCCCTCCACCGCGACCTGTCGGCCGACGCGGCGAGCCCGGACGTGCCCCTGGCCGACCTGTGGTTCCACGCCCAGGCGGTGGTGTTCGGGGCGGACCCGCCCAGCGCCGCCGTCACCGCCGACTTCCTGGCCCGCTGGGCGACCGTCCTCGGGCTGGCCGACGCCGACCCCGACGCCCGCGAGTTGCGCTTCGACGCCGCCGAGCTGACCGCGCGGGTCGCCGCCGCGTTCCCCGCCACCGCGCCCGGCTGGGCCGCCGCCCGGATCCACAGCCCGGACGTGCACCTGTGCGCCCCGGACGAGGCGGCGCTACGGCGCGGCGACGTCACCGTCGTGCTCGGCGAGCTGCACGTGGCCCTGGCCGCGTTCGACACGCACTTCTTCGCCCACGGCCACCCCGATCCGCAGCGGCTGCGCGACGCCATGCGCGCCGACCTGCCCGAGGGCCGGGTGCGGCTGCTGGCCCCGGTGGACTGGCCCCGGCACACCGCCCGCATCGCGGAGTGGCTGCACGGGCCCGCCGACGCACAGCTCGGCTTCACCGGCGCCCCCGGCGCCGACCCGGACCGCCTCGTGCCGATCACCGACCTCACGGTGCGACCCGATGCCGACGGCGGCCTGCGGGCGTACGCCGGGGACGGCCGGCAGTGGCCGCTGCTGGAGGTGTTCGCGCCGCTCGTCGACCACCAGGTGTTCGACACGTGGAAGCTGGCCGGGAACGCCGGGCACACGCCCCGGGTCACCGTCGACGATCTGGTGCTGGTGCGGGAGACGTGGCGCACCACGGTCGGCGCGACCGGGCTGCACACGGTGAAGGGCGAGCGGGCGCGCTACCTCGCGGTGCGGCGCTGGCGGCGCGCGCTCGACCTGCCCGAGCAGGTCTTCGTCCGGGTCGACACCGAACTCAAGCCCACCTTCGTGGACCTGACCAGCGGCGTCTACACCCGGCTGCTGTGCACGCTGCTGCGCGGCGCGCACGAGCGGGGCGGGGACCGGGTCGGGTTGACCGTCACCGAGCTGCTGCCCGGCCCCGGCGACGCCTGGCTGACCGACGCGGCCGGCCGGGCGTACGCCTCGGAGCTGCGGCTACAGATCGTCGACCCGGCGCCCGCGCGGTAGCCACCGCGTCGCGTCCGCCGGGGCGTCCGGGGTCTCGGTGTCGAAGTGGCGCAGCCGGCGCATGCCGTAGGCGCCCGCCGCCACCACGGCCAGCGCCAGGCCGGACACCACGAACGCGAACCCGAGCCCCCGGCCGGGGCCGGTCCCGATCAGCGCACCGACGCTGCCGGCCAGGGCGCCGCCCGGGGCGAACATCGGTTCGAGCACGGACCCGCTCAGCGGCACCAGCACGGCGAAGCCCAGCGGCAACGTCGCCCAGGTCAGCGTCTGGATGATCGCCAGCACCCGGCCGTGGAACCGCTGCGGCACCTTCACCTGGATGAGCGACAGGTAGATGCCGTTGTGCAGGCCCAGACCGAGGCCCACGCCGAAGCTGCCGAGCGCGATCAGCCACAGGTTCGGGCGTACGCCGCTGAGCACCAGGCTGATCGCGACCCCGAACGCGATGGCGATCAGCGCGGGCATCCGGCGTCGGGTCGGTCCACCCCAGACCGCGACCGCCAGCCCGCCCAGGACGGCGCCCAGCGCCTCGGCGAACGCCACGGTGCCGACCTGGCCCATGGTGCCGAACGCCAGCACCATCGGCGGCACCAGCAGCAGGCCGGCCAGGCAGAGGTTGTAGAGCGAGAAGAAGCCGAGCATGGCCCGGAAGCCCGGCTCCGCCCACGCCATCCGCGCCCCGCCGACCAGTTCGGCCAGGAACGGCTCCTTGCGGCGGCGGCCGAGCAGCCGGGGGAAGCGCACCACCGCGAGCACGCCGATGGCGACCGTGTAGCTCACCATGTCGATCACCAGCACCCCGGTCAGGCCGACGGCCGCGAGCAGGCCCGCCGCCAGCAGCGGCACCGCCAGCGAGCTGAGCCCCACGGCGAGCTGGGCGATGCCGTTGGCGTGGCCCAGGTAGCGCTTCGGCACGACCTGCGGGATCGCGGCCAGGTAGGTGATGCGTTGGAACACCGACGCCGCGCCGAGCACGCAGACCAGCGTGTAGACGGCGGCCAGCCCCAGCCGGTCGGTCCACAGCAGCGTGGCCAGCAGCGCCTCCGCCGTCACCGCGACCGCGCAGGCGGCGATCAGCACCCGACGCCTGTCGAACCGGTCCGCGACGGTGCCGGCGACCGGCAGCGCCAACAGCGCCGGCAGGTAGGCGATCACCCCGGACAGGCCGAACCACAGCATCGACCCGGTGCTCAGGTAGACCCAGACCGGCACCGCCCACTGGGTCAGCGCCGAGCCGGTGGCCGAGACGAGCTGGCTCACGGTGAGCGCCAGGAACCGGCGTACGCCGGGTTGCACCCCGGCCTCGACGGCGGCCGGGTCGGCGCTTGTCGCGGCGAGTTCCCAGCCGTCACCGGCGACCGGGGCGGGCGCGGTGCCCGGCGCGGACAGACCCGGGTGGGTGAGCACCTCGGCGAGCGCCCGGGCCCGCTGCTTGACGAAGTAGTGCCCGGCCTGGTCGAGCACCACCAGCGCGGTGGAACCGCCGAGGAAGCCCCACTCGCGGTAGCGCTCCTCGTAGTACTCGGTGAGCACGTCGTGGGTGCCCACGACGGAGATCACCGGCGCGGGGACCCGGACCGGCTCGGCGTCCAGCCAGGCGGTGAACCGCTCCTGCGCCTCGGCCGCCTCGCGCCGCACGTGGTGGACGAACCGGTCGACCTGTGCCGGGTCCAGGTCGGCCAGCTCGGCGCCGATCGACCGCAGGAACGTCTCGTAGCGCCGGTCCGCGCCCCGCGCGTCGACCCAGTCGACCAGCCGGCCGAGCATGTTGTCCGGCCGGGCGGTGGGGAACACGCCACCGGCGTAGATCGCCTCGATCGGCCGGCCCCGCTCGTGCAGCCGCCGGGCGATGCCGGTCAGCAGCGCGCCGCCGACGCAGTGGCCGTAGAGGACCAGCGGGCCGTCCACCCGGTCCTCGATCTCGGCCACGCACCGCTCGACCAGCTCGTCGAAGGGCAGCTCGGTGTCGTCGACGCCGACGTCGTGCCCGGGGACGGCCAGCGAGTAGAGCGTGTGCCCGGGCGGCAGTTCGTCGGCCAGCGGCTGGTAGATGCTGGCCAGCCCGCCGCCGTAGGGCACGCACACGTAGGACCGCACCCGTTGTGCCGCCGGCACCGGCCGGGTCAGCTCGTAGAGCAGCGGACGCCGGCGGTCGTCGGCCGGACCGTCGATCAGCGCGGCCAGCCCCGCCACGGTGGGGTGCTGGAACAGGTCCATCACGCCGACGTCGACCGGCCCGTACGCCGCGCGCAGCGTGGCCAGCATCCGGATCGCCAGCAGCGAGTGCCCGCCGAGGGCGAAGAAGTCGTCGTCGAGGCCGACGTCGGCGACCCCGAGCGCGTCCTGCCAGGCGGCGGCGACGGCCCGTTCGACAGGCGTGACCGGCGGGCGGTGCGCGGCGGTCCCGCCGCCGTCGGGCACCGGGTCGGGCAGCGCGGCGGTGTCCAGTTTCCCGTTGGCGGACAGGGGCAGCGCGTCCAGCGGCACGAACGCCGACGGCACCATGTAGTCCGGCAGCCGCCGCCGCAGCGCCTCCCGCAGCGCCGCCGGGTCCACCGCCCCGGCGCCCGCCGCCGGTGTCACGTACGCGACCAGGCGCTGACCGGCGGGGGTGGCGCCGCGGACCGCGACGGCGGCGGCGCCGACGCCCGGCTGCTCGCGCAGCACGGCGGCGATCTCCCCCGGTTCGATCCGCAGCCCCCGTAGCTTCACCTGGTCGTCGAGGCGACCGAGGTACTCCAGGGTCCCGTCGGCCCGCCAGCGGGCCCGGTCGCCGGTGGCGTAGAGCCGCCCGCCGGCCGCGCCGAACGGGTCGGGGCGGAACGCGTCGGCGGTGAGCCCGGGTCGGCGCAGGTAGCCCCGGGCCACCTGCACCCCGCCGAGGTGGAGCTGCCCGGCCACCCCGACCGGCACCGGCCGCATGGCCTGGTCGAGCACGTGGGCGCGCACGTTGCGGATCGGCCCGCCGATCGGCACCCGGGTGACGGCGGCCAGCGCGGCGGGCGTGGCCGCCCAGGCGGTCACGTCGATCGCCGCCTCGGTGGGCCCGTAGAGGTTGTGCAGCGACGCCGCCGGGAGCGCGGCCACGGCCCGGCGGGCGAGGTCCAGCGGCAGTTCCTCGCCGCTGCACACGATCCGCCGCAGCGAGCCGCACCGGGCCAGGTCGGCGGCGTCGGCGGTGGCCAGGAACGCGTCCAGCATCGACGGCACGAAGTGGACGGTGGTGATCCGCTCGCGGGCGATCAGCTCCCGCAGGTACGCCGGGTCGCGGTGCCCGCCCGGCGCGGCCAGCACCAGCCGCGCGCCCACCAGGAGCGGCCAGAACACCTCCCACACCGACACGTCGAAGCCGATCGGCGTCTTGTGCAGCACCGCGTCGTCCGGCCCCAACGCGAAGGCGTCCTGCATCCAGTCCAGCCGGTTGACCACGCCGGCGTGCGCGTTGACCACGCCCTTCGGTCGCCCGGTGGACCCGGAGGTGTAGATCACGTAGGCCGCGTTGCCCGGCCCGGCGGCCCGGCCCGGCACCGGTCCCGGCCGGTCCGGTCCGGTCAGCGGCACCGGCCGGTCCGGTCCACCCACCGGCACCGGCCGGTCCGGACCGGTCAACGGCAGCACCACGCCCGCCCCGGCGAGGCCGGTCGGCACCTCGTCGGCGAGCAGCACCTCCGCGCCGGCGTCGGTCAGCATGAACGCCAGCCGCTCCGGCGGATGGTCCGGGTCCAGCGGCAGGTACGCCGCGCCGGCCCGGTGGACGCCGAGCAGCCCGGCGACGAGGCGGTGGGAGCGGGGCTCGTGGACGGCGACGACCGACTCGGGCCCCACCCCGTGGGCGGTCAGCCGCCGGGCCACCCGGTCGGCGGCGGCGGACAACTCGGCGTAGGTCAGCCGGGTGTCGCCGTCGACCAGCGCCACCGCGTCCGGCGTGCGCCGGACCTGGGCGTCGAACAACTCGGCCAGGGTGCTCCGGCGCACCGGGGCGGCGGTGTCGTTCCAGCCGGTCACCACCCGGTCCCGTTCGGCGTCCGACATGACCGGCAGCGCGCCCACCCGGGTCTGCGGCGACGCGACGGCGGCGGCGAGCAGCAGCAGGTAGCGGTCCGCGAACGCGGCCATGCCGGCCGGCTCGAACAGCGCGGTGTCGTACTCCAGCCGCAGCTCGTCGCCGGCGATCTCCAGCGACAGGTCGTCCATCGCGCCGCCGAACGCCGCGCCGCGCCCGGTCGGCAGGTGGTGGAACGTCACCTGGTAGAGCGGCGGCAGACCGGGGTCGCGACGCACCGCCAGGTCCTCGACCAGCTTCTGGAACGGCATGTCCTGGTGGTCCCACGCGTCGAGCACCACCCGGCGGACCCGGCGCACAAGCGTCCGGAACGGCGGATCACCGGAGACGTCGACGCGCAGCACCAGCATGTTCATGAACATGCCGAGCAGCGGTTCCAGCTCGGCGCGGTCCCGGCCGGCCACCGGCATGCCGACCACGACGTCGTCGCTGCCCGACAGCCGGTGCAGCAACGCCACGAACGCGGCGAGCTGCACCATGAACGGGGTGGCGGCGGTCTGCCGGGACAGCTCGGGCAACGCCTCCGCCACGCCGTCGGGCAGGGCGCGGCGCACGTCGGCGCCGTGGAACGCGCGCGTCGACGGGCGCGGGCGGTCGGTGGTCAGCCCGTGCACGGCGGGCAGGCCGGCCAGCGTCTCCCGCCAGTACGCGCGCAGCTCGCCCCGGCGGGGGCCGTCGAGACGGTCGCGTTCCCAGGCCGCGTAGTCGGCGTACTGGACGGGCAGGTCGGGCAGGTCCGGCGCGCGGCCCGCCACCGCGGCGGCGCACAGTTCGGTCAGCTCCGCGCGCAGGTTGAGCAGCGACGTGCCGTCGAGGATCACGTGGTGGCCGGCGAAGAGCAGCCACCAGGTGTCCGCGTCGAGCCGCAGCAGCCGCGCCCGCCACAGCGGCAGGCCGTCCATCGGCAGGTCGAGGCGGGCGTACTCGGCGACGATCCCGACGCGGGCACGCTCCCGCTCCGACGGCGGCAGCCCGGACAGGTCGGTCACCGGCAGCTCCACCGGCACGCTCGGATGGATGTCCTGCCGGAGTTCGCCGTCCACCAGGCACAGCGTGGTGCGCAGCGCCTCGTGCCGTTCGGTGACCGTCCGCAGCGCGGCGAGCGCCTGCTCCGGGCCCGCCCCGGCCGGCAGGGTGACCGCGTCGGTCATCGTGAACAGCGGCTGCCCCGGGCTGAGCTGGGCGGTGAACCAGACCCGCTCCTGGGCGTACGAGGCGGCGGCGCGGTAGACGCCGTCGACCGGGGTGAGGTCCGGCGGCGACTCGGTCACGCCGGCCGCCCCGGCCGGCGCAGGCGCGGGATCGGTGCCTCCGTCGCCGTGGCCGGCGGGGTGGCGCGCAGCGCCTCGATCCGGGCGGCCATCGCGGCGACCGTCGGCGCGTCGAACAGCACCCGCATGGACAGCCGGGCGCCGACGGCCTGGCGGATGCGCAGCACCAGGTGCGCCGCCACCAACGAGGTGCCGCCGAGCCGGAAGAAGTCGTCGTACGGGCCGACCTCGGCGACGCCCAGGACGTCGCGGAAGATCCCGGCGACGGTGGCGGTCAGGTCGCCGTCGACGGCGGTCGCGGTGGCGGTGGTCGCGGCGGTGACCGAGGCGAGCCGCCGCTCGTGGCCGGCGACCGCGGCCACGGTGTACGCGCCGATCGCGACCGAGCCGGCGCGGCCCCCGGCGAGGACCCGGCGCGCCGCCGCCGTCGCCGCCGCGGCGGGCAGCCCGTCGTGGTCGGGCACGCCGTCCTCCCGCCACGCGCCCCAGGCCAGCGCCACCACCCGGGTCGGCCAGCCGTGCGGGGCGCGGGCGTACGCGTCGAGGAACGCGTTGGCCGCCGTGTCGTCGACCCGGCCCAGGCCACCGGCGAGCGCGGTCACCGAGGCGCTGAGCGCCACGAAGTCCAGCGGCAGGTCACCGAAGACCTCGCGCAGCACCAGCGCGCCGGTGAGCTTCGGCCGCAGCTCCGCGGCGGCCTCCGCCAGCCGTGACCCGGCGGCCGGGCCGGTGTCCGGCCGCCGCGCGGCGTGGATGATGCCGTCGAGACCGCCGAGGTCGCGCAGCACCTCGGCGCGGACCGCCCGCATCGCGTCCGGGTCGGCCACGTCGGCGGTGAGGTGCCGCACCCGGGCGCCCGCCCGCTCCAGCGCCTCGATCCGGGCGGCCGGCGGTGCGGTGGCGCGGCTCACCAGCACCAGCCGCGCGCCGGGCCGGGCCAGCTCGGCGGCGAACGCGCCGCCGACCTGGCCCGAGCCGCCCGTGATCAGATACCGCCCGCCGTCCCGGACGATCGGCCCGGAACCGGCCCGACCGCCGGCCGGCACCGCCGCGAACTCGCGGATCCAGCGACGCCCACCGAGCCGCAGCGCGACCGCCTCGGCCCGGTCGACGCCGAGCAGCTCGTCGGCCAGCGGGTCGACGGCGGGTTCGCCCGGGTCGGCGTCGATCCAGTGAGCACGCAGCCGCGGGCGTTCCAGCGGCGCCGAACGCACCACCCCGGCGACCGTGGCGTGTTCCGGGCGCAGCAGGTCGGCGCCCGTCACGTCGGCCACCCCGGCGGTCACCACGTCCAGCTCCACGTCGGTGTCCGGCAGCGCCTCCAGCAGCGTCAGCAGCGCGAGGTAGCCGTGGTCCTGGGCCGCCGACACGGCCGACGCGTCGGAGCCGGCCGGGTCCCCGTCGAGCGGCCAGGCGTGCACGACCCGGCCGGCGCGCTCGTCGTCGGCGCACTCGTCGAGCAGCCGACGGTGGTCGGTGACGCTTGTCGGCCGTACCTGGTAGCCGTCCGGGCGGACCGCGAAAGCCGGCCCGGGGCGGACCACCGTGACGTCGACGCCGCGTTCCCGCAGCCGATCCGCCAGTGCCGTGCCCCGTCGGCCCGAGGCGAACAGCAGCAGCGCGGCCGGCACGTCGGCGGATGCCGGGGCGGGCAGCTCGCGCCAGAGGGGAACCTCGACGACGCCGTCGTCGTGGCGGCGGTCGGCGGCCGGCGCGGCGGGCGCCACGGCCGCCGGCGCCGGGTCGATCCAGTGTCGGGTCCGCTGGTACGGGTAGCCGGGCAGGGACACCCGACGCGGCCGGCCGGGCGTGGGCAGGTGGACCGGCACCCCGGCGGTCCACAACCGGCCGGCCGCCTCGTGGGTGGTCTGCCGGTCGGTCAGCCGCTCCCCCGGCGCGGGCAGCGTGCGCAGCGGCGCGCGGGCCCCCGCCGGCAGGCTGAGCCGGGCCAGCCCGGCGAGCTGGCGGCCGGGGCCGCACTCCAGCAGCAGCCACCCGTCGGGCGGGCCGGTCGCCGCGAGGGCCGCCACCGTGGCCCCGAAGCGCACCGGCCGGCACAGTTGCTCCGCCCAGTACGCCGGGTCGGTGAGCTGCGCGTCGGTGAACGGCGCGGCGGTCGCCGCCGACCACACCGGCGCCGCCGGCGCCCGGCGCGGCACCGCCGCCACCAGCGCCGCGAACTCGTCGCGCACCGGCTCCAGCAGCGGCACGTGCATCGCGTACGGCGTCCGCAGCGGCGTGCAGCCGATGCCGCGTCCGCGCAGCGTGTCGGCGACCGCGGTCACCGGCTCCGGCGCGCCGGCCAGCACGCAGGTCTGCGGCCCGTTGCTGATCGCCACCGCGACCCCGGCCGGCAGCAGCGGCGTGATCTCGTCGGCGCCGCGCTGCACGGCGAGCATCCGGCCCTCCGGCGCGGCCCGGACCAGCCGGCCCCGGGCGGCGGCGAGGCGCACCGCGTCGGGCAGGTCGAAGACCCCGGCGACGGTGGCCGCCACCAGCTCGCCGATGGAGTGGCCGAGCATCGCGGCGGGCGTGACGCCCCAGTGCCGCCACAGCGTCGCCAGCGCGTACCCGACCGTGAACAGCGCGGGTTGCAGCACCTCCGGCTCGGCCAGTCGCTCGTCGGCCCCGGGTCCCGCGCCGACGAGCAGCTCGTGCGGGTCCCGGCCGAGGACCCGGGCGCACTCCTCGACGGCGGCGGCGAAGACCGGCTCGGTCGCGGCCAGCTGCGCGCCCATGCCCGGGTGCGCCGAGCTCTGGCCGGAGAAGAGCAGACCCACCCGGGGCGGGTCCGCCGCGTCCCCGTCGCCCCGGCGTCGCGGATCGGTCAGGGCAGCCGCCGCCCGGGTCCGGTCCACCGCGACCACCGCGGCCCGGTGCCGGTAGGCCGGCCGTCCCTCCCGCAGCGTGTACGCCACGTCGCGCAGCTCCAGCTCCGGCCGGTCGGTGAGGTGGGCGGCCAGCCCGGCGCACGCCGCCGCCAGCGCGGCCGGGGTCGCGGCGGACACCTGGAGCAGCTCCCCGCCGCCGTCGTCCGGTTCGGTGGGGGCGAGCGGTGGGGCCTCCTGGAGCACCAGGTGCGCGTTGGTGCCGCCGAGGCCGAGCGAGCTGACTCCGGCCCGCAGCGGGCGCTGCTCCGCCGGCTCCCACTTGGTCAGCGTCGACACCACGTAGAACGGGCTCGCCGCGAAGTCGATCTCCGGGTGGGGCCGGTCGTGGTTGATGCTGGGCGGGATCAGCCGGTGCCGCATCGACAGCACGGTCTTGATCAGGCCGACCACGCCGCCGGCCGCGCTGAGGTGACCGATGTTGGCCTTGGTCGAGCCGACCCCGCACCAGCCCCGCTCGGCCGTGCGCCGCCCGTACGCCGCGCTCAACGCCGCGATCTCGATCGAGTCGCCCAGGACCGTGCCGGTGCCGTGCGCCTCCACGTAGCTGACCGAGCGCGGGGCGACGCCGGCCACCGCGAGGGCCTGCACGACGACCTCCACCTGGCCGGTGACGCTGGGCGCGGTGAAGCCGGCCTTGGTCGCGCCGTCGTTGTTGACCGCGTTGCCGATGATCAGCGCCCGGATGTCGTCCCCGTCGGCCCGCGCGTCGGACAGCCGCTTGAGCACGACGACACCGACGCCGCTGCCGTAGACGGTGCCGTCGGCGTGCGCGTCGAACGGGCGGCAGTGCCCGTCGGCGGAGGTGTAGCCCTCGTCCGCGACGTACCCGACGGCGTGCGGCAGCTCCACGCAGACGCCGCCCGCAAGCGCCGTGTCGCACTCGCCGTTGCGCAGCGCCTCGCTGGCCAGGTGCACCGCGACAAGCGACGACGAGCAGGCGGTCTGCACGGTCATCGCCGGGCCGCGCAGACCGAGCCGGAACGACACGCTGCTGGCCAGGTAGTCCGGCTTGTTGCCCAACGACACCCGCAGCTCCCCGGCGTCGGCCAGCGCGCGCGGGTTCCGCCGGACGTTGAGCCACTGGTAGAGGTCGGCGTTGCCGCCCGCGTACACGCCGATCTCGCCGTCGTAGCGGGCCGGGTCGCAGCCGGCGTCGGTCAGCGCGGCGTGCGCGTGTTCCAGGAACAGCCGCTGCTGCGGGTCGGCCAGCTCCGCGTCGCGCGGGCTCATCCCGAACAGGCCGGCGTCGAACTGGTCGACCTGGTCGAGCACGGCGGCCACCGGCACGTACGCCGGATCGTCGAGTTCGTCGGCGGCGACGCCCCGGGCCAGCAGTTCCGCGCGGCTGAACCGGGTGAACGACTCGGCGCCGTCGACCAGGTTGCGCCAGAACCGCTCCGCCGAGGCCGCGCCCGGCACGCGCAGGCTGAGCCCGACGATCGCGATCGGCTCCACTGTCTCGTTCGTCACGGCATGACCTCCGGCTCGGCGGCATCGCGGATGTGCAGGCGCAGCTCGCTGACGTAGTGGCGGCCCCGGCCGTCGGGCAGCCACGCCTGCGCCGGCGTGGGCAGCAACTCGGTCACCGTCACCGGCACGTCCGCGCCGCCCGCCCGCCGGGCCGCCCGCAGCATCAGGCAGAGCCGGTTGGCGTAGAGCGGGCTGGTCAGGTCGACGTACTCGGGTTTCAGCTCGGTGGCCACCCGGACGAAGACCCGCTCCGGCAGGCCCAGCGCGGCCCGCCACCGGCGTACCGCGAGGTAACGGCGGGCCGGGTCGACGGCGTCGGTCAGGCCGGTCGCCCCGACGGTGACGCGCCACGTCTCCCGGGCCAGCACCAGCCGGTCCACGGTGACCCGGGGGCTGTGCGGGCGTTCGGTGATGAGTTTGAACGCGTCGCCGGCGTGCACCGCGATCAGGTCGGAGAACACCTCGACGAGCGGCCAGCGGGTGCCGTCGGGGCCGGTCGCCACCAGCACGCCGGCCACCTCGGAGACCACCGCGGCGTTGGCCGGCACCAACCGGTCCCGGCCCGCGCCGGGGGCGTCGGCGAACGCGAGCCGGTGGTCGTCCGGCCCGAACAGGGACGCCGACAGCCGGCCGCCGACCCGGGGGAAGTCGACCGGGTAGACCGGACGCAGCCGCGCCGGGCCCAGGTCCGCCGCGTACGCCCGGCGCAGCCGCGCCAGGTCGGGATGGCAGTGGGTGAACAGCTCGGCGTTGAACGTCGCGTACGCGGCGTGCAGCTCGCCGAGCACCGCGACGACCTCGGCGTCGGGCGACTCCGCGACGAGTTGGAGGTCCGGGCTGTGGATCCGGCCCGCGCTCCAGCCGGGTCGGGTGGCCGGGAACTGCGCGGCGACCCGGGGCGCCAGCTCGGCCGCGTCGACAGTCAGCCGCGCGGTGCCGGCGGGCAGGTCGGCGAGCCGGAGCACCCGTTCCCAGCGGGCGGCGAACTCGCGCGCGACCCGGTCGGCGGGCCGGTCACCGGGGCCGAACAGCGGGCCCTGGGCGACGAACCACAGGTCCCCGAGCCGGACCGGCCCGTCACCGCTCAAGTCGTCGTGGAGGTCACGCAGCGCGTCGCCGTACGCCGTGGCCAGCTCGGCGGTGAGCCAGCGCGCGGCCCGCAACGGCAGGTCCAGCGCCGGGGCGAGGGCGTCGAGCAGGTCCCGGCCGACGGTGAACTCGACGTCGCGGACGGTCTCCTCGTGGCACAGCGCCCGCCCGGCGTAGTTCTGCCCGGCCCGGCGGCGCGGCGGCCGGCCGGTCAGTCCGGTGAACTCGGTGTCCAGGGCGGCCAGCGCGGCGGCCAGCGCGGCGGGGTCACCGGCGGCGTCGGCGACGCGGTCGCGGGCGGCGGTGAGCCGGTCCAGTCCGGCCCGGGCCGGCTCCCGGGCCGCCGGGTCGCCGACGGCGTCGATCCGGGCGCGCAGGCCGGCCTCCGCGGCGAAGCCCGGCGGCAGGTCGAAGTCCCAGCGCAGCAGCCCTCGCTCGGCCAGGTGGGTGAGGAGCAGGAACCCCTCCTCGGGCCGGCGCACGCCGGTCTGTTCGTCGCGGACCAGGTCGTCGACGATCTCCCGGGCGGGGCGGCGTCCGTCGCAGCGGGCCAGCGCGATCGACTCGGTCAGCGACACCGGGGCGGGACGCTGGGCGGGCCGGTGCACGACCCGCCCGTCCAGGTGGGCGTGCGGCGCCAGCGTCGGGGCCAGCCACGACCGCAGCAGCGGGTCCGCCACCAGCCGGTCGGCGTACGCGGACAGCGCCCAGTGTTCCAGGTGGACGACGCGTCGGCGGAGCAGGCCGGGGCCGGGCCGGGCGGTGACGGCAGCCGGACCCGGCGCCACCACACCCCAGCACACCGGGCCGAAGAAGCCGATGGTCTCGCACTTGGCGACGTAGCGCTGCCAGTAGCCGGCGACGACGTTCTCCCGGCCCCGGCGGCGGACGTTTCGTGGCCCGTCCGGGCCGTCGCGGACCAGCCCGTCCAGCGCCACCAGCACGTCCGGGTTCTGCCAGGTGACGGCCTCGCGGAACAGCGGGTCGGCGGCGATCCCGCACACCGCCGCCGACGCCGCCCGGGTGGCGGCGGCGTACGCGGCCGGGAACGCGGCGTCGTCCACCTGGCCGGCGAGGTGTCGGTCGGCGGCGGCGGCGCACTCCGGGGCGGCGAAGCGGTCCAGGCCGTCGGCCGGGAACCCGGCGCTGCGCAGCAGCGCGTCCCGCCAGACCGACCAGCCGGTGTCGCCGAGGGGCACCAGGTGCGTCATTCCGGATCACCCGCCCCGATCGGCCCGTCGGCGGCCCGGCGCAGCACCCGCTGGCGGCGCACCGCGCCCCGGCGGGCGGCCCGTTCCACCGCCGCGTCCTCGGCGCTGTCGCCGGGCGACCCGGCGGCGGCGTGGCCGTTGTCCAGGTGCGCGGCGAGCGCGCGGACGGTCGGGTGGTGGAACAGGTCCACCACCCGCAGGTCGGTGCCGAGCAGCCGGTTGAGCTGCCGCTGCACCACGGCGACGGCCAGCGAGCCGCCGCCGACGTCGAAGAAGCTGTCCGTCGCGGCCACCTCGGGCACGCCGAGCACGTCGCACCAGACCGAGGCGATCCGCCGTTCGGTGGCGGTGGCCGGGCGGGCGGCGGTCGCCCCCGGCCGGCTCGTGGCGCGGGTGACCGGCGCGGCCCGGGGCACCTCGCCCGGGCTCCCGGCGGGAACGGCCGTCCAGGCCGGCAGCTCGGAGACCGGCCGCCCGGGATCGGCGGCCCCGGCGCGCAGCACCCGCTCCACCTCGCCCAGCACGGCCGCCATCAGGTCGCCGCCGTAGACGTCGGGGTTGAACACGATCTCCACCCGGAGCTGCCCGTCCCGGGTCACGCCGTACAGGGTGAGGTCGAACGGGGACCCGGGCGCGGCCACCGGCACCGGCTCGCTGGTCAGGCCGGCCAGTTCCAGTTTCGGCTCGTCGAACGTGTACATGTTGAACAGCACCTGCACCAGCGGGCTGCGGTCCAGCAGGCCGCCCAGGCCGAACCCGCCGACGACGCGTTCCACAGGCGCCTCCGGGTGGGCGAGCGCGGCGAGCAGCTCCGCCCAGGCGGCGCGGACGTGCGCGGCGAAGCCGGCCTCCGGGAGCGGACGCAGCCGCAGCGGCGCGATCTCGATGAAGAACCCGACCATCGGCGCGAAGTCGGCCGCGCGCCGGTCCACCGTCGGGGTGCCCACGAGCAGGTCGGGCAGGCCGGTGCGGCGGGCCAGGACCAGCGCGAACGCGGCCAGCACGGTGGCGGCCGGGGTCGCGCCGAGCCCGGCGGCGAGGTCGGTCAGGGCAGTGGTGGCGGCCCGGTCCAGCCGGGTGCCGACCGTCGCGCTGGCGTACGTCTGCTCGGCCGGCCGCTGCCGTCCCCCGGGCAGCTCCACCACCACGGGCACGCCGTTCAGGTGCGCCAGCCACCAGTCCAGGTCGGACGCGCCGCGGCGCCGGGAACGCTCCTCGCGCCACGCGACGTAGTCGCCGTAGGTGGCGGCCAGCGGCGGCAGCGGCGGCCCCTGCCCGAGCGCGGCGCGGTAGGCGGTGGCCAGGTCGGCGTGGAACAGCGACTGGGACCAGCCGTCGAACACGGCGTGGTGGGCGTAGACGGCCAGTACGTGCTCGTCGACGCCGGTCCGGATCAGCTCGGCGCGCCACAGCGTATCGGTGGCCAGCGCGAACGGCCGCGCCGCGCCGGCCGCGAGGTGCGTGGCGAGGTCCGTGCCCGGCGACAGGTCGCGTACCGGCAGCGGCACCGGCGCGGGCGGGTCGACCACGGCGTACGGCACGCCGTCGGTGTCGGGTATGCGCCACCGCAGGATCTGCTGGCGGTCCGCGACGGCGGTCAGCGCGGTGGCGAGGGCCGCGACGTCGAGTCCGCCGGTGAGCCGTTCGGCGAAGGCGACGTTGTAGGCGGACGCGGCGGCCGGGAAGTAGCGGTCGAGGAACCACAGCCGGCGCTGCGCCGGGGACAGGGCCGGCGGCCGGCCCCGGACGGCGGCGGTCGGGTCGGTCCCGGCGGCGGCGTCGACGCGGGCGGCGATGCCGCGCAGCGTCCGCCCGAGCAGCACGTCCTCGACCGCGACGTCCCGGCCCAGCCGCTCCCGCAGGTCGGCGACGAGCCGCATCGCGGCGATCGAGTGTCCACCGTGGTGGAAGAAGTCGGCGTCGCGGTCGACGGCCGGCGCGTCCAGCAGCGCCGACCACGCCCGCGCGACGAGGCGTTCGGTGTCGGTCGCCGGCGCCTCGCCGGTCGGTGCCGGCTCCGGCGCGGCGGCGGTGAGCGCGGCCAGCCGGTCGACGTCGATCTTGCCGTTGATGGTGACCGGCAGCGCGGGCATGGTGTGCATCCGCGCCGGCACGGCCGCCGCCGGCAGCAGCCGCGCGCAGTGGGCGCGCAGCACGGCCACGTCCAGGCGGGTCGCCACGTACGCGACGAGTTCCGGCCCGCCGGGGCCGCCGCGCGCCTGGACGCTGGCCAGGTCGACGTCGGGGTGGCGGCGCAGCACCGCCTCCACCTCGCCCAGCTCGATGCGCTGCCCGCGGATCTTGACCTGCCGGTCGGCCCGGCCGAGGAACTCCAGGTTCCCGTCCGGCAGCCGGCGGGCCAGGTCACCGGTGCGGTAGAGGCGCTGCCCGGGCCGGTCGGTGAACGGGTCCGGGACGAACCGCTCGGCGGTGCGCGCGGCGTCGAACAGGTAGCCCCGGCCGAGACCGGGCCCGCCGGCCAGCACCTCACCGATCTCGCCGGGACCGACCTCGCGGAACCGGTCGTCGACGAGGTGGATGCGGTGGTTGGCGGCCGGCCGGCCGATCGGGATGGGCCGGGTCCACCCGCCGCTGCCCTCGAACCAGGTCACCAGCACGGTCGCCTCGGTCGGGCCGTAGACGCTGACGAACCGCCGGCCGCCCTCGGTCCACCGGCCGACCTGCTCCGGGCCGGTCGCCTCCCCGCCGGTCATCACCAGCCGTACGCCGGGCAGCCGGGCCGGGTCCAGCAGCGGCAGGACCGGCGGCGGCAGCACCACCACGTCGACGTCCTGCTCGGCGCAGACGCGGTACAGCCGGGTCGGGTCGGCCCGCTCGGCGTCACCGGCCAGCACGACGGTGCCACCGGCGGCGAGCGGGGCGAGCAGGTCGGCCACCGACGCGTCGAACCCGATCGAGGCGAAGGCCAGGCAGCGGGTCGAGGGACCGAAGCCGGAGAACTCCGCGATGCCGGTGACCGCCTCGGTCAGCGCCCGGTGCTCGATCACCGCGCCCTTGGGCCGTCCGGTCGACCCCGACGTGAACATCACGTACGCGGTGGTGGCCAGCGTGGCGGGCGTCGGCCGCCAGCGGGCCGTCGACGTGGGCACGTCCCGCACGGCGTAATCGGCGAAGACGCCGGGCGCGACGGCCGGCGCGCCCACCACGACGCGCAGGCGGGCCTCGCCGGCCAGCTCGCGCAGTCGCGGCGCCGGCAACGCCGGGTCGAGCGGAACGTAGCCGGCGCCGGCCGCCTGCACGCCCAGCAGCGCCACCACCAGGTCCGGGCGGCGGTCCACGCAGACGCCCACGAGGTCGTCCGGGGCGATGCCGTCCGCGCGCAGCGACGCGGCGAGGGCGGCGGCGCGGCCGACCAGGTCGGCGTAGCTCAGCGTCCGGCCGCCCTGCGTCACGGCCGGCGCGTCGGGTCGCCGGGCGGCGTGCCCGGCGACCAGGTCGGGCAGGCACACCTCGGGATAGGGCAGGTGGGGACCGGTCATCGCGTCGCCTCGATCCAGTGCCGGGTCCGCTGGAACGGATAGCCGGGCAGCGGCACCCGCCGTCCCCGCGCCACCGGCGGGTCGCCACCGTCGCACCAGGACCGGGTCGCGGCGTCGTCGGCCACCGGCCCGCCCCGGGCGAACGCGGTGAGCTGCGCGACCGCCTCCGGCACGTCGGCGCAGCCGACCGCGCCCCGGTGGGCCAGCCGCCGCCGGCCCACCGCCAGCGTGTACGCCACGTCCGCGATCGCGAGGTCGCCCTCGGCCAGCCGCGCGGCCAGTCGCCCGGCCAGCTGCCGCAACGCGGTCGGGCTGCCCGCCGACAGGCCGAGCACCACCCGGTCGCCGTCGGCGCCGGCGGGCCCGTCCCGGTCGCCCGCGCCGGGGGCCTGCTCCACCAACACGTGCGCGTTGGTGCCGCCGAGGCCGAACGAGCTGACCCCGGCCCGCCGCGGCCCGTCCCACGACCGGGTCCGCGCGGTGACCTCGACGCCCGCCGCGGCCAGGTCGACGTCGCGGTGCGCGCCGGTGAAGCACGCCGTGCCCGGCACCTGCCCGGTCCGGACCGCGTACGCGGCCTTGATCAACGAGAGCACGCCGGCGGCGGCGTCCAGGTTGCCGACGTTGCCCTTCACCGAGCCGAGCAGCAGCGGGGCCCGGCTGCCCCGCCGGGCCCGGACCAGCGCCTCGACCTCGATCGCGTCACCGACCGGCGTGCCGGTGCCGTGGCCCTCCAGGTAGCCCACGTCGGCCGGGTCCCAGCCCACCGACGCCAACGCCTCCGCCAGCACCGCCGCCTGCCCGGCCACGCCCGGCACCGTGAAGCCGGGCCGGTCCGCGCCGTCGTTGTTCACCGCCCACCCGGCCAGGACGGCGTGCACGTGGTCGCCGTCGGCGCGCGCGTCGGCGAGCCGTTTGAGCACCACCGCGCCCGCGCCGTTGCCGAACACCTGCCCGGTGGCCGCCGCGTCGTAGGGGCGGCACACCCCGTCGGCGGCCAGCAGTCCGCCCGGCCGCAGGCGGTAGCCGGCCTGCCGGGTCGACACCACCGCCGCCCCACCGGCGACCACCACGTCGCAGCGGTAGTCCAGCAGGCTCTGCGCGGCCTGGCAGACCGCGACCAGCGAGGTCGAGCAGGCGGTCCGGACCGCCACCGCCGGCCCGGTCAGGCCCAGCGCGAACGCGGCACGGGTCGGCAGGTAGTCGCCGTCGGCGCCGGTCAGCACGTCGTCCCAGTCCTCGGCCAGGTCCCCGGCGGCGGGCCGCAGCGCCGGGCTGCCCAGCAGGTGGTGACGCAGGTAGCGGTTGGGGCCGCAGCCGGCGAACACGCCGATCTGGGCCGGGTCGCGGTCGGGGTCGATGCCGGCGTCCTCCAGCGCGTGCCAGGCCACCTCCAGGAACAGCCGGTGCTGCGGGTCGAGCAGCGCCGCCGCCCCGGCCGGGTAGCCGAACAGGTCGGCGTCGAAACCCGCCAGGTCGTCGAGCCGGCCGAACACCGGCACCCAGTCGGGGTCGGTGGGCGCGCCGTCGGCGGCGGTCAGCCGGCGTACCGACACCGTGCCGGCCAGCAGGTTGCGCCACAGGCTGACCGCGTCGTCCGCGCCCGGCACCCGGCAGGCCAGCCCCACCACCGCGATCCGGTCGTCCTCACTCACGGTGCCTGCCTTTCGTTCGCGACTGCGGGACTCCGCTGCGCTGCGTTCCTCGCGCTCACGGCGCCCGCCTTTCGTTCGCGACTGCGGGACTCCGCTGCGCTGCGTTCCTCGCGCTCACGGTTCGCCCTCCCCCGGGCCGCCGCCCCGCGCGGCCCGGCGCCGCGCCATCCGGCGGCCGACCGCCGCCAGGCGACCGTCCTCCGGCACGCCGACCGCGCTTCCCGCCGCCAGGTGCGCGGCCAGCGACGCCACCGTCGGGAACTCCACCAGCCGGGCCAGCGGCACCCGCCGCCCGAGCTGTTCCTCCAGGTGCTTCTGCACCAGGGCGAGCTGGAGCGAGTGGCCGCCCGCGGCGAAGAAGTTCACCCGCCGGTCCACGGTGGGCAGTCCCAGCACCGCGCGCCAGCCCGCCGCGATGGTCTCCTCGACCGGCCCCGACGGCGGCCCACCGGTCGGGCCATCGGCCTCCGCGTCCGGGTCCGGCAGGGCGGCCGGGTCGAGCTTGCCGGTCGGGCCGGTCGGCAGGTCCGCCACCGGCACCACGGCCCGGGGCACCATGAAGTCCGGCAGCACCGCCGCCAGCCGCTCCCGCAGCACCGCCGGCCGCAGGTCCGCACCGCCGGCCGGCACGACGTACCCGATGATCTCCTGCTCGCCGGCGCCGGCCGCGCCACGCCGCGCCACCACGGCCGCCCGGCCCACCCCGGGCAGCCCGGCCAGGTGGGCCTCGACCTCACCCAACTCCACCCGGTAACCGCGGATCTTCACCATCCGGTCGCTGCGGCTCAGGAAGACCAGCGTCCCGTCGGGCAGCCGCCGGGCGACGTCCCCGGTCCGGTACGCCCGCACCCCGTCGTGCTCGGTGAACCGGGCCGCCGTCAGCTCCGGCAGCCCCAGGTAACCGAGCGCGACGTGCGGGGTGCGCACGACGACCTCGCCGCTCCGGCAGGTGGGGCGCCCGGCCGGGTCGGTCAGCACCACCTCGACGCCCGGCAGCGGGTGCCCGATCGGCACCACGGCCCGCTCCGGTCGGGCGTCGGGCGGCAGGTGGTGCTGCGTGGCGAAGCTGATCTCGGTGGTGCCGTACCCGTTGACGAACACCACACCCGGCGCGAACGACCGCCGGGCCAGCGTCACGTCGTGCCGGGTGACCTCCTCGCCGCCGAGCAGGACCGCCCGGACCGACGGCAGCCGCCCACCGTCGCCCAGGCTCGCCACCAGGTAGCGGTAGACGGTCGGGGTGGAGTGGTAGACCGTGACGCCCCGGTCGGCGAGCGCGCCGGCCAGGTGACCGAGGCCGTGCGCCCGCACGTCGACGGGGACGGCGGCGGCGCCGGACAGCAGCGCGGCGAACGTGTCGGTGACCGCCATGTCGTAGCCGAACGAGGTGAGCACGCTGGTGCGGTCGTCCAGCCGGACGGCGAAGTTGCGCACGTGGTTACGGATGCCGAACAGCACGTTGCGATGGCTCTGCACCACCCCCTTCGGCTGCCCGGTCGACCCGGAGGTGTAGAGCACGTACGCCGGATCGTCCGGCCGCGCCGGGCCGGGCGGCACCGGCGGGCCGGACCCGGGAACGCCCGGTCGCAGCGGCACCACGGGCAGCGCCGGCAGCCCGGCGTCGGCGGCCAGCGCGGCGGCGAGCCGCGCGTGTGCGGAGTCGGTGACGACGGCCCGTACCCCGGCGTCGCGCATCATGCCGGCCAGCCGGATGGTCGGGAACACGGGGTCCAGCGGCACGTACGCCGACCCGGACGCCAGCGCCGCGAGGATCCCGGTGATCGTGGCGACCCCGTGGCGGCACAACACCGCCACCGGCGCGGGCGGCGTCGCGGGGTCGCCCGGCCCGGTCAGCGCCGCCGCGGTCGCGGTCACCGCCGCGCCGAGGTCGCGGTAGGTCACCGTCGCGTCGTCGGCCAGCACCGCCACCCGGTCCGGGTGCGCGGCGACCACCGCGGCGAACGCGGCGGGGATCGTCCCCCCGCGTACGGCGTCGGCCTCGGTGCCGTCGCCGCCGTGCAGTCGGCCCAGGTCGGGCGTCGGACGCCGCTCGTAGCGGGCCACGCGCAGCACGTCGGCCGACGACGCGTCCGGGTCGAGCGCGGACAGCACGTCGGCCAGGTCGGCGCGCAGGTCGTCGGCGTAGTCGTCGGGCAGGCCGGTCAGCGTGCCGGCGCGCAGGTCGGGGTCGATCCGGACGACCGCGTCGGGGGTGACGCCGGGCGACGCCGGGCGCAGCGCGTGCCACAGTTCCCGGATCGGGGCGTCGACGGTCAGGTCCAGCGTCACCGGCTCGTCGCCGTGGCCCAGCGTCACCACCTGGACGCCGGTGTACCGGCGGACCAGCAGCGCGGTCGCGGTGAGGACCACCGTGGCCGGCTCGACCCCGGCGGTCCGGGCCCGCGCGACGAGCCGCTCGGCCGGCCCGGCGGGCAGGCCGAGCGGGTGGGCGGCCGGCGTCGGGCTCACCGCCGGCCCACGACGGCCGCCGCGACGTCGGCGACGGTGGACACCTCGGCGTCCGCGTCGGCGACGGTGAAGTCGTCGGCGTAGCTGCCGGTGCCGTGCACCACGATGTCGTGTCCGGCCGGCACCAGGCCCCGGTCGACGGCGTTGCAGACGCCGGTCAGCGCCATCACGATCGACCACTCCCGCAGCCGTCCGGGCTCGGCCGGCAGCACGAGCCCGGCGTCGGCCAGCCGGGCCCGGGCCGCCGGGTAGCGCTCGACGCACTCGCGCCGCGACACCACGATGCCGTCGCCGCCGTGCCTGTCGATCAGCGCGTTCATCGCCGGGGAGGTCACCGGGCGGTGGGTGTAGAAGGTCGGGTCGAGCACCTCGGCCGGGTCGTCGGTGACGGCCGGGAAGCGCGGGTCCTTGTCCTGCGTCCAGGCGTCCAGGCTCTCGTCGCGGGTCCAGGTCGGGACGTTGTCCCGCGCGAACGAGCCGTGGCGCAGGCTGAGCACCATGTCGGGCGTGCCGAGGTGCTGCACGAGCAGGAAACCGGGACGGTCGTCCGGGTCGGCCCGGCCGGCCGCCTCCAGCACGTCGCGGCCGAGGTTGTAGCCGAGCAGACCGAACGCGCTGGAGACGGCGTGGGCGTGCCAGCGGGCGAGGCCCCCGCCGGTCGGGGCGACCTCGGCCTCGAACGCGGCCCGCGCCGCGTCGGCCACCAGGTAGTTCTTCAGGTCCAGCGTGTACCAGAGCGTGACGCCGTGCTCGTCGTGCAGCCGGGCGGCGTACGCGTCGACGAACGCGCGGCCGAGCGCCTTCACGCCCTCCGGGTCGTCGCCGGTGTAACGCAGCAGCGGGTTGAGCCGGCGGGCGACCGGGTCGGCGGCGAGCGCGTCGTGGCGGAACTTGTGCCGGGTCGCCCGCGGCGCGAGCACCACGATGGCGAGTTGCTCGGGCGTGACCAGCCCGGCCGCGTACGCGCGGGCCACCGCGTCGCGCAGCGCGACACCCTTGTTGGCGGAGGTCGGGGTGACGATGCGCAGCCGGGCGCCGGTACGCCGGATGTGTTCCACCGCGCGGGCGACGATCACCAGGGACGCGAACGTCTTGGTGGTCCGGGTGCCCGGGTTGCCGGTCAGGTCGAGCAGGTGGAGGCGGTGGCCGCCGTACGCACCGAGCGGGGCCCAGCGCACCGTGGCGGCGGCGTAGAAGTCGCGCACGGCCGGGGTCAGCTCGGGCAGGTCGAAGCCGGGCGCGAAGCCGGGCGTGCCGGCGGCGTCGCCGGGAACCGCGCCGCACCGCCGCACCGCCGCGGCGATGACGTCCTGGTAGTCGGTGATCAGGTTGCGGACGGTCGGGGCGGTCACGGACATCGGGCTTCCTCCCACACACTCCGGGCACGGGCCGGCGCCGGCGGCACCGTTCGCAGGTGGTCACGCAGGGCGGTGAACCGGGCGAAGACCTCCGGCAGCTCGCCGGCGTGCCAACCGCCGGCCAGGTCCGGCCGGTACGCCGCCAGCGCCGCCCGGGCCCGCTCCGGGTAGCGCACGTGGCCGTCGTCGACCTCGACGCCGTCCCGGCGCCCGGCGGCGGTGTTCCAGGCCGACGCGTGCGCCACGTCGACGCCGGCCGGCAGGCGCAGTTCGGCCCGGCCGTCGCGCAGTCGGACCGGATAGCCGCCCGGCAGGCCCAGCGGACCGGGCAGGTTCGCCACCACCTCGTCCACCCCGGCGGCCAGCGCCGCCACCACGGCGGCCCCGGCGTGCCCGGCCAGCGCGTTCAGCTCCGGGCGGGGCAGGGCGCGGTATCCGGCGAGCAGCGTCGTGACGTCCGGGACCTCCCGGCCGTCCAGCCAGGCGCGCACCTCGGCGGTGTCGTCGGTGGCGGCCGGGTCGGGCGCCGCGAGGTGGGCGTGGTGGCCGAGCACGGCCAACCGTCGGGGCCCGGGGCCGCCCAGCGCGGCGTCCAGGCAGGCGGCCAGCGTCGCCACGTTGCCGATGCCGCAGAGCACCGGCCGGCCCGCCGCGGCCAGCAGCGGGTTGACCGCGTCCGGGAAGGCGGCGTTCACCAGCGACGCGTCCGGCGCGCCGGCGGCCAGCGCGGCGGCCAGCCGGGACACCAGCTCGGCCTGCAACGCCAGCGTCACCCCGAACCCGGCGGCGGTGACCAGTTCCGTCCAGGCCGACGGCGCGTGCGTCCGCTCGTACGGCGACTGGGCCGACGCGGCGCAGACCAGCACGTCGGGCCGGAGCCGGGCCATCGACGCGGCGTCGGCGGCGTAGCCGGCCCCGGGGTCGGTGGTGGACGGGGTGAACGGCCGGGCGGTGAACCCGACGGCGGTGCCGGTGACAGTGGCCCGCACCTGTGCGCCCCGGGCCAGCCGGTCCGCCGCGCCCGGGTCGCGGGCCAGCACGGTCACCCGGAGCCGGACGGGGGTGGGGATCGCGGCCAGGGAGTCGCAGAGCGCGCGGGCGAGCCGGCCGCCGCCCACCACGACGACGTGCCGGGACGCGTCACCGGGCGGCGCGGACATCGCGTCCCCCGTCGGTGACCCGGGTCAGCCAGTCGGCGAACGACCCGGCGCGCAGGCAGCCCGCCGGGCTGACCTCCAGGCCGGCCATCTCGCGCACCCGCACCGCCACCCGCAGCGCGGTCAGCGAATGCCCGCCGAGGGCGAGGAAGTTGTCGTCGTCGTGGACCGCGTCGACGCCGAGCGTGACCCGCCACGCCTCGCGCAGCCGGTCGGTGAGCACGCCGCCCGGTTCGGCGGCGAGGTCCGCCCGCGGTCGGGGTGGCGGCGGCAGCTCCCGCCGTGCCACCTTGCCGTTGGGCAGCCGGGGCAGGTGGTCGACGAGGACGATCTGGTCCGGGCGCATCGCCGACGGCAGCGCCGACGCCAGGTAGCCCTGGAGCTGGGCGGTGGTCAGCATCTGGTCGGCGGGCTCGGCCCAGGGCGACCCGGCCGGCGGCTGCTCCCCCGACCGCACCGCGTAGAGGTAGCTGACGTCGGCGTCGGCGTCGACGTTCCAGTCGCCGATCTCGTGCACCGTGAACCCGGCCGCCGACAGCAGCTCCCGGGCCGGTGGCGCGGTGACGCTGCTGCGCTCGACCTCCAGGCACACCTGGCGGACGCGGGGCCAGTGCTCCGGACGCACCCCGCGCAGCACGCTCAGCTCGGTGCCCTCCACGTTGACCTTCAGCAGGTCGACCCGGTCGAGCGCGAACCGGTCCAGCAGCTCGGACAGGGTCACCGTCGGCACGACGTGCGCCACCGGGGTCAGCCGGCGGCGCGCGTCCGCCAGCAGCGCGGCCCGTTCGGCGTCGTCGGCGGCGCCGCCGCCGTGCCGGTAGTGCGACCGGACCAGCTCCGACGCCGCCCCGGCCCGGTCGGCGCCGAGGCCGGACAGGTAGCTCAGCTCCGGAAACGAGATCAGCTCGGCGGTGCCGGCGACGTCGGTCACCGCCGCCTCGACGACGGACGCCGAGGCGGCGTAGAGGCCGAGGTTGGCCCGCAGGTACGGCAGCGTGTCCGGATTCGGTTCGACCGCGACCAGGCGTACGTCGCGGGCCTGCCGGGTCGCCCAGAGCGCGAACAGGCCGATGTTGGCGCCCACGTCGACGACGACCGCGCCGTCACCGAGGCGGACGCCGAACCGGGAGTATTCCGCGTGGTCGAAGATCTGCCGGTAGAGGAAGACCGCCTCGTCGGGCGAGGCGGCGGTCACCGCCATGCCGTTGGGCAGCCGGAACCGGGGCAGCCCACCGACCGTCGGGGCGCGTCTCGGCCGGGGCACGACGTAGCCGACCAGGCGCGGCCCGGCGTCGGCGTCGGGCACGGTCACCACCACCGCGTCGTGCACCGCCGGATGCTCGCGCAGCACGGCCGCGACCTCGCCCGGTTCCACCCGCACGCCCCGGACCTTGACCTGGTCGTCGACCCGGCCCCGGAACTCCAGGAACCCCTGCGGCGCGACCCGCACCAGGTCGCCGGTGCGGTAGAGCCGGCCGCCCGGCCGCTCCGGGTCGGGCCGGAAGCGTTCCGCGGTGAGCGCGTCGTCGCCCAGATAGCCCAGGCCGACCGCCACCCCGCCGAGCCACAGCTCACCGGTGTCCCCGTCGGCGACCGGCCGGCCCTCCTCGTCGCGCACGTGGGCGACCACGCCGTCGACGAGCCGGCCGATCGGGGCGATGCTGCCCGCGTACGGCTCCGCGCAGTCCCAGTAGGACACGTTGATCGACGTCTCGCTCGGGCCGTACCCGTTGAACAGCCCGCACGGCAGCACCTCCCGCAGCCGCCGGACCAGCCGCATGTCAAGCGCCTCACCGCCGCACAGCACCCGCCGCAGCGTCCCGCAGCCGGCGAACTCCGGCTCGTCCAGCACGTGCCGCAGCATGGTCGGCACGAAGTGCGCGGTGGTGACCGCCTCCCGCCGGATCAGCCGGACCAGGCCGAGGCTGTCAAAGGGCAGCCCCGGACCGGCGACGACCACGACGCCGCCCGCGACCAGCGGGGAGAAGATCTCGTGCACCGACGCGTCGAACCCGATCGACGCCTTGTGCAGCACCCGGTCCTCGGCGGTGAAGCCGAACCGGTGGTGGCCCCAGGCCAGCCGGTTGACCAGCCCGGCGTGGTGCAGCACCACCCCCTTCGGCCGGCCGGTGGAACCCGAGGTGAACAACACCAGGGCGGCCTGTTCCGCGGGCGGCGCCCAGCCCGCGCGGTCCGGCGGGTCGAGGCCCACCCCCACCTCGGCGGTACGCACGTCGCGCCAGAGGGTGCCCGCCGGTGCGGCCACCGTCGCGGGCCGGTCCGCGTGGAGCACGACGCGCGGGGCGGCCAGGGCGAGCATCTGCTCGGCCCGGCCGGAGGGCAGCTCGGGATCGACCGGGACCGCGACCGCGCCCGCCCCGAGCGTCCCCAGCAGCGACGTCACGTAGTCGGCGGACCGGTGCAGGTGCAGGCCGACCCGGTCGCCCGGCCGGACGCCGGCCCGGCGCAGCAGCTCCGTCGTCGCGTCGGCCCGCTCCCACAGTCGCGCGTAGCTCAGCTCACCGTCGGGGGCGACGACCGCGATCCGGTCGGCGGCCGGGCCGGTGGGCCGGTGCACCAGATCGGGCAGGTAGCGCGGATCGGACATGGTGGTCACGCCGTCCTGGTCGCGGTCGCGACGATCGCCATCCGGGGCACCTCGGCGACGAACTGCCCGTCGGCCCGGTGGACCACCGGCCGGACCGGGATGCCGTCCCGACCACCGATCGCGGCCAGGTAGCCGGTGTGGTCGAAGTGGTGGGTGAGCAACCGCCACACCGCGTCGTCGCCGATCGTCGCGAAGAAGTCCCGGACGCCGTACATGTCGCCGACGTAGTCGCGCATCCCGGCGTACGCGGCCCGCTCGGTGTCGGCGCGCACGATCAGCGGGTCGTACAGGTCGACGACGCGCACCGGCAGGCCGGCGTCGGCGAACAGGCCGGCCAGCTCCGCGCGGGTGAAGTGCCGGTAGTCATGGCCGCCGGCGGCGTGCGGATGCACCACCTCGGCGAAGAACCCGGCCATCGGGCTGGACTCGTCGAAGTCGTGCAGCACGATCCGGCCGCCGGGGCGGACCACCCGGGCCGCCTCCGCCACCGCCGGTGGCCGCCGGTGCGCCGGGATGTGGTGGGTGCCGTACGCCAGCAGCACCGCGTCCACGCTGCCGTCGCGCAGGAAGAGGAAGTGTGCGGCCTGGCGGACGGCGGGCAGGCCGTGCGCGAGCGCCCGGTCGACCATGTGGCCGGACACGTCACCGGTGACGAACGTCAGTTTGGACTCGAAGCAGGCGGACTGGCTGCTCGCGGCGCGGGCCACGGTGCCGTCGCCGCCGAGCACGTCCAGGATCACGGTGACCGGCTCGGCGTCCGCCGGGATGGCCAGCTCCAGCAGGCGCCGCATCCCGGTCCAGCGCACCAGCGTGTCGCGTTGGGCCCGGCGGTACGAGTCGCCCCGGCCGGTGGAGTCGGTGTCGAACTCGCTCACCGTGGCGGCCAGTTCGGCCAGCGCCTCGGCCGCGCCCGGTCGTCCGAAGTCGAGCATCCCGCGCAGGTGGGGGTGGAGTGCCGCCACCGCGTGCAGGTAGTCGCGCAGGACCAGGGACGGCAGGTACGGCCGGCTCATCAGCACCTCGGCGCGCTACGGTGTGCCGCCTCGGCAGCGGCGTTCCTCGACGAAGGAATGGCGAACTCTAGCACCGCGTCTCGTCGGTCCACCATGTCCGCCGGCCGGCATCGTGGAAGCCCCCGCGCGCCGGTGGGTCCTTACCTGTCCTTTGTCGCGGAATGCGCCGGAGCGGTGTGACAGGTGACGATGCGTCGCATCAGGTCCAGGATCTCCGACCCGTGCTCGGCCAGGAAGAAGTGCCCCCCGGCGTACACGTGGACCCGCGGCGGGGCCGCGCAGTCCCGCGCCCACCCGGCCGCCCGGTCCGGGTCGACGTGCTCGTCGCGGTCGCCGAGCAGCACGTGCACCGGCAGCTCCAGCGGCGGTCCCGGACGGTAGGCGTACCGCTCGGACAGGGCGAAGTCGGCCCGGATCCCCGGCAGGATCAGCTCCATCAGCTCCCGGTCGGCCAGCAGCGCGGCCGACGTGACCCCGAAGTCGCGCAGCGCCTCGATCAGGTCGGTGTCGTCGAGCTCGTGGCAGCGCCGCGCGACCCGCCGGGTCTGCGGCCCCTCGGCGCCGCTGACCAGCAACGCCAGCGGATCGGGGCCGCCCCGGCGACGCAGCTCCCGGGTCACCTCGAACGCCACCAGCGCGCCCAGGCTGTGCCCGAACAGCAGGAACGGGCCCGACGCCCGCTCGGTGACCGCCGTCGTCAGCTCCGCCACCAGCTCGGTCAGATCGTCGACGGGCGGTTCGTGCAACCGGGCGCCCCGGGCCGGCAACTGCGCGACCCGCACCGACAGCTCCGGCGGGGCCGCCTCCTGCCAGGGCGTGAACGACGCGGCGATGCCACCGGCGTACGGGAAGACGAACACCTCGGCCCCGCCGGCCGTCCCGGTCGCCGACTCGAACCAGCGGTCCGCGCCGCCCGCGCTCCCCAGGGACATGACCACGAGCATAGACACGGCGTCACCGACACCGGGTACGCCGACGTGCGCCAGGGGTCGGCGAGGTTTCGCCGGAGCCGCCACGGGTGAATGTCGGCGCATGTCATCGCTGTCCTCGCGGGCTCGCGGCACCGTCTCCCGCGCCGCTGACAATCCCACGCTGGAGCGTCTCACCCGGGCCGGCTTCATCGGCTACGGCATCCTGCACCTGCTCTTCGCCTGGGTGATCGTCCGGGTGGCATCCGGCGGGCCGGCCGCCGACGGCGACCAGTCGGGCGCCATGCAGGAGATCGCCGACGAGCCGTTCGGCCTGGTGCTCGTCGTGGCGATCGTCGTCGGGCTGGTGGCCATGGCGGTCTGGCAGGTGCTGGAGATGCTCCGGGAGCGCCGGCCGACCGAGCGGCTGGCGTCGGCCGGCCGGGCCGCGTTCTACCTCTACCTCGCGTTCAGCGGGGTGAAGGTGGTGCGCGGCAAGAAGTCGTCAAGCGCCGACACCCAGCAGGACACCGCCGAGGGTCTGCTCGCGTCGAGCGGCGGACGGATCGCCGTCCTCGTGGCGGGCCTGGTCCTGGCCGGGCTCGGGGGCTGGTTGGCGTTCGTCGGAGTCACCGGGCGCTTCGAGAAGCACCTGCGGGTCGGCGAGATGGCGGCGGCGACCCGGCGGCTGGTGCGCCGGCTCGGCACGGCGGGTTTCGTGGCCAAGGGGCTGGCGTACGGGATCGCCGGGGTGCTGTTCGTCCTGGCGGCGTGGCGGTACGAGCCGGACCGGGCGCGCGGGCTCGACGCGGCGCTGCGGACGCTGGCCGGCGAGCCCTACGGCACCGCGCTGCTGCTCGTGGTCGCGGCCGGCTTCGCGGCGTACGGGCTGTTCGCGGTGACCGAGGCGCGCTTCCGCAAGGTGTGAGCCGGGGCGCGCGCCGACACCGGCGCGCGCCCCCGCCCGTGCGCTCAGAAGCCGGTCAGCCCGGCGCCGTAGGGGTAGAGCGGATTGCCGTACGTCGTCGCCGGGGGCTGGCCGGCGTCGATCGCGGCCCGGATCTGCCCCCGCTCGGTCGCGGTCGCGCCCAGGTCGTACGGCAGGTCCCACGACTCGACCGCGTCGGTCGGGGTGTCGGTGCCGCCCGGACGCAGCACGTCGGAGAGGTTGCGGGGCAGTTGCCAGGGCAGCTTGCCGCGCGGCTGGTAGTCGCCGAAGAGCAGGCCGGCCAGGGCCGGGCCCATCTCCTCGCCGCCCCGGTAGGTGACCACGACGGCGCTGGCCAGGTCCCGCCACTCGGTGATGACGTAGGGCCGGGGCAGCACCAGCGCCACCACCACCGGGATGCCCCGGGCGCGGAACTTCTGGATCACCGCGAGCTGGTCCGGCGGCAGGTACGGCTGTTCCTTGGGCCAGTTGGTGGCGTGGGTGTAGGAGGCCTCGCCGACCGCGACCACCGCCAGCTTCGGGTTCGGGCTGTCGTCCTGGTGCACGGTCACCCCGGCCTCGGCGGCCCGGTCCCGGATGGCGTCCAGGATGGTCCGCGAGCCGTACTCGGCGTGGAAGAAGCTGGTCCACACGCAGCAGGAGCCGCCGTCGGCCGCCCGTGGACCGGCGACCACGATGTCGTCACCGGCGGCGAGCCGCACCGGCAGCGTGCCGGCGTCGTTCTTCAGCAGGGTCATCGCCTCGCGGGCGGCCTGGCCGGCCAGCGCCGTGTACGCCGGCTGGTGGAAGCGGTACGGGCCGTTGACCGGGTCGCCGTACGGGGCCTCGAAGATGCCGAGCTGGAACTTCAGCCGTAGCACCCGCCGGACCGCGTCGTCGATGCGCGACGCCGGCACGTTGGCCACGAAGTCGGCGATCGAGAAGCCGGCCGCGCCCGGGTCGGCGCCGCCCATCACGTCGGAGCCGGCCTTCGCCGCGCCGATCCAGGAGCCCGACGGCAGCCAGTCGGTGGTGATCAGACCCTGGTAGCCCAGGTTCTGCCGCAGGTAGGCGAGGATCTTGGCGCTGTCGCCGGCGCCGGGGCCGCCCGGGTCGAGCAGTGAGCTGCCCGCGTATCCGGGCATGATGTTGACCGCGCCGGCCTCCATGGCCGCGCGGAACGGGATCATGTGGTATTTGATCGTCACGTTGTCGTAGACGATCAGGGCCTCGCCGCCGGCGCCCTCGCCGGGCCAGTGCTTGACCGTCGCCAGCACCGAGTGCGGGTTCAGCTCCGGGCCGCCCTGGAGGCCGGCCACCAGGGCGCGGACCTGGGCCGCGGCGACCTGCGCGTTCTCGCCGTTGCCCTCCTGGATCCGGGGGTAGATCACCTTGGTGCCGACCTCGGCCAGCGGACCGAGGACGCCGCGGGTGCCGACCTCCAACTGTTCCCGCCGCTGCACGTCGCCGAGTTGGTAGTCGAGGGGGTAGTTCCTCGCCGCGGCCAGCGCGCTCTGCATCGGGTACGTCGTCTGGTAGCCGTGGATGGTGTCGCCCGCCGAGACGAACGGGATGCCCAGCCGGGTGCCGGCCGAGGCGAGCAGTTGGCTGTGCAGGTCCGCCGCCTGCGCGGGACCGAAGTGCCAACCCGATCGGGGGTACGCCTGGGCGTTGTAGAACAGCTGGTACGCCTTCTCCTCGGGCGTCATCCGGGCGAGCAGGTCGTCCACCCGGCTCGACACCGGCAGCCGCCAGTTCTCGTACGGTTCGATGGCGCCGCTGCGGTTGAGGTCGCGGGCGCCGGCGACGACGCCGATCCCGTCGGCGACGTTCTCCAGCACCGGCAGGTAGACGCTGAAGCGCCGGATGGTCGAGGTGACAGGCGTGCCGCCGACGGTGGTGACGTACCACTGGTAGGTCCAGCGGTCCGGCAGGTCCCAGCTGGGCGTGTAGGTCGTGCCGGTCGGCTCGGCGACCTTGGTGTAGAGGTCGAGCAGGTTGCCGGCGGCGGTGAAGTCGTAGTCGGTGCGACTGATGTTGATCCACACCTGGTAGCGGATCGCGCCGGCGACCGCCGCCCAGCTCAGCGCGGGCCGGCGGGTGGTGGTGACCATCGCCGCGTCGGCCGGCGCGGTCAGCGCGAACTGGTCGCGGGTCGCCGGCGGGCGGGTGGGGCCGGAGAGCAGCGGCGCGGTGGTGGCGGTGTCGTCGACGCCGCCGTACGCCTGCACCTCCCACAGCGAGTAGCCGTAGCCGGTGGCCCGGGCGGTGCCGTAGAGACGCAGGTAACGACCGGTGCCGGTGACGGTGAGCTGTTCGGTGCCGCCCCGGCCGGTGGTGGTGGCGTAGATCGTGGTCCAGGTGGCACCGTCGGCGGACGTCTCCAGGCGGTAGCCGGTGGCGTAGGCGGCCTCCCAGACGAGCACCACCCGGTTGATGGTGGCGACGCCGCCGAAGTCGATGCTCAGCCACTGCGGGTCGCTGCCGAACTGGCTCGACCAGCGGGTGGTGCTCCGCCCGTCGAGCGCGGCGGCGGGCGCGTTGCCACCCTCCCACGAGGACGCGGCGACCTTCCGGAACTCCGAGATGGGCCGGCCGATGGGCGGCGGGGTGGTGCCGATGCTGCCGAAGACCCTGAACTCCCAGAGCGAGTAGCCGTAGCCGGTGGCCCGGGCGGTGCCGTACATCCGCACGTAGCGACCGGTGCCGGTGACCGTGAGGGTCTGCGTGCCGCCGGTGCCGGCGGTGGTGGTGTGCACGGTGGTCCACGGTCCGGTCGGCGCGGCGGCCACCTGGATCTGGAACGCGGTCGCGTAGGCCGCCTCCCAGACGAGCTGTACCTGGTCGATGGTGGCGGTGGCCCCGAGGTCGACCTGGAGCCACTGCGGGTCGGCGAACGCGCTGGACCAACGGGTGCCGGCGTCGCCGTCGGTGGCGGCGGCGGCCGGGGTGGCGGCGCCCTCGGACGACGAGGCGGTGGTGGGGCGTCCCTGCGAGATCAGCGGCCCGGCCGCGACGGCGGCCGGGCCGGGCACGACGAGGTACGTGGCGAGGAGGGCGAGCAGCGCCAGCGCCACGCCGGCCGGGCGGTGCCGGCGGCGTACGGGTGCGGGCAGCGGTGGTGTCGCGGGCATGCGTGGCTCCCAGACGGTGGTGGTGGGGACCTTGCGGAGAGAGCGCCCTCGCACCCAGCGTCATCGACACTCTTCACTGAGTCAACGATGCGCGGAAAGTCCGGAAAAGATCATGGAGCGCCGGTTGTTCCTTGACAGCGACCGCGATCCGGGTCCACCCTCGGTGACCGAGAGAGCGCCCTCCGTCGGATCCACCGAAGGAGGCGTTCATGTCCCCCACCCCACCCGTCCCGCACCGGCTCGTGCCGGCCCGGCCCGCCCCCGGCCGCCCCGGGCGGCGGCTGCTCGCCGCCGCCGTCACCGCGCTCACCCTGCTCGCCGGCGGCATGCTCGCCGCCGCCCCCTCGGCGGACGCGGCCCCGGGCCTCGCCGCCTGCGGCGGCAACGTGGCCGCCGGCCGCCCGGCGGTCGCCTCGTCCACCGAGAGCGCCGCCTTCCCGGCCTCGGCCGCCGTCGACGGCAACACCGGCACCCGGTGGTCGAGCGCCTTCGCCGACCCGCAGTGGCTACGCGTCGACCTCGGCGCCACCCGGACCATCTGCCAGGTCACGCTCCAATGGGAGGCCGCGTACGCGGTGGCCTTCCAAGTCCAGGTGGCCGCCGCACCGGACGGGCCGTGGACCACCGTCTCCTCGACCACCTCCGGCACCGGCGGCACGCAGACCCTCGCGGTCACCGGCACCGGCCGCTACCTGCGGATGTACGGCACGACCCGGGCCACGCCCTACGGCTACTCGCTCTGGGAGGTGGCGGTCGCCACCACCGACGGCTCGACGACGCCGCCGACCACCCCACCGCCGACCGGCGGGTTCTGGGGTGACACGACGAGCATTCCGCCGGCCCGCAACGTGCTCACCGTCAAGGTGCTCAACCGGACCAACGGCCGCTACCCCGACAGTCAGGTCTACTGGAGCTTCAACGGGCAGACCCACTCCATCGCCGAGCAGCCCTACCTGGACATGCCGGTCAACTCGGCCGGTCGGATGTACTTCCGGCTCGGCTCGCCGACCAGTCAGTACAGCGACTTCATCGAGTTCACGGTGGGTACGAACCAGTTCAACGGCAACACCACCCGGGTCGACGCGTTCGCGCTCAAGCTGGCGATGCGGCTGCACGCGCGCGACGGCTACGACGTCGCGGTCGGCGAGAACGAGGCGACCTTCGCCGAGGACCGTTCGGTGACGTTCCAGCGCTTCACCGACGCGGTGCCGGCGGAGTTCAAGCACTTGGCCAGCATCGAGGCGCCCTACCGGATCCCGGCGCCGGGCAGCTCGCCGCAGTTCCGGGCCGGCGGCCAGTACGCCGGCTACTTCACCGCGTACGCCACCTCGGTCGGGCTGCCGGCGGCCACGTCGGACATCTTCGGCTGCGCCGGCCGGTTCGCCGGTGACCCGACCGGCTGCGCCGCGCTGAACCGGCACACCGCGCAGCTCCCCCGGGCGCAGTGGGAGGACCCGACCCGCTTCTACCAGCAGTCGCCGGCCAACTGGTACGCGAAGTTCTGGCACGACCGCGCCATCAACGGCCGCGCCTACGGCTTCCCGTACGACGACGTCGCCGACCAGTCGTCGTTCGTCTCGCACGGCGACCCGCAGTGGTTGATCGTCGCCGTCGGCTGGTGAACGCGTGACGGTTCCGGAGCCGCCCGGGGCGGCTCCGGAACCGACGCGAACGACCCGGCGCCGATGGCGCCGCCGCTCCCGCTCCGTGGTCTTTCTTCCTCCGCCCCGTTGACGTGTCGGTCATCCGTCTGAAACATTGACGGCCATCCTTGCAAAAACTCGCTAGAGAGACGCAAGAACGTAACGGCACCACGGAAGAAGCCAAGAATCGCATCAGTGTGATGCGAGCGGCCCGCCCCCGCACCCACGGATCGAAGGACCCGATGACACCGAAGAATCACCGCCGACGGCTCGTCAGCGGGCTCACCGCAGCCCTGCTGACCGGCCTGTCGGCCCTGGCACCCACCCCGGCGGCGGCAGCCGGCGGCGCGAACCTCGCCGCCGGCAGGGCCGTGTCCACGAGCGGCTCGGTCGAGAGCTACGTCGGAGGCAACGTCACCGACGGCAACCAGCAGACGTACTGGGAGAGCCCCGCCCAGGCCTTCCCGCAGTGGGTGCAGGTCGACCTCGGCAGCAGCGTCGCGGTGGACCAGGTCAAACTCAAACTGCCGGCGTCGACGGCCTGGGCGACCCGGACCCAGACGCTGGCCGTGCAGGGCAGCGGCGACGGCAGCACCTTCAGCACCCTCTCCCCCTCGGCGGGACGGGTCTTCGACCCGGCCTCGGGGAACACGGTGACGATCGACTTCACCGCCGCGACCGTCCGCTACCTACGGTTGACCATCACCGGCAACACCGGATGGCCCGCCGCCCAGATCGCCGAGCTGGAGATCTACGGCGTCGCCGGGCAGGGCGGCGGCGACCCGGGCACACCGTCCGGCACCAACCTGTCCGCCGGCAAGCCCGTCGACGCGTCCTCCTCGGTGTTCACGTTCGTGGCCGCCAACGCCACCGACAACAGCCCCACCTCCTACTGGGAGTCGAACGGTCTCCCGGCGACCCTGACGGTCAAGCTGGGCGCCGACGCCGACGTCACCGGGATCGTGGTCAAGCTCAACCCGGACCCGGTCTGGGGCGCCCGCACCCAGACCATCGAGGTGCGGGGACGCGCCCAGGGCGCCACCACGTTCACCACCCTGAAGGCCGCCGCGGCCTACGGCTTCGACCCGTCCGGCAACCGGAACTCGGTGACCATCCCGGTCACCGCCCGGGTGGCCGAGGTGCAGCTCAGGTTCACCGGCAACACCGGAGCTCCCGGCGCGCAGGTCGCCGACCTCCAGGTCTTCGGCGGCTGGGCGCCGAACCCGGACCTGGTCGTGACCGCGGCGAGCTGGACCCCCACCGCACCGAGTGAGGCCACGCCGGTCAACCTGAGCGCGACGGTCCGGAACAGCGGCAGCGCGGCCGCGGCCGGCACCAAGGTCGACTTCAGGCTCAACGGCGGCGTCGTCGCCAGCGGCACGGTCGGCTCGCTGGCCGCCGGGGCCAGTGCCACCGTGTCGGCGACCGCGCCGGCGCAGGCGATCGGCAGCTACACCCTCGTCGTGGTCGTCGACCCGGCCGACACCGTCGCCGAGCAGAACAACGACAACAACAGCTTCACCGCGTCCGCGCCGCTTGTCGTCGGCCAGGCCCCCGGCCCGGACCTCCAGGTCGTCGCCATCACCAGCAACCCGCCGAGTCCCGCCGTCGGCGCCACCGTGACGTTCTCCGTCAGCGTCCGCAACCGTGGCACCAGCGCCGCCGCCGCCAGCGTCACCCGGCTCGTGGTCGGTGGCACCACCCTGAACACCGCCACCGGGGCACTGGCCGCCGGAGCGACCGCCACCGTGGCCGTGACCGGCAGTTGGACGGCGACCGCCGGCGGCGTGACGCTGACCGCGACCGCCGACGTCACCGGCGTCGTCACCGAGACCAACGAGACGAACAACTCGCTGTCGCAGTCCATGGTGGTGGGACGCGGCGCGGCGGTGCCGTGGACGGAGTACGAGGCCGAGGCGGCCCGCTACCAGGGCACCCTGCTGGAGGCCGACCCGCTGCGCACCTTCGGCCACACCAACTTCGCCACCGAGTCGTCCGGCCGCAAGTCGGTCCGGCTGACCAGCACCGGCCAGTTCGTCGAGGTCACCTCCACCAGCCCGGCCAACTCGATAGTCGTCCGCAACTCCATCCCCGACGCGCCCAACGGGGGCGGGCTGACCGCCAGCCTCAGCCTCTACGTCAACGACACGTTCGTCCAGAAGCTGACGCTCTCCTCCCGCAACAGCTGGCTGTACGGCACCACCGACGACACCGAGTCGCTCTCGAACACCCCGCAGGCGAACGCCCGGCGGCTGTTCGACGAGTCGCACGCCCTGCTCGTCCAGTCGTACCCCGCCGGCACCCGGTTCCGGCTGCAACGCGACGCGACCGACACCGCGTCGTTCTACGTCGTCGACCTGATCGACCTGGAGCAGGTGGCGCCGCCGGCGAGCAAGCCGGCGGAGTGCACCTCGATCACCGCCTACGGCGCCGTCCCCAACGACGGGATCGACGACACGGCCGCCATCCAGCGGGCCGTGACGGACGACCAGAACGGCGTCATCGGCTGCGTCTGGATCCCGGCCGGCCAGTGGCGGCAGGAACAGAAGATCCTCTCCCCCGACCCCAACCGGGGGCAGTACAACCAGCGAGGGATCCGCAACGCGACGATCCGGGGCGCGGGCATGTGGCACTCGCAGCTCTACACCGAGACCGAGCCGCAGAACGTGGTGGGCAACATCAACCACCCGCACGAGGGCAACGTCGGCTTCGACATCGACGACAACACCACCATCTCGGACCTGGCCATCTTCGGCATGACCACCAACCGCGCCAACCGCGGGCACGGCCTGAACGGACGGTTCGGGAAGAACACGAAGATCAGCAACGTCTGGATCGAGCACGTCAACGTGGGCGCCTGGGTGGGCCGCGACTACTCCGACACCCCCGCCTACTGGAACCCGGGCGACGGGCTGGAGTTCACCGGGATGCGCGTCCGCGACACCTACGCCGACGGGGTCAACTTCTCCAACGGCACCCGCAACTCACGGGTGTTCAACTCCTCCTTCCGCACCACCGGCGACGACTCGCTCGCGGTGTGGGCCAACCCCCGCGTCAAGGACGCCGCGGTGGACGTGGCACACGACAACCGCTTCCTCAACAACACCGTGCAACTGCCGTGGCGGGCGAACGGCGTCGCGATCTACGGCGGTTACGGGAACACGGTGGAGAACAACCTGATCTCCGACACCATGAACTACCCCGGGATCATGCTGGCGACCGACCACAGTCCGCTGCCGTTCTCCGGCACGACGCTGGTGGCCAACAACGGCCTCTACCGGTGCGGTGGCGTGTTCTGGAACGAGGACCAGGAGTTCGGGGCGATCACCCTGTTCCCCGCCAGCGGCGACATCACCGGCGTCACCATCCGCGACACCGACGTCATCGACTCCACCTACGACGGCATCCAGTTCAAGAACGGCGGCGGCAGCATGCCGAACGTCACGATCAGCAACGTCCGCATCGACCGGTCGAACAACGGCGCGGGCATCCTCGCCATGAGCGGCGCCCGGGGCAACGCCACGCTGACGAACGTCACCATCAGCAACTCCGCCGACGGTGACATCGTCCGGCAGCCCGGCACCACGTTCACCATCACCGGCGGCTGACGCCTGTCGCACCGCCGACGGGCGGCGGGGTGGTCCGGGCGCCGGTCGGCGCCCGGGCCACCCCCGTTCCGTACCCCGTCAGGTCGGGGTCGGCCGGCGCCCCGCGGCTCAGCGCGCCCGCTGGTACTCCTCCCAGGTGCGCTTCGGGCTGACCACCGGGCCGTCGTCGGGTCCCCGGTTGGCCAGTCCGTTACGGCCCAGGTAGTAGTCGCCGGCCTGGTTCTGGGCACCGGTCGACTGGTCGGTGTCGGCCAACGCGATCGCGTGGATGTGGTATCCCCAGTCGCCCTGGTCCGGGGTCCGGTACCAGGCGGCGAAGCCCACCGTGCGCAGCCGGCGCAGCACGTCGGTCCGGGTCGCCGACGACAGCCCGCTGACCGAGATGTCCAGCGCCCCGCCGCCGTCGTGGGTGCCGGCGGAGGCGCCGACGCCCGTGTTGTAGGAGCCCTGGGTGAGGCCGAGCTGACGCCCGAGCAGACGTTCCGCCTCCAGCAGCATCGACCGGGTGCGGGTGTTGACCTGCACCCCGCGCATCGTCACGATGCTGCCGGGTGAGATCGACCGGACCACGGTGTAGCGTCCGTCCCCCAGCGACCGCAGCGAGGACGGGCCCGGCAGGCCGGTCGCGTCGAGGCCGGTGTAGCCGAGCGAGCGCTGGTACGCCGCGTACGCGGCGACGGTGCTGGTGCCGAAGTGCCCGTCCACGTACGTCGCGGCCAGCAGCCCCCGGGCCTGCAACGCGCGCTCCACCAGCAGGACGCTGTCCCGGGCACCCTCGGTGAGCGCGGTGTCCGCCCGGCGCGGATCGATCTGCGCTGCCTTGATCAGGGCTTCCATGTCGACCTCGGGCAGTGCGGCGCCGGCACGCAGCGGTGTGCCGGCGCCGACCGCCACCGCCGCCGCCGAGACGAGCAGGCTCCTTCTCGTGATCACGTGGCCTCCGTACGGTGTCGGGATCGGGCCGCCCGGCCGGGCGGCCCGGAAGGCACGGCGAAACCCGAGGGCTCCCGCCCCACGAACGGCTTCACCCGCGCCGACGATCAGGCGATCTCCAGGTAGTCGAGTTCCGCCCAGCGGCTGCGCCGGGTCAGGCGCAGCGTGTTCCACCCGGCGTTCAGCGCCACGTCCGCGCGGACCTGTCGCCACGTCTCCCACCCGGTGTCCGGGTACGCGAGCACCTGCGCGCCACCGCCGTTGACGGTCAGCGTGTGCTCGGCGTCGCCGTAGCCGGCGGAGTAGCCGACGTACGCGGTGTAGCCGCCGGCGCGCGGCGCGAAGACGCTGACCTCGACCCAGCTGTCGGCGTAGTCGAGGTAGGCCGCCACCTGTCCCTGCGAGGCGGTCGTGGTGCTGCGGACGCCGCAGTGGTTGAGCGTGCCCCGCTCGGCCTCGTAGCGCACCCGGCTGCCCCGCACCACCGGGTTGTCCCCGGCCCAGCCGAGGTCGGCGACGTACATGCCGCGCGCCGAGTAGTCGTTCACCCAGCCGTGGAAGACCAGCCGGTCGCCGCCGGCCTCGCGCACCACGTCCGCGCCGCCCGGCCCGCGTACGGCGCCGTCGAGGCTGGCGGTGGTCAGCAGCGACCGGTACGCCTTGGTGTACGGGCCGGCCAGCGACGTGGCGCTGGCGTAGCTGGTCTGGTAGCCGTCGCCGCCGTACCCGCCGAGGGAGTAGAAGAGCACGTAGTACGCGCCCACCCGGGTCAGCACCGGCGCCTCGATGACGCCCGCCTCCTCGGCGCGGCCGCTGCGCAGCAGTTCCACCCGGCCGCCCTGGAGCGTCACCCCGTCGGCGGCGACCGCCTGCGCCCACAGGCTCGTCGGCTGCCCGATCGCGTTACCGTCGTCCTTGTAGAGCAGGTAGCGCCGGCCGTCGGTGTCGACGAAGCTGGACGGGTCGATGTCACCGCCCTCGGCGGCGTCGCAGACCAGCGGGCCGGAGCCGACCGGGGCGAAGGGGCCGAGCGGCGAGGTCGAGGTGGCCGCGCCGATGCACTGGCGGCCGGCGGCACGGCTGCGTGCGGTGTAGTAGAGCAGGTAGGTGCCGTCGGCCCGGCGGGACACGTCCGGCGCCCAGGTCAGGCCGCCGGAGGCCCAGGCGCCGAGCGTCGGCAGCGCGTCGGCGCGTCGGGTCCACGGGCCGGTGAGCGCCGACGCGGTGGCGACCGGCACGTTGCCGTTGCCGTTGTTCGTCGAGTAGGCGTGGTAGGTGCCGCCGACCTTGAGGATGTCGGGGTCCGGGAAGTCGGTGCCGAGCACCAGGGACGGCGCGGTGGTCGCCGCGCTCGCCGGCGTGGCGACGAGCACGCACGACGCGGCGACGAGCACGGCCAGCAGGTGGGCGAGAGTGCGACGCATGTCCACATGCAACCACAGATGTCGATGCCGTGGCGCGGTGGCGGTGTGGTTCCGGAACTGCCGGATTTCCTTGACACCCGCCTGTCGCGCGCCGAACCTGGTCACCAGGGAGCGCTCTCCATCGCTGGTCACGGCCGATCAGCGAGCCATTCTCCGGCCACCGCCCGCTCCTGGAGACGCCCATGCAACCCGTCCGCACCGTCGACCCGCCGACGCGTACCCGTCGCCGCCTCACCGCCGCCGCCCTCGCGGCGACGCTCGTCGCCACCCTGACCGGCCTCGCCGCCGGCCCGGCCCAGGGCGCCGACCCGCTGCTGTCCCAGGGCCGCCCGGTCACGGCCTCGTCCACGCAGAGCGCCGCCTTCCCCGCCTCGGCGGCGGTGGACGGCGACTCCGGCACCCGGTGGTCCAGCGCCGCCGCCGACCCGCAGTGGCTCAGCGTCGACCTGGGCGCCGCCGCGACCGTCAGCCAGGTGGTGCTCGCCTGGGAGGCCGCCTACGCCACCGCCTACCAGGTGCAGGTCTCCGCCGACGGCGCGACCTGGACGACGCTGCGCGCCGTCACCGGCGGCGACGGCGGCGTCGACACGCTCGCGGTCGCCGGCACCGGACGGTACGTGCGGGTCACCACCACCGCCCGGGGCACCGCGTACGGGGTCTCGCTCTGGGAGTTCCAGGTGTTCGGCACGCGCGCCGCCACCGGGTGCGACACCACCGGCAACGCCGCGTTGAACCGCCCGGCCACCGCCTCGACGACCGAGAACGCCGCGCTGCCCGCCTCGGCGGCGGTGGACGGCAATCCCGGCACCCGCTGGTCCAGCGCCGCCGCCGACCCGCAGTGGCTGCGCGTCGACCTCGGCGTCGAGCGCGCCGTCTGCCGGGTCGACCTCACCTGGGAGGCGGCCTACGCGACGGCGTACCAGGTCCAGCTCTCCACCGACGGCGCCACCTGGACCACCGTCCACGCCACCACCACCGGCGCCGGCGGCGGCCAACAGCTCACCGTGACCGGTACCGGCCGCTACCTGCGGGTCCTCGGCACCGCGCGGGCCACGGCGTACGGCTACTCGCTCTGGGAACTCGCGGTCCGCACCACCGGGGCGACCCCGACAACGCCGACGACACCGCCACCGTCCGGCGGCGACGTGCTGCTGTCCTACGGCAAGCCGGCGGTCGCCTCGTCCTACCAGGACGACGGCGCCTGCTGGCAGTGCTCGCCGGCGCGGGCGTTCGACCTGGACCCGGCCTCGCGCTGGGCGACGAGCCCCACCACCGGCTGGGTGGACCCGGGTTGGATCTACGTCGACCTCGGGGCCACCGCGACCGTGCACCGGGTGGTCCTCCAATGGGATCCGGCCTACGCCAGCGCGTACCAGATCCAGACCTCGACGGACGCGACCACCTGGACCACCGTCTACCGCACCACGACCAACCCGGGCTTCCGGCAGGACCTCACCGTTACCGGCACCGGTCGCTACGTGCGGATGTACGGCACCGCGCGCAGCAACGGCTACGGGTACTCGCTGTGGGAGTTCCAGGTGTACGGCACCGGAGGCGCCCCGACCGCTCCCCCGGCCCGACCCGCCGACCCCACGTTCCCGGCCACCACCCTCGTCTTCGCCGACGAGTTCGACGGACCGGCCGGCGCCCGGCCGGACGCGGCGAAGTGGACCGTCGACCCGGGCACCGGGCAGAACAACGAGTCGCAGTACTACACCGACAACGCCAACGCGGCGATGAACGGCGCCGGCCAACTCGTCATGGAGGCCCGGCGGGAGAACGCCGGCGGACGCGCCTACACCTCGCACCGGATGAACACCGGCGCCAGGTTCCAGGTGCAGTACGGCCGGATCGAGGCGCGGATCCGGGTGCCCAAAGGCAACGGCCTCTGGCCGGCGTTCTGGATGATGGGCGGGGACTTCCTCACCGGCCGGCCGTGGCCGTACAACGGCGAGATCGACATCATGGAGATTCTCGGCCGCGACACCTACCGCAGCTACACCACGCTGCACGCGCCCGCCTACAACGGCGGGGGCGGCTACGGCCAGGAGCACGTCTGGACGGTCGACCTGTCCGCCGACTTCCACGTCTACGCGGTCGAGTGGGACAGCCGGGGCATGCGGTTCCTCGTCGACGGCACGCAGGTGTTCTACGCCAGCAAGGAGACGGTGGAGACGACCCGCGGCCCGTGGGTGTTCGACCACCCCTTCTATCTGATCCTCAACCTGGCCGTGGGCGGCGACTGGCCCGGCCCGCCGGACGCGTCGACGCCGTTCCCGGCGCGGATGCTCGTCGACTACGTGCGCGTGTACAAGTGACCTGCGGGGGCGCGGGCCGGTCCGGCCGGCCCGCGCCCCGTCCCGTCGCGGCTAGGCGTGGGCCGGCTGGACGGCGACGTGGAAGTTGAACACCGCGCCGTTGCGGGTGAGGACGAGATTCCACTTCCCGCCGTTGCAGCCGGCGTTGAACCGGTAGCTGGTGTCCCGGTTCCACCGGCCACAGCCGAGCATCGTGACCGTGACCGGGCCGGACTGCTGGAAGGCCAACTGCGGGACCGGAGGATCGGCGACGACCACGTCGGGTGGCGTCTCCAGGGACGGGAACGGCACCGCCACCGTCTCGATGACGGCCTGCGACGCCCAGTTGAAGTCGACCTCGAACGGCATGTCCGTCTCCCTGTCCGGAGTGCCACGCCCGCCGGCCCGTCGCGGCGGCACGTCGGCGGGCCCATCATCGACCGGCCCGGACGCCGGAACGCGCGCACTGTCCGTGCCCGGACACTGGCGGTCAGGCGACAGCGACGGCAACGGCTCCCGGGGGTGACCCGTGCGACGGTCGTCCCCGGGAGCCGGTCAGCCGGGCGTGGACCCGGACGAGGCGGCTAGTCGCCGCAGCCGACCCACACGCTGTACGTGCTGTAGTCCCGGCAGTAGAAGTAACTGAAGGTGCTGGTGGGCGCCTCGGGCGCGGGCTCCTGCTCGACAGTGACGCCCTGCAGGTTCAACAGAAAGTTCATCTCATCACCCCCCTCCGCTCTCGTCGCGGCACCGTCCCGCCGAGAAACGGCAGGACGGGGACAGGTTCACGCTGCGCGGCGGCCCAGAGCACGAGGAGGACGCCCGCCGCGCCGGTGGCCAGATCGGTGGACAGCCGTTCGAGCTGGTCCCCGGGGAAGGCGAGACCACCGCGATAGGCCACGGCGTGCCAGGAGAACGCGGCCACGTGCCGACGTACGAGGTCGGCGACGGTCATGCCGCCGCCGTCCGCGGCGACGACGGGAACGTCGGACCGGTCCAGGCCGAGCAACAGGGCGAGCAGTCCGGCCCGCCCGTTGAACAGGCCGGACTGGACCGTGAACTCGGCACACGCCGCGCGGGTCAGCTCGCCGAGCACCGTCCCCAGCTCGTCACTCGGACGATGCCGAAGGAACTCCCGCAGCACCATCGCCATGCCGGCGCTGCCGGCGGCGAGGTAGGGCAACACGCGCCACCCGTCGTCCACCTGACGCGACCCGTCCGGCATCAGGACGCAGCGGCCCAGGTCGTGCCGCAACCAGCGCTCCGCCGACTCCAGGTGGGCGCGGTCACCGGTCGCCTCGAACAACCTGACCGACAACAGCGCGACGCCGCTGGCTCCCCGCAGGAGGCCGGCGGCCGGACGGTTGCCGGCGGCGGCCCGGCCCGCGTCGCGGTCGTCGAGCCGCGACGCGATGTCCAGCGCGGCGGTCGTCCAGCTCCGGTCACCGGTCGTGGTGGCGAAGTGCAGATAGTTGAGACCGATGCCGGCGAGCCCGTCGAACAGGTGACTGGACAGCAGGTCCAGCCCACCGGCCCGGGGCGTGCGGTCGAGCAGGGTCAACGCCTCCTCGTGCCGGCCCAGCCCGTCGAGGGCGTGGCACACGCCGTGCAGACCGTCGTAGAAGCCCGGTGGCAGCGCGCTCCGCTCGTCCCGCACCCGGCGGACGAGCCACTCCTCGTGCTCGGGGAACCGTCCGACCCCCGTCCGGTGCAGGACGTGCAGCACACCCGCCGCGCCGTAGGCCAGTCCGAGACCGCCGACCTGGAACTGCTCGATGTCCCCCGGGAACAGCCGGTCCGGCCGCCCGGGGGTGGCGGTGGCGAGAATGCCCGTCGCCAGGGCGGCGCGGACGCGGGTGACCGGCGCCTCCGGCGTGTCCAGGTCACCGGGGAGCATCTCCGGCGACGCGGCGGACACCGCGCCCTGGTCGTCCCCGGCCGGGCCGAGGTTGGCCATCACCTCGGGCCCGAACCCGGCGGGAAGGCCGAAGCGCCGCATCGCCGCGGTGACGAGTTGCGCGGCCTTGCCCGGCGCGAGCGGCAACACGGCGGTCAGCGGAAGGAACATCGACAGTTGCAGGCACCCCAGCGCGTACCGGTCCGCGGCGACTCCGGTGCGACCGTCCGCGGCGACGTAGCCGGGCGCGCCCATCGCGGGCCGGGCGCCGTCGTCCACCCCGGTGGCGAGCTCGAAGTCGATGAGCCGGACCGCGCCGTCCGGTTGCACCATGACGTTGTGCGGATGCAGGTCGCCGAAGACGACCCCGCGACCGTGCAGGTCCGCGAGGACGTCACCCACCTTGCCCAGCACGTCGAGCGCCCACCGGACGTAGTCCCGGATCTCGTCCTGACCGGCGCCCGCCCGGGTGAGCGGGTACCGCGCGCTGAACTCGCGACCGAGCGTCCGCCCCTCGATGAACTCCTCGGCGAGGAACACGTGCTCCCAGCAGGTGAACTTCTCGTACAGGGCCGGGACGCAGGGCAGCCCGCGCAGCCGGGCCAACATGTCGGCCTCGCAGTCGAGTCGGTGCACCGCGTCCCGGCCGAGCCCGTCGATGCCGGCGTGCGGTCGGCCCTCCCGCAGCACGACCACCCGGTCCGTTCTGACGTCCCGGGCCCGGTAGACGCCGCCGCCGTTGGAGAAGTGCAGCACACCCTCGATCTCGTACGGGAACTCCTCGGGTCGCGTCTCCTGCCGGCCGCGCTCGTCCACCGCCGGCCGGAGGAAGGCCGGGACGTCGACCCAGGCGGGCACCGAGAAGGCGGGTTCCCGCCGGTCGGGCACGAGCGTGCCGTCCGGCTGCCGCACCGCGAGAACCCGCGAGCCGTCGGCCGTCGTGACGCGGCGGGGCGCGAACCCGCCGAAGCGCACGAACAGTGGGCCCCGGTCCCACCGCAGATCGCTGAGGATGTACGGGCCGGGTTCCCCGTCGAGCCGCGCGCCGAGCCCGCGGAGCGCGGCCTCCAGCTCGTCGGTGTCCTCGGGATAGATCGTGATGAACTTGCCGCTGGCCGCCCGGTCCGCGTACTTCGAGTTGCGCAGGGTCAGGTCGAGCTCGGTGCTGAGAAATTTGTACGCGAGTTGCGCCCGCTGGCAGTACGTCCAGACGGTGTCGAGAATCCGTGCGGCGTTGTCCAGCGTCGCGGACACGTGGATCTTCCACCCCTGCGTCGCGACGAGGCCCCGTGGCGGTGTCACCATCGTCCACCCGTCACGGGTCGACAGGTTCCATCCCGGCCCGGTCCGCAGGTCCGTCCCGAAGCGGTCCCGCCGGGGGGCGCCGTCCGCACCGGGTCGGTCGTAGAAAGTCGGATCGGCGATGCGGTAGTACTGATACCGGTTGTCCATCGGCCCTTCACTACGTCAGCCACGGCTCGCACCAGCATCGTGAGCCCTACGCGGCGCCTGAGCGGGTTCGACAGCGATCGTGGCACACGGTCACATGCTTCGATACCCCAGAAAGTGACGCCGCTGGTCGGAAGCGGTGGTCCCCGCACCGGGGTCCGCGACCGGCGGGTGAGGTCTCCGGTTTCGGGTTCCGCCTGGTCGCGGAACCGTCCACCGGAGACCTCCGGGCCTAGAAGCCGGCGGAGATGCGGCTGAACTCCCAGTCGCTCTGGGCGATGCCGCTGCAGGTGGAGACCACGCCCCCGCCGGCGCAGCCGCGATCGCGGTTCACCGCCCAGAAGGTGAACCGGGCGAGGCCGCTGCTCCTGGCGTAGTCACGGATCCGCGTCCAGGTCTCCGGGGTGGTGACCTCCTGCTGGTCGGACAGACCGTTCATGCCGGAGATGCCCATGTGGGCGTAGGCGGTCTGGTCGTTCCAGCCGAACGTGGACTTCAGTTGGTTCTTCAGGCCCTCCGCGGCGTTGCGGGTGCTGGTGTACATGTCGCTGCCGCCGCCGAAGTCGAACGGCATGATGGTGAAGACGTCCACGTTGGCGTTCAGCGCCCGGGCCTGGTTGATCAGCCGGACGCCGTGCGCGTTGGGGCCACTCGTGGTCGTCCCGAAGGTGAGGATCGTGGTGACGCCCGGGTTGTTGCGCTTGATGATGCCCAGCGCGCTCACGATGCGGTCGGCGACCACGTAGTTCTCGAACTCGTCGTAGTTCTCGATGTCGATGTCGATGGCCTTCAGACCGAAGGTGTTGATGACCTTCTGGTACGCCCCGGCGAGGGCCTCCGGGGTGGCGCAGTTCGGGCCGAGCTTGTTGCCCTGCCAGCCGCCGATCGACGGGACGATCGTCGCGCCGGCCGCCTTGGCCTGGTTGATCCAGGACTCGTGGACGCCGCCGGTCAGGCCGCCCTCACCGTCCCAGACCGGGTTGCAGCCGTTGGCCAGCACGAACGCGACGGTGAACGCGCGGACGCCCTGAGCGGTGATGGTCGAGGGCGCCGGCGGGTTGCCCCAGCCGGGGTAGACGTAGGGCGACGCGGCCATCTTGCCGGCCGGCGGCGGGTTGGTCGGGCCGGTGGGTGGCGGGGTGGTCGGGGTGGTGCCGCCGCCGCACGCGCCCTGGTTGGCCCAGACGTCCCACTGCCCGCTGTGCGTGGCCGGGTTCTCGTTCTGGGTCCACCACTTGGCCTGGTAGTTCACGCCCTGGTAGGACGCCTGACCGCCGCTGACGTACACGGCGGACGACGACCAGGCCGGGTAGCAGGCCACGGCCGCGCTCGACGTGGACATGGGGACGATCGCGATCGCGGTGGCGGTGACCGTGACGGCGGCCAGAGCCAGGATCTTCTGCCTGAGTTTCATGACACGCTCCTGCGGGGGTTCAGGGCAAGGTGGTGAGGTGCGGGCGGACGGTGTTGGCGAATCCGTTGCCGTTGGTGACGTCCCAGTTGATCGACCACGTCATGGCGCCACGGATTCCGGGGTAGGTGCGCGGCGGCTTGACGGAGCCGCAGTTGGTGCCGCGGGCGAGGCAGTCGAGGGCCTGGTTGACCACGGAGGGGTTGACGTAGCCGCCACCGGCCGCGCTCGGCGCGGCCGGCAACCCGAGGGACACCTGGTCCGGCCGGAGCCCGTTCTCGAGCTGGATGCAGGCGAGCGCCACGAGGAAGTTGACCGACCCCTGGCTGTACGCGGCGGTGTTGTCGCAGCCGAGCATCGCGCCGGAGTTGTAGAACTGGGTGTGGACGACGGTCAGGATGTCCTTGATGTTCAGCGCCAGCTGGAAGTACTGGCCGCCGGTGCTCTGCATGTCGATCGTCTGCGGCGCCATCGTGATGATCAGGTTGGCGCTCGTCCGGTTGCGGATGTCGCGCAGCGCCTGGGCCATGTACGTCGCGTTGACGCCGTTCTCCAGGTCGATGTCGACGCCGTCGAAGCCGTAGGTTCCGATGAGGCCGACGATCGAGTTGGCGAAGTTCGTGGCGGCGCTGGAACTGGCGACCGAGATGGTGCCGCGCTCGCCGCCGACCGAGATGACGACCTTCTTGCCCCGCGCGTGCAGGGTGGCGACGTCGTTCTTGAAGTCGGCGTTGGTGTAGCCACCGAGCGAGGCGCTCAGGCCCGCGTCGATGCCGAAGGACACCGCGCCCGGTGTGCTCGTCGCGTCGGCGAACGCGACCGCCACCAGGTCGTAGGAGGCCGGCACGTCACGGAGCCGGATCTCCTGGGCCGGGTTGTCGAAGTTCTGCCAGTACCCGGTGAGGAAGTGCTTCGGTAGCTGACCGTTGCCGGTCGGCGGAGGCGTGGTGGGTGGCGGGGTGGTCGTGGGCGGCGGGGTGGTCGGGGGTCGCGTGGTGGGCGGCGGCGTCGTGGTCGGGGGTGACGTGGTCGGCGGCGTGGTGCCGCCGCAGGCGCCCTGGTTGGCCCAGACGTCCCACTGCCCGCTGTGCGTGGCCGGGTTCTCGTTCTGGGTCCACCACTTGGCCTGGTAGTTGACGCCCTGGTAGGACGCCTGACCGCCGCCGACGTACACGGCGGACGACGACCAGGTGGGGTAGCACGCGGCGGCCGCGGAGGCGGACGACGCCAGATAGGCGGTGGCGGCGCCGGCGGCCAGGACGGCGGCCAGGGCGAGGACGACGGGGCGGCGCATGGGGTGGGCCTTCCGGAGGGGACGGAACCGAGGACCCAATTATTAGGAGTGTTAACAGTAAAGGTCCAGAGTTAGACCACCTTGAATTTTTCGTCGAGAGGTGCCAAGGCCCGTCGGCACGCTGGCCGCCGCCCGCACACCCCTCCCGCGAGCCTTCCCGATCCGGTGGTCCGACGCCTTGAGTGATCTCCACGAATTTGGGAAGGTCGATGCGTCGGTGACCGCTCCGCCGCGGCGTTTCCCGTCCGCGTCCGCGCGGCGCATCGAAAGGACTCCTGGTGGCCATACCGGTCGCACCTCTCGGCACCCATTCGCTGCTGATCTTCCTGCTCCAGGTGGGCATCCTGCTGGCCGCCGCCGTCGCGCTCGGGCGCCTCGCGGTACGCGCGGGCATGCCCTCGCTGGTTGGTGAACTGACCGCAGGCGTGGTGCTCGGTCCGTCGATTCTCGGCGCGGCCGTGCCCGACCTGTCCCGATGGATGTTCCCCGCGCAGTCCGAGCAACTGCACCTGCTCGACGCGGTCGGTCAACTCGGCGTGCTTCTCCTGGTCGGCCTCACCGGCATGCACCTGGACCTCGGGCAGCTACGCCGCGGCGGTGGCGTGGCCGCCAGGGTCAGCATCGGAGGGCTCGTCGTCCCCCTGGCGCTCGGCGTCGGCCTGGGCCTGCTCCTCCCCTCCAGCGTGCTCCCGGCCGGCACCGACCGCCCGGTCTTCGCTCTCTTCCTCGCGGTGGCGATGTGTGTCAGTGCCATCCCGGTCATCGCCAAGACCCTGTGGGAGATGCGACTGCTGCACCGCGACATCGGTCACCTGATCATGAGCGCGGCCATCGTGGACGACGTTGTCGGCTGGCTGCTGCTCTCGGTCGTGGCCGCGATGGCAGCCGGCAGTCTCGGCGGCCTCGACGTCGCCCTCGCGGTCGGCACCGTGGTCCTCGTCGTCGTGGTCGCCCGGTGGCTCGCCCGGCCGCTCGTCGGCGCGCTGCTGCGGCGGGTACGAGCCGGTGGAGAGCCTGGCCCCACCGTCGCGTCGGTGGTGGTGATCCTGCTGCTGTTCGCCGCCGCCACCCACGCGCTGCACCTGGAGCCGGTCTTCGGCGCCTTCGTCGGCGGTCTGGTGATCAACGGCTGCGCCAGCCTGGACCGTGCGGCGCTTGCCCCGTTGCGGCTGGTCGTGATGAGCGTGCTGGCGCCGCTGTTCTTCGCCACCGTCGGCCTCCGTAGCGATCTGACCGCGCTGGCCCGGCCCGCCGTGCTCGGTGTCGCCCTGCTGGTGCTGGCCGTGGCGGTCGTCGGCAAGTTCGTCGGCGCGTACGTCGGGGCCCGGGCCGCCCGCCTGGGCCACTGGGAGGGCCTCGCCCTCGGCGCCGGCCTCAACGCCCGAGGCGTCATCGAGATCATCGTCGCCACGGTCGGGCTGCGCCTCGGCATCCTCGACACCGCCATGTTCACGGTCATCGTGCTGGTCGCCATCGTCACCTCGGTGATGGCACCGCCCGGCCTGCGCTACGCGGCCGCCCGGCTGCCCGCGTCGGCGCGGGAACACCGTCGGGCCGAGGCGTTGAGCTGATCTCCGCCCGTCACGCCGTGGAAGCCCGGCCGTGGGCACCACTGTCGGCGCGCCGTCACCTCCCGACGTCGCCGGCGATCCGGGGCGGCGCGCCTCCGGGTTACGGAGCTTGGGTCCTGGCGCGCAGTCGGTCGACGGCGGCGCGGATCATCACGCTGTACGGGTCGTCGCCCAGCGCCGACCGGGTGGCGTCGGCGTGGTCGAGGTGACGGCGGGCGGCGGGGAGGTCGCCCAGGCGCAGGTGCGAGGCAGCGAGGTTGAGGTGCAGCGAGGGATAGAACGGGGCGGCCGACGGGGACGGGGCGGTGTCCGCGTCGGCCAGGGCGCGCTCGTCCCAGGCCAGTTCGTCGGCCGGGTCGGGGCTGAGGTCGGCGATGTGGTGGGCCAGGACGCAGCGGGTCAGCGGATCCGACGACGCGGCCCACTCGCTGATCAGGCGGTCGCGGGAGACGTCACCGCCGCCGACCAGAGCGGCCGCCCGGGCCAGCTCGGTCCTCACGTCCGCCTGGTGCACACGGTGACTCTAGCCGGGACGCCGGGCGGTGGCAGTGAGCCACCGGCTTCGGTACAGTGACGCTCATCCAATCCAGCGAAGGCCGTCTATGCAGATCTGGATCACGAGTCACGCGATGACGTCCCATGTCCGGCCGCTGCTGCCGGTGGCCGACGCGGCGCGACGGGCCGGACACGACGTCACGGTCGCGGTGCCGGCAGCGGCGGAGCCGCTGGCTCGACGGCAGGGGTTCGCCACGGCCGCGGTCGGGGACGACTGGCTGGCGCAGCTCACCGGCGAGGACGGTCGGTCGGCTGTCGTGCCGCTGGCGGAGCTTGCGGACGGGGCGCGCACCGTGGCGCAGCAGATGGCGGGAGGGCCGGCCGGACGAACCGCCGCTGACCTGCTGGCACTGGCCGAGCGGAAGGCGCCGGATCTCATTGTCCGGGCGTCGACCGAGTTCGGCGGCGCGCTGGCGGCGGAGGTGCTCGGCGTGCCGCACGTCTCGGTGTCGACCGGGGGCGCGACGGCGCTGACGTACGGGCCCGATCGGCTGGCGGCCTCGCTGGCGCCGCACCGGGAGGCGCTCGGCCTTGCGCCGGACCCGGAAGGGCTGGCGAGTTACCGCTATCGGCACGCCTCCTTCCTGCCGCCCGGCTATGACCGGGCCGAGGAGTCGCTGCCGAACACGCGTTGCTACCGGCACGCCGATCCACTGACCGCCGGCGAGTCGTTGCCGGAGTGGCTGGAGCAGCGGCCTTCCGGACGCCCGCTGGTGTTCGCGAGCCTCGGCACCCTGGTGCCGCACGTGACCGGCTACGGGCCCGCGCTGGTCCGGATGCTGGTCACGGCGCTGGACGGGCTCGAGGTCGACGCGATCGTGTCGACGGCAGGCGTGCTGCCCGCAGGTGTGGCGCCGGGGCGGCCGCACGTGGTGCTGGTCGACACGGTCCCGCAGCCGTTGCTGCTGGCCCACTGCGACGTGTTCGTCACGCACGCCGGGCAGAACAGCGTGCGCGAGGCGCTGGGGGCCGGCGTTCCCATGGTGACGATGCCGATCATGGGAGATCAACTGTACAACGCCGCCCGCTGCGTCGATGCCGGCGTCGCGGCGACGGCGCCGGCCGCCGAGGCGACGATCGCGCGGCTGCGGCGGGAGATCCGGGGAGTGCTGAGCGAGCCGGCCTACCGCGAGCGGGCGGACACGGTACGCCGGCAGATGGCGGCGCTGCCGTCGGTGGACGATCTGGTCGCCGAGTTCCCCGCGCTCACCGGGGTGCGGTAGGCAGGATCTCCCACACCGCGACCGTCCAGCCGAAGCCGGCACCGGAGCCGATGGCCACGACGTGACGCCCGGCTCGGACCAGGCCGTTGACGAGCAGGTGATGGAGCTGGACGAACTGGTCCGCGGCGCCGAGGTGCCCGATGTCCCGGCCCCAGTCGTAGAGGGTCGCCGTGGCCGGAATGCCCAGGCGCTCGCCATAGGTGTACGCCACGACCGTCTCGCCGATGACGGGGTGGACGAACAGGTCCACCCCGTCGACGGTGATGCCCGCGTCGGCCAGGGCGTTGTCCAGGGCGGTGCGCAGGCCGGCCTGCGTCTGCTCGATCGCCTCGTCGTAGCGTTCCGGGCTGAGCAACAGGTACTCCCGTTTGCGGCCGCGCAGGTCCACCGGGCCGCCGCCGGCCATCGGCGCCGCCGCCCACTCGGACGCGCCGCGGTAGATCGGCTCGAGGCCCGAGTCGGTGACGGTGGCGGTCGCGACCAGGCGGGCCAGGCCGGGCTCGCGGGTGAGCACCAGGGCGCCGGCGCCGTCGCCGTACACCTGTTGGTTCTCGCTACGCCACCGGTCGACGTACGGCAGGGCGAACGCGTCGGCCGCGGTGATGACGGCTGCCGTGACGGAGGGCATCGCGGTCAGGTAGGCGGCGGCGGTCTCGATCGCGGCCATCCCACCGTTGGAGCTGTGCCGGATCTCGAAGGTCGGGCCGTCACCGCCGATCGTCTCGCGGCGGATGTAGTGCGCCGGCGTCCAGAAGTCCAGGCCCTGGTGGCCGAGGCTGGCGTGGATCACCAGGGTCGGCCCACCGTCGGCGGGGCGGCCCGCCCGGTCGAGCGCCTGCCGCACGGCGGCGACGGCCATCACGGCCGGCGGCTCGTCGGGGCCGGCGACGCGGACGGCGCGGATGCCGTTGGCGGTGTTCTCGGCGGCGTCGTAGCGGCCCGTCGCGACGGCCCGCCGCGCGGACTCGCGACGCTCGGGCAGATACGCACCGGTCCCGGCGAGATAGACGTCGGCCCAGCGCACGGTGTTCCCTTCGGTCGGCGGGTCCGGCCCGCAAGCCGGTCAACGCATAGACTAACGTGAAATTCAGTGGGGACGTCGCATGGCGGCACCGGTCGACGGTGACGTCCGGCGAGGGTGAGGAGGCGAGATGACGCAAGCCGACCCGCTCTGGTTCCGGTGGCATCGGCGGGTGCCGGCCCCCACCGCGCGGCTGGTGTGCTTCCCGCACGCCGGCGGCGCGGCAAGCTTCTTCCGCGGCTGGCCGGGCGCGCTGCCGCCCGGCGTCGAGGTGCTCGCGGTGCGCTACCCGGGCCGCGAGGACCGCATCCGGGAGCCGTTCATCGAGGCGATGGCGCCCATGGCCGACGCGATCAGCAAGGCGACGGCGACACTCGTCGGACCGCCGCTGGCGTTCTTCGGCCACAGTCTGGGGGCATCGGTGGCCCACGAGGTCGCGGTGCGCCTGGAGCGCGACCTCGGCCCGGTGCTGCGCATGCTGTTCGTCTCCGCGCGACCCGCGCCCCATCGCCTGTCGCGCAATGATCTGCACATCCGCGGGGACGCCGCGCTGATCGACGACATCCGCCGGCTCGACCGTCACACCGCACACGTCTTCGACGATCCGGAGCTGCGCACGATGCTGCTGCCGATGGTGCGGGCCGACTACCGGTTGGTGGAGACGTACTACCCGGATCACGTCGATCGGGTGGACGTGCCGATCGTCGGCTACAGCGCCGACACCGATCCGGAGGTGTCCGTCGACGACGTCGCCGCGTGGCGGGACGTGACCCGGGGCCGGTTCGAGCTGCGGACGTGGTCCGGTGACCATTTCTTCCTGACGCCGCAGGAACGTGCGGTGGTCGAGGACGTGGGCCGGCGGTTGCTCGCGGCGGTGCCGGGTCAGTCCGGCGCCGCGGTCGCGCGGCGGTAGATGCCACGCAGGGTCCGCTGGGTCAGCAGGGCGCCGACGGGCACCCGGTGGCCGGTGCGCCTCTCCATGGCCACCACCAGCCGCAGCACATGGATCGAGTCCCAGCCGGGGACCGCGTCGAGGTCCACGTCGAGGTCACCGGTGTCGGCCACCGGCAGGCTCAGCTCGTCGCGGACGAGCCGGAGGAACTCCGCCTCATTGATCATGACGCCGCCTCCGTCGGGGCAAGGTCGTTCTCGACCGCGAGGTGCTCCGGCTGCTCCGGCACGGCCCGCAGGTCGTGGCGGAAGCCGCCGGCGGCGGGCGCGAAGCCGAGCGCCGGGTAGAACCGCGCCGCACCGGCGTTGCGGCCGGTCGGACGGTAACGGCCGATCACCTGGTCGCATCCGGTGTCGCGGGCGTGGTGCAGCATGCTGATCACCGCTGCCTCGGCGATGTCCCGGCCGAAGACCCGGCAGCTGAGCACGACGTTGGTGAGGTCGAGCGTGTCGCCGTCGCGGCAGGCGAAGACGGCGCCGACGATGCCGTAGCGGCCGTAGCGGTCGGTGACCTCCACGGCGACCACGAGATCGTCCAGCCGCCGTTGGACACCGGCCGGCTGCACCCGCTCGCCGGTGAGGTTGAACTGGTTGGTGCGCAACGTCAACTGCGAGATCCGGCCGATCTCGTGCGGGCGCGGCCGGGCCAGGCGCACCACAGTGCCGAGGCTTCGCAGGTACGCCGCGGTCGAGCCGGCCTGATCGCGCAGCTCGGTGCGGGCGGCGTCGGCGTGGTAGCCGGCGGTGCGGGTGCGGTCCTGATCGGTCAGGTCGAGCACGTCGAACCAGCCGTCGGCGAGCAGTCGCGACACGTGGGACGCCGGCTCGTCGTCGAGCTCGACCACGGCGATCTCCGGTCGGGCGGCGGCGATCAGGCCGGCTTCGTAACGCGAGTCGTCGGCGAAGACGAGACTGTCCGCGCCGACGTTCAGCCCGGCGGCGAGATCGTCCAGGTTGACGTCCTTGGGGTGCCAGTTGGCATTGAGGCGCGCGAAGTCCGCCTCGCGCAGCACCATGTCCGGGTGCTCGCGCAGCACGGCGCGTACCGCGTCGATGTCGTTCTTACTGCTCACGGCAAGGAGCACCCCCTGCCCGGACAGGTGTTTGAGGAGCTGTTGGACGGCGCGGAACGCCTCCCCGCGCAGCGTTCCCGCGGCGGCGATCCCGGCCGGACCGTCCTCGCCCAGGATGCCGTCCCACAGGGTGCCGTCGAGATCGACCACGAGCACCTTGCGGGTGAGCCCGGCCGCCGCGGCGGCGAGGTGGCCGACCTCGCGGGCGTACGCGGCGAACAGCTCGTCGCTGAGGTGCACCCCCGCGTACCCGGCCATGCGCTCGTCGCTGACGGGTCCGGTGGCGTTCGCCAGCGGTTCGAGGTCGATGACCACGACGCGTGGATCGCGCGTGCTCAGCCGGAGCAGGGCCGCGTTGAACTCGCGCCACAACGCGCCGACCTCGGCCCGGGTCCGCAGGTCGCGCGCCTGGTGGCTGAGCGCGCGGACCAGCGGCGTCGTGTTGAGCACCAGCAGCCCGGTGGTGGTGGCGAGAACCTCGCTGACGACCGCGCCGATCTCGTCGCCGACGGCGGCGAGCACGGCGGCGAGATCCGGTGCCCGCCAGCCGGGTGGCAGCCGCGAGGTGACCATCGGCGGGGCCAGCAGCCAGAGCGTGAGATCGGGCCGGGCCGCCTCGACGGCGCCGCCCCGGCGCAGCGCGAGCGCGTGCGGGTCCTGTTCGGTCACGTGGGGCCGCACCAGCAGACCGTGTCGCGCGCACTCGGCGGTCAGCGGCGCCAGCAACGGCCGTACGGTGGTGGCGCTGGTGATCGCGACCGTGAGCAGACCGCGCCGGTCCTGCCGGGGCACGTCGGCCGGGTCCATGCGGGTCAGTAGCTGGCCGGCCCGGATCAGGTTGGCGGCGGCGTCGGGAGCGCGGGCCAGCTGGTTCAGCAGTGGCGGCACGCGACGGAACCCGGTGGCCAGCGCGCCGGCGGCGTGCAGCGACCGCAACGCCTCCAACGGCGGCTGTCCGTCAACGGGCATGTCGGATCAGCGTCATGCCGTCCCGCACCGTCAGCAACACGTTCTCCACCCGTGGATCAGCCGTGACCGAGGCGTTGAACGCGGCCAGGTGCCGCGCCCAGTCGCCGCGCATGGCGCGCAACCACTCGTCGGCGTCGGTGGTGCGGTCGAGTTCGACGCCGGAGGCCGGCGGCGGGTCGGTGACCGCCCCGCCCCACAGGGTGTTGTCGAAAATGAGTAATCCGTGCGGGGAAAGCAACCGCCGTTGCAAGATGCGGTCGAAATACCGTTGGTAGTTCGGTTTGTCGGCGTCGACGAAGATGATGTCGAAGGGCCCGTTCACCTCGCCGAGAACGTCAAGCGCGTCCCCTTCCACCAGCCGGATCTTGTGACCGTGCGGACTGGCGTCGAATGCCGACTTGGCGACCGCGCGGGCCTGCTCGTCGGCGACGAAGCTGTCGACGGTGATCACCTTGCCGTCGGCGGGGAGCGCGGACGCCATCGCGACCGCGCCATGACCGGTGAAGGTGCCGACCTCCAGCACGTTCCGGGCCTGCGCCAGGGATACCAGCATGCCGAGGAAGACCGCCTGGATGGAGGTGGACGCGATGTCCGCCCACTGTGGGCACTCCCGTTGCGTACGCTGCTGTATCTGGTGCAGTTCTGCGGCGACCGGCGAGGTGTGCGCGGTGGCATACTCTTCGATTCCGGGCCGGAAGATGGGCGGCTTTGTGAAGACGATGTCCTTGCGATGGAGCACGAAGCCTCCCCCTGCATGACCGCCCCGGCCCGGTGCGTGGCGATGTCAAGCGCCGAGGTGCACTGATCGTTTCGCGAACAGTCGATGATGATCAAGGCATTTATTGACTTCTATATCGCTACCAGAGGCCCCGGACGAGGTCAAGCCTTGACTGCCATCGATGCGCGCTCTAGCTTCGAGGCATTCCAGGAGGCTGCTCGCCGGGACAATTTTCGACCATCGCAGGGGGATTCGAGCGGCATCGCTGCCGACGCGATCGGCGAGCTTGAGGAGCGCTATGACGGACACCGCGACGGAGCGCGCCCAGCACTCGGGGCGGACCAGCGCGACGTTGCCGCAGATGTTCGAGGCACAGGTGATCCGTACGCCCGGCGCGGAAGCCGTGGCGGCTGGCCACGACCGCCTGACCTACGGCCGGCTCGACGAGCGCGCCAACCGGCTCGCCCGCCTGCTTGTCGAACACGGCGCGGCGCCCGGCCGCATCGTCGCCCTGGCGCTGCCGCGCTCGGCGGACCTGGTCGTCGCCGTCATCGCGGTGCTCAAGACCGGCGCCGCGTACCTCCCGCTCGACCCGGACTACCCACCGGATCGCCTGACGTTCTTCGTCTCCGACGCGCGGCCGGCGTGTGTGGTGACGACCGGGGCGAGCGGTGTGGGCCTGCCCGCCACCGCGACGGTCATCGAGCTCGACCACCCGGAGACGGTGGCACGTCTGGCCGAACTTCCCGCCGACGCGCTGAGCGTCGACGAGATCGGCGGCAGCCTCACCCCCGAGCACACCGCCTACGTCATCTACACCTCCGGGTCGACCGGCCGCCCCAAGGGCGTCGCCGTCGCGCACCGCAACGTCATCCGGCTGTTCGCCACCGACGCACCGTGGCCCGGTCTCGGTGACGACCAGGTGTGGACGCTGTTCCAGTCGTACTCGTTCGACTTCTCCGTGTGGGAGATGTGGGGACCGCTGTTGCACGGCGGCCGGCTGGTGATCGCCAGCCGCTCGGACACCCGCTCCCCGCTGGACTTCCTACGACTGCTCGCCGCCGAGGGCGTGACCGTGCTCAGCCAGACGCCGTCGGCCTTCGCCGAGCTGTTGGCCACCCGCACCGTCGCCGCCGAGCTGTGGGCGTCACTGGCCCTGCACACCGTCGTTCTCGGCGGCGAGGCGCTGCCCGCCCAGACCGTCCGGGACCTCCACGAGACCCGGCCGGACTGCCGCATCCTCAACATCTACGGCCCGACCGAGACGACGGTGCACGCGACCACCTGCTTCGTCGAGCCGGAGATGGGCGTGCCGCCGATCGGGCGGCCGGTCAACGGCGCCCGCGTCTACGTGCTCGACCCGGCGCTGCGGCCGGTGCCACCGGGGGTCGACGGCGAGCTCTACATCGCCGGCGCCGGGGTGGCGCTCGGTTACCTGAACAGACCGGCGTTCACGGCGGAGCGGTTCGTGGCCGATCCGTACCATCCGGGCGGCGGCCGGATGTATCGCACCGGCGACATCGTCCGATGGCGGCCCGACGGCGTGCTCGATTTCGTCGGCCGCGCCGACGGGCAGGTGAAGGTACGCGGCTTCCGCATCGAGCTCGGCGAGGTCGAGGCGGCGCTGGCCGCCCACCCCGGCGTCGCACAGGCCGCGGTGACCGTGCACGAGGTCCAACCCGGCGACCAGCGCCTCGTCGGGTACGTGGTGCCGGCCACCGACGCCGCCGGCACCCAGGAGGTCGCGGCGGAACTGGTCGACGAGTGGCGCGACGTCTACGACGATCTCTACTCCGGTCTGTCCACCGCGCCGGCGCCGCTCGACGACGACTTCAGCGGCTGGAACAGCAGTTACGACGACGCGCCGATTCCGCTGGAGGCGATGCGGGAGTGGCGCGACGAGACCGTCACGCGGATCCGTGCGCTGCGACCCCGCCGCGTGCTCGAGATCGGAGTCGGCAGCGGCCTGCTGCTGGGGCCGCTGGCGCCGCACACCGAGGAGTACGTGGCGACCGACTTCTCGGGTCCGGCCGTCACCGCGTTGCGGACCCGGACGGCCGCCGATCCGACGCTGGCGGGCCGGGTGCGGGTACGCGAGCAGGCCGCCGACGATCCGACCGGCCTGCCGGAGGCCCACTTCGACGCCGTGGTGGTGAACTCCGTCGTCCAGTACTTCCCGAGCGCCGACTACCTGGTCGACGTGGTCAACATCGCGCTCCGGTCGGTCCGGCCGGGCGGTGCGGTGTTCCTGGGCGATCTGCGCAACCTCGCGCTGGTGCGCTGCTTCCACGCCGGTGTCCGGCTGGTCGACACCCCGGCGTTCGCCGACGTCGACCAGGTCCGGCAGCGGCTCGACCACGATATCGACCTCGAGCGGGAACTGCTTGTCGACCCACGGATGTTCACCGACGCCGCAGCCGCGTTCCCCCTGCTGGGCGCGGTCGACGTGCGGCTCAAGCGGGGACGCCACGACACCGAGCTGAACCGCTACCGCTATGACGCCGTGCTCTACCGCGCCGGTGGGCCGGAGCCGGCGGCGCCGGCCGAGATCACCTGGCGCTGGGACGTCGACGTCTCGTCGGTGGCGGCCGTGGCGCAGCGACTGGCCGACGTCAGCGCAGCGGTACGCGTCACGGGTGTCCCCAACGCGCGCGTCGCCGCCGACGCCGCCGTGGCGCGTGTCGTGGACGCCGGACGGGTCTGGGTCGACGCCGTCGCCGCCGCGTACGACGCGGGCGGCGTGGACCCGCAGGACGCGCTCGACGCCGTGCACCGGGCCGGGCGCGTGGCGGCCGCCCGATGGTCGGCGGAGGACGTCGACCGGTTCGACCTCGACATCGCCGCCGGCACGACGGTGGACAGTCCGCCCGGCACCGGCCTGGCGGTGGCCGTCGCGCCGGCCACGCCCGGTGGCCGGCACGCGGCGGCCGCGTTCACCAACCGCCCGCTCGGGGGTGATCCCGGCCGCCTGCTCGTCGGCGCGCTGCGCCAGCATCTCCGCCATCGGTTGCCGGAGTTCATGGTGCCGGTCGTGATGGTGGTGGAGTCGTTGCCGCTGACCCCGAACGGCAAGCTCGACCGGGCGGCGCTACCGGCACCCGAATTCGGTGTCACCGGCGGCGCCGAGGCGCGCACACCGCAGGAGGAGGTGTTGTGCGGCCTGTTCGCGGAAGTGCTCGGGTTGTCCTCGGTGGGCACCCGGGACAACTTCTTCGACCTGGGCGGGCACTCACTGCTGGCGACCCGCCTGGTGAGCCGGGTGCGGTCCACCCTCGGGGTGGAGCTGGAGGTGCGGACGCTGTTCGAGACGCCGACGGTAGCGGGGTTGGCGTCGCGGCTGGACGCCAGCCGGCTGTTGCGCCCGGCCCTCACACCGCGGGCACGGCCACGCGTGGTGCCGCTGTCGTTCGCGCAGCGCCGGCTGTGGTTCCTGCACCGCCTCGAAGGCCCCAGCCCCACCTACAACATCCTGTTGCCGTTGCGGATCACCGGCACGTTCGACCGCGCCGCGCTGCGGGCCGCGTTGACCGACGTGGTCGCCCGCCACGAGAGCCTGCGCACGCTCTACCCGGAGGTCGACGGCACACCGTCCCAGTTGGTCCGGCCGCCGGACCATGCCGGTGTGGACCTCACCGTCACGCCGGTGACGTCGGAGACGATGGAAGCGGTGTTGCAGCGGGCGGCCCGCTACTCGTTCCACCTCGCCTCGGAGCCACCCGTGCGGGCCGACCTGCTGGTGCTCGCGCCAGATGACCACGTGCTGCTCCTCAACGTGCACCACATCGCCGCCGACGGCTGGTCGATGGCGCCGCTGGCCCGCGACCTGTTCACCGCGTACGCCAGCCGGACGCAGGGGCGTGCGCCCGGCTGGTGGCCGCTACCGGTGCAGTACGCCGACTACACGCTCTGGCAGCAGGAACTGCTCGGCGCCGAGCACGACCCGGACAGCCTGGCCGCCCAGCAGACCGACTACTGGCAGCGGGCGCTGGCCGGCCTGCCCGACCGCATCGCGCTGCCCACCGACCGGCCCGTCTCGGCGCTCTCGTCCTACGCGGGCGACCTGCTCGACTTCAGTGTCGACGCGCGGCTGCACGAGCGGATCGTCGAGGTGGCCCGGTCGTCCGGCGCGACCGTGTTCATGGTGCTGGTGGCCGGCCTGGCCGGGCTGCTCTCGCGGCTGGGCGCGGGCCGGGACGTGCCCATCGGCACCCCCGTCGCCGGGCGGCTCGACGAGGCGCTCGACGACCTGGTCGGCTTCTTCGTCAACACACTCGTCATGCGGGTCGACCTCAGCGGGGACCCGTCGTTCGCGGACCTGCTCGAGCGCGTCCGCGGCACGGCGCTGGCCGCGTACGCCCACCAGGACGTGCCGTTCGAGCGTCTGGTCGAGGTGATCAACCCGGTCCGGTCGCTGGCCCACCACCCGCTGTTCCAGGTCATGCTCGCCCTGCAGAACGCGCCGGAGGCCGGCTTCGAGCTGCCCGGCGCGCACGTCACGTTCCAGCCCGTCGGCACCGCGACGTCCCGCTTCGAGCTGTTCTGGAACGTGGTCGAACGCCACGACGCCACCGGGCGGCCGACCGGCATGGACGGCATCATCGAGTACCGCAGCGACCTGTTCGACCGGGCCACGGTGGGCGTCCTCGCGCGGCGTTGGATCCGGTTGCTGGCCGCGGCGGTCGCCGATCCCGACCGTCGGCTCGGCGCGCTCGACCTCCTCGAACCGACCGAGCGGGCGGACCTTGCCACGTGGAACGACACGGTACGGCCGGTGCCTGCCGAGTTGCTGTACCAGCGGGTGGAGGCGCAGGTGACGCGGGCGCCCGAGCGGATCGCGGTCGAGGCCGGCGGCGAGCGGGTGACCTACGCCGACCTCAACGCGCGCGCCAACCGGCTGGCCCGCCTGCTCGTCGCACACGGCGCCGGCCCGGAACGCCTCGTCGGGCTGTTGCTGCCACGGTCGGTCGACCTGATCGTGGCACTGCTGGCGGTGAACAAGACCGGCGCGGCCTACCTGCCGGCGGACCCCGGCTTCCCGGCCGAACGCGTCGACTTCATGTTCGACGACGGGCAGGTCGCCGCCGTGCTCACCGTCACCGCGCTGGCGGGCGGTGTGGACCACGACGTCGCACCGGTGATCGTGGTGGACGCCGACGAGGTCCGCGACCGGCTGCGCACCGTCCCCGCGGGCGACCTGGCCGACGCCGAACGCACCGGCCGGCCGCATCCACTCAACCCGGTCTTCGTGCTCTACACCTCCGGCACCACCGGCCGGCCCAAGGGCGTCGTCATGCCGACGACCGTCATCGCCAACATGCTGCGCTGGCACGACGCGCACATCGGCGCCGACCCCGACGCCCGGGTGGCCCAGTTCACCACCGTCACGTTCGACGTGGCCACGCAGGAGGTCTTCTCGGCGCTCACCACCGGCAAGACGCTCGTGTTGCCGGCCGAGACCGTCCGCCGGGACGCGGGTGCGCTGGCCGAATGGCTGGCGCACCACCGCATCCGGGAGTTCTACAGCCCGACGCTGGTCATCGAGGCGGTCTGCGAGGCGGCGAACGAGCACGACACGGATCTGCCGACGCTGCGCGAGGTGTCGCAGTCCGGGGAGGCGCTGCTGCTCAGCAGGCAGATCCGTGACTTCATGCGCCGCGGTCCGCAACGCCGCCTGCACAACCACTACGGCCCGATCGAGGCGCACGTCGTCACCGCGTGCGAACTGCCACCGGGGGTGGACGACTGGCCACCGGCGGCCCCGATCGGCCGGCCCATCACGAACCAGCAGGTGCATGTGCTGGACCCGTGGCTGAACCCGGTGCCGCCGGGGACCACAGGTGAGCTGTACATCGCCGGTCGTGGCGCCGCTCGCGGGTACCTGCGACGCCGCGGGCTGACCGCCGAACGCTTCGTCGCCGACCCGTTCGGCGCGGCCGGTGGCCGCATGTACCGCACCGGGGACCTGGTGCGGTGGCGGCGCGACGGCACGCTGGAGTACCTGGGCCGCGTCGACCACCAGGTGAAGATCCGCGGTCATCGCGTCGAGCTGTCCGAGGTCGAGGCCGTCGTCACCGAGCACCCCGACGTCAACCAGGTCGCCGTCGTCGCGCACGACCGGCCGGGCGTCACCCAGATCGTCGCGTACGTCGTGCCCGCGCCCCACGCCGGGCTCGTCGAGTCCCGCCTGCGTGACTGGATCAGGGACCGGTTGCCGGAGTTCATGGTGCCGGTCGTGATGCTGCTGGAATCCCTGCCGACGACCCCGAACGGCAAGCTCGACCGCTCGGCGTTGCCGGTGCCCGAGTCCGGTGCCACCAACGCGGTGGCAGCGGCCCGCACACCGCAGGAGGAAGTGCTGTGCGGCCTGTTCGCGGAGGTGCTGGGCGTCTCGGCGGTGGGCGTCCACGACAGCTTCTTCGATCTGGGCGGCCATTCGCTTCTGGCGACCCGGCTGGTCAGTCGCGTGCGCTCCACGCTGGGAGTCGAGCTGGAGGTGCGCAAGCTCTTCGACGCGCCCACGGTGGCCGGACTGGCGACGGCGCTGGACCCGCACCGCTCGCTGCGCCCGGCCCTGACGCCGATCGCCCGGCCGGACGTGGTGCCGCTGTCCTTCGCGCAGCGCCGGTTGTGGTTCCTGCACCGCCTCGAAGGTCCCAGTCCCACCTACAACGTGCCGGTGCCGATCCGCCTCGACGGGGCCGTGGACGAGGCCGCCCTGCGGGCCGCCTACCGAGACGTGCTCGAACGCCACGAGTCGCTCCGTACCGTCATCACGGACACCGACGGCGTACCGTCGCAGCGGGTGCTCCCGATCGGCGAGGTGGTGGCCCACGTCGAGACCGTCGGGGTGCCCGCCGCCGGCCTGGCGGCCGCGCTCGTCGAGGCCGCCGGTCACCGGTTCGACCTGGCCGCCGAGCCACCCGTGCGGGCGTGGCTGTTCACCGTCGACGAGCACTCCTCGGTACTGCTGATCCTGATGCACCACATCGCGGGCGACGGCTGGTCCATGGCGCCCCTGACCCGCGACCTGCACACGGCCTACGCCGCCCGCGGCCTCGGGCAACCGCCGGCCTGGACACCGCTGCCCGTGCAGTACGCCGACTACACGATGTGGCAGCACGAACTGCTGGGCGCCGAGGGCGATCCCGACAGCGTCTACACGCAGCAGGTGAGCTACTGGCGGGACGCGCTCCGGGGCCTACCGGACCAGCTCGTGCTGCCGGCCGACCGACCGCGACCACCGGTCGCCGCGTACCACGGTGACGTGGTCGCCTTCACGCTCGACGCCGACCTGCACGCCGCGCTCGCCGCCACCGCCCGTGGTCACGGCGCCACCATGTTCATGGCGCTGCTGGCGGGACTGGCCGGGCTGCTGTCGCGGCTGGGCGGGGGCTGCGACGTGCCCATCGGCACCCCGGTGGCCGGCCGGCTGGACGAGGCGCTTGACGAACTGGTCGGGTTCTTCGTCAACACGCTGGTCCTGCGCATGGACACCAGCAGTGACCCGACCTTCGCCGACCTCCTCACCCGAGCCCGGTCGACGGCGCTGGCCGCGTACAGCCATCAGGACGTGCCGTTCGAGCATCTCGTCGAGGTGCTCAACCCGACCCGGTCCCTGGCGCACCAGCCGCTGTTCCAGGTCATGTTCGCCCTCCAGAACGCACCGGGCGGGCAGTTCAGGTCGGCTGACCTCGCGGCCGGCGCGCACGGGCCCCGCGTCGGCGCCTCCCGGTTCGACCTGTTCGTCAACGTCGCGGAGGAACGCGACGAGACCGGCGCGCCGGCCGGCATCTCGGGCATGGTGGAGTTCAACACGGACCTGTTCGACCGGGCCACCGTCGAGGCTCTCGCCGACCGCTACCGCCGCCTCCTCGCCGCCGCCGTCGCCGACCCCGGCATCCGGCTGGGCGCGATAGATCTGCTGACGCCCGCCGAACACGCCACGTCGCCCGACCCGGACGCCGCTCGAACCGTCGAGGTGGACGACGTGCTCGCGGCGCGGGCGCGGGCGCTGGCCACCGCACTGCGGATCGGCCCCGACGCCCGCGTCGCGCACGAGGCGACCGCCGAGCCCGCCGTGGCGCGAGCGCTGGCGCTCCTGGCCGCCGAAACCGGCGCGTCGCTGCTACCCGTGCCGACCGACTCGGCCGATCTCGACGGCTGGCTGCACACCGGACGCGTCAGTCACCTCATCACCACCCCGACCCGCCTCAGCGACCTCGACCCGGACGCGGCGCCCGCCGGCCTCGACGGCATCGCCGTCACCGGGGAGAACTGCCCGCCCGCGATGGTGACGGACTGGGCCGTCGGCCGGCGGTTCGTCAACGTGTACGGCACCGCCACGCACCCCTGGCTCACGATCAGCGACCCGCTCGAACCCGCCGCGGGCACCGCCGCGATCGATCCGCTGCCGATCGGGCGACCCGCTGCCGGTGAACGCCTCCACCTGCTCGACGCCTGGCGGCGGCCCGTGCCGCCGGGCGTCGCCGGCGACATCCACGTGCCCGACGGCACCGGCCTGGTCGCGACCGGTGACCGTGGCCGGTTGCGCCCGGACGGGCAGCTCGACCTCTACGGCCCGACCGAACAGGTCGACGGCCTCGAACCGGGTCTGCTCCCCTGCCGTGTCGAGGCGGCCGTCGCGGACTACCCGGCGGTCCGGCGCGGCGTCGTCGTCCGCTCCGGCGAGGAGACGCCGCCACGGTTCGTCGCCTACGTCGCCGGGCACGCCGGACACCACGTCGACGCCGCCGCACTACGCCGGCACGTGCCCGCCCACCTGCTGCCGTCGGCCACCGTCGTCCTCGACGATCTCCCGCGGACGCCGTACGGGACGGTGGATCGGGCCGCCCTTCCGGCCCCCGCCGCCACCCCGCCACGCGTCACCCGCGCGCCCGGCACGCCGCAGGAGGAGATCCTGTGCGACCTGTTCGCCGAGGTGCTGGGCCAGCCCGCCGTCGGCGCGGAGGAGAACTTCTTCACCCTGGGCGGGCACTCGTTGCTGGCCACCCGGTTGGCCGCGCGCATCCGGGCCGTGCTCGGCGTCGAGATACCGGTGGGACAGATCTTCGTGGCCCCGACCCCGGCCATGCTCGCCGAGCACCTCACCGACGCGGTCGCCACCACCCGGCCCGCGGTCCGGCCGATGCCCCGCCCCGCCGTCGTGCCGCTGTCGTACGCGCAGCGGCGGCTGTGGTTCGTGGAACGTCTCGGCGTGGCCGACGCCGCCTACAACGTGCCCATCGGGCTGCGGCTGCGCGGCGAACTCGACGTGCCGGCGCTACGGGCCGCGCTGACCGACGTGGTCGGCCGGCACGAGTCGCTGCGCACCACCTTCCCGGAGACCGCCGGCCACCCGGTGCAGCAGGTCCAGCCGGTCGACGGCCTCGCCGTGCCGATGAGCGTGACACCCGCCGACGAGGCCGGCCTGGCGGAGGCGCTGGCCGTGGCCGCTGCCTACCGCTTCGACCTGGCCGCCGAGCTGCCGGTACGGGCGTGGCTGTTCACCATCGACGCCCAGACGTCGGTCCTGCTGGTGCTGATACACCACATCGCGGGCGACGGCTGGTCCATGGCGCCGCTGACCCGCGACCTGCTCACCGCATACACCGCCCGCAGCGACGGGCGGCCACCGGCCTGGTCGCCACTGCCGGTCCAGTACATCGACTACACGCTGTGGCAGCGGGAACTGCTCGGGGCCGAGGACGACCCCCACAGCCTCTACGCGGACCAGGTGGCCTTCTGGCGGGAAACCCTGCGTGGCCTGCCCGAACAACTCGTGCTGCCGGCCGACCGGGCACGGCCACCGGTCGCGTCCTATCGCGGTGGGGTCGTCACCTTCACCTTCGACGCCGACCTGCACGGCGCGCTCGTGGCCACCGCCCGCACCGTCGACGCCACGACGTTCATGGTGCTGCTGGCCAGCCTCGCCGGGCTGCTCTCCCGGCTCGGCGCCGGTGACGACATACCCATCGGCACACCGGTCGCCGGCCGCCTCGACGAAGCCCTCGACGACCTGGTGGGGTTCTTCGTCAACACACTCGTCCTGCGCGTGGACACCAGCGACGATCCGAGCTTCGCCGGCCTCGTCGAGCGGGCCCGGTCGACGGCGCTCGCCGCGTACGGTCACCAGGACGTGCCGTTCGAACACCTGGTGGAAGCCCTCAACCCGACCCGGTCCCTGGCCCACCAGCCGCTGTTCCAGGTTCTGCTCGCGTTGCAGAACGTGCCGTTCACCGGCTTCGGGTTGCCCGGTGTCACGGTGGGCGCGGAGCCGGTCCCGACGGCCAGCGCCAAGTTCGACCTGTCCTTCCAGCTCATCGAGCGCAAGGCGGCCGACGGCACGCTGCTCGGGATGGACGGCATCGCCGAGTTCCGCACCGACATGTTCGACCGCGCCACCGTCGAGGCCCTGGTCGGCCGCTGGCGCCACCTGCTCACCGCCGCCCTGGCGGATCCGGAGCGGTCCCTGTCGCGGTGCGACGGGGCCCCTGTGGTGGCGGCCGAGGCCGTCACACCCCTGGATCTCGGTCAGGTGCGCGCCGCGTTGCGCGGCGAGGCCGGTGTCCGCGACGTGGATCTCGCCCTGCACGGCGACGGCAGAGCCACGCAGGGGCTGTCGGCCTATCTGGTGGCCGATCCGGGCGCGACTCTGGACGTGGCGGCGCTTGGCGATCGACTGCGGACCCGGCTGCCCGCCCACCTGGTGCCCGCCGACATCACTGTCGTCCCCGCCGACGAGCCCGCGCCGGCGCCCGTGACCGGGGTCGGGGGTGCCGCCGGAACCCCCCGCGAGGAACTGCTGTGCGCGCTGTTCGCAGAAGTGCTCGACCGGCCGCACATCGGCCCGAACGACGACTTCTTCGCCGCGGGCGGGCACTCGCTGCTGGCCCCCACGTTGCTGCGACGGATCGAGGAGACGCTCGGCACGCGGCTCAGCCTGCTGCACCTGTTCGAGACGCCGACCGTGGCCGACCTGGCCCGGCGGCTCGACGACGGCGACGGGCACCTCGATCCGTTCGCGACCCTGCTGCCGCTGCGGCCCAGCGGCACGCTCCCACCGCTGTACTGCCTGCCGCCGGGCGCCGGTGTCGGCTGGTCGTACGCCAGACTCGCCCGGTTCCTCGAACCGGACCGGCCGCTGTACGCGCTGCAGTCACCAGGTCTGCACGGCGACCCGGCTCCGACCGACATGCCGGCGCTTGTCGACAGGTGGCTGGCCGAGATCCGCGCGGTGCAGCCCGAAGGCCCGTACCACCTGCTCGGCTGGTCGTTCGGTGGCATCGCCGCGCACGCGCTCGCGACCACCCTGCAGGCGGCCGGCGACACCGTCGAGCTGCTGGCGATCCTCGACACCTATCCACAGAGCGCGTTCTCGACGCCACCGGCCGTGCCGTCCCGCGAGGAGATCCTGGCCGGCTTCCTCATGTTCGTCGGCGCCGATCCCGGCGACCTCGAGGAGATCACGGTGGCCGCCACGGTACGCCGGCTCCATGCCTCCGGTGGTGCGTTGTCCGGGGTGGACGAGGCCGGTATCGAGGCGGTGCTCGGCACGTTCGAGAACAACATCCGCCTCCAGTTCGACTACCGACCGCATCGGTTCGACGGCGACGTGTTGCTGGTCGTCACGACCGCCAACCCGGTGGACGACTGGCCCGACCCGACAAGCTGGCAGCCCTACGTCAACGGGGCGGTCCGCACGGTCGAGGTCGACTCCACCCATCCACGGCTGCTCGAACCGGACGCGGTCGCCGCATTCGGGCCGGCGCTGGCCCGGGCGCTCACCACCGATCCGCACACCACGTCAAGGAGCCGAGAATGACCAACCCCTTCGAAGATCCCGACGGCCGCTTCGTCGTGCTCGTCAACGACGAGGACCAGCACTCACTGTGGCCGACGTTCGCCGACGTGCCCGCCGGGTGGCGGGTGGTGCACGGTGAGGACACCCGCGAGGCCTGCCTGGCCTACGTCGAGGAGCACTGGACCGACATGCGGCCACGCAGCCTGGTCGAGGCGATGGCCGAGACCGACACCTGACCGGAGCCGCCCGCATGGACGTCACGGCCACCCGCCGACCATGGCTGCTGCGCAAGCCCACGGCCGACAGCACGTACCGCCTGTTCCTGCTGCCGTACTCCGGAGTCGGCGCGTCCATGTACGCGCGCTGGCCGGCCCGGCTCGGCCCGGCCGAGGTGTGCCTGGTGCAGCCGCCGGGGCGCGAGAACCGGTTCCGCGAGCCGCACTACGGCCGGTACGAGGACTACGCCGCCGCCCTGGTGGACGACATCCGGCCGCTGCTGGACCGGCCGTTCGCGTTCTTCGGGCACTGCAGTTCGGCGCTGGCGGGGTTCGCCACCGCGCTGCATCTGCAGCGGCTCGGACTTCCGGTGCCGGACCGGCTTTTCGTGTCGTCGGAGGTGGCCCCCCACGACGGCCCGTACGGTCGGTTCCTCGAGATGGACGACGAAGCCCTGGGCGTCGAACTGGCCGGGTTGATCCGGGCGATGGGCGGCCGGCCGCAGCCCGACGCCATCGAGGTCGGGCTGGGCGTGCTGCGAGCCGACCTGGCGGCCAACCGCCGGTACGTCTTCCCGGAACCGGTCCGGCTGGCGACGGCCATCACCGTGATCGGCTGGACCGACGACCGGGAGATCCGGCCCGAGCAGATGGTCGGCTGGCGCGACTACTCCAGGGATGTGCGTTTCGTGACGCTGCGCGGCGACCATCACGCGTTCCTGGCCGCACCGCCGGCACTGCGCGGCGAGATCATGCGCGACCTCGAAAGGACGGCCCGCGATGCCGACACCTGAGTCCGCCGGCACCGTCCTCGACATGATCGCCGAGCAGGTCGCCACCCGCCCGGACGCGGTCGCGGTGAGCTGGCGCGACGAGCGGCTGACCTATCGGGACCTCGACGCCGCCGCGAACCGCCTCGGCCATCGCCTGATCGCGGCAGGTGTCCGGCCGGACACCCCGGTGGGGGTCGGCGTGCCGGCGTCGGTGTGGCTTCCGGTCGCGCTGCTCGGCATCCTCAGGGCCGGCGCCGCCTACCTCGGCGTCAACCCGGCGCAGCCACCGGACTACCGGCGTGCGCTGCTCGACGACGCCGGCGTGCGGATCGTGGTCACCGCCGGCGACGACAGCGCGGCGGACGGCCGTACCGCCGTCCCGGTCGACGGTGACGGCCCCGATGCCCCCACGCCCCGACGGCCGCATCCGGACAGCACCGCCTACGTCGCGTACACCTCCGGGTCGACCGGCCGTCCCAAGGGCGTCCGGATACCCCATCGCGCCGTCACCAGGCTCGTCGCCGCACCGGACTACGTCGAGGTGACCGCGGCGGACACGGTGCTGCACGCGGCGCCCGTCGCGTTCGACGCGTCCACGTTCGAGCTGTGGACGCCGCTGTGCCACGGCGCGCGGGTGGCCGTGCGGCCACATGACGCCGTCGAGCCGCGCGACCTGCTCGACGTCATCGCCCACGAGCGGGTCACCGTGCTGTGGCTGACCGCGGGTCTGTTCCACCACATGGCCGCCGGGCCGCTCGACGCGTTCGGCGGGGTTCGCACGCTCCTCGTCGGCGGTGACGTGATCGACCCGGCGGCGGTCAACCGCGTGCTGGCGGCCGTGCCGGGGTTGCGCGTGGTGAACGGTTACGGGCCGACGGAGAACACCACGTTCAGCCTGTGCCACCCGGTGCGCACGCCGGTCGACGGGCCGGCGGTCCCCATCGGCCGGCCGGTGCCGGGCAGCGGCGGGCACATCCTCGACGCCAGGCTTCGCCCGGTGCCCGACGGCGAGACCGGTGAGCTGTACGTCGACGGAGCCGGGCTGGCGCGTGGCTACCACGCGCAGCCGGCCCGCACCGCGGAGCGTTTCGTGGCCAACCCGTTCGTGGCGGGCGCCCGCATGTACCGCACCGGCGACCTGGCGCGCCGCCGCCCGGACGGAGCGGTGGACTTCCTCGGCCGCGTGGACGACCAGGTGAAGATCAGCGGTTACCGCGTCGAACCGGGCGAGGTGGAGGCGGCGCTGCGCCGCTGTCCGCCGGTGCGGTCCGCGGCCGTGGTGGCACAGGGCGCCCCGGACGGCGGTCAGCGCCTGGTCGCCTTCGTGGCGGGTGATCCCGCGGAGCCTCCGCTGTCGACGCTGTCGATCCGCCGCCACCTGGCCGCGTCGCTGCCCCGATACGCGGTGCCGGCCGCGATCACCGTCGTGGAGGACCTGCCGCTGACGCCCCACAGCAAGGTGGACCGGACGGCCCTGGCCGCCTGGGCCGGCCGGGACCGGCCCGAGGTCAACGCCGAGTTCCAACCGCCGGGCACCCCGACGGAGCAGGCCGTCGCCGCGGTCTGGGCCGATGTGCTGGGCCTGCTCACCGTCGGCGTGCACGACGACTTCTTCGAGCTCGGCGGCTACTCACTGGCGGGTATGCGGATCACCGGCGAACTCGAGGCGAACTTCGGCGTCTCGCTGCCGGCCAGGACGTTCTACGAGAACTCGACGGTGGCGGAGCTGGCCCGGATCGTCGACGCGCATCTCGGCACCGGGAGCTGAGGAGCTGGCATGCGGATAACCGTGCCCACCGCGGACGCCGAGGTCGACCTGAGCCGGGTCGACCTGTTCGACCCCGAGCTGTATGCCACGGGTGACCCGCACCCGATCTGGCACGCGCTGCGCCGGCATGCGCCCGCGCACCACCAACGGCTGGCGGACGGCCGCGAGTTCTGGTCGGTGACGCGGCACGCCGACGCCTGCCGGGTGCTGGCCGACCACACCGAGTTCACGTCGCAACGGGGCACGTTGCTCAACGCGCTGGGCCGCGGTGACCCGGCCGGTGGCCAGATGATGGCCGCGACCGATCCGCCGCGGCACACGTCGATGCGCGAGCCGCTGGCCCGGGAGCTGTCGCCGCACCGGCTGAACCAGCGCCGGCACCTGCTGACGCGCGCGGTGCGCCAGGCTCTGGAGCCCGCCCGCGACGGGGACGTGTGGGACCTGGCGGTCGCGGCGGCCGGTTTCCCGATGTCGTTCACCGGTGCGTTGATGGGCGTCCCGGAGGCCGACTGGCCCCGGTTGACGCGCGCGACGACGATGGCGATCGCGCCCGACGACACCGAGTTCCAGGAGGGGGACAGCCACATCACGCTCGTCGGCGTCCACCACGAGCTCTTCGACTATTTCTCCAGCGAGGTCAGCCGCCGCCTCGCCGAGCCGTCCGACGACCTGATCGGCTTCCTGACGCGGATGCGGCCGGACGGCGGGCCGCTGCGGCACGACGCGATCGTCTACAACTGCTACAGCCTGCTGCTCGGCGCCAATGTCACGACGCCGCACGTGCTCACGGCACTGATCTGCGCGTTTCTCGAGCACCCCGACGAGTTCCGGCGGCTCAAGGCCGACCCCGGTCTGATCGCGCCGGCGGTCGAGGAGGGCCTCCGGTGGTCGTCGCCGGCCAACCACTTCATGCGGTACGCCCGCACGGATGTGACCATCGCGGATCAGCGGATCCGGCGTGGCACCGCGGTCGCGGTGTGGCTCGGCTCGGCCAACCGCGACGAGACGGTCTTCGCCGACCCGTACCGCTTCGACATCGGCCACCGGACCGAGCGTCATCTCGCCTTCGGGTACGGCCCGCACTTCTGCGTCGGCGCCTCGCTGGCCCGCATCGCACTGCGGATGCTGCTCACCGAGTTCGTGGCGCTGGTCGACGACATCGAGCCGGCCGGGCCGGTGCGCCACCTGAAGTCCAACTTCGTGGCGGGCATCAGCCACCTCCCGATCCGGACCCGCCACGCCGGGCGGCCGGCGGCGAGCTGACTCAGCGGGTCGCGGCACCCCAGCGCGGCAGGCCGCTGAACTCGTCCTCGCGGAACTCGACGCGCTCGCCGCCCTGCCGCTGCCACGCCTGCACCTCACCGCGCTGCACCTTGCCCGTGCTGGTGCGCGGAAGCTGCACGAACTCCAGCCGCCGCACCCGCTGGTACGGCGAGAGCCGGGTCGCGATGAACCGGAACAGCTCACCGGCCGCGTCGGTGTCCGGTGGGGTACCGGGTGTCAGCTCGACGAACGCCTTCGGGACCGTGAACCGGACCGGGTCGGCCGCCGGCACCACGACGACGTCGGTCACGGTGTCGTGCTCGCGCAGCGCCCGCTCCAGTTCGAAGGGGGAGATGCGGTAACCGGACGACTTGAACAGGTCGTCCGCCCGGCCGACGTACCCGAAGTGCCCGTCGCCGTCGAGGCGCGCGATGTCGCCGGTGTGGTAGAAGCCGTCCCGAATGACCCGGTCGGTGGCGGCCGGGTCGCCAAGGTATCCCGCCATCAGGCCGATCGGGTCCGACGCGAGATCCAGGCAGATCTCGCCCTCGTCGGCGAGCGCGCCGCGGCTGTCCCGCAACACCAGCGGCAACCCCGGCAGCGGCCTGCCCATCGACCCGGGCCGTACGGTGACGCCGGGTGAGTTCGCGATCAGGCCCGGAATCTCGGTCTGGCCGTAGCCGTCGCGGACCGTGACGCCGAATTCGGCACGCACGCCGTCGAGCAGCGCCGCGTCGAGGGGTTCACCGGCCGACGTCGCGGCGTCCAGCCGCAGCCGGGTGCGGGCGGTCGCGCGCGGCAGGAGCTGGCGCCACACCGTCGGCGGCGCGCAGAACGTGGTGACCTCGCCCCGGCGTAGCGTCTCGAGGGTCACGTCCGGGTCGAACCTGCCGGCGCGCAGCGCCACCACGCACGCCTCGGCCGACCACGGCGCGAACAGGTTGCTGCACACGTGTTTGGCCCAGCCCGGCGACGCCACCGCCAGGTGCCGGTCGTCGCGCCGCAGCCCGATCCAGTACATCGTCGACAGTTGTCCGACCGGCAGCGACGAGTGGGTGTGACTGACCAGCTTGGCGTGCGAGGTGGTGCCGGAGGTGAAGTACAGCATGAGCGGGTCCTGGGCACGCGTCGGACCGGACGGGGTGAACGTCGTGGCCGCCGTGACGGCGTCCTCGAGGTCGAGCCACCCGGGGGGCACCGGCTGGCCGGGCTCGTCCCGGCTGGCGATGAACGTGACGTCGCCGCGCCCGGCCGTGTCGAACACCGGCGCGCTCGCCACCGTCGCGATCACATGCCGGACACCGCCCCGGAGCATCCGGTCGGCGATCCCGTCGACGCCGGTCATCGGGCTGGCCGGCACGATCACGGCGCCGAGCTTCATCACGGCCAGGATGGTCTCCCACAGCGCCACCCGGTTGTCGAGCATCACCAGCACGGCATCACCGCGGGCCACCCCGTGCCCGAGAAGCCAGTTGGCCAGCTGACTGGAGCGGGCGGAGAGCTGCGCGTACGTCAGCGTGGTCTCGCACCGCGGACTGCCGGTGCTGGTCTCCCACAGCTGCAACGCCGGTCGGTCGCGGCGATCCGGTCGCTCCGCCAGGTGGTCGAACCAGTCGAGCGCCCAGTTGAACGACGGCAGCCTCGGCCAACTGAAGGCGGCGGTGGCGGCGGCGTAGTCGTCGCGGTGTCTCTGCAGCAGGTCACGCGCGGCCCGGAAGAGATCGCTGGCGGGAGCCGACGAGGATGCGGACACGGTAAACCTCCGGACACGGTGCACGGCCACGCGACAATCGGTCAGCTTATCGATCGTTATCGTTTCACGCGGACGACCGCAGCGGCAAACCCGGACGATCACAGTCGCGGACCACAAGCACGCGAACCCTTTTCGTGGACCCCGGTCGATGCAATAGTGGGTAGCGACGGGTGTCGATCTATGTGGGGAGTGGACATCGTGTCCGAGACAATCCGGGAAGAAGTCGACGCCATCGTGATCGGAGGCGGCCCGGCCGGCTCCTCGGCCGCGCGGCTCGTCGCGGCGAGCGGGCACTCGACAGTTCTGCTGGAGCGCGCGCAGTTCCCCCGGTTTCACATCGGAGAGTCGATGCTTACCTACACCGCCGCGTTGCTGGACCGCCTGGGCGTCCGGGAGGAGGTCGACGCGACCGACTTCCCGGTCAAGACGGGGGCCGAGTTCTGCGACGTCGACGGCGGCTACACCCGGGTGGACTTCACCGACCAGGGCGCGGGGCGTGAGCTGACCACCTACCAGGTCGAGCGGTCCGCCTTCGACGACATGCTGTTGCGGCACGCCGCCAAGGCCGGCGTCGACGTGCGTTTCGGCGCACGGGTCACCAGGTTCGAGAGCGCGGGCGAGCGCCTCACCGGCGTGACCTACACCCAGGACGGCGTGACGCGTCACCTGTCCGCGCGCCGCATCATCGATGCCAGCGGCCGGGCCGGCGTGATCAGCACCGGCGTGCTGCGCAGCCGTCGCACCCCGGACCGGCTGCGTATGGTCGCCGCGTTCCGCCACTACGACGGGGTGCGGGAGGCCACCAATCCCGGCGTGTCGGGCGACATCCAGATCGGCAGCCACGCCGACGGCTGGGTGTGGGCGATCCCGATCCGGCCCGAGCGGATCAGCGTCGGCGCGGTCACCCGACCCGAGATCCTGCAACGGATGGGCGCCGATCGGGTGTTCGACGAGTTCACGCGGCGGATACCGCGGGTGCATCAGCGGATCGCGGATCTCACCGAGCACAGCGAGACGCGGGTGGAGAGCGACTTCACCTACTTCTCCGACCAGGTCGCCGGTCCGGGTTACCTGATGGCCGGCGACGCGGGCTGTTTCGTTGATCCGATCTTCTCGGCCGGGGTCTACCTGGCGCTCACCTCGGGAATCCGGGCCGGCGAGACGACGGTGGCGATCCTCGACGGCGCGCAGGACGAGACGGCGGCGACCGAGCTCTACTCGCGGTTCTACAAGACCGGTTACGACACGTACTTCCGGCTGATCTACGCGTTCTACGAGCACGACTTCCGGCTCGGCCGGTTTCTCAAGAGCACCGGCGCGCGGGTGGCGCCGATCTGGATCGCGCGGCTGCTCGGCGGCGACTTCTGGAGCCAGAAGAACCCGCTGGCCCGACACCTGCGCACGATCGAGGCGTACCGGAGCTTCGCGCCGTACGAGCCGCTGTACGGCTGCCCGGTCTATCCGGAACTCGAAGCCGCCGAGCGCGACCACGTCGCTCTCGGCGAGCCCGCCAACGCGTAGCGCCGCGCGAGGTTCACAGGGTCCCGGCGATGAGTTCCTTCATCACCTCGTTGGCTCCGCCGTAGATGCGCTGCGCGCGGGCGTCGACGTAGAGCTGGCCGATCGGGTAGTCGCGGGTGTAGCCGTTGGCGCCGTGCAGTTGCAGGCACCGGTCGAGCACCTGGCACTGCACGTCGGAGAGCCAGAACTTCGCCATCGACGCGGTGCGCGCGTCGAGCGTGCCGTCCAGGTGCCGGGCGACGCAGTGGTCGACGAAGACCCGGCCGACCTGCGCCAACGTCGCGCACTCGGCCAGCTCCATGCGCACGTGCTGCAGGGCGAACAGCTCGTCGTCGTACACCATGCGCTGATGGGCATAGGCCACCGTCAGCTCGACCGCGCGCTCCGTGACGGCGGCGGCCATGACCCCGACCAGCAGGCGCTCCCACGACAACTGATCGAGCAGCATCGCGTAGCCGGCGTTCTCCCGGCCCAGCAACGCCTCCGCCGGCAGCCGGACGTCCTCGAGGGTGATGTCCGACGTGTCGGCCGACTCCTGGCCGATCTTGTCGAGCACCCGGCCACGTACCACCCCGGGCTGATCTCCCACCGGCACCAGGAACAGCGATATGCCCCGCGCCCCGGCGGACGCGTTCGTCTTCGCCGCCACGACGAGCAGATCGGCCGAGCCGCCGTTGGTGACGAACGACTTGGCGCCGCTCACCCGCCAGCCGTCGCCGTCGCGCTCGGCGCGCGTGCGGATCGCCTTCAGATCCGATCCCGCCTCCGGCTCGGTCAGCGCGATCCCGGCGATCACGTCACCGCTCGCCATCGGCGGCAACCAGCGGCGCTTCTGCCCGTCGGTGCCGTAGCTGACCAGATACCGGGCCACGACACCGCTGTGCACCGCGTTCCCGAAGCCGAACTCCCCCGCGCGCGCCTGCTCGGCGATGACGACGAGATCGTGGCGGGCGTCGCCGCCACCGCCGCCGTACTCGGCCGGCACGCCGGCGCACAGCAGGCCGAGTTTTGCCGCCTGGCGCCAGAAGACCCGGTCGACGTGCCGCTGCGCCGCCCACTCGGCGCGCCGCGGCGCGGCCTCGGTGGTGAAGAAGCGGCGGCTCAGGCTGGCCAGCTCGGCGACGTCGTCGACCTGCCACGGCGATCGGTAGGTGTCGTCCACCACCTCACCTTAACCACTGCCGACGGCCACTCGCATCGACTCACATCGTTCACCTTCGGTGCCGGCGGCCACCCCGCTCCCCCGCGCATAAAAACGATCACTAAGACCTTTACATCGAAGCGAACCGAAGTGTTGACAGCGTTCCGGGCATCATGAAAGCCTGACCAAACATTTATGCACTTCGAATTAAGTGCACCGCGGGGCAAGGGACCTGCGTCTGTTTTGTGCGGCAACCACAGCAACACCGATCGCGCCGCCGATCGGTGTGCCGGTCAGACTCGACGAGGGGAGTGCCGTGTCCGTAGCGTCACCCACGCGGTACCCGTTGCTGGCGGCCCAGACCGGCGTCTGGCTCGGGCAGGAGATGGACCCGGACGCGTCGCTCTATCTCTGGGGCAACTACCTCGAGATCCACGGGGCGGTCGACGTGGGGGCGCTGGTGCGGGCCATCACCCTGGCGGTGGCCGAGGCAGAGGCGCTGCACGTGCGGTTCGCCCGCTCGGCCGACGGGCCGGTGCAGGTGCTGCACCCACCGGCGCCCGTCGCGCCCCGCGTCATCGATCTCGACACCGGCCAGGACGCGATCGTGGCCGTCGACGCGTACGCCCGCGCCGACCTCGCCCGGCCGGTCGATCTCACCACGGACGCGCCATTCGCCCATGTCGTGTTCACCGCCGGACCGGACCGGGTCTTCTGGTACCAGCGCTACCACCACATCGCGGTCGACGCCTACGGCGCGAGCCTGATCACCCGCCGCGTCGCGGCCCTCTACACGGCACTCGTCTCGGGCCGGACCCCACCACCGACCCCGTTCGGATCACTGGCGGCGCTCGTCGACGAAGAAGCCGCCTACCACAGCTCGGGAACCCGCGCGGCCGACCGCGCCTTCTGGCACGAGCGGTTCGCCGACCGGCCCGAGCGCATCAGCCTCAACCCCGTGGACACGTCGATCAGCTCCACCTTCGTCCGCAGTCGTCACGACCTGCCCGCCGGCACCGTCGACGAACTGCTGGCGGCCGAACGGCGTACCGGCGTGCGCTGGTCCCGGCTGCTCATCGCCACCACAGCCGTGTACCTGCACCGCATGGCCGGCGCCGACGACATCGTGCTGGGTCTGCCCGTCGCGGGCCGGAGCGCACCCCACGCGGGCCGCACCCCGGCGATGACGACGAACGTCGTGCCGCTACGCCTGACCGTGCGTCCCACGACCACCGTGGCCGACCTCGTCGGGCAGGTCGACGGCGAACTGCGCGCCGCGCTCGCGCATCAGCGTTACCGCGGCGAGGACCTGCACCGCGAACTGCGACTGGGCGGGCCCGACCGGCGCTTCTTCGGCCCGATGGTCAACGTGATGCGGTTCGAGGAGCTCCGGTTCGGCGAGCACCGCACGATCATGCACAACCCGGCCGCGCCGCTGCTGGAAGACCTCTCCGTGGTCGCCTACGACCGCGCCGGCGCCGGACCCCGCGTCGACCTGAACGGGCATCCCGCGCTCTACACCCCGTCCGATCTCGATGGCCACGCCACCCGCCTGCTCGCGTTGCTGGCCGCCGCCGCCCGCCGCATCGACCGGCCGGTCGGCGGCCTGAGCATGGGCGTGGGCGTGGGCACCGGAGCCGGCGTCGCCCCCGCCACCGCATCCGCCACCGCCGACACCACCCTCGTCGACCTGGTGCGCCGGCAGGTCATCGCCACGCCCGGCGCTCCGGCGGTCACCGACGGGTCCCGCACCCTCAGCTACGGCGACCTCGAGTCGGGCTCGACGCGCCTGGCCACGCTGTTGCACCGGCACGGCGTCCGGCCCGAGCAACGCGTGGCGCTGGTGTTGCCCCGCTCCGCGGAACTGGTCACCGCGATGCTGGCCGTGACCCGGCTGGGGGCCGCCTACGCGCCGATCGATCCGGACCACCCCGCCGACCGCGTCGCCTACCTGCTGGCCGACACCACACCCGCCGCCGTGGTGACCACGAGCGCGCTTCGGCCCCTGCTGCCGCCACTCGACATCCCGGTGCTGACCGTCGACGGGGGCGACGACACCGGTGTGCCCGAGGCCGCCGAGCCGGTGGCCGGTCCCACCGCGGACAGCGCGGCGTACGTCATCCACACCTCCGGCTCCACCGGCGCACCGAAGGGTGTCGTCGTCACCCACCGCAACGTCGAACGGCTGCTGGCGAACACACTCGTCGACCTGGACGTGGGCCCGGCCGACGTCTGGACCATGTTCCACTCCCACGCGTTCGACTTCTCCGTCTGGGAGATCTGGGGCGCGCTCACCACCGGCGGCAGGGTCGTCATCGTGCCCCGCGACGTCGCTCGCGCACCCGACGCCTTCCGGCGGCTGCTCGCCCGCGAACGCGTCACCGTCCTGAGTCAGACGCCCTCCGCGTTCGCCGCGCTCGACCGCGCCGACGTCACGGCGCCTGACGACCTCAGCCTGCGCTACGTCGTCTTCGGCGGCGAACGCCTCGCCCCGGACCGTCTCGGCGGCTGGTTCGACCGGCACGGCGCCGACCGCCCGCGGCTGGTCAACATGTACGGCATCACCGAGACGACGGTCCACGTGACCCGCTACGACGTCACCCCCGGCGATGTCGGTCGTCCGGTCAGCCCGATCGGCACGCCGCTGCCACATCTCGCCGCCTACGTACTCGACGGCAGCCTGCACCCGGTGCCGGCCGGCGCGGCCGGGGAACTCTACGTCGCCGGTGCCGGTGTCGCCCGCGGCTACCTCGGCCGACTCGGCCTCACGGCCACCCGGTTCGTCGCCGATCCGTTCGGGCCGCCCGGCGCGCGCATGTACCGCACCGGTGACCGGGTCCGGTGGACGGGGCATGCCCTGGAGTTCCTCGGCCGCACCGACGACCAGGTCAAGGTCCGCGGCTTCCGGGTCGAGCCGGGCGAGATCGCCGCCGTGCTGGCCCGGGACACCCGCGTCGCCGAGGCCGTGGTGGTGCCACGGGAGAGCGACGGTGGCGAGATCAGTCTCGTCGCCTACGTGGTCCCCGCCCCGGACACCACGCTCGACCCGGCCGCCCTGCGCCACGACCTGGCCCGGACGCTGCCTGATCACCTGGTGCCGGCGGCGCTGGTGACCGTGGACGCGTTGCCGCTGACCGCCAACGGCAAGCTGGACCGCGCCGCGCTACCGGCACCGGCATCGCCCGGCGTCAGCGGGGGCGTGCACCACGAACCGTACGCCCAGATCCTCGCGGAGCTGTTCGCCGACGCGCTCGGCGTCCGCGCGGTCGGCGCCGAGGACAACTTCTTCGACCTCGGCGGCCATTCGCTGCTCGCGACCCGGCTGATCGGCCGGATCCGGTCCACGCTGGCCACCGATCTGGAGATGGCCGACTTCTTCGCCCGGCCCACCGTCACCGGAGTGCTCGCCCACGTGGCACCCGGTCGCGCCGCCCGCCCGGCGTTGCGCCCCGCCGGTCGACCGGATCTCGTCCCGCTCTCCCCCGCCCAGCGACGGCTGTGGTTCCTCGACCGGCTCGGCAGCCGGGACACCTACCACGTCCCGCTGGCGGTACGGCTGCGCGGACCGCTCGACCGGGACGCGTTGCGCGCCGCCCTCAACGACCTCGCCACGCGCCACGAGTCGCTGCGTACGGTGTACCCGGAGGTGGACGGCGACCCGCACCAGGCCGTCCTCGACGCCGCCGGCCTCGACATCGCGCTGGACGAACGTTCGGTACCCGCTGACGATCTCGGGCCCGCACTGCGACGCGCCGTGGCAGCGCCGTTCGACCTCACCCGCGACCTACCCGTGCGGTGTCACCTGTACGCCGTGGACGACTCGACGGCGGTACTGCTGATCGTTCTGCACCACATCGCCGCCGACGGCGCCTCCATGGGCCCGCTCGTGCGCGACCTGGGCACCGCCTACCGGGCCCGGCTCGCCGGCACGACACCGGCGTGGCCACCGCTGCCCGTGCAGTACGCCGACTACACACTCTGGCAGGAGGAGTACCTCGGCTCGCCGGACGAGCCCGACAGCCGCCTCGCCCGCCAGACCGGCTACTGGCGGTCGGTGCTCGCGGGACTGCTCGAGATCGTCACGGTGCCACTGGCCCGGCCACGGCCGGCGGCCGCCTCCTTCCGCGGGGACACCTACCGCTTCACGTTCGACGCCGACGTGCACGCGGGCCTCGTCCGGCTGGCCCGGGAGACCGGTACGACGGTGTACATGGTGTTGCTGGCTGGTCTGGGTGGGTTGTTGAGCCGGTTGGGTGCGGGGGTGGACATTCCGATCGGTTCTCCGGTGGCGGGTCGGTTGGACGAGCGGCTGGACGATCTGGTCGGCTTCTTCGTCAACACGCTGGTGATGCGGGTGGACACCTCGGGCGACCCGACGTTCACCGAACTGCTGGGCCGGGTGCGTCACACCACCCTCGACGCCTACGCCCACCAGGACGTCCCCTTCGACCACCTGGTGGAGGTGCTCAACCCCACCCGCTCACTGGCCGCGCACCCGTTGGTCCAGATCCTGCTCGCGATCGAGGACGACATCCTCGAGACCGCCTTCGACCTGCCCGGTCTCGACGCGGATGTCCTGCCGGTCGGCCGCGACAGCGCGCGCCTCGACCTCAGCGTCATCGTCCGCCAGCACCGCGGTCCGGACGGCCGTCCGTCCGGGATGGATGGGGTGGTGGAGTTCTCGTTGGATCTGTTCGACCGGGCGGTGGTGACCGAACTGGTCGACCGGTGGCTCCGAATCCTGACCGCACTGGCCGCCGGAGGCGTCGAAGCCCGACTCTCGCAATGGGACGTCGTGTCCGCAGCCGAGCGTGCCGATCTGCTGCGCTGGGGCGACGGCGGCGACAGCCAACCCGTACTGTCCCTGGCCCAGATGGTCGCCGTACAAGTCAGCGCCCAACCGGACGCCCCCGCCGTCACCGCCGGCGACCTGACCCTGACCTACCGGCAACTGTGGCAACGCGCCGGCGCCCTGAACACCCAACTCACCGCCGCCGGCGTCGGCCCCGAAACAGTGGTCGGACTCCTCCTCCCACGCGGCATCGACCTCGTCACCGCAGCACTCGCCGTCTCCCAAACCGGCGGCGTGTTCACCCCCCTGGACCCCACACTGCCCACCCCACGCCTACACACCATGATCACCCAAGCCGACGTCCACATCGCGATCACCGACCACACCACAACGGAACTGGCCGCCACCCTCAACCTCACCGCGATACCCGCCGATACCCCCGGCGAGCCCGTCGACCCGCCCCACCTCGTCGCCCCCGCCACACCACACGCCAGCGCCTACGTGATCTTCACATCCGGATCCACCGGCCAACCCAAAGGCGTACGCGTCCCCCACACCGGACTCACCTCACTGACACACACCTTCCACACCCGACTCGCCCTCGGACCCGACGCCCGCGTCCTGCAACTCTCCACACCCAGCTTCGACGCCTGGGTCATGGAACTGCTCATGTCACTACCCCACGGCGCCACCCTCATCATCGCCCCACCCGGAATCGTCGCCGGACACGACCTCAGCGACCTCCTGCACCACACCCGTATCACCCACACCCTCATCCCACCCACACTCCTGGCCACCCTCACCCCCACCCCCCTACCCCACCTCCGGTGCCTCCTCGTCGGCGCCGAAGCCTGCCCCGGCGACCTCGTCCACCACTGGTCCCCCAACCGACTCATGATCAACGCCTACGGACCCACCGAAACCACCATCGCCGCCACACTCTCCGACCCCCTCACCAGCAACACCACCCCACCCATCGGCCGACCCGTCACCGCCACCCACCTCTACGTCCTCGACGAGCACCTCAACCCCGTAGCACCCGGCGTCGCCGGAGAGCTCTACATCGCCGGAGCCGGCACCGCCCACGGCTACACCAACCAACCAGCCCTCACCGCAACACGATTCATCGCCGACCCCCACAGCACCACCGGCGCCAGAATGTACCGAACCGGCGACATCACCCGATGGCGCCCAGACGGACAACTCGAATACCTCGGCCGCACCGACAACCAAATAAAAATCCGCGGCTA
>NZ_JBNCLA010000014.1:75443-111255 GCF_049841835.1 Micromonospora sp. DT227 | reverse complement strand
AAGGCGGCCACTACATCAGCGTCGTCGGCTACCAGAACAACGGCACCACCGTCACCATCGCCGACAGCGCCAACCCGGACACCGCCTCCTACCGCATCACCGTCGACAACCTCGCCGACTGGATCGCCACCCGCGGCTACAGCACCAGCTGACACCAACGCGAAAGGGCCCGACCCCCACCAACGGGGTCGGGCCCTTACGTCACCCCTCGGCGAGTACGGCGAGGATGGCCTCGCCGTACTCGGCGAGCTTGTTCTCGCCGACGCCGTTGAACCGGGACAGCTCGGCCAGTGAACTCGGCGGCTCGGCGGCGATCTGACGCAGCGTGGCGTCGTGGAAGATCACGTACGCGGGGACGCCCTGCTCCTTCGCGGTGGCGGCCCGCCAGGCGCGGAGCCGCTCGAAGACCGGCGCGGCGGCGGGGGAGAGGTCGGCGACGACGGTGGCCGCGCCCCGTGGCTTCGCGGCCCGGCCGGACAGCGGTCGTTCCGGCTCCTTGCGCAGGGTGACCGTGCGCCGTCGGCCGAGCACGTCGGCGCTGGCCTCGGTCAACGCCAGCGTGCCGTAGTCGCCCTCGACCGCGAGCAGACCCTCGGCGAGCAGTTGCCGGACCACGCCGCGCCACTCGGTGTCGCGCAGCTCGGTGCCGATGCCGAACGTGCTCAGCGCGTCGTGCCCGTGCTGGTCGATCTTGTCGGTGTGCTTGCCGAGCAGGATGTCGATGCTGTGCCCGGCGCCGAACCGCTGGTTGCGCTCCCGGTCGAGCCGGTAGACGGTGGAGAGCAGCTTCTGCGCGGCGACCGTGCCGTCCCAGGACTCCGGCGGGTCCAGGCAGGTGTCGCAGTTGCCGCAGTTCGACGCCCCGGTCTCACCGAAGTACTCGAGCAGTTGGGCCCGGCGGCAGCGGACCGTCTCGCAGAGCGCCAGCATCGCGTCGAGGTGGGCGGCGAGGTTGCGCCGGTGCGCCAGGTCGCCCTCCGACGTCTCGATCATCTTGCGCTGCTGCACCACGTCCTGGAGCCCGTACGCCAGCCAGGCCGTGGACGGCAGCCCGTCACGGCCGGCGCGACCGGTCTCCTGGTAGTAGCCCTCCACCGACTTGGGCAGGTCGAGGTGGGCGACGAAGCGTACGTCGGGCTTGTCGATGCCCATGCCGAACGCGATGGTGGCCACCATGACCAGCCCGTCCTCGCGCAGGAAGCGCTGCTGGTTGGCGGCGCGGGTCGCCGCGTCCAGGCCGGCGTGGTAGGGCAGCGCCGGGATGCCGTTGGCGACCAGGAACTCGGCGGTCTTGTCCACCGAGGCGCGGGACAGGCAGTAGACGATGCCGGCGTCACCCGGGTGCTCGTCGCGCAGCAGGCTCAGCAACTGCCGGCGGGGTTCCCGCTTGGGCACGATGCGGTACTGGATGTTGGGCCGGTCGAAGCTGGCCACGAAGTGTCGGGCGTCGGTGAGCTGGAGCCGGGTGGCGATCTCGGTGCGGGTGGCCCGCGTCGCGGTGGCGGTCAGCGCGATGCGCGGCACCTGCGGCCAGTGTTCGTGCAGCATCGACAGGTTGAGGTAGTCGGGGCGGAAGTCGTGCCCCCACTGGGAGACGCAGTGCGCCTCGTCGATCGCGAACAGCGCGATCTTGCCGCGTTCCAGCAGGCCGAGCGTGGAGCGCACGGCCAGTCCTTCCGGGGCGAGGTAGAGCAGGTCCAGCTCGCCGGCGAGGTAGGCCGCCTCGACCCGGCGGCGCTGTGCCGCGTCCTGGGTCGAGTTGAGGAACCCGGCCCGCACGCCGACCGCGGTGAGCGCGTCGACCTGGTCCTGCATGAGCGCGATCAGCGGCGAGACGACCACCGCCACGCCGTCGCGGACCAGCGCGGGGATCTGGTAGCAGAGCGACTTGCCGCCCCCGGTGGGCATGAGCACCAGCGCGTCACCGCCGGCCACCACGTGCTCGATGATGTCCTGCTGGACACCGCGGAACGCGTCGTAACCGAAGACCCGGCGCAACACGTCCAGCGCGCCCTCGACCCGTTGCTCGGTGGGGGAGACCATCCGCGCAGTCTACGAGCGCCCGCCGACACCGCCGCGGAAGCCGCCCGCCCGCGCCGTCGCCCCACCGGGCCCTGTTTCACGGAAACAGTGGCTATTCCGCCGCGGATAGCCCCTGATTCCGTGAAACAGGGGAGGGAAGAATGGCGGGGGAAGGGGGCGCGGCGATGGCATCGGGCGGCCGTGCCGGCACGGGCGACACCCGGGCCCGGCTACGCGGTCACCGTTCCGTCCCCGTCCCCGTCGCCCCAGCTCAGCCCGCCGATCCCGGCCGCGCTGTGGAAGCCTGGGTGCCCGGTGACGTCCATGCAGACCTCGTCGTCGGGGCCGACCCGGCCGCAGAAGACCGGCTCCACGTGATTCCAGGCATCGGCCCGGGACAACATCGCAGCGTTCGCGGGCAGCTCCGGACGCAGGATCGTCAGCCCTTCCGTGTAGACGACGGCCTGGTCGCGGGCCTCCCGCGCGTCGGCCGCGAGGTAGGTCAGGTGCAGCGTCCAGCGGCGGGGCATCCGGTAGGCCCCGGCGGGTGACCGGTTGCGGTCCGACCGCCGCTCGCGCTCCGTCGCGTAGCGGGTCATCAGAGCATTGACGTACGGCGAGAGGGGATCGGACGTCGCCAGCGCGTGGGCGATGGCGGCGCGGACCCGCTCGGACACCTCGGCCCCGTCGAGCATGGCGGCCAGGTCATGGTGAAAGTCGGTCACCGCATGCTGCCTCTCCGTAGGTGAGTGGTTGCGAACAGCTTGGGCCGTGCAGCGTAAAAACGCAACGTCGCATTTATTGCTTGCATTTCGACTGCGGTGCGAGAAGAATCGACTACTCCTGGTGGAGGTGAGTGTCGATGGCGCAGGTGCCGAGTCCGACGATCAGGGCCCGTCGTCTGCGACGCGAGCTGCGTCGTCTGCGAGATCGCGCCGGCCACACCGCCGAGGAGGTGGCCAAGATCCTCGGCTGGCACCGCACCAAGGTCATCCGCTTGGAGCAGGGGCACTCCCGAGTGATGCCGAAGGACATGCCGCCGCTCCTTCACCTCTACGAGGCCACCGAGTCCGAGCGGGAATCACTGGCCGCGCTGCACCGCCAGTCCCGGCTGAAGGGCTGGTGGAGCGCGTACGGCGACGTGCTGCCGGACGACTACGTCGGCTTCGAGGCGGAGGCCACGTCGATCAGCTCGTTCGAGAGCCTCTACGTGCCCGGCCTGTTGCAGACCGAGGAGTACGTCCGCGCCATCGTCCGGGCCGGTCGCGGCACCGCCGACCAGGACGAGACGGATCGCGTGGTGGCGGCGCGGCTGGCTCGCAAGGCGTTGCTGTCCCGCGACCTGCCACCGTCGCTGTGGGTGGTGTTGGACGAGGCGGTGCTCCGGCGGGTGGTCGGCGGCCCGGCGGTGATGCGGGCCCAGCTCGCGCGCCTGGTCGAGGCGTGCGAGATGCCGACGGTAGAGATCCAGGTCCTGCCGTTCACCGCCGGGGCTCACGCGGCCATGGGTGGAGCCTTCACGCTGCTGAGCTACGACGATCCGGTGCTCGACCCGGCCGTGGTCTATCTCAGCAACGACACCAGCACCCTGTTGCTGGAGGAGGCTCGACAGGTGGCCCGCTATAGACTCATGTTCGACCACCTTCGGGCCAAGGCGCTCGACCCCGACCGGTCTGCGGACCTCCTCAGCCGGGCTGCCGCCGAGGTCCCTGACTGACTCCAACCCCGTGGAGCGCTGCCGATGACCCCCTCGGATCCGGCCCAGGTTCGCTGGCGCAAGAGCAGCCGAAGTGGTGCGAACGATTCGAACTGCGTCGAGGTGGCTGACCTCTCCACCGCGTTGGCGGTGCGTGACTCCAAGGACCCGGACGGGCCGGCCCTCCTCTTCGATCGCGGCGTGTGGTCGTCCTTCGTCGCCGGCCTGCGGCACGGCTGATTCCCCTCGAAGTCGATCCGCCACCCCGATGCCGGCGGCATCACCCGCGCCCGGTTGGATGGTCGGATGGCGGTACGCATCGACGTCGACGCACTGCGGGACGTGGCTGGTTCGGTGGCCTGGGCCGCGGCGGATGGACTGCGATCAGCCGGTCAACCGGCGACGTTGGTGCCGGTCGGCGGGGGAGCATCAGGCATCGTCCGGGGGGCCGGGGAGCCACCAGTCGAGGTCTGGGTCGGGATCACGGCGGACGGCTTCACCGCCGAGTGCGACTGTTCGGCCGGGACGAGGCCGTGCGCGCATGCGGTGGCCCTGACGCTTGCTGCGCTGAGCGACGGGCTCGCCTGGTCCTCGGCGGCCACCCCGCCGTCCGCCGTGGCTGTCGATCCGGTGATTGCTGAGCTGGCCGAACTCGCGCGGAGCATGCCGGTGCGGCGGCTGGCGTCGCTCGTCGCCGAGTGGGCGGCCAAGGATCGCGTCCTGGAGAGTCGGCTGCGGGCGCAGGCCGGCCAGCTTGCGGCTCCCACCGTCAACGATCTCGACCGCATCCGCCGCACGATCGACAACCTGGCCGGCGAGGCGACCAGCGGCCAGTGGGACCTGCATGACGTGGAGAAGGCGGGACGGGCGATCGTCGAGGAGGTGGAAATGCTCGCCCACCGGCCCCCGACCGAGGAGGCGCTGTTGCTGGTCGAGCGGGCCGCCCGCGCGTGGGACGGCATCTCCGGTTATCTGTACGAAGCCTGGGAGACGTACGAGGAGGAACCGGCCGAGATCGGCGACGCGCTACGGGCGGCCCACGTCCGCCTCTGTGTGCAGGTGCAGCCGGATCCCGACGAGCTGGCCGCCCGGCTCGCCGAGATCATCGCTGCGGCCGAGGTCGACTCCTGTCTCGATGAGCCGTGGGACTACCTCGCCGTGCTCGGTCGCCAGCGGGTCAAGGCCCTGCTCCGTCGTCACTGACCGGCCGATGCGGTCCGTGCTCCGGGGTCGAACCAACTGGCCCGGTTCTCGGTCGTTCACCTCAGCGCCCCCGGACGACGAGCGGGGAACGGGACGAGCAGGTGTTCCGGGGGTCACCCCGTGGAATCCCGGTCGGGGTCGCAGCCGTTAGAGTCGTCGACTGACCATGTGCGGCCGACCGGCCGCGGCGCCACGGCTTGGGGGTATGCGGGTGAGCGAGGCGCGGACGGCGGAGACAGCGGTGGGGCGGCCGGCGCCGACCGAGGCGGAGACGTCCCTGGTGGTGGTGACCGGCCTCTCCGGGGGCGGGCGCAGCACGGTGGCGCGGGCGTTGGAGAACGTCGGCTACTACGTGGTCGACAACCTGCCCCAGGCGTTGCTGCTGGACATGGCCGAGCTGGCGTTCAAGGCCGGCGGCGCGGCCCGGCGTACGGCGATGGTGCTGGACGTGCGCTCGCGCGCGTTCTCCACGGACCTGGCCGGCGCGATCCGGGAGTTGCGCGAGCGTGGCTTCTCCCCGCGGGTGGTCTTCGTCGACGCCGACGACGAGGTGCTGATCCGCCGGTTCGAGAGCGTGCGCCGCTCGCACCCGTTGCAGGGCGACGGCCGGCTGGCCGACGGCATCGCGGTGGAGCGGGCGCTGCTGGAGGAGGCGCGCGACCAGGCCGACGTGATCATCGACACCAGCCACCTGAACGTCAACCAGCTCCGCCGCCGGGTCGAGGAGCTGTTCGGCGGCGAGGACGCCCGCCGGCTGCGGATCACCGTGCTCTCGTTCGGCTTCAAGTACGGCCTCCCGCCGGACGCCGACTTCGTGATGGACGCCCGCTTCCTGCCCAACCCGTACTGGGTGCCGGAGCTGCGTGAGCACACCGGCCGGGAGGAGGCGGTCAGCGCGTACGTGCTGGGGCAGGAGGGCGCGGACGCGTTCGTCGCCGGCTACGCCGACCTGGTCAACGCCACCACGGCCGGTTTCGAGCGGGAGGGCAAGCGCTACCTGACGGTGGCCGTGGGCTGCACCGGCGGCAAGCACCGCAGCGTGGCGATCGCCGAGGAGCTGGCCGTGCGGCTGCGCGCGTCCGGCATCGCCGCCAACGCGCAGCACCGGGACCTGGGGCGGGAATGACCCCGACCAGGGTGGTCGCGTTCGGCGGCGGCCACGGGTTGTCCGCGTCGCTGCGGGCGCTGCGGCACTGCGTACCCGGACTGGACCTGGACATCACCGCGGTGGTCACGGTCGGCGACGACGGCGGCTCCAGCGGCCGGCTGCGCGCCGAGCGCGGCGGCCTGCCCCCGGGTGACCTGCGGCAGGCGCTCGTGGCGCTCTCCGGTGACCATCCCGCGACCCGGCGCAGCGCGGCGTTGTTCCAGCACCGCTTCGCCGCCGCCGCCGCCACGCCCGCGCCGGCGCTCGGCGCGCCGCCCGCCGCGGTGGGTGACCCGCTCGCCGGCCACGCGGTCGGCAACCTGCTGCTGCACGGGCTGACCGAGCTGCTCGGCGATCCGGTGGCCGCGCTGGACCACGCCGGGGCGATGCTCGGCGCGGTCGGCCGGGTGCTGCCGATGTCCCGCCAGCCGGTGGGCATCGAGGCCCGGGTCCGCGGCGTCGACCCGGAACACCCGGACGAGGTACGCACGGTGCGCGGCCAGCACCAGGTGGCGGTGACGACCGGCGTGGTGGAGTCGCTGCGGCTGACCCCGGCCGCGCCGGCCGCGTGCGCCGAGGCGGTGACCGCGGTACGCGCCGCCGACTGGTTGATCTTCGGGCCGGGGAGCTGGTACACCAGTGTGCTGCCGCACCTGCTGGTGCCGGGCCTGGCCGACGCGATCGTGTCCAGCCCGGCGCGGCGGCTGGTGACCCTGAACCTGGTGGCCGAGAAGGAGACCTCCGGGCTCTCCCTGCCCGACCATCTGGACACCCTGCGGCGCTATCTGCCCGAGCTGAAGGTGGACATGGTGCTCGCCGACTCCACGGCGGTGGGTGATCCCGTGGCGGTCGAACGTGCGGCAGAATCGCTTGGTGCCCGGCTGGTCCTCGCTCCCGTCGCCGTCGTCGACGGCACGCCCCGTCATGATCCGGCCGCCCTGGGCGCCGCACTGGTGCCGGTCCTGGGCGCCGATCGTTAGACACGTACGTAATCACCGGCGACACGCCGGAACCGGTCCGTGAGGGGGCGCTGGAATGGCGATGACGGCTGCGGTCAAGGACGAGCTGAGTCGGGTCGACGTGCCCAAGCCCTGCTGCCGCCGGGCGGAGATGGCGGCCCTGCTGCGCTTCGCCGGCGGCCTGCACATCGTGTCGGGGCGCGTGGTGGTGGAGGCGGAGCTGGACACCGGCGCGGTGGCCCGCCGGCTGCGGCGGGAGATCGCCGAGGTCTACGGCTACCCGAGTGAGATCCACGTGCTCGCCTCGGGCGGCCTGCGCAAGGGCAGCCACTTCATCGTGCGGGTGGTGAAGGACGGCGAGTCGCTGGCCCGGCAGACCGGCCTGCTGGACGTGCGCGGTCGCCCGGTGCGGGGCCTGCCGCCGCACGTGGTGGCCGCCAACGTCTGCTGCGCGGTCTCCGCCTGGCGCGGCGCGTTCATGGCGCACGGCTCGCTGACCGAGCCGGGCCGCTCCAGCGCGTTGGAGATCACCTGCCCGGGGCCGGAGTCGGCGCTCGCGCTTGTCGGCGCCGCCCGCCGGCTCGGCATCACCGCCAAGAACCGCGAGGTGCGTGGCGTGGACCGGGTGGTGGTGAAGGACGGCGACGCGATCGCCGCGCTGCTCACCCGCATCGGCGCGCACTCCAGCGTGCTGGCCTGGGAGGAGCGCCGGGTACGCCGGGAGGTGCGCGCCACCGCCAACCGGCTGGCCAACTTCGACGACGCGAACCTGCGTCGCTCGGCGCGCGCCGCGGTGGCCGCTGCCGCCCGGGTGACCCGGGCGCTGGAGATCCTCGCCGACGACGCGCCCAACCACCTGACCTCGGCCGGCCGGCTGCGGCTGGAGCACCGCCAGGCGTCGCTGGAGGAGCTGGGCGCGCTCGCCGAGCCGCCGTTGACCAAGGACGCCATCGCCGGCCGGATCCGCCGGCTGCTCGCGCTCGCCGACAAGCGGGCCCGTGACCTCGGCATCCCGGATACCGAAGCGGCCGTCACGCCGGACATGCTCGTGGTCTGATAGGACGGAGGGGGCGGCGTCACGCGTTCGGGATCACCACCCGGCGCAACGCGCCGCCACGCGCTCGGATAGGGTCGCTGCGTACGGCAAGGGGGCCGGCACAGGCACTCCTCGCCGCACTCACCGCCTCGGGCGGTCAGGTCTGGAACGGACCGCGGCGGGGTGGCCGAGATGACATCGTCAACGGCCGGCTCCAACGGTCGGCGCACACACCTCCGCCGGCTGTGGTCTGACGCCGGCGGACCAGAACGCGAGGAGATGGGACCTGTGACCATCCGGGTTGGCATCAACGGCTTCGGCCGGATCGGCCGTAACTTCTTCCGGGCAGTGCTGGCGTCCGGCGCCGACATCGAAATCGTCGCGGTCAACGACCTGACCGACAACGCGACGCTCGCCCACCTTGTCAAGTACGACAGCATCCTGGGTCGCCTCCCGCACGAGGTGAAGGCCAGCGCCGACGAGATCACCGTGGGCGGCAAGGCCATCAAGGTGTTCGAGGAGAAGGACCCCGGCAAGCTGCCGTGGAGCGAGGTCGGCGTCGACGTCGTCATCGAGTCCACCGGGTTCTTCACCGACGCCACCAAGGCGAAGGCGCACATCGACGGCGGGGCCAAGAAGGTCATCATCTCCGCGCCGGCGAAGAACGAGGACGTCACCGTGGTCATGGGCGTCAACCAGGACCAGTACGACCCGGCCAAGCACAACATCATCTCGAACGCGTCCTGCACCACCAACTGCCTCGCCCCGATGGCGAAGGTCCTCCAGGACACGTTCGGCATCAACAAGGGTCTGATGACCACCATCCACGCGTACACGCAGGACCAGAACCTGCAGGACGCGCCGCACAAGGACCTGCGTCGGGCCCGGGCCGCCGCGCTCAACATCGTGCCGACCTCGACCGGCGCCGCGAAGGCCATCGGCCTGGTGCTGCCGGAGCTGAAGGGCAAGCTCGACGGTTACGCGCTGCGGGTGCCGATCCCGACCGGTTCGGCCACCGACCTGACCGTCGAGGTCGGCCGGGAGACCACCGTGGACGAGGTCAACGCCGCGATCAAGGCCGCCGCGGAGGGCCCGCTCAAGGGCATCCTGGTCTACAACGAGGACCCGATCGTCTCCGCCGACATCGTCACCGACCCGGCGTCGTGCATCTTCGACGCGCCGCTGACCAAGGTGATCGGCAACCAGGTCAAGGTCGTCGGCTGGTACGACAACGAGTGGGGCTACTCCAACCGCCTCGTCGACCTGGTCAAGCTGGTGGGTTCCTCGCTGTGACGATTCGTAACCTCGACGACCTGCTCGCCGAGGGGGTGTCGGGTCGGCGCGTGCTGGTGCGCGCCGACCTGAACGTCCCGCTCGACAAGCAGACCGGTGACATCACGGACGACGGGCGCATCCGCGCCGTGCTGCCGACGCTGAGCGCGTTGGTGCAGGCCGGCGCGAAGGTGGTCGTCTGCTCGCACCTGGGCCGTCCGAAGGGCACGCCGGACCCGCAGTTCAGCCTCCGCCCGGTCGCCGGGCGGCTCGGTGAGCTGCTCGGCGCCCCGGTGCACTTCGCCGAGGACACCGTCGGCGACTCGGCACAGTCGACCGTGGCCGACCTGGCCGACGGCCAGGTCGCGCTGCTGGAGAACCTGCGGTTCAACAAAGGCGAGACCAGCAAGGACGAGGCCGAGCGGGGCGCGTTCGCCGACCAGCTCGCGGCGCTCGGTGACGCGTACGTCGACGACGCGTTCGGCGCGGTGCACCGCAAGCACGCCAGCGTGCACGACGTGCCGGCCCGGCTGCCGCACGTGGCCGGCCGCCTGGTGCTGCGCGAGGTGGAGGTGCTCAGCAAGCTGACCGGCGCGCCCGAGCGGCCGTACGTGGTGGTGCTGGGCGGCTCGAAGGTCTCCGACAAGCTGGCCGTGATCGAGGCGCTGCTGCCCACCGTCGACCGGCTGCTCATCGGCGGCGGGATGTGCTTCACGTTCCTCAAGGCCCAGGGCCACGAGGTGGGCACGTCGCTGCTGGAGGAGGAGATGGTCGAGACCTGCCGGAACCTCCTGGAGCGCTCCGACGGCAAGATCATGCTCCCGGTCGACGTGGTGGCCGCGGACGCCTTCGCCCCGGACGCCGCGCACGACACCGTGCCGGCCGACGGCATCCCCAGCCACCGGCTGGGGCTGGACATCGGCCCGGAGACGGTGGCCGGCTTCGCCGCCGCGCTGTCCCAGGCGAAGACGATCTTCTGGAACGGCCCGATGGGCGTGTTCGAGATGGCGGCGTTCGCCAACGGCACCCGCGGGGTGGCCGAGGCGATCACCAAGACGGACGCGTTCAGCGTGGTGGGCGGCGGTGACTCCGCCGCGGCGGTGCGCGCCCTGGGTCTGGACGAGTCCTCGTTCGGGCACATCTCCACCGGTGGCGGCGCCTCCCTGGAATACCTGGAGGGCAAGACCCTCCCCGGCATCGCGGCTCTGGAGAACTGAATGGCGAGCACCACCCGCCGGCCGCTGATGGCCGGCAACTGGAAGATGAACCTCAACCACCTCGAGGCGAACCTGCTGGTGCAGAAGCTGGCCGCGAGCCTGACCGAGAAGCAGCTCACCGACGTCGAGTGCGTGGTGCTGCCGCCCTTCACCGACCTGCGCACGGTGCAGACCGCGGTGGACGGCGACAAGCTGCTGATCGGCTACGGCGCGCAGGACCTGTCGCCGTTCCCGTCCGGGGCGTACACCGGTGACATCGCCGGGCCGATGCTGTCGAAGCTGGGCTGCGGGTACGTGGTGGTCGGCCACTCCGAGCGGCGGCAGTACCACGGCGAGGACGACGCGCTTGTCAACGCGAAGGTGGCGGCGGCGCTGGCGAACGGGCTCACGCCGATCCTCTGCATCGGTGAGGGCCTGGCGGTCCGCGAGCAGTCGGGGCAGGTGGCGCACTGCTGCGACCAGCTCGACGGCGCGCTCAAGGGCCTCACCGCCGAGCAGGTCACCCAGGTCGTCGTCGCGTACGAGCCGGTCTGGGCGATCGGCACCGGCAAGACGGCGACGCCGGAGGACGCGCAGGAGGTCTGCGGCGAGGTGCGCAAGCGGCTCGTGGAGACCTACGACGAGACCACCGCCCAGCAGGTCCGGATCCTCTACGGCGGGTCGGTCAAGTCGTCGAACGTCGCCGCGATCATGGCCCAGCCGGACGTGGACGGGGCTCTGGTCGGGGGCGCCAGCCTCGACGCGGAGGAGTTCGCGCGGATCTGTCGGTTCCCGGAGCACACGGCCCGCTGATCGCTCGCTATCCTTGACGCTGCCCGTCCACCGGTCGGTGCCGCAGTGCCCGACAGGTCCGGGCAGTGATCGCAACGAGAGGACTGACCCCCGCCATGCCGATCTGGTTCGCCTACACGATGATCACCTTGCTGGTCATCACCAGCGTGCTGCTCACCCTGCTGATCCTCCTGCACCGCGGTAAGGGCGGCGGGTTGTCGAGCATGTTCGGCGGCGGCGTCAGCTCCAGCCTGGCTGGTTCCTCCGTGGCCGAGAAGAACCTCGACCGCTACACCGTTCTGGTGGGGATCGTCTGGTTCGCGTGCATCGTCGGGCTCGGCCTCTGGCTGCGCCTCCAGATGGCCAGCGGCACCTGAGCGAGCGCGTCTACGCGTACAATCTGCGCGCGGTCCGTCACGGACCGCGCGCAGTTTTGTTCCGCCGCCCGTCGCCCGCCGCCGACCCCTTCCGGCGGCGGCCCCTTCGACGACAGGGAGCGCGCAACGTGCCCAGCAACAACGTCATCCGCGGCACCCGGATCGGGTCCGCCCCTGAGCGTTTCGACCAGCGGGCCGAGCCGGCGCCGCGCCGGCCGGTCGTCTACTGGTGCCGCCACGAGCACCGGGTCGAGTTCCTGATCGCCGCTGAGGCGGAGACCCCGGCGTCGTGGGACTGCCCCCGCTGCGGCGAGCCCGCCGGCCCCGACCCGGGCAACCCGCCGGGCCGCACCCGCGCCGAGCCGTACAAGACCCACCTGGCGTACGTGCAGGAGCGGCGTACCCCCGAGGAGGGCGAGGCGCTGCTGGCCGAGGCCCTGGCCGCCCTGCGCCACCGCCGAGGCCGCGCCTGACGCGAGGCGTCAAGAAGGGGCCCCTTCTCTACCGGAAACGTTAAGAAGGGGCCCCTCCTTACACCTCAGCGGAGGCTGCGGGCGCGGGGTGGGACGTGGGCGGCGGCGGCGCGGTCCAGCAGCCAGAGGGTGCGGGAGACGCCGTGCACGCCGGCCGCCGGCAGTTGCACCGACCCGGCCCCGGCCAGCGCCATGCCCACCGCCCTCGCCTTGTCCGTGCCGGCGGCGATCAGCCACACCTCCTCGGCCGTGTTGATCGTCGGCAGCGTCAGCGTGGTACGCACCGGCGGCGGCTTCGGGCTGCCGCGTACCGCGCTGACCGGGCGGCTGTCGTGGTGCACCGGGTGCTCCGGGAACACGGACGCCACATGCCCGTCCTCACCGACGCCGAGCATCAGCACGTCGAAGTGGGGGAGCGTGGCGTGCCCCGGCCGGGCGGCGGCGGCCAGCTCACGCGCGTACCCGGCGGCGGCGGCCTCCGGGTCGTCGCCGGCCGGACCGTCCGACGCCGGCATCGGGTGCACCCGGGCCGGGTCCAGCGGCACCGCGTCCAGCAGCGCCGCCCGGGCCTGGGTCTCGTTGCGTTCCGGGTCGCCGGCCGGCAGGAACCGCTCGTCACCCCACCAGACGTCGACCCGCGACCAGTCCACGGCATCCCGCGCGGGGAGCTGGCCGACCGCCCGGTACACCGCCGCGGCGATCCGCCCGCCGGTCAGCACCACCGACGCCTGACCGCGCTCGGCCTGCGCGTCGAGCAGCTTCACCACCAGCCGGGCCGCCACCGCCTGCGCCAGCAGGTCGGGGTCGGCGTGTACGGCGACACTCGCCTCAGTCATCCGTCGTGCCCTCGTGTCTCTGTGTGTCCGGTCGCCCGGTCCGGGCGGTCACTCGTTGGCGGTCGCGCCCGCGTGCGCGGTCACGCCCGCCTCGGCCCGCTGGGCGGTCGCCGGATCCTTCCACACGTGCACCCGCTGGACCGCCCGCTGGTCCAGCCCGGTCAACCCGGCCGTCGCACCGAGCGCCTCGGCGTACACCTGGTCGGCGTCGAGCCGGCGCAACTCCTCGGCCAGCTCGTCGCCGAGTGGCCGGCGGACCAGCGGCAGCGTCCGGTCCTCCTGCCCGGTACGCCGGAACCGGGCCACGCTGTCGTCCCGGGTGAGCGTCAGCTCGTCGCCGTTGGCGCAGCGCAGCTGCACCTCACGCATGCGCGGGTACTCGTCGGAGTGCTCCCAGGCCGGCTCGATGCCGAGGCGTGCGGTCAGCCAGCCCCGCATCAGCGCCGCGGTCGGGTCGGTGCGCGGCGCCACCACCGTCGCCTCGGTGACCCGGGCCTGGGTGGTGTCGAACGCGCCGGCGACAAGCGTGCGCCACGGGGTGATCCGGGTCCAGGCCAGGTCGGTGTCGCCCGGCGCGTAGTCGCAGGCCCGCTGCCGCAGCGCGGCGATCGGGTCGGCGGCCTGCGCCGAGTCGGTGATCCGCCGGTCGGCCACCACACCCAGGAAGTCGGTGGCGATCTCCTCCGGCGGCTCGCCGTGCCACCAGGTCACCACCGGCACGTCCGGCACCAGCAGCGGCATCACCACGGACTCGGCGTGCAGCGCGAGCCGGCCGTACATCCGGGTCACCACCGCCTCGCAGGGGCCGAGCCGGCCACCCACCACGATCTCCGCGTCCAGCCGGTTGCGGTCCCGCTCGATGTCGGAGCGGACCACCACGAGCAGCCGGCAGGGGTGCGCGGCGGCGGCGATGGTGGCCGCCGCCTCGGCCTCCCGGACCCGCTTCTCGTCCACCACGACGATGAGCGTGAGCGCCATGCCGCTGGCCACCCCGCCCGCGCTGCGCCGCTCGGCGGCCAGCGCCTTGACCACCTCGTTGCCGGTGGTGTCCCACAGCCCGATCAATGGAGCCTCCTGGTTCGCTCGCTCTGCTCGCTCACGCTCGTCGCCAAGCTCTTCCCTCGGCGGCCAGCATCTCGTCGGCGGCCCGGGGACCCCACTCGCCGGCCCGGTACGGCTCCGGCGTGGTGCCCTCCCAGGCATGCTCCAGCGGGTCCACCACCTGCCAGCTCTGCTCCACCTCGGCGGCGTCCGGGAACAGCGTCCGGTCGCCGATGAGCACGTCCAGCACCAGCCGCTCGTACGCCTCGGGGCTGGACTCGGTGAACGCCTCGCCGTACTGGAAGTCCATCGCGATGTCGCGGACCTCCATGGTGGTGCCCGGCACCTTGGAGCCGAACTTCAGCACCACGCCCTCGTCCGGCTGCACCCGGATGACGAGCTGGTTGGCGCCGAGGGACTCCATGTCGGCCGGGTTGAACGGCAGGTGCGGCGCCTTCTTGAACATGATGGCCACCTCGGTGACCCGCCGGGGCAGCCGCTTGCCGGCGCGGATGTAGAACGGCACGCCGGCCCAGCGCCGGTTCTGGATGGCCAGCTTCACCGCCACGTACGTCTCGGTGGTGGAGTCCTCCGGGACGTCCTCCTCCTCCAGGTAGCCCTTGGCGCGCTCGCCGCCCACCCAGCCGGGCAGGTACTGCCCGCGCACGGTGTCCCGGGCGACGTCCCGGGGCACGGCGATGGCCTTGAGCACCTTCAGCTTCTCGGCCCGGATCTCGTCGGCGTCGAAGCTGGTCGGCTCCTCCATGGCGACCAGGGCGAGCAGTTGGAGCAGGTGGTTCTGGAGCACGTCGCGGGCGGTGCCGACCGAGTCGTAGAACGCGGCCCGGGTGCCGATGCCGACGTCCTCGGCCATGGTGATCTGCACCGAGTCGACGTACTTGGAGTTCCACAGCGGCTCGAACAGGTTGTTGGCGAACCGCAGCGCCAGGATGTTCTGGACCGTCTCCTTGCCCAGGTAGTGGTCGATCCGGAAGACGTCCTGCCGGGTGAAGACGTCGTCGACCAGGTCGTTGAGCGCCTTGGCCGAGGGCAGGTCGTTGCCGAACGGCTTCTCCACCACCACCCGCCGCCAGCCGCCGGACTTCTCGTTGTCGGCCATGCCGGTGCGGGCGAGCTGCTTGAGTACCACCGGGAAGGCAGCCGGCGGGATGGAGAAGTAGAACGCGGCGTTGCCGTGGATGCCGTGCGTGTCGCGCAGCTCGTCGAGCGTGGTGGCGAGATGGTCGAACGCGGCGTCGTCGTCGAACGAGCCGCCGACGAACTTGATGTTGCCGACCAGCCGGGCCCAGACCTCCTCGCGCCACGGGGTGCGGGCGTGCTTCTTGGCCGCGTCGTGGGCCAGCGACTCGAAGTCGCCGTCGCCCCAGTCGCGCCGGGCGAAGCCCAGCACCACGAAACCGGGCGGCAGGAGCCCCCGGTTGGCCAGGTCGTAGACCGCCGGCAACAACTTCTTGCGGGCCAGGTCCCCGGTGACCCCGAAGATCACCAGGGCGCACGGCTCGGGGATCCGCGGCAGCCGCCGGTCCTGGGGGTCGCGCAGCGGGTTCACCGGGCCACCTCCTCCTGCATCTCGGTCCACTGATTCCAGGTCATTGATCGTCACGTACGTGTCCGTCCGGCCGTATCCAGCAGCTGGGCGACGCCGGCCGCCCGCTCGGTCAGGTGTAGTCGCAGCACCGGTCGCTCCCGGCCGGTCAGGGCCCGCCGGTCGCCGGCGGCCTGGGCCGCCTGGAGTTCCGCGAAGGTGTACGGGCGACCCGGCACCTCCAGATCATCGGTGACCGCACCGGTGATCTGGACGTGCCGGGCGCGCCCGTCGGGGTGGCCCGGATGGCGGGGGCCCCACCCGAAGGTCACCGGCCGCCCGGTGACGCGGGCCAGCAGCGGGCGCAGCCCGGCGACCGCCGCGTCGACCCGCCGGTCGAGGTACGCGGTCACCGCGAGGTGCTCGTCGGGGGCCAGCCCGTCGGTCAGCCAGCGCAGCGCGCCGGCCAGGTCGTCGGGGGCGCCGGCCGGGGCGTACACCTCGACCGCGCCGTCGACCGACGACGGCGGTCCGTCCGCCGGCGCGGGCCCGTCGTCGTCGACGCCCACCGGCGCCGCGAACGGGTCGACCCGCAGCGCCACCGCGGCGGTCGCGGCAGCGTACTCCCAGGTGAGGAACTGGGCGCCGAGCGGCCCGTTGACCGCCACGTCGGCGGCCACCCCGGGCCCCACGCCCGCGCCGAGCGCGCCGCCCAGGCCGATCGTCAGCACGCCCGGACCCCCGACGCCGGGCGCGTCCGGGGACTCCGCCGGGACCGGCAGCAACCGCCCGCCGGTCGCGGCGGCGAGCAGCGCGCCGGCCCAGTGGCGCAACCCGTCGAGGCCGGTGCCGTCGGGCACCAGCGCCACGGTGGCCCGGCCGTGCTCCGCCGCCCCGGCCAGCGCCGCGCCGAGCGCGAGACCGGGATTGTCCCGCTCCCGGTCGAGCGCGCCGGCCAGCGCCGCCGCCTCGTCCAGCAACTCGGTCACCGGCGCGCCGGCGAGCGCGGCCGGGACCAGGCCGAACGCGGCGAGCGCGGACCAGGGCCCAGCCACCTGCGGGTCGGCCGGGATCAGCACCGCGCCCAGCTCGTCGGCGAGCGCCTCCAGCGCCGACCCGGGCGGGGTGACCACCACCAGGTGCCGGGCCGCCTCCGGCCCGGCGTCGTGCCAGGACTGCCGGAACGCCCGCAGGTGGGCGTCGGTGGTCCGGTCCAGGTCACGGCCGGCGAGCACCAGCACGGTACGCGCCGGCCGGTCGGCCAGCGCCGCCCGGACCGGCCCCGGATCGGCCGTGTCGAGCACGGTCAGCGGCCGACCCAGGCAGTCGGCGATCACCGCGGCGGCCGACGTGACGCCGCCGGGGCCGGCGAGCACCACGTGGTCCAGGTCGCCCAGTTCGGCGGTCAGTTCGGCGAGCTGGGGGAGCAGTTCCCGGCTGCGGCAGTGGGTGTCCAGCCAGCCCAGCCGGGTGCGGGCCGTCGCCTCGGCCCCGGCCCCCCAGAGGGTCGGGTCCTGGGCGGCCAGCCGCGCGGGGACGTCGCGGGCGACCAGCGCGGCGCGGGCGGACGGGTCCACCGCGTCCGCGCCGTGCACGGCCAGGCCGGCGGCGGCGTCCGCCGGCCCGGCGAGCAGGTCGCTCACCGGGCCGCCTTGGTTCGCGACTGCGGGGCTCGCAAACCCGGCCCACTCCTCGCGCTCACGGGATCACCTCACCCGTTCCACGGTACGGCGGGACGCGTCCCGGGGCCCGGCCCCGGGACGCGTCGGACGCCGTCTGTCACGCGTTCCCGCCGGCCTGCTGGGCGTTGCGCGCGTTGCCCTCGGCGGCCCGGTGCGGGCTGCCGGCGCCCTTGGCCGCCTCGGCGAGGGACTTCTTGACGCCCTCCAGCAGCTCCAGCCAGCTCGCCTCGAACTTCTCCACGCCTTCCTTCTCCAGCGTGGCGATCACGTCGGCCAGGTCCACGCCGACGGACTCCAGGTCGGCGAAGACCTGCCGCGCGTCGTCGTACGCGCCGGTGATCGTGTCCGCCTGGGTCTCGCCGTGGTCGGCGTAGGCGTGCACGACCGGCTCCGGCATGGTGTTGACCGTGCCGGGGGCGATCAGCTCCTCGACGTAGATGACGTCCCGGTAGTCCGGGTTCTTCGTCGAGGTGGAGGCCCACAGCGGGCGCTGCGGGTGGGCGCCCGCGTCGGCCAGCTTCTGCCAACGCGCGGAGGAGAACACCTTGCCGTACCGCTCGTACGCCAGCCGGGCGTTGGCCACCGCGGCCTTGCCGCGCAGCGACTTGGCCTGGTCGGAGCCGATCTTCTCCAGCCGCTTGTCGACTTCGCTGTCGACCCGGGAGACGAAGAACGAGGCGACCGAGCCGATCTTCGACAGGTCGTGCCCGTTGGCCTGCGCCTGCTCCAGGCCGGCCAGGAACGCGTCCATGACCTGCGAGTAGCGGTCCAGCCCGAAGATCAGCGTGACGTTCACGCTGATCCCCTCCGCCAGCGTCTTCGTGATCGCCGGCAGGCCCTCCTCGGTCGCCGGGATCTTGATGAAGAGGTTCGGCCGGTCGACCAGCCACCACAGCGCCTTGGCCTCGGCCGCGGTCTTGTCCGCGTCGTGCGCCGAGCGCGGGTCCACCTCGATCGAGACCCGGCCGTCCACGCCGGCGCTCGCGTCGTACGACGGGCGCATCACGTCGCAGGCCCACCGCACGTCGTACGTGGTGAGCATGCGGACCGCCTCCTCGACGTCCACGTCGCGGGTGGCGAGGTCACGGAGCTGCCAGTCGTACTCGTCGGCGTCGCTCAGCGCCTTGGCGAAGATCGTCGGGTTGGTGGTCACACCGGCCACGTGGCTCTCCCGGCGCAGCTTGTCCAGCCCGCCGGAGCTCAGTCGTACCCGGGAAAGATCGTCGAGCCAGATCGCCACCCCGGCGTTCTGGAGCTCGCTCAGCCTGTCCGTCATGCCGTCCACGCTCCCCTCAGTTGCCGGTCGTGAAACCGGTGATGTCGCCCACCCGGGTGAGCGCCGCGTGCGCGGCGGCCACGATCCGGTCGGGGGTGAACCCGAACTGCTCGAAGAGCACGGAGTGGGGCGCGCTGGCGCCGTAGTGCTCGATGCTCACGCTCTCGCCGCTGTCGCCGACGATCCCCCGCCAGGACATCGCGATGCCCGCCTCCACGCTCACCCGTGCCTTTACCCCGCGCGGCAGCACCGACTCCCGGTACGCCTCGTCCTGCTCGTAGAACCACTCCTGGCAGGGCATCGAGACGACCCGGGTGGGGGTGCCGTCGGCCTCCAGCCGCTCCCGGGCGGTGAGGCAGAGCTGCACCTCGGAGCCGGTGCCGACGAGGATCACCTGCGGCTTGCCGTTGGACGCCTCGGCCAGCACGTAGCCGCCCTTGGCGGTGCCCTCGGCGGAGCCGAACTCGGCGCGGTCGATCGTCGGCAGCGCCTGCCGGCTCAGCGCCAGCGCGGTCGGCCGGTCGGTGTGCTCCAGCGCCTGCCGCCACGCCCACGCGGTCTCGTTGGCGTCGGCCGGGCGGACCACGTCGAGGCCGGGGATGGCCCGCAGCGCGGACAGGTGCTCGATCGGCTGGTGCGTCGGGCCGTCCTCGCCGAGGCCGATCGAGTCGTGCGTCCAGACGTAGGTCACCGGCAGCTTCATCAGCGCGGCGAGCCGCACCGACGGGCGCATGTAGTCGCTGAAGACCAGGAACGTGCCGCCGTAGGGGCGGGTGCCGCCGTGCAGCGCGATGCCGTTGAGGATCGAGCCCATGCCGTGCTCACGGATGCCGAAGTGCAGCGTGCGGCCGTACTCGTCGCCCGGGAAGTCCTTGGTGGCGTGCCCGGCCGGGACGAACGACGGCTCGCCCTTCATGGTGGTGTTGTTGCTCTCGGCCAGGTCGGCCGAGCCGCCCCACAGCTCCGGCAGCACCGGGGCGAGCGCCTCCAGGACCTTGCCGGAGGCGGCCCGGGTGGCGACGCCCTTGGCGTCCGCCGGGAAGCTGGGCAGCGCGTCGGTCCAGCCGGTCGGCAGCGTACGGGTGGCCATCCGCTCCCACAGCGCCTTGCGCTCCGGGTTCGCCTGCGCCCAGGCGTCGAACCGGGTGTCCCACTCGGCCTGCGCCTCGGCGCCGCGCTCCAGCACCTGGCGGGCGTGCTTGAGCACCTCCTCGTCGACCTGGAAGGTCTGCTGCGGGTCGAAGCCGAGGATCTCCTTGGTGGCCTTGACCTCGTCCGCGCCGAGCGCCGAACCGTGGATCTTGCCGGTGTTCTGCTTGTTCGGCGCGGGCCAGCCGATGATGGTGCGCAGCGCGACGAACGACGGCCGGTCGGTCTCCGCCCTGGCGGCCAGCAGCGCCTGGTGGAGCGCCTCCACGTCCTCGTGGTAGTCGCCCTGGTCGGCGTCGCCGGTGCGCCAGTCGACGGTCTGCACGTGCCAGCCGTACGCCTCGTAGCGGGCCGCCACGTCCTCGCTCTTGGCGATCCGGGTGTCGTCCTCGATCGAGATCTCGTTGTCGTCGTAGATCACGCAGAGGTTGCCGAGCTGCTGGTGGCCGGCGAGCGCGCTCACCTCGTGGGTGATGCCCTCCTCGATGTCGCCGTCGGAGGCGATGCACCAGATGTCGTGCCGGAACGGCGAGTCGGCGCGGTCCGGCTCGGGGTCGAACAGGCCCCGCTCGCGGCGGGCCGCCATGGCCATGCCGACCGCGTTGCCGAGACCCTGGCCGAGCGGCCCGGTGGTGGTCTCCACGCCCGGGGTGTGCCCGTGCTCCGGGTGGCCCGGGGTGAGCGAGCCCCACTGGCGCAGCGACTTGAGGTCGTCCAGGGCCAGCGGGTAGCCGGAGAGGAAGAGCTGGATGTAGAGCGTCAGGCTGGAGTGCCCGGCGGACAGCACGAACCGGTCCCGACCGGGCCAGTTCGGGTCGGCCGGGTTGTGCCGCATGACGCGGTTGAAGAGCAGGTACGCCGCCGGGGCGAGGCTCATCGCCGTGCCCGGGTGGCCGTTGCCGGATTTCTCCACCGCGTCCATGGCCAGCACGCGGACCGTGTCGACGGCCCTGCGGTCGAGGTCGGACCAGTTGAGAGCGGGAAGCTCGGGTCGTTTCGCAGCCACGATGGTTGTGCTCCTCGGCAGATGGGCGGAACCCTCACTGATGACCCTATCGAGCGGTGCTAAACGTCCGCCCGGGGATCTCGGCATGGTCTTCTCTACGGGCGCGGCCGGCCCGGTCGTTCAACCCGGGGTGTGACGGCCCGCACCGTTGCCGGGTCTGCGGGGCAGCCAAAACGACGACGCGTAGTGTGTGGGGCGGTGTGTGGACCCGGGCTCGGGTCCGGGCCGATCGATCTCCCTTGCCGAAGCCGGAAGGTGGCAATCCGTGAGCATGATCACCGAGCGCCCCGTCAGCAACCCTGCCGGGAAGTCGCCGGTGGGCTCGGTGACGGAGGCGTCGGCGACCGACCGGCGGGACGTGCGCGGCGTGGTGGCGGCGTACGTGGCGCTGACCAAGCCGCGGATCGTCGAGTTGCTGCTGGTGACCACCGTGCCGGCGATGATGCTCGCGGACGGCGGCATGCCGTCGCTGTGGCTGGTGGCCGTGGTGCTGATCGGCGGCTCGCTCGCCGCCGGCGCGGCCAGCGTCCTCAACTGCTACATCGACCGCGACATCGACCAGTTGATGCGGCGCACCAAGCGTCGGCCGCTGCCGGCGCACACCGTGTCGCCGCGCAACGCGCTGGTCTTCGGGTTGGTGCTGGCGGTGGTGTCGGTGGCGCTGATGGCGGCGACCACCAACTGGCTGGCGGCCGGCCTGACGCTCGCCGCGATCGCCTACTACGACCTGGTCTACACGCTGTGGCTGAAGCGCACCACGGCCGCCAACACGTTCTGGGGCGGCGTCTGCGGGGCCGCGCCGGTGCTGATCGGCTGGGCCGCGGTCACCGGTTCGTTGTCGCCGGCCGCGTGGGGCCTGTTCGCGGTGGTCTTCTTCTGGCAGATGCCGCACTTCTACGCGCTGGCCATCAAGTACAAGGACGACTATGCGCGGGCCGGCATCCCGATGCTGCCGGTGGTGGCGTCGGTCCGGCGGGTCAACGGGGAGATCATCGCGTTCTCCTGGCTGACGCTGTTGTCGTCGCTGGCGGTCTGGCCGCTGGGGATGAGCCCGATCTACGGCGTGACCGCGTTGGTGGTCGGCGGGATCTTCGTGGTCGAGGCGCACAAGCTGTGCCGGCGCGCGGCGCGCGGCGAGGCGGTCAAGCCGATGCGGCTGTTCCACTGGTCCACCACGTACCTCACCATCCTCTTCGCCGCCGTCGCACTCGACGCGCTGATCTGAGCGATTCTCGCCCCGTGCGGGATTTCCGCACGTGAGACAGTTCATCAGAAATTTTCTTCTGTTCTTTCACGGCGGGACAACCCGGACAGAGCGTGACGATCTCATGCGGGAGATCCGTCCGTATATGACGGATTAATCAGGGCAAATTACCTTTGGTTCTCCTTAAACCAGCGGGTAATTGGCATCACATTCAGTTCATGGTTCTCGCACATCCGGGTGGAAGTCTGCATAGGCTTCGCGTCATGGCAGATGGTTCCGATACGACGCTGACGACTGAGCAGACCACCGAGCAGGCCGCCAAGGGCCTGGTCGCGGGCATCAAGTCGTTCGCCGCCGGACACGGCGGCGCGAAGGCGGTCATCGAGTACGTCGGCAAGCGCGGCGCACGGATCGTCCTCGTGGGTTCCGACGGGGTGTGGGCCGACCAGTTCGCCGACGGCACGGACGTCGCGCGGCAGGCCTGCGCGGAGGCCGGGGTCGATGTCGAGAACGCCTGGGAGCGTGAGCTGATGGACCAGATGCGTCCGAGCAACGACCTCTGGCGGTCGATGGCCCGGCGCACGATGGCCCGTTGACACACATAACCGCATGACCGACCACCACCAGTCGACCCGGGGGGAACCCCGGGTCGCTTTCGTCACCTGCGCCGCCCTGCCCGATCTCGACCCGGACGACCGGCTCGCGCTCGGCCCGCTCGCCGCACGCGGCGTCGCCGTCGACGGCGCGGTCTGGGACGACCCGGCCGTGGACTGGTCCCGGTACGACCTGGTGCTGCTCCGCTCACCCTGGGACTACGCGCTGCGCCGCGACGAGTTCGTCGCCTGGGCACGCGGTGTGCCGACCCTGCTCAACCCGGCCGACGTGGTCGCCTGGAACACCGACAAGCGTTACCTGGCCGAGCTCTCCGCCGCCGGGGTGCCCACCGTGCCGACCACCTGGCTCGCGCCGGGGGAGAGCTGGCCGGCGCCCGCCGACGGCGAGTTCGTGCTCAAGCCGGCGGTCAGCGCCGGCAGTCAGGACACCGGCCGGTACGACCTGGCCGACCCGGAGCACCGCGAGCTGGCGTCGGCGCACGTGCGGCGGCTCGGTGCCGCCGGGCGGGTCACCATGGTCCAGCCGTACCTCGACGCGGTGGACACCGCCGGGGAGACCGCGCTGCTGTTCCTGGCCGGCCGCGACGGCCTGGCGTTCAGCCACGCGATCCGCAAGGGCCCGATGCTGACCGGCCCGGACCGGGGCGAGGCCGCGCTCTACAAGGAGGAGCGGATCGACGCCCGCACCGCGACGCCGGCGCAGCGGGCCGTCGCGGAGCAGGTGCTGGCCGCCGTCCCGGGCGGCGCCGACCGGCTGCTCTACGCCCGGGTCGACCTGATCCCCGGCCCGGACGGCGCGCCCGTGCTGGTCGAGCTGGAGCTGACCGAGCCGAGCCTGTTCGTCGGGTACGCCGAGGGCGCGCCCGACCGGCTCGCCGACGCGGTCATGTCCCACCTGAGCCGCCGCCGCTGACCGCACCACCGCCACCGGCTGAGTTGGCGGGAACGTCAGTCGCGGTCGGTGTGGTTGCGGTCCCAGCGTCCGCCGATCGGCGGGGTGTCCAGCCGCACCGCGGCCACCGTGCCGGCCAGGTCGTTGTCCTCGACCGCGCACGACACGCAGCTGCCCGCCTCGGTGATCCACAGCCCGTACGCCTGGGTGTCGGCGTCCCGGTGCCAGATCCGGTTGTCGCGCACCGTGGCCGAGTCGAACGGGGCGGCGACGGTGATCCCGGCGCAGGCCGGCGGCCCGGCGGGCAACTCGTACGCGGAGCCCGGCGCCGGGGTGGCCTCGTTCCAGCCGGTGGCGCCGTCCGGTCGCACCTCGGCCAGGGAGAGCCGGTCGGCGGTGTTGTCGGCGACCACCGCGTCCCGGGTGCCGACCCGGACGACCTTCCCGCGGTGCCCGCCGGGCGGCCAGCCCGCGTGGGCGTCGGTGACCTCGCGCGGGCCGTAGCGCACCGCGTCGCCCGAGCCCCGGTGGGCCGGTGCGGACCGCTGACCGTTGTCCCGGATGCGGTTGCCGACGATCGACGCGTCCAGCATCGGCCGGTCGATCCGGATCCCGTCCAGCGCGTTCTCCCGGATGTCGTTGTCCTGGATCACCACGTCCGCCGCCGCGCCCCGGTAACCGTGGCCGAGGTCGTGCTCGTGGTAGCCGTACCCGCCGTTGTTGCTGATCCGGTTGCCCTGCACCGCGTACGGACCGGGGGTGTTGCCCATGCTGATGCCGTCGCCGACGTTGCAGTCGATCACGTTGCCGGTGAGCAGGCCGCCGCGCCCGGCGACCCCGGCGGTGCCGTTCGCCGAGACGTCGAAGCCGGCCTCCAGGTTGTTGGTCATGGTGCAGCCGGAGACGATCAGCCCGTCCGCGCCCCAGTCCGAGATGCCGAACCGGTTGGCCTGGCTGTGGCAGCCGATGATGCGGATGCCGCGCGGCGGGTCCCAGTAGTCCTTCTGGAGTTCCAGGAAGATCCCGTTGGTGCCGTTGCCGACCGTGGTGCAGTTGGCGATGGTGAGGCGCTCCACGGCGCCCCAGCCGCCGATGCCGACCCCGATCCCCGCGCCGCCCATCTGCTGGCCGTTGTCCAGCCGGCCGCAGCCCACCACGACCACGCCGTCGATCAGGCTGTCCTGGAGGAAGTCGCAGCCGAGACCGGTGGCGCCGGTGTGGTGGATGTAGAGGTTGCGGAACACGCCCCGCACCACGTACTGCAGACCCAGGCCCTTGGCCAGGTAGTCGTACTCGGCCAGGCCCACGCCCGAGCCGTCGATCTCGAAGTCGGCGAACGTGCAGTCGGCGATGTGCCGGTCCCGGTCCGCGCCGTGCTGCACTGTCGTCCAGTAGGCGAGCGGCACCGGGTCGGCGCGGTTGCCCTCGTTGCTGAGCAGGAACCGGGTCGCCGCCGGGCCGGCGCCGATCAGGGACACCCCGCTGCGCCACACCGTGCCGGCGTCGCGGATCGAGTAGAGGCCGGGCGGGCAGTGGATGACCCGGGCCCGGCCGTCGGCGTCGTAGCCGGCGCCGAGGCGGTCCACCAGCGCGGCCAGGGCCGGCTGGTCGTTGGTGACCCCGTCCCCGGTGAGGCCGTGCTCGCGGGCGTCGCACCACAGCGGCGCGCCGGCCACCGGCGTCAGCCGCTGCGGGGTGGAGGTGGCAAGGCCCTTGCGCGACACCGGCGGCTCCCCTCGGGCGTACGGTCCGTCGTCCGGACCGCATTCCCGCTCCCGCCGGGCGGTAACGCCCGGTGCGGCCTCAGGCGGTGGCGCCCACCGGCTCGGCGGCGGGCGTCGCCGGTGCCTCCGGGGCGGCCGGGAGCCGTTCCCGGGTGGCCCGGAGCACGCCCAGCGTGGCCAGCAGCACCAGGCAGGAGCCGAGCATGTGCGCGGCGACCAGCACCGCCGGCAGGTGGGTGAAGTACTGGACGAAGCCGATCAGGCCCTGGCCCAGCTCGACCGCGAGCAACACCCCGGCGGCCCGCGCGGCCCGCGCCGCGCCCACCGCCCGGAACGCGAACAGCAGCGCCACCGAGAGGCCGATCAGCAGGAAGACGCCGTCCGCGTGCACCTGCGAGATCGCCTCCGGGTCGAGCCCGTTGCGGGCCGCGCCGTGGTCGCCGGCGTGCGGTCCGCTGCCGGTCACCCAGGTGCCGACCACCAGCACGGCCGCGCTGACCACGACCGTGATCCGGGCGAGGGTACGCAGCGGCGCCGGCACGGTCGGCGTCACCGGCCCGTCCGGCTCCACGGTGCGCCGCCAGAGCGCGTACGCGGCGGCGATCACCACCATCGAGGCGAGGAAGTGCAGCCCGACCACCCACGGGTTGAGGTTGGTGAGCACGGTGATCCCGCCGAGCACCGCCTGGGCCGGGATGCCGAACAGCACGCCCACGGCCAGCGGCAGCAGCCCTCGGCGGCGCGGGCGCTGGGCCAGCACGGCCAGCACCACGGCGAGCGCGATGATCCCCACCGCGAACGTCAACAGCCGGTTGCCGAACTCGATCACCCCGTGCACGCCCATCTCGGACGTGGTGGTGTAGGACTCGTCGGTGCACCGGGGCCAGGTGGGGCAGCCGAGGCCGGACGCGGTGAGCCGGACCGCCCCGCCGGTGACCACGATCGCCACGTTCGCGATGATCGAGGTGTACGCGAGCCGACGCAGCAGCGTGGGGGAGACCGGGAACCGGACGGAACGCTTCACCCGGCGAATCCTACGCACCGTAGTGGACCACGATCGGGCGACTCCGCCAGTGCGGTGTTCGGGATCACCGGACCCCGGGTTTGCGGGCCCCGGCCGAATTACGTAACGTTGCTGTTGTGAAAAACGCGGCAGCGCTGTCCGAGGGGTCGGTGACCGGTACGGTCGTCGGCGCGCCGGCCGCTGCCGACCTGTCGACCCGGGACCGGGTCACCCAGCTCCTGCTGGAGCGGGGCGCGACCACCGCCGCGCAGCTCGGTTCGGCGCTCGGCCTCAGCCCGGCCGCGATCCGCCGCCACCTCGACGCGATGCTCGCCGACGGGGACGTGGTCGCCCGGGAGCAGGCCGTGCGCGGCAGCCGGGGGCGGGGCCGGCCGGCCAAGGTCTTCGCGCTGACCGAGGCGGCCCGGGTGCGGTGCGGCACCCACCACTACGACAACATGGCCACCGCCGCGCTGCGGTGGATCGCCCGCACCGGTGGCGCCGAGGCGGTCGCGAAGTTCGCGGCCGACCAGGTCGCCGCGCTGGAGAACCGCTGCCGGGCCGCCATGGAGGACGCCGGTGACGCCCCGATCGCGCGGGCCGAGGCGCTCGCCGGGGCGCTGACCGCCGAGGGTTACGCTGCCAACGCGTCCACGATCGCCTCCGGCGGGCAGCTCTGCCAGCACCACTGCCCGGTGGCGCACGTGGCCGCCGAGTTCCCCCAGCTGTGCGAGGCCGAGACCGCGGTGATCTCCCGCCTGGTCGGCACCCACGTGCAGCGCCTGGCCACCATCGCGCACGGCGACGGCGTGTGCACCACGCACATTCCCGCCCAGTCCGGTTCCACCGTCTCCACTGTGAGGACAGATAGATGACCGAGCAGATCGTCCAGCCCCTGACCCAGGAGGAGCAGCTCGCCGCCCTCGGTCGTTACGAGTACGGGTGGGCCGACCCGGACGTCGCCGGGGCCGCCGCCCAGCGTGGTCTGAACGAGGCGGTGGTGCGGGACATCTCGGCCAAGAAGAACGAGCCGGCCTGGATGCTCGACCTGCGGCTGAAGGGCCTGCGGCTGTTCGGCCGCAAGCCGATGCCGGCCTGGGGCGCGGACCTCACCGGGATCGACTTCGACAACATCAAGTACTTCGTCCGGTCCACCGAGAAGCAGGCCACCAGCTGGGAGGACCTGCCGGAGGACATCAAGAACACCTACGACCGGCTGGGCATCCCGGAGGCGGAGAAGCAGCGGCTGGTCGCCGGCGTCGCGGCGCAGTACGAGTCCGAGGTCGTCTACCACAAGATCCGTGAGGACCTTGAGGAGCAGGGCGTCGTCTTCCTCGACACCGACACCGCGCTGCGCGAGCACGAGGACGTCTTCAAGGAGTACTTCGGCACGGTGATCCCGGTCGGCGACAACAAGTTCGCCGCGCTGAACACCTCCGTCTGGTCCGGTGGCTCGTTCATCTACGTGCCGAAGGGCGTGCACGTGGAGATCCCGTTGCAGGCCTACTTCCGGATCAACACGGAGAACATGGGCCAGTTCGAGCGGACGCTGATCATCGTCGACGAGGGCGCGTACGTGCACTACGTCGAGGGCTGCACCGCGCCGCTCTACTCCTCCGACTCGCTGCACAGCGCGGTCGTGGAGATCGTGGTCAAGAAGAACGCGCGGTGCCGCTACACCACCATCCAGAACTGGTCGAACAACGTCTACAACCTGGTCACCAAGCGCGCGGTGTGCCACGAGGGCGCGACCATGGAGTGGGTCGACGGCAACATCGGCTCCAAGGTCACCATGAAGTACCCGGCGGTCTACATGACCGGCGAGCACGCCAAGGGCGAGGTGCTCTCGGTGGCCATGGCCGGTGAGGGCCAGCACCAGGACGCCGGCGCCAAGATGGTGCACGCCGCGCCGCACACCTCCTCGACCATCGTGTCGAAGTCGATCGCCCGGGGTGGTGGCCGCACCTCCTACCGCGGCCTGGTGCAGGTGCTGGAGGGCTCGCACAGCAGCCGTAGCACGGTCAAGTGCGACGCGTTGCTCGTCGACACCATCTCCCGCTCCGACACCTACCCGTACGTCGACATCCGCGAGGACGACGTGTCGATGGGGCACGAGGCGACCGTCTCCAAGGTCAGCGACGACCAGCTCTTCTACCTGATGAGCCGCGGTCTGAGCGAGGACGAGGCGATGGCGATGATCGTGCGCGGTTTCATCGAGCCGATCGCCAAGGAGCTTCCGATGGAGTACGCGCTGGAGCTGAACCGCCTGATCGAGCTGCAGATGGAGGGCGCGGTCGGCTGACGCCGACCGCGTCGGGCCGGGCCTCGTGCCCGGCCCGTCTCCGGTTCCACTGACACCGCCGTCGCTGAACAGACCAAGGAAGAGATGACTACCCAGGCTTCCGCGCCGCCCACGACCAAGTCGCAGGCGCTCCGCTCGTACGACGTCGCCGACTTCCCGGCCCTGACCGGCCTGGAGGAGGAGTGGCGCTTCACCCCGCTCAAGCGCCTCCGCGGCCTGGCGGGTGACGGCTCCGGGGTGACGCGCGGCACGGTCCGGCACGAGCACGGCGACCTGCCCGAGGGCGTCACCGTCGACCGGATCGGCCGGGACGACCCGCGGGTGGGCAGCGTGCTCACGCCGTTCGACCGGGTCAGCGCGCTGGCCTACGGCGCGGCCGAGGACGCCCTGCTGGTGGCCGTCGCCCGGGACGCCGTGGTGGACGCGCCGGTGCGCCTGCGGGTGGTCGGCGAGGACGCCGGGGCGCTCGCGTTCGGGCACACGTTCGTCGAGGTGGGCCGCTTCGCCGAGGTGACGGTGGTGCTGGAGCACGTCGGCTCCGCCACGCTCGCCGACAACGTCGAGGTGACGGTGGCGGACGGGGCGAAGCTGACGCTCGTCACGCTCGCCGAGTGGGCCGACGACGCGGTCCAGGCGCAGCACCTGAAGGTCCGGCTGGGCCGGGACGCGCGGGTCGTGCACGTGCAGGTGAGCCTCGGCGGTGACCTGGTCCGCCAGCACACCACCGTGGAGTACACCCAGCGCGGCGGCGAGGCCGAGCTGTACGGCCTCTACTTCGCCGACTCCGGCCAGCACCTGGAGCACCGGCAGCTCGTCGACCACACCGTGCCGGACTGCCGCAGCAACGTCGGCTACCGGGGCGCGCTCCAGGGCGACGACGCGCACACCGTCTGGGTCGGCGACGTGCTGATCCGGGCCGAGGCGACCGGCACCGACACGTACGAGATCAACCGGAACCTGCTGCTCAGCGACGGCGCCCGGGCCGACTCGGTGCCGAACCTGGAGATCGAGACCGGCGAGATCGCCGGCGCCGGGCACGCCAGCGCGACCGGCCGGTTCGACGACGAGCAGCTGTTCTACCTGATGGCCCGCGGCATCCCGGAGTCCGAGGCGCGGCGCCTGGTGGTGCGGGGCTTCTTCGCCGAGCTGATCAACAAGATCCCGGTCGAGGACCTGCGCGAGCGGCTCGGTGACGCGATCGAGGCCCGCCTCACGAAGGCCGGCTCCTGATGATCAGGATCTGTTCGACCGAGGACGTGTCGAAGGGCGCGGTGATCAGCGCCGACGTGGACGGTGTGCAGATCGCGGTCGTGCACGGCGAGGACGACGCGTTCTACGCCGTACGCGACGAGTGCTCGCACGCCGCCGTGGCGCTCTCCGAGGGCGAGGTGTCCGGTTGCACGCTGGAATGCTGGCTGCACGGATCCCGTTTCGACCTGCGTACCGGTGAGCCCACCGGGCTGCCCGCGACCGAACCCGTACCCGTCTACCCCGTCGAGGTCCGCGACGGCGAGATCTACGTCAGCATGACGCCGAGCAATGGAGTGACGCGATAATGAGCACCCTGGAGATCCGCGACCTGAAGGTGTCGGTCAAGCTGCCCGAGGGTGAGCTCAAGCCGATCCTGCACGGGGTCGACCTGACCGTGCGCTCCGGTGAGACGCACGCGATCATGGGCCCGAACGGCTCCGGCAAGTCGACGCTGGCGTACTCGATCGCCGGCCACCCGAAGTACGAGATCACCAGCGGCGAGGTGACGCTCGACGGCGAGGACGTGCTCGCCATGACCGTCGACGAGCGGGCCCGCGCCGGCCTCTTCCTGGCCATGCAGTACCCGGTCGAGGTCCCCGGCGTGTCGGTGGCCAACTTCCTGCGTACCGCCAAGACCGCCATCGACGGCGAGGCGCCGAAGCTGCGCACCTGGGCCGGCGAGCTGCGCGGGGCCATGGAGAAGCTCCAGATGGACCCGGCGTTCGCCCAGCGCAACGTCAACGAGGGCTTCTCCGGCGGGGAGAAGAAGCGGCACGAGATCGTGCAGCTCGAACTCCTCAAGCCGAAGATCGCCATCCTCGACGAGACCGACTCCGGCCTCGACGTGGACGCGCTGCGCGTGGTCAGCGAGGGCGTCAACCGGGTCCGCGACACCGGCGACACCGGGATGCTGCTGATCACCCACTACACCCGGATCCTGCGCTACATCAAGCCGGACTTCGTGCACGTCTTCGTCGCCGGCCGGATCGTCGAGCAGGGCGGCCGCGAGCTGGCCGACAAGCTCGAGGAAGAGGGCTACGAGCGGTACGTCGCCGGAGCCGGCGCGGCGCGGGCCTGAGTCTCGACATGACCTCCTCGATCGCGATCCCGGCGGGCATGCCGCAGTACGACGACGTGCCGCGCTTCGACGTGGCGGCGGTGCGGGCCGACTTCCCGATCCTGGACCGGGAGGTCAACGGCCACCCGCTGGTCTACCTGGACAGCGCCAACACCTCGCACAAGCCGCGTCAGGTGCTCGACGTGCTCACCGAGCACTACGCGAGGCACAACGCCAACGTGTCGCGCTCGGTGCACACGTTGGGCACCGAGGCGACCGAGGCGTACGAGGGCGCGCGGGCGAAGGTCGCCGCGTTCGTCCACGCGCCCGGCGTGGACGAGGTGGTGTTCACCAAGAACTCCACCGAGGCGATCAACATCGTGGCGTACGCGTTCTCCAACGCGTCGCTGCGCGCGGACGCCGACCCCCGGTTCCGGCTCGGCCCCGGCGACGAGATCGTGATCTCCGAGATGGAGCACCACTCGAACATCGTGCCGTGGCAGCTCCTCGCCGAGCGCACCGGCGCGACGCTGCGCTGGTGCCCGGTGACCGACGGCGGCCGGCTGGACGAGTCGGGCCTGGACGACCTGGTCACCGAGCGCACGAAGATCGTCTCGCTGGTGCACACGTCGAACATCCTGGGCACCGTCAACGCCACCGCTCGGATCACCGAGCGGGTCCGCCAGGTCGGCGCGTTGCTGCTGCTCGACTGCTCCCAGTCGGTGCCGCACCAGCCGATCGACGTGGTCGACCTGGACGCGGACTTCATCGTCTTCACCGGCCACAAGATGTGCGGCCCGACCGGCATCGGTGTGCTCTGGGGCCGGGGCGAGCTGCTCGCCGCGATGCCCCCGGTGCTGGGCGGCGGCTCGATGATCGAGACGGTGACGATGGCGCGGTCGACGTTCGCCGCGCCGCCGGCCCGGTTCGAGGCGGGCACGCCGCCGATCGCCGAGGCGGTCGCGCTCGGCGCGGCGGTGGACTACCTCACCGGTGTCGGGATGCGGGCGATCCAGTGGCACGAGAAGGAGCTGACGGCGTACGCGCTGGACGCCCTCGCCACCGTGCCCGGGCTGCGGATCTTCGGCCCGTCGGTGCCGGTCGGCCGGGGCGGGACGATCTCGTTCGCGCTCGGTGACGTGCACCCGCACGACGTCGGGCAGGTGCTCGACTCGCTCGGCGTACAGGTGCGGGTGGGCCACCACTGCGCCAAGCCGGTGTGCACCCGCTTCGGGGTGCCGGCCATGACGCGGGCGTCGTTCTACCTCTACACCACCACGGCGGAGATCGACGCCCTGGTGGCGGGTCTGGAGCAGGTGCGGAAGGTGTTCGCGTGATGCAGCTCGATTCGCTCTACCAGGAGATCATCCTGGACCATTACAAGCACCCGCACGGCCGTGGGCTGCGGGACGCGGCGGACCCGGCGGCCCGGGTCGGCGAGGCGCACCACGTGAACCCGACCTGCGGTGACGAGATCACCGTACGGGTGGCGACCGACGGCACGGTGTTCACCGACATCTCCTACGACGGGATGGGCTGCTCGATCAGCCAGGCGTCGGCGAGCATCCTGCACGAACTGCTGCGTGGCCGGGCCGCGGCCGACGCCGCGGTGGTGCACGAGGCGTTCGTCGAGTTGATGTCCGGACGGGGCCAGGTCACGCCGGACGAGGACGTGCTCGGGGACGGGGTGGCGTTCGCGGGTGTCGCGCGCTACCCGGCCCGGGTCAAGTGCGCGCTGCTGTCGTGGATGGCGTTCAAGGACGCCGCGGCACGCGCCGGGGTGGGCGTGGGCCCCGAGGTGAAGGCGAATCATCAATACAGCGCGGCGGCGTCCCAGGCCGGTGCCGGGCGGAGCGAGGGGGCGGCATGAGCGAGGACGAGAGCACCACGACGCCGGAGGCCGGCGCGGTGGCGACCGACAGCCCGGCGACGCCGGCCGGTGGCAAGGCCGCCGTCGGCGACATCGAGGAGGCGATGAAGGACGTCGTCGACCCCGAGCTGGGCATCAACGTGGTCGACCTGGGCCTGGTGTACGGCGTGCACGTGGACGACGAGAACGTCGCCACGCTGGACATGACGCTGACCTCGGCGGCGTGCCCGCTGACCGACGTGATCGAGGACCAGACCCGGCAGGCGTTGACCACCGGCCCCGGTGGCGGCCTGGTGAACGACATCCGGATCAACTGGGTCTGGCTGCCGCCGTGGGGCCCCGACAAGATCACCGACGAGGGACGGGACCAGCTCCGGTCACTCGGCTTCAACGTCTGACCCGTTCCCCGGGTCACCAGGCGAGGGCGCGGCACCCCTTCCGGGGCGCCGCGCCCTCGCCTTTCCACCCCACCCCGCCCCACCCCTCCTCTCTCTCCGGCCCGCAGATTCACGGAAAGAGGCCCCTTCCCGCCGCTGATAAGCCCTCTTTCCGTGAATCTGCGCGGGGGCCGGGTGGGGTGGGGGTGGGGGGAAATGGGTGGTGGGGGTGGTGGGGTGGGGGGAAGGATGAGCGGGTGATCGAGGCGTACCCGAAGCAGGCTCCTGTCCGTGCGGCCACCACCGCGCGTCGACAGCGCGCCGCGCTGCGGGTCGGCTCGCCTCCCCGTCCGACGTCGTGACCGGGGCGTTCCTCGCCGGTCTGCTGGCCGGCTACGGCGTCGCCGTGCCGGTCGGCGCGATCGCGATCCTCATTCTCGGGCTGAGCGCCCGCCACGGGTTCCGGGTCGGCGTGGCCGCGGCGCTCGCGGTGGCCACCGCGGACGGGCTCTACGCCGCGCTGGCCACGCTGGGCGGCGCCGGGCTGGCCCGCGTGTTGGCCCCGGTGGCCGGGCCGCTGCGGGTGGTCGCCGCGCTGGTGCTGCTCGGCATCGCCGCCCACGGCCTGTGGCGGGCCTGGTCCGGCCGGCGGGCCGGGGAGGTCACCGAGGCGCCGTCCGGTCGCGGCCTGCACACCCCGGCCCGGGCGTACGCGGCGCTGCTCGGGTTGACGCTGCTCAACCCGGCGACGGTGCTCTACTTCGCCGCGCTGGTGCTCGGCCGCCGGGACGCCGCCGACCCGGACCCGAGCGCCGCCGCGTCGTTCGTGACCGGCGCGTTCCTGGCGTCGGCGAGCTGGCAACTGCTGGTGGCCGGTGGCGGGTCGATGGTCGGGCGCGTGCTGGCCGGACCGCGCGGTCGGCTGGTCACCGGGCTGGTTTCCAGCGCGCTGATCGCCGCCCTGGCGGCGGCCACCCTGCTGTCCGGCTGAACCGCGTACCGTCGTGGCATGAGCAGCCGACCCGCAGCCGGGGGTGGCCGGTGGGTGGAGGTCGATCCGGGCCGCGTCCTCCGCTGGGTCGAGGGCTTCGCCGACCGGCACGGCCCACCCGTCACCACCGCCCGGGGCTTCGGGCTGCTGCTCATCGCCCCGGACGGCGCCACCGCCGAGCTGCACACCCCGCCCGGCGCGCGTTCCACACCGGACCTGACCGCGTTCGCCGGTGTCGCCGCCGCGCCCCGCCGGATCGGCCTGCTGCTGGCTCGCAAGGGCGCGGTGGCGGTCGGGGTGGCCGACGGGACCGAGCTGGTGACCTCCAAGGTCGACACCCGGTACGTGCAGGGCCGCACCGCCGCGGGGGGCTGGTCCCAGCAGCGGTTCGCCAGGCGGCGCGACAACCAGGCGAAGGCGGCGCTGGGCGACGCCGCCGATCTCGCCGTACGCCTGCTGTTGCCGGCCGCCGGCACGCTCACGGCGGTGGTCTGCGGCGGTGACCGGCGCGCGGTGGACACGGTGCTGGCCGACCGGCGGCTGGCCCCGCTCGCGGCGCTGCGCGCCGAGCGCCTCCTGGATGTGCCCGAGCCTCGGCGCGCCGTCCTGGTCGCGGCCGTCTCCGCCGCCCGGGCAGTCCACATCCTGGTCCGCTGAACAGGAAAGATCACATCAAGCCGGTCAATCCCGCTCACTCCTAGTGCATCGAATCGACTCGATGCATAGGCTTGGTGTCACGAAGCGGTGGGTCTCCGGGCGACCCGCAGGGCAGCTTCGCCTCCGCCGTTCACGCACCGACATCGTTGGGAGAAAGCATTTCATGAACGGATATCAGGACGGCCGGCTGCGGACCCGGTGGCGCCGTGCGACGAGGCTCCTCGCCGCCGCGGCGGCGATGTGCACCGGAAGCCTCGTGCTCACCGCCGCGCTGACCGGGGGCCCGGCGACCGCGGGCCCGGCCGAACGCGTCGCGCTGGCCGCCCCGGCGGTCACCAGCGTCACCGCGGGCGGCGCGCACACGTGCGCGATCAGCGCCGACGGGGGGCTGTGGTGCTGGGGCTCCAACTACAGCGGCCAGCTCGGTGACGGGACCACCACGAACCGGAACACTCCGGCGCGGGTCGGCACCGCCACCTGGACCGGCGTCGACGCCGGCTCCGGACACACCTGCGCGGTCCGGACGGACGGCACGCTGTGGTGCTGGGGCTCGAACTTCCGGGGCCAGCTCGGCGACGGCACGACCACCAGCCGCAGCGCGCCGGTGCAGGTCGGGACCGCCACCACCTGGGCCCGGGTCGACGCCGGCCCGGCACACACCTGCGGCGTCCGGACCGACGGCACGCTGTGGTGCTGGGGCTTCAACCGCACCTCGCAGTTGGGTGTCGGCAGCTCGCCCTACACCGCGACCACCCCGCTCCAGGTCGGCACCGCGACCAACTGGGCGAGCGTCTCGACCGGCTTCGCGCACACCTGCGGCGTCCGGACCGACGGCACGCTCTGGTGCTGGGGCTACAGCTCGGACGGGCAGCTCGGTCTCGGCACGCTCGGCTCCCAGACCACGCCGGCGCAGGTCGGCACCGCCACCACCTGGACGGGCGTCACGGCCGGCTACGCGCACACCTGCGGCGTCCGGTCCGGCACGTTGTGGTGCTGGGGGGAGAACGGGTACGGGCAGCTGGGCGTGAGCGGCAACTTCCAGACCACGCCGATCCAGGTCGGCACGACCACCACCTGGAGTGGGGGGGGGGGGGGGGGGGGGGGGGGGGGGGGGGGGGGGGGGGGGGGGGGGGGGGGGGGGGGGGGGGGGGGGGGGGGGTG
>NZ_JBNCLA010000014.1:0-75348 GCF_049841835.1 Micromonospora sp. DT227 | reverse complement strand
GCGGGGGGGGGGGGGGGGGGGGGGGGGGGGGGGGGGGGGGGGGGGGGGGGGGGGGGGGGGGGGGGGGGGGGGGGGGGGGCGGGGGGGGGGGGGGGGGGGGGGGGGGGGGGGGGGGCGCCCCCCCCCCCCCCGCGCCCAGTGGCGCCAACGTCCAGCCGTGGCGCTTCGTCGTCCTGACGGATCCGGTCCGCAAGCGCCGGCTGCGCGAGGCCGCCGAGGCCGAGGAGCGGGCGTTCTACGACCGCCGCGCCTCGCCGGAGTGGCTGGCGGCGATCGCCGGGATCGGCACCGACTGGCGCAAGCCGTTCCTGGAGACCGCACCGGTCGTCATCGTCGTGTTCGAGGTCCATCAGGGACCGAACAGCCCGAAGCCGTACTACGTCAAGGAGTCCGTCGGCATGGCGGTCGGTGTGCTGATCACCGCGCTGCACCACGCCGGCCTGGCCACCCTGACCCACACGCCCAGCCCGATGCGGTTCCTCAACGAGGTGTGCGAGCGTCCGCCGGAGGAGCGTCCGTACGTGGTGATGCCCGTCGGGTACCCCACCCCGGACGCCCGCGTCCCCGACCTGACCCGCAAGCCGCTCGACGAGGTCATGATCTGTCGGTGAGGTCCTCGGTCAGGAAGTCGACAAGCGGCTCGACGTGTCGGTCCGGGCGTCGCCACTCGGCCAGCAGGTCCTCCAGCAGATGCTGCTCGGCGAGCAGTTCGGCGCCGCGGTAGCGGCGGATCACCGGGTGGATGAAGGCGCTCTCCCGGGCCCGGTCGGGCGTCGGGTGCCGGTCGATGGCGAAGACGTCGCCGTAGTCGTCGCGGCCCCACCGCAGCGCCAGCGTGTACCAGTGCGTGGCGGTCCCGAAGCGTTCGACGGCGTAGTCCTCCGGTAGGTCCTCGTAGTGGTGGAAGTCGCCGGTCACGTCGTCGCGGACGAAGACGTCGCAGAGGTACTCGAACTGCGTCCACAGCGCCGAGGACCAGTTGACCCGGTCGAGCATCAGCTTGGTCAGCGACGCGGGGTCCGCCGGCGTCGTCGCGTACGGCAGCGGCACGTCGTCGTACCGCTCCCGCAGCATCCGGGTGAACGTCCGGAGGTTGTACCGGAATCCGTCGATGAACGGCGAGGACGCGTGTTTGACGTCCCGGTCCTGGCCGATGGTGCCGGCGAAGTACAGGCCGTCGACGTTGCGCGACTGCCAGTCCGGGCGCAACCCGGGCATCCGACCGTCGCGCACCATCTCGGGACGACACGACTCGTCGAACATCGACGTGTCCATCCGGAAACCGGTGCACCTGAGCACGGTGTGGTAGTCCAGCTCGGCGGTCTCCCCCTGGGCGTGGGTGTACGTGATCGACACCCGGAACCGCCCGTCGACGGGCCGGATCTCGTCGATCGTGCAGTCCAGCACCGAGTGCAGCGTCTTGAACTGGTAGCTGTCCAGGATCGCGCCGTACTGGCCCCGGACGTCGCCCGGATGCTTGGTGTTCCACGCCAGTCGCAGCGGCTGCCGGCTGGCGAGGTGCACCATCGAGGCCCGGCCGAGGATCGCCGACGCGGTCTCGAAGGCGGAGTTGCCCTTGCCGATGATCAGCACGCGTTGGCCGTCGTACGCGGTGGGATCGACGACCATGTCCTCGTACCCGATGGCGTGTTCGATCCCCTTGATGGCCGGCACGAACGGCCGGCCCCAGCCGGTCGCGACGATCAGGCAGCCCGCGCGCACGTCGCCCCGGTCGGTGCGCACGGTGAAGCCGTCGTCGGTCCGGGTGATCCGTTCGGCCGTCGTGCCGTAGCGGACGTTGAGCTGGTGCACCCGCTGGAACTCGGCGAGGTAGCGCACCAGGTCGTCGGCCGCCGGCAGGTACTCCTCGCTGAACCGCGGGAAGAGCAGGTCCGGCTCGTCGTTGAGCAGTGAGTTCCAGTCCCAGCGCAGGCGGATCTCGGGGTCGGTGCTGTCGGTGTGCACCTTGTTCAGGGAGATGAGCCGACGGTGCCGCGGGAACCGTCGGAAGAACCCGCCGGGGGCGTCGCCCCGCTCCAGCGTCAGGTAGTCGGCGCCCTGCCGCTGGAGGTAGTAGCTCAGTTGCAGGCCGGCCGGCCCCGCCCCGACGATCACGTACCGGTGTTCGCTGCTGACCATGCCGCGCCCTTCGACGGAGAGGTGATTCCATCGACCATGGAATGTGGAGCGAGGCGTGTCAATGCCGGACGGGTCCCGCGTCCGCCTCACCGGTCGGCGCGGCCGGCGCCGAGGGCCGCGGGCGGGGTGGCCATCCGATGGTTCTGGCCGGGAACCCGGAAGTGGTGGAACGTGACGGTGGCGCTGAGGTCGAGCGCGTTCACCCAGTGCCACCAGCCGACGGGAATGAGCAGCATCTGGCCCGGTTCGAGGATGGTCTCCAGCACGGTGGCCTCGGCGTAGCGGGGATGCCGGTCCAGGTCGGGCCGGGCCGCGTCCACCGCGCTGAACGTCCCGCCGCGCGGATGGACCAGGTGCCGCTGGTACGACGGGACCAGCCGGACGTGCTTGCGGCCGAGCACCTGGCAGAGCAGCACGGTGCTGTTGTCGACGTGCAGCGGGGTCACCGTGCCGGCGGGGCCGAGCAACAGGTGTCCCCCGCCGGCGGGATCGACGAGATGGCTCGGTGGCCGCACGTCCTCGGCGAGCGCCCGCAGCGGGCCGGTCCAGTTCTCGTTACGGGGCACCATGTAGTAGTCGTTGGTGCGCGTGCCGGAGCCCAGCAGCGTCAGGTAGTCCCGGAACGGCATGGTGGTGCGGTGCCGGTCGTACTGCCAGGCGTGGTCGGGGTTGGCCTCCCGGCCGGTCATCACCTCGACCACGGCGTCCGGGCACCGGCGGGCCATCACGTCCAGCGTCCAGTTCCGCGCCGGCCAGTCGGCCATCAGGCCGTCGAGGACGACCGGACGGTTGGCGTAGTAGTAGCGGCCGAAGAACTCCGCCGCGGTGAGGTCGCTGCGCCGTTCCAGCTCACGACCGCCGTCGTCGTCGCGCAGCACCCGGTAGGTGTCGAGCACCGACTCCATCCAGTCGTAACGCAGCGCGAGCCGTCGGCAGACGGCGAAGTACGGGTGCGCCTCCAGGGCCGCCAGTTCCGCGTCGACGGCGTCCGGATCCGCGCCCGCGGCGACGGCCGCCGCCCGGGCCTGCCCGGCGGCGACCCCCATCGCCAGGTTCTCGGCGAGCCACTCCCGCCAGGCGGGAAGCAGGCCCGGCGCGGCGGCCACGGTCACCTGACGACCGCCAGACGCACCGGCGCCGGCGGTACGGTCTCGTCCGCGCCGGCCACGGTCGGCGGCGGGGTGAGCCGGGGCGCCCGGGTGTACTCGGAGCAGTTGACGTAGGAACCCTTGACGTGGGCCGGGATGTGGTCCGGCGTGGTGTCGGTCATGCCGGGTAGTCAATCGCCGCGCTGTCCCGGCCACCAGGGACGCCGGTCCCGGCCGACCCGGGACGACGACACCTGCCCGGACGGTGGAGGTCCCGCGTCCCGTCCGGATGGGACATCCACACCTGGCCGACGGGACACCCCCGGACGCAGGCTGCGCTGCGCGTCCCGCCGACCCGGCGGGCGCACAGTGATCCGGAGGATTCCCAGTGGGTGTGATGCTATGGGCTCCCCGCCGCCGACGGCGGTGGCGGGCGCTGGTGGCCGCGGTCGTGGCGGCGGTGGTGGTGATGTCGCCGACGCCGGCCGTGGCGGCGGAGGACCCGGTCGACTTCCAGGCCGCGAAGTTCCACGACGGCGTGTTCGCCGCCTACCTGCGGGCGCACAACGGTGGCGTCGCGGGCCTGAAGAACCTGGTGCTCACCGCCGAGCTGCTGGACTGGCGGGGGCACCACCCCGGCGCGTCCCGCGACGACGTGGTGCGGCACCTGGTCGCCACGCGGCAGGCGGTCAACGCGGCGGGCATCTCCGACACCACCGCCCGTACCACGTACGCCACCATGATCAAGGTGATCGACGCGCTGTCCGGCATCCCCGGGGTCAGCATCGGCGCGCCGATGGTCAAGGGGCTGCTGGACGCCACCGTCGGCGGCACGATCACCGCCTCGGCCGAGGTCGAGGACGCGGTGACCAGCGCCTACCAGAACTACCGGTGGATGGACGCGCTCTACGCGCAGCAGGAACGCGCGTGGGGCCAGCTCACCCGGGCGGCGGCCCAGGACGCGGACCTCGCGGCGGCCTGGGACGGGGAGATCGGCGCGCAGCTCAACGTGCGCGCCACCGCGACCACCGAGCAACTGCTCGCCGACCCGCTGCTCGCCTCCTTCGTCAACACCGAGGCGATCCTGGAGCACCTGGGCAACGAGCAGGCCTACCTGGCGGCGCTGCGCGCGCAGCTGAGCGGGGCACTGGACCAGGTCGCCGCGCAGAACTCGCAGATCATCGACAAGCTGGCCGCCGCGGACCTGAAGTATCCGGTCGGTCCCGGCCCGAAGCCGACGCCGCAGGACTACACGGCCGCGCTGGCCGAGGCCGCCAGCCGGCAGGTGGCGATCGACGCCGCCGACTCCGCGGTGACGATCCTGGCCACCCTCGCCGGGTTCGCCGACGCGAAGGCCGGCAAGGACGTGCTGGCGATCGGCAAGGCCGCGGTCGGCATCGCCACCGCGATCAACAAGTACCTGCCGACGGTGGCCGGGCTCAGCCTCAGCGACGCCATCGGGTCGCTGAGCACGGTGGTGCTCACCGGCAACGTGCTGGGCGCGGTGATGACGCTTCTGCCGCTCTTCATGGGTTCCGGCCCGAGCGAGCACGAGCTGGTGATGCAGGAGATCGGCAAGCTGCGCGAGCAGGTCGGCGAGCTGCGTACCGAGATGCACGAACGGTTCGACCGGGTGGAGGCGATGCTCTCGGCGATCTACGACGACGTCATGTCGGTCCTGCTGAAGATGCGCGACGACATCAACGTCGTGATGCGCGACATCGAGGCGATCAAGCACCAGATCTACGGCCTGGAGACCAAGGTCGACCAGCTCAGCCTCTCGATGCAGGAGGCGCTGAAGAAGAGCGCGCTCGCCGACGCCGAGTACGTCATCAACACCTTCGTCGGGTACAAGGCGCGCACGGGGCGTCCCCTCTCGGTGGCCCAGTACGACGAGACGGAGGGCCGGCTGTTCACCGCCGCCACCTCCACGGCCGCGGGCGCGCCCTTCGTCCTCACGCCGGCCGAGTGGTCGCAGTCCACGATCGAGCCGGTGAAGATGCTCGACGAGAAGACCCCCTACGGCGCCATCGACTACCTGTCCTACCTGGCCCGGAAGTGGGATCCGGGGTATCCGGCCACGGTGAAGACCCCGCACGCCGGGGTCTGGACGATGTCGACCCGGCCGTTCACCGCGCTGGCGTTGGAGAATCCGACGCTGGCCGGCGACATGATCGGCGACGACTCCTTCGCCGCCCGGATCGGCCGCTCCGGCCAGCAGATCCTGGACGCCGGCAGCCGGTTCAGCCGGCCCAGCGCGGACGGGCACCGCAACGCGTTGTTCACCGGCCTGGTGGAGAACTACAAGGGCGCGGTCAACGCCCAGTCCGCCGAGCTGCGCAAGCTGCGCGACGAGGCCACCGGCGGCGGCTACAACCCGTGGTACGGCCCGGACCAGGCGCCCCCGACGCGGCTGACCAACACCCGCTCGTACTGGACCGCCGCCAAGGAGCACAACTACAACGCGGACGCCAAGATGTCGAGCTGCGACCCGGCGCATCAGCTGCCTCGGGTACGCATCCCGGCCAACGTGAACCTCGGCGACCTGCCGAACGCGTTCCAGCTGCTCAGCCACGGCACGAACAGGCAGTTCGAGCCGCACTTCCAGATCTGTTACGACGCGGAGCTCGTCAACCACACGACCACCACCGGGCCGCGCGCCGAGATCACCAAGGCCGACCTCCAGTTGACCGTGCACGCGCAGATGAGCGTCAACCAGGGCGGCTTCTGGATGGACGTGCGGACCTGGCGTAACACCAAGAGCGCCGGCATCGTCTGCTCGTGGAGCACCCGGGACAACCCGCCCACCGGCTACTGCTACGACGAGGTCTACTACATGACCTACAACGACGAATCGGTGCACCTGCCGGCCTTCGAGACGGGTGCGCGCTCGGCCGACAACCCGGAGCGGCTGACCATCGCCCGTACGCTGGGCAACCGGATGTTGTGGGGCAAGCAGAAGCGCTACTACCAGTTGGTCAACCAGAGGTTCGGCGACCCGACCTCGGAGCTCCGCAAGGCCGGCAACAAGGTCACCGAGGCGTTCCGGCTGCTTCAGGCGTACACCAAGCTCGGCTTCCCGGTGGCGTTAGACTCCGACGCCTCGCTCAGCGGTTATCTGCTCGGCGGGAACCTGCTGCCGAGCGACTACCGCCACCCGGGCGCGCCGGTCGGGCGGGAGCTGCCGGACACGCACATCGGTCGGGCGTACGAGGTCGCCGAGGCCGACTACGCGCCCTGCACCCAGACGACGCCGGGGGACCCGTGCCCGGAGTCGATCTCCGAGATCGACCCCCGGGTCGGGCAGGCGCCCATCTTCAACACGGCGTGCTCGGGCGCGGACAGCCCGAACTCGCCCAACGAATACCTGGGCAACTGCATCCACGCGGTCGCCATCGAACGGGCGGGTGAGCTGGCGGCGGTCTACGAGACGTACTCGCAGCGTCTCGCCGCGAACGTCTACCGGGAGCGGTTGCCCGACGTCGCCACCGTGGTCGACCAGCTGAAGGTCAGCGGCAAGGCCGTCGCGCAGAGCTGAATCCCCGGACGACGGGCCGGTCGCCACGACCGGCCCGTCGTCCGGCTCACGCCGTTTCGGTGGTCCCGCCGACGGCACCGGACTGACACAGTGGACCCGACATGTCGAACGCACCCGGGACGCGGCGGTGGGCCGCGTGGACCGTCCTCGCCCTCACCGCCCTGCTCAGCCTCGGCGCGGTCGCCGCCTGGTCCGTGGCGACTCCCCCGTTCACCGCCACCGGGCTCTACTCCCTCGTCGACCTGCTCGACGGCCTCGTCTACGGGGCGGTGGCCTGGTTGATCCTCAGCCGGCAACGCACCGGCAGCCGGCTGCCCGGCGTGATCGCCTGCGCGGCGGCGCTGGGCAGCGCGCTGTCCGCGTGCGTCGCCCAGTGGCAGCTCGCCGTCGGCGGACCACCGCTGCTGGCCGTCCTGCACCACGTGGCCTGGGTGCCCGGCCTCTACGCACTCGTCGTGGTCATGCCCTGGTTGCTGCCTGACCGGCCACTCGGCCGTCTCGACCGACTCGCCGCCGCCACCGGTCTCGGCTACGTGGCGTTGACGACGGCCGTGCTCGCCACCGCGCCACCGCCGCTGGGGGCGCTCCCGCTACCGCCCGAGCTGCGCGCGGTTCGGGCCGCGCTGCTGCGCCCGCTGGCGCCGGTCCTGCCGTGGGCGCTTGTCGGTCTCGGCCTGCTGGCCTGCGCCGGGTTGGCATGGCGGTGGCGACGCGGTCCGGCACCGCAGCGCCACGGCCTCGGCTGGGCGACCGCCGGCAGCGCGCTGCTCACCCTCAGCTTCTCCGCCTCCCTCCTGCCACCGATTGTCCCGTCGACCGTGCCCGCGCTGCTGATGCTCGCCTCGCAGGCGTTCTTCCCGGCCGCGGTGGCGGTGGTGGTGCTACGCCAGCAGTTGTGGGGGCTGCGGGTGGCCGTGCGCCGCACCCTGGTCTGGTATCTGATGACCGCCGTGGTGATCGCCGGCTACTGTGCCGCGGTGGCCCTGCTCGACCGGTTGCTGCCGCGTGCCCTGCCGCTGCCACAGCTCGTCGTGACCGCCGCGCTCGCGGCGGCCTTCCAGCCGATCCGCCAAGCGGTGCAGCGACGCGTGGACCGGCTCGTGCACGGCGAGGCACCCGAACCGCTGCTGCACCGGGTGGTGCACAGCGTCGGCACCACCACCGACATCGGCGCGACCATCGCCGCCGCGCTGCGGCTGGCCGAGGTACGCATCACCGAGCACGGCCCACCACCCCCACCCCACGACCACGGCCCCCCGGTCGCCGTGCCGCTGACCAGCGGCGACCGACTGGTCGGCCACCTGCACGCCTGGCCGAGGCCCGGGGAGCTGCTCGACGGCCGGACCCGTGAGTCGCTCGCCGTTCTCGCGCCGGTGGTCGCCGCCGTGGTGGACCTCGCCGGCACCAACCGGGACCTGGCCCGGTCGCGGCAACGGCTGGCGGAGGTACGCGACGAGGAACGCCGGTCCCTGCGCCGGGACCTGCACGACGGCCTCGGCCCGGCGCTGAGCGGCATCGGGTTGGGGCTGGCCGCCACCCGCAACCTGCTGCGCCGCGACCCGGACCGGGCGGAGGACCTGCTGGACCGGTTGACCGACGAGCTGACCGCACGCGCGGCGGAGGTCCGGGAACTGGCCCACGGTCTGCTGCCCCCGGTGCTCGCCGACGGCGGCCTGGGCCCCGCCCTGGACCTGCTCCGCGACCAGTACGCGCGGGCCGGTCTCCACGTCGTGGTGCACGGACCGGCCGCCCTGGACCCGCTGCCGGAGCTGATCGCCACCGCCGCCTACGGCGTCACCGCCGAAGCGATCCGTAACGTACAGCGGCACGCCGGCGTGGACCGGTGCACCGTCTCGCTGGACCGGCTGCCCGACCTGTTACGCGTCACCGTCACCGACGACGGTCGGGGCGTGCCGGCCGGGCCCACCAACCACGGGGTCGGCCTGCATGCCATGCGGGAGCGGGCACAGGCGGTGGGTGCGACCCTGACCGTGGGACCGGCCGGGGCCCGCGGCACCACCGTCTGCCTGACGATCCCCCTGGAGCGGCCGTGAGCGACAACCCGATCCGCGTCGTCGTGGTGGACGACCACCCGGTCTTCCGACTCGGCATGAGCGCGTTGCTCGACACTCTGGTCGGCATCGAGTGCGTCGGGGAGGCCGCCGACGCCGCCGACGCTCGCACCCTCGTCGCCCGGGTACGCCCCGACGTGGTGCTGATGGACCTGCACCTCGGCCAGGGCTCCGGGATCGAGGCGACCCGCCTGCTGCGCCGTGACCACCCGGCGGTCCGGGTCCTGGTGGTGAGCATGCTCAACGACGACGCCTCACTGGTCGCCGCGCTGCGCGCCGGAGCGCGCGGCTACGTGCTGAAGGGCGCGTCGGCCGCCGACGTGGAGCGCGGCATCCGGGGCGTGGCGGGCGGCGACCTGATCCTCGGCGCGCCGCTCGCCGACCGGGCGGGCGCGCTGCTCGGCGCCCGTGCCGACGCCCCGTTCCCGCAGCTCACCGACCGGGAACGCGAGATCCTGGTGCTGCTCGCCCGGGGCCTGGCGAACCCGATGATCGCGCACCGGCTCGGGCTGAGCGCCAAGACCGTGCGGAACAACGTCTCGGCGATCCTGGTCAAGCTGCACCTGGGCAGCCGGGCCGAAGCCATCGCCCTGGCCCGTGACCACGGGCTGGGCGCGCCGGGCCCCGCGGAGGCGCCACCGGTCGACGGCCGACGCGCCTGACCTCCCGGCACACCGTCCCTCGGCAGACGGCCGACTGACGGTCGGTCCGTCAGATCACCCGCTCGTTCCCGCCGTCCACGCTGATCTGCGCCCCGGTGGTGGCCGCGAACGTCTCCCCGCAGAGGGTGGCGGCCAGCTCCCCCACCCGGGCGCTGGTGATCTCGGCGCCGAGCAGGTTCCGTCGCTTGTACTCCGCCACGGTCAGCCCGTAGTGCCGGGCCCGGGCGTCGAGCACCTCCGGGCTCCACAGCCCGGTGTCGAAGACCGCGTCGGGGTGCAACACGTTCACCCGGATGCCGTCGCCCGCCCATTCCAGCGCCGCCACCCGCGCCACCTGTGTCACCGCCGCCTTCGAGGCGGAGTAGGCGACCGCGCCGGGGCCGGGGGCGAGGGCGTTGCGGGAGGCGATCACCACCACCCGGCCGCCGCGGGGCGCGAGCGCGAGCAGCGGGTGGGCCCGGCCGAACAGGTGGGCCACGGACTCCGCGTTGACCGCCATGGTGCGCTGCCACCCGGCCGGGTCCAGGTCGGCGATCGCCCGGCTCGGCGGGAAGATCCCGGCCGCCGCGACGACGATGTCCACCCCGCCGAAGCGGTCGACGGCGGCGTCCAGGGCGGCGTCCACGGCCGCGGCGTCGGTGACGTCGACGGTCAGGCCGAGGCGGGCCGGCCCGTCGGACGCGCCGACCGACGGGTCCCGGTCCAGGGCCACCACGCAGGCTCCGCGCGCCAGCAGCGCCTCGGCGCAGGCCCGGCCGATGCCGGAGGCCGCCCCGGTCACCACCGCCACCTCGCCGGCGAACTCCGGCGTCGGTCCGCCCCGCCGCAGCTTCGCCTGCTCCAGCTCCCAGTACTCCACGTCGAAGATGTCCTCCGCCGGCAGCGCCCGGTAGCCGCTGACCGCCTCGGCGGCCTCGATCACGTCGACCGTGTGCCGGTAGATGTCCCGGGCCATCAGCGTCTCGGCCGCCGACCGGCCGGTGGTGAGCATCCCCAGCTCCGGGTCGAGGATCACCCGTGGCGCCGGGTCGAGCATGGTCAGCGTGGTGCGGGCCCGGGAGCGGTGCTGCTCGACGTACCGGCGGTAGGCGTCGGCGTAGCCGGCCGGGTCGGTGCCGACCAGCGGGATCCGCTTGGTGCGCAGCACGTGGTCCGGGGTGACCGGGCCCCGGGTGGCGACCGACGCCAGGTCGGGCCGGTCCAGGAAGGCCCGCACGGCCGGGTCCTCGTGGCGGCTGAGCAGCATCGGGGCGTCGGCCGTGGTGGAGACGTCCCGGCGCAGCCGGGCCAGCCGGACCCGGTCCACCGGCCGGGGCGGGACCGGCGTGACCGGGGGTCGGGGCAGACCGACCCGCTCCTCCGCCCGGCTGATCAGGTCGATGTGCCGGCGGTACGCCTCCTCGGCGTCCGCGCCGAAGGTGAAGAGCCCGTGGTGCAGCAGCACCATGCCGACCGTCCCGGCGTGCGCGTGGGCCGGGTAGAGGTCCGCGCAGCGCCGGGCCAGGTCGAACCCCGGCATCACGTACGGCACCACGACGACGCTGTCGCCGTAGAGTTCCTCGACCAGCCGCGCGCCGTCCGGCTGGTTGGTGAGGGCGAGCAGCGCGTCGGCGTGGCTGTGCAGCACGACCGGGTGCGGCAGCAGCGCGTGCAGCAGCGTCTCCACGCTCGGGTCCGGCGCCCGCGCGTCGAGCCGGGCACAGCGCAACTCGTTCATCATGTCGCTGTCGCCGAGGCGCTCCAGCCGCAGCAGCGCCCGCAGCCGCTCCAGCCGCAGCGCGGTGAACCCGGACGAGTCCATCGTCGCCAGGTCGGAGCCGCTGCCCTTGACGTGCAGCACCGCCACCGGCTCCCCGGTGAGGTCGGTGACCGTCGTCTTGACCGAGGTGTTCCCCCCGCCGTGCAGCACGAGGCCGGTGTCGGCCCCGAGCAGCCGGGACGCGTACACGAGTCGCGCGATCGGGGCGGAGCCGTCCGGGGCGTCGGCGGCGGACCAGCGGTTACGCATCGGGGTGTGCACTCCTCGGGTCGGTGGGTCAGCTCCGGCCGATGGGGTCGTCGGGGCGACCGCCGGCGGCCGGCAGGATGACCCGGCGCTCGGTGACGATGGCGGTGACCAGGTCCGCCGGGGTCACGTCGAAGGCGTAGTTGAGCGTGCCGGTGCCCTTCGGGGCCAGCGCCACCGTCCCCAGGACGGTGATCTCCTCGGGGTCGCGGACCTCGATGTGCACGTCCCGGCCGGACGGCGTGGCGAGGTCCACGGTGGACTCCGGGGCGGCGACCACCATCGGCACCCCGGCCCGGGCCGCCGCCAGCGCCAGCGGGTACGTGCCCACCTTGTTGATCACGTCGCCGTTGGCGGTGATCCGGTCCGCGCCCACCACCACCGCGTCGACCCGGCCCTGGGCGAGCACCGACGCGGCGGCCGAGTCCACCACCAGGGTGTGCGCCGCGCCCATCTGGGCCAGCTCCCACACGGTCAGCCGGGCGCCCTGGAGCAGCGGGCGGGTCTCCGAGGCGTACACGTGGGTGAGCGCGCCGTGCTCCTGGAGGGACCGGACGACCCCGAGGGCGGTGCCCCACTCGACGGTGGCCAGCGCGCCGGCGTTGCAGTGCGTCTGCACGGCCACCTGCGGTCCGACGGTGTCGACCAACCAGCGGGCGCCGCGTTCGCTGAGTTCCCGGCAGCAGCGGACGTCCTCCGCCAGCACGGTCAGGGCCTCGGCGAGGGCCGCCTCGGCGCCCTCGGCGTCGAGGCGGGCGCGGACCCGGTCGACGCCCCAGGCGAGGTTGACCGCGGTGGGGCGGGCGGCGCGGAGCGCGTCGACGGCCTGGCGCAGCTCGGTCGGGTCCGGGTGTCGTCGGGCGGCGAGCGCCACGCCGAGCGCTCCGGCGACGCCGATCGCGGGCGCGCCCCGGATCGCCAGGGACCGGATCGCGGCGATCAGGTCCTCGACGGTGTCGATCTCCAGGAACTCGACCTCGTGCGGCAGCCGGGTCTGGTCGATCGCGACGATCCGGTCGTCCCGCCAGTCGATGGTCCGCATCCGTACCCCTCACCGCCCGGGTTGCCGATCATACGTCGAACACAGCAGGAGAGTTCCCCACGAATCGAGAGCTGTCAACAGTTCGTGCCGGACCCCGCACGGAGCGATGTTCCCGCCGGCCCGCGATCGCGACCTCCCCCGCGGCCCCGGCCGGGGCACCCGGTCGGACAGCTTTGCGGAAATGGTTCCCGCCCCGGCGAATCGCTCGGTTCGCCGCCATACAGCGACACTCCTTTCAAAAGCACCGGCACAGACCATTCATCGCGCAATCCGCTTTGTTCGACGATCCGCCGTCGCGCTCCGACAGCGCATCAGCAAAAACTGCCAAAGTGGATTATAAGCGGGAAATTGCGTAACCCAGCGCACTTCCGCGAACACGGCCGGTGTATCAACCGGAAGATCCAAAGGAAAATACAAGACTGTAAATTTGTTGCGATCCTTTTTAAGCTGACCGTTCCCGGAACCGCCGGTCCTGATTCCTACGACCCCGGTCGGATATGTGTCCCGACGCTTCGAGGGTGACCAGGCGTTCCGTTCTTGTTCCGAGACAGGGAGGTGCCATGCTCGGCGGGAGTAATTGTTCACTGCCCGTCCTGGTCGCCCGCGACCACCAGCGGGACCTGCTGCACGCGGCGGTGGACCGGGCCCGGCAGGGGCACGGCGGCTGCGTCTTCCTGGTCGGCGAGGACGGCACGGGCAAGACCCGGCTGGTCCTGGAGGCCGTCCGTCGGGCCTGGCAGTCCGGCATGTCGGTGCTGCCGGGGCGGGCGGGCAGCACGGGCCCCGTCGTGCCGCTGCGCCCCCTCACCGAGGCCCTGGCGCACCTGTCCCGCAGCGAACCCATCCTGGAGCATCCCCGCCTGCGCCCCTACCGGTCCGCCCTGGGCGGGCTGCTCCCCGAGTACCGCTCCCCCGACGCCGCTCCGGCGCCGACCTCGCCGGTGCTCCTCGGCGAGGCGGTGCTGCGGCTGCTGTCGGTGGCGGGCGCCGAGCGCGGCTGCCTGTTGGCGCTCGAGGACCTGCACGACAGCGACCGCAGGACGCTGACGGTGGTGGAGTACCTGGCCGACAACCTCGTCCACCAGGGCACCCTGTTGCTCGCGACGGTGCGGCAGGGCCCGGGACCGGCATGGGACCTGACCCAGTCGCTCGGCCGGCGGTGCCGCGGCGCGGTCCTGCCGCTGGACCCGCTGGACCCGCCGGCGGTCCGCCTGCTCGCGGCGTCCCGGCTGCGGCTGTTGCCCCACCAGGTGCCGGAGGCGGTCGTGACCCGGCTCTGCCGGGACAGCGCCGGCAACCCGTTCCTCGCCACCGAGCTGCTCCAGGCCATGGTGGACAGCGGTGCCCTCGTCGTGCACCCGGGCGGGTGCCGGCTGGTCGACGAGGTCCCCACCGCCGTGCCGTCGAGCGTCCGGCACACCGTCGCCGGCCAGGCGACCCGGCTCGGGCCCGCCGGCCGCCGCCTGCTCACCGCCGCGGCCGTGATCGGCGAACGGTTCCCCATCTCGGTGCTCGGGCAGGCCCTGCGGCTGGACCAGGACGACCTGCTCCGGCACGTACGCGCGGCGGTCACCGCCGGGCTGGTCGTGCCCGGCCCCGACGACCACGACTGGTACGCCTTCCGCAACCCGACCACCGCCCTGGCGCTGCTCGACCTGCTCACCCCGGCCGACCGGGCCGTCCTGGCCCAGCGGGTGACCGAGGCGGTGCACGAGCTGCACCCGGCGCTGACCGGGGGATGGTGCGCGTTCGCCGCCCGCCTGGCCGGCCGGGGCGGCGACGCGGCGCGGGCGGCCCGGCTGCTGACCCTCGCCGGCCGCCGGTCGCTCGCCACCGGCCGGCTGCACGCGGCCGTCGAGGCCCTGGAGCAGGCGTGGCGACTCGCCGAGAGGGCCCCGGACGCCCCGCTGCGCGCCGAGGTGCTGCACGAGCTGCTCTGCGCGCTGGTGGAGACGGGCGACGCCGAACGCGGGCTGCGGCTCCTCGACAGCCTCGACGACCTCTGCCACCCGGACGTCCCGCCCGAACGGCTGGCCGGCGTGCACGTGCAGCTCGCCCGGCTGGCCGGCCTCGCCGGGCGGTGGGCCGACGCGGTCGTCCAACTGGAGACGGCCCGGGCGGTGCTCGGCCCGGACGCCCCCGGACCGCAGACCGCGTACCTCGACGCGGTCGCGGCCCACCTCGCGGTCGGCGCGCCCGACCAGGCGGTCCGGCTCGCCGAGCGGGCGGTGGACGAGGCCGAGCACGCCGGGCTGCCGGCGGTGGCCTGTCTCGGCTGGCAGGTCCGTGGCCTGCTGGCCCGCCGGCGGGAGACCGACGAGGCGCAGACGTGCTTCTTCCGGATCCGGCAGCTGGCCGACCGCCACCACCTGCCGCTGTGGCGGGCCCGGGCCACGCTGCTGCTCGCCGAGCACCAGTGGTTGCTCACCGGCGACGCCGACGCCCTGCGCCACAGCGCGGAACGGAACGGACGGCTCGGCTCCCCGGCGCTGCGCCACACCGGGCACGCCCTGCTCGCCTGGCACCACGCCCTGCGGGGCCGGTACGACGAGGCGGAGCGCCTGGTCGCCGTGAGCGTGGCGGAGGCGGGGCGGCTGGGGTTGCGCGACGTGCTGGTCCGGTCGTCGCTGGTCCGCGCGATCTGCGCCGGGCACCGGGGCCGGCGGCCGGAGCTGGACGAGGCGCTTGTCGACCTGCGGCGCCACGGGGACACCGGCTCGCCGTACCTGGCGCTGGCGCACGGGATGGCGTACGCGGTCTGCGCGCTGCTGGAGGAGGACCCGGACCGGGCGCGCGACGAGCTGGCCCGGGCGGCCCGGTACGACGCGGAACGGCCGGCGCCCTATCCGCTGACCGGCGAGCACGGGTTGGGGTTGCTGCTGGACGTGTTGGGCGGTGAGGCGAGCTGGTGTCGCGGGCGCGCGACGAGCGGCAGCGACGCGGGTCGCCTGCACTGGAACCGGCAGTTCGGGTCGCTCGCCGAGGCCGTGCTGCTGGGCCGGCAGGGCCGGCGCGAGGAGGCCGCGGCGGCGGTGGCGGCGGTGCGACGGGACGCGCACGCCCACCCGATCGCCGTCCACCTCGGCCTGCGCCTCGTCGCCGGGGCGGCCCGGACGGACCGCTGGGGAGACCCGGTCGCCTGGCTGCGCCAGGCCGAGGAGCACTTCCGCCAGGCCGGCCTCGGGGCGCCCGCTCGGGCCTGCCGGGCCGAACTGCGCCGGTGCGGCGTGGTGGTGCCGCACCGCCGCGACACCAGCCGGGTGCCACCGCCGCTGCGGCTCAAGGGGGTGACCGAGCGGGAGTACGAGGTCCTCGAACTCATGGCGGACTGGTCCGACAACCGCAGCATCGCCAACGAGCTCTTCATCTCCCCGCGCACCGTGGAGAAGCACGTGGCGAGCCTGATCGCCAAGACCGAGCAGACGAACCGGGCGGCGCTCAACCGGTACGCCGCCCGGTTCCGCGAGCGGGTCAATCCGGACTGACCGCCCGGTACCCGCCGCCGAAGAAGACGGCCGGCTCCACGCCCACGCGACTCTCGCACCAGTACGGCGCCCCCAGCACCAGCGTGTGGTCGGCGACCCCGATCACCTGGCTCACGGTGCAGACCGCGACCGCGAGCGCGCCGTCGAGCAGCGGCAACCCGTCCCGGTCGCGGTACGGCACCCCGGCGAAACGGTCCGGCACGCGGCCGGCGAACTGGTCGGCCAGGTGGCACTGCCGCCGGCTCAGCAGGTTCACCGCGAACCCGCCCTCGGCGGTGAGCGCGGCCAGCGTACGGCTCGCCCGCCCGAGCGAGACGAGCAGCAGGGGCGGGCTCAGCGACACGGAGGTGAACGCGTTGACCGTGCAGCCGACCGGCCGCCCGTCGGCGCGACTGGTGACCACGGCGACACCGGTGGCCCAGTTGCGCATGAACTCGCGCAGCAGCGGGCCGCTGACGCCGCCGGGCCGGGCCGGTTCGCCGGCCCGGTCGCCGGCGGGCGCGGGCGGGTCGGCGGCCGGGCCACCGGCGGGCGCGGGCGGGGCCGCGTCGCCCACCGGGGAACGGTCGGCGGCCCCGACGGGCGGGGAGCGGTCGGCGGCCCCGACGGGCGGGTGGGACGCGTCGGGCTGCGCCCCGGCGCGCGGCCCGACCGCTGTCGAGTCCCTGATCGAGGCCGTGGTGGTCATCGCGCGCCGGCCAGGTCCAGCCGCTCGGCCGCGCCGGCCGTCTCGTCGGCCCGGGCGGCCTCGGTGTCCCCGAGTTCCGCGTGACACCGGGCCCGCTGGCTCAGCAGCTCGCCCCGGTCGGCCCCGGGCAGGTCCAACGCGCGGCTGTAGTCGGCCACCGCGTCGGCCCAGCGGCCCGACGCCTGGTGGACGAAGCCCCGGTTGTACCACAGGTCCGGGTTGTCGGGCTCGACCGCCAGCGCCGCGGTCAGGTCCGCGACCGCGGTGGCGTGGTCCCCGCCGTCGAAGGCGAGGGCGGCCCGGCTGGCCAGCGCGGCAACCAGTTCCGGGTCGGCCCGCAGCGCCGCGTCGAACTGCCGCCGCGCCTGCGCCCGGTCGCCGTCGGCCAGCGCGAGCACGCCGCGCAACTGCCGCAGGCGGGGCTCGTCGGGGTGCCGCAGCAGTCCTTCGTCCAGGTGTGGGCGGGCGTCGTCGAGCAGCCCGTCGTCGAGCAGCAGGCTGACGAGGTTCACCCGGGCGTCCACCTGGTCCGGCTCCAGCTCGACGACGTAACCGAAGTCGGCCACCGCGCCGGCCAGGTCGCCCAGCTCGGTCCGGATGTCCGCCCGGTTGTAGTACAGCTCGTAGAACGGCGGCGACAGGCTGATCGCGGTGTCGCAGTCGGCGATGGCGCCGGCCAGGTCGCCCAGCCGCCGCCGCACGTCGGCCCGGTCGAAGTAGTAGTCGGCGTAGTTCGGATCCAGCTCGATCACCTTCGTCAGGTCGGCCAGCGCCTCGTCCAGCCGGCCGAGCGCGAGGTACGCCTTGCCCCGGTTGTGCACCAGCACGGACCGGTGCAGCCGGTGCTTGTCACCGGGCAGCTCCTGGTCGAGCCGGCGCAGCCCCTCGTCGACCAGCCGCAGCGCCGCCGGCAGCCGACCCAACCGCATCTCGATCAGCGCCAGACCGTTGTTCTGGAACACCGAGTGGAAGGCCCGCTTCTCCAGGTCGGGCAGGAGCGAGGCGATCGCGATGGAGTTGTTGATGTAGCCCCGGGCCAGATGGTGGTCCCGCAGCTCGTCGGGGTGGAACCGGGTGTAGAGCATCGCCAGCGCGTACCCGGTGGACATCTGCAGCTCCGGGTCGGCGTACCGGCTGCGCAGGTCCAGGTAGGTCGGTTCCGCCTCCACGGTGCGCCCGAGCACCACCATCGCCGAGCTGGCCCGCGTGCTCAGCAGCCAGAACCGTTGCATCTGGGTCTCCGGGTCCACGATCGCCCGGCCGCGGGTCCCGTAGTCGATCACCGCGTGGTAGTAGCCCATCGCGCCGCAGTGCCGGGCCGCCTCGTAGAGCGCGTCCGCGCCGGCGCCGGCCGGATCACTGCCGCGCTCCAGGTGCCACGGGATCGCGCCCAGCTCCAGGCTCCACTCGCCGCGCTCACGCAGCCGCGCCGCGCGCGCGTCGTGCAGCCGTACCCGGTGGTCCGCGTCCGTCTGTTCGTACGCGGCCAGCTCCGCCGGGTCGGTGGAGGTGCCGTCCGCGTCGACGTACGCCTGCGCCAGCTCCTCCCGGTCCCGGCCGGCGGCGGCGCCCGGCCGGGGCAGGTCCGGCAGCCGGGTCGCGTACCGCTCGAGCGCGGCGGACAGCTCGGGCTCCAGGGGGCCGCCGTCGGTGCCGATGGTCACCTGCACCCGGTCCGGCCGGACCCGACGCAGGAAGATGGCGAGGAACTCCTGGTCCGTCGGGTCCGCCTGGTCCACCCGGTCGAACGCCACCCGCAGCGGCAGCCGACCGGTGGCGGCGGCGTGGCCGGCGACGAACTCGGTCGCCCCGTGCGCCAGCCGCCGGGTCCGGTTGGCCGGGTAGATCCTGGTCCGCTCCTCGGGTACGGCCAGGGAGGTGAGGGTCTCGGGCGCGGCGTCGATCGCGCCCCGCAGCTCCGGCGCGGCGGAGAGGATCTCGGTCAGGTGCCGGCGGACCAGGTCGGGCCGGCGCTCGTAGGTCTCCGGCACGATCAGCCGCAGCAGGCTGCCCAGCCCGGTGTACGGACCCCGCAGGCCCCGGTGCGCGTCGACCACGAGATCGGCCCGCTCGCCGTCGGCCGGCGACGGCCCAACCCGCCATTGGTGTGCAGTCATGCCTTGCTCCTCGGTTGGGATGGGTCCGGCGGCTCGGTGGCCGTCGTGGACGGTCGTGGTGGGCGGCCGGGCGGCGGTCAGCCGGCCGGAGCGGGGCTCGGGCCCTTCGCCCGCCGACGCTGGACCCGCCCGGCCAGCAGCGGCAGCAGCACCAGCTCGAACGCGACCAACAGGAGGGAGGCGACCGAGTCCCAGAAGCCGGGCCCGGTGGGCGAGCCGTTGACGAGGGCGCTGACCACCCGGGTGCCGAACCCCCAGATCAGCGGCGCGGTCCAGAGCGCGACGGTGACCAGCAGCACCCCGACGCCGGCGCAGGTGACAAGCGCGAACCAGGGGGCGAGCCGCCGGTCCCGCGGCGACCAGTCGCCCTCGGTCCAGTCGGCGCGGCGCACCCAGGGCAACCAGCCGAACCGGTCGCGCAGGTACGCCCGACTCACCTCGTCCAGGTTGGTGCAGCCCAGGGCCGTGGTGGCGACGTAGTACATGTCGGTGCGCAGGAAGACGTAGAACTGCCAGGACATCCGCAGCAACACGGTGTACGCCACCGCGAGCGCGAGCCGTCCCGGCCAGGACAGACCGTCGGACAGGTCGGCCGCGGCGGCGAGCACGAGCGCGCCGAAGAGCACCGCGTCGGCCAGCAGGCCGGCCGTCATCGGCAGGTAGCGCCGCCGCGCCGGCACGGTGAGCAGCGCGTCCAGCTCGGTCTCGACCACCACGTAGTAGAGCCGGCGGCCGATCTGCATCCGGGTGGGCAGGCCGAGCCGGCGGGCCGCGAGCAGGTGGTAGAACTCGTGCCAGAGGATGGCCGGCGACTGGCAGAGGGCCAGGCCCAACTGCACGCCGAGCAGGGACGGCACGAAGAACACGTGGTCGGCCTGGGGGCGCAGCTCCGGTCGGTTCACCATGGCGACGACGGCGGCGCCCATCACCAACAGGTAGACGAGCCAGGCCAGCGGGGAGAAGGCGAGCCGGCCGAGCCGGTGGAAACGCACCTTCGGCGGCGTGGCCAGCGGTTCCCCCTCGGCCCGGAGGAACCTCAGCTCGCGCATCGCGTCCACGAAGTCGGCCATGTCGACGGTCTCGCCGTAGGTGCGCCGGTACCACTGCTCGGCCTCGTCGACCGGCATGCCCCCGGCCAGTCGGCGCAGCAGCGCGACGCCGTCCTCGGGCAGCATGGCGAAGGAGGCGGCGTCGACGCGGCCGACCGTGATGCCGTCCCGCTCCGGCACGTAGGTGAGCGGGTGGAACTCCAAGCGGGTGGGTGACATCGGCCCTCCATCGCGGTGACGGCCGGTGACGGCCGCCCCGGCGCCACAGGCGTCGGGGCGGCCGGACCGGTCAGCAGCAGTCCGTGCAGTACAGCGGCGCAGACGTGGTGAGCTTGATGGAACCGGTCTTGCGGATCGTGATCTTCTTCATGACGTTCACCTCCTCGGACGGGCGTCGGGGTGGCTGGCCGGCCGGGGCCTGGGGAAGAACCTGCCACCCGGCCGGTCCGGACGGCATGGGGAACGGCCCCCAAACTCCCGGCGGGCGGGGGCGCGAAGACGGGGCCGCTCCCCCATGTCCGGGACCGGCTGGCCACGCCACGCTGTCGCCATGCGAGATGACGCACTGTCGGTGATCGTCAGCGGCTCGAGCGCCGCGATGGCGACCTCGGGGTACCTGTCCTGGCTCCGCCAGGAGATCGACCTGCCGCTGCGGGTGCTGCTCACGGCGAGCGCCGAACGTTTCGTGCCGCCCCAGGTGGCCGCCTGGTACGCCGACGAGGTCTGGACCAGCGCCGATCCGGCGCTGAATCCGACCGAGTTCGCGAAGCGTTCCCTCGGCCTGGTGGTGCTGCCGGCGACGGCCAACATGCTCGCCGCGACGGCCCTCGGCCTGGCCGGCACGCCGGCGCAGACCGCGCTGCTGGCCAGCGACCGCCCGTCGCTCTTCTTCCCCAGCATGAACCGCTCCATGTGGGTCAAGCGGGTCACCCAGCGACACGTCGAGGCGTTGCGCGACGAGGGGCACACGGTGGTGGAACCGCAGGAACGCGTGATCTTCGAACTGTGGCAGCGGGAGAACACGATCGGCATCGCCATGCCGCCGCCGGACACCGTCGCCGAGCTGATCGCGAGCTGGCTGGAGACCACCCTCGCCGCCGAGGGCGAGGAAGCCACCGAGGCCGAGCAGACCGCCGACCCGGTGGCCTGAGGCGGCCCACCACGGGCAGTGCTGCTCGCCTCCCACTACGCGCGGTGCACTCCGGGCCCCCGCTCGCACGCCGTCCGGCATCGCCGCTCCGGTGGACCTGAGCGCCGGTCACGGCCGCCACTCAGGTCCACCGGAGCAGGTCGTCCTCATCCTTGCGGGCGGCTCACGACCCGCGGTACGCGTCCCCGGCCGGGGTCAGGACGCCGTCCTCGCGATACAGCCCGAGTGCCGCCGCCTCCCCCGACGCGGGCAGCGCGAACAACGCGTAGCGCTCCACGTACGGGGCCGCCTGAAGCCGGGCGGTGGCCTCGCGGACGAACTCGGTCAACTGCCCGGCGCTCGGGTAGCGAGGATGACCGGTGAAGTTGGTCAGGCTGAACTCGGTGACCCACACGGGCAGTCCGTAGCGCTCGTGCACCGCCTGCACGTAGTTCATCAGGTGTTGCGGGGCGGCGGGGCCGAAGTCCGAGCCGTACCAGTGCAGGGCGATGAAGTCCACCCGCATGCCGCGCTGACGCGCCCCGCTCAGGAAGCGGTCCAGCCATCCGCCCGGGACCTCGCCGCCGAAGGCGACGGCCGGGCTGCCCAGCCGCATACCGGTCCGTTCGAGGCTCGGCCACAACGTCAGCGCCTGCTCGACGCTCATGTTCGCCTGCTGCGGCAGGTCGGGCTCGTTGAAACCGAGCAGCGTGGTGCCGGAGCGCCGCGCGCTGTCGAGTTCGCCGTCGTTGACCGCGCCGGCTCCCCAGATCATCGGTACGAACTCCGCCTGCGCCGGGACGTCGTCCGGGTTCGCGGACCAGTCGTAGTACCAGCCGGCCCCCACCGCGTGGACGCCGTCGGCGACCCGGGGGAAGGCCCACGTGCTCACGCCCTTCTTCCCCGCCGCGCCGGCCGGACGCGGTGCGCCCGGCACGCTCCACCGCTGGGCCGGGCCGCCGGTGCAGGTCCACAGCCGCAGGTGCGTGCCGTCGGCGTCGCCGGGGGCGTCGAGGCACTTGCCGGAGCCGGTGTTGACCAGTTGCCCGTCGGTGAACCGCCACTGCTGCGCGCCGGTGCCGTTGCAGTCGAACAACTGGATGCGCGTGCCGTCCGCCCGGCCGCCGCCCGCCACGTCGAGGCACTTCCCCAGCGCCCGCACCGGCCCCGAGCCGTCGTGGAACCAGTCCTGGGCGACCGTGCCGTTGCAGTCGGCGACCTGGATCGGCGTGCCGTTGGCGGTCTGCGTCCACGCCACGTCGACGCATCTGCCGCCGGCGCCGACGATGGTCGGATGGGAACTGGCCCGCGCGGTGGGCACCACGGCCAGACCCGCGGCGAGCACGGCCCCGACCGCACCGAGGACCACCACGGCGCGCACCGCCCGGTGCGCGCCGCCCCGCTGCCACATCTGCATTCGACCCCTCCACCACTCGCCGGACCCGCTCTACGACAGGCGGGACTGCGCCTTCAACGGTCGGGGACGACAGTCGGTTCACCGATCACGCGATCCGATCGGACCGCGACGCCGACAGGTGAGCACGCCGAACACCCCGAGCGGTCGCCGGACGGCCGCTACAGCCAGTCGTGTTCGCGGGCGTACCGGGCCGCGTCGTGGCGGGTCCGGGTCTGGGTCTTGCGCATGGCGTTGGAGAGGTAGTTGCGCACGGTGCCCGGGGCGAGGTGCAGCCGGGCGGCGATGTCGGCGACCGAGTAGCCCTCCCCGGTGACCCGCAGCACGTCGATCTCACGGTCGGTCAGCGGGCAGTCCTCGGTGACGGCGAGCGCGGACACGTCCGGGTCGATCCAGCGTTTGCCCGCGTGCAGGGTGGCGATGACCGAGGTGATGTGGGCCGGCTCGGCGGACTTGCTGACGAAGCCCTGCACGCCGAGCCGCAACGCCTTGCGCAGCACGCCCGGCCGGGCGTGCCGGGTCAGCATGAGGATCACCTGCTCGGGCCGTACGCGGCGGATCTCCGCGACCGCGTCCAGGCCGTCCACGCCCGGCATCTCCAGGTCGATGACCAGCACGTCGGGCCGGTGTCGCAGGGTCGCGGCAATCGCCGTCCCGCCGTCGGTGGCCTCGGCGAGCACGATGATGTCGCCCTCCATCGGCAGCAGCGCGGCCAGGGCCGTCCGCAGCAGCACCTCGTCGTCGGCGAGCACGATGCTCGTCATCGGCCGTTCTCCCTCGCCACCGTGGGGGCCGCGTCGGCGCGGGCGGGCGCGAAGACCGCAGCCGTACGGAACCGCCCGTCCCGTTGTTCCACGGACAACTCGCCACCGTCGTCCACGACCCGTTGCCGCAACGCCGCCAGGCCCCGCAGTTCGGGAAGCCCGGTGGCGGCCACGCCGTCGTTGACGATCGTGATGCCGGTCCCGGCGAGCGTGATCTGCACCTGGGCGGCCTGCGCGTGGCGCAGGATGTTGGTGGTGGTCTCCCGCAGCACCTGGCCGAGCAGTTCGCTGACCCGGGTGTCGACCTCGGCCTCCCGGGTCACCCGGACCCGGATGCCGGCGGCCTCGAACAGGTTCTTCGCGTTCTCGATCTCCGCGGTGAGGTTGAGCCTCCGCTGGGCGTACGCGAGTTCCTTGGTCTGCGCGATGGTGTCGCTGACCAGCGCGTACGTCTCTCGCAGCTCCTTCTCCACCCGTACGGTGTCGCGGTCCAGCAACCGCTGCGCCAGGGCGATCTTGAGCTTGACCACGTGCAGGGTGTGGCCCTGGATGTCGTGCAGGTCGCTGGCGAACCGGACCCGTTCCCGGACCACGGCCAGCTCCGCCTCACGTTCCCGGGTCTGTTCGAGCTCCCGGATGAGGTCGTAGAACCGCTCCCCCACCACCGTCAGGACCGTCACGACGACGGTGAGGACGGTCGGCACGAGGACGTAGCGCACCACGACGTCGCCCGGCTCGTCCCGCTGCACCAGCAGCCGCATCGCGCCGACCACGGCGACGAAGGAGAACAGCCCGGCCATCACCAGGGCACGGCGCCGCCGCACCTGGCGCAGCGCGAGCGAACCCACGGCGCAGATCCCCCAGTACGCGTTGGGACTGCCGGTCACCAGCACTCCCAGTGGCCACACCGTTGCCGCGACGACCGCGCAGGGCAGTGCGAACCGGCCGAGGTCGCCGGCCGTCCACCGCTCGAAGGCCACCAGGGCCGCCACCGCCCCGGGCGCCAGGACGGCGACGTGCCACCAGGTACGCGCGTCGGTGTAGACCAGCACCACGGCGGCGAACACCACCGGCGGCAGTGAGGCGGCGAGGTTGAGCCGGCGCAGCCTCTTCTGCGTCGACGCGGTGAAGCGCGGCGTTGGTGCGGTCACCACCCCAGTATCCGACGATCACCGACGGCGACCAGTGACACCACGTCACACGCGGTCATGACACCGCGCCACTGCCACGCCGGGCACACCCGCGCTGTCATGGGTGCATGTCCACCACACCCGTCATGGAAGTCGACCGGCTGAACCTCACCTACGGTGACTTCCACGCCGTCAAGGACCTCTCCTTCGAGGTACGACCTGGGGAGCTCTACGCGCTGCTGGGCACCAACGGGGCTGGCAAGACCTCGACGCTGGAGGTCGTCGAGGGGCACCGGAGGCAGACCTCCGGCACCGTACTCGTCTTCGGGCATCGCCCCGACGACCGGCGGACGGTGCGTCCCCGCACGGGGGTGATGCTCCAGGAGAGCGGTTTCTCCCCCGACCTCACGGTCCGCGAGTCCGTCGGTCTGATCGGACGGCTCAGCGGGCGCCACGACGACGTCGACCGGGTGCTCGACCTGGTCGACCTCACCGACCGCGCCGGCCGGAGGGTGGCTCAACTGTCCGGCGGCGAGAAGCGGCGGTTGGACTTCGCCACCGCGGTCTACGGCACCCCGGAGCTGATCGTCCTGGACGAGCCCACCACCGGCCTGGACATCCAGTCCCGCGACGCCGTCTGGGCGACTGTCGACCGGCTGCGCGAGAACGGCACCACCATCGTGCTGACCACGCACTACCTGGAGGAGGCGCAGCAGCGCGCCGACCGGATCGGGCTGATGCACCAGGGCGTCCTCCACCGCGAGGGCACCGTCTCCGAGCTGACCCGCAGCCTGCCGGCCGTGATCCGCTTCTCCCTCGCGGAACCGGCGCCGATGCTGCCGGTGCGGGCCGCCGTCGACGCCGACGGGAACGTCGTGATCGAGACGTTCGCCCTGCAGAAGGACCTGCACGCCCTGCTCGGGTGGGCCCAGGACCACGCGGTGGAGCTGCGCGACCTGCACGCCGGATCGACCCGGCTCGACGACGTCTTCCGCGCCGTCACCCGCTGAACCTCTTTCGAACCGGAGCGTCCCATGTTGTCCATCGCGTCCAGCGAGCTGATCCAGATCTTCCGGAACCGGCTGGTGCTGATCACCAGCCTGATCATCCCGGTCGTTGTCTCCGCCGTCTTCGTCCGCCAGCACGACATCTTCGCCGAGATCGGCAGCCTCGGCTACATCGCGGCGATCGTGCTGTTCACCGTGGCCGCGTTCGGGCTCTACGCCACCGCCGTCACCACGTTGGCCTCCCGACGCCAGAACCTCTTCCTGAAGCGACTGCGCTCCACCGCTGTCGCCGACTCCACCATCCTGGCCGGCCTGCTGCTGCCGCCCACCACGATCGCGGTGGTGCAGGTGGCCGCGATCCTGACCGCGCTGGCCGTCGTCGCCGGCGGGCCGGCCAACGCCGCCCTGCTGGTGCTGGCGGTCCTGGCGACCCTGGCCATGATGATCGGCCTGGCCCTGGCCACCGCCGGTCTGACCAACTCTCCCGAGCACGCCCAGGTCACCACCCTGCCGGTCACCCTCGGCGTGATCGCCGTAGCCACCTGGGTGGGCATCAGCGGCACCGAGAACCTCGCCTGGCTCAAGCGGCTGCTGCCCGGCGGCGCCGCCACCGAACTGACCAGGAACGCCTGGAACGGCGGCGTGGCCGTGACCGACTCCCTGCTCCTGCTCGCGCCCACCCTGGGCTGGGTCGTCGTCGCCGTCGCCCTGGCCACCCGACTCTTCCGCTGGGAGCCCCGCCGATGACCACCGAGCGCCGGTCCGACCCACCGACCCTGGTGGAGGATCTCCTGCTGCTGCTGTTCCAGCCCGGGTCCGGGACCATCGCGGGTGAGAACACGCTCTTCTACGTGCTCGGCGGCGCCGTCCTCGCGGACCTCGCCCTCGGCGACCACCTGGCCACGGAGGCCCGGGGCCGGATCAGGAGCGTGGCGGGTCACCCACCGTCGGACGACCTCCTGCGTCCGGCGTGGGACTACCTCTCCGCGAAGCCGAGGGGCGCGCAGACCGCCCTCGCGGCGATCGGCCCCCCACTGCGCGAGCCGGTGCTGGACAGGCTGATCGCGCACGGCGACCTCGACCGGAGGCCGCACAAGGTCCTCGGCCTGTTCCGCACGACGGCCCTCCGGGAGGGTGGGACCGGACGCCGGGCGCGTCTGCTCGCCGACGTCCGGCACGCCCTCTCGACGGACACGCCGCCACCGGCCCGCATCGCCGCGCTCGCGGCGCTGCTCTCGGCGAGCGGAACTCTCCCGCAGTTCGACCGCGAGATCCCGTGGACGTCGTCGGTGAGCACGCGGGCCAAGGAACTGGAGCGAGGCGACTGGGGAGCCGACGCCGCAGCGCAGGCCGTGAGCCGTACCGTGACGGCCACGGTCGTCAACAGCGCCATCGTGGCGATCACCGTGCTTCCGCGCGGCTGACGCGACCGTCCCGAGAGACTGGATCTCACGACGGCGCGCTGCTCGCCGAACTCGTCCCGCTCGGCCCGGCGTACGTGCACCTGGCCGGCACCGGCGAGCAGGTGCTGCTCGGACTGCGTCGCGCCTGGCCCGGCACGCTCATCGTCAACCCCTCGGCGGCGAACAGTCCGGTGGCGGCGACCCGGGACGACGCCGAGCGTTGGCTGGCCCACGGGGCGGACCTGATCTCGCTCGGCCGCGCGTACCTCGCCAACCCCGACCTGGTCGAGCGGTTCCGGGCGGGTCCTGCGGGTCGGGGAAGCGTTCGACCCAGCAGCGCTGCTCGAACCGGTTGACGACGCGTCGCGACGCTGGCCGCGCCGAAGATGCGCGTCGAGATCCGGGTGACCGCCGTCGTCGGCCGCACCTGACCGGTCCCGCGCGACAGGCGACGACGCGCACCGGGTGCGCCGGGGCCGGCCTACCGCCGACCCGGCGCGTCCGGTCGGAAACGGCTCCCGGCCGGGTCTCAGCGCGCGGCGGCAGCACCACGTCAATCACGCTTACTTCATACGGCGAACGAATTAAGCGGTCAAGTGGCCGAACGGCTGATGCGGCGTACACCCGAAGCACTTTGGCAGCGAAAACACTGCCGGAACCGAGGACGGGGCGCACCGGCAAGGCCTGGCGCGCCGCACTCGCGCGCCGCGGTTTGCTGGACGACTTGTTTTCTTCTGGAAATTAAGAAAGTCCTTGCAAAGCATTGACGAGCCGCCGCGCCGGTCCCTAGCGTCTCCGGCGAAGGCCTTCCAGTGTGTACGGACCGCCGTGCTACCGGCACCCGTCCCACGCCGGCACTCCCGGGCCTGCCGCCCCCTGGCGGCCCCACTCAGCGTCCACCCGCGACCCCCGCCGTCGGCGCAGCCGCGCCCGACGTCGTCGGCCGCTGCGCGGACCTCGCCGCACGAAAGGATCTGCATGCGCATCAAGGCGTTCCTGCTACCCACGGCGCTCGCCCTGGCCCTGTCCGGGACACCGGTCGTCGCCCACGCCGCACCCCCCACCGCCCGCCCCACCGACGCGGTCGACCTGGACGTGCTCTTCGTCAGCGCGCACCCTGACGACGAGGCCGGCAGCCTCGCCACCCTCGGCCAGTGGAAGGAGAAGTACGGCGCCAAGGCCGGTGTCGTCACCATCACCCGCGGCGAGGGCGGGGGCAACGCCGTCGGCCTGGAGGAAGGACCGCCGCTGGGCATCATCCGGGAGCGCGAGGAGCGCACCGCGATCGGCAAGGCCGGGGTGGAGAACCTCTACAACCTCGACCGCGTCGACTTCTGGTACACGGCCTCGGCGCCCCTGTCGGAGCAGATCTGGGGCCACGACGAGACGCTGGGCCAGATCGTCCGGGTGATCCGGCAGACCCGGCCCGAGATCCTGATGACGATGAACCCGTCCCCCACCCCCGGCAACCACGGCAACCACCAGCAGGCCGCCCGGTTCGCCGCCGAGGCGTTCCACGCCGCCGCCGACCCCAGGGCCTTCCCCGAGCAGCTCACCCGGGAAGGGCTCACGCCGTTCCGGGCGGCCAAGCTGCTGCGTACCGGCGGCACCGGCACCTCGACGGCCGGGCCGCGGTGCGCCTCCAGCTTCGTGCCGACCGTCCCCACCGACCAGGTGTTCGGCGTCTGGGAGGGCACTCGCGCCGCCGACGGCCGGACCTGGGCCGAGATCGAGGTCGACGCCCGCCGGGAGTACGTCACCCAGGGCTGGGCGAGCACCGCCGCCGCCCCCACCGACCCCGCCGCGATCCGCTGCGACTTCTACACCCTGGTCGACAGCCGCGTCCCGTACGACCCGTCGGACACCTCACCCGAGGCGATCCTGCGCGGGTCGGTGCTGCCCCCGGCCGCCGGCGGACTGCCCCGCGGCACCGAGTTCCAGCTGACCGCCGACCGGTTCGACCTCGCCCCCGGGCAGCGCGTCACGGTCACCGCCCACGTACGGGCGCCCCGCAACCGGGCGCTGACCGCGCCCCGGATCGCGCTGCGGCTGCCCGAGGGCTGGACCGCCACCGGCTCCGGCGCGCTCCGCGGCGCCGTACCGGCCGGCAAGGAGCGTACGGCCACCTTCACCGTGACCGTCCCGGCCGGCGCCGGCACCAACGCCCAGCACCTGCTCGGCGCGTCGCTCACCACCGGCCAGGGCGCCGGCCGGACCGACCGCGCCGTCCGGGTGGTCGCCGACGTGCGCGGCACCCTGGAGCCGCTGCCCGAGGTCGGGCTGTTCCGCAGCTGGGCCGGCGACAGCGGCTACCCGCAACTGGACACCCTGATCAAGCCGGTGCTGACCATCGGCTCGGGCAAGAGCCGGACCGTCCGGATCGACCTGCGCAACCACGGCACGACGACGCAGAGCGGCACCGTCGCCCTCGGCCTGCCGGCCGGCTTCACGGCGGACGCGGCGACGAAGAGCTACACCGGCCTGGCGCCGGGCGCCACCGGCGCGGTCACCTTCACCGTCACCAACAGCGACGCCGGCCTGCCGACCGCCAACGAGGGCGGCGACGGCGGCGACTACGGATTCACCATCACCACCACCAGCGGCACCGGCAGCACGGTGGAGACCGGCGCCCTGGAGATCGTGCCGACCAGCGTGGTCCCGCGCGCCGGGCAGAACCACGCCGTCGACGGGGTGGCCGGCCCCGGCGAGTACCCGGGCGAGGAGCTGGACCTGTCCCGCATCTGGGAGGGACAGGCGACGACCCCGCAGGACGCCTCGGCCACCGGGCGGATCGCCTGAACCGAGGACGCCCTCCTCGTCTTCGTGCAGGTCACCGATGACGTCCTCGGCAAGAAGGTGGTGCCCCAGGACTGCAAGCGACAGCGGCGCACCGACAGCGTCGAGATCATCGTCGACCCCAAGGGGAACTCGACGGACACCTCCACCGTGTTCAAGGCGGGCATCTTCCCGGTCACCGACGACCCCGCCAACGGCGACCCGCCGTGCTGGCAGCGGGACGCCGACAACCGGCAGGGACCGGGTGCCACGACCGCCCCCGGCATGACCGTGGTCAGCAAGGTCACCGCCCCGTACACCGGTTACACCATCGAGGCCCGCATCCCGTTCGCGGTGCTGCCCGACGCGATCGACCCGACGCACATGGGCTTCAACGTGCTGGTCTACGACTCGGACACCCAGGACCTCAGCTCCCAGTCCCGGCTCGGCTGGTCCACGTTCACCGGCGTCCGCGCCGACCCGTACCGGTACGGGCTGGTCACCCTGCCCGGCCTCACGCCGGCGGACCGGCAGCCCACCGCCCCCGTCTTCCCGGACACCGCCGCGCGCAGCGTGCACAGCGCGCAGACCATCGCGCAGTCGGCGGTGGACGGCGTCGCGCCGGCCGCCGTGGCCCGGCTGCCCGAACGGGCGCTGCGACTGACCGGCCAGCGACAGGTGGCCGGCGGCGTGCGGGTGACCGTCCGGGCCGACCGCGCCGGCACGGCGTACCTGCACACCTACGACGGCGACCGGTCGCTCGGTGAGCGCACGGTGCGGCTCCGTCCCGGACGCCCGGTCACCGTCCTGGTGCCGGTGACCGGTGGTACGCCCACCTCCGTCCTGGCCGCCTTCGAAAGCGGCGGTGCGGCACTCGCCCGCCAGGTCCCGCTGACCTGATCCGCGTGCCGGAACCCCCGCCGACCGGCGGGGGTTCCGGCTCGTCCGCGACCCGCCCGAGGTGAGTTCCGCGCCTTGTCCGGCCCTCCGGCGCTCCCGCTTCCGGATGCGCATGCGGGCACCGGTCAAGCGCCGACGCGGCGTGTCTCGTAGGCCCACATGACGATCTCGACGCGGTTGCGGGCGTTGAGTTTGCGCATCAGGGCGGCGATGTGGGTCTTGACGGTGCTGAGGCTGATGGCCAGCTCGTCGCCGATCTCGCTGTTGGTCCGCCCGCGGGCGGCAGCGAGCAGGACCTGTTCCTCGCGAGCGGTCAGCGGCTCGACCGGCTCGGGGGGCACCGGACGCGGACGGCTGTTCGCGAAGGAGGACAGGAGCCGCGCGGTGATGTTCGGGGCGATCAGGGCGTCGCCGCGGGCGGCGGCATGGACGGCCTGGGCGAGCATCTCGGCGCCGGCGTCCTTGAGGAGGAAGCCTCGGGCGCCTGCCTTCAGCGCACCGTAGACGTACTCGTCGAGGTCGAAGGTGGTGATGACGACGACGGGCAGCGGATCGGCGACGTCGGTGCCGGCGAGCCGGCGGGTGGCTTCGATCCCGTCGACCTCGGGCATCCGGATGTCCAGCAGGCACACATCGGGACGCAGCGAACGGGCCAGGGCGATCGCCCGGCGGCCGTCGGCGGCCTCACCGACGACGGTGATGCCCGGCTGGGCGTCCAGGATCATGCAGAGCCCGGCCCGGACGATGTCCTGGTCGTCGGCGACCAGCACGCGGATGGTCATGACGCCCGCGCTTTCCGGGGCAGCGAGGCGTCGACGCTCCAGCCGCCGTCCGGGTCGGGGCCCGCCCGGAGGGTGCCGCCGAGCAGACTCGCCCGCTCGGCCATGCCGCGCAGACCGTAGCCGGCGTGCGGGGAGCGGGTCGTGGTCGCCGCACCGTCGTCACGCACCCGCAGGCGCACCTGGCCGCGGGATGCGGTGACGTCGACGGTGACTCCGGTGGCGCCGGAGGCGTGGCGGGTCGCGTTGGTGACCGCCTCGGCGGCGATCAGGTAGAGCGCGGTGCCGACCGCCGGCTCGACGGTCTCGACGTCGCCGGAGACCCGCACGCGGACGCCCAGCACCTCGCCGCCGGGACGAGCGAGTCGTTCGACGTCCGCAACCCCCCGTCGGGGGGCGAGGTCGGCGTCCGTTCCGTCGCGCAGCACCCCCACGAGGGCTCGCATCTCCCTGAGCGTCCGGGACGCCTCCTCCTCGATCGTGACCAGGGTGGCCAACGCGCGCTGCGGGTCCGCGGCGGACAACGCGCGACCTGCCTGTGCCTGGACGGCGATGGCCAGGACCCGGTGGCCGACCGTGTCGTGCAGCTCGCGGGCGAGTTCGTTGCGCTGGCGAAGCCGCACCTGCTCGATGTCGCGGTCGTGGCTTCTGGCGCGGTAGCGCACCGCCGCGCCGAGCGCGGCGGAGAACAGGAAGAACCCGTACCCGGCGGTCTTCTCCGCGGGTGAGGTCGGGTCCGCGACGAGGGTGACGGGTAGCCAGACGAGGATGATGCCGAGTCCGAGGGCGGCCTCTCGACCTGCCCCCCAGCGCAGCAGGGCGTAGGGCAGCACCAGCAGCCCCGCGATGCCCAGCAGACCTGTGGCATCGATGACCGCGATCCTCGCGATGTCGAACGCGAGAACGGTCCCGAAGGCAACGGCGACCGCCGCCAGCGGCCGCGTGCGTCGCCAGAGCAGACACGCCGCGACCACGACGCTGACACCGACCAGCAGCGGTGCCCAGGCCCGGTCGTCGCGCAGCAGTATCTCGACGAGCGAGATCGCGACGAGAGCCGAGGACAGCGCCCAGTCCCGCCAGACCCGCACCGGCGGGCGGGCGGGGCGTGGCTCAGCCCAGATCCCAGCAACCATGCTTCCCCCTCGCGGACAACGTAGGGGGGTCGCCGCTCGGGCGAATCAGCCGAAAGTACGGCGGCTTTCCCGTGCCGGGGACCGGGACAGCGCGAGCCCGCGAGCGGATGTGGCACCCGTCGGCGCTGCTCATAGTGAAGACGTCGGGTGAGCCGACCCGGCTGACACCAGCACCCAGGAGAACCGATGATCAGAACCGACAAACCAGCCGGTGCGCTCCAGGAGCCGCACCTCCCGGTCCAGGCGAAGCTCGCCGCGGCCTGGACCAGCTTCATGTTCCTCTACATCTACGTCGACTACCTCGCCCTGTACAAGCCCGGCTTCATCGACGAGATCCGGGGCGGCGTCGTTCACGAGTTCGACACCGGCCCCACCTTCGTCGCCCTCGCGCTCACGCTCATGGCCGTCCCGATCCTCATGATCCTGCTCTCCACGACACTCCCGGCCCGGGTCAACCGCACCGCCAACCTCGTCGTGGCGACGCTCTACATCCCCGTCTCGGTGTACAACGCGGACGGCGAGTCCTGGACGTACCTCTCCTTCTACGGCCTCTCCATCGGGATCGAGCTGCTGCTCCTGGCCTTCGTCCTGCGCGCCGCGTGGACCTGGCCGCGGGGAACTCGAGTCACCGCCGGCCGCGACCTCGCCGAGGCCCGGCGGTGACGGCGGCCCGGGACACGAGCCGGGGGTCCCCGACGGTCTGAGGCCGCGTCGCGTCGTACGACCCGGAAACACCTACGGTGCGGGGCAAGTGTCGACCTTGCCGCGCACCGTTCGGGGTTCGGTCACCAGGGGGGACAGCCGATCGAGACCTCGGGGCTCACCGCGAGCACCGTCCCCGCACCGTTTCGAATGGTCGCCTTCGCGGTGGCGAAGGCGATGATGTCCTCGGTCCAGAACGAGTGCCCGGCGATGGTGCCGTCAGGGGCCACGGTCTGGGTACGGCTTTCGGACTCCAGGTCGGACATCTGCCAGACGTCGACAGTGATGGTCACCGTCGTCCCGGGCGTCAACCCGTAGCCGTCCCCGTACCCCCAGATCTCGAGCTCGTTGCAACCTCCCCCCGCCACGGCGACAGGCGCGGCAGCCGCCACTGCCACCGTTCCGGGCGCGATCGCCAACAGGGCCGCCCCGGCCAGCGCAGTCGAGACGCGTCCTACCCTCGTCCTCAATCCGTTCATCATTTTCTCTCTCTCGACAAACAGCCGTTCGGGCGGGAGAAGGGTATGGGCGACATCTATAGCCGGCCTATGTCGACGGACCCGACCCGCTCGATCACCAGACGGACCACGGCAGCTCCCCGCGCGTCACGCGCCCGTGCAGGACAATGGTCCTCACGACCGTCCCGGTGCTCGCGACGCCCGTGCGCGATCTGCTCTCCGGGAGTCCATTCGTGGCGGCGCCGATCCGTCACTGCAGCCAGGGTGGTGCCGACCTCCATGGAGTCCCGATCGCTACGCCGCGACCTCCCTGAGGCAGCGTGATTCCCGAAGTACTGGGCACCGTGGGAGTCGGCTTCATCTCGGCCTTTCTTCCCGTCGTGCCTGCCGAGCCGTACCTCGTCGGGCTGGTCGCCACGACGACGACCAACCCCGCGCTGCTGGCCGTCGCGGCAGCCCTTGGTCAGAGCGTCGGCAAGCTGACGATCTTCCTGACCGCGCGCGGGACACTGCGGTCACCGATGCTGCGTCACTGGCTCGCCCGGAAGCGGGCCCTCGTGGCCCGGCGCGGCGATTCCGCGAGCCAGCACCCCGGTCGGCTGCGCCGCATGGCGAACAGGCTGGTCACGGTGGTTTCGGCGGATCGCCACCGGATCACCGGCCCGCTGCTGCTGTTCGTGAGCGCCTTCACCGGCGTACCACCGCTCATCGTGATGACCTTCACCGCCGCCGCCGGCAAGATGCGCACGGCGGTCTTCGCGGCCACCTGCCTCCTCGGCCGCACGGCCCGCATGATGGTCGTGGCACTGCTCCCCGCGCTCGCCGGCCTGTCGCTCCATCTCTGACAGTTCGACACCCGTCCGCTGATCGGACCGACGCCGCCCCGGCAATCCGCCAGGAAAAGCTTGCACGTGTCCCGTCGACTTAGGCGTTGGCCTATATGCTCGGTAACCCGAGAGGAGATCTTTATGATCACCACGGACGGACAGCCGACCCGGTCGCCGGTGGCGCTCGATGCCAGCCACGGATGGGCTCGCGACGTCCCGACCTCGATCACCAACGTCCCCAACGCGATCACCGTTGTCCGAACCGTGGTTTCCGTCTTCCTGGCCGTCACCGCGATCTCTTCCGGGAGTGGGCCACTGCTCGCCTGGGCCGTCGGCGCCTATTGGTTCGGCGACATCCTGGACGGTTGGGCGGCCAGGAAGCTGGGACAGGAGACACGGTTCGGCGCCGTTCTCGACATCGCCTGCGACCGGTTGTGCTGCGCGCTCTGCCTCGCCGGCCTGATGCTCCGCTTTCCGGAGATGACCGCACCCCTCGCGCTCTTCGCCGCGCAGTTCCTCGTCCTCGATCTCGTTCTCAGCCTGTCGTTCCTCCGGTGGCCGGTGCTGAGCCCGAACTACTTCCACCTGGTGCACCCCGGGGTCTACCGGTGGAACTGGTCGCCGGTGGCCAAGGCGGCGAACACCGGCGGCCTGGTGGTGCTTGCCGTGGTCGCGCCGTCGCCGGTCTGGCCGGCGCTCTTCGCCGTCGCTGTCGTCCTGGTGAAGGCGGCTTCGCTCGTGGTCGTCCGACGGCTGCCGCGCCCCTAGCCGCCCCGGCCGGAGCCCACCGCCCGGACGAGAAGCACCTGGACGAGGCGGGGCGTGGAGCGGCAGGAGCAGAGGTGATCGAACAACCGGGCTGGAGACGGCATCACTCCCCGCCACGCACAGGTGGGCACTCGGCCCCCGACGGGCCGGTGCGCAGCGTGCCGAACACGCCATCACCGCGGTACGCCTGGTGGTTTGCCTCGCCCTGGCGATCCCGGCCTTCGTCCGCAGCGGTGCCCCGCTCACGCTGGCCGCGATCATCGCCTACTCGGCCGGGGACGTCGCCGACGGCCAGACCGCCCGCCGGCTGCGCCAGGAGACCCGGCGCGGCGCCGTCTTCGACATCGTCGCCGATCGGGTGTCGGGCGTGGCCGTCATACTCGCGCTGACAGCGGTGCGGCCATCGATGGCAGTCCCCCTCCTGCCATTCCTCGTGCAGTTCGACGTGCTGGGCTGCATCCTCAGCCTTCGATTCTTGCACTGGCCGATCCGAAGTATCAACTACTTTTACCTCGTCCACCTCGGCGTCTACCGGTGGAACTGGTCGCCGATGGCCATGGCCGTCAATACCGCGATCCTGGTTCTGCTCGTCGCCTTCGTGCCGTCGCCGGCCTGCGCCACCGTTTTCGTCATCGCCGTGATCATGGTGAAAGTCGGATCATTGCGCGCGCTTCACCGCCTTGCCGCCACGTCTTCCGAGGTGAGCGCGGCAGCACGGCACCCTGTCCGAATTATACATTAAAACGGATAAGTAAATTTCGACGTCTGCTGATTGACGACTACGCAGCGGGGGCAACAATCGTTACAAATGCGGCATAGCATGCGTCCGGAAACGGCGCCGTAACCCTGCGATGACAGAGCGTCCCCGAACGATGGAGCCGCAGCGCCACCGGAATCCGCCCGGCTCGGCCCGCCACCGGGCCCGGTGGTGATCGGATGACCGTGACCTGCGCCGGAACCGTTCGGCCGGCAGGTCGCGGTCTTTGTATGGGGACCACCAATAGCCCGTTGACCGGCGGCGGATGCGGTCCCGGCCAACTAACACAGATCGCGGGAACCTGCCAAGTGCACGCGATCGGCGCCGCACGCAATCCTCCGCTCGGATTGCCTCTCCGGCGCGCCGATGTGTACCTTCCGTGTAAGCGGTGATTGACTGGTAGATCGCAGGCAGACAAGACACTTGTTTGTGGTTGCGGCCGACGGCGGATCGTTCTGCGGAGCACCTTAACGATCTGCTCCGGAGATGCCCTGTCCGTCCGGCTCGTGACCTACCACGGCAGTCAACGGGGGACGTCGTGCATTTGTATTCTCGTCCGGACAGTCGGCTCTTCACGCCCACGTTGGGAACTCCCCGCGGGTGCACCTCGTCCGGCCCCTCTCCTCGCGCGATAGCCGCGCCGCCGTCCCGGTCCAGGCCGGGGCGGAGCGCGCCGGACGGTCGCGCCGCCCTCGCCGGTCCGCCGGCGGCGACGAGCGCCGTCCGCTCAGGAACTGCCTCCCACCAAGCGCCCGCGCCGCGGGGTCGAACGAAAGGCAGACGATGCAGTTCCGCATCCTAGGACCGGTCGGCCTCTGGGCCGACGATGACGAGGTGCCGCTCCACGGCATGAAGCAGCGCACCCTGATGGCCGCGCTCATGCTGTCCCGCGGACGGGCACTCTCCGACCACCAGATCGGAGAGCTGCTGTGGGGCGCGGACCCGCCCGAGACGTTCCAGGCCCAGATCTACACCTACGCGTCCCGGCTGCGACGCCTGCTGCGCGACTCCATCCAGATCGTGCGGCGGGGGGCCAGCTACACGCTGCACATGCCGGGCACCCGCTTCGACTACGAGGAGTTCACCGACCTGTCGGCGAAGGGAACCGCCGCGCTGCGGGAGGACCGGCCACAGGAGGCGAGCGAGATGCTGCGCCAGGCGCTGGACCTGTGGCGCGGGCCGGCGATGACCGACGTCACCGAGCAGCTCTCCGACCGGGAGCGCCCGGCCATGGAGGAGGCCCGGCTCACCGTCCTGGAGAACCGGATCGACGCCGACCTGGCCAACGACCGCCACGAAGAGGTCACCGCCGAACTGCTCGGCCTGGTGCGGCAGTATCCGCTGCGGGAACGGCTGAGGGCCCAGCTGATGCTGGCGCACTACCAGTCCGACCGGCAGGCCGACGCGTTCGCCGTGTTCCACGAGGGGCGCCAATGCCTCGACGACGAACTGGGTGTCCAGCCGGGAGCGGCCATGCAGTACACGTACCAGGCGATCCTGACCGGCAAGCAGAGCGCGGACAGCCCGGCGGGCCAATAGGCCGGATACCGACGAAATATAGGCCTGCGGCAGAGGGTCGGCATTGACCGACTCGCCTGGAAGGACCCGCAGATGGCCGTCGACAGCACCTGGACTCCGCTGGAGATCTCCCCGCACGACGTCGGCTGCGAGGCCGAGCCTCGCGCCCTGATCGACTACGTGCGGGGAGAACCCGATCTCACCGATCTGCTGGCTCGCGAGAAGGCCGTGGTGTTCCGCGGTTTCCAGGCCACACCGGACGCGCTGCCCGGCGTGCTCGATGAGCTCCTGCCGGACCGGCTCGCCTACGTCCACGGCAACTCGCCGCGTACGAAGGTGGGCCAGAACGTCTACACCTCGACCGAGTACCCGCCGGAATTCACCATCTCGATGCACAACGAGCTGTCGTACGGGCACGCGTGGCCCTCCCGGCTCCTCTTCTTCTGCGAGACGGCTCCCGAGACCGGCGGCGCCACCCCGGTGGTCGACGGCGAGCGCTGGCTCGAGTCGCTCGACGACGACGTACGCGACGCCTTCGCCGGCGGGGTCCGGTACACGCAGAACCTGCACAGCGGCCGCGGTCTCGGCAAGAGCTGGCAGGACACCTTCGAGACCGACGACCGCGACGCCATCGAGGGCTTCCTCGGCGACTCCGAGGCGGAGTGGGAGTGGCGCAAGGACGGCTCCCTGCGGGTGATCCAGCACCGGCCGGCCACCACCGAGCACCCGATCACGGGCACGCGCGTCTGGTTCAACCAGGCCGACCAGTGGCACGCGGCGGGCCTCGGCTCGGAGACCGCCGCGGCGCTGGCGAGGGTCATCCCGGCCGACGAGCTGCCGCAGTCGGTCACCTTCGCCGACGGTTCGCCGATCCCGGACACGTACGTCGAGCAGATCCGCGACCGGGGCCTGGAGCTGGCCGTCGACGTCGACTGGCACGCCGGCGACGTCCTGCTCATCGACAACGTGCTGGTCGGGCACGGCCGCCGCCCGTTCACCGGCAAGCGGCGGGTCCTCGTCGCGATGTCCAGCTGAGCTGGGGGTCGTCATGACCGCGAACCTGCACGAGCAGCGCATCGGATCGTCCCTGCGGCGTAGCGCCAGGCGGTTCGCGACCGGCGTCACGGTCGCCGCCGTCCGCCACGGCGCGGACTCGCATGCGCTGACCGCCAACTCCTTCCTGACCCTGTCGCTCGAACCGCCGCTGGTCGGCCTCTCGGTAACCGCGTACGGCCGGATGCGGGCCCTGATCGAGCCCGGTGACCTGCTCGGGATCAGCGTCCTCTGCGAGAGCCAGCACGAGTACGCGCAGCACTTCGCGGCCCGTGAGCGGGGCGTCCTCCCGTCGCACCTGCCGCCGCTGACGACGGCCGAGCCGGCCCCGCTGGTGCCCGGCTGCCTGGCCTGGTTCCAGTGCCGGATCGCCCAGATCCACCCGGTCGGCGACCACGACCTGCTCGTCGCCGACGTGCTCGAGTGCGACGTCGCCAACCGTGACGACCCACCCCTGATCTTCCTGGACGGCGGGTACCGGACGGCCGGAACCGAGGTGCGCCATGACTGACCAGCTGTCCCACCGGATCCCGCTCTCCGCGGCGCAGCAGGGCGTCTGGTTCGCCCACCGGCTGGACCCGACAGGCCAGCAGATGAACTGCGCCGAATACCTGGACATCGTCGGGCCCGTCGACGCCGGGCTGATGCGTCACGCCTGGCGGCAGGTTGCCGGCGAGGCCGACGCGGTGCGTACGGCCGCGATCGTCGAGGACGACGGCGATCTGCTGCAGATCATCGCGAGCGAGCCGCTGTCGGAACTGGAATGCCACGACCTGAGCGGGGCCGCGGACCCGGCCGCCGAGGCGCGTCGCTGGGCTACCGCCGACCTCACCCGGGCGGTCCAGCCGGCGGCGGGCGGGCTCGTCTCGGCCGCGCTGCTCACGCTTGCCGACGACCGTCACTGGTTCTACTACCGCCTGCACCACGCCGTCATCGACGGCTACGGCGTGCTCCTGCTCGGGCGGCGGCTGGCCGAGGTGTACACCGCCCTCGCCGCGGGTCCCGAGCGGCAGGCCGAGGCGTCCGGCCCGCCGCTGGGGTCGATCGAGCTGCTGGTCGGGCAGGACCGCGCGTACCGCGACTCGGCGGCGTTCGCCCGCGACCGCGACTACTGGGCGGGCCGCCTCGGTGACCAGCCCGAGGTGATGCGGATGCCCGGGCGACCGGCCGCCCCCGAGCGGCCGCTGCGGCTGAGCAGCCCGGACCGGCTGGGCGACGGGGACGTCGCGGCGCTCTCCGAGGTGGCCCGCTCCAACCGCACGACCTGGCAGGTGGTCCTGCTGACCGCGATCGCCGGGTACGTGCACCGCGTCACCGACCGCCGGGACGTGATCCTGGGCCTGCCGGTGGCCGGGCGGCGAACCGCGGCGGCGCGCCTGGTTCCGGGGATGGCCACCAACTCGGTGGCGCTGCGCATCGACGTCGACCCCGCGAGAAGCCTGACCGAGCTGATCCCGGCGATGGCGGCCGAGGTGGGCGGCGCGCTCCGACACGAGCGCTACCGCGCCGAGGATCTCCGCCGGGCGCTGGGTCTCACCGGCAGCGCCAACCCCTTCCTCGGTCCGATGGTCAACTTCATGCCCTACGAGCAGGAGCTCCGCTTCGGCGCGGCGTCCGCGACGTTCCACAACCTGGCGTCGGGCCCGATCGTCGACTATTCGATCTCCATTTCCGGTACGCCCGGCGGCCCGATGCCGCTGATGTTCGAGGCGAACCCCGAGCACCACGACGAGCAGGGGCTGCGCGCGCACAAGGACCGGGCCCTCGCCTTCATCCGGGCCGTCCTGGCCACTCCGGACACGGCGGTCGGCCGGCTCGAGGTGCTGACGCCGGACGAGCGCGCGGCCGTGCTGGCCGCCTCCCAGGCACCGGAACGCTCCGACCCGAGCGACCGGGTCACCGTCGAGAAGCTGGTGGAGCGGCAGGCGTCCGCCACGCCCGACGCGGTCGCGTTGGTGCACGGCGACGAAGAGGTGACCTACACCGACCTGGCGGCGCGAGCCGCGGCCGTGGCCCGCTGCCTCGCGGCCCGGGCGGTCGGACCGGAGGACTTCGTCGCGCTGGCGATTCCCCGCTCCCCCGGGCTGATCGTCGCCATGCTGGGCGTGCTGCGGAGCGGCGCGGCCTACGCCCCGATCGACGTCGCCTATCCCGAGGGCCGGATCCGGTTCATGCTCGAGGACCTTCGTCCGCGGTATGTGCTGGTCACCGAGGAGACGGCCGGCTCGGTGCCGGACGGCGCGGAGCCGATCCTGCTCAGCGAGGCCGAGGTGTTCGCCGGGGACGCCGCGCCGGCGGGCGCGGAGGCCGACCATCCGGCGTACGTCATCTACACCTCCGGATCGACGGGCACGCCCAAGGGGGTGGTCGTGTCGCGTCGGGCCATGCTGAACTTCGTCCTCGACCACGCCGACCGGTTCGGCTTCGACGCCGGCAGCCGCTCGTTGCAGTTCGCGTCGCCCAGCTTCGACGTCGCCACCGGGGACATCTGGCCGGTGCTCGTGCGCGGCGGACGGCTGGTGCTGCCGCAGCCCGACGAGGCCGCCGGCGCCGAGCCGCTCGTCGGCCTGCTGCGGCGACAGCGGATCACCCATGCCGCGATCCCGCCGGTGATGCTGGCCCAGCTACGCGGTGACGCCCTGCCCGAACTCGTCTCACTGATCACCGGTGGAGAAACACCCGGTGACGATCTGGTACGCCGCTGGGCCGCCGGCCGCCGCATGGCCAACGTGTACGGCGTGACCGAGGCCGCCGTGGCCAGCACCGTCAGCCCGCCGCTCGACACGGTGGAGACGCCCGCACCGATCGGTCACCCGATTCGGGGCACCCAGGCACTGGTCCTCGACTCGCAGCTCACCCTCACCGCGCCGGGCGTCGCGGGCGAGCTCTTCCTGGGCGGGGCCGGGCTGGCTCGCGGCTATCTCGGCCGGCCGATGCTGACCGCCGAACGCTTCGTGCCCAACCCGTACGGGCCGGCGGGATCGCGGCTGTACCGCACCGGGGACGTGGTGCGCCGGCGCGCCGACGACATGCTGGAGTTTTCCGGGCGTACCGACAACCAGGTGAAGATTCGTGGTTTCCGCGTGGAGCTGGGCGAGGTCGAGGCGGCGCTGGCGGCTCATCCCGCCGTTGCCGCCGCGGTGGTCGTGCTCCGCGAGGACCAGCCGGGGCACCGAATGCTTGTCGGCTACGCCCGGTCGGCCGACGGCGCGCAGGTGACCGGCGCACAGCTGCGCCGCTTCGCCGGTGACAGGCTGCCGGAGCACATGGTCCCGGCCGCGGTGGTCCTGTTGGACGAGCTGCCGGTGACTCCCCACGGCAAAGTGGACCGCAAGGCGCTCGCGGCGCCGGTGTTCCAGGCGGGCGGCGGCCACCGGCCGGACCCCACCTCCGTCGAGGGTGTGCTGTGCGAGCTGTTCGCCGAGGCGCTCGGGCAGCGCGAGGTCGGCGTCGACGACTCCTTCTTCGAGCTCGGCGGCGACAGCATCCGCGTCTTCCCGCTGGTGGCCAACGCGGCGGAACGCGGCCTGGAGTTCAGCGCCCGCGACGTCTTCCAGCACGCCACCGTGGCGCGCCTCGCCCAGGCCGTGCGCCGGATCGCACCGGAACCCGAGGCTCCGGCCGGTCAGGCGGAGCCTGACCTGCCCTGGCTGGACGGCACCCGGCGGGCGGCGCTGGCCGAGGAGTATCCGGGGATGACGGCGGTCCTGCCGGTCTCGCCGCTGCAGGAGGGCCTGCTCTTCCAGCATCTGGTGGCCCGGGGCGGCCGGGACGCCTACACCTCCCAGGTGCGCTTCCACCTGACCGGGCGGGTCGACCCCGACCGGCTGCGATCGGCCGCGGACGCGCTGCTGGAACGCCACGAGAACCTGCGGGCGGTGTTCCGCTACGACGACGGCTTCGCCGGGCCGGTCCAGGTCATCACCGGCGTACGCAGGGCGGGCTGGGCCCACACCGACCTGTCCGAGGCAGCCGACGCGGAGGCCGAGGCGGACCGGCTGGCCGCGGCGGACCGGGAACGCGGCTTCGACCTGACCCGCCCGCCGCTGCTGCGCCTGCACCTGATCCGGCTCGGCGACCGGCACCTGCTCACGCTCACCGCCCACCACGTGCTGTGGGACGGCTGGTCGACCGCGATCCTGGTGCGGGAGCTGTTCACCGCGTACGCCGGGGGAACGCTCGGCCCGGTCACGCCGTACCGAAACTATCTGCGCCACCTCACGGGCACCGACGGGGAGGCCTCGCGCCGGGCGTGGCGCGAGGCGCTGGACGGCCTGACCGCGGCGACCCTCGTCGCGCCGGGCGCACAGCCGGCCGCCGGCCCGCAGACCCAGCTGCGCCGGGACCTGGACGAGTCGCTGAGCGCCGCGCTCACCGACCGCGCCCAGGGCCTGGGCGTCACGCTGAACACGATCGTCGAGGCCGCCTGGGCGACCGTACTGTCCCAGCTCACCGGGCGCGACGACGTGGTGTTCGGCGCCTCCGTCTCGGGCCGGCCGCCGCGGCTGCCGGGCGTCGAGAACATCGTCGGGCTGCTCACCAACACCGTTCCGGTACGCGTGCGCCTGCGCGCCGGCGAGCCGGCCGGCGCCCTGCTCCAACGCGTCCAGAACGAGCAGGCCGACCTGATCGCCCACCACCACCTGGGGCTGGGCGAGATCCAGCGGCAGAGCCCGCTCGGCGGTGAGCTGTTCGACACCGCGATCACCTTCGTCAACTACTCGTTCGACCCCGCCGCGTGGGACGCCGCGCTCGACGAGCCGCGGCTGACGGGCGTCGAGGTGGTGGACGACACCCACTACCCGGTACGGCTCGTCGTCGTGCCGGGCGAGCGGATCCACCTGCGGCTCGGCCACCGGCCCGGACTGTTCCGTCCGCGCGCGGCCGAGCAGCTGCTGGACCGGCTGGTGCGCGCGCTGCGCGACGCGGCCTGAGCACCGCGGACAACGGAAAGGAGCGCGGCGGTCGTGCGAACGCCGGACATCTTCATCAAGGGGCTCGGGACCTACGTACCCCCGACCGTACCCATCGAGCAGGCGGTCGCCGACGGGCGGTACCCGGCCGAGGAGGTCGGCCTGCACCAGCTCGCCGGCGCCGCCGTGGCCGGCGACGTGCCCGCGCCCGAGATGGCGTTGCACGCCGCCCGCGAGGCGCTCGGGCGCGGCGGGCACTCCCCCACCGACGTCAGCCTTCTGCTCTACGCCGACTCCTGGTACCAGGGGCCGGACGGCTGGCAGCCGCAGTACCACCTGCAGCGGCACCTGCTCGGCGGCGACCTGCTCGCGATGGAGGTACGGCAGGGCTGCAACGGCATGTTCGGCGCCCTGCAACTCGGCGCCGGGTTCCTCGGCGACGGCGCCGCCCGGGCCCGGGCGGCGCTGCTCGTGGCGGCGGACAACTTCGGCACCCCGCTGATCGACAGGTGGCGGATGGGGCCCGGCTACGTCGCGGGTGACGCGGCGAGCGCGGTCCTGCTCAGCACCGAGCCCTCGTTCGCCCGGCTGCTCTCGGTCTGCTGCGCCGCCGTGCCCGGGGCCGAGAAGATGCACCGCGGCAACGAGCCGCTCTTCCCGCCGGGCCCGACCGTCGGGCGGTCCCTCGACTTCGCCGCCCGCAACGCCGACTTCAAGCGGGAGGTGCTGGCCGACGGCACCGGCACCGCGGCCCTGGTCGGCATCCACCGCCAGACGCTCGCCGTGGTCGATCAGACCCTCGACGAGGCGGGCATCGACATCGGCGACGTGACGCGGGTGGCGTACATGAACTACTCCCGGGAGATCGTCGAACAGCGCTGCATGGCCGTCCTCGGCCTGGCCATGTCCCGCTCCACCTGGGAGCACGGCCGCACCCTCGGCCACCTGGGCGCCAGCGACCAGATCGTGGCCCTGGACCACCTCCTCGCCACCGGCGCCCTCGAAGCCGGGGATCACCTGCTCATGCTCGGCGTCGGGCCGGGCGTGACGGTGTCCAGCGCCGTGGTGCGGATCGAACACCCTGCTCCCTGGTTCGAACAGTGAGGAGACACTGATGGGGACATCCGACATCGCGCCGATCGCCGTCATCGGCGCCGGCTGCCGGTTCGCTGGCGACGTCCACGGCGCCGACGACTTCTGGCGGCTGCTGGTCGACGGCCGGGACGGCATCGGCGACCCGCCCACCGAACGGTGGGCGGCGTATCAGGACGTCGGCCCGGACCACGCCACCGCCGCCCGCCAGGCCGCCGTCCCGGGCGGCTTTCTGCGTGACATCGACGTCTTCGACGCGGCGTTCTTCGGGCTCTCGCCGCGCGAGGCCGAGCTCATGGACCCGCAGCAGCGGCTACTGCTCGAGGTGACCTGGGAGGCGCTGGAACACGCCGGCATCCCGCCGCACGACCTGGCCGGCGGGGACACCGGCGTCTTCGTCGGCGTGGGCTCCGACGACTACGGCCGCCGGATGCTGGAGGACCTGCCGTCCATCGAGGCGTGGACGGGCATCGGCAGCGCCATGTGCGCGGCGGCGAACCGCATCTCGTACGCGCTCGACCTGCACGGGCCCAGCGTCGCCGTGGACACCGCGTGCTCGGCCTCGCTGGTCGCCACCCACCTGGCCACCCAGGCGCTGCGCGACGACGAGTGCCGGATCGCCCTCGTCGGCGGCGTCAACCTGATCGTCTCCCCCGGCCTGACGCTCACGTTGCAGGCCGCCGGCGCGACCGCGCCGGACGGGCGTTGCAAGCCGTTCGACGCCGAGGCCAACGGGTACGGACGGGGTGAGGGCGGGGGCGTCCTGGTCCTCAAGCGGCTCGACGACGCGGAACGCGACGGCGACCGGATCCTCGCGGTGATCCGGGGCAGCGCGGTCCACCAGGACGGCCGCACCGGCGGCATCATGGCGCCCAACGGCGACGCCCAGCGCAGGCTGCTGGCCGAGGCGTGCCGCCGCGCCGGAGTGGACCCCGCGTCGGTCGACTACGTCGAGGCCCACGGCACCGGCACCCGGCTGGGCGACCCGCTGGAGGCGGGCGCGATGAGCGCCGTCTACGGCAGCGGCCGGCCGGCCGGGCAGCCCTGCCTGATCGGCTCGGTCAAACCCAACATCGGCCACCTGGAGGCCGGCGCGGGCATCGCCAGCCTGATCAAGGCGACGCTGGCGCTGCACCACGGGACGCTGCCGCCGAGCCTCAACTTCCACGAGCCCAATCCCCTGATCGACTGGAGCGGCTCCGGGCTGCGCGTGGTCACCGAGCCCACGCCGTGGCCGAACCATGACTCGCCGCGCAGGTGCGGCGTCTCCGGCTTCGGATACGGGGGCACGATCGGGCACGTCGTGCTGGAGCAGGCGCCGGTCGACACCGCGGCGCGGACGGACGCCTCGGCCCCGGGTGCCCCGGACGCGACCGGGCCGCGGCTGTATCCGCTGTCGGCCGGCTCACCACCGGCGCTGGCGCAGCGCGCGGAGGCGCTCGCCGACCAGCTCACCCAGGACGAGACGCTCCCGCTCGACGCGGTCGGCCGGACCCTTGCCGTACGCCGCTCGCACCTGGGACACCGGGCGGCGATCGTCGCCACCGGCCGCGACGAGCTCGTCGAACGGCTGCGGCTGGTCGCCGAGGGCCAGCAGGACCGGGATGCCGTCCTCGGCTCGCCCGGCGACGATTCGGGACGCGGCCTGGTCATGGTCTTCTCGGGCCACGGCGCGCAGTGGGCCGGGATGGGCCGCGATCTGCTGGTCGGTGAGACTGCGTTCGCCGAGGTCATCGACCGGCTGGAGCCGATCTTCCAGGCGGAGATCGGCTTCTCGCCGCGGCAGGTCCTGGTCGACGGCGACCTGGAGAGCGTGGACAGGATCCAGACGATGATCTTCGCGGTCCAGGTCGGCCTGGCGGCGGTCTGGCGTTCCTACGGGGTACGCCCGGACGCCGTCATCGGCCACTCGGTCGGTGAGCTGGCGGCCGCCGTCACCAGCGGTGCGCTCAGCCTCGACGACGGCGCGCGGCTCAGCTGCCGGCGCTCCAAGCTGCTGCGCCGCATCGCCGGTCAGGGCGCGATGGCCATGGTCGCCCTGCCGTTCGCCGATGTCGAGGAACGCCTGCGCGGACGCGACGACGTGGCCGCCGGCATCGCGGCGTCACCGTTCTCCACTGTCGTGTCCGGTGCGCCGGAGGCCGTCGAGGAGCTGATCGAGCGGTGGGGCGCCGATGACGTCACCGTCCGGCGGGTCGCCTCGGACGTCGCGTTCCACAGCCCGCAGACCGATCCGTTGCTCGCCGATCTCGCCGCCGCCGCGGACGACCTGGACACCGGCAAGCCCCGGCTGCCCATGTACAGCACGGCGCTGGCCGACAGCCGCGGCGCCGGGACGCTGGACGGCGCGTACTGGGCCACCAACCTGCGTCAGCCCGTACGCCTGACCGACGCGGTCCGGGCCGCCGTCGAGGACGGTTACCGGGCCTTCCTGGAGGTCTCGGCGCACCCGGTGGTCGCCCACTCGATCCGCGAGACGCTCGGCGAGACCGACGCCCCGGACGCGTTCGTCGGCACCACCCTGCGGCGCAACCAGCCCGAGCGGGCCACCCTGCTGGCCGCGGCCGGCCTGGCGCACTGCCACGGCATCGCGCTCGACTGGGATCGCCTCCAACCGGCAGGTGGCCACGCCGACCTGCCCGGCATCCCGTGGCAGCACCGACCCCACTGGCACGAGACCGCCGTCTCCGGCCCGGGCGGCCGGCGCCCGCACGACCCGGCGTCGCACACGCTGCTGGGCGCCGCGTCCACGGTGGCCGGTCCGTCCGAGATCGAGGTCTGGCGTACCGACCTCGACCGGGAGAGCCGGCCCTATCCCGGCAGCCACACCATCGGCGGTGTCGAGATCGCGCCGGCGGCCGTCTACCTGACCACGTTCCTCGGCGCGGGCGGCGCGGACCGCACCGTGCTGACCGAGGTGTCCCTGCGGCTGCCCCTGGTGGCTCAGGAGCGCCGCGAGGTTCAGGTGGTCCGGGACGGATCCGGCCTGCGGCTGGTGTCCCGGTCGCCGGGCGAGGACGGCGTCTGGCTCGTGCACGCGACGGCGACCGCCGCTCTCGACGACGGGGTGGCGGCCGCGGCGCTGCCCCGGACGCGCTGGCGGGCGGCAGAGCCGGGCGGCGTGCGGGAGTACCTGGCCGGGGTCGGCGTGCCGACGATGGCCTTCGACTGGGATGTCGAGGAGCTGCTACGCGGCGACGACGCGCTGCGGGCCCGGGTCACCGTCGGCGACACGAGTTCGTGGGCCGGGGTGCTCGACGCGGCGTTCTCCGTCGCGCCGACCGCACTGCCCGGCGAGCCCGTGCTGCGCATGGTGGCCGGCGTCGACCGGGTCCGGGTGACGGGCACGCCGCCGGCCGTCGCCGACATCCACGTGGTGCGCGATCCGTCCGCGCCGAACCGCCTCGACGTGCGTGTCAAGGGCGCGGGCACGGACGGTCGCGCCGAGATCACCGGGCTCGCCTACGCCGCCGTCGACGACGACACGCTGGCCACCGCCGCGCCCGGGGAGCTGGTCCACGAGCTGCGCTGGCGCGAGCTCACGGCGGACGAGGACACCGGCCCGGTGCCCGCCCTGGTGCTGGTCGGCGACCCGGATCGCACCGGCGCACTGGCCGGCGCGCTGCGCGCGGCGGGCGTCACGGTCGACGTCGCCGACACGGCACCGGAGGACACCGTGCTGCCGGGCGGCGAGTCGGCGGACGTGGTCCTGGTGGCCGGTCCCGTCCCGGGCGCCGACGCCGATCTGCCGGAGCAGGCGGCCCGCGCCACGTGGGACCTGCTCGGCACCGCACAGCGGCTGCTGGCGCGGGACCGGCGCGTCCGGTGCCTCACCACCGGGGTGCTGGAGAGCGAGTCGCCGGCCGCGCTGGCCCAGTCGCCGGCGTGGGGGCTCGGCCGGGTGCTCGCCGGCGAGTACGGGGAGCAGTGGGCCGGCATCGTCGACCTGCCCGCCGGCGACCCCGCCGCGGAGATCACCACGCTGCTCGCCGTGCTGCGCGGAAGGCGGCGCGAGGAGGTCGTGACCGTACGCGACGGCGTCGCGCGGGCCGCCCGCCTGGTGCGCACGGACCGCGAGCCTGCGGGCGGGCCGCTCGCCTGCCGTGCCGACGGCACCTATCTGGTCACCGGCGGCCTCGGTGTGCTCGGCCTGGACGTCGCCCGGTGGCTGGCCGAGCGGGGCGCACGGCGCATCGTGCTGGCGGGACGGACCGGGTTGCCCGCCCGGGCCGACTGGGACACGACGAAGGACACCGAGACGGCGCGGCGGATTCGCGGCGTCCGCGAACTGGAAGGGTCGGGTGTCACCGTCAAGGTGATCGGCCTGGACATCGCCGACGCCGCCGCGGTGGCGCGGGCCCTCGCCCCTGACGCGCTCGGCATGCCCCCGATCTGCGGCGTCGTCCACGCCGCGGGCGTCCTCGACAACCGGATGGCGCACGCGGTCGACGAGCCGTCGCTGCGCACCGTGCTGCACCCCAAGGTGGCCGGCGCCTGGGCGCTGCACCGGACGTTCCCGCCGGGCAGCCTCGACTTCTTCGTGCTGTTCTCGTCGTGCGGCCAGCTGCTCGGCCTGCCGGGCCAGGCATCGTACGGCGCCGCCAACGCGTTCCTGGACGCGCTCGCCACCCACCGCGGCGACGTGATCAGCTTCGGCTGGACGTCGTGGCGTGGCCAGGGCATGGCCGTCAACGAGACCGTCGACCAGGAGTTGCGGTCCCGCGGCACCACGCCCGTCTCCCCCGCCGAGGCGTTCGCCGCGTGGGACTACGCGCAGCAGCGCGGCCCGGGCCACTACCCGGTCCTGCGGATGCTGCCGGGCGCGGAGGTGACCGAGCCGATCGCGCTGCTGAGCGAGGTGGCCGTCGCCGAGGCGGCCGGTCCGGCCGCGGAGGAGGACCTCGGTCTCGCCGGTCTCGACGCCGGCGAGCTGCGCGAGCGTCTCCTGGACGAGGTGAGCAGCGACATCGCCGCCGAGATGCGGATGCCGGTGGATTCGCTCGACCCCCGGCGCTCACTTGTGGAACAGGGACTCGACTCGGTGATGACCATCGTCATCCGGCGGCGCCTGGAGAAGCGGTTCGGTCAGCCGCTGCCGACCGCCCTGCTCTGGCAGAAGCCGAGCATCTCGGGGATCGCCGATCACCTGGCGACGCGACTCGCCGCCTGATCCGCGCGGCCTACGCACCGAAAGGGCCGGGCCGGGAGCGAATCCCGGCCCGGCCCTTTCCGTGGGTCAGAAGCTCGGCGCCGCGGTCGGCGCCTTCAGCGTGCCGAGGTACTTGTGCCACAGGTGGTCGGGGTTGCCCTCGACCGTGGCCAGCACCTCGCGCATGGCGGCCAGCGCCTTGGGCTCCTCGCCGTCGTAGACATCGCCCTGCAGCATCTTCAGCACGTCGAGGCGGTAGCGCGGGTCCTGGACGAACGCGGTGAAGAGCACGTTCAGCCGGTAGTAGATGGAGATGAACTCGTACCAGTACTTCACCGCGCGGCGCAGCTTGTTCTCGTACGTGGCGAAACGCTCCTTGCCGAAGTCACCCGCCTGGTGCGCCGCGATGATGTCCTGCGCCGCGATGCGGGCGCTGTTCAGCGCCACGCTGACGCCGCTGGAGAAGATCGGGTCGACGAACCGGGCCGCGTCGCCGACCAGCACGTACCGGTCGCCGCAGATCTGCTTCATGGAGTAGCTGTAGTCGCCCTCGGTCTTGAACGGCCGGACCTGCTGCGCGTTCTTGAGCGCGTCGTGCAGGTCGGGCCGGCTGGCCACCATGTCCCAGAAGAAGCCGTCCTGGTCGCCGCCGAACTCGCGGAAGCGACTCTTCTGGCTGACCACGCCGACGCTGGTGACCTTGTCGGTGATCGGGATCTGCCAGACCCAACTGTCCTTGACCTGTAGGAAGTGCACGAAGATGTGGTCCGCCTGCGCCTCGGTGGGCGCGAGGGCCCGGCGGTCCAGCCCTTCGAACCAACTGTGCACGGCGTACTGGTCGAAGACCGGATCCGCGACCTTCGTGCGCAGTTGCCGGCCGAGCATCGTCTGCCGGCCCGACGCGTCGACCACCATCCGGGCGGTGTACGTCAACCGGCGCGGACCGGCGCTGCACTCGACCGAGACCAGCTCCGGGTCGTCGAAGTTCACCCGGTGCACCCGCATGCCGTTGAAGACGGTCGCGCCGCTCTCCTGCGCGTGCTTGAGCAGAATGGCGTCGAACCGCCCCCGGTCGACGTGGAACGTGTAGTCGCGGTCCACACCCGGCTGGTTGCGCTCGACGAACTGGACGTCGGCGGTCCAGCCGTGGCTGAGCCCGTCGTGTCCGAGCAACGGGATGTATCCCGAGAGCCCCGAGGTCCACGAGGCGCCGTACTTCTTCGGGAAGTCCGCCTCGTCGATCCGGCCGATCGCGCCGATCTCGACGAGCACCGGCGTGGTGGCGGGGACGAGCGACTCACCGACGTGCTCGCGCGGGAAGACGGCGCCCTCGATGACGGCCACCGAGATGCCGGCCTGAGCCAGGTAGGAGGCCATCGTGGAGCCCGCGGGCCCGCCGCCGACGACCACGACGTCGTAGTCGGCGGTCACCGCCGGCCTCCCGTCGCCGCCGGAACCGGGTCGGCCTCGTCGAGCAGAGCGGCGATCGAGCGTACGTCTGCGAAGTTCTCGGCGTCGATCTTCTCGAGCGGCACGAGCAGGCCGAGACGGTCCCGGATGAAGGTCATGAGGACCGCGATCCGCAGCGAGTCGAGCACCCCGGACGTCATCAGCGGAGTGGTCTCGGTGATCGGGCCGTCGTCCACGGCGTCGGGGAACTGCTCCCGCAGGAACGCGAGGATCGCCGGCTGATAGGTGTTCTCGGACATCAGAAGCCTTTCTTTGCTGGGGGTACGGTCCGGTTACGCGTCAGAACTGCTGGCCACGACCTCCTCATCGGACATGCCGGCGATCTCCGCGGTGACGGCCTGCTCGACCGCCGCGGCGATCTCGGCGACCGTGTCCCCGTCGAAGATCGTTCGCATCGACAGGGGAACGTCGAACGCCGCCTGGATCGCGGCGATGACCCGGATCGCGAGGATCGAGTTGCCGCCCGCGGCGAAGAAGTGGGTGCCGGCGTCGACCGGCACGCCGAGGTGCTCGGCGAAGATCTCGGCGATGCGCTCCTGCACGACGCCGCTGACCGAGGCGCTCGGTGCCGCCTCGGCCGGCGCGGTCGCCGGCGGCAGCGCGCCGCGGTCCAGCTTGCCGTTGGCGGTCAGCGGCAGCCCGGCCAGCGGCACGAAGGCGGCGGGCACGAGGTAGGCCGGCAACCGCTCGGCGCAGAAGGCCGCGAGGTCCGCCGGAACGGCCGCGGGATCGGCCGGGACGACATACGCGACGAGCGCGGCGGCCTCGCCCGTGCCGTTCACCACGACGGCAGCGGTGCGTACCGCCGGGTGATCGCGCAGCACCGCGGCCACCTCGCCCGGTTCGATCCGGTACCCGCGCACCTTGACCTGCTCGTCCCGCCGGCCGAGGAACTCGATCGTGCCGCCGGGCAGCAACCGGGCCAGGTCGCCGGTGCGGTAGATCCGCGAGCCGGGCGGCCCGGACGGGTCCGGCAGGAACCGCTCGGCGGTCGCCGCCGGTCGCCCGGCATAGCCGCGGGCCACGCCGGCGCCGCCGACGTGCAGCTCACCGACCACCCCGATCGGCTGAGGCGCCAGCCGATCGTCGAGCACGTGCAGGGTGACGCCGGGAAGCGGGCGGCCGATCGGCACGCGTTCACCGCGCACGGGCGCGGTCACCGGATGGATGCTGGCGCCGACGGTCGTCTCGGTCGGGCCGTACTCGTTGATCAGATTCTCCGGGCCCAGCGCGGCGGCCCACGCGTCGGCGAGCGGGACCGGCAGCTCCTCGCCGGCGACCACGATCGTCGCGGCCAGCGCCGACATCTGGCCGGCGTCGAGCTGGTGGCGGAGGATGTCGAGGTAGCCAGGGGTCAGCTTGATGAAGGAGAACGATCCCGCGGCCAGCAGCCGGCCGCCCAGCTCGGTCAGGTCGAGGTCCTGCGGCAGCAGCCGGACGGCCTGCCCGGCCAGCAGCGGCGCCCACAGGTTCGGCACCACCAGGTCGAAGGCGACCGAGAGGAACACCGGCGCGCCGCCCGTGCCGCGGGACGCGAGGTCCTGCACCGCCCAGTTGACGTGCCCGGCCAGGCCGGAGTGGGTGACCTGGACCCCCTTGGGCGAACCGGTCGACCCGGAGGTGTAGATGACGTAGGCGAGCGCCTCGACAGCCGTGTCCCGCTCCGGGCGCCGCGCGTCGGCGGCGTCGATCACGGCGGCGTCCCGGTCCACCGCGACCACGGCGACGTCGTGCCCGGCGTCGCCGAGCCGGTCCAGGTGGGACTGCGCGGTGACCAGCAGCCGGGCGCCCGCGTCGGCGAGTACCAGCCCGGCCCGGGCCGCCGGCGTCTGCGGGTCGAGCGGCAGGTACGCCGCGCCGGCCTTCCAGATCCCCAGCAGCGCCACCGGCAGCACCGGCCCGCGGTCGAGCAGGACACCCACGGTGGACTCCGGCCCGGCGCCCGCAGACCGCAGGTGGTGCGCGAACCGGTTGGCGGCCGCGTCCAGCTCCGCGTACGTCAGCTCATCCTGGTCGGTGACGACCGCGATCGCCCGGGGCGTGGCCGCCGCCTGCCGCTCGAAGCCGTCGAGCACCGTGACGTCGCCGGTCCGCGCCGGGACCGACCGGTACCCGGTCAGCAGTTCCCGCTCGCCGGCCGGCAGGAAGTCCAGCTCCGACAGGCGACCGGCGGGGTGCGCGCAGATCGCGGACACCAGTTCGATCAGTTGCCCGGCCATCCGCTCGATCGTTGCCCGCTCGAACAGCGACGTGGCGTATTCCAGCAGGCCGACCATCGCGCCGTCCGGCTGCGGCCGGACGTAGAGCGTGAGGTCGGTCTTGGCGACCCGGGAGGCGTGCACCAGGGTGTCCAGGTCCGCCTCGTCCTCGGGGGCGCCCGAGAGTTCGGCGCCGTGGAAGTCGAACGCCACCTGGTACAGCGGGGTACGGGACGAGTCGCGCGGCGGCGCGAGATCGGCGACCAGTTCGTCGAAGGGCAGGCTCTGGTGCGAGAGCGCCTGTTTGCAGACGTCCCGCACCCGCTCCAGCGCCTCGGCGACCGTCATCGCGCCGTCGAGCCGGCAGCGCAGCACCACGCTGTTGAGGAAGAACCCGACCACGTTCTCGGTCTCCGGCCGGCTGCGGCCGGCGACCGGTGCGCCCACCACGACGTCCCATTGCCCGGTGTAGCGGGCCAGCAGCACGGCGAGGGCGGTCAGCATGGTCATGAACGCCGTGGCGTCGCTGTCGCGGCCCAGCTCGGTCATCGACCGGGCGAGCGGCTCAGGGATCGCGAACGGGACGACGGCACCGGCGCTGTCGCGGACGGCCGGGCGGAGCCGGTCGGTGCGCAGCTCGGTGGCGGTGGCCCCGGCCAGGTCCGCGCGCCAGTGGTCCAGGTCCGCGCGGCGCGCCGGCGCGTCGGCGGCGGCGCGTTCCCAGGCGGCGAAGTCGGCGTACTGGATCGGCGGCTCGGGCAGGTCCGCGCCGCGGCCGGCCAGCAGCTCGTCGAACTCGCGGGTCAGGATCGCGGACGACCAGCCGTCGCTCGCGATGTGGTGCACGAGCAACACGAGGGTCCGTGAACCGTCCGGGACGGTCTGCGGGTCGGTGTGCAGCAGCGCCCGCACGAGGTGGCCACGTTCCAGGTCGAAGCCCGCACCGGTGGCGTCGGCGAGCACGTCGCCGAGCCCCGCGCGGGGCACGGCGACGGTCCGCAGCGGGACCGGGCGCGGCTCCTGCACGTACTGCTTCGGCTCGCCGTCGACGACGGCGTACCGGGTACGCAGCGACTCGTGTCGGGCGGCCAGCGCGTCGAGCGCCTGCCGCACCGCCGACTCGGGTACGCCGGCCGGGACCGTCAGGAAGACGCCCGAGACCCACTCCCGGCTGCCCGGGTCGAGGCGGTCCAGCAGCCAGATCCGCTGCTGGCCGGCGGAGAGCGGCAGGCCGCCCTCGCGCGGCGCCCGCTCGATCCGGTGGTGGTCGTGGCGGGCGGCCTCGACCAGCTCGGCGTGCCGGGTCACGGTCGCCGGCGACAGCAACGCGTCCAGCGCGATCGTGCGGCCGTACGCCGAGCGCAGGCGGTTGGCCAGCTGCACCAGTTGAAGTGAGGAGCCGCCCAGCCGGAAGAAGTCGTCGTCGCGCTCGACCCGGTCGACGCCCAGCACCTCGCGCCACAGGCCGGCGATCCGCGACTCCTCCGGCGACGCGGGCGCGTCGGAGGTCTCCTCGGATCCGGTGTCGGGTACGGGCAGTGCCCTGCGGTCGACCTTGCCGCTCGACGTGCTCGGCAGGGCGTCCATCGGCACGATCGCGGCCGGCAGGTGGGTGGCGGGCAGCCGCGTCGCCAGGAAGCCCGACAGCGTCGTCAGGTCGGCTCCGGGCGCGGCGACCGGGTAGGCCGCGAGCCGCATCGCGCCACTCGGCGCCCGATACGCCGAGACCGCCGCCGCCCGTACCGCTGGGTGCTCCAGCATCGCGGCCTCGACCTCGCCGGGTTCGATCCGCACGCCGTTGATCTTGAGTTGGTCGTCGAGGCGACCGGTGAACTCGAGAGCGCCGTCCGCGCGGCGGCGCACCCGGTCACCGGTGCGGTAGAGCCGCGCGCCGTCGCCGGCGGGGTCGGGCACGAAGCGCTCGGCGGTCAGCGCCGCGTCGTTGAGGTATCCGTGCGCCAGGCCGACGCCACCGAGGAGCAGCTCGCCCTCGTCGCCGTCCAGGACGGTGCGGATGCCCTCGATGGCCCGGCCGATCGCCACCGGCCCGGACCGTTGCAGCGGGTCCACCTCCTGCGCCACGGCTTCGATCGAGCATTCCGTCGGGCCGTACGTGTTCCAGACGGTGACCGGCTCGGTGTGGTCCTCGACCTCCGCCAGGAAGTCCTGCACCAGCTCGGCCGTCAGCTGCTCACCGCCGCTGGACAGCAGCCGCAGCCCGGTGCAGCGGTCCCAGCCCGTCTCGTGCACGAGCGCGCGCAGCAGGGACGGCACCACCTGCAGCACGGTGACGCCGTGCTCGGCGACCAGGCGCACGAGCGACGCCGGGTCGCGCTCCGCGCCGTCGGGCGCCACCACCACCGTGCCTCCGGCGCGCAGGGCCGCGAAGATCTCCCAGCCCGCCGCGTCGAAGGTGACAGGCGTCTTGAAGAGCACCCGGTCGGCGGCGCCGAAGCCGTGGCAGCGGACCCGCCAGGCGAGCTGGTTGTCGAAACCGGCATGCGGGATCACGACGCCCTTCGGTCGTCCGGTGGATCCCGAGGTGAAGAGGACGTAGGCGGCCGAGTCCCGGTCGATCGGACGGAGGGCGGGTTCGGCCGGGCGGTGCGCGGACGTGGCGAGGGCGTCGTCGAGCACGACGGCGCGGGCACCGACGGCCTCCACGGGCGCCCGCGTGTCCGCCTCGGTCAGGGCGAGCCGGGTGCCGCTGCCGGCCAGCAGGTCGCGGAGGCGCTGCGCCGGATGGTCGGGCGCGAGCGGGAGATAGGCCCCGCCGGCCCGCCAGATCGCGAGCAGGGCGATCACCAGTTCCGCGCGGCGGCGCAGGAGCACACCGACCGGGTCACCGGGCCGCAGCCCCTGCTCCACCAGGAGTCCCGCCAGGCGGTCGGCGCTGCTGTCGAGTTCGGCGTAGGTGACCTCCCGGTCGCCGTCGGCCAACGCCACCGCGGCGGGTCGCGTCGCGGCGTGCCGGGCCACCAGCGCCGAGGTCGGTACGGCTTCGGTTGTCATGTCGATCTCCTCGCGTCGTCGCGGGTCAGCCGAGGGGGGTGAACGTGATCGGCAGCCGCTGCAGGAACCGGAAGTTGACGCTCTCCAGCCAGTCCGGCTCGGCGTCGACGGTGTGCAGGTCGCCGGCCCGGCGCAGCAGGGCAGCGATGCCGATCTCGATTTCGGTCACGGCCAGGGCGGCACCGAGGCAGTAGTGGATCCCGTGCCCGAAGGACAGCTGGTCGGCCGCGCGGCGGGCCACGTCGAGCCGGTCCGGGTCGGGGTAGTGCTCAGGATCTCGGTTGCCCGCGCCGAGGACGAGCGTGACCGTGTCGCCCCGCCTGATGTGCCGGCCGCCGATCTCCAGGTCGTCGAGCGCCACCCGGGAGGTGAACTGCACCGAGCCGTCGTAACGCAGGAACTCGTACGCGGCGCCGTTCGCCAGCTCGGGCCGTTCACGCAGCAGCGACTGCTGGTCCGGTTGCTGGATGAGGGCCAGCACCGCGTTGCCGATGACGTGCGTGGTGGTGGCCTGCCCGGCGTCGATGAGCAGCAGGAAGTTGGCGAAGACCTCGTCGTCGGTGTAGTCCGCGTCATCGAGCTGTCCCGCGATCATCCGGCTGAACAGGTCGTCGGCGGTGCCGGCCCGGCGCGCCGCGGTCTGCCGGTCGAAGACGGCCCGCAGTTCGTTGATGCGCGGCACGGCCTTGCGCGACTGCGTGAAGAACTCGTGCAGCAGGCCGGGCCAGTCGCTCAGCAGGTGCAGCGCATCGTCCGGCACCCCGGCCAGCCTGCCGACGACGCGGCGGGTGAGCGGTTCCGAGAAGTCGCGGATGACGTCCATCCGCCCGCTGCCGACCACCTGGTCGAGCAGGTCGTCGGCGATCTCCTGGACGAGTGGTCGCAGCTCGCGGATGAAGCGCGGGGTCAGGCCCGGCTTGATGAGCCGCCGCAGCCGGGTGTGCCGAGGCGGCTCGTTGAACAGCATCATGTCGGCGAGCGCCGTCTTGAGCGGCTTCATCTCGGTACGCGCGCTGGCCGGCAGCTGCTCGTAGAACGACTCGACACGCGCGCCCGTGAGCCGCTCGTCCTTGGAGAGCTGAACGATCTCTTCGTAGCCGAGGACCAGCCAGGTCCGCATCCACTCGTCCCACACCACGACGCCGTCGGTCCGCATCGCGCGATACAGCGCGTACGGGTCGAGTTTCCATTGCGGGTCGTAGAGGGCCAGCAGGCTCGGCGGCCGCGTCACGGCGGAGGTGTCAGTCACCTCTCCAAGCGTCCGGAGCGGACTATATTTCTCCGGTACCGAACCTATCGCGCCCCCGCGACGGTGGTCGCGGGGGCGCGGGTCGGCTCAGTGCCCGGGGTCAGTGGGCGTGCGCGTAGACCTCCGGCTCGGCCTGGTCGGTCTTCAGCTCCCGTTCCCGGGAAAGGCTCCGGCGCGACCAGGCGCGGTCACCCAGCAGCGCCAGCGCGGCCGGCAGCAGCACACCACGCACCACCGTCGCGTCGATCAGGATCGCCACCGCCATGCCGACACCCAGCATCTTGTACTCGATGGCGGAGAGCGTCACGAAGACCGAGAAGACGCCGATCATGATGGCGGCGGCGCTGGTCACCACGCCGGCGCTCGCACCGACACCGCTCACGATCGCCGTGCGGGCGTCAGCACCGGCCGCCCGACGCTCGCGGACCCGGCTGAGGATGAAGATGTGGTAGTCCATGCTCAGCCCGAACAGCAGCACGAAGATGAAGAGCGGCAGCCAGTCGGTGATACCGCCGTACGCCGTGAAGCCCAGCAGGCCACTCAGATGCCCGTCCTGGAACACCCAGGTGAGCACGCCGTACGCCGCGCCGATCGACAGCAGGTTGAGCACGATCGAGGCGACCGGCAGCCACCAGGACCGGAACGCGAGGCTCAGCAGGACGAACGCGAGCAGCAGCACGAAGGCGAACACGTAGATCATGCGTTGCCGTACCTGCTGGGTGAAGTCGTACGCGAACGCCGTCTTGCCGGCCACCGCGAACTTCGCACCGGGCACCTTGCCGAACGTCGCGGGCAGCACCTCCTGCCGCAGTTCGCGCAGTGCCTGATTGGAGCGCTGGTCCGTGCCGTTGCCGTCGAGCGGGACCCGGACCACCAGCGCCTCACCCACCCGCATCACCGACACCGGCTCGTGCAGCAGTCCTCCGCTGGCGCCGATCCGCCGGCGCAGCTCGTCGGTCGCGGCCGTCATCTGCGGGCTTGCGGCGTCGGCTCCCCAGACGACCACCTGCTCCGGCGCGGCCGCTCCGGGGAACGCGGCCTGCATCCGGACCGCGCCGTCGACGGCGGGCACACTGCGCGGCAGGCTGTTCGTCGGTCCGGCGTCCTGGAGCCGCATGTCGAGCGCCGGCACCATCAGGCCCACCAGTACGAGGACCGCGACCGTGCCCCAGAGCAGCGGGCGGCGCACGACGTTGCGGGCCACGGCCGTCCAGAAGCGCGACTCCCGCGCGACCGTGCGCCGGCGGCCGAGCCACGGCACCCGCGCCCGGTCCACCCGATGGCCGAGGATGGCCAGCAGCGCGGGCAGCGCGGTCACCGAGCCGATGACGGCGAGACCGACCACGGTGATCGTGCCCATGGTGAGGCCGCGGAAGTTGTCGAGGCCGGTCATCCAGAGGCCGCCGACGCAGAGCATGACGGTCAGCCCGGAGATGACCACGACACGTCCCGAGGTGCGGGCGGCGATCTCCAGCGCGGCGCCGGTCTCCCGGCCGGCGGCCCGTTCCTCCCGTTCCCGGCGCAGGTAGAACAGCGAGTAGTCGACGCTCACGGCCACGCCGATCAGCAGGATCATCGACGAGGTGGCGCTGTTGATCGGGACCACCAGGTCGACCACCGACAGCACGCTCATGGCGGCGGCCACGGTGGTCGCGGCGAGCAGCAGCGGGATGCCGGCGGCGATCAGCGACCCGAACACGACCAGCAGGATCAGGATCGTCAGCGGCAGCGACGTGGTCTCGGCGGTCTTGAAGTCCTTCTTGATGGCGTCGTCCACCGTGGCGGAGAGACTCCGGTCGCCCGCCTGGTCGATGCGCACGCCGGTGTGCTTGGCCGCGACGGCGCTGACCGCGTCGGTCGCCTTCTCGTAGTTGTCGAGCATCGCGTCGTCGGGCCCGGCGACGACGAAGGTGACCAGCCCGGACCGGCCGTCCGCGGACACCTGTCCGGGTGCGGCCGGGTCCAGCGGTGAGCGGACGTCGGACACCGCGGACGGCATCTCGCGCAGCTCGTCGACCACCTCGGCCGCGGCCGCCCGTGCCTCGGGGTCCGACGCGAACCCTGAGCCACCCGACCCGCTCGGATGAATGAGCACGTTCTCCCGGATGGGTAGGTACTCCGGCTGGTCGCGTAGCGCCTGCTGGGCCACCCCGGACTCGCCGGGATCATGGGCCGGTGCGCCGTTGCCGCTGATCAGCGAGCTGCCGAGGACGGTGGCCACGACCAGGACGAGCCAGCCGACCAGCACCGGCCATCGATGGCGTACGGACCAGCTCGCGACGCGTTCGGCGAACGGTTTCCGAACGTCTCCAGTTTGGATGGACACAGAGATAATTCCCCTCTTGGAAAGGACGGCGTTTCTCTGTCGTGCCTCCGAGCGCCGGGCCCGTGCACCACGAGCGCTACTCGACGTCCTTGAGGATGTGCTCGATGGCGGCCAGACGCTCCTCCAGGCCGGCCATTCGGGTGTCGATCCCGGCGAGCTTCACCTCCACCGCCTCCTCAGCGGCCGTGGAACGCTTCGCCAACTCGCGATAGTCGTTGTCGCGAGCAATGGCAGCCTTGGCGCGCAGCGTCTTGGCGACCTCGCGGATCACCAGGGCAAGAACGGTGATCACCAAGGCGAAGAGCCCGATGGCTCCGATGACTTCCTGCCAGGCCAATGCGTCCATGCCAGCATTCCCCTTTTACCGCTGCGACTGTCATTTGGTGAGTGTCCGCACCGCGTCCGCGATGGTTTCCGGCGTCAGGGTCAGCGCGAAGTCACGGACCTCGTAGAACTTCAACGCCTTGCCGTCCTCGGAGAACTCGAGCTGCGAGTCCACAAGGCCCGCCGCCTCCAGCTTGCGCAGGTGGACCTGCAGCAACGCCCGGCTGATGCCCAACTCGCGGGCCAGCTGACTGACATAGTTGCGCCGCTTCGCGAGCACCCCTATGACCCGCATGCGATGCGGGTTTGCCAGCGTCGCCAGCGTTTCGACGAGTTCGTCACCGTTCACCGTAGCGGGCTCCACGTGACCTCCTGCATGTGCATAAAAAACTTAGCACATGCCTACCCAGGCAACAACCGGACCCGGCGCGGACCGCTCACCGCGGCTCAGCCGTGCAACTGGCGCAGGTACTCGTACGTGCTCGGCAGCGTGTCCAGCAGCTCGCGCTGCTTCCGCTTGATCTCGGCGAAGATGGGCTCGGACCGCTGCATCGCGCCGTCGCGGTAGGTGAGCGCCGGCAGCGGGTGCTCCGGAAGCACGTCGAGACCCGCGAAGACGCAGTAGTAGCTGCTGTTGGTCCAGTAGTTGCGGAACTCCGCCTCGAAGTTGGCGTAGTAGGTCGACTCGTCGGTGATCGGCATGTTGATCGCCAGCCCGGCACGGTACTGAGCGATCTTCCGCTTGATGTCGTCGGCCAGGACCAGTTCCTTGCAGGCCCGCCAGAACGGGGTGTCCCGGCGCGGGGAGAGGCTGAAGTGGGCCTGCAGGAAGTCCCGCGAGTCGTCGAACATGTGCTCGATCTCGTCGTTGAACGAATCCCGCAGCGCCGGGTCGAAGTTGCGGTCGGGGAAGAACTTGCCCAACTGGTAGAGCGCGGCGGTGATGAAGTAGATGCCTGTCGACTCCAGGGGCTCGAGGAAGCACGAGGAGAGCCCGATGCTGACCACGTTGCGCACCCAGGCCCGGCGGTTGCGGCCCACCCGGAACGTGATGTGGTTCAGCGGCTGCGTCTCCGGGTCCAGCCCCCACAACTCGCAGAACTGCCGGGTGGCGGTGTCCTGATCGGCGAACCGGCTGGAGTAGACGTACCCGGTGCCGAAGCGGCCCAGCATCGGAATCTTCCACGTCCAGCCCGACGGCATGGCGATCGAGGAGGTGAACGGCTCGACGCCGTCGGCCTCGTCGTCGTGCGGCACCGCCGTGGCGACCGCCCGGTCGTTCAGCAGGTTGTCGCTCATGTCCAGGAACGGCTCGCGCATCACCTTGTTGATCAGCAGGCTGCGGAAGCCGGTGCAGTCGACGAACAGGTCGCCGTCGACGGTCCGGCCCGACTTCAGCCGCAGCGAGGTGATGTGGCCGCGCTGATCGACCTCCGCGTCGACCATCTCGTCCTCGATGTGGATCGCACCCTGCTTCTCGGTGGCGAACCGCCGCAGGAACGCCGCGACGAGGCTGGCGTCGAAGTGCCAGGCGTAGTTCGTCCACTTGGTCCCGTCGGCGAACCGCGGCGCCAGATTGGCGTCCATCACGGGCGACTCGCGGTAGCAGGCGTAGTCGAACGGCTCGTCCGTCTCACCGGCGAAACGCTTCGCCGCCCAGTAGTGCGACAGCGGCAGGTTCTCCGAGTTCGGCAGGATCCCGAACAGGTGGTAGAAGTGGTCGCTGTAGCCGTTGAGCTGCCGCGGCTTCGGGGAACCGGCGCCGGGCGTACGCCAGTTGACGAATTTGATCCCCATCTTGAAGCTGGCGTTGCACTCCCGCATCCAGTCCTCCTCGGCCAGTCCGAGGAAGTCGAAGAAGGTCTTGTGCAGGTTCGGCACGGTCGCCTCGCCCACGCCGATGCTCGGGATGGACGGCGCCTCGACGACCGTGATCCGGACGTGCGGCCCGAGCGCCCGGCCGAGGTAGGAGGCCGACATCCAGCCGGCCGTCCCGCCGCCGAGGACGACGACACTTCTGAGCCTGTTGTCTTCCATTCGCATGGCACCCTTCGGATCGGATCCGTGTCCCGGGTCGGGGACGGATCGTGGCCTGCCGCGCGGCGAATCCGCGCCGACGCCACTGTCGCGAAGGGCCTTGATAGGCGGCCTATATTCCAGCTATCCGGGCGAATCCCGGACAGGATGACGGCCCGGCGCGCCGAAGCGCGCCGGGCCGTCATGGCGAAAGGTCAGACGGCAACCGGCTCCCGGCGCTCGACCTTCCGCCGGGCGCCGACACCGAGCCGCGGGGGGTCGGCTGTGGCGGCGGCGCGTCGGGCGGCACGACGGGCCCGGACCTGGAGGACGACGGCGACCGCCGCACCCAGGACGATGCCCGGAATCGCACCGATGAGGGGATGATCGGCGAAGGCCATGCCGCCGAGACGTCCGAGGCCGTTCATGTAGAGCGACCACAACACGCCGGCGAGCACGCTCACCGGCAGGAACCGGCGCAGCGGGAACCCCACCGAGCCGGCCGCCAGCGTGGCGGCCGTGCGCCCGCCGGGCAGGAAGTGGGCGATCAGCAGCGCCACGCCGCCACGCCGCTCCAGGGCGCGTTCCGCGCCGGCGAGCGCCGCGCCGAGGGCACCGACGCGAATCCCACGGAGCCGCCCGAACGTGCTACGGCCCAGCAGGTAGGCCAGGTGGTCGGCCGCTACCGAGCCGGCGGCGGCTGCCACCAGCAGACCGACCGGGTGCGGCCGGCCCGCGACGGCGAGCGCGCTCAGGCAGATCGTCAGCGAGTCGGACGGCAGGACGGGGAAGATGCCGTCGACCATGACCACGAGTGCGGTGAGAACGTAGATCCACGGCGATCCGGCCAGGTGCATCAGGTGCGCGAGCATCGTTCCACCTCCTGTCCGATCACGGCAGGCACCGCACTGGTGATGTGCAAAACCAGACTTGCACATGCCGATCGGAGTTAACAAGAGCGACGCCCCGGAGATTGACCCTGACGTTTCTCGGCGTCGATCTGCCGACCATCAGGGGGATTCGGCGCTCACCAGGTGATCCGCCAGCTCAGCGAGCCGCGGATGGCGGTACAGCTCCCTCAGCGGTAGGCGCGGCAGCCCCCGCTCGCGCATGAGGGACGCGATGCGGACCGCGTACAGCGAGTTGCCGCCCAGCTCGAAGAAGTTGTCCGAGCCGTCCACCGGCACACCGAGCACGTCCTGCCACACGGCGGCCATCGCCCCCGCCAGACCCCCGTCGGCAGCGACCGCAGGCGTGGACGCGGGTGCGGGCGGGCGGCCGACGGCGGGCGCCGGCAGCCGGTTGCGGTCCAGCTTGCCGTTGACGGTCAGCGGCAGGGACTCCACCGCCGTCACCGTCGCGGGCACCATGTACTCCGGAAGCATCCGGGCCGCCCGCTCCCGGACTCCCGCCACGCCGTCCCCGCACAGCACGACGTAGGCGTCCAGGCGCTGCTCGGCGGCGTCGCCGTTGCGGCCGCCACCGACCACGACGGCGGCCGCGGTGACGGCCGGGTCGGCGAGCAGCACGGTACGGATCTCGTCCAGCTCGATCCGGAAACCCCGGATCTTGACCTGGCTGTCGATCCGCCCGAGATGCTCCAGGCTGCCGTCGGCGCGCAGCCGACCACGGTCGCCGCTGCGGTACATCCGACCGCCGGACCACGGATCGGGAACGAAGCGCTGCGCCGTCAGGGCGGGCTTGCCCAGATAGCCGGCCGCCACTCCCCGGCCGCCGACGCAGATCTCACCCGGCGCCCCGATCGGCTGCAAGCGGCCCCGCTCGTCGATGACCCGCAGCGACCAGCCGGGCAGCGCCCGCCCGACCGAGCGCGACCCGGCCAGCGCGTCGCCGCGGGTCACCGTGTGCTCGGTGACGTGCACCGTCGTCTCGGTGATGCCGAACATGTTCACGGCACGGCACGCCGGCTCGGGGTAGCGGTCGTGCCACCGCAGCAGCAGCCGCGCGTCCAGCGGCTCACCGCCGAAGATCACCAGGCGGACCGCGAGCCGCCGATCGGACCGCGCGTCCTCCGCGACCAGCTGCGCGAAGGCCGACGGCGTCTGGTTCAGGACGGTCACCCGTTCCTGGGCGAGCAGAGCGTGGAAGTCCTCCACCGAACGCGACGTCCAGTACGGCACGACGACCAGCCGGCCGCCGGTCAGCAGCGCCGCCCAGATCTCCCAGACGGAGAAGTCGAACGCGCCGGAGTGGAAGAACGTCCACACGTCGGCCGTCCCCAGCCCGAAGTTCCCCCGGGTGGCCGCGACCAGCGCCGTGACGTTCTCGTGCGGGACCACCACGCCCTTCGGGCGCCCGGTGGAACCCGAGGTGTAGATGACGTACGCCGGCGCGCCGTGGTCCCGGTGCCCGACGAGCCCGTCCGCCTCCCCCGCCGCCAGGTCGGCGGTGGTCAGGACCGGCGGGAGGCCGGGTCCGTCGAGCACGCTCCCGTCCGCGACGATCAGGGCCAGGCCCGCGTCCCGCACGGTGTACTCCAGCCGGGCCCGTGGGTAGGCGGGGTCCATCGGGACGTAGACAGCGCCCGCGCGGACCGCCGCGAGCATGGTGACGACCAGGTGCGACGAACGCTCGAGGCAGATGCCCACCCGGTCGCCGGGCCGTACGCCCGCCGACCGCAGCGCCGCGGCGAACCGGCCGGCCCGCTGGTCCACCTCGCGGTACGTCAGCGTGTGCCCGTCGCAGGTCAGCGCGGGCGCCTCCGGGTGCAGCGCGACCCGGGCCGTGAAGAGCTCGTCGAGATGGGCGCGCGATCCGGACGGCTCGGGCGTCGCACCGAGGGCCGCCACCCGCGCGTACTCGTGCTCGTCGAGCAGCTCGACGTCGCCGGGCTCCGCGGCCGGGCCGCCCAGTTGGGCATGCACGTGGGCGACGTGGGTGGCGAACCGGCGGGCCGACGCGCCGTCCACCGCGCGCTCCTGGTGATGCAGCTCCAGGAAGCGCTCGTCGCCGCCGCGCCGGACGAGGAAGGTGAGCGGGAACGGCGCCGCCGGGCCGGGACGGTAACGGGCGTCGAACTCGCCGAGCAGGACTCCGGCGTACGGGCCCTGGTCGCCGCCCGTGACGAACGGCCCGGGGGCCTGCGGCGTCGGGCCCAGCGTCGCGACGGCGGGAGACCGCTCGTCGTCGTAGCGGGCGAGGACGGCGGCGACCGCGTCGGCGAGCAGGCCGTCGGTCGGTCCGGGGCCGAGCGGCACGCGTACCACCCCGGTACGCCCGCGCGCCGCGGGGTCGGGCACCGCCCAGTCGAACGGGGACGCCCCGGGCTCGGGCAGCGGCACGGGCGCGGCAGCGCGCGACCCGGGCCCGCCGCGGTGGCCGAGTACGACGTCGGCGACGAGCGCGAGCGAGGCCGCGTCCACCGCGCCACGGTCGGCCACCAGGATCAGCTCGGCCGCACCGCCCGGGTAGGTCAGCACCACGGCCCGCAGCGGATCGGCCGGGTGCGCCAGCTCGGCCCGGCGCCGCCGGTCGGCGAGATCCGATCCCACGGGCGCGGGCACGCGGTCGACCCACAGGCGCGGACGTCGCGGGCCCGGCCACCAGACCGCGGCCGCCTCCTGAAAACGCCGTTCGAGATCGGCCGGGTCGCCTGGGGCGGCGACGCACCAGCCGTGGTTTCCGGACAACACGGTCAATCTCCCTCGCACTCAGCGGGCAGTGAAGCCGCCGTCGACGGTCAGCACGCTTCCGGTGACCTGGCGGGCGCCGTCACCGGCGAGCCAGAGCACCGCACCGGCCACGTCGTCCGGCTCGATCAGGGTGTTCATCGGCTGGTCACGGACGAACGTCTCCTCGTGCTCGGCGACCGGCACCTCGAGCGACCGCGCGATCTCGGCAAGCATCCGGCCCTCGACCCGCGGGTCGTCGCGGACCGAGCCGGGGCACACCGCGTTCACCCGCATCCGGTACGGCGCGTAGTCGAGCGCGGCGGCCCGAGTCAGTCCGATCAGGCCGTGCTTGGCCGCGACGTAGCCGGCGAAGTGGCGATAGCCGACCAGGCCGGCGGTGGAGGAGACGTTCACGATGCTGCCGGAGCGCCTGCGCATCATCAGGCCACCGACGGCGCGGATCGTGCGCCAGGCGCCACTGAGGTCGACGTCGAGCATCAGCTCCCACTGCTCTTCGTCGATGTCGTGGACCGCCCGGCCGGACGGCGCGGCGATGCCCGCATTGTTGACCAGCACGTCGATCGTGCCGAACCGCTGCGTGGCGGCGTCGACGGACTCCTCGACCGCGCGCAGGTCCCGCACGTCGGCCTGCCGGGCCAGCACCGCGGCGCCGGCGTCGCGGCAGAGCGCGGCCGTGTGCTCCAACTGGCTGGGCGAGGCCATCGGGTACGGCACCCCGGGCAGGTCCTGCGCGACGTCGAGCAGGACCAGGTCGGCGCCGGCGCCAGCCAGCGCCACCGCGATGGCCCGGCCCAGGCCACGCCCGGCCCCGGTCACCATCGCGGTTCGGCCGGTCAGGTCGTCGGCGGTCGTCGACACGGCGGTCATGACATCCCCGGCCGGGCGAACAGGCTGCCGTCGATCAGCCGCAACAGCGCGCGCTCGCCGCCGGGCTCGGTCAGGTACATGTGACCGCCGGGCAGCTCGGCGCTGGTGAAGGCGGCGGTCGTGGTGTCCGCCCACTGGCCGCACTCGGCCGGCGTGACCAGGTCGTCGCCGTCGCCGCGCACGGCCGTCACGGGCGTCCGCAGCGGCGGTCCCGGCGGCGGGCGGTAGCCCTCGTGCATCGCGACGTCCGCGCGCAGCATCGGCAGGATCATCTCGCGCATCTCCGGGTCGTCCATCGCCGGATGGCGGTAGCCGGCCAGGCGGCGGACGGCGGCCAGGAACGCGTCGTCGTCCAGGCCGGCGGCCGGATCCTCGCGTACGGTCCCCGGGCCGGGCGATCCACTGACGACCAGCCCGGCGATCGGGCCGTCGGCGGACATCCGCCGCGCCAGCTCGTACCCGAGGACGGCGCCCAGGCTGTGCCCGAAGATCACGATTCGCCCGGCGTCGTCCAGCCGGGGACGCAGCCAGGCGTGCGCCTCGTCGACCGCGGCGGCGACGGCGGTGTGCGGCTCGTCGTCCAGCCGCTCCTCGCGGCCGGGCAACTGGACCGCCAGCACCCGCCAGTCGGCGGGCGCGGCGGACTGCCACTTCTTGAAGAATGACGCGCCTGACCCGGCGAAGGGCAGGCAGATCAGCGTGACCGACGGCACGGTGGTCTCCTCAGCTCGGCTGGTGGACGGGGTCGACCACGTCGCCGCGGAACAGCCCGGAATCTTCGGGAACCTCGGCCGGGTCGTCACCGAGGAGGCGGATCCGGTTGCGCTCGTCGACGAAGACCACGCGTGGCCGTGCGGTCCGCACCTCGGCCTCGGTGTACATCCCGTACGCGATGATGATCACCAGGTCGCCGGGGCTGATCAGCCGCGCCGCGGCGCCGTTGATACCGATCATTCCGGTGCCGCGCGCCCCCTCGATGACGTACGTCGAGAGCCGGTTCCCGTTGTCGACGTCGACGATGTCCACCTTCTCGTCGGCGGCCAGGCCGGCCGCGTCCATGAGGTCGCGATCGACGGTCAGTGACCCGACGTAATGCAGGTCGGCCTGGGTCACCGTAGCGCGGTGGATCTTCGACTTCAGCAGCGTCGTAAACATGATTCGTCCCTCGACAGTCGTCAGTCACCATGTGCACGCCACCGTCGGTCGATCTCCGATATTGCGGCTATATGCCGCCTATCACGGCAGCCACCGTCCGTGGCCGCCGCGCCGCCGCCCGGCCGTCCGTAGCTGGTGTATAGGCGGAATATCGGCGGGTCCGCAGGATCGCTAGCAATGACACCCGTCCGGTGAAGGAGGCGTCGTGGCCGACGAACGCGAAGACAACCAGCGGTACAAGGTCGTGCTCAACGATGAGGAGCAGTACTCGATCTGGCCGGCCGACCGGGACGTCCCCGCCGGCTGGCGCGGCGACGGCGTCGAGGGCACCCGTGACGAGTGCCTGAAGCACATCGGCGAGGTGTGGACCGACATGCGCCCGCTGAGCCTGCGCCGCCGGATGGCGGAGACGGCGAGCTGAGCGGCGCCGCCGGATGGCGGTGTGCCCCACGGGCACACCGCCATCCGCGCGTGCACTCCCGGGATCATGCCTGGGTGAGCAGCTCGATCAGCTCCTGCGGCAGGTCGTTGAGGTAGAAGTGCCCACCCGGCATGCTGCGCGCCAGGAAGCCGGAAACCGTGTGCGCACGCCAGCGCCGCATGTCCTCGACCGTGGCGGACTCGTCCCGCGAACCGGCGACGGCGACGATCGGGCAGCCGAGCGGCGGACCCTGCTGGTACTCGTAGCTGCGGATGGACCGCAGGTCGGCCCGCAGGGTCGGCAGCAGCAGGTGCCAGACGTCCTCGTTCTCCAGCACCACCGCGCCGGTCCCGCCCAGGTCGCGGACGAACTCGCGGATGCCCTCGTCGTCCAGCAGCGGCTTGCGGGCCACCACGTCGGAGGGTGCCTTGCAGGCCGACACGATGAGCCGCGCCAGCGGCGCCGGAAACCGCGGGCGTAGCCGGCGGGCCACCTCGAAGGCGACCATGGCGCCCATGCTGTGACCGAACAGGGCGGTGTCGCGGCGGATGCCCGGCCCGATCGCCTCGACGATCTGATCGGCGAGCGCGGCGATCCCGACGGGCATCTCGGCACCCAGCCGGTCCTGCCGCCCGGGGTACTGCACGGCCGCCACCTCGACGTCCGGCGGGGCGGCCAGGGCCAGCGGCCGGAACGCGGCGGCCGTGCCGCCCGCGTGCGGGAAGCAGATCAGCCGTCGCGTCGCGGCCGGCCGCCTGTCGAATATCCGCAGCCATTCGCGCGTCGCGGACGTGCGGTCATCCACGGTCGTCATCCGGGCCTCCTCGAGATGTGCGCGCGCTGCGCACGGCGGGGCTGAGTACGGCGGCCACCGCGAGGGCGAGCATCACCCCGCTGATCCCCGCCACGGCGGCCGCGGTCGGCACGGCGGCCAGCAGGAAGCCGGCCCCGAGCGCGCCGAGCGAGTTGGCGCCGGAGCCGAGCAGCCCGGCCACGCTGCCGACCCGCCCCTGTAGGGCATCCGGCGTGATGCTCAGCTGGTAGGTGCCGGCCACGACGTTGAGCAGCGCACCCAGCATGGTGGTCGACGCGAAGAGCAGCGCCAGCAGCGGGATCGGCGGGCCGAGCGAGATCAGGAACATCAACACGGCCCACGCGATCAGCACCGAGACCAGCACGGTGACCAGGTCCAGCCGGCGGTTGACGGCGGACCCGGCCAGCGCGCCGAACACGCCGCAGGTGCCGGAGACGGCGCCGATCACGCCGATCACGGCAGGTGAGCTGCCGGCGTCGCGCACCATCACCAGCAGCGCCAGTGACAGTATCTGGAACAGGATGTTCGTCACCGCCACCAAGCCCAGCGCGCTGCGCAGAAACCTCTGGTGCAGCACCCAGGAGATGCCCTCGGTCAGGTCCCGGCGCAGGTTGCGTGCGGTGCTCGCGCGCTCCTGCTGGAAACTGCCCCGGACGAACAGCAGACTGCCCAGCGCGAGCAGGTGGCTGAGCGCCGCGAACAGGAACGGCGCCGCGCGCAGCAGCACGAACAGCGACGAGCTCAGCGGTTGCCCGACCAGCCCGGCGGCGCGGGTACGCGCCTCGTTCTGCGACATCGCGGAGCTGAGCTGCGGCGCGGGCACCACGTTGCTGACCGCGGCCCGCTCGGCGAGCCGGTAGACGATCGCCGCGGTGCCCTCGACGAAGGCGGCCGCCATGAGCAGCGGCAACCAGAGCGCGCCGAGGGCGACCGCGACGCCGACGGCGCCGACCGCGGCCAGTGCCGTCACGTTGCACCAGATCATCGTGCGGCGGCGGTCCCACCTGTCGACCATGACCCCGGCCGGCAGCTGCACCAGCAGCATGGGCAGCAGCCCGGCGAACCCGGTCCAGCCGGCCGCCACGGTCGAACGGCCCGCGAACACCAGCAGCATCGGGAAGCCGACGGTGGCGACGGTGCCGCCCAGGCTGGTCAGCCCGGCGCCGATCCAGAGGGCCAGGAAGTCCCGGTTGCGGCGCAGCGGCACGACGGGCGTGTCGGTCAGTGCGGTCATCGCGACTGCCCGCCGTCCACGCCGGCGACGAGCCGCTTCGCCACGGCGGCGCCGGCGTCGGAGTTGGTCAGCACGACCACCCCGGAACCCCGCCTCAGCCGGCACAGCGAGATCGCGTGGTAGCCGTCGGCCGAGCCACTGTGGCCGTACCCGAGATCGGTGGCGCTCTCGTCGACGACCGTGCCCAGGCCGTACGCGCTGTCCGGATGCTGCACGGTCAGCAGGTCGCCGGCCGCCGGCCGGGACAGCAGCGCCTGCGGGCGACCCAGGTGCGCGCGGCGTATCTCCAGCGCCAGCCGGGCCAGGTCGGCCGCCGTGGTCCACAGGCCACCCGCGGCCATGTCCGGCCAGCGCAGCCAGCCGCCGTCGAGCGGCCGGCCGGCCGCGGTGTGCCCGGTGGCGACCGAACCCGCGTACCGTTCGGGGAACTCCTGGCCGAAGTCGCTGGCCGCCATCCCCACGGGGTCGAGCACCAGCTCCCGCATCAGGTCGGCGAGCGGCGTGCCGGTGACGTCGGTGAGCACCTGCTCGACCACCCAGTAGTGCGCGTTCGCCTTCTCGAAGGCGTCGCCGGGCGAGCCGTGGACTCGGAAGTCCGGCCCGCGGAGCAGGTCGGTCACGGCGGGCAGCCCGCCCTCCCGCGGGTAGCCCGGCGCCGGGGCCGGCGCGATGCCGGACCGGTGCGCGAGCAGGTGCCGCAGCGTGATCGGGGAGTCCGGCGGCAGGAAGTCGCCGCGAAGGTAGTCGCGTACCGGCCGGTCGAGGTCGAGCACGCCGCGGTCGGCCAGGCGCAGCACCCCGAACGCGGTGACGTGCTTGCTCAACGAGCCGGCCTGGAACAGGGTGTCCGCGGTCACCGGCTCCGGCCGTCCGGCCGTCAGCAGGCCCTCGGCGTGCAGGTCGACCAGTTCGCCGTCGCGCAGCACCGCCACGCTCACGCCGGGAACCTCCGGTGTGGTGAGCGGGTCGTGCCAGGCGGCGGAGACGGGCGTGACCTCCGCCCGAACCGGCTCCGCGGTCGCGGCGACGGCGCGCAGCCTGTCGTCGGCGTAGACCTGGACCAGCGAGAGCGCCAGTCCGTCGGCAGCCGCCGCCGAGATCAGCCGGAAGACGACGAGCGAATTGCCGCCCAGCTCGAAGAAGCGGTCGTCGCGGCCGACCGGGTCGACGCCGAGGACCTGTGACCACAGCTCGGCCATGCGCCGCTCGGCCGCCGACCGCGGTGGCACGTACGGCCGGTGCGCGAGCGCGGCGCCGTCCGGGTCGGGCAACGCGGCCCGATCCAGCTTCCCGTTGTGGGTGAGCGGGATGGCGGGAACCGAGACGTACGCGGACGGCACCATGTACTCCGGCAGCCGCCGGGCCAGCCACTCCCGCAGGTGCAGCCCGGTCACCGGCTCGCCGGCCGGCACCAGGTACGCGGTGAGCCGGTCGCCGCGCAGCAGCACGCGCGCCTCGTTCACCTCCGGGTGGTCGCTGAGCACCGACTCGATCTCGCCCGGCTCGACCCGGTTGCCGCGCACCTTGACCTGCTCGTCGAGGCGGCCGAGGTGTTCGAGCGTGCCGTCCGGCAGCACCGTGGCGAGATCGCCGGTGCGGTACAGCCGGGCGCCGGGGGCGCCGAACGGGTCGGGGACGAAGCGGTCCGCGGTCAGTCCGGGACGGTCGAGGTAGCCGCGGGCGATCGACTCGCCGCCCAGGAACAGTTCGCCCGGCACGCCGACCGGCAGCGGGTCCAGCCGCTCGTCGAGCACGTACGCGCTGGTCCCCGCCATCGGCCGGCCGATCGGGACCGTGTCGCCGCCCCGCCAGCCGGTCAGGACGTGCTCGGTGCTCGCCACGGTCGCCTCGGTCGGCCCGTACGAGTTGATGACCCGGCCGTCGCCGAACGCGCCGTACAGCCGCGCCGCCGCCGCGCCGCGGAACGCCTCGCCGCCCAGCGACAGCCGGTCGGTGACCGCCTCGAACTGCTCGTCGGTCAGCTGGCCGGCCAGCAGGTCGAACAGGCTGGGCGTCAGGTCGACGAGGTCGAACGGCCCGTGCCGCAGCAGCCACTCACCCAGCCGCCCCAGGTCGAGGTCCTGCGGCGCGAGGTGCACCGGCAGGCCGTCGGAGAGCGCGATGAACAGCGAGGTCACCGACACGTCGAAGGAGATCGAGCAGAACAGCGCGCTGCCCGCCCGCCGGCCGCCGCCGAGGTACTGCGGCCGCGCCCAGCGCAGGTAGTTGGCGAGCGCACCGTGGCTGATCTGCACGCCCTTCGGCACACCCGTCGAGCCGGAGGTGAAGATGACGTACGCGGTCAGATCCGGGTCGTCCATCCGCGGCGGCCGCCCGGCGGGGGCGCTGTCGACGGCGGCGGCATCGTCGTCCAGCAGGACGCCGCGGCTGGCGAGATCCGGGTCCGCCGCGATGATCCCCGCGAGCGCCGCCTCCGAGACGATCACCTCGGGGTCGGCGGTACGCAGCAGGTCCCGCAGCCGCTGCGGCGGGTTCGCCGGGTCGAGCGGCACGTACGCGCCGCCGGCCTTCCACACGCCGAGCATGGTGGCGACCAGGTCGGGGCCGCGGCGTAGCAGCACCGCCACGCGCGACTCCGCCGTGACGCCACGGCTGCGCAGGTACTGCCCGATCCGGTCGCCGCGGGCGTCCAGCTCGGCGAAGCTGAAGCGCCCGTCGTCGGTGACGACGGCCGGGGCGTGCGGCGTCCGGGCCGCGTGCTCCTCGATCTGGTGGAGCGCGGTGGTCCCGACGGGGCCGGCCGGCGCGGTGCCCTGGGCGAGCAGCCAGTCCCGTTCGCCCGCGGGCAGGTGCACCCGGTCGGCGCGGGTGCCGGCGGCCATCGCCTCGAGCACCGCCCGGTACATCGCGATCACCCGCTCGCCGTGCTCGCGGTCGAGCACCGCGTCGTCGGCCTGGAGGACCAGGCGTTCGTCGCTCGCGGTCACGGCGTACGGGAACTCGTTCCGGCTGAAGCCGCCGCCGTCCGTGGTCGGTGGACGCCGGCCCGCGGGGGTGCCGAATTCCTCGTAGCTGAAGAAGGTGTGCAGCAGCCGCCCGCCGTCGGTGAGTTCCACCTGCATCGCCGGCATCGGGAAGTTCCGGTGCGGCCACATCTCCAGCTCGCGGTCGAAGGCGCGGCGCACCTCGTCCGCCCAGTCGGCGGCGGCCGGGTCGACCGGGAACGGCACCGTGTTGAGGTGCGAGCCGTACACCAGCTCGGCGCCCGCGGCCTCCGGGCGGCAGTGCACCACCAGGCCGGTGTGGAACCGGCGCTCGGGGCTGAGCTGCCGCAGCACGGCGAGGTGCGCCGCCAGCAGCACGCTCTTGATCGGCGTGCCGGCCCGGGAAGCGAGTTCCCGCAGCGGGCCGGCGAGGTCGCCGAACTCGAGGTCGAACCGGTGGGACCCGGTTCCGCTGCCGCCCAGTCCGGCCGGCAACACCAGTGGCCCCCGCCCGGTGACCAGGTGACGCCAGTACTCGCGGTCGTCCGGCGAGGCCAGCGCGCGCACCTCGGCGGCGATGGTGTCGGCGAAGCGCACCGCCGGCCGGGGCCGCTCCGGCGGCTCCTGCCCGGCGCGGAGCGCCCGGTACGTGTCGAGCAGGTCGGCACGGAGCCGGCTGAACGTCCACCCGTCCACGATCAGATGGGACTGGGTGATGAAGAGCGTCCATTCGCCGCCGGGCAGCAGGTGCACCCGGATCCGCAGCAGGGGCGCGGACTCGTGCGGCAACGGTGTGCGGCTCTCCTCGTCGAGCGCGTCACGCAGGGCCCGTTCGCATGCGTCCGCCGATTCGCCACGCAGGTCGGCGACCCGCACCGGCAGCGCCGCGGCGGCGTGCACCACCTGTAGCGGAACCGGGTAACCGGTCAGGTCGACCGAGGTGCGCAGCACGTCGTGCCGGGCGACCAGTTCGTCCACGGTGCGTTGCAGCGCGTCGGCCGAGAACGGCTCCGTCGCCGGGATGCGCGCGGTGGCGACCCGATGGTAGTTGAGCGGCCCGGCCGACGCCGTCATCTCCACCAGCATGCCGAGCTGGTTCTGCGAGAGCGGGTAGGCGTCGGCCGCATCCGCCGGAAGCCTGGTCCGGTCCTCGTCGCCGATCAGCGCGAACGGCTCGACGCCGGTTTCGGTGGCGTGGCCGCCCGCGGTCAGCCGCTCGGCGAGGGCGGTCACCGTGCGGCCGGAGAGCACGTCCCGGGCGGTGACGGCGAGGCCGTCCTCGCGGAGGCGGCCGGCGACGGCCACGGCGCGGATGGAGTCGCCGCCGAGTTCGAAGAAGCTGTCCCGGATGCCGACCCGGTCCACGCCGAGCACCTCGGCCCACACCACGCACAGCCGCTCCTGCACCACGTTCTCCGGCGGCACATAGCCGCCCTGGCCGAACGCCCGACCGTCCGGCTCCGGCAACGCCCGCTTGTCGAGCTTCCCGTTCGCCGTCAACGGCAACCGATCCAGCACCACGAACGCCGCCGGCACCATGTACTCCGGCAACGACACCGCCAACGCCTGCCGCAACGACGCCACATCCAACCGCGCACCCGCCACCGGCACCACATAGGCCACCAGCCGAGCCTCCACCCCGCTGCCCCGCAGCAGCACCACCGCGTCCCGGACCCCGGCACAACCCGACAACACCACCGTGATCTCACCCAACTCGATCCGATAACCACGCACCTTCACCTGGTCATCAGCCCGACCCACAAAATCCAGACTCCCGTCCGCACGCCGCCGCGCCAGATCACCCGAGCGATACAACCGCCCACCCGACCCGAACGGATCCGGCACGAACCGCTGCGCCGTCAGACCCGGCCGACCCAGATACCCACGCGCCACCCCCGGACCCGCCACACAGATCTCACCGGTGACACCCACCGGGACGAGTTCTCCGTACGCGTCGAGCAGGTGGACACGCAGATCGCTCAGCGGCCGCCCGATCGGGTTGCCGGCGCCGGCTTCCAGGTCGTCACCGGTCAGCCGGTGGTAGGTGGTGTGGACGGTGGTCTCGGTGATGCCGTACATGTTCACCAACGCCACCCGCGCCAACGGAT
>NZ_JBNCLA010000013.1:168462-171048 GCF_049841835.1 Micromonospora sp. DT227 | reverse complement strand
GCCGCGAACGCGGTCCTGGACGCCTTGGCACTGCGGCGGCAGAGCGAGGGCCTGGTCGGGCAGTCACTGGCGTGGGGACTGTGGGCCCAGCAGTCGGCGATGACCGGGCATCTCGACGAGGCCGACCTGGACCGGATGCGACGCAGCGGCATCCTTCCCCTCTCCTCCGAAGAAGGCCTGGCATTGTTCGACGCAGCGGTACGCGCCGACCAGGCGCAGCTGGTGCCGATCCGGCTGGATCTGGCCGCGTTGCGTCGTGCCGGTGCCGGTGCCGGTGCCGGTGGCCTGCCGCCGTTGTGGCAGGCGTTGGCCGGCGGCTCGACCCGCCGCACGGCGACCACAACCGATACGCCGGTGGACCTGACCGCCAGGCTGGCCGTCATGGGGGTCGAGGAACGCCAGCGGACAGTGCTGGAACTGGTACGGGCACAGGTCGCGGTCGTGCTCGGCCACCCCGACGCCACGGCGATCAACCCGGACAGCGCGTTCCGCGAGCTCGGTTTCGACTCGTTGACCGCGGTGGAGTTGCGTAACCGGTTGGCCGCCGCGACCGGGTTGTCGTTGCCGGCCACGCTGGTCTTCGACCAGCCCAGTACCGGAGCCTTGACCGATCATCTGGTGAACAAGTTGGCCTCCGTCGTGAGTGTCGGCGGCGTCCGCGGTGCCGGAGCCGAATCGGCTGGTTCGGGAGCCGTTCGGGTGTCGAACCTTGCGGAGATGTACATGCAGGCCGAGGTGGACGGCAGACACGACGAGTTCTTCGACGTGATCGGGCGATTGGCGAAGCTCCGCCAGACGTTCGGTGTGGACACGGCCGACGAGGCGGTCCGGCCTCCCACCCGGGTCGCCACCGGCGACGCCAAGCCCAAGTTGTACCTGTTCACCCCATACGTAGCCCCGGCCGACTTCCCCTATGCGCGGCTGGGGTTGGCCTTCCAGGGCATACGTGACGTATCGGTGGTGCACTCGCCCGGCTTCCATGCGGGTGAGAAACTGCCGGAGGACATCGAGGCGATGACTCTCGCGTACGTCGAGACAATCCTCCGGGACAACGCGAACGGCGAAGAATTCGCACTGGGCGGCACCTCCAGCGGTGGGCTGATCGCCCACCGGGTTGCGGCCGAGATGGCGCGGATGGGCGTGGCGCCGGCTGGCGTCATTCTGCTCGACTCACCCTCGCAGCGGGACCTTCCCACGGTGTCGGAGGACGGGTCGCTGTGGCAGAAGCAGATTTTTGAGGGACTCAGGCGGACCGGTGATGACGGCGATGACAGTTGGGTCTTCGCGATGGTCCATTACCTCTCCTTCCCGTGGTGGCCTGCGGAGCACATCGAGATACCGACGCTCCAGGTCCGTGCATCCGAACGGATCAGCGGACCGACAGACAACGACGACTGGATGTTCACCTGGAGCTACGCCAACACCGTCACGTTGGCAGACGTGCCAGGAAATCATCTACAGATAACGGACGAATACGCTTCGCTGAGCGCGATGGCGGTCAATGACTGGCTCTCCCGCACGCCCGAGGAGCGCCCAGCGTTCGTCGACTACCGAGGGTCGAAGTAGACGCGACCCTCCCGAGCTCATGAGCCCAGCTTCGCTGAGCCACCGAATCCTGACCCGATGGGGGCCACCAACCTGCTCCGCCGGTGGGGCCCGTCTCGCCGAGAACTCGCAGATGAGGGCGCAGGTGAAGCTGAGGACGGCGCTCTGGAGCGCCCGGATGTGCAGGGGCACCTCGTGCAGACGTCGCCACACCCCGGAGTCGTTGAAGTTGCGTGACCCGCGCCGGCAGGTCATCCTTGAGCCGAACCCCGACTCCGGCGGCAGGTACTCCCACGGACCGGGGGCAGATGGCGCCACCGCTCCGCCCTCCGTCGCGTACATCGAACGTGTTAACTCTGTCTCATGGAGTGGCAGGATCTGCGCGCGCTGCGGGCGGCGGTGCGGCACGGGTCGATCACGGCGGCGGCAGCGGCGCTCGACCGGACCCGGCCCGCCCTGTCCCGACGGATCACCCGCCTGGAGCGACAGCTCGGCACACCGCTGCTCGTGCGGACCCCGCGGAGCTGCGTGCCGACCGACGCCGGCCGTCGCCTGGTGGACGCCGCCGCCCGGGCTGCCGCCTCCTGGGCCGCCGCCGTCGGACAGGCCCGGGAGGTCGCCGGGCGGCACGGCGGCTCCGCCGCCCACCCCGGACTCGGTCACCTGGTCTGACCTGGCGGTGCTGCGCGCGGTCCACGAGCACGGCGGCGTCGCGGCTGCCGGACGAGAGCTGCGACTGGCCCGGCCCGCGGTCTCCCGGCTGCATCGGGTGGTCGGCGTCGCGTTGCTGGTGTCCGGTGCCCGACGGGCACGCCGGCGAAGACCAGGGAGTGCGTGATCCCGGTGCCGGCCTTCGGCTCGGCGACGTTCTCGGTGTCCCAGGTGCTCGGCGGGCCGAGCCTCGGGGTGCTGGAGAACTACCTGGTGATGACCGCCTGACCGACAGGTCTCCGGGGTGGGGGGCGGGCGGAACGCCGGGCCCCACCCCGTTGGCCGCGGGTTGCCCGGCCGGGGCGGGCGGCGGGGCCCGTGGCCCCCGGG
>NZ_JBNCLA010000013.1:0-168452 GCF_049841835.1 Micromonospora sp. DT227 | reverse complement strand
CCACCCTCTTTCTGTCGGCTGGGGCGCCCCCGCCCCGGTGGGGGGGGGGGGGGGGGGGGGGCGGGCCCCCCCCCCCCCCCCCACCACTGTCGCCTCGGTTTCCCGGCCCGGTCGTAGCGCCGGTGCAGATCGCCCACGTGCACGCCTACGGCCGGCGGGGCCAGGTTCCGCTGGCGCGCGTAGGAGCAGCCACACGTCCACAGCGGGCGCGAAAGCACAGATCGTCGGCACCGGCCACTTCGTCGTTGACGAATTGCCGGCGGCTGTCGTCCAGTAGCGGCGGCATTCCTGGCTGATCTGCGAGAACGGGATCCCGCGCCCGCGCGGCTCCCGTTCGGCGACGGTCGGATTGAGCAATGCAGAAGAAGATGAGGGTACCGGCCCGTACTATCTTTCCCCGGTGAGCATTGATCGGCTTGAAACGACGCCTTGTCGCGGGCCGCGTTCCGTGGTGAGCCCGAGGGGTCGGCGTACCGGGCCAGAAGGGCGAGCCTGAACGCCCTCGGCCCGTCGCTGGTGATCGTGCCTGCGTCGTACCGGATCGCGCTCCCGGCCGTGGTGTCCAGGTGCACGACGACGCCGATGGCCCAGGAGCGACTCGACGCGCCGAGCGGCGACGCGATCCGGGCACCGAGCCCGTTCGGCAGGGTCGCCGACCCTGCATGGGAGGAGAAGACCGGATGAGTGGTCCGCAGATCGTGTCCCGCGAGGACTGGCTGCGCGCGCGAATGGAGTTGCTCGCCAAGGAGAAGGCGCTCACCGACGCACGGGACGAAGTCTCGGCAGCTCGGCGGGCCCTGCCGATGACACCCGTCGAGAAGGACTACCGGTTTCGGTCCGCGTCGGGCGAGAAGAGCCTGCTCGACCTGTTCGAGGGGCGCCGGCAGCTCATCACGTACCACTTCATGTTCGATCCGAGCTGGGACGAGGGCTGCGTGAGCTGTTCGTTCCTCGTCGACAACGTGGCGCACCTCGGGCATCTGAATTCCCGCGACACGTCGTTCGCGGCCGTTTCCCGGGCGCCGGCGGAGAAGATCGAGAAGTTCAAGGCGCGAATGGGTTGGACGATCCCGTGGGTGTCCTCCTTCGGAACCGACTTCAACTACGACTTCAAGGTCACCGTGGACGAGTCCGTCGCCCCGGTCGAGTACAACTACAAAGACAAGGCGACGCTGGAGCGCGAGGGCCTGACCCACCACATGAGCGGTGAGCAGCACGGGCTGAGCGTCTTCTTCCGGGACGGCTCGAACGTCTTCCACACCTATTCCACGTACGGGCGAGGGCCGGACATCGTGCTCGGCACCTACAACTACCTCGACTTCACGCCGCTGGGCCGGCAGGAGGTCGGAACCGGAATCATGCTGTTCAAGCACCATGACAAGTACGAGTCGGCGGCGGACGGGCCCAGCTGCCACTGACCGGGTCGCTTCCGAACGGTTCGGGCTGGCTGATCCCGCCCGAACCTTCGACAGTGTCGGCCGCCTCCCGAGGAGAGTGTGTTCCGTGCAGGCATGCACGAACGTCGATGCATGCTGACGTTGCGGCTTCTCGGTCCGATGCAGGTGCGCAGCGACCTCAGCAGCTGTCCCGCCGCACTGACCCATCGATCGGGTGGTTACGTACTGGAGATGGACCCGGACGCTGTCGACGCGCACCGCTTCCAATCCCTGCTCGACCGTGCCCTGTCCGACCGCGATCCGGTGCGGGAGCGTGCGGAGCTGCTGAGGGCCGCACTCGACCTGTGGCGTGATCGTCCGTTGGCCGACCTCTCCGGCGAGTGGGTCGAGCAGGTGCGGGAGCAATGGCAGCAGAAGCGCATCATCGCGCTCACCTCCTGGGCGGCCGCGGCGGTGGAACTCAACACCCCGGAACTGGTGCTTCCCGAACTCCTCCAGGCCAGTGCCGAACATCCGCTGGTGGAGACCCTGGTGGCGGCGTTGATGCGGGCGTACGCCGCAGCCGGCCGGGGCGCGGAGGGCACTGTGCCACTACGCGGCGACCCGTCAATTGCTGGCGGAGCAACTGGGCACCGAGCCGGGACGGGAGCTTCAGACCCTGCACGGGAAGCTGCTGCGGGGCGACCTCGTGCCGGTGTCGTCCGGGTCGGCGCTGAGCCGCCCGCGGCAAGCCGAGCCGGAGGGGCTCGGCGGCGGTGCGGCCGACCAGGCTTTCGACGGACTCACCCGGCCGGCGCAGTTGCCGCGCGCTGGCGGCCCGGAACCGCAGCCTGCTCGTCACCCGGCGCATGGTGATCGTGTTGGACAACGCCCGTACCGCCGACCAGGTCCGCCCCCTGCTGCCCGCCGCCTCCCGGAGCGTGGTGCTGGTGACGAGCCGCGACTGTCGCACCGGCCTGGTGGCGGCCGCGGCTGCTCAGCCGCTCGCTCTCGGCCCGCTTCCGCCGCCGGCCGCGCGCGCTCTGCTGCGCTCGCGGCTCGGGAGCGGTCGCGGCACGACGACGGATGCGCTCGGTGACATCGTCGCCGCATGCGGCGGCCTTCCGCTCGCTCTGACGATCGCGGGCGCGCGCCTGGCAGGAGATCACGGTGCCGGCCGCCGCCAGCGTCGCCGGGATGTCCCCGGCGCAGGCGGAGCGGCGCTGACCACACTCGCCCGCCTGCACCTGATCGACGAGTCCGCGCCTGGACGTTTCCGGCAGCACGACGTTCTCCACCGGTACGCCACCGAACTGCTGCACGCGAGCGAGACCGCCGCCGAGCGGAGCGCCGCGCGTGACCGGCTGCTGGCGACGACCGGAGTCAACCGATTCCCTCAGAGCGCTCAAATGCCCGGTTCACCGGCTCTCGCGGCTGTCCCGAGCCACCTCCGCGCCGGGTGGGCCGGCAAGCGTTCGACATTCGTCTGATCCGTCCGTCCTCGCTCCATCTGACGGTGACCGGTCCCGCCGGACGTATCAAACGCGCCGCCAGGCGCTCCTGAACAACGTCACCGCGTCGGCCGGGTAGGCGACAACGCCGGGTCGGCGGTCCCTCGACGATGGGAGAGGCCTGTCATGGGCAACGTAGGAAGACGTGTCCGCCGCTCGGCGCTGGCCGTGCTCACCGGCACCGCGCTGGCCGCCCTGCTGGCGGTCACCATGGCCGCCGCCGCGCCGGGCGAGGCGCGGCAGGACAAGGCGGCAGCGGCCCGCACCGACGTCTACATCCGGGACGTCGCCGCTGACGTCGGCGTCCAGCCCCACTCGTACAACCCGCTGTGGGCCAGCCCCGACATCAAGGTCTGCCCGACCGCCGTCGAGTGCGCCGTCAGCCAGAACCCGATCGTCGGCGTCACCAACTACATCTTCATCAAGCTGCGTAACCCCGGCCCGTACGGCACCGGCACCAGCAGCGGCGTGCTGCGGGTCTACCGGACGACGCCGGGTGGTGGTGCCGTCTGGCCGACGCACTGGACCCAGATCGGCGCGATGAGCGTGACCGCCTTCGCCGGCACCACGACCGTGACGATCCCGTGGACCGGAGTGCCCGGGCCGGGCCACTTCTGCCTGCTGGCCAGGTGGGTGTCCGCCACCGATCCGATGACCTTCGAGGGGCCGGACATCAGCACCAACACCCGGAACAACAACAACATCGCCTGGCGCAACGTCGACTCGGTGCGGCTCGTCGCGGGCGGGACGCCGGTCGTGCGGCCGTTCGCCATCGGCAACTCGCTCCGGGTGGCGACCAAGAACGACCTGGTCTTCACGCAGCCGGGGGAGCCGATCCAGAACGTGGGCGGCCGGGTCGTCGTCGACCTCGGGCCGACTCTGTTCGAGCGGTGGCAGGCCGGCGGCAAGGTCGGCACCGGCGTACGCGAGGTCGGCAGGAACCAACTGGAGGTCGTCGAACCGGCGAAGGCCAGCCTCGGCAACCTGCTGCTGGAACCGGGTGAGCGGGTCGAGTTCTCCCTCACCTTCGCGGCCGCGGTCGCCTCGGACAAGGAGTTCGCGCTCGACGTGACCCAGTTCGGCCCGGACACGAGCGGGGCGGAACGGACCGACCTCGGTGGGGTGGAGTACCTGATCGGCGTCGGGCGGCAGTAGCCCGGCCACCAGCGGGGGTCGTGGGCCTGGGCAGCCCGCGGCCCCCGCGCGCTCGCCGGGACGGTCCGGGCGTCCCGGCGAGCGCCGCCGCCCCCGGGGGGACGGGGCCGGTCGCGGAGCCGTCGCGGGTGTTGGCGGCGGTGTTGGCGGCGGGTCAGCGCAGCGAGACCCAGGTGGTGGCCACCACGTAGCCGTCGGTGTGGGCGCGCAGCCGGACCGGGCCGGGCGGGGGAGCGCCCAGCGAGAAGAAGCCGACCGCATCGACCGGCGCCTCGGCGTACGTGCCCGAGGCGGTCTGCGCGGACACCCGCCCACCCCGGGGCGGGGAGAGTTGACCGACGATGCCGGCGTCGGACACCTCGATCTCCAGCGCCACCACGGCACTGCGGAACGACAGCGTGCGCGTCGACCCGGCCGACCGGGTCAGCGCCGGGGTCGTGTCGCACGCCGAGTCGAACATCAGCTCGGCGAGCGCCATCTCCTGGTCGACGTTTCGCCAGGCGAACGCCGCCCGCGCGGCGGTCAGGAACTCCTCCGGGACCGACCCGGTCTCCCGCAGCGCCGCACCCAGCTCGGCGGTCAGGGCCGCGTCATCGGCCGGCGGCAACGGCTCCATCGCGTTCACCTCCGTTCGTCCGGGTCGCGGTCGTGCCGAGGAACGGGGCGAGCGCCGGGCAGTCCCGTAGCCGCCGCAGGCATCGGGCCTGGGTCGGCCCGATGCTGCCGACCGGCACGCTCAGCCGTTCGGAGACCTCCCGGTAGCTGGCCGGCGGGTCGGCGGTCAACAGGGCCAGCAGTTGCTGGCAGCGCGGCGGCAGCTGCGCGAAGCCCTCCCGCAGTGCCTGCCGCCGCTCCGCGCGGAGCAGCTCCTCGTCCGGGGCCGCCACGTCCGTCGTGCGGGAGAAGCCATGGTACGCGTCCAGCGCTTCGTCGTAGGGGTCGAAGAGCTGGGTGCGGCGGCCGAGGCGGGACAGCCGGTAGCACTCGCGCCGGGCCGTGGTCGCCAACCAGGAGGCGAGGGCCTGCGGATCGCGTACCCGGCTCAGCTGCTCGACGAGACGCAGCCAGACGGTCTGGTTGACGTCGGCGGCGTCGGCGCGGCTCAGGTCGTACGACCGGATCACCGAGTAGACGAGCGGGGTGTACCGGTGGACCAGCTCCACCCACGCCGACTCGTCGCCGCCCGCCGCGGCGGTCACCAGGCCGGTCGTGCTCGGGTCGGTCACGGCGACGCCGTCCGTCGGCTGGTGCGGCACTGCGCCGCCACTCGCGACCGCTCGTTCCCGCCGCTGCCTCGCTGCGCCCACCGCCGGCCGGGACCACCACCGCACGGTGCTGCTGGTTCGTTCGCGGCCCGCCCGCTCATCCGACGAGCACGCCGTAGTCGGGGTGCCAGCGCGGCGCGGCGAGCAGCGTCAGCCGGGCCGCGTCGGCGCTCAGGCCGCCGGCGGTCATCAGCGCGGCGAGCCGACCGGAGACGTGTGCCGTGGCGAACGAGGTGCCCGCCCAGGCGGCGAAGCCGTGGAACACCCGGGTCGGCCGGCCCGGCAGCGGCAACTGCCCCTCGACGTACGTGCTGTGGCGCTCGCCGACCGCGCAGACGTCGACCCATGGCCCGTACCCGCTGTAGGTGGCCGGCACCACGCCACCGGCGCCCTGGCTGACCGCCGCCACCGCGACGACCCGGCCCAGCGCGGCGGGCCAGGTCGGCCGGCTGGTGCCGGCGTTGCCCGCCGCCGCGACCACGGCGCTCGTCGCGGGTAACGCGGCCACCGCGTTGGCCAGGGGCAGCGACGGTTGGTCGTCCTGGGTGAACCCGCCCAGGGACAGGTTGACCACGGACACCGCCGGCGCGAGTCGGGCCGTCGCGGCCACCACCGACGCCTCGTCGCCGACGCCGGTGGCGCTCAGCGCCTGCTCCGGATCGACCCGGACCCCCGGCGCGGCCTGCCGCACCACCCCGGCGACGAAGGTGCCGTGCCCGCCCTGCGGGGCGAGCACGTCGGTGTGCACGTAGAGCGGGTCCTCGTCGTCGACCTCCGGCAGGTACGCCCCGCCGAGCCACTGCGGGTGGTAGCCGCCGGCCTGCCGCCAGATGCCGGTGTCGCAGATCCCGACGGTCACTCCGGCGCCCTCACCCAGCCGGGCCGGGTCCGGCGGCGACAGCGCGGCGACCGTCGTGGGCGGGCCGCCCGGGTTGCCCATGATGTTGCCGAGGCCCAGCAGCACGTGGTGCGGCTGCACCTTCGGCGCCGGCTGCCCCGGCCACTGCTGGGGGTCGCGCAGTCTGGTCACGAGCGCGGGAACGTCGGTCTCCCGGTCGAAGAGCAGCCGGGTGACCCCGGCGAAGCCGTCGCCCACGACCACCACGTGGCCGAGGGCACGCAGCCGGGCGATGACCCGCTGGGCGTCGGCGTCGGCGGCGAGCAGCTGCCGTGGCCGGTAGAGGAACTCCCGGCCCGACGTGGTGTGCCGGCGGACGTTCTTGTCGGCGGCCAGCGCCTCGTCGAAGGCGCGCTGGTAGGCGGCGTCGTCCGCGCCGTCGGCGTGGGCCGGGGCGGCACGGGACCCGGCGGCGAACGACGCCGCGGCGGCCAGCGCGGACGCGGCCAGTAGCCGCCGTCGGGACAGTTGGCCGGCCGGGCGCGGCGCGGCGGGGTGGTCAGGCGACACGGGTCCTCCATGCGGTCGGCAGAAGCGTCCGCCAATGGCCGGCGTGAGCCACGTTTCCCGGGTGCCGTCGATTCTTCCAAAGCATAGGCGGATGTCAATGACGTTAAGGGCTGGTGCGGATTCCCGACAGGCCCGCGCAGACATTGACGGTCGGGCATCGGTTCGGGGACTCTTTGGGCATGCCCGACAGCACCGGTTCCGGTGCCGGCACGGCCCAGGCGGCGCTCGACGCCGTCCAGCGCTACCCGCGCGAGGCGATCGCGATCGCCCAGCGGGTGCTGGCCGCCGGGCCCGCGGCCGGGGCCGACGAGCGCTCCACCGCCGAGCGGGCCGTCGGTCTGGCCCTGCGGGAGCTCAACGACCTGCCCGGCGCGCTGCGCCACCTGCGCCGCGCGGTCCGGGCCGCCGGCACGCCCCGGACCCGGGCGCTGGCCCGGATGAGCCTGGGTTACGTGTTGGCCAACGCCGGTCACACCGCCGCGGCGCTGCGCGCGGTGACCGCCGCGCTGCCGCAGCTCGTCGGCGCCGACGCCGGACGGGCCCGGATGCAGCGGGGCGTGGTGCTGCACTACCGGGGCCGCTACGACGAGGCGGTACGCGACTACGGCCTGGCCGTCGACATCGCCCTGCGCGAGGGTGACCTGTTGCTGGAGGCGCGGGCGCGCAACAACCGGGGGCTGCTCAACGCCCACCGGGGCGCCGCCGGCGGCATCGACGACGACCTGTCCCGCGCGGCAGCCGCCTTCCAACGGCTGGGCCTGGACCTCGCGGCGGCCGACGCCCGCTGGAACCGCGGCATCGCAGCCGGCCAGCGTGGCGACATCGCCGGCGCGCTGCGCTGCTTCGCCGCCGTCGACGAGGAGTACCGGCGGCTCGCCGTACCCCGGCCGGCGCTGCTGCTGGACCGCGTCGAGCTGCTGCTGTCGGTGCCGCTGGTCGACGAGGCGGTGGTGGTCGCGACAGCGGCCGTCCGGGAACTGGGGCGCCGGGGCATGGCCTCCGACCTGGCCGAGGCGCTGCTGGCCCGGGCCCGCGCGGCGCTGCTCGCCGCGGACCTGGACACCGCGACCGAGGCCGCCGCCGCGGCCCGGGCCCGGTTCCGTCGCCAGGGCCGGCCCACCTGGGCCGCCTTCGCCCGGCACGTCGAGCTGCGCGCCGAGTACCGTCGCGGCACCCGCTCGGCGCGCCTGCTCACCGCCATGGCGCGTACCGCCGACCAGCTCGACGGCACCGGGTGGCCGGGGCCGGCGCTGACCACCCGGATCGAGGCCGGCCTGGTGGCCGCCGCGCTGGGGCGGCCGGGCCGGGCCCGGAACCTGCTGGCGGTGGCCGCCCGGGCCCGCCGTCGCGGCACCGCCGACCGACGGGCACAGGGCTGGTACGCCCTGGCCCTGTCGCGTCGGCTCGGCGGGGACGAGCCCGGGGCCGCCCGGGCGCTGCGCCGCGGGCTGGCCGTGCTCGACCGGCACCGGGTGTCGCTCGGCGCGACGGAGCTGCGTGCCCACAGCGGAGCGTACGGTCAGGAACTGGCGGCCGAGGGCCTCGACATCGCGGTCCGGGCGGGCGCGCCGGCGCGGGTTCTGGCGTGGGCGGAGCGGTGGCGGGCCAATGCGCTGCGGGCCCGGCCGGCCCGGCCCCCGGCCGACCCCGACCTGGTGGCGGCGCTCGCTGAGCTCCGACTGGTCAGCGGCCTGCTCGAAGACGAGGTGCTGGCCGGCCGCCCGGCAACCGCCCTGCGCGGCCGGCAGGCCCGGCTGGAGCAGCGCATCCGGGACCTGGCCCGGCGGGTGCCCGGTGGGGGCGTCGTGCTGGCCCCGCCGAGGGTGGGCGCGCTGGCCGCGCGGCTCGGCTCCCGGGTGCTGGTCGAGCTGGTCGCCCACGGCGACCGGATCCGGGCGGTGCTGGTCCGCGACGGCCGGGCCAGCCTGCACGACCTGGGCCCGCTCGCCGCCGCGGTGGACCTGGCCCGCCGGCACCGGTTCGCCCTGCGCCGGCTGGTCACCACCGGCGACGAGGCCGCCGCGCGGGCGGGGGCCGGCCACGCCGCGACCGCCCTGGACCGGCTGCTGTTCGCCCCGCTGCGGCCGCGGCTGGCCGACCGGGCCCTGGTGATCGTCCCGGTCGGGGCGCTGCACGCGGTGCCCTGGTCGGCGCTGCCCACCTGCGCGGGGCGTCCGGTGACCGTCGCCCCCTCGGCCACCGCCTGGCTCGGCGCGGACCGGCGGGAGCTGCCGATTGGGCCGCCGGTCCTGGCCGCCGGCCCGCGCCTGCCGGCCGGGCACCTCGAGGTGCGCCGGCTCGCCCAGGTCCTGCCCGGGGCGCGGCGGCTCACCGGGTCCGACGCCACCGCCGCGGCGTTGACCGCCGCGCTGGACGGGGCGGGGCTGGTGCACATCGCCGCCCACGGCACGTTCCGCGCGGACAACCCGCAGTTCTCCACCCTGGAACTGGCCGACGGGCCGCTGTTCGCCCACGAGTGGGAGGCGGTCGCCCGGCCGCCCGGCTGCGTGGTGCTCTCCGCCTGCGACTCCGGCCTGACCGGGCTGCGCCCCGGCGACGAGGTCATGGGGTTCACCGCGGTGCTCCTGGCGCTCGGCGCCCGGTGCCTGATCGCGACCGTGCTGCCCGTGCCGGCCGAGCCCACCACGGCACTGATGCTGGACCTGCACGCGCGGATGCGGGCGGGTGCCGGCCCGGCGCGAGCCCTCGCCGACGCGCAGCGGGCCTTCGGTGCGGCCGGCGACGGTCCCGCCCGGGCCACCGCGGCGGCGTTCGTCTGCTTCGGCGCCGGCTGACCGGAGCGGGAACGGTCGCTCGGCGGCGGCGGGAGCGTCGGCGATCCAGCCGAGCTGCTCCAGTCGGTCATGGGACGAGCTGCCGCAGCACGGTGGGGTCGGTGATCGTGTCGTCGGCGGCGAGCATGATCGCCTTCGACAGGATCGTCGAGAGCATCGGGTCGTCCTCGAACGGCAGGTGCAGCCGCCCGGTGCCGCCGCGTGCGGGGACGATGCACAGGTAGGCGTCGTGGGGCTCCATCATGATGTTGCCCGAGCCGAGGTGGATCCGGTAGCCGCGCATTGTCCCGCGTACGTGCAGGTACCGATCCGTGAGGGTGACCCGGTCGGCGATGGCCATGCGGGGGAGCAGCCGGGCCAGGGCGTCGCGGCGTACCTGCGCCGACGGGGCCAGCGGCCCGACGGCGGTGCGGTGCCAGTAGTCCCGGAACCGGTCCTCGCCGCGGTCGGCCCACTGCGGGTCGGTGGCGATCGAGGTGACGCCGACGAACAGGTCCACGTCCCGCATCGCCTCGGTGAACACCAGCGGCGGTACGTCCGCGACCGGTGCGGGTCGCCAGGTCGCGCCGTCGGATCGGGCGAAGCGCACCTGGTCGGTGGCGCAGTGGTGGACGTCGTGGTCGCCCGGGTCGTCGGTGTCGACGAGTTGGTGGTGGAAGGACGCCCGCCAGGCGCCACCGCCGAAGAGCTTCGTGGCTTCGCTGTCGTATCCGCCGTCCCACGTGCCCAGGTAACCGGCCTGCCAGCCGCGGGCGCGCATGAGCGCGTTCGCCTGGCGGTAGCGCAGGATGTGCCCGGCGAACCGGTTGGAGTAGGAGCCGGTCCGCTCCTCGGCCGGCGTGAGCAGGTAGACCTCGCGGAACGCCTGCTTGAACGGTTGCGTCAGGCCGGCGGCGAGCACCCGTTCCCGCCAGGCGAGGGTCTCGTCCACCCGAGCGCGGACGGGATGCCACAACCGGACCCGATCGCCGGGTACCGGTCGCCCGTCGAGACCGACGATCGTCCACCCGTCGCCGTCCCTGCGGGGCAGGCCCGCCGACCAGCGCCGCCCGTCGGTGCTGGTCTCCCAGAGCAGCCGCCGCCCGTACGTTCCGGTGATCGGGTGGTCCGGGAAGCGGGACACCCAGTCCGCATACGTCCAGGTGCGGTCCTCGGACAGCAGCGCCTCCACCCGCTGGCGTTCGGAGGTCAGCGTCGCGTTGACGCTCTTCACCAGGCCACGGAGCTGCCTCAGCTCGTCGGCGTGCGTCTCCTTGACCGCCGCCGGGACACCCTTGAGCGCGGTGCCGCCGCGCGCGAAGGTCAGGCGCGCCTTCTCGCCCTCGACCCGCACCGTCGCCTCGTACGGGCCGACTGGGGTCCGCCGGCATCCGTCGGAGTCGAGCCCGTGGTCGTCGACGGCGAGTTCCATCACCTCGCTGAGCGACCACCCGCGCAGGGTGCCGAGGTGCGCCAACGCGGTCTGCACCCGACTGCGTACCGCCTTGTTCTTTACCGTCACCGCGAGCCGCGCCAGGGTCCGCACCGGCGCCTCACCGGCGCGCTCCGCGAGCAGTCGCACGGCCGCGATCGCGGTGCGCTGGGCGTGCGGGAAACCGGACGCCTGGCGGGGCGCGGCCGAGGCGACGGCGGTGACCCCGGCCAGCAGGTCGGTCGCCGCCTCGTCCGACTCCCGCGACAGCGCCCAGGCCAGGCCACGCAGGAGACGGTCCGTGTCGTCGTGCACGGACCGGTGGTGGGCGACGAACGCCGCCAGGACCGCGTGGACCGCCTTCTTCCCGTCGGCGGCGCTCGCGAGGTGCCCGTCGAGGACGCGCAGCCACCGCGCCGGCGCCGCCGGCTTGTCGAGCGAGGCGCAGTGCGTCAGCAACTCGGCCACACCCGGGGCGGCCAGGACGTCACCCAGGCCGGCGCGGACGAGCGGACCGAACTCGTCCCCGTGGTGCAGCAACCAGGACGGCACGCGGCGACCGGTGGCGCGGTCGAGCGCCTCCCCGATCAGCGTGACGACCCGGCGTCGGGGACCGGCCGACGGGACGTGGCGCGTGGTGAGTTCGGCGAACAGGGCCGACAGCGCCGGCGCCAGATCGGCCAGGTCGGCGGGGGTCAGGTGCCCGGCGATCGTCGCCGGCAACTCCAGATGGGCGGCGTCGTCGTAGCCGTGCCCGCGCCCGGCCACCTCCAGGCACCACAGCAGATCCGCCCGGGTCCACTCGGGCCCACCGTCGGCGAGATTCCGCAGGACGTCGTTCAGTGCGGTCGGACTCGAACTGGTCGCCGCCTCCAGGTGCATGGCCAGTGCGGCGCGGCGACGAAGCTCGGCCGACCACGACTCGGTGACGGTCCACTCCGGCGTGCGGGTCACCGACGCGCCCCAGTAGTAGGTGGTCGTTCTCCCGATCACCGCCCGAATCCGGGCGTCCGCGTCGACCAGACCGGTCTCGACCCTCCGGCGGTCCGCCGCGCCCAGCGCGGGAAGCAGCCGCGCCCAGCCCCGCACGTCAGCCACCCACCAGGGGAACGAGCCGCACGAAGGCCACCTCGGGATCCGCGAGCAGGTCGATCTCCTCGTCGAGATCCTCGACCTGGTGGTCGCCCACCAGCAACACGAAGCCGTTGCGGGCGAAGGCGGCACACGCCGCGTCCGCCTGACGCTCCCAGTCCAGCCGCCGGCCCCGGCCGACCCGGTAGCCGTTCAACGTCGTCTCCGCGTCGGTCGGCCGCACCAGGCCCCGGAAGAGGTCCGCCTGGTCGGCGTTGAACCGCGCCACCTCCTCGCGTACCCGCAACCGGACCAGCTCCCGTGCGCGGATGCGCTCGGGCAAGCCGGTCAACGGCCACTGATCGATCGCCCTGCCCGTCGCTGTCTCGTCCCGAACCGTCACCGTGGCCATCGCGTCGTGCTCCTTGCCTTGAGGTGAGCGGGATCATGGCACGACGGTCCGACGGAACGACTCGTTCAGTCGCCCGGACACCAGGACCAGGAATCCCACGATCGGGCCACCCCACCGACCCGTGCTGACCGCCTCAGACGTCATGCAGCCCATGGACGGCTCAACCCGACCAAGCTCGATCAGCTATGTTGCCGGCGTGGAGATCCAGGTGTTGGAGGGTGCGCTGGTTGAGGCGCCCACGGCCGATGTCAGTGGCATGGACCGGCGTGCGTTCGGCGAGTTCGTGGGGCCGCATGGCGAGTTGGCCTCGTACGCGTTCGGTTGGACCACCGGCTCAGACCCGCATATCGCCCGCCTGTCCATCGGGATTGGCGCCGGCAATCCTGGCGGTGGCACGTTCCACGCCGTCATTTTCGCGCACGACGACGGTCACGCGTTCTCGCTCGTCGATGAGCCGTTCGAGCAGGTCCCGCAGGGCGGCCCGCACCTGAGCGCGGATCAGTCGCGCGCCCACGAGGACCTGCCGTTCGTCTGGTGGGTCGCCGACCACGTCATGCGGCATGATCGGCGAGCCGGTTGGATGCGGCACTGGTTGCTCGGCACCACCTGTATCCAGACCCCTGAAGTCTTCGAACGCCACGAGCCGGTCCTGTTCGTCAGTCACGACGCGGACGACGGCGTCTGGCAGTTGATCGGAGCCTCTGACGCGAGCGGCGGCACCGGCAAGATCGGACACCTGCACCATGCCGTCGACGAGGACCCCACCCTGATCGACGTTCTTGACCTACCGCCCGGGAGCACCGCGGTACGCGCGGGCGTCGGAGAACCCTGGACCCCTGACGCCTGACCGCAATCGAGGCGTCTCCCGCGATGCTCCACGGCGTTCCTCCCGAACAAGCAAGGATCTTGCCGCTCTGTAGCATGCCGCGCATGTATGCGCTCTACGCCTGGGGAAACTTCATCAGCGAGGTCGGACTCGACCGGCGGCCGGCCTGGCTCGACCCGGCGGTACTCCGCGGTGAACAACAGGTCATCGACGAAAGCCTGATGATCGGCGACACGGATACGCTGCTGGTCGACGGTCCCGGCACTCTCTTCGAGATCGATGGCGACGACGAGAATCTCGTGCCCGGGAGTGAGCTCATCGGCCGCGACCTCAGCGGCGTCGAGTGGCGGGTCTCCCGCATCCGGGCAGCCACCGACGGCACCCGCGAGGACGCCCTGCGCATCGTCGCGGTGATCGAGGAGGATGGCGACTACTACGAGGAAGATGAGCGGCACGAGTACAACTCGGTCCCGGTCGGCGAGGTCGTCACCCTCTGGGAAGACGCTCACGGCCAGTGGACGCTGGCCCTGGTCGAGCTCTGAAACTGGAAGATCCTCGCCGAGCTGCGCTGCTGCCCCCGCCGCGCCACCGCGATCGGGCAAGCCATCCTCGTTCTTCAAGCCGCCGAGGACGCCCGCTACCCACGATGAAAATGGCTCATTGTCGACAACCGACCGTTCTTCTGGTTTGCATGGCGCAGACCATCCGAATCCGGTAGTGGAATGCCGATCCCGAGCCCACCGGGCCAGCGGATTTTGGGCCGGCAGTCGGTAACCGGACTGTGCCGGCCGCCGGCCGGGGCGCATCGTGGGAGTGGGACACCCCTGCTGGTGTTGGTCGGAGAGGGAGGCCGTCATGGAGCTGAACCGGCGGTTGGCGCAGGACCCACCGGACCGCAGCGCGAGCGAGGTGATCGGCCCCCGTCTGCTGGGCAGGGTGTACCGGCCGGACCCGCGGGACTGGTCGCTGCCGCGGCTCATGGAGATCGCCGAGCCGCCGGAGGAGATCCGGCAGCGGACCATCGAGCAGGTGCTGAGCGAGACCACCTACTTCACCGACTGGCGGGCGTACCTGGTCTTCTGGCGCTGGCTCAAGAAGCAGGCCGGCGGGACCCCACCCGCGCCGGGCCCGACGCCGGCCGGTGACGGGGCCCCGGCCTGGCAGTTGCCGATCCAGCTCGACCAGGGCGACACCGGGCACTGCGTGGGCTTCGGCTGGACGGGCTGGGTGGACGCGACGCCGGTGCCGGGGGAGTTCCAGAACGCCGACGCGCACGCGCTGTACTACGAGTGCAAGGTGATCGACGGCGAGCCGCGGGCGGAGAACGGCTCGACCGTCCGGTCCGGGGCGCTGGCGCTGCGCGACCGGGGCCGGCTCGCGGCGTTCGCGTTCGCCGGCTCGCTGGCCGAGATCGACCAGTGGATCGACACCCAGGGCTCGGTGGTGGTCGGCACCAACTGGACGGACGACATGTTCCACCCGGACGCCGACGGCTACGTGAAGCCGACCGGCAGGGTGGCCGGCGGGCACTGCTACGTGATGCTGGACCGGCTGGACTCCGAGCAGGCGTACCTGTTCCAGAACTCGTGGGGGAGCGGCTGGGGCCAGCGCGGCCGCTTCAAGATCAAGTGTGCGGACTTCGCGGGCCTGCTCGCTGCCGACGGTGAGGCGTGCTGCGCCGCCGAGCTGCCGCACTGACCACGACGTCCGTCACGGACCGGGCTCCTTCCCCTCGACCAAGGTCATGCCTGCGGCGGGCGCACCTCGACGATCATCTCCGTCTCGCAGCAGATGTCCAGCGTCAGCGCGGCGACGGTGACCGCCGACCGGGCGTGCCGTCCGCGCTCGCCGTACAGGTCCATGAGCAGGTCCGAGCAGCCCTCGGCGACCACCGACGGTTTGTTGAAGCCGGGTTCGCCGTAGACGTACGCGTTGATCTTGACGATCCGGACCACGTCGTCCAGGTCACCGATCTCCCGGCGCAGCGAGGAGAGCAGCGCGAGCGCGTTGTAGCGGGTCGCCGCCCGCGCCTCGGCGACGCCGATGGCCACGCCGACCGGGCCTTTGAAGGGGTAGCCCCCCTCGTGGAACGGACCGTGGCCGGCGAGGTACACGAGGTTGCCGGTGCGGACCGCGCGGACCCGGCGGGTGCCCGGCTTCTCCGGCAGCACCGGCAGCTCCAGGCCCAGTTCCGCGATCTTCTTCTCGATCTCCATGTGGCTGCTCCTCAGTTCCCGTCCCAGAAGACGATGCGTTTGCGGGCCAGCTCGATCAGCTTCGTCATGCCGATGCCCATCAGCCCGAGCAGGATGAGGATCGCGAAGACGGTGGCGATGTCGAGCCGGAAGTTGGCCTGGAGGATCAGCACGCCCAGCCCCATCTGGCCGCTGACGAACTCGCTGACGATCGCGGCGATGACCGCGTAGACCGCGGCGATCTCCAGGCCGGCGAAGATGAACGGCAGGGCGCTGGGCACGATCACCAGGCGGATGGTGAGCGCCCGGCCCGCGCGGAGCGAGCGCATGAGTTCGAGCCGCTCGGCCGGCACCGAACGCATCCCCGACACGGTGTTCACGAAGATCGGAAAGAACGTGACGAGGACCGCCAGCGCGACCTTCGACTCGATGCCGAAGCCCAGCCAGACCACCATCAGCGGGGCGATCGCGATCTTCGGTACCGCCTCGATCATGACGATGTACGGGCGGATGATCGCCTGCGCGGTGGGGGAGATGGCGACCAGGCCGCCCAGCAGGAGGCCGATGACCACGCCGCCGCCGAACCCGAGCAGCACCTCCTGGAGCGTGCGCCAGAAGTGCGGGTAGAAACTGGCCGGGCCGGTCTGCGCGAGCCCGCGCCAGAGCGACTGCACGACGCTGACCGGGGTGGGGACGAGCACCGAGTTGACCTGGGTGACCCGGACCGCGACCTCCCAGCCGACGATGATCAGCACCAGGGAGACCGGAAACCAGAGTCGCGCGGTGAGGCGTCGCTCGGCCGGCTCCGCGCCGCCGGGGAGTTTGCGGGCGGACAGGACATTCTCCGACACTGCCATGCGTCACTCCGGTCGGTCGAGAAGCTGACGGATCTGGTTGGTGTACGCGCCGAAGTCCGCCGAGCCGGTGACCTCGAGTTCGCGCGGCCGGGGCAGGGTGACGTCGACGATCTCGCGGATCGTGCCGGGGCGTCCGGTCATCACGATGATCCGGTCGGAGAGGAACACCGCCTCGGCGATGCTGTGCGTGACCAGCAGGATGGTCTTGCCGGTCTGCTGCCGGACGCGCTCCACCTCGAGGTTCATCTGGTCCCGGGTCATCGCGTCCAGTGCCCCGAACGGCTCGTCGAGCAGCAGCAGCCGGGGATCCTGCAACAGCGAGCGGGCCAGCGCGGCACGTTGCTGCATGCCGCCGGAGAGTTCGCCGGGGTACTTCTCGGCGAACCCGTCCAGCCCGACCATCTCGATCAGGGCCCGGGCCCGGGGGCGTACGTCCCGGAACCGGCGGCCGGCCACGATCCCGGGCAGGGCGACGTTCTGCTCGACGGTCCGCCACGGCAGCAGCACCGCCTGCTGGAACATCAGGCCCACGTCGGTTCCCGGTCCGGCTCCGGCGGCGTTGATGTCCACCGTGCCCCCGGTCTCGCCGGTCAGGCCGGCGACGATGCGCAGCAGGGTCGACTTGCCGCACCCGGACGGGCCGAGGATGGAGACGAACTCCCCCTCGGCCACGTCGAACGACACGTCCTGGAGGGCGACGACCGGGGTGCCGGTCCGGGTGCCGTACACCTTGGACAGGCCCCGGGCCGACACCACCGGCGCCCGGGTCACGAGGTCGGCCACGAGGTCGCCTTCGCCCGGACCGCCGCCGCGTCGATCGCGCCGATCTTGGCGGCCACGTCGTTGGTGTAGAACGCCGAGACGTCCTTGACCTTGTCCTGGACGCCGAGGAACTGGACGTACGCCTGCCACGACTCCGCGGTGAACTGGCCGTACGGCTTCTCCGCCGAACCGTCGTCCTCGATCACGTCGATCCGGCGTTTGAGCACCGGCAGCGCGGCCTGCATGGCCTTGGCCCGGTCGCCGGTGGGGGCGAACTGCGGGTACTGCTCCCAGTGGATGCGGATGGCCGCCTCCGGGTTCGCCTTGGCGAACAGCACGGATTTGGTGTATGCGCGGGCGTATCCCGCCGCCGCCTCGGGGTTCTCGGTCAGCCAGGCGTTGCGGGCCAGCAGCCCGGCGCCGAAGAGGTCCGCGGTCACGCCGGGCTTGTCGAGGTAGCGGAACTGGTATCCGGCGGCCTCCAACGCGGCGTACCGGACGTCGTTGATGACCAGCGCGTCGATGTCGCCCTTCTTGAGCGACTCGGCCGCCGCCGCCTCGGTGCCGACGGCGACGAAGTCGACCGAGGCCGGGTCGACGCCGGCGGCGCGCAGGCCGGCCTTGGCGAAGAGTTCGAAACTGCCGCCCAGGGAGGCCAGGCCGATGGTGGCGTCCTTGAGGTCGGCGAAGGACCGGACCGGGCTGTCCGGCAGGACCGTCGCGTCGAAGAGGAACGTCGGCGCGACCTCGTAGAAGTACCGCAGGTCCAGGTTGCGTCCGTCCGCGGCGGCCTGCACCAGCACGTCCGGGCTGGGCGCGGAGATGTCGGCCTGACCGGCGGCGAGCAGTTGCAGGCAGGCGCCGGTGCCGCCGGCGACGGGCAGCATCTCGAGGGAGATCTTCTCCTCGGCGAAGTAGCCGAGCTTCTCGCCGATCCAGAACGGCGCGCCGCTGGCGGCGAGCGTCTCGGCGCAGTAGACGTAGCGGACCTTGCTGACTCCGTTCGCGTCGGTGCCGCCGCCCGCGCCGTCGTCGCCGCACCCGGTGGCGGAGAGCGCCACGGCGAGCACTCCGGCGAGGAACAACCGCTTTCTGATCATCCGACTACCTCCACGACCGCTCCGGATGGGCCCCCGACTGTCATGTTCCGTTTGGCGGAACATTGTTTCTATGGACGATGAAGCTAGGAGTGGTCGGGATCGCTGTCAAGACATCGCCCGGACGGCGGCGGCAAAGTCGGCCATCTGTGCCAGCGCGTCGTCGCCGCTGATCCGACCGGCGAACTTGACCACCAGATCGGTCACCCCGACCTCGGTCTCCAGTCGTCGCACCCAGTCGACGCAGGTGTCGAGGTCACCGACCACGTACCGGTCGGCCAGCCGGCTCGCGAAGTCCCCGACGCTGGCCCGGGTCACCATGGGATTGCCGCGCAGCAGGTGCAGTTCGTGCGAGACGCGCAGGTACTCCTCGGCGTCCCGCCGGGCCCGCGCGTCCGTCTCGCCCAGCACCACGTGTCGGACCAGGGGCCGGAACGCGGCCGGTGGCCGACCCGAGGCGGCCCGGTGCTGGTCCACGGTCGCGAAGCCGTGGACGACCTCGTCCACGGTGAGCGCCGCGTCCGGGAACCACGCCTCGCCGTGGCGGGCCGCCCGGCGCATCGCCGCGACCGACCGGCCGCCGACCCAGACCGGGACCGGCCAGGCGGGACGGGGGGAGAGCGTGAAGTCGGCCAGGGTGCGGTCGTCGTCCCGGTAGGAGACCGACTCCTGGTGCCAGAGGCGGTCCATCAGGGCCAGGTGACGGTCGGTGACGGCGCCCCGCCGGCGGGCGTTGGCGCCCAACGCGGCGAACTCCGGCTCGTCCCAGCCGATCCCCGCGCCGAGCACCGCCCGGCCCTCGCTGAGGTTGCTCAGCAACGCGAACTCCCCGGCCAGCCGGACCGGGTCGGCCAGCGGCAGGATCAGGATGTTCGTGCCCAGCCGGACCCGGTCGGTCCGGGCCGTGACCGCTGCCAGCACCAGTTGCGGCGAGGGCCAGTAGGTGGGGTAGCCGTGGTGCTCGCCGAGCCAGACCGAGTCGTACCCCATCGCCTCGGCGGCGACCGCCTGGGCGACGGTACGGCGCACGTCCGACCCGCCCTCGGGCAGCCGGACACCCAGCCGGAGCCTAGCCACGGTCCACCGCCGGGTAGCTGGCCTGGTCGAACACCCGCATGTCGTGGCCGGGGAGCACCACGTCGGCGTGTTCGGCCAACCGGTCGAAGGACCGGTAGTAGTCCGCCAGGTTCACGTGGGTCCGGGACGGGACCACCCGGTAGGGCCCGGCGCCCCGCCAGTTCTCGAACTGGGCGCAGTGGTCCCCGGCGAGGGCGTACCGGCCGGCGGCGGTGTCTACCACCAGGGCGGTCATGCCGGGGGTGTGCCCCGGGATGTGCAGCAACCGCAGACCGGGACGGAGCGTGACGTCGCCCTCGATCAGCCGCGTCCGGTCCATGGTGGCCAGCCAGCGGGGGGTGAAGCCGAGCGCCGGCGCCTCGTAGGCGGCCTGGTGCACCGGGTAGGGCGCGATGGCGTACGCGACCTCGCTGCGCTGCACCACGAACTCCGCGTTCGGGAACAGGTGGTTGTTGCCGCAGTGGTCGTAGTGCAGGTGGCTGAGCACGACCGTCCGGACCGCGGCCGGGTCCACGCCGGCGGCGGCGAGCGCCACGGCCGGTTCCTCCTCGGCGGTGCGCTCGAACGGCCGGTGGTGCCGGGTCACCCACTCCGCGTCCGGCGAGCCGGTGTCCAGGACCGTCACGTCGCCCCGGTCGTCCCGGACCACCCAGATGATGTGCGGGCTCTCCACCGTCTCCCCGGGGTGCTGCCCCCACAGCAGGTCGGCCCGCCGGATGCCGGGGGCGCGGCCCACCCGTACCGGCACGATCTGCGATGTCATCGTCCTCCCGCCCCGACGGACCACCCGTCGATTGCTCAACGTCGGACCGGTTGGTGGAACACCATTCCGGAGAGCGGTACCGTAACAGCGCGTGAGAGCGAAGCCCAGGGCTGGCGGATCGCCGTTTCCTCTCCTTGACCAGCGGGTCCGGCACTCGGTACGGTTTGAGGAACGACGTTCCCGCTAACGGAACGACCGAACGACGGGAGTGGGCCGGGTGGGTGGTCAGGAGTCGCGGAGCCGGCGGGCGCTGGACGGTGTCCGGGTGCTCGACGTGTCGACGATCCTGGCGGGTCCGTTGACCTGTCAGATCCTCGGCGACTTCGGCGCCGACGTGATCAAGATCGAACACCCGCGGCACGGGGACGGCATGCGGGGCCACGGCCTCAGCAAGGACGGCGTCGGCCTCTGGTGGAAGATGATCGGCCGCAACAAGCGGACCGTCGGGCTCTACCTGGGCGACCCGGAGGGGCAGGAGATCTTCCGGGAGCTGGTCCGCACCGCCGACGTGGTGGTCGAGAACTTCCGCCCCGGCACGCTGGAACGCTGGGGCCTGGGCTGGGCGGACCTGCGGGCGCTCAACCCCGCGCTGGTGCTGCTGCGGGTCACCGGCTTCGGGCAGACCGGCCCGTACGCCGCCCGCCCCGGCTTCGGCACCCTCGCCGAGTCGATGAGCGGCTTCGCCCACCTGACCGGGTCGCCGGACGGACCGCCGATGCTGCCGGCCTTCGGGCTGGCCGACTCCATCGCCGGGATCACCGGCGCGGCGGCGGTGCTGACCGCGCTCTACGCGCGGGCCACCGGCGACGGCACCGGCCAGGAGATCGACCTCGACATCCTGGAACCGATCATGACGGCGGTCGGCCCGAGCGTCATCTACGTCGACCAGCTCGGCGTGGTCCAGCAACGGACCGGCAACCGGTCGCTGAACAACGCCCCGCGCAACACGTACCGGACCGCCGACGGGCACTGGGTGGCCATCTCCACCTCGGCGAACTCCATCGCCGAGCGGGTGCTGACCCTGGTCGGGCACGCCGAGGTGATCAGCGAGGAGTGGTTCGCCACCGGCGCCGGCCGGGCGCGGCACGCCGACCTGCTCGACGGGTACGTGGCCGACTGGATCGGCGCGCGGACCCGCGCCGAGGTGATCGAGTCGTTCACCGCCGCCGGGGCCGCCGTCGCGCCGGTGTACGCGCCTGACGAACTCCTGGCCGACCCGCAGGTCAAAGCGTTGGACATGATCACCCAGGTGCCCGATCCGGACCTGGGTCAGATCCGGATGCAGAACGTGCTGTTCCGGATGAGCGCCACCCCCGGTGAGATCCGCTTCACCGGGCGGGGCGTGGGGGCCGACACCGACGAGGTGCTCGGCGACGAACTGGGCATCGGCGCGGAACGACTCGCCGAGCTGCGAGACCGGGGAGTGCTGCGATGACCGTGGAGACCATCCCGAGCGAGCGGCGCGGCGACGTCCTGCTCGCCGCCGTCGAGGCGGGCGTCCGGGTCTTCGACCTGGGCCGGCCGTTGCGCATCGGCATGCCCCAGTCGCCGAACCACCCGCCGTTCTGGCACACCCTGCCCCGCCGGCACGGCGACAGCTACCGGGCCGACGGGATGTCCGCCGCCAACGACCTGATCTCGCTGGGCACCCACGTCGGCACGCACATCGACGCCCTCGCGCACGTCTCCGTCGACGGCCGGCTGCACGACGGCGCCGACGCGATGCGGGCGCAGACCGGCGGCGGCTTCACCACCGGGGCGATCGACGAACTGCCCCCGCTGGTGGGCCGCGGGGTGCTGCTCGACGTGCCGGCCGCGCTCGGGGTCCCCGCCCTCGACCCGGCGTACGAGATCACGCCCGCCGACCTGGACGCCACCGTCGCCCGGCAGGGCACCCCGGTCGGACCGGGCGACGTGGTCCTGGTGCGCAGCGGCTGGGGCCGCCGCTACGACGACCGGGAGGCATACATCGGACACGCGACCGGAGTGCCCGGCGTCGGCGAGGCCGGGGCCCGGTGGATCGCCGCCCGCGACGTGCGGCTGGCCGGCGCGGACACCATCGCCTTCGAACGCCTCGCCGCTGGGTCCGGCCACGCCCTGCTGCCCGCGCACCGGGTGCTGCTCGCCGAACACGGCATCAACCTCATCGAGGCGATGGCCCTGGAGGAACTGGCCGAGTCCGGGGTGCGGGAGTTCACAGTCGTGCTGGCGCACCTGAACATCGTCGGCGCGACCGGCAGCCCGGTCCGCCCGCTCGCGCTGGTCGTGTCCGGATGACCGCCACGTCGCCGGCGACCACCCTGGGCGGGCAGCTCGCCGCGTTCGCCGCGGCCCACGGCCCGGCCGGCGTTCCCCTGCCCGCGCCGGTGGTGCGCAGCGTCGCCCAACGGGTGCTGGACGTGCTGGGCATCGCGGTCGCCGCCACCACGCTGCCCACCAGCGTGGCCGTGCTCGACCTGGTCGCCGAGCGGGGCGGCCGGCCGGACGCCCGGGTGGTCGGGCTGCGCCAGCGGGTGCCGGCCAGCGAGGCGGCGTTCGCCCACGGTGTGCTCGCCCACTCGCTCGACTACGACGACACCCACCTGCCGTCGGTGCTGCACCCCAGCGCCAGCGTGGTCCCGGCGGCGCTGGCCGTCGCCGAGCCGACCCGGGCCACCGGCGCGGAGGTGGTCGCCGCCATCGCGGTCGGCCTGGAGATCTGCGTACGGGTGGGGATGGCCGGTTACGACGCGGCCACCGGGGCGAACCGGTACTTCGACCGGGGACAGCACGCCACCTCGATGTGCGGGGCGGTCGGCTCGGCCGCCGCCGCCGCGAAACTGCTCGGTCTCTCCGCCGACGGCGTGCTGCACGCCATGGGCATCGCGGCCAGCATGGCGTCCGGGATCATCGAGAGCAACCGCACCGGCGGCACCGTCAAGCGGATGCACTGCGGCTGGGCCGCGCACGCCGGGGTGTACGCCGCGCAGCTCGCCCAACGCGGGATCACCGGCCCGGCGACCCTGCTGGAGGGGCGCTTCGGCTTCTTCCAGGCGTTCCTCGGCGGCGAGTTCGACGCCGGGGCGGTCATCGACGGGCTCGGCCAGCGCTGGGAGGTGCCGGGGATCTTCTTCAAGCCGTACCCGGCGAACCACTTCACGCACGCCGGCATCGACGCCGCGCTGGCGCTGCGGGACGCCGGCCTGCGCCCGGCCGACGTGGCCAGCGTCGAGCTGGCCGTGCCGACCGCCACCGTCCGCACCATCGGCGAGCCCCTCGACGTCAAGCAGGCCCCGGAGACCGGTTACCAGGCGCAGTTCTCCGGCCCGTACACCGTCGCGGCCGCGCTGCTCGGCGGCGGTGGCGGTCTGGGCCTGGGGCTTGACGACTTCACCGACGACCTGGCCCGTGACCCGGTCCGGCGGCGGCTGATGAGCCGGGTCACCGTGGTCGCCGACCCGCGCTGCGACGAGATCTTCCCGCACCAGTTCCCGGCGGTGCTGCGGGTGCGCACCACCGACGGCCGGCTCCTTGAGGAGGCCGTGCTCGCCAACCGGGGCGGCTCGCACCGCCCGCTCACCGACGAGGAGGTCGCCGGCAAGTTCCGCGACAACGCCGGTCGGGTGTTGCCGCCGGAGCGGGTGACCGCGATCGCCCGGGCCGCCCGGGCGCTGCCCGACGCGGCCTCGGTGGATGACCTGCTCAGCCCGCTGATGTTCGAGAACGGTATTCCGCTGTGAGGAACTACGTCGCCCCCGGCGTACAATCTCGTTCGCCGCGTCACGGACCGAAGTGGTCCGACGCCGCAGCGGAAGGACTCTCAGTGACCGAGACCAGCAAGACGATTCTCACCGTGGGCCGTGCGATGGAGGTGCTCACCCTCTTCACCGAACGGAGGGAGTCCACCCTCGGGGTCACCGAGATCTCCAAGGCGCTCGGGCTGTCGAAGGCCGTCGTGCACCGGATCCTGTCGACCCTGCTGGAGAAGGACTACATCCAGATCGAGCCGCAGACCCGCCGGTACGCGCTCGGCCACGCGGCCCTCAAGCTCGGCCTGACCTACTTCGAAGGCATCGACGTGCGTCGAATGGCGCAGCCGATCCTGCACGAGCTGGTCACGGCCACTCAGGAGACCTCCACGCTCTCCATCCGCAGCGGCTGGACCCGGATCTACATCGACCAGGAGACCCCGCCCACCGACATCCGCATGTCGGTGCGGCTCGGCCATCCGTACCCGCTGCACGCCGGTTCGTCGTCGAAGGCGCTGCTGGCCTTCCTCGACCCCGAGGAGCAGGACGCCTACCTCGCCACCGGCCCGTTCGAGCGGCTGACCGACACCACCATCACCACGCCCGAGCAGCTCCGCGCCGACCTGGACCGCATCCGCAAGCGCGGGTACGCCCGGTCGCTGGGGGAGCGTCAGGCCGACGCCGCCTCGGTGGCCGCCCCGGTCTTCGACCACCGGGGCAAGCCGACCGCGGCGATCAGCGTGTGCGGCCCACTGCGCCGCTTCGAACCGAAGATCGACGAGGCGGCCGACGCGCTGCTGGACGCCGTACGGCGACTCTCGGCCCTGATGGGCCACCGGGAGTCGGAGATCATCGGGCAACGCTCCACGGAGTGATGCCCGCCAGCGGTGGGGCCGGACCGCCCCGCGGGAGGGAACAGCGGTGTCGGTGCCATCCGCGCTCGACCCATCGGGCGACTCGGTGCTCTACGCGGACCCCGGCGAGGTGGAGCGGCTACGCGACCCGCTGATCGCGGCGCAGGTCCAGCTGCTGGCCCGGCACCACCCCCACTACCGGCGACTCTTCGCGCGCACCGGCGTCGACCCGGACCGGGTACGCGGGGTCGCGGACCTGGCCCGGCTTCCGGTCACCGGCAAGCAGGACTTCCTCGGTGACCCCGAGTCCTTCCGGTTGACCGCCCCGGCCGACCTGCCGGTCGCCGAACGCACCCTCGCGTACGTCATCTACACCACCGGCACCACCAGCGGCGCGCCCGCCCCGCTCTACGTCACCACCAGCGACGACTGGGCCTACCTGCTGCACGCCCGGCGCTGCGCCCGGCTGCTCGGTCTCGGCGCCGACGAGGTGATCGCGAACCTCTTCCCGCTCACCCCGTTCCCGATGGGCGCCCGGATCCGCGCCGACCGGACGGCGGCGGCGATCGGGGCGACCATCTTCCAGGGGCACACCGGCCGCCCCTCGCCGGACTGGCCGGTGCACCGCCGGCTCGACGAGGCGATCGACCTGGTGGCGGCACACGGCGCGACCGTGCTGTGGGGGGTCGCCGGGTTCGTCCGCCGGGTGCTGATCCGGGCCGCCGAACGCGGGCTGCGGCTGCCCACGGTCCGCTGGTGCTTCGTCACCGGCGAGGCGACGAGCGCCGCCGGCGTCGAGGATCTGCGCGCCCGGCTGCGCGCGGTGGGCGCGGAGACGGCCCGGGTCGCCAACCGCTACGGCTCGACCGAGGGCTGGTCGATGATCGAGTGCGCGGAGGGGGCGGGTTGGCACAATCCCACCCCGGGCCTGATCCACCTGGAGACCGTCGACGCGGCCAGCGGCGAGCCGGTGCCCGACGGGGAACCCGGCCTGCTGCTCATCACCCACCTGCGGGCCCGGGGCACCGCCTTCCTCCGGTACGCCGTCGGCGACATCGTCCGGCTGACCCGGGAACGGTGTGCCTGCGGGCGGACCGCCGAGCGGATCGTCTCCCAGCCGGTCCGCACCAAGGACCTGGTCAAGGTCAACGGCACGCTTGTCAACCTGACCGTGCTCGGCGACGCCCTGGTCGACCTGGCCGGCGTCGCCGAGTACCGGGTGGTCCTCGACCACCTGCGCCCCGGCGACGCGCTCTCCGGCGACGGCGTGGTGGTCGAGGTCGCCCCGGTCGCCGGCCGCGACGCCGACGCGCTGGTCTCGGCCGTACGGTCGCGGATCCGCGACCTGACCCACCTCACGCCCGAGGTGCGGGTGGTCGGCGTGGACGACATCTACGACCCGCTGGCCGACGCCAAACCCCGTCGTCTCGTCGACCGCCGCCACGTCGGCTGACGTCGTCGACACGTAGCTCTCAGAAAGGTCGTGACTGACCGTGTACACCGGTGCCATCGACGTGGTCGTCAATCCGTACACACCCGAGATCGTGGCCGCGCGACCGGCCTGGTCGAAGGACTTCCTCGGCCGCAAGATCGGCGCCGGGGACCGGCTGCCCGGGACGACGATCGAGGAGTATCTGGCCAAGATGGACCGGGCCGGGATCGCCCGGTCCTTCCTGATCGCCGCGAAGCTCGGCCCGGCCGGCGACGTCAACAGTTTCGCGCTCCAGGTCGAGACCGTCGCCGAGCTGGTCGCCGCGCACCCGGACCGGTTCAGCGGCCTGGTCGGGTTGGACCCGACCGCCGGCATGGCCGAGCTGCGGCACCTGGAACGGGCGGTCACCGAGTACGGCTTCGTCGGCGCGCACTCGTACCCGCACTGGTTCGGGCTGCCCCCGGACCACCGGCGCTACTACCCGATCTACGCCAAGTGCGCCGAGCTGGACGTGCCGATCCAGCTCCAGGTGGGCCACTGCCTGCGCTACGACGACGCCCGGCCGCTGCGCAGCGTCGGCCGGCCGATCACCCTCGACACGGTCGCCTGCGAGTTCCCCGAGCTGAAGCTGGTCGGCATCCACACCGGGTGGCCGTGGACCGAGGAGATGATCGCGGTCGCGTACAAGCACCCCAACGTGTACATCGGGGTGGACGCGTACGCCCCGAAGCACTGGCCGGCCGCGTTGGTGCACTACATGAACACGTTCGGCCGGGAGAAGGTGCTCTTCGGCACCGACTACCCGGTGATCGACCCGGAGCGCGCCATGACGGAGTTCGCCGAGCTGGGCCTGCGGCCGGAGTCGGCCACGGCGGTGCTGCGCGACAACGCCCTGCGCCTCTACGGTCTCACCGACTGATCCGCCCCGCTGTCGGGGCGTGCGTCACCGACGCCGGCCGGCCGCGGTGAGCGCGACGAGCGCGACCGCGGCGGCGGCGCCACCGACGGAGAACGCGGCCATCGGGCCGACCACGCCGACCAGCAGCGCGCCCAGGGCCGGGCCGGTGGACTGGCCGAGCCGCGACGACGCCGACCACGCGCCGATGAGCATGCCCCGGCCGTCGACCGGCTGCCGGGAGACGGCGTGCACGGAGGCGTTGTACGCGCAGCCCACCCCGACGCCGAGGAGCACCACGGCGACCGCCACCACCCACACCGCCGGGGCGGCGGCGGTGAGCAGCAGGGAGACCGCGCACAACCCGAGCCCGATCCGGGCGACCTGCCGGTCGGCGGTCCGCCCGGCGAGCAGGGCCAGGGCCGCCGAGGCGGCGAGACTGCCCACGTTGCCGAGCCCGACGAGCAGACCCCGGGCCGCCAGGGGCACCTCGAAGACCCGGTCCAGGGCCAGCGGCAGCATCGCCGCGGTGGCCGCGGTCATCAGGCCGATGACGACGGTGGTCAGGGTCAGCGCGCCGACCACGGTACGCAGCTCGCCGACGCGCCGCAGGTCGGCCAGGAGCCGGGCGGAGCGGTGGTCCCGGGTCGGCCGCCGGCCGGGGCCGAGCCCGAGCACCCGGACGGTCCCGGGTACCAGCAGCGCGCCCAGCGCGTAGAGCCAGAACGCGGCGCGTGGGTCGCCGAGGCTCGCCACCGCGCCGCCGGCCATCGGTCCGAGGGTGGAGGCGGTGGTCAGCACGAAGGTGTTGACCGCCAGGCCGCGCTGCCGGGCCGCGCCGGTCAGCGTCTCGCCGATCACGGTCGGGGGGATGGTGAGCAGGCCGGCGAAGCCGATCCCCTGGACCGCCCGGAGCGCGACGGCCGTGCCGAACGAGTCGACAAGCGCGCAGGCGGTGCCGGCGACGGAGAACAACAGCAGGCAGCCGAGCGCCACCCGGCCGCGGCCGAGCCGGTCGGAGAGGCCGCCCAGCGCCACGGTCAGCACGATGCCGGGCACCGCGATCACGCCCTGGAGGAGCCCGACGGCGGCCTCCGAGACCTGGTACGCGGTGGCGAGTTCGGCCATCGCCGGGGCGAGCGTTCCGTAGCCGGTGGCGCCGACCGCGGACAGCGCGGTGACGGTCAGGATCCCGCCGGTACCGAGCGGTAGGGAAGGCGCCACAAGCGGTCCATTCAGCGGAACGATGTTTCGCTGAACGTACCGTAAACCTGAGCACGGGTCCATAACGGCACGTCAGGCCGTTGACACTGCGGAGAAGCCGGACCTAGTGTGTAGAAACACTGTTCCGCTAAGCGGATCGAATGTGCGAATCGCATGGGAGAGGGGTGCCGGGATGAGTCCGAAGACGGGAGTTCTCGGCCGGTTCAGAGCCCTGAAGGTTTCTGCTCTGGTCGGGGTGGTGGCCCTCCTGGCCACAGCCTGTAGTTCGTCCAACGGGGACAGCGCGGCGGAGGCGGACTCCTCCCCGGGAGCAGCCGGGGCGGACATCGTGGTCGGGGTCGGGGTGATCAACCCCGACCTGGACGCATTCTCCGCCACGTCCCCGCCGCGTTCCTTCTACGCCTACCCGGTCTGGTCCCTGCTGACCAGGGTCGACACCCTCGGCGAGGGCGCCAAGGTGGTCCCCGGCGTCGCCGAGTCGTGGACCCGCGTCAACGACCTGACCTGGCAGTTCGTCCTCCGTAAGGACCTGAAGTTCGCCAACGGCGAGCCGGTCGACGCCGACGCCGTCGTCTACTCCACCAAGTTCATGCTCGACCCGAAGAACGAGGCGAGCATCCGCGGCAAGCTCGGCATCATCAAGCAGGTCGAAGCGGTCGACGCCACCACCATCCGGTTCACCATGAGCGCGCCGGAGGCGATCCTGCCCCGGCTGCTCGGCGCGATGCCGATCGTCCCGCCCAAGGAGCACGCGCGGGTGGGCGCGAAGGCGTTCAACGCCAAGCCCATCGGCACCGGCGCGTTCATGGTCGAGAAGTTCGTCCCCGGCAAGGAACTCGTGCTGGTGCCGAACCCCAACTCCGGGCAGGGCAAGGCGCTGCCGGCCTCGATCACCTTCAAGGCGATCCCGGAGGACGCGGCCCGGGTGGCCGCCCTGCGCGCCGGTGACGTCGACATCATCACCAAGGTCCCGATCGACGGGATCAAGTCGCTGGAGTCCGGCGCCTTCACGGTCTACGACGCGGTCGAGCCCCGCACGTACGTGGTGGACCTGTTCACCGACTCCGGGCCGCTGACCGACGTGCGGGTCCGGCGGGCCATCGCCCAGTCCCTCGACCTGGACGCGCTGGTCCAAGGCGTGATGGGCGGCAAGGGACAGGTCGGCCAGGGCCAGTTGGCGCCGAGCTTCATGTCCGGCTACTGCAAGGACGTCACCCGGTACCCGTACGACCTGGCCGCGGCCAACAAGCTGATGGCCGAGGCCGGCGTCTCCGGGCTCAAGCTGAAGTTCCAGACCTCGCAGGGGTTCATCCTCAACGACACGCTGCTCGCCCAGGCGATCGGCGAGATGGTCAACAAGCTGGACGCGGTCGAGTCGGTGGAGATCGCCCCGATGGAGTTCTCCAACTACCTCGACGTGTACTACAACCGCACCGAGCGGGCCGACTTCTTCGCCTGGGGCATGAGCAGCTCACCGTTCGTGGACGCCTCCGTGCAGCTCGAGCGCCTGGTCACCGGCTACCCCCAGCACAACATCGGCTACTCCAACCCGAAGTACGACGAGTGGTTCGGCAAGCTGCGCTCGGCCGAGGAGGGCACCCCGGAGCGGCAGCAGGCGTTCTGCGAGTTGTCGAAGATCTACAAGGAGGACGTCCCGTCCGTGGCGGTGATGACCATGCCGGACGTCTGGGCCAGCTCCGACAAGATCCGGGGCTTCAAGGTGGACCAGGCGGGCAACCCGGCCTGGGAGCTGATCACCAAGGTGACGGGCTAGACGGGGTCCGACCGTGGCGAAGCTTCTGCGACAGCGGCTCCTGCAGCTGGTCCTGGTCATCCTCGGACTGTCCAGCCTGGTGTTCTTCCTGGTCCGGATCTCCGGCGACCCGGCCTCGGCCATCGCCGGTGCGGACGCGGACCCGGAGACCCTGGCGGCCATCCGCAGCAATCTCGGGCTGAACGAACCGGTGCTCGTCCAGTACGTGAGGTTCCTCGGTGACCTGCTGGTGCTCGACTTCGGCGACTCGTACCAGTACCGCAGCGACGCGATGGCGTTGGTGCTGGACCGGTTTCCGGCGTCGGCGCTGCTGACCCTCCTCGCGATGCTCATCGCGGTCGGACTCGGCGTACCGGCCGGGGTGCTCGGTGCCGTGCACCGGGACGGGCTCCTCGGCCGGGCCGTCAACGGCCTCGCCATCCTCGGGCAGAGCGTGCCGAACTTCGTGCTCGGTCTGGTGCTCATCATGATCTTCGCGGTCAGCCTGGGCTGGCTGCCCAGCTTCGGCGGGGAGGGGGTGATGAGCCTGATCCTGCCGGCCGTCACCCTCGCCGCCTTCATCTGCGCCCGGCAGATGCGGCTGGTGCAGGCGTACACCCTGGAGGAACTCAGCAAGGGGTACGTGCGGACCGCGAACTCGCTCGGCTACAGCACCCGGCGGATCCGCTACCGGCACATCCTGCGCAACGTCAGCGTGCCCATGCTCTCGCTCGTCGGGCTGGAACTCGGCCAGTTCATCGCCGGTTCGGTGGTGGTCGAGTCGGTGTTCTCCTGGCCCGGCCTGGGCCGGTTGATGGTCGAGTCGGTCACCGCCCGCGACTACCCGGTGCTCCAGGCGGGCGTGTTCGTCATCGGCGTGCTCGTCGTGCTGATCAACTTCATCGTCGACCTGCTCTACCAGGTGGTCGACCCCCGACTCAAGGCGCAGTTGGTGACCCGATGAGCACAGTGCTGACCGTTCCCGAGCCGGGCGGGGCCGAACCCGTGGCCGAGGTCGTCCCCGCGCCGCGCCGGCCCCGCCGACGCCTCCTGCCGAGACACTTCGGCGCCCGGATCGCGCTCGGCTTCCTGATCGTCGGCGTCCTGGCCGCGATCTTCGCCCCGGCCGTCTCGCCGTACGACCCCAACGAGCAGTCCCTGCTCAACCGGCTCGCCGCGCCGTCGCTGTTCGGCGGCGAGGGCGCGCACCTGCTCGGCACCGACGAACTCGGCCGGGACCTGCTCAGCCGCGCCATCTACGGCGGCCGGGTCAGCTTCACCGTCGGGTTCGTCGCGGCCACCTTCGCCGGCCTGCTCGGCACCGTCCTCGGCGTCGTCGCCGGGTACTACCGGGGCATCGTGGAGTCGGTGATCATGCGGACGGTCGACATCCTCACCGCGTTCCCGTTCCTCATCGTCGCCCTCGCCGTGGTCGCCGTCTTCGGCGCCAAACTGTCGGTGCTGATCATCGTGCTGGTGCTCTGGGAATGGGTGCCGTTCACCCGGCTCGCCCACGCCAAGACGCTGAACGTGGTCTCCACCGACTACTTCCGGGCCGCCGTCGCCATCGGCCGTCGGGGTGCCGGCATCCTCGCCCGGCACGTGCTGCCCAACATCGCCGGTCCGCTCATCGTCGTCTGGACGTTCGTGGTGGCCCGGTCCATCGTCATCGAGAGTTCGCTCAGCTTCCTCGGGCTCGGCGTGCCGCCGCCCACCGCCACCTGGGGCGGGATGCTGAGCGCCAGCCGGGGCTACCTCGACACCGCGTGGTGGATCCCGCTGGTCCCCGGCGTGGCCATCACCCTGGTCGTGTTGAGCGTCAACGTCGTCGGTGACTGGCTGAGTGAGAGGTGGGATCCGCATGGCCGGCGCTGACGCCGTACCGCTGCTCGAGGTCGACGGGCTGGACGTCACCTTCGACACCCTCCGGGGGCCGGTGCACGCCGTCCGGGGCGCCACCTGGTCGGTGCGCCAGGGCGAGACCCTGGTGGTGCTCGGCGAGTCCGGCTCCGGCAAGAGCGTCTCGTTGCACGCCGTCGCCGGGCTGCTGCCGGCCAACGGCCACACCGCCGGCCGGGTCCGCTTCCAGGGCCGGGACGTGCTCGGGCTGCGCGGCGCGAAGCTGCGCCGGTTCTGCGCCGAGAACTACGGCATGGTGTTCCAGGACCCGATGAGTTCGCTGGACCCCAGCTTCACCGTCGGCGACCAGATCGCCGAGATCCTGCGGGTGCACCGGGGGGCGTCGGCGAAGGACGCCTGGGAGCGGGCGGTCGAGCTGCTGGGCGTGGTCCGGATCGACGACCCGGGCCGGCGGGCGAAGCAGTACCCGCACGAACTCTCCGGCGGCATGCGCCAGCGCGTCATGATCGCCATGGCGATCGCCCTGGACCCGCCGCTCTTCCTCGCCGACGAGCCGACCACCGCGCTGGACACCAGCGTCCGGGGCGCGGTGCTGGAGACCATGATCGAGTTGCGGGACCGCCTGTCGATGGGGGTCGTCCTGATCACCCACGACATCGGCGTGGCGGCGGCCGTCGCCGACCGGGTCGCCGTCATGTACGCCGGCCGGGTCGTCGAGTACGGCACCGCGGAGCAGGTGCTGCACGAACCCGGCCACCCGTACACCGCCGCGCTGCTCGGGTCGCTGCCCCGGTTGCGGCGGCTGCGGTCCACGCTGACCGCCATTCCCGGCGCGCCACCGAACGCGGCCCGGCTGCCGGCCGGCTGCTCCTTCCACCCCCGGTGCCGGTTCGCCACCGACCGCTGCGCCGAGGAACTGCCGGTCCTGCAACCGAGTGGCGGCGGCCAGGTCGCGGCCTGCCACTGGACCGGCCGGCTGACCGCCGACGGCGACCTCGGCTACTGGCGCGAGGGCGGCGAACCACTCGTCGACGCCCGGCCCGGCGACGCGGAACAACCGTTCGTGGTGGTCGAGAACCTGGTCAAGGAGTATCCACTCGGCTCCGGCCGGAAGGCCCGGGTGCTGCGGGCGGTGGACGACGTCTCCTTCACCATCCCGAAGGGCACCACGCTCGGCCTGGTGGGGGAGTCCGGGTCCGGCAAGTCCACCACCGCGATGATCATGTCCGGGCTGCTCGCCCCCACCTCCGGACGGGTGGTCATCGGCGGCGTCGACATCGCCCGGCTCTCCGGCAGGGCCATGCGGGACGTCCGCCGTGACCTCCAGGTGGTCTTCCAGGACCCGTACTCCTCGATGGACCCCCGGATGACCATCGGGCAGATCGTCGACGAGCCGCTGCTGGTGCACAAACGCGGGTCGAAGGCCCAGCGGCGGGACCGGGTCACCGAACTGCTCGACCTGGTCGGGCTGGACGGCGACTACGCCGCCCGCTTCCCGCACCAGCTCTCCGGCGGGCAGGCCCAGCGGGTCGCCATCGCCCGCGCGCTCGCGCTGGAACCCGCGCTGATGGTGCTGGACGAGCCGGTCGCCGCGCTGGACCTCTCCATCCAGGCGCAGATCCTCAACCTGCTGCGTGACCTCCAGGCCCGGCTCGGCCTGACGTACCTGTTCATCGGGCACGACCTGGCGGCGGTGGCCTACATCTCCGACCGGGTGGCGGTCATGTCCACCGGGAAGATCGTCGAACTGGACCGGGTCGACGCGATCTACCAGCGGCCGGCGGCGGCGTACACCCGGCAACTCCTCGACGCGGTGCTCGACCCCGAGACCGACCTCGGCCGGTACCGGGACCGTCCGACGACCCGGAGGGAGGAGCCGTGCGTCCCCTCGGCCCCGGCGACGCCCTGATCGTCATCGACGTCCAACGCAAGTACGTCACCGGGCCGCTGGCCGTCCCGGACGCCGCCGGGCTGGTGGACCGGATCGCCCGGTTCGCCGACGCGGCCCGCGCCCGGGACGTGCCGCTGGTCTGGGTGACCCGCGAGCTGCGCCCCGGCGTGTCGATGGGCGTCGCCACCACCGCCGGGTACGGCGCGGCGGTCGACGAGCTGTTCCGGAGCCCGGCCGCCGACCTGCATCCCGGCCTGGGCGCCCGCGACGACGAGATCCGGGTGGTCAAGCCCCGCCAGTCGGCGTTCTACGGCACCGACCTGGCGGTGGTGCTGCGCACGCTGGGCGCGGACCGGGTGGTGCTCACCGGCGTCACCACCAACATCTGCGTCCAGGCCACGGCCCAGGACGCCCGCGCCCGCGACCTCGACGTGCTGGTGGTCGCCGACCTGACCGCCGCGCTGCCGGTCACCGCCGCCGGCTTCGACCTGCCGGCGGAGCAGGTGCAGCGGGCCACGCTGGCCACCCTCGCGCACGCCGTCGGCACCGTCCGCCCCGCCGCCGCCGTGCTGTCCGCCTGAACCCGCCCGGGCGGCACGCCGTACCGGCCCCGGACCGCCCGCGCGACCCCTCGCGCGGGCGGTCCCGGGATCTCAGTAGCCCCGGCTGCGGTCGAACTCGCCGAGCAGGGGTTCGCCGGCGTGCCAGCGACGCAGGTTCGCGCAGAACTGCTCGACCACCCGTTCGGCCCGGCGCGGCGACCCGCCGGCGATGTGCGGGGTGACCACCACGTTGGGCAGTCGCCACAGCGGGTCGTCGGCGGCGAGCGGCTCCCGGGCCACCACGTCCAGCCCGGCCCCGCCGAGCCGTCCGCCGGTGAGCGCGGCGCGCAGCGCCGACTCGTCGACCAGGTCGCCCCGGCTGACGTTGACCACTATCGCGCCGGGTTTCATCGCGGCGATCCGGGTGGCGTCCAGCAGGTGGCGGGTGGCCGGGGTGAGCGGCACGGTGAGCACCACCACGTCGGCGGCGGGCAGCACCTCGTCCAGCCGGTCCGGGGTGACCAGCAGGTCAACGTCGGGGCCGGCCTCGACGGATTCCGGCTCCACCGCGACGATCCGCGCGAACTCGAAGCCCCGGGCCCGCCGGGCCACCGCCCGGCCGGCCCCGCCGAGGCCGACCACCAGCATGGTCCGGTCGGTGAACTCCCACTGGGTGGCCCGCACCGCGATCCGGTACGCGTCGGTCCAGTCGGGCGCGCGCAGCACCGTCGCCACGCCCCGGGTGAGCGCGAGCAGCAGCGCGAACGCGTGCTCGGCCAGGTGCGCGCCGACGATCCCGCCCTTGGCCGAGACCAGACGGACGTCGCGGCCGGCGAGGTGGGCGGCGATCCGGTCCACGCCGGCGCCGACCGACTGCACCCAGCGCAGGTTCGGCGCGGCGTCGAGGGCCGCCGGCTGGATGTCACCGAAGAGGACGGCCGCGCCGGGGGCGTGCCGCAGCACGGTGGCGGGGTCCCGGGCGACCACCACCGGGTCGGGTGCGGCGGCGGCGCGGATCGCGTCGACCTGTGCCTCGGTCAGCGGGGCGATCAGCGCGTGCGCGGCGGCCAGGACGGTACGGCCGGTGTCGTCCGGCCCGGTCATGTGTCGCCCCGCCCGGCGTCGGCGCTGCCCGGCCGGGGCGGGACACCACCGGCGCCCAGGTAGCGGTCGCGGAGTCGGGTGACCTCGTCGTAGCCGATGAGCCGGGTGAACTCGCGCAGCGGTACGCCCCGGGCGGCGACCACGCCGGGCTCCGGGCCGAGCAGGTCGGTGTACGCCGCGGTGAGCGCGCGGGCGGTGGCGAGCAGGCCCTGGAGACCGTAGATGACCACGGCGATGCCGAGTTCCCGGGCGATGGCGGGGGTGAGCTCGCGTTCCAGCCAACTGCCGGGGGCGACCGCGGCGGCCAGTGGCCGGCCGCAGGCGTCCCGGGTGGCCTGCCACGCCTCGAACGGGAACGTCTCGTCGTGGCGCATCGGGAAGACCACGTCCGCGCCGGCCGCCGCGTACGCCTCGGCCCGCCGCAGCACCTCGTCGACGGTGTCGGCGTTGGTCCGGGCGACCACGGCGGCCCGGTCCCGGGCGTCGACGCAGGCGCGGACCTTCGCCGCCGCCTCGGCCCGGGGCACCAGACTCACCCCGGCCTGCTCGCTCAGCGGCCCCGGCTTGGGGGAGATCTGGTCCTCCAGCATCAGCGCCGCCGCGCCGGCCCGCTCGAAGTCCCGGGCGGCGTGGTACGCGTTGACGGCGTTGCCCCAGCCGGTGTCCAGGTCGGCGATGACCGGCAGGCCGCCGGCCCGGGCGGCGACGCCGACCGCGCGGGTCATGTCGGCGCGGGTGTAGAGGTCGGCGTCGGGCAGGCCGAGCGAGGCGGCCACGGCGAAACCGGAGACGAAGAGGCAGCGGAAACCGGCCGCGGCGGCCAGCGTGGCGCTGAGCCCGTCCCAGACGCCGGCGGCGTACACGGGTGGTTCGGCGGCGAGGACGTCGGCGAAGCCGACCGGGGCGTGCACCGGCATCGGATCACACCTCCGGCAGGTCGACGACGACGTCGACCAGGACGGGACGACCCTCGCGGACGCCCTTGACCGCCTCGGTGAGGGTGGACGCCAGGGCGTCGCGGTCGGTCACGGTGAACGCCTCGACGCCCTGGGCGCGGGCCATCCCGGCGTGGTCGACGTCCGGCCCGGTCAGGTCCATGCCGTGCCGGGCCCGGTCCAGGTCGCCGCCGCGCGTCTGCACCACCCGACGTTGGTGCAGCCAGTCCGCGCCGTAGCTGCGGTTGTTGACCACCACGGCCAGCAGCGGGAGCCGGTGGTGGGCGGCGGTCCAGAGCGCCTGCGGGGTGTAGAGCAGGTCGCCGTCGGGTTGCAGGTCGACCACCACGGTGTCGTCGTCGCGGTGGTGCAGCGCCGCGCCGATCGAACCGCCGATGCCGAAGCCGAGGCCGCCGGCGCCGGAGCCGCCCAGGTGGCAGTTGTAGTCGACCAGGTCCCAGGTGCGCCGGGGCCAGCCCCGGAACATGGTGAAGCCGATCTGCCAGGGGCCGTCGCGTACCGCGTCGTAGGTGGCGGCGGCGAGGACGCCCTCGGTGATCCCGCCGTGCGGCGACTCGGGCGGTGGCCCTTCGGCGGCGCGCAGCGCGGCGGTGTGACCGGTCAGCCACTCGCGTCGGGCGGCGACGGCGTCGGCGCGGCGGGCGACCCGCTCGGCGACCAGGTCGGCGAGGACGGGCAGGGCGACGGCGGTGTCGGCGACCAGGTACTCGTCGGCCCGGATCGGCGGTTCCAGGTCGAGGAAGCCGTTGTGTTTCAGGTCGTTGAGGGTGATCACGGCGAGTTTCGTGCCGGGCCGGGTGAGCATCCGGTAGCCGCGCCGGTCGTTGTCCACCTGGGACGTCGCCCAGCGGACGTCCCGGCAGTCCAGCGCCAGGACGAGGTCGGCGTCGGCGAGCCGGCCGGCCCGGTCGGCGGTGCAGTCGGCCCAGTGCCCGGTGGGGAAGTTGTGCCGGCTGCCGAGGTCCACCACGGGTACGGCGAGGGTCTCGGCGAGCCGGCGCAGCGCGTCGAAGCCGGCCCGGCTGCGGCCGACGAAGTCGGCGAGGACGACCGGGGACTCGGCGGCGACGAGCAGGTCGGCGACGGCTTCGAGGCGGTCCAGCGGGGCGGTCGGCGGGGCGAGCGGGGCCGGCCCCCAGTCGCCGAGGTCGACCGCGGGCGCGGGGGACTCCTGCATCAGCGCGTCGAGGGCCACGTAGGTGGGGCCGGGCGGCTGGGCCACGGCGAGCTGGTGGGCGCGGAGCATCAGGTCGGGCAGGGCGGCGACGGACGTGGGTTCGCTGTCCCACTTGACCACGTCCCGGACGGCCTGGCCCTGCTGGTTCGCGGTGTGCACCCAGTCGATCCACGGGCGGCGGCGGGCCTGGTCGGCCGGTCCGGAGCCGCCGAGCAGGAGCACCGGCGCGTGGTCGGCGTACGCGTTGAAGGTCGCCATCACGGCCTGCTGGAGGCCGACCAGGTTGTGCACGGCGGCGGCCATTACCTCGCCGGACGCCTTGGCGTAGCCGTGGGCGACGGCCACGGCGACGCCCTCGTGCAGCGCCGAGATCACCTCGGGGCTGCCGCTTGTGGTGAGGGAGTCGTGCAGTCCCCGGAACGAGGCGCCGGGGTTGGCTGCCACGTACCGGATGCCGAGGCGCTGGAGCAGCGCCACCATCACGTCGCTTCCGTATGTCAGATCCATGTGTCACGTCCTGAGTCGGTCGGCCTGTCCCGCCCCCGTCGGCTGCGCTACTTTATGAAACACCGTTTCATCAACCGGAACAAGAGGGGTGCCCATCATGCATCGACCTGGTCAGGCCGTGGATCTGCACAGTCACTGGTGGCCCCGTGAGTTCGCGTCGGCCGTCCGGGCCGGCCGGCGCTGGCACGCCTGGGACGCCGACCTCACCGCCGCCACCCCCCGGATCGTGGCCGGCGACCGGGACGCCCCCGCCCCGGTCGACCTCTACTCCACCGACCTGACCGCCCGCCGGGAACGCCGGGCCGCCGAGGGCATCGTCCGCGAGGCGGCGATGGTCCCGGTCTTCCTCTGGGGGTACGAACTCCCGGCCGCCGAGGCCGAGGCGTACTGCCGGGACGTCAACGCGGACCTGGCCGACGCGCAGGCCGCCTCCGACGGCACCTTCACCGGTCTCGGACTGCTGCCGCTCCAGGACCACGACGCGTCCCTGCGGGTGCTCGACCACGCCGTCAAGGACCTCGGCCTGTACGCGTTCAGCATCGGCACCAACGTCGAGGACGCCAACCTGGACGACCCGAAGGTGGTCGCCATCCTCGACCAGGTGCTGGCCGCCGGGGCGGCGATCGTCATCCACGCCAACTGGTACACCCGGGCCGGGCGCGAGCGCACCTGCCGGCACATGTTCGACAACTCGGTGGGCGTGCCCCTCGAATCCGGGCTGGCGTTGGCCTCGCTGATCTACTCGGGCCTGCTGGACCGGCACCCGGGCGCCCGGATCTGCTGCTCGCACGGGGGCGGCTGGCTGCCGTACGGCATCGGCCGGCTCAACCTGCGCTACCTCCAGGGGCGGGACAGCGGCCTGCTGGCCGAGGCGCCGGACCGGTACCTGCGCCGGTTCCACTACGACTGCCTGGTGCACGACGAGCGGGCCCTGCAACTGCTTGTCGAGCGGGTCGGCCCGGACCGGGTGGTGATCGGCACCGACCACCCGTACGGCGGGGACATCCCCGAGGTCGGCGCGGTGCGCTGGATCGCCGACCAGCCGTTCCTGACCAGCCGGGAGAAGGACATGGTGGTCCGGGAGAACGCGACCCTCTTCCTCGACGGCGCGCGGCGGGCGACTGGCGGCGCCGGCTGACATCCCGTCGCGCCGGACGGCGGATTCGCTGGTCACGGCGTCCGTCCGGCCCTTGACACGGTTCGACGGACCCCCCTACGTTTTGTGGAACGCCGTTTCGCTGAGTGGAAGGAATCTGATGGCCACGCTCCGAGGGTTCGGCAATCCCCTGTCCCCGTCCGGCCGGGCCGCGCTCGTCGACGACCCCCCGCACCACATCAGCGCCGACGCCATCCAGGTGATCTACCGGGTCGACCCGGACAAGGCCCGCGCCTACCTGCCCGACGGCCTCGACCTGCACCCGGAGGCCCTGGCCTACGCCTACGTCGCCGACATGGTCAAGGTCAGCGACAGTCACCCCGACCAGGCCTGGACCGAACCGCAGTGGTCGCAGTACCAGGAGGGCATCCTCGGCCTCTACTGCACCTACCAGGGCCAGCCCGGCCGGTTCAGCGCCTACATCTACGTCAGCGAGGACTGGTCGGTGGTGTTCGGCCACTTCATGGGCTTCGCCAAGAAGCAGGGCGTCATCCACAAGACCAAGATCCAGCCGGCCAACCCGGCGTTCGGGCCGATCGGCCCCGGCAGCCGGATGCGGGGGACCGTGGACCGGTTCGGCCGGCGGATCTTCAACGTGGACATCCAGCTCACCGAGAAGATCGACGACGACGCGGTGCCCTCGCACGGGCACCGCGTCTACACCTACCGGCACATCCCCTCGCCCAGCCCGCAGGTGCCCGACCAGCGGCAGCTCTTCGCGCTCGACCTGGACCGGGCCACCACCATCGACGCCTGGAAGGGCACCGGCGGCGTGGAGATCTTCACCGACGTGATCAACGAGGACCTCGACGGCTTCCAGCCCCTGGAGATCGTCGAGGCGTACAGCTTCCAGCGCGGCTGGACCACCAAGGCCGGCGCCACCCTGCTGCGAGAGGACCACTGATGACCGACTGGGCCGCGATCCAGGTCGCCAAGGCCGCCGACAACATCGTGAACACCTCCCTGGCCGTCCGGCCCGGGGAACTGGTCGCCGTCGCCGCCGACCACAACTCCGACCACGCGGTCGTCGACGCGCTCCTCGCGGCGGTCGCCGCCGCCGGCGCCGAGGGCACCCTGCTGGTCCAGCCCGCCCGCGCCCGGGCCGGCGAACCGGCGAACCGGATCGTCGCCGCCGCACTGGCCGGCGCGGACGTGATCATCTCGCCGACCTCGACCGCGCTGAGCTTCACCCCCGAACTCAAGCAGGCGCTCAACCGGGGCGCCCGGGCGATCGTGATGACCGGGGTGACCCGGGCCGAGCTGACCGGCGGCGCGGGCATCGCCGACTACGAGGAGGTCCACCGGATCACCAAACCGCTGGCCGACGCCATCACCGCCGGCTCCCGGATCCGGGTCACCTCGCAGCAGGGCTCCGACCTCACCGCCAGCCTGGAGGGGGTCACCTGCGGAGTGGGCGCGTCCTTCGCCCGCGAGCCCGGCCAGATCTCCAGCTATCCCAGCGGCGAGGCGTGGAGCGCCCCGGCCACCGGCACCGGGCAGGGGGTCCTGGTCGCCGACGGTTCCGCGCACCAGCTCGGCAAGCTGCGCGAACCGATCCGGGTCCACTTCGACCAGGGGCGCGCGGTCCGGATCGAGGGCGGTGACCAGGCCGGCGAGCTGCGCCGCATGATCGACGGGGTGGAGAACGGCGACAACCTCGGCGAGATCTCCATCGGCACCAACCCGGCGGCCCGCTTCCTCGGCAACATCACCGAGGACAAGAAGCAGGTCGGCACCGTCCACTTCGCCCTCGGCAACAGCGTGGTCGGCGGGACGGTCAAGGCCCCGATCCACGTCGACCTGCTGCTGCTCACCCCCACCGTGGAGGTGGACGGGGAGATCCTGGTCCAGGACGGGAAGATCGTGAAGGTGGCATGACCGCCGCATCCGCTCCGGCCCCCGGAGACGCCGTCTCCGGGGTGCCGGCCATCGACACGCACACCCACTTCTGGCCCCGGGGACTGCTCGCCGCCGGGCGGGAAGGACGGGACTGGTACGGCTGGCGGCCGGTCACCGAGGCCGACGGCCGGCGGGCGTTCGCGCTGGGGCGTACCGTGCTGGCCTTCGCCCCGCCCGAGGTGGACCTGGCCGACCCGACGGCCCGGCTCGCCGCCCGCGCCGCGCAGCAGGGGATCGGCTTCGAGGCCGTCCAGGTGGCCGGGTTCCTGTTCAACTACCACCTGGACGCGGCCCGGGGCGCGGCCTTCTGCCGGGAACTCAACACCGAGCTGGCCGAACTGGAGGCCGCCGCCCCGGGCACCTACCGGGGGCTGGCGCAACTGCCGCTCCAGGACCGGGACGCGGCGCTGGCCGTGCTCGACCACGCCGTGACGGAACTGGGGCTGCGGCACTTCGTGCTCACCCCGGCGGTCAACGGGCGCAACCTCGACGACCCGCAGATCCTGCCGGTGCTGGAGGCGATGGCCGAGGCCGGGGTGACCGCCAACGTGCACCCGGCGTTCTTCGACAAGCTCGGCGCCGGCGACCGGCTCGGCCGGTACTACTTCGAGAGCTCGTTCGCCGCGCCGGTCGAGGCGAGCATCGGGCTGATGACGGTGATCCACTCCGGGCTGCTGGACCGGCACCCCGACTTCCGGATGTGCTTCACCCACGGCGGCGGCATCGCGATCCACTCGCTGGGCCGGTTCGACCACCGCTGGCACATGATCTCCCCGGCGCAGCGCACCATGGCCCGCCCGCCCAGCGAGTACCTCGCCGCCGGCAACCTCTTCTACGACGTGCTGGTGCACGACGAGCGCGCGCTGGAACTGGTGATCGAGCGCGTCGGGGTGGACCAGCTCACCATCGGCACCGACCACCCGTTCGCCTGGGACCACCCCGGCGGCGCCGCGAACTGGATCCGTACCGCAGGTTTTCTGGACACCGCGGCCCGGGAGAAGATCCTCTGGCGCAACGCGGCCCGCTTCTACGGCCTGGACCCCGACAACCCGCCCGGGACGGCCGGCTCATGACCGACTGCGACGCCCTGGTCGCCGGCGCCGGCGCGGCCGGCCTGGCCGCCGCGCTGGCCGCCGCCCGGCCCGGCCGTACCGTCGTCCTCGCCGAGGCGCGGGAGACGTTCCGGCAGGGCAGCAACACCGCGATGAGCACCTCGATGATCCCGGCCGCCGGCAGCCGTTGGCAGCGGGCGGCCGGCGTCGAGGACTCACCGGGTCGGTTCCTCGCCGACATCCGGGCCAAGACCCACGACCGGGCCGACCCGGTGGTGGCCGCCGCGCTCACCGCGGTCGCCCCCGAGCTGGTCGATTGGCTGGCCGACGACTGCGGGGTGCCGCTCGAACTGGTCATCGACTTCCGCTACCCGGGCCACTCGGCGCTGCGCTGCCACAGCGTGCCGGACCGCTCCGGCGCGGCCCTGCACCGCGCCCTGCTCGACGCCGCCGCGGACCGGGACGACCTGCACCTGGTCGTGCCGGCCCGGCTGGTCGATGTGCGCACCGACGACACCGGCGCGGTCCGGGGCGCGGTGCTGGCCCGTCCCGACGGCACCCGGGAGGAGTTGAGCTGCCCGGTGGTGGTGCTCGCCACCAACGGGTTCGCCGCCGACCCCGAGCTGGTCCGGCGCCACCTGCCCGAGATCGCCCACGGCGTCTACCACGGCGGCGAGGCGTCCCGGGGGGACGCGTTGCGGCTGGCCGAACGGCTCGACCTGGACACCGGCCACCTCGACGCCTACCAGGGGCACGGCTCGCTGGCCGTCCCGGACGCCATCCTGCTCACCTGGGCGACGGTCATGCACGGCGGCTTCCTCGTGGACGCCACCGGGCGACGCTTCGGCGACGAGACGGTCGGCTACTCCGAGTACGCCGTACCGGTGCTGTCCCGTCCGGGTGGCCGGGCCTGGGTGGTCTACGACGAACGCGTCCACGACGCCTGTCTGGCGTTCAAGGACTACCGGGACGTGGTGGCCGCCGGGGCGGTCCGCTGGGCCGACGACGTCGACGCGCTCGCCTCCGTGGTGGGCGCCCCGGTCGACGCGCTGGCGGCCACCCTGGCCGACGCCGACGCGGCGGCCACCGGGACCGCGTCCGACGCGTTCGGCCGGCGCGCCTGGGGCGCGCCGCTGCGTGCGCCGTACGCGGCCGTCCGGGTCACCGGGGCGCTCTTCCACACCCAGGGCGGCCTGCGGGTGGACCGGCACGCCCGGGCGTTGCGCGCCGGCCAGCCGGTGCCGGGCCTGTACGCGGCCGGCGGCGCGGCGGTCGGCATCTCCGGCCACGGGGCGGACGGGTACCTGGCCGGAAACGGCCTGCTCGCCGCCCTCGGCCTCGGCTACCTCGCCGGCCGGCACGCCACCGCCTGAGCCGGTACCGGTCCGACTCGCCACCGCGCCCCTCACCCACCGGGTGAGGGGCGCGGTGGCGGGCGCGGCCTAGCGGCTGACCGGGCGGCGCAGGTACTCGCCGCGCGGGGTGCCGACCACCGCGCCGTCGCGGAGGATGCGGTGCCCGCGCAGCCACACGTCGTCGACCCGGGCGGTCAGCTCGAACCCCTCGAACGGGGTGTACTCCTGGGTGGACTCGCTCGCCTCGGCGGTCACCGTCCAGGTGCGGTCCGGGTCGACCAGGACGATGTCCGCGTCGAAGCCCACCGCCAGGTCCCCCTTGCGCGGCCACAGCCCGTAGCGCTTCGCCGGATTGGCGCAGACCAGCTCGGCGACCCGGCCCAACGGCAGCCCCTGCCGCCGGCCCTCGGTGATCAGGGCCGGGAGCAGGTACTCGGCCCCGCCGAACCCGGACTTCGCCACGAAGACGTCGTCCCGGTCGGTGCCGAACTTCGTCTCGTCCCGGCAGCAGGCGTGGTCGGAGACCACCCAGTCGACCTGCCCGGCGAGCACCGCCCGCCAGAGCGCCTGCCGGTCGGCCTCGGCACGCAGCGGAGGGTTCACCTTGCCGCCGAGGCCGGCGGCGGTGTCGTAGGTGGCGATCAGGTGCCCGATGGTGACCTCGCGGCGGAAGTCCACGTGCGGGAAGGCGGCGGCCATCCGCAGCGCGGACTCCATCGCCTTCGCACCGGACAGGTGCAGCAGGTTGATCGCCGGCAGGCCGGTCTCGTGGGCCAGGTAGGAGGCGATGGTGATCGCGAGCCCCTCCGAGTGCGCCGGCCGGGACGCGCTGTAGGCGGCCAGCCCCTTCAGCTCCCCGGCCTCCTCCACCAGCTTCGAGTAGGCCGCCATGATCTCGGCGGTCTCGCAGTGCAGCGACAGGCTGATGCCGTCGGCCAGTTCGGGCCGCTCCTCCCGGATCCGCTGCACGCCGCGCATGACGAACTCGAAGTGCGCCAGGTCGTACCGCTCACCGGGCGGGGTCATCAGGAACGACGACTGGTCGGTGGAGCGACCGTGCAGGCCGTGCGAACCGTAGAACATGAAGATCTTGAACGAGCTGACCCCGAACTCGTCGACCAGCGTGCCGAGTTCGTCGATGTGGCCGGCCTGCATGGGGGCGAGGTGGAAGGCGTAGTCGACGAAGGCCCGGCCCTCGGCCAGGCGCAGCACCTCGGGGAAGAACTCGGCGTAGCTGCCGCCCCGGTTCAGGTAGTACTGCCCGGTCCGCATGTAGGTCAGCCCGGTGGTGACGCCGCCCTGCGCCGACGCCCGCGACTCGCTGGCGGTGTCGACGTCGAGCGGGTTGTAGATGCCCCAGTGCTGGTGTCCGTCGACCGCGCCGGGGAAGGCCAGTCGGCCGCCGGCGTCGACCACCTCGTGCGCGTCGGCGGGGGAGAGGTCCGGCCCGATGGCCGCGATCTGGCCCGACCGGACCGCGATGGATGCTGGTACGGGCTCGTCCTCGCCCGGGCGTACCGCCCGCGCGTTGACGATGAGCAGGTCATAAGCCATGGGGCTACCTCCTTGCCGGTGGCCACAGGCTAAGCCCGGCGGACCGCTGAGCGCAACAGCGATCCGTCCAGCGGAACGAAATGATGGTTACTGTCGGCGCGCGCGGACCAGCACCGCCCGGGCCGAACGGGCGACCGCCTCGTCCACCATCGTTCCGGTGCCGTCCACCGCCGCCGCCCCACCGCCCCCCTCGGCGTACGCGGCGATGACCCGCTCGGCCTCGGCCACCTCCTCGGCGGTCGGCGTGAAGACCTCGTTGATCACCGGCACCTGGTGGGGATGGATCGCCGTCCGCCCGGAGAAGCCGAGCCGGCGCAGGGCCTCGGTGCCGGCTCGCAGCTTCTCGGTGTCCCGGTAGTTCACGGTGGCCGGGCCGACCGGTGCGGCCAGCCCGGCGGCGGCCGAGGCGACGACCGCCTCGAACCGGGCCGGGAGCAGTTCCCACCCGTCCGGGCCGGGACGCAGGCCCAGGTCGGCGCTGAGATCCGCCTCGCCGAGACCGAGCAGCAACACCCGGGGCGCGGCGGCGACGGCGTCGATCTGTCGGAGCCCGCGCGCGGACTCCAGCCGGGGTGAGACGGCGATCCGTCCGGCCGGCAGACCGCGCTCGCTCTCCAGCACGCTGAGCAGGGCGTCGAGGCGGGTCAACAGGGACGGCCCGTCCACCTTCGCCACCACCACGCCGGTGAGGCCGGGGCGGACCGCCGCCCGCAGATCCTCCTCGAGGGCGTCCGGCGAGACCCGTACCCAGGCGTCGGCGGCGCCGGCGGCGCCGGAGTCGAGCCAGTCGGCGACCACCGAACGGGCGGTCGGCCGCTGCGCCGCCGGCACCGCGTCCTCCAGGTCCGCGATGATCGCGTCGGCCCCGACGCCGGCGGCCTTGTCGAGCATTCGGCGGGAGTGGCCGGGGACGTAGAGCCAGGACCGGGACACCATGATGCCTCCTCGATTGGAACGGTGTTCCAATCTATCCCGGTCGGGCCGCGGCACAGCGCGCGGCCTGCTCGTTGCTGGCCAACCGGTGTCGGGCCGGGTGTGGGCGCGGCCGTCGTCGCCGCGCCCACACCCGGCGGCAGATCAGCCGACCGTGCAGCCGACCACCGGCGCCGGATTGTCACCGGTCGAGGACGCCAGGAAGCCGAAGCTGGTCGAGCCACCCGGTGCCAGGCCGCCGTTCCAGCCCAGATTCCGCGCGGTGGCGGTCGCGCCCGACTGCGTGACCGTGGCGTTCCAGGACTGCGTGACCTGCCGGCCGCTGCCGAGGCTCACCGTCGCGGTCCACGCCGTGGTGGCCGCCGCCGTGTCGTTGCGGACGCTCACCTCGCCCTGGAAGCCGCCGGCCCACTGGGAGACCGTCCGGTACATCGCCGTGCACCGCCCGATGCCGGGCGGCGGGGTCGACGGTGACGGTGCCGGGGTGACCGAGAGGGTCGGGCCCGGCGTCGGGGTGGGCGGGACGGTGCCGCCGAGCACCCGCGCGAGCGCGGGTTGGAAGCGGTCGGCCATCTTCCGGAAGCCCGAGTCGTTCGGGTGTACCCCGTCGCCGGTGTCGGTGGCCGCGTCGAAGCCGGTCCACTGGTCCACCACGACGATGGGTGACTGGGCGGTGGTGAGACCGGCGGCCCAGCCGGGGATCCGGTTGTTGAGCGTGACGGTGTCGGCGGGGCAGGTGTCGCAGCCGTGGTGCGGGATGATCTGCGACACGACGATCCTCATGCTCGGGTTGTTCGCCCGCATCTGGCCGACCAGCTTGGTGAACGCGGCGAGGATCGTGTCCATCGACTGCCAGCCGCCCCAGAGGTCGTTCGTGCCGAGGTGCATCACGACGACGTCCGGCCGGGCCGCGTTCAGCCAGGGCGGGAGCTGGTTGTTGTCGGCGATGCCGACCGCGGAGAAACCGCCGTGACCCTCGTGGTCGGCGTCGTAGGAGAAGCCGTAGTTGCAGCTTCCGCCGTCGGAGGTGCTGCCGACGAAATCGATGTTGGAGTAGCCGGCGGTCCGCAACTGGTTCCAGAGCAGGGCGCGCCAGCAGCCGGGGCCGGCGGTGATCGAGTCACCGAGCGGCATGATCCTGATCGGCGCCGCCGCCGACGACCGGTGCGGTGCGGACCGTACCGGGGAGCCGGGGAACGCCACCGTGAACGCCAGGACCGTGGTGATCGCGGCGAGCACGGCGTACCGAAGGGATTGTCGCGACATCGGGGTTCCCTACGGCGTCACGGTGAGCAGGTGGGCGCGGTAGCCCTCGCCGTAGCTGCGGGTCGGCGTGCCGTTGTAGTCCTCGATGAGCACGTTTCCGCCGCTGCATCCCCACGGGTTCCAGGTCCATGCGGTGTAGCCCAGCCGGTTGCGGTCCAGCCAGGTCATCAGCCGGTCGATGTAGTCGTGGGCGCAGGTGTCCTGACCGATCTCGCCGGCGTGCACCGGCACCTGCGCGGCCACCGGGGCGATCTGGGTGTCCCAGCAGGTCTCGGTGACACAGGCGTTGAAATTGTACGAGTGCCACGAGGCGACGATGTTGCCACGCGGGTCCGTCGGCTTGTGGGTCAGCCACTGGGTCAGGTCGTTGGTCCAGGTCAGGCCCGGCACCAGCAATACGTTGGTGGCGCCGGTGGCGCGTACCGCGTCGACCAGGTCCTGCATGCCGGCCACCGGGTAGTCGATGCCGGTGCAGGCGCCGCCGTCGCGCAGGCACCGCCACGCGGCCGCCATGTCCGACCAGTTGTTGGCGGCGTCCGGGTAGGGCTCGTTGAACAGGTCGAACAGCACCGCGTCGTTGCCCTTGAACGCGTTGGCCACCCCGGTCCAGAACTGCGGCGTGTACTGCCGGCTGGGCATGGGCTTCTGACAGGTGGCGTTCACGTCGGCGCAGGCCGAGATGTTGCCGGTGTACTGCCCGTGGGTCCAGTGCAGGTCGAGGATCGGGTTGATCCCGTTGGCGACCAGCAGGTTCGCGTAGTCCTTGACGGCCTGCTGGTAGGCGGGTCCGCTGGGTGAGCCGGAGAGGCCCAGCCAGCAGTCCTCGTTGAGCGGGATCCGGACCGCCCGGATGTGCCAGGCCTTCATCGCGTCGACCGAGGCCTGGTCGACCGGACCGCTGTCCCACATGCCCTTGCCCTGCACGCAGGCGAACTCCCCGCTGGCCCGGTTGACGCCGAGCAGGCGGTAGGTGGCGCCGCCCGCCGTCACCAGTTTGTTGCCGGAGACCCGGAGGCTGGGCGCGGCGCCGCCCGGCGGCGGCGTGGTCGGCGGCGGCGTGGTCGGCGGTGGCGTGGTGGTCGGCGGCGTGCTGGTCGGTGGGCCGGTGGGCGTCGTCGGGGACGGCGTCGTGACCGCGCCGGTGCAGGTCGTGCCGTTGAGCGCGAACGAGGTGGGTACGGGGTTCGCGTCGCTCCACGACCCGTTGAAGCCGATCGTGGTCGACCCGCCGGTGCCCAGCGAGCCGTTCCAGCTCAGACTGGCCGCCGACACCCGCGCGCCGGACTGCGACCAGGTGGCGCTCCAGCCCTGGGTGACCCGCTGGTTGGCGTTGGGGAAGTCGAACGTCAGATTCCAGCTCGTGAGCGCGGAACCGAGATTGGTGATGGCGACGTTGCCGCTGAACCCGCCGGTCCACTGGCTCTGCACGGTGTAGGTGACCGCGCAGCCGGTGGTCGCGGCCGAGGCGGGCAGCGTGACCGCCAGCAGGCTGGTGGCCACCAGGGTGCCGGCTGCCGCCGACGCCAGCAGGGCATGAGGACGTGTCATGGATGCTCTCCTAGGCAATAGAGGGGAGCGTCGATGGGAGCGCGTCTCGGAGCTTTGTTTATTCGCCTCACTAAGTCAAGCTGATCGATGCAATCCACTCGGCGCGGCCGTCGTCTCCCGGGCGACCACGGTCTCGGTCGCGCACCACCGTTCCGGCACCGGCTCGCCGTTGACCAGCCGCAGCACGGACTCGCCGACCAGTTCGCCGAACGTGTGCACATCGAGGCTCATCGTGGTAAGTGCGGGGGAGGCCAGACGGCAGAGGCTGGAGTCGTCCCAGGCGATCAGGCTGACGTCGCCGGGAACCCGGCGGCCCGACTCTTTGATCGCGAGCAGGCCGGCGACCGCCATCAGGTCGTTGTCGTAGATGATCGCGGTGGGCGGCTCGACCCCGGCCAGCAGTTCGGCGGTGAGCTTGGCCCCGGCCTCCTCCGAGTAGTCGCCCTCCACGACGACGGCCTCGACGGCGGCGTCGGCCGCGGCCGCCAGCATGGCGGCCGTGCGGGCCCGGGTGTGCAGGAGCGTACCCGGTCCGCTGATCCGGGCGATCCGGCGATGCCCGAGATCGACCAGGTGCGCCAATGCCGCCCGCATCGATCCGACGTCGTCCCGGCGCACCGCCAGGGCCCCCCGGGTCGGCTCGCCAGTCACCACGACGGGCAGGCGAAGCTCCCGCAGCACCGCTGGCCGGCCGTCGTCGACCGACGGGTTCACCAGCACGACCGCGTCGACCAGCCGCTGCCGCGCCCACCGACGGTACGCGGCGATCTCGGCCGCCTGGTCGGCGACGACGTGCAGCAGCACCGACCGGCCGTGTGCGGCGAGCCGCTCCTCGATGCCCGCGATGAACTCCATGAAGAACGGCTCGGTGCCGAGCAGGCGGGGCGGCCGGGCGAGCACCAGGCCCACCGCGCTCGTCCCCCACGCATCGTCCATTTCGCACGCCCCCGGTTTCGTCAACTGGCCGATTCGGTGAGCCGTGCCCGCTCGTCGGCCACCTGCTCGAGTGGGCGTGGACCGTGACTCAACGGAACCAACTCGGATTCGAGGACCAGTGCGGCGGCTCCGACGGCCGATGCCGTGGCGGCGGACCGGGAGAGCCGTACGTCGACGGTGTGCGTGCCACGGGAGAAGGACGCGCGCAGTTCGTGCCGGACGATCGGGAGGTAGACCGAGCCGGCGGCGGCCAGACTCGGCCCGGTGAGCACGAGCACCTCGAGGTCCATGAGGTTCGCCAGCGTCCGGGCGGCCACGCCCACCTGCCGGGCCGAACGCTCCAGCAACACCAGTGCGTGCGGTTCGCCCCGGCGGGCGGCGCGGCTGATCGCGGCGAAGTCGGCGATCACCGACGGTCGTCCGGCGCTCGCGGTGAGACCCACCGCCCGGGCCGCGGCCGGGTCCGATCGGGCGGCGGCGACCACCGCGGCCGGCCCGGCCAGCGCCTCCACGCACCCGCGGGCGCCGCACCAGCAACGGGGACCGTCGGCGGACACGCACACGTGTCCGAGCTCGCCGACGTTGCCGCTCGGACCCCGGTAGGTGACGCCGCCGATGACCAGGCCGGCGCCGATGCCGGTGCCCATGTAGAGCGCGGCGGCCGACGTCGCGGCGCCGAATCCGCCCGTCCAGTGCTCACCGAGGGCCGCCGCTGTCGAATCGTTGTCCAGCACCACCGGCAGCGCCGTGACCCGCTCCAGCGCGGCGCCCAGCGGGAAGCCGGTCCACTGCCGCATCACGGGGGCGAGCCCCGCGTCCGGTGGACCACCGATGCCCCGGGCCGGGCCGACCGGGCCGGGGAAGACCAGACCGACGCCGAGGACCCGGGCCCGCTCCACCCCGACGCCGTCGATCAGCGCGGCTATCGCGGTGGCGATCCGCGCCACGACGGCCGCCGGCTCGTCCGCGCCGGCGCCCGGCCGGGAGATCCGGGCTACCACCGTTCCGCCGAGGTTGGTCAGGGCGTACGTGATGACGCCGTGGTCCAGGTGCACGCCGACGGCGTACCGGGACGTGTGGTCGAGCTGGAGCAGCACCCGCCGCTTGCCCCCGGTCGACTTGGCGTGCCCGGTCTCGACCACCAGGCCTTCGTTGATGAGCTTGCGGACGAGGGTGGAGATCGTCGGCGCGGTGAAACCGGTGGCCTTGATCAGGCCGACCCGACTGATCGTCCCGGCCGCCCGGATCGCGTCGAGAACGACTGACTTGCTGCTCGTATGCGGCTTGCTCGTTGCTGGTTCGCTCACTGCTTCACTGCCACGGCTGGTCGGTCGGTCGGCCGAGCGAATCATACAGCGATCCCGATGCCCGGGGCGGTGCCCGAGGTCGTCAAGGTATTGACACCCGCCTAAATAGGCGTCGAGAATTCTCCCCGAAAAGGTTTTCGGGGAGCGTTCCGGTCCCGGACGCCGGCTCCTTCAGACAACGGAGGCCGACATGACAACCACACCGGGTCTGCGCCGCCGACGGATGCTGGCCGCGGTCATGTCGGCGGTGCTGGTGCTCGGCGCGGTGGCGTGCGGTGACGACGGCGGCGACGACCAAGGGCTGGCCCAGGCCGGCGCGAACGGGATCGACGACGGCAGCAAGCTGACCCTGTGGACCCGGGCACCGCTGGAGAAACAGGCGAAACTCCTGGTCGAGGCGTACAACGCCGGTCACCGGAACAAGGTCGAGCTGACCGTCGTCCCCAACGACGACTATGTCGCCAAGGTGGGCGCGGCGGCCGGCTCCGACAACCTCCCGGACCTGTTCGCCGCGGACATCGTGTACGTGCCGAACTGGGTGAGTCAGGGCCTGTTCCGGGATCTGACCACCAACATCGACGGCCTCGGTTTCAAGGACGCCGTCAACAAGGGCCACCTCGCCGCCGGTACCCGGGACGGCAGGGAGCACGTGCTGCCGTTCGTGCTCGACCTGTCGATGCTGTTCTGGAACAAGAAGCTGTTCACCGAGGCCGGCCTCGATCCGGAGAAGGCACCGGCCAGCCTTACCGAGTACGCCACGGCCGCCAGGGCCGTCCAGGCGATCGGGAAGGACGGCGTCTACGGCACCGCCACCGGCCTCAACTGCGGCGGCTGCCTGGCATTCACCTGGTTCCCGTCGATCTGGGCGGCCGGTGGCGAGGTGCTCGGCACCGGCGGGGCCACGTCCGAACTCGCCGGTGACACCGCGCGGCAGGTGTTCCGCACCTGGGCGGAGCTGTGGCGCTCCGGGGCGGTCCTGCCGTCCTCGGCGGGTGAGACCGGCCCGACCTGGACCGCCGCCTTCACCGAGGGCAAGGTCGGCCTGATGTTCTACCCCGCGACGCTGCTCTCCTCGACACCGTTCGACGTGGGGGTGGCCGGCATTCCCGGCCCGGACGGCGGGACGTCGACGTTCGTCGGCGGCGACGGCATCGGCGTGTCGAAGGACTCCAGGAAGTCGGCCCAGGCCTGGAACTTCCTGAACTGGATGATGTCGGAGCAGGCCCAGGTCGAGGTGCTGGCGAAGAACAAGGACGTGGTGTCCCGCGCCGACCTGGCGAACAACAGGTATGCCGCGCAGGATCCTCGCCTGGTCACCATCAACCAGGTGGCCGGCCGGGGAGACACCCCGGTCGCGTTGAACTTCCAACAGGCCTTCAACGCCCCGGGCAGTCCGTGGCTGGCTCTGGTCCGTAGCCAGGTCCTTCAGGGTGGCGGCGACATCCGGAAGCAGAACGACCAGATCACCGCCGTGCTGAAGCAGTAGAACATGCAGACCAACGCGCCGGGACGCCGCCGATCCCGCCTGCTCGGCTGGCTGTACGCCGCGCCCACCACGGTGTTCGTCGTGGCGCTGTTCGTCCTGCCGCTGCTGCTGGTGTTCAGGATGGCGGCGTCGCGGTGGCCGCTGCTGGCCGGGAACCAGGGGCTGAACGCGCCGGACAACCTCACCCGGGCGGTGAGCCACCGCTTCTTCGACGACTCGGTCATCTTCACCGTCAAGTACACGCTGCTCGCCACCGTGCTGCTGATCGCGCTCGGGTTGGGGATGGCGCTGCTCGTGCAGGAGTCCAGCCGCTGGAACAACCTGCTGCGCGCGTCCTTCCTCATTCCCAGCGCGCTCGGGCTGGCTTCGGCGTCCCTGCTGTTCTACGTGCTCTACTCGCCGTACGCCAGCCCGTTCGCGCCCCTGATGCGCCGGCTGGACCTGACGTTCCTCGGCTCGCCGAACGCGGCGCTGCTCTCGACGGTGTTCCTGGTCGTCTGGCGCTACGCCGGCTTCTACATGGTGCTCATGCTGGTCGGCCTGCAGAGCATCCCGGCGGACGTGTTCGAGGCGGCGCGTTCGGACGGCGCCGGGCGCTGGCAGATCTTCCGACGGGTGACCCTGCCGCTGCTGCGCCCGACGCTCGCGCTGACGACAGTGCTCTGCGTGACCGGTTCCCTGCTCGCCTTCGAACAGTTCTACCTCCTCACCAAGGGCGGCCCGGACAACAGCACCGTCACCGTGGTCCAACTGATCTACCTGATCGCGTTCCAGGGCCAGAACGACCTCGGGGTCGCCGCCGCGCTGTCGGTCCTGGTGCTGCTCGCCCTGGTGCTGCTCAACGCGCTGCAACTGCGCGCCTTCCGGCCCGAGGAGCACTGATCATGGCCGTCGACTCCCGGTCCGCCCGGGCCACCCCGGGCGGACCGCCCCGGCATCCCGGCCGGGCGCCGGCCGGACCGCGCCGCCCGGCCGGTCTCACCGTCGCCGGGGTGGCGCTGCGCACCCCGTACTGGGTGTTCACCGGCGCGTTGGCGCTGATCTTCATCTTTCCGCTGGTCTGGACGGCGGTGGCGTCGGTCTCCCCGCACCCGGGCACGAACCAGACGCACGGCTGGGGGTTCGGCAACTACGAGACCCTCGGTGGCTACCAGGCCGGCGTCTGGCGCTACCTCGCCAACTCCACGCTGGTGACGCTCCTGACGGTCGCGCTCACCCTGACGGTCTCCCTGCTGGGCGGCTACGCGTTCGCGCGGTTCCGCTTCCCCGGCCGCAACGCGCTCTTCCTGCTGACCCTCGCCATCCTGATGGTGCCGTACGCGACCCTGCTCATCCCGCTCTACGTGCTGCTGAACCGGGTCGGGTTGCAGAACTCGCTGGTCGGCGTCGCGCTCGTGCTCACCATGTTCCAACTGCCGTTCGCCACGTTCCTGATGCGGATCTCCTTCGAGGCGGTGCCGCGCGAACTCGACGAGGCGGCGATGGTCGACGGGTGCTCGTCGTTCGGCGCGTTGCGCCGGGTGCTCCTCCCGGCGGTGAGACCCGGGCTGATCACGGTGGGACTGTTCGCGTTCCTCGCCTCGTGGAACGACTTCATGGCGCCGCTGATCCTCATCAACGACTCCGACCGGATGACCCTGCCGCTCGCCGTGGCCAACCTCCGGGGCCAGGTTCAGGGCGTCGTCGACTACGGCGCGACCGAAGCGGGCGTCGTCGTGCTCGCCCTGCCGTGTGTCCTGCTGTTCCTGCTGCTCCAACGACACTACGTGCGCGGCTTCATGTCCGGCGCGCTGAAGGGATGAGCATGGTGGTCGGCGTGCCCACGGCGTCACCCGTCCGACCGACCCGCGGGCGGTGGCGGCCACTCGGCATCGGTGAGGTGCGGATCACCGGAGGTTTCTGGGCCCGGCGCCAGTCGGTCAACGCGGACGCCAGCCTGCCGCACATCGGGCACTGGCTGGAGCGGGAGGGCTGGCTCGGCAACTTCGACCTGATCGCCGCCGGCGACCCGGTCGACGCGCGCCGCGGACGCGAGTTCTCCGACTCGGAGGTCTACAAGTACCTCGAAGCGATGGCGTGGGAGATCGGGCGCGGCGGCGACCCGAGCCTGGAGCGGACCTTCCGCCGCGTCGTCGGCCGGATCGCGCGGGCCCAGGACGCCGACGGCTACCTCAACACGGCATTCGGCCACCGCGGCCAACCACCCCGCTGGTCCGACCTTCAACAGGGCCATGAGCTGTACTGCGCCGGCCACCTGCTTCAGGCGGCCGTCGCCCGCGCCCGGACCCGCCCGGACGCCGACGACGGGCTGGTGGGGCTCGCCCGGCGGGTCGCCGCGAACATCTGCGACACGTTCGGGCCGGGCGGGCTCGACGGGGTGTGCGGGCACCCGGAGATCGAGACCGCCCTGGTCGAGTTCGCCCGGACCACCGGCGACGACCGCTACCTGGCCCAGGCGGCGATCTTCCTCGACCGGCGGGGTCACGGCCGGCTGGGAGATGTGGAGTGGGGGCGGGAATACTTCCAGGACGACACGCCGGTCCGCGAGGCGACCGTGCTGCGGGGGCACGCGGTGCGCGCCAACTACCTGGCCTGCGGGGCGGCGGACGTGGCCGTCGAGCGCGACGACCCGGGGCTGCTGAAGGCGGTGCGGCACCAGTGGCGCGCCGCGGTGGCGCGGCGGACCCACCTCACCGGCGGGCAGGGCTCCCGGCACCAGGACGAGGCGTTCGGCGCCGACTGGGCGCTGCCGCCCGATCGCGCGTACGCCGAGACGTGCGCGGCCGTGGGCTCGGTGATGCTGGCCTGGCGGCTGCTGCTCGCCTCCGGAGACCCCGGCTGCGCCGACCTCATCGAGCGCACACTCTTCAACGTGGTCGCGGCCTCGCCGGCGGCCGACGGCAGATCGTTCTTCTACACCAACCCGCTGCACCGCCGCGAGCCCGGCGCCGCGCCCGACACCGACCGGCCGAGCATCCGCGCCGAGGCGGCCCAACGGGCGCCCTGGTTCGAGGTGTCGTGCTGCCCGACGAACGTGGCGCGCATCCTGGCCAGCCTCGCGTCGTACGTGGCCACCACCGACGACGAGGGCCTCCAGATCCACCAGTACGCCCCGGCGACGGTCGTCCATCGCCCGCCGGACTCCGGTGAGCGGCGGGTGACCGTCACCACCGACTACCCGGACGACGGCCGGATCCGGGTGCGGATCGACAGCGACGACGAGCGTCCCTGGACCCTGTCGTTGCGGGTGCCGGACTGGGCGGGACGAGGCGCGACGCTGACCGTCCACGGGCGGACCCGCCCGGTGGATCCGGGCTACGTCATCGAGCGGCGGAGATGGCGCGGCGGCGACGAGATCGTCCTGAGCCTGCCGGTGGAGCCCCGGTTCACCTATCCGGACCCCCGCATCGACGCGGTCCGCGGATGCGTGGCGGTGGAGCGCGGCCCGCTGGTGTGCGCGGTCGAGTCGGTGGATCTGCCCGCCGGCACGAATGTCGAGGATCTGCACGTCGATCCGACCCGGCCGCCTCGGCACGCCGCCGGCCGGGTGCTGGTGTGCTGCCGGCAGCTCGACCGGGTCGAGCACGACTGGCCCTACGGTGGCCCGCCCGGCCGGCCCGTCGAGGCGGGCCCGGCGCCGGTCGAGGTTCCGCTGGTCGCGTACCACACCTGGGCGAGTCGGGGGCCGTCCACGATGCGGGTGTGGCTGCCGGTGGCCTGACTCAGCTCGACGGCGGGGACGCCGCCGAGCTGGCCCGGACGACGAGTCGGGGGATCAGGAGGACGCGCTCGGGCGTCGGCCGGTGGCCCGTGGCGTCGAGCTGGGCCAGCAACAGGTCGACGCTGCGCCGGCCGAGTTCGGCGAAGTCCTGCCGTACGGTGGTCAGCGGCGGCAGGAAGTATTCCGCGTCGGGCGTGTCGTCGAAGCCCACCACGCTGACCTCGTCCGGCACCCGCCGCCCCGCCTCGTGCAGCGCGCGCAGCACCCCCAGGGCGATCTGGTCGCTGGCGCAGAAGATCGCCGTCACGGACCGGTCGAGGGCCAACCGCCGGCCCTGCGTGTAGCCCGCCTGAGCGGTCCACGCCCCCGGCGCCGCGTACGGCGACGGGCGACCGTCGGCGTGCAGGGCGGCCCGCCACCCGTCGGCCCGCTCGGTAGCCTCCGGCCAGTCGGCCGGGCCGGCCACGTGGTGCACCGTGGTGTGCCCCAGGCGGAGCAGGTGCTGGGTGGCCAGCCGGGCGCCGGCATCGTTGTCGATCTGGACGCTCGGGACCGCCTCGTCCTGCCCGCCGCCCACCCCGACGACCGCCAGGCCGTCGGACACCTGCGCGAGCGCGCCGGCCACGACCGGCTTCGGGGCGATCGCGATGATCCCCTCGACCGACTGCTGGCGCAGCCGGTCGACGGCGTCGAGCACCGAGCGGCGGTCGAGGTTCCGCAGACCGGCGACGCTGACGAAGTAGCCGGCGGAGCGGGCCGCGCCCTCGATCGCGTACAGCATGGAGGTCGGCCCGTACAGCGCGCTCTCGTACGCGATGATCCCCAGCGTCCCGGAGCGGCGGGTGACAAGCGTGCGGGCCGCCTGGTTCCGGCGGTAGTCCAGCGCCTGGACCGCCGCCAGCACCCGGCGGCGGGTGTCGTCCCGGACGTGCGGGTGCGCGTTCAGCACCCGGGAGACCGTCTGGTTCGACACCCCCGCCAGTCGCGCGACGTCGCGCATGATCGAGTGCCCCATGGGACCGGGTCAGCCGGTCGGCTCGCCGGACGGGGCCGGCAGCCGGACCCCGGCGGCGACCGGGCTGCCGAAATGGGGTGTGCCGTCGGCGTTCCAGGTGAACTTCTGCGCACGGGTACTGCGGTTCATGTCGCAGCCCCCGGAGGCCGAGCTGTTCGCGTGGTAGACGATCCAGTCCTCGGTGCCGTCCGGGGACGTGAAGAACCCGTTGTGGCCGGGCCCGTACACGCGGTTGGCGTCGCTGCGCTGGAAGACCGGCTGCGGCGACTTGACCCACGACGAGGAGTTGAGCGGGTCACCGCCGTTCCAGGTCAACATGCCCAGCTTGTAGTCCGGCGTGCTGCAGTGGCTGGCGGAGAAGATGATGAACGTCTTTCCGTTGTGTTGCAGTACCTCGGCGCCCTCGTTGACCGAGCCGCCGACGGTCTCCCAGCTGTAGGTGGCGGTGGAGAGCAGGTGCCGGGTGCCGGCGGCGGTCCACGGGTTGCTCAGCTCGCGGATGAAGTTGGGCTGTGCGCCGTTGTAGTAGGTGCCCAGCAGGTAGAGCTTGCCGTTGAGCCGCATGACGCTGGGATCGAGCTCCCAGGTGTTGTCGGCCGTCGGGTCCAGCAGGTCGGCCTTGAAGGTGTACGGCCCCATCGGGTCGGTGCCGGCGCTCTCCAGCACGTGGATGCGTTGGGTGCCCAGGTCGTACGGCTGGCGTCCGGCGACGTAGTAGAGGTACCAGCGCTTGCCGTTCGGGCCGTCGAGCAGGTGGAACTCGGGCGCCCACATGGTGCCGGCGCCGTTGGGTCGGGTGAGCGTGAACAGCACGGTGTCGGCCGCTGCGGCGAGTCCGTCAAGCGTCCGGGACCGCCGCATCGTGACGGTGTTGTTCCAGGTCGTGGTGGCCAGATAGTAGTAGCCCTCGTGGTGGGTCAGCCACGGGTCGGGCCCGTTCGCCTTGATCGGGTTGGCGTAGGTGTTGGGGCTGGGGTCCGGTCCGCCACCCGGATAGCCGGTGAGTCGCCAGGTCCGGCTGGCGGCGGTGGTGCAGGGCAGTTGGACGAGCGCGGTGTCGGCCGCGCCACCGTCGTTGGCCGGAGCGACGCACTTGCCGCTGGCGACGGAGACCAGGTTCACCATGCCGGCGGCGCCGTTGGCCGCGAGCCGGAACTGCTGGTTGGCGCCGCCGTGGCAGGTGTACTGGATGACCGCGGCGTGGTCGGCGGTGGAGGCGCCGGAGATGTCGACGCAGCTACCGGCGGTGAGGGTGGTGATGGTGTACCGGTCGGTCGTGCCGGCCACCGGCGTGACGGTGAAGGTCTGCCGGGCGCCGGCCCCGCAGCCGGCCTGTACGAGTTGCCGCCCGTTGGTGGCGGCGCCGCCGGGCACCTCGACGCAGTTTCCGTTGGCCTGGTTGACGATGGTGGTGCCGAAGGCGTTGACGGCCTGGGCGGGAGCGGCGGACAGCAGGGGCAGGAGCGCGGCGACCAGCAGCACCGCGGCGGCGGCCCCACCGGTGCGCCGGCGGGGGTGCCGGGACGGGTCCATGCGGGATTCCTCTCGGTGTGGGGGTACGGGACGTGCAATTCAGCTGATCTGGATCCGGTCGAGGTCCGGCGCCCAGCCGGCGGTGTTGCCGACGATGAGGGTGTTCGCTCCGGCGGTCAGGTTCACGGTCACCGCAACCGTGGCGATGGTGTCCCAGCCGCCGCTGCTCGGGGCGTTCACGGTGACCGCGGTGCCGCCGTTGACGCTGATCTGCATCGACCTCGCCTCACCCGAGGCGTAGGAGACGACGACCGTGCGGGGGCCGGCCGTGTCCGCGGTGATGTTGTTGAACCGCACCGTGTTGGCGGTGCCGTTGCCGACGTAGCCGACCAGGGCGCCGCCGGAGGCGCCGGCCGACGATCGCGTCGCGGCCTGCCCGGACAGCGTGTTGCCGGTCGCCTCGGCCTCGTAGGAGGCGCCGGTCGGTGGGGGTGGCGTGGTGCCGCCCCGGCGGTATGCCTGCACCTCGGTCAGGCCGGACCGGGCACCGGCCGCATGGGTCAGCAACACCCGGATCCGTTGCGCGGTCACGGCGGTGAACCGGACGTCGTTGTCGTTGCCCTGCGGCGTGGCCGGCGTGCCGACCTGCGCGGTGACGTTCACCCAGCCGCTGCCGTCGTGGTACTGGACCTGGTACGACGCCGGCGGTCGGTAGGTGGTGCTCGCCGGCCGGCTGTCCTTGACGTACAGCCGGAGTTCGTCCACCGTCTTCGCCGAACCGAGGTCGAGTTCGTACCAGTCCTGGGCGTTGGACCCGCCCGCGCCCCAGAACGGCTCGTTGGTCGGGTAGCCGTCGACCGCCGCGGTGGGGCTGGTGCCACTCGCGGTGCTCGATGTCGTCACGGTGGCGCCGGCGGCCAGGTTGGGCAGGGTGGCGGTCAGGTCCACTCCGGCCTTGGCGAGCAGGTCCACGGTGCTGGCGTCGCTGAGCACCACCTGGTTGGGGGCCCGCATGCCGGGCACCGGGGTGCTGAAGGTGACAGCGGCGGTGGCGCCGGGGAAGCTGACCGTGCCTCCGGCCGGGTCGAAGACGAACGGGACCAGCTTGTCGACGGTGACGGCCCGGCTGCCGTTGAGGTAGATCGAGTAGCCCTGGGGGACGCCGGGGTACTTCACCACGCCGTCGGTCGGGTCGTCCCAGACGATGGTCAGGTCGCTGTTGCGGTAGCGGACGTTGTTGACCGTGAAGTTGGGCCAGCCGATGGCGATGGGTGACAGCTCGACCTTGTTGTCGTTGCGGGGGCGCAGGCCGGCCACGTCCTCGATCACGGTCCAGTTGCTGCTGCCCAGGATGTTGTGGTGGATCCAGGAGCGGTAGTCGATGCGCCGGCTGCCCGGGTTCCAGTCGGCCCAGAACTCGTTGGCGTCGGGCCAGCGGGTGTCGCCGTCGACGTACTGCGCCCAGACGTTCCAGTAGAGCAGCTTCTTGTAGTCCTCGGCGTTCATCCACTGGTTGGGGTACCTGCGCAGCACCGAGGAGAAGAGCCGGAACTGCACGGTCGAGTTGATGGTGGAGAAGTTGTTGCTGCCCGGGTTGCCGGCGGCCGCGGCGGCGGCCTTGTCCCGCTGGTTGGCGGTGTAGAACGGGAAGATCGGGTACTCCGCCGGGTCGGCGAACAGCCGCAGCGCCTGCTTGTACTGGTCCGTCGTCGGCATCAGGCCGACCGCGTACGGGTAGTAGTTGTTGATCTCTTTCCACGGGACGTGCGTGTTGGTGGCCACGTGCCGGTGCTCCAGCAGGTTGTCCGCCGGGTTCCAGAGCACGCTGACGATCGCGTTCTGGATCCGGGTGGCCAGGGCGCGCATCTCGGCTGCCTTGGTGGAGTTCCCGATCGCGTCGTACGCCTGGGCGGCGGCCAGCGCGCCGCTGTACTGGTACGCGCCCTCGGCCCGGTCCAGGTTGCCGGATCGCCAGTGGAACGAGACCGCATCGGCGTCGTTGCCGGTCAGCGCGCCCCAGTCGTACTCGATGACGCCGTTGCCGTCGCGGTCGTAGTAGCCGAGCTGTCCCTTGACGTCGCCCTCGGCGTAGTGGGCCAGGGTTGCGGCGATGGCGGGCTGGCCACCGTGGAGCTGGTAGCTGCGCCAGGCCGCCTCGGCGATGTACTGGGTGTAGCTGTTGGACCAGTTCTCCGGGTCACCGGGGTTGTCCACGAAGCGGCCGCCCCGGGAGACCTGGCCGACCGACAGCCAGTCGCCGTAGGCGTACTTCGGGTCGCGGAGGTACTTCAGGTCGTCGATGTGCATCGGCTGGGTCAGCGCGATCGCGTTGTTGTATCCCAGCGCGCCCTCCACCGACGTCGGGAACTGGAACGTCTGCCCCGGGATGTTGGCGTCGAGATGGTTGAAGCGCATCAGCCACCAGCGGTAGTAGATGTTCTTCTTGATCGCCGGTTCCGGCACGTCGAGGTAGGGGACGTTGTCGGCCCACCACTTGTGGTACGCGCGGACGTGCGTGGTGAAGGCCGCGTCGGGGGTGGCGTCGCGGTAGGCGACGTAGTCGGTGGCCGACTGCGGGATCTCCCGCGCGGTGAACCCCATGACCACCTTCGTCTGCACGGTGGCGCCGGCGGCGATCGTGATCGAGCGGGTCAGCGCGCCGCCGGCGGCGGCGAAGCCGTCACCGGCGAGTCGGGTGGTGAGCGTGGTGAGGCCGTTCTTCACCCCGGTCGACCCGGTCAGCTCGGTGCCGCTGCCGGACGACGCGTACGGCGAGGTGGCCCGCAGGGTGAGCGTGGTCGACGCCGCGCCGGTGTTCCGGATGGACAGGTTGGTCACGGCGACGTTGTTGTCGGTGATGAACTTCGTGACGGTGGCCTGCACCGCGCCGCTGGTGTACACGCTGCGCCAGTGGCTGGGCGCCTGCCACCGCTGGCTGCTCTGCTCGGTGAACGTCCCCGGGCTCAGCGCGATCGAGTAGGCGGCGGCGTCGCTGATGCTCTCCCAGTACGCCACCCGGCCGCCGAAGCCGATCACCGCCGGGTTGTGCTGCTTCATGAACAGCGCCCGGCCGCGCGTCATCAGGATCCCGCCGTCGGCGTCGGACGGGTCGCCACCGCCGGAGCGGGACAGGAGCCGGTCGATCCAGAAGTCGGTGCCCGACTTCTCCGCGTCGTAGATCGACTGCATCATGTTGCCGGTGGTGTAACCGACCGGCGGCTGCGGAACCGCCGGGCCGCCGAAGGTGGGATAGCCGATGGGCTGCGCGGCCTGCGCCGGGCTCGCGGTCACCGGGGTGAGCGCGGCCACGACCACCAGGGCGAGCGTCGCGCCGACGAGCCGCCGGGCCCGGGCGGGGGACGGATTTCCGGGAGAAGCCCACGTGTCCATGGGTGCTCACCGAGACCTTTCGTTGTCGGGGGACGGGAACAGCGCCGGTGGTCGCCGCCCGGCCGTCGGACCACCGTTCGCCCGGCCGGCCGGCTGCCCCGCCGGCTTGACCGAAAACCTTTTCAGCAACATATCACCAGATCGGGCCATGTCAATGTATTGGATCGTCGCGACGCCGGTCCGGCCGGTGTCTGCGGCCTGCATCCGACTGGCCGAGGGCCGAAAAGTTTTCGGTACCCGGCCCGGCGGGTCCGCCCGGGGCGGGCCGCTGGCGGGCGATGCGAACCGATTCTCGAAATCCTTTTCAAAATCCGGCCGTCCGGTATAGTCGGTACGCCTCGATGGCCCAGCCCCGGTCCGGCCCCGAAGGGATTCCGGTGGGTAGACGACGTTCGCAGTCGGTGACTCTGATGGATGTGGCGAAGCTGGCCGGCGTGTCGGTCGCCACCGCCTCGAAGGCGCTCAACGCCCGGGAGCAGGTCGCCCCGGCCACCCGCCGCCGGGTGCAGCAGGCCGCCGAGCAGCTCTCGTTCCAGCCCAACGGGCTGGCTCGCGGGCTGATCTCCGGACGCTCCCACACCGTCGGACTGCTCACCGAGACGCTCGGCGAACGCTTCGCCTTCCCGGTCCTCAGTGGAGTCGAGAACGCGTTGGGCAACGAGCGGATGTGCGTGCTGCTGTGCGACGCCCGTGGCGACGTCATCCGCCGCCAGCACCACATCCGCACGCTGCTCTCCCGGCAGGTCGACGGGTTCGTGATCCTGGGCGACTCCAACGACATCCGGCCGTCGCTCCGCCGCGACCTGCCGGTGCCCGCGGTCTACGTCTACGGCGAGTCGGACGACCCGGAGGATCTCTCCCTCCTGGCCGACGACGAGGGCGGTGGGCGGCTCGCCGCCGAGCACCTGGTCTCGCTGGGCCGCCGCCGCATCGCGCACATCACCGGTCCGCAGACCTACCGGGCCGCTCGGGACCGGGTGGTCGGCCTGGAAGCGGTGCTGCGCGAGGCGGGCCTGCCGCTGGTCGGCGGCGGGCCCCGCTACGGCGACTGGTCGCAGCGTTGGGGGCGGCAGGCGGCGGCCATGGTCATCAACACCTCGCCGGACACCGACGCCATCTTCTGCGGCAACGACCAGATCGCGACCGGCGCGATCGAGGCCCTGCGCGACCTCGGCCGGCGCACGCCCCAGGACGTGGCCATCGTCGGGTACGACAACTGGGAGGTCTTCGCCACCGACTGCCGGCCGCCGCTGACCACCGTGGACCTCAACCTCGAACAGCTCGGCGCCGCGGCGGTCAGGTACCTCTTCGCCGCCCTGGACGGCAATCCCGCACGAGGCGTCGTCCGGCACCCCGGACGCCTGGTCGTGCGCGACTCCACCGGCCCGGCCGGCGACCTCGGTGCGGTCGTCGCCCCCACCGGGCCGGGCCGGCTGCCGGTCGCGCCCCTCGGGTGACGGGCGGTCCGACCTCGGCCGGCCCGACCCGTCCGGGGTCGGGCCGGCCGGCGGGCGTCAGGACAGGAAGGCGCCGTACGGGCCGGCGAGGATCTGGTCCTTCTGGGCCTGACTGAAGTGCGTGTTGGGGTAGTTGTAGAACGAGGCCGACATCGGGGTCCCGTCGGTCGAGGTGGAGTCCGGCAGGCCGAGCGCGTGGCCGAGTTCGTGCACCATGCCGCCGTACCAGCGGTTCATCGGGCCGTTCACGCCGGCCGCGCCGTCGGCGTCGTGCTGGCACAGGATCACCCAGCCACCGCCGCCGCCACCCCCGGCGCCCGGACCCTCGGCGCTGATCTCACCCACGTTGAGCCAGCGGTTGTCCGGGGAGCGCAGGCTCAGCTTGCGCATGAGCTCCTGCTGCATGTTGAACACCGACCACCAGTACCGCTCGGAGCCGTTGGGGGTGTTCTCGTACCAGGACTTGACGTGGTCGCCGTCGACCACCTCCACCACCGGGCTGTTCAGGGTGAACGTCCTGCCCAGTTCCTGCCGGTAGTAGCGCTGGGCCTCGCGCATCACGGCGGCGATGCCGTCCGGCCACCGCTGGTCGTACCCGACGTCGGAGGGCTTGAGCCAGTAGACGCGCACGGTCCGCACCGGCGGCGTGCCGCCGGGTGGGGGAGCGGTCACGGTCGGCGTGGGTGTCGGGTTGGCGGTCGGGGTCGGTGGCGCCGGGGTCGGCGACGTGCCGCCGGTGCAGGTGACCCCGTTGAGCGTGAACGTGCCCGGGACCGGGTTGGCGGCGTTGTTCCACGCTCCGTTGAAGCCGAACGACGCGGACGCGCCGGTGCCCAGATCACCGTTGTAGGAGACGTTGGTCGCGGTGACCGTGGCGCCGCTCTGTGACACGGTGGCGTTCCACGCCTGGGTGACGGTCTGCCCGGCGGTGAACGACCAGCGCAGCGTCCAGCCGCTGATCGGGTCGCCCAGGTTGGTGACCGTCACGTTCGCGCCGAACCCGCCCGACCACTGGGAGCTGACCGCGTAGGCGACCCGGCACCCGGCGGCGGCCGCGTGGCCGGTGCCGCCGGTCGCCACGCCGGCGCCGGCCAGGACCACGGCGAGCGCCGTCGCCGCGAGACGGAAGGAATTCCTTCGGGTACGCATCGGCTGACCTCCTCCGTCAGTAGCCGTATCGGCTCTTGAGGTGCCGCCACCAGTCGCGCAGCATCCAGGTGTCGAACTCGGTGATCGTCGTGGCGCTGCCGGCCTTCATGATGAAGCCCTGGCCGGGCAGCGGATCCCAGTCGTAGAAGTCGTCGAGGCCGTAGGTGTGGCCGATCTCGTGCAGCAGGATGTGGATGTTGTCGCTGCCGAGGTTGCCCATGAAGTACTCGCGACCGACCCGTTGCCCCCAGTCGCCGCCGGCGCCGCCGCCGAAGCCGTCGGTCAGCCAGAGCGAGTGGTCGTAGTGGTGGGTGGCGCCACCCGGGCAGTTCGGGTACTGGCCGTTCTGGTTGAAGTACCGGCCGCACGGCTCGCTGCACTGCGGCGCGTTCTCCCGGATGTTGTTGACGTAGATGTCGACCGAGGTGTCCGACCACTGCAACTGGTTGCGGTCCCGCACCGCCCAGCCGACCACCTTCACCGGCACGTCGCGGTAGGGGAAGCCGTTGTGGCCGGCCATCACGTTCATCCACTTCTGGTACTGGCGGGCCAGGGCGGCCTGGACCTGGTCGCGTTGGGCGGCCGTCACGGTGGCCGACGAGTCCCACCGGACGCAGTAGTTGATCGCGCCCCGGTTCGCGAAGAGCTGGTCCCACCCGTAGTTGCGGAAGCCGAGCGGGTTGCCGTTGTTGTAGGTCTGCTCCACGTGCTGCCACACCTGGTTGAGCGGGCCGACCAGGTTCGCCGGCGGGTTCCAGCCGGAGGCCGGGGGTGGCGTGGTGGGGCCGGCGGTGGGGGTGGGGGCCGGCGTGGTCGGTGCGGGCGTGGTCGGTGTCGGGGTGCCCGGCGCGCCGGTGCACGTCGTGCCGTTCAGGGTGAACGAGGTGGGCGCCGGGTTGGACCCGGTGAAGGCCCCGTTGAAGCCGAACGACGCCGCGGCGCCGGTGCCCAGGGACCCGTTGTAGGCGGCGTTCGTCGCGGTCACCCGGCTGCCACTCTGGCTGACGCTCGCGTTCCACGCCTGCGAGACCGTCTGCCCGGCCGCGTAGGACCAGGCAAGCGTCCAGCCGTTGACCGGGTCGCCGAGGTTGGTGACCGTCACGTCGGCACCGAAACCGCCGGACCACTGGCTGGTCACCCGGTAGTCGACGCGGCAACCGGACGCGGCGGCCTGCGCCCCGGTGACCACGAGAGCCGCGCCGGCGGTGGCGGCCAGCGTGGCGGTCAGGGAGACCGCCAGCCGTACGCCGCTTCTCGATGAAGCCATGGTTCTCCTCTCGGCCGGCGTGGCGGCTCCGGCCGACCGCCACCCCGGGATGCTCGAAACGGGTTCGTAACCCGACAATGCATCGACAACCATCGCTGCCGAAAAGGTTTTCGTCAAGGCGTACGCGATGTCGTGGGGGACTGCGCAGATTTCGTGGAGTTCGCTCAGCAACCGGCCGAGCAGGCCAAGGCCGACGGAGTCCCTGGCCGGGCCGCGGGGCAGCGTCAGAAGCTGCTGACCAGCTTCACGAACGCGTCGTCGATCGTCGCCGGATCGGTGGCGTCGAAGGCCTTGCCGGACGACGCCTTGGCGATCCGGTCCAGGGTGGTGAAGTCCGACTCCCGGTCGAAGGCGATGCAGAACACCTTGACCGGACGCTGCGGGTCCAGGGCGACCTCGGCGAGCAGGCGGGCCAGGTCGTTGTCCGGGCCGTACTCGTTCTTGCCGTCGGTCAGCACGACGATCGCGTTGATCCGCTGCGGGTCGTACCGGTCGAGCAGGTCCCGGTGTGCGGCCCGGACCGTCGCGTAGAGCGCGGTGCCGCCCTCGACGTGCAGGCCGGCGATCTTGCTGTTGATCCGCTTCTGGTCGAACCCGCCGAGCGGGACCTCCGTCCGGTACGGGCTCTTCGGCCGCTGCTTGGTCTCCGAGGAGAACGACCAGAGCCCCACCCGGTCCTCGGAGTTGAGCAGCGCGAGGCCCTTGCCCGCTGCCGCCGAGGCGACCTGGAACCGGGTACGGGTGCCGACCTTCGCCTGCATCGACCCGGACGTGTCCAGCGCGATCAGGATGTTGGCCTTCTTGCGGAGCGTGCGCCAGCCGTCCAGCATCGCGCCGACCACCTGCGGGTCCGGGGGCTCGAAGTAGGTCAGTCCGCCGGTGGGCTCGGCGCCGACACTGGCGAGCAGCTCCGCCGACGCCCGGCGCTCGTGGTCCCGGAAGCCGAGGCGGGCGAAGCTCTTCTGCTGCGCGTCCTCGGTCAGGAACGCCTGGAAGTCGGCCGCCGCCGCGCGCTGCCGCTCGTCGGCGGAGGGCAGCACCACGAACGGGTGGTCCAGGTTGAACGTGCCCTCCTTGGGATGGATGGCGACCAGCGGGACGTTCGGCCGGCGGCCCCGCTCCTGCCCGTCCTGCCGAGGGCTCAGCGCCCCCGTGTTGTAGAGGTCGACCAGCTCCTCCTGCAGGACGATGGCGCTCATGTCGTCGGTGCTGCCCGCGCCGCCGGCCAGGTCCGCCTCGGCGAGGTTGCGCAGCAGGTCCACCGAGTCGTCGCTGTAGTGCGACACGTTGGCCTCGATCCGGCGGACGAACTGGGTGACCGCGGGGTCGGCCAGGTCGGCGCGGGTCAGGTCGCTGGACCGTCGCACCGCCGCGTAGTAGGTGGCGATGGTCGCGGCCAGCCCGGAGGTGGACAGGTTGGGGTTGTCCTTGCCGAAGGTGAAGCGGCCCCACTCCGGCTTGCCGAAGCCGGCCCACCCGTCCCGCCCGGACAGGCCCAGGATCTCGCCCCAGCCCAGCGGCCCGCGCCGGCGTACCAGCTCGGCCTTGGGCTGCGGCATCGCGATCACCAGCGGGCTGTTGGCGATCGACGGGTAGCGGTCCGGGGTCTGCGGCGCCCGCCCGGCGGCCTGGTCGAGCAGCCGGAGCTGGCCGGTCCACAGGCTCGACGTCGGCAGCCAGACCTGCGGTTGCGGCAGGCCGGTGCGGGCCCAGTCGGTGGCCAGCGCCTCGGTGGCCTTGCCCGAGTTCAACGCGCTGACGTGCACCTGGGCGCACCCGCCACCCTCGACCGACCGGTTGCTGCGGTTGTAGCGCTCGGCCAGCTCGACCAGCAGGTCCGCCTTCTCCGTCGAGGAGTTGACCTGGAGGGTGGTGGCGCAGTCGGTGCGCGCCCCGGTGCTGCCCGCGTCGCGCTGCCGGACGAACACGAACGCCCCGGCGATGACCACCAGCCCGGCGGTGACGGCGGCGGTGTAGGGCAACCACTGCCGCGTACGCGTAGCGGATGGGGTCATCGGGGCGTCCTCCTCGGCGGGCGGCTGGTGGCAGCCAACCTATCGATGCGGCGCCAGCCCGCGCCCCGGGGCCCCACCGCACCGGGTCACCCGTGGTCGGATCGTCCCCCGAGCGCGGTCGCGATCAGTAGCCGGACCAGGTAGACCACGACGAAGGCGCCGGCCCCGACCGCGGCGGCCGGGCCGATCGCGCTCGACGCGACGTAGCCGGCGGCGGCGCCGGCCGAACCGAGGAAGAGCGCGGTGGAGATGCCCCAGGCGTCGAGGGCCTCACGACGCAGCCGCCGCAACGCGCCGTCCGCGCCCGCGCCGACGCCGGGCTCCCTCGCCGGGTGCGCCGGCTGCGTCGCCCTCGCCGGGTGCGCCGGCTGGGTCGCCATCGGCGGGTATGTCGGCTGGGTCGCCGTCGGCGGGTGTGCTGGTCGGGTCGCCATCGGCAGGTGTGTCGGCTGGGTCGCCACCGGCGGGTGAGCCGGCTGCGTCGGTCCGGCCCGGAACGGCGTCGTCGGCGGTGTCGGAGTCATCGGCGGTGCCGTAGTCGGGCGCGGCTGCGGCGCCGTCGGCGGGACCGGGGGAAGCGGGTGGTTCGGCGTCGGCGCGCCCGCGGTCTCGTTGCCGGCCTCGAGCAGGCTCTCCCGGCGCAGCGGCGCGGTGACCGTGGCGTCCTGCCGGAGCAGCCGCACCAGCACGCGCTCGGCGTCCGGCCGATCCGCCGGATCCTTGGCCAGGCACTCCCGGATCAGCTCGTCCAGCACGGGCGGCAACGGCGGCAGCTCGGGTGGATCGTGCAGCACCCGGTGCATCACGGCGAAGAGCGAGTCGTTGCCGAACGGCGGCCGACCGCCGGCGGCGAAGGCGATCGTGGCCGCCCAGGCGAAGACGTCGCAGGGCGGACCGACCGCGTCGTTGCGGAACCGCTCGGGCGCCATGTACGCGGTGGTCCCCATGACCCGGCTGGACGCCGTCTCGGTGACACCCAACGCGCGGGCGATGCCGAAGTCGATCACCCGAGGACCGTCCCTGCCCAGCACCACATTGTCCGGCTTCAGGTCGCAGTGCACCACGCCGGCGCTGTGGATCGCGGCGAGCGCGGTGACCGTGCCGACCGCGAGCCGGTGCAGGGCGTTGCCGGCCAGAGGACCGTTCTCGCGTACGTGCCGGTGGAGGGTCGGGCCCTCGATGAACTCACTGACCACGTAGGGCTGCTCGCCGTCCACCTCGGCGAAGAGCACCTGCGCGGTGCAGAACGGAGCGACCCGGCGCGCGGCGGCGATCTCCTTCACGAACTGCGACCGCGCCCGGGGATCACTCAGATCGACGTTGACCATCTTGACCGCGACCCGGTCGCCGGCGTCGTCCTCGCCGAGGTAGACGACCCCCTGTCCACCCGCGCCCAGCCGGCCGACCAGCCGGTAGCGCCCGGCGGTGACCGGGTCGTGCGTCCACAGTCTGGCCAATCCTGGCACCGGCGGGCCGGCCGGTTCTGACATCCCGACTCCATCAGTGTCGTGCCCGGCCACCGGCGGCGCAGGACACGGTCATCGTGCCATGTCGCCGCCGGTGAGCGGAGAGGTCCGACCCCGGGTGGAGATCAGCGCTGGCGGCGGGGCTGCGTAACGGCACGACCCGGCGTGCGCCATGCGGCCGGGACCGTTCGTTTCGTCCGGCCCCGACACGCCGGGCCGCGTCCGCCGGTGTGCTTCCTGGTCGCGGGGCGGATCCGCTGGGAGCGATACCAACGGGGCGACGATCCACATCGTCCGGTCGCTACACTCCCCGACAGAGTCCGGAACCGCACCCGACACGCGGTGCGCCGACCAGGATCGGATGGAGACGCCAGTGACCCGCGACAAGGCCGCCCCCCGCGGAATCGACCGCACCGTTCCCAGCGTGGCCCGGGTCTACGACTACTTCCTGGGCGGTAAGGACAACTTCGAGGTCGACCGGAAGGTCGCCGAGCACGCCCTGCGGATCACCCCGGACGGGCCGGCCGCCGGCCAGGCGAACCGGGCCTTCCTGCGCCGGGTGATCCGGTTCCTGGTCACCGAGGCCGGCATCGACCAGTTCCTCGACCTCGGGTCGGGGCTCCCCACCCAGGGCAACGTGCACGAGGTCGCCACCGAGCACAACCCGAACGCCCGGGTGGTGTACGTGGACAACGACCCGATCGTCCTGACGCACGGGCGGGCCCTGCTCGCCGCGGAGGGCACCGCGACGGTGATCCAGGCCGACATCCGGCGACCGCAGGAGATCCTCGACGATCCGGACGTCCGCCGGTTCCTCGACTTCGACCGGCCGGTCGGGTTGTTGCTCTTCGCGATCCTGCACCACCTCGGCGACGACGAGGAGCCGCGCGCGGTGTCGGCGGAGCTGATCGACGCGCTGCCCTCGGGCAGTTACGTGGCGATCTCGCACTTCCGTGACCCGGGCGAGCGGGACCCGGAGGGTTCCCGGAAGGCCCGCGAGGTCGAGCGGGTCTTCAACGAGTCGCTGGGCACCGGCCGTTGGCGTACCGACGAGGAGATCCTCTCCTTCGCCGACGGGCTGACGGTGCTGGAGCCGGGGCTGGTGCCGCTGGCCGAGTGGCGTCCGGATCCGGGCACGCCCGCGCCGAAGCAGACCGACACCTACCACACCTTCGTCGGTCTGCTCGCCCGCAAGCCCTAGGCCGTCGGGGCGTCACCCGTCGAGGTGGCCGGTGGTGGCCAGGTGGCGGTACCAGTGGGCGCTGTCCTTCCAGGTGCGCTGCTGGGTGTCGTAGTCGACGCGGATGATGCCGAAGCGGCGGTCGTAGCCGTAACCCCACTCGAAGTTGTCCAGCAGCGACCAGACGAAGTAGCCCCGGACGTCCGCGCCCCGCGCGCGGGCGTCGGCCATCGCGCCGATGTGCCGGCGCAGGTAGTCGATCCGCCGGTCGTCGTGGACCCGTCCGTCGGCCGAGACCACGTCGTCGAACGCCGCGCCGTTCTCGGTGATCATCAACGGCTGGCCCGGGTACTCGTCCCGGAGCCGCAGCAGCAGCTCGGTCAGGGCCGGCGGGTCGATGTTCCACCCCATCGCCGTGTGCGGGCCGGGCTGCGGCAGGAAGTCGACGTCGTCGGCGCCCACCCACGGGGTGTGGGCCGAGGCGCCGTGGCCGTCGGCGTCGGAGCGGGGCGTGTGTCCGTCCCAGGCCCGGACCAGCGTGCTGGCGTAGTAGTTGACACCGAGCACGTCCAGCGGCACCGCGATCAGCTTCTCGTCACCCGGGCGCACGAACGACCAGTCGGTGTCGGCGGCGGTGTCGGCCAGCAGGTCGGCCGGGTACGCCCCGTCCAGCATCGGGCCGAGGAACGCCCGGTTCGCGAGGGCGTCGATCCGCCGGACCGCGTCGGAGTCGGCGGCCGAGCCGGACGCGCCGCGCACGACGTGCAGGTTCAGCGTCACCGACAGCTCGGCGCTCGGCGCCAGCTCCCGGACCACCCGTCCGGCCAGGCCGTGCGCCAGGTTCAGGTGGTGCACCGCCGCCAGCGCGGCCGCCGGTTCGGTGCGGCCGGGCGCGTGCACGCCGGAGGCGTAACCCAGGTACGCCGAGCACCAGGGCTCGTTGAGCGTGGTCCAGGTGTGCACCCGGTCGCCGAGCGCCGAGACGATCCCCGACGCGTACTCCTGGAAGCGCAGCGCGGTCTCCCGCGCCGGCCACCCGCCGGCGTCCTCCAGCTCCTGGGGCAGGTCCCAGTGGTACATGGTCGCGACCGGTCGGACGCCGCGCTCCAGCAGGCCGTCGACCAGCCGGGCGTAGAAGTCCAGGCCGGCGGCGTTGAACCGGCCGGCACCGCCGGGCTGCACCCGGGGCCAGGAGATCGAGAAACGGTACGCGCCGAGCCCTAGCCCGGCGATGTGGTCGAGGTCCTGCGGCCACCGGTGGTAGTGGTCGGCGGCCACGTCCCCGGTGTCGCCGCCCAGCGTACGCCCGGGGGTGTGGCTGTAGGTGTCCCAGATGGACGGGCCGCGGCCGTCCTCGGTGGCCGCGCCCTCGACCTGGTACGCCGCGGTGGCCGAACCCCAGACGAAGCTCTCCGGGAAGTCTCGTGCCGTCATCGTCCCGTCCTCTCCGTGCCGGCCACCACGCAGTGGTACGCCGACGACTCGCCCGCCACCAGCTCGGCGGTCGCCACGCCGTCGCGGAAGCCCACCTCGAACTCCGTGCCCGGCCCCGCGCCGGGCGACGGGATGCGTACCCGCTGCCGTTGCCCCTCCGCCGGGGCGTAGAGCCGCAGCTCCACCCCGTCGGCCCAGTCGTAGTCGGGCCGGTCGGAGCGCGCCCCGAACCCGATGACCGCGCCGGGCCGGACCAGCACCGGCAGGCTGTCGTACTCGTGTTTCTCGGTCACCCAGGCCGGCCCGGTGAGCTGCGCGCCGCTGACCAGGTGGGTCCAGGTGCCGGCGGGCACGTAGAAGGTGACCTGCCCGTCGGCGCTGAGCACCGGCGCGACCAGGATGTCGGAGCCGAGCATGTACTGCCGGTCGAGGTGCGCCACGGCCGGATCGTCCGGGAACTCCACGACCATCGGGCGCATCATCGGAATGCCGTCGCGGTGCGCCTCCTCGGCGGTCGCCGCCAGGTACGGCATCAGCCGGAGCTTGAGCCGGGTGAAGTGCCGCAGCACGTCCACGGCCTCCTCGTCGTACGCCCACGGCACCCGGTACGAGCCGGAGCCGTGCAGCCGCGAGTGCGAGGAGAGCAGGCCGAACGCGATCCAACGCTTGAACACCGCCGGGTCGGGGGTGCCCTCGAAGCCGCCGATGTCGTGGCTCCAGTAGCCGAAGCCGGACGACGCCAGGGACAGCCCGCCGCGCAGCGACTCGGCCATCGCGACGAACGTCGACTCGCAGTCGCCGCCCCAGTGCACCGGGAACTGCTGGCCGCCGGCGGTGGCCGAGCGGGCGAACAGCACCGCCTCGCCCTCGCCCCGCTCGGCCTCCAGCAGCTCGAAGACCGCCTTGTTGTAGAGGTACGAGTAGTAGTTGTGCATGCGTTGCGGGTCCGACCCGTCGTGCCACACCACGTCGGTCGGGATGCGCTCACCGAAGTCGGTCTTGAAGCAGTCGACGCCCATGTCCAGCAGCGCCTTGAGCTTGCCGGTGAACCAGGCCACCGCGTCCGGGTCGGTGAAGTCGACGAGCGCCATGCCGGCCTGCCACTTGTCCCACTGCCACACCGAGCCGTCCGGGTTGCGCACCAGGTAGCCGGCCCGGCGGCCCTCCTCGAACAGGTACGAGCGCTGCGCGATGTACGGGTTGATCCACACGCACACCTTCAGCCCGCGCTCGTGCAGCCGGCGCAGCATGCCCTCGGGGTCGGGGAAGGTCGCCGGGTCCCAGACGAAGTCGACCCAGTGGAACTGGCGCATCCAGAAGCAGTCGAAGTGGAACACCGACAGCGGCAGGTTCCGCTCGGCCATCCCGTCGACGAACTCGGTCACCGTCTTCTCGTCGTACGACGTGGTGAACGACGTGGACAGCCACAGCCCGTACGACCAGGCGGGCACCCGGGCCGGTCGGCCGGTCAGCGCCGTGTAGCGGCGCAGCACGTCCTTCGGGGTGGGCCCGTCGACGACGTGGTAGGTCAGCGACTGGCCCTCGACGCTGAACTGGGTCTGCGCGACGACCTCGGAGCCGACCTCGAACGACACGTGCTCCGGGTGGTCCACGAACACCCCGTAGCCGGCGCTGCTGAGGTAGAACGGCACGTTCTTGTACGCCTGCTCGCTGGCGGTGCCGCCGTCGGCGTTCCACACGTCGACCGTCTGGCCGTTCTTCACGAACGGGCCGAACCGCTCGCCCAGCCCGTACACCGTCTCGCCGACGCCGAGCGCGAGCCGCTCGTGCACGTACCGGCGGCCCTCGCCGTCGGTGACGATCCCGACGCTGCGCCCGGTGGACGCCGTGACCAGCCGGTCGCCGTGCCGGAACTCGACCCGCCACCCGTCGACGAGCGCGACCCGGACGGTCAGCTCGCCGGTGGTCAGCGACGCGCTGATCCCGGTGATGTCGACGGTGACCGGGTGGGTGTCGTCGGTGCGCAGCCCGAAGTGGGGTTCGCGGGGCAGCCCGCCGCTGTGGTGGCCGATGGTCACCCCGACCACGCCGGGCGCGGGGGAGAAGAAGCGGACGGTGACGACCGGCCGGTTGAGCGTGTCGCCACGGCCGTTGATCTGACCGGCCGGCGCGAAGACGGTGAAGCCGCGCTCGTCCATCTCGACCGATTCCACCGTGCCGGGGCGCAGCACGCTGACTCCCGGGCGCAGTTGCCAGTACCCGTCGGTGAACTTCACTTCTCGGCTCCTGCCGTGATGCCGCGCGCCAGAGTGCGCTGGAAGATGAGGAAGAAGAGGATGGCCGGCACCAGGCTGAGCAACGCGCCGGCGTTCGTCGTCGGGGCGTCCATCAGGCGGTCGCCCTGCAACGACGCGAGCGCGACCGGGATGGTCTGCGTCTGGTTGTCGATCAGCATGACCAGCGGGATGAGGAACTCGTTCCAGGTCCAGATGAAGAAGAAGATGAGCAGGACGGCGAGGGTCGGCCGCAGGTTGGGGAAGACCACCCGCCACAGCACCGTCCACTTGCCGGCGCCGTCCAGCGCCGCGGCCTCCAGCAGGGAGCGCGGGAACGTACCCAGCACCGAGGCGAGCAGGTAGGTGCCGAACGCGCTCTGGATGACGGTGAAGATGATGATCACCGACAGTCGGGTGTTGTAGAGGCCGATCTCCTTGGCCACGTAGTACAGCGGGTAGATCAGCGCCTCCTGCGGCAGCATGTTGGCCAGCAGGAACACCCCGACGATCCAGAGCCGGCCGCGGACCCGGCCGATGCCCAGGGCGTACGCGTTGAGCAGCGACACGACCACGCCGAGCACCGCCACGGACCCGGCGATCAGCGCCGAGTTCCACAGCTTGAGCGGGAAGTTCACAGCGGACCAGTACGTCCGCAGACCCCTGGTGTAGAACTCGGTCGGCCAGCTCAGCGGGCCGCCCGACGAGTAGTCACCGGGCGACTTGAACGCGTTGAGCAGCATGAACGCGAACGGCACCAGCATGATGAGCGCGCCGATGGTGACGCCGGCGAGCACCACCCACCGGCTGACGCCCCGGTGGTGCCGGTCGCGCACCGGCCGGCGCGGCGGGGCACCGGTGATCGTGATGGCCATGTCAGATCCCCCGGTCCCGGCGCTCGCTGCGGGCCTGCACCCCGATGAAGACCACGGCCACCACGACGATGATCACGGTGAGCACGGTGGAGATCGCGGAGCCGTACCCGACCTGGAGCTTCTTGAAGAACGTGTAGTACGCGAAGTACGACGGCACGTTTGTGGCGTTCTCCGGGCCGCCCCGGGTCAGCGCGAAGATCGGCCCGAACACCTTCAACGCGGCGATGGTGCAGGTCAGCGCCACCACGAACGTCTCCGGCCGGATCTGCGGCAGCGTGATCGCCCGGAACCGGCGCAGCCAGTTCGCCCCGTCGACCTCGGCCGCCTCGTACAGCTCCGGGTCGACCCGCTGCAACGCCGCCATGAACACGACCACCGGGTAGCCGATCTGCACCCAGATCATCACCGCCATCACCACCGGCAGCGCGGTGTCCGGGTCGCCCAGCCAGTCGTGGCGCAGCGCCCCGAGCCCGACCGCGTCGAGCAGGCTGTTGAACGCGCCGTCGGGGCGCAGGATCCAGCCCCAGACGATGCCGGCGACCACCACGGGCAGCACCTGCGGCAGGTAGAACGCGGCCCGCAACGCCGCCGCCGTACGCGGCTTGAACCGACGCCCGATGACGTCGAAGAGCACCGAGGCGAGCAGCAGCCCGAGCACTGTCGGCACCACCACCATCGCGACGATCATCGCCACGGTGTTGCGGAACGACGCCCAGAACACCTCGTCGTCCAGCAACCGCCGGTAGTTGTCCAACCCGACGAACGTAGGGTCACCGATGCCCGACCACCGGGTCAGCGACAGGTAGCCGGTGCCGACCAGCGGCGCGCCGATGACCAGGACGAACAGCGCCGCCCCGGGGAGCAGGTAGAGCCAGTACGCCGCGTCGCGGCCCCGCTGTCGGCGGCGGGACGGGGGAGCGGGGGCGGGGGTCGCCGCGGACGGCGCGGCGGCGGTGTCGGTGTCGGTGTCGGTGTCGGTGTCGGTGTCGGTGTCGGTGTCGGTGTCGGAGACTGCCATGGCGGATCCTTCCCGGCGGGGCGGCCGGGCGCACCGGTCGTGCCGGTCGCGCCCGCCGCTCGCCGTGTCACTTGCCGGTGATCTCCTTGACGCCGTCGGCGTACGGCTTGGCGATCGTGTCGAGCACCTGGTCGGGGGACTTGGACCCGTTGATCAGTCCCTGGAACCCGCCGACCAGCACGTCGTAGTAGCCGGGCACCGGCCAGTCCGGGTAGAAGGCCAGACCGTCCTGCTTGCTGACCGTGTTGAAGTCCTCGATCAGCTTGCGGTCCTTCGGGTCGGTGATCCTGGCGGGGTCACCGGCCACCGGGACACCACCGTGGTTGCCGATCAGGTCCTGGATCTCCGGACGCAGGGTGATGTCGATGAAGTCGTACGCCAGGCTCTTGGCCTTGCTGTTCGTCGGGACGACCCAGAGATTGCCGGACGAGCCGGCGTTCAGCCTGTTGCCCGGGAACAGGAAGGTGTCCCAGTTGGCCTTCATCTCGGCCTTGAAGCGGCCGTACCACCAGCTCCCCGAGACGATCATCGGCGTCTTGCCGGCGATGAACGCGGTGCCCATGTCCTCGGCCTTGAGGCTCGCCGAGTTCTTGGCCACGTAGCCCTTCCGCACCCAGTCGGCGAAGGTGTCCGCGCCGTACTTCAGCGGGTCGGCCTTGAAGTCGACGGGGTTCTTGTAGAGCTGGTAGTCGTCGACGAACGCCCGGTCGGCCTTCGACAGCGCGAGCTGGTAGAAGAGCTGCCCGGCCGGGTACTCGGCGCCGGCCATGCCCAGCGGGGTGATCTTCTTGCTGACGAAGGTGTCCATCGCGGACGTCATCTCGGCCATGGTGGTGGGCACCCGGACGCCGTTGCGGTCGAACAGGTCCTTGTTGTAATAGACCGTGACGTACTCGCCGTAGTTCGGCACGCCGAACCAGTTGCCCGACCCCATCACACCCTTGTCGGTGTAGCGGGCGGTGGTCTGGAGGCTGGGGCTGAGCTTGCCGGCCCAGCCGCGCTTCTCCGCCTCGTCGCTGAGGTCGGTGAGCAGGCCCTGGGAGGACAGCAGCCCGGCCGTCGCGTTGCCCTTGTTGTACTCCATGATGTCCGGGCCTTCGGACGAGTTGATGATCATGCCGGCGTTCTGCTGGATCTGCTCGAACGCCTTGCGCTCGAAGCGCACCTCCACGCCCGGGTGCTCGGTCTTGAAGATCTCGATGGCCCGGTCCCAGCCGACCCCCATCGCGCTGTTCTCGCCCTCGTAGTGCCAGAGCTTGAGGGTCTTGGCCCCGCTGTCGTCACCGCTGTCGTCGCCCCCGCACGCGGCCACGGTGGTCGTCGCGGTCGCCGCCAGGGCGAGCGCCGCGACGATCCGGCGGAATCGCTGCATTGCTATCCTCCTCGTTGAGTATCGAGCCGGTACTTCACTGGGTCCGTCGTCGCGTTGCCGCGCGGCGACGGGCCGTTTCTACTGGTCAGCCCCCATGAGTTGGCGGCTTCGTGGGGCTGCGGTCGAGCCCCGGATCTCCAGCGCGCACGGCAGCAGTTGCTGGTGGCGCTCGTCGCCGCCCCCGTCCAGGTGACGCACCAGCGCCTCGATCGCGATCCGGCCCATCGCCGATCCGGGCGACGTCATCGCGGTCAGCGCCGGGGTGGCCAGCTCGGCTACCTGTGGCGAGGTGACCATCGAGACGACCGAGACGTCGTCGGGCACGGACAGCCCCCGCGCGGTCAGCTCGCCGAGGATGCCGAAGATCGCCGTCTCGTTCATGGCCAGCACGGCCGTCAGGCCCGGCGCCCGCGCCAGGGCGGCGGACAGCGCCGCCCGGCCGCCGGCGGCGCTGTCCTCGGCCGGGATCATGACCGGTTCCAGGCCGTGGCCGGTCATGGCCGTGACAAAGGCGTCCCGGGTACGCAGCGCCGGGCCGTAACCGCGGGTCAGGGTCTGCGCCGAGTGGTTGACGTAGACGATCTGCCGGTGCCCCAGCCCGACCAGGTGCGCCACCGCCTCCCGCACGGTCTGCCCGAAGTCGATGTCGACGTAGGAGAGGCCGTCGGTGTCCCCGGTGCGCCCGATGAGCACCAGCGGCACACCGGCCTCCTGGAGCGCGGCGACCCGCTCGTCGGCGAGCTTCACCTCCATCAGCACGACGCCGTCGAACATCCGCTGGCTGGCCAGCCGGCGCAGGTCGTCGAGGTCGCCGTCACCCCCGACGGGCGACAGGACCAGGTGGTAGCCGACGGCGCTGGCCGCCGCGGCCGCCCCGGTGACGAACGCCGTCTCGGTCGCGCCGAGGCCGCGCTCGTCCATCGGCAGCAGCAGGCCCAGGATCCGACTACGTCGGCTGGCCAGGCCGCGGGCCATGGCGTTGGGCTGGTAGTCCAGCTCGGTCATGGCGGCGCGCACCTTGGCCCGGGTGGCCGGGGAGATCGGCCGGGTGCCGGTGAGCACGTAGGACACGGTGCTGACCGAGACCTGGGCCAGGCGGGCGACGTCGTGCATGGTGGCCATCGCGCACCTCCTCCGGCCGGGCGTGGCACCGCCGTTCGAATGATCGTCGAAGCGCTTCGACGAAGCGGTTCGACAGACGCTAGGCCGCTGTTACGGCGACGTCAATAGCCGATGTCGAAAGACGTCACGCCGCCGGTCCGCGAGGGTGGCCGGCCGGCTGGCGGTCGAACGGCCGGCGGTAGCGGCCCGGGCCGGTCACCCCGTCGTCACCCGCGCGAGCGACTCGGCCACGTACCGGTGTCCGGCGGTCGCGGTGAACCGGATCTCCGACCCGTCCCGGGTGACGTCGACCGGGCGGCGGGTGGCGCGGTCGGTGACCTGGAACCGGCCGTCGAACAAGGTGCTGCGGACCCGCAGCGGTCCGCCGCTGCCGGCGGTCAGGGTGATGCGGGTCGCGGTGCGCCCGCGCCACTCGGCGTCGACCGTGACGTCGCCGCGGGCGCGCAGGCCGCGGACCGAGCCGTCGGCCCAGTCGTCGGGGAGCGCGGGCAGCACGTCGACGACGCCGCGGTGGCTCTGCAGCAGCATCTCCGCCACCCCCGCGGTGGCGCCGAAGTTGCCGTCGATCTGGAACGGCGGGTGGTTGTCCCACAGGTTGTCGAGCGTGCTCGACCTGAGCAGCTCGGAGAGTATCCGGTGGGAGTGGTTGCCGTGCCGCAGCCGGGCCCAGAAGTTGATCTTCCAGGCCTTGCTCCAGCCGGTGCCGCCGGCACCCCGCGCGGTCAGCGAGACGTCCGCCGCCCTGGCGTACCCGGGCGTGGTCAGCGGGCAGATCTGCCGGCCGGGAAAGAGGCCGAACAGGTGCGACACGTGCCGGTGCGTGTCGCCCTCGTCGTCCCAGTCGTCCTTCCATTCCCGCAACTGCCCCCACGAGCCGACCCGGAGGCCCGGGTCGAGCCTGGCCAGCGTCTCGGCGATCCGGTCGCGGAACGCGGCGTCCGGCTCGCCCACCGTCGCGGCGGCCTCTGACACGTTGGTCAGCAGGTCCCACACGATCTGCTGGGACATCGACGCGCCGGCCGAGAAGTCGCCGTGCTCCGGGGAGAAGCTGGGGCTCACCACCAGCCTGCCGTCGCGCGGGTCGACGACCAGCTCGTCGAGCCAGAACCGGGCCAGCTCCTTCATCAGCGGGTACGCCCGCTCGCGCAGGAACGTCTCGTCCCGGGTGAAGCGGTAGTGCTCGTGGTAGTGCTGCGCCAGCCACGCCCCGGCCTCCGGCATCCAGAACGAGGTGGGGTGGTCGTGCACGCCGGTGAAGCCGAACGGGTTCGTCTCGTTGTGCACCACCCAGCCGCGGTTGTCGTAGATCTTCCTGGCGCTGATCCGGCCGGGCGCGACCATGGCGTCGACGTGGTCGAAGAACGGCAGGGTCGTCTCGGCGAGGTTCGTCGTCTCGGCGGGCCAGTAGTTCATCTGGAAGTTGATGTTGGTGTGGTAGTCCGCCGACCAGGGCGGGCTGGTCGAGTCGTTCCAGACGCCCTGCAGGTTCGCCGGCAGCGAGCCGGCCCGGGAGGACGCGATGAGCAGGTAGCGACCGTACTGGAAGAAGAGCACCTCCAGGGCCGTGCGGGCGGCCCGGTCCGCCCGCCCCCGCCGGTAGCTGAGCAGGAGCTGATCGGTGGGGACGGCCGGCATCCGCTGGCCGATGTCGAGCGTGAGCCGCCGGAACAGCTTCCGGTGGTCGCGGACGTGGGCGGCCCGCAACGCCGGGTACGGCGTGGCCGCCGCCGCGTCGACCCGCGCGGTCACCGCCGCGTGCGGGTCGTCTCCCCGGTACGTCGGATGGTCGTCGGCGTAGTCGGTGCCGGCGGCCAGGATCAGCGTGACGGCGTCCGCGCCCTCGACGGTGACCGTGCCGTCGTCGTTGTCGACCCGGGTGCCGCCGGTGTGGACCACCTGCACCTGCGCCTCGAAGCGCAGCCCGTTGTCGTCGAGGCGTCCGCGGAACGTGATCCGCCCGTACGCGGCGGAGAGGCGCCGTGACCGGTTGGACGCGGTGGTGACGGACACGGTGCACCCGATGCCGCCCGGCCGGTCGGCGGTGAGCCGGGCGACCAGCACGTTGTCGGGGGCGGAGGCGAAGTACTCGCGGGTGTGGCGGACCCCGGCGGCGGTGTACGCGACGCCGGCCGTGGCGTCGGAGATGTCGAGCTGCCGGCGGTAGTCGGTGTGGTCGGCCGGCGCGTCCGGGAAGGACAGCCGCACGTCGCCGAAGGGCTGATAGCAGCCGAACCCGCTCCTCGGCTGTCCCAGCCTGCCGGCCACCCAGGACGGGTCGACCCGCGTGTCGGCGTCGATCCGCTGCCGGACCTCGTCGATCGCGCCGGGGCGCGGCGTGGTCCAGTCACCGAAGTCGTAGCCGGGGGAGCCGGGGCCGCCGGTCCACAGCGACTTCTCGTTGAACTGGAGCCGTTCGGCCCGGACCCCGCCGAAGACCGAGGCGCCGAGGGCGCCGTTGCCGATGGGCAGTGACTGCGACTCCCAGTCGGTGGCGGGCTTGTCGTACCAGAGGGTCATGCCGCTCGGCGGCGGTCCGGCGAGCGGGCCGGGCGGGTCGGGAGCCGTGCCGGCGGTCAACGCGGCGCCGCGGCGACGGGGGTGTCGGGGCGGGTCCGCGCTTTCGTGGTCAGGAACGGCATGGCAACCCCTCGGTCGTTCACACATCGGATGTGTTGCGGGGACGCTACCGGCGGCGCTGTCCGTGAGCAAGGCGTCACCGGCGGGCCAGTCGCCAGCCGACGTAGGCGAGCGTGAGAACGACCACGCCGGCGATCAGGTACCACCCGAACCGGTGCAGGTCCACGAGCACGGCCCGCATGTGGTCGCCGGTCAGGTAGCCGGCCGTGGTCCACAGTCCCACCCAGGCGGCGGCGCCGAGCGCGTTGTAGGCCACGAAGCGCCGCCACGGCATGCCGGTGGTGCCGGCGACGACCCCGTTGAACTGCCGCAGACCGTCGACGAAGCGGGCGGCGGCGACGAGCTTCGGGCCGTGGCGGCTCATCACGGCCTCCAGGCGGGCGAACCGGTCCGGGTCCAGACGCAGGCGGCGGCCGTGGCGCAGGACGAGCCGGCGGCCGCCGTAACGGCCGATCAGGTAGCCGATGCTGTCCCCGGCCACCGCCGCCAGGAACGCGGTGGCCGCCACGGCGACGACGCTCAGCCGGCCGTGGGACGCGTACCCGGCGGCGAGGACGATCGCGGCCTGGCCCGGCGCCGGGACGCCGAAGCCCTCGACACCGACGAGCAGGGCGAGCCCCGGGTAGCCGTAGTGGCTCACCAGGTCGGTGAGCAGCCGGAACGGGCTCACCGGCCGGTCCCGGGAAGGCGGCCCACCACGTCGACGAGCCTAGCCGGCGCGAGCGTCGGCCGGTGGCCACGGCTGCCGGCTCACCCCGTCGGGGACGCGGGCCTGTCGCGTATCGAATTGATTCGATATAGCATCGCGGCAGGGCAGCGTCACTCCGACCGGGCGCACGACGCGGAGTGTTCGCCATCCACCGGCGGACCGGGTAGCCGGCCGGTGGTCACCGATTCGGACGCGGCCGGGTGGACGCCACGACGGCGTCACCTGCCGCGTGCTGGTCCCACCGCGAGCGCGGTACGCCGACCGTCGACCGGCCGGATCCCGTGCCGTGCGCGGCAACGGACCAGACCGCACACCGAGGAGTAGGCACAGATGAACGACGTACCCGATCGACCGCGCCGCCGGAGCAGGAGCGCCGTCCGGCTGCTCCTGGGCGGCGCCTGCGCCCTGGCGGTCACGGTGTCCTCGATGGCCGTGGCCACCTTCGCCCGCGCCGATCTCAGCGGCCCGCCCGGAACCACCCTGAAGGCCGCGGCCGAGCGCAGCGGACGGTACTTCGGCGCCGCGATGGGCGGTGACCGGCTCACCGACCAGGGCTTCCTGACCATCGCGAACCGCGAGTTCGACATGATGACGGCCGTCAACGAGATGAAGCCCGACGCGACCGAGCCCAACCCGGGCCAGTTCGACTTCCGGGCCGGTGACGCGATCTACAACTGGGCCACCCAGCACGGCATGCGGGTCCGGGGTCACACGCTGGCCTGGCACGCCCAGCAGCCGAGGTTCTGGGGAAGTCTCAGCGGCAGCGCCCTGCGGCAGGCGATGATCGACCACATCAACGGCGTGATGGCCCACTACCGGGGCAAACTGGCCTACTGGGACGTGGTGAACGAGGCGTTCGCCGAGAACGGCAGCCGGCGGTCGTCGAACCTGCAGTCCACCGGCAACGACTGGATCGAGGTGGCGTTCCGGACCGCGCGCGCCGCCGACCCGTCGGTCAAGCTCTGCTACAACGACTACAACATCGAGAACTGGACGTACGCCAAGACGCAGGGCGTCTACAACATGATCAAGGACTTCAAGGCCCGGGGCGTCCCGGTCGACTGCGTCGGTCTGCAGACCCACTTCACCGGTGGCAGTTCGCTGCCGTCCACCTTCCAGACCACGCTGTCCAGCTTCGCCGGCCTCGGCGTCGACGTGGCGCTGACCGAGGCCGACGTCACCAACGCCTCGACCAGCCAGTACCAGGGTCTCACCCAGGCCTGCATGAACGTGCCCCGCTGCGTCGGCATCACGACGTGGGGCATCCGGGACAGCGACTCCTGGCGTGGCAACGAGAACCCGCTGCTGTTCGACCGCAACAGCAACCCCAAGGCGGCGTACGGCGCCGTGCGCGACGCTCTCAACGCCGCCTCCACCACGGTGCCGGGCACGACCGCGCCGCCGACCACCGCGCCGCCGACCACGACCCCGCCGACCACCGTGCCGCCGACCACCACCCCGCCGACCACGCCGCCCGCCACCGGGCAGCCCGGGGCGTGCACCGCGACGTACCGCATGGTCAACAGCTGGAGCGGTGGCTTCCAGGGCGAGGTCACCGTGACCAACAACGGCTCCACCACGCTCACCGGCTGGACCGTGCGGCTGACGCTGGCCGGCGGGCAGACCATCGCCAACGTCTGGAACGGCGTCAACACCGGCACCAGCGGCACGGTCGGCGTCCGCAACGCCGACTACAACGGTTCCCTCGGCGCGAACGCCTCGACCACCTTCGGATTCCTGGTCAACGGCAGCAGCAACGCCGCCCCCGGTGGCCTCTCCTGCACCAGCCCCTGACCGACGACACGTGGAGGATGATCATGCGTAGGTTCCTCGCGGTGTTCGCCGCCGCCCTGACGCTCGGCACCGTCGCCGGCAGCGGGCCCGCCGGCGCGTCGACCGCCACCCCGCATTCGTGCCCCCGCGGCCTGTTCTTCTGCGAGGACTTCGAGCGCCTGCCCCCGGGCGGGCCCCGTACGCTGAAGTGGGGCGTCGACACCCGCCACGGCACGCTCACCGTCGAGCGGTCCCGTCGGGGCAACCAGGTGCTGCACGTCCACACGGTCGACAACGGGCGTGCCTTCCTGCGCGTCGACGACATCGCCGCGCCGGATAACCGCCTCTACGGCCGGATGCGGCTGCGCGTCGACGCGTTCCCCACCGCCCCGGACTGGGCGCACTTCACGCTGGTGGAGGCGACCGGCGCCGGCAGCGCGGAGGTCGTCCGCCCGGTCGGCGGCCAGTACGCGCCCACGGTCCCCGGCACCTTCTGGGGGATCGGCGCGGACGGCGGCCCGACCGGCGACTGGACCAACTGGCGGGAGTCCGCCCCGGTCACCGAGGACACCTGGCAGTGCGTCGAGTGGCGGCTGGACGCGACGGACAACCGGGTCGCGGTGTGGATCGACGGCGTGGCGAACCCGGAGCTGACCGCGTCCACGACCGAACACGGCGGCAACGACGTGCCCTTCGTCCTGCCGACGGTCGACACCGTCAAGATCGGCTGGCAGCTCTACCAGGGCGGCACCACGCCGGGCGAGTTCGACCTCTGGATCGACGACGTCGCGCTGTCCAGCAAGCGGCTCGGCTGCTGACCGGAAACCCCGTTGGCGGAACGCCCGGCCGGTGCTCACCGGCCGGGCGTTCCGCCCACAGCGGTCGGGGACGCGGCCGGACGCCGCTCCGGCGCAGCCGCGGTAGCGCAACGCGGCGTCCGCCAGCCGCGGAGCCGTCCGGGGGACCGCGGATCAGTCGTGGCGGTGCCGCACGATGTGGTCGAGGTGGCGAATCGTGTCCTCGCGGTCGGCCGGGCTTGTCGAGTCCCACAGGTCGGCCAGCCAGTAGAGCGAGCCGGACAGCATCCAGGCCCACCCGCGAACCCAGGTCGCCTCGTCGAAGCCGAGCGCCTCCCGGTAGGCGGCCCGCGCGCGGGCGTCGAACAGGCTCCAGCCCGGCCGGACCTCGACCGCCGGATCGCCGAGGCCGAGACCACCGAAGTCGATCACCCCGGTGAGCCTGCCCCGGTTGACCAGCAGGTTGCCCGCCAGGAGGTCACCGTGCAGCCACACCGGCGGACCGGGCCACTCGTCGACCGCCATCGCCTCGTCCCAGGCCGCGGTCACCGCGCGCCCGTCGATCCGATCACCCAGCTCCGCGATCGATCGACGGGTGAGTTCGTTCCGTTGCGCCAACGGCACACCGCGTTGGATCCCCTCCTTGACCGGCCCGCCCATCGGGTCGATCGCGATCATCGCGCGGACGAAGCCGGCGAGGTCGACGGCGAGGTCCACGAGGTCCTGCCCGTTCTCCGGGTTGTGCCCGTCCAGCCACGGGACGACCGTCCACGGCCACGGGTAGTCCCCGGCGGGCCGGCCGACCGCGACCGGGACGGGCACCGGCACCGGCAGGTGCGGCGCCAGCTTCGGCAACCAGGTCGTGTCGGTCGTCACCTGGTCGACCGCCCACGGTGCCCGGGGCAGCCGTGCGGTCAGGGAATCGCCGAGCCGAAACAACGCGTTGTCGGTGCCGGTCAGCGGCTGCGCGTCGATCGGCAGGCGCGACCATCCGGGGAACTGCTCGTCGACCAGAGCGCGAACCTGCTCGACAGTTACGACGATCTCTCCGGGGCGCATCGGAGCGACCGTAGGACCAACTCGGTGGGCCCGTCAATCCAATCCGGTCGGGCTCGGCGCGGAACTGGCCGGCTTCGCCTCCGAGGTGGTGGACCTCGTCGCGGCCGCCGGGACGGCACCGGAGGACCCGGCGGCACACCCCGACGAGGAGTTGTCGGTGCGCTGGGCCGCCCCTGAACGCCGCCACCGGCAGCGCTGCCCGGATGCGGTCCGGCTGGGCCGGGTGATCGGCGGTGCGGGCGGCCTGGACGCTGCCGGGGTGTCCGCCGTCGGCATCAGCAGGCTCGAAGACCGGTGCGACTCGTGGCTGGCCAGGTTCGAGCTGATGACGCCGCCACGATGACCAGCGTCGCCGACGTCGCCCTGTCCAGCAGGCGGTTCGGCTGCTGACCGGCCGCCGCTCAGGCGCAGCCGCGGTACTGCAACGCGCCATCCTTCATGTACGCCCACAGCGCCAGGCCGTTCCAGTAGTCGTAGGTGAGCGTCCAGCCGTTGGCGGTGTTGCCGGTAGGGCCGGTGACGACCTGGCCGTAGCGGCGGGTGCCGTACAACGTGGACTCGTTGGGCTCGGTGTACATGCCCGCGTAGTCCCAGACGACGGTGAAGCTGCTCGTCGTGCACGCCGCCTGCGCCGTCCCGGCCGGCGCCAGGGCCGTCAGCGTCGTCGCCGCGAGGCAGGCCGCCATCGTGCGCGACAGCAGTCGTCGAACGGTCATCAGTTCCTCCACTCGATCGTGGTGCACGGATGTGCCCCCCGGGGCACCCACCCGCCGGATTCTATTGGTCGGCGCCGATCCCCGCGATCGCCGTGCTGTCGACCACGTCGATCTCGTGGGGCCGCGGGGGTTCGTGCTTCGGCCTGGTCGGTCCGAACGGCGCCGGTAAGACGACATCGTCGACAACCGGGCCGGCCGGGCCGGCGGTCCTTCGCCGGCCGGTGATCGGGAGCTGGAATCGGCCTGACGGCGAATTCGGTTGTGGCGGTCGCCTCGGGCGTGCGAGCCTGCCGACGGCTCCCTCCCCGCCGCACCCGGCGGGCACCGGCCACCACGACGACGAGGAGTGACGATGCGAGCAGATTCCACGCTCCGGACCCTGGACCGTCCTACCGTGGAGTTCTGCCTTGGCCTTGTTGAACCTCGGAATCGTCGCCCATGTTGACGCCGGAAAGACCAGCCTGACCGAACGCCTGCTCTACGAGGCCGGCGCGGTCTCCCGCCCGGGCAGTGTCGACGCCGGCACGACACGGACCGACTCGATGGAGTTGGAGCGCCGACGCGGCATCACCATCCGGGCGGCGGTCACGTCGATCGCGATCGGTGACCTGAGCGTCAACCTGGTGGACACCCCCGGTCACCCGGACTTCATCGCGGAGGTCGAGCGTTCGCTCGCCGTCCTGGACGCCGCCGTGCTCGTGGTGTCGAGCGTGGAGGGGGTCCAGCCGCAGACCGTCGCCATCTGGCGGGCGCTGCGGCGCATCGGCGTGCCGACGGTGTTCTTCCTCAACAAGGTGGACCGTCGCGGCGCCGACGTCGACCGGGTGACGGCCCAGGTGCGCCAGCGGCTCGGCGCGTGCCCGGTCGCGCTCACCACGGTCGCCGGCCAGGGCACGCGCGACGCCCGGGTGCGGGCCGTGGGCCTCGACGCCGAACCGGTGGTGGCGGCCGTGGCGGAGGTCGACGACGCGGTGGCGGCCCGCTGGCTGACGGACGAGCCGGTACGCGTCCGCGACGTCCGGCGCGCGATCCGGAACGCGGTGCGCCGCGGCGGGCTCAGCCCGTTGGCGTGCGGCTCGGCGATCACCGGAGCCGGGGTACGGCAGTTGTGCCGCCTCGTGGCCGACCTGCTGCCGCGCGACGAGCAGCGGGACGGCCCGCCGGCGGGCACGGTCTTCGCCGTCGACCGGGACGGCCAGGGCCGGCGGACGTGGCTGCGGTTGTGGTCCGGGCAGCTCCGGGTCCGGGACCGGGTACGGCTCGCCGGGGCGCCACCCCAGACGGTCACCCAGATCGCCGTCACCGAGCCCGACGGCGTCCTGGTGCGCCCCTCGGTGTCCGCCGGGCAGATCGCCGCGGTGCGCGGCCTGTCGGCCCGGATCGGCCAGCACATCGGGGACCCGCCGCGGCGGCACGCCTACCGGTTCCCGCCACCGACCCGGCAGGCGGTCGTCGAGCCCGTCGACCCGGACCAGCGCCTGGCGATGTTCGCCGGCCTGGCCGAGCTGGCCGACGAGGACCCGCTGGTGGACCTGCGGCTCGACGAGCAGCAGGCGGAGGCGGTGATCCGCCTGCACGGCGAGGTCCAGAAGGAGGTGCTGGCCGCGCTCATGGCGGACCGGTACGGCGTCCGGGTGCGGTTCTCCGGCACGCTCACCGCCTGCATCGAACGGGTCGTCGGCACCGGCGCCGCCGAGGAGCGGGTGCAGGAGCGGGGCAACCCGTACCTGGCCGGCCTGGGGTTGCGCATCGACGCCGCGCCGGTGGGGCACGGCGTCGGGTTCCGCCCGGGGGTCGAGCCCGGCCGGCTCCCGCCGGCGTTCGTCGCCGCCACGGAGGAGGGCGTGCGGGCCGGGCTGCGGCAGGGCCGGCACGGCTGGCCGGTCACCGACTGCACGGTCACCATGACGGCGTCCCGGTACTGGCCGCGGCAGAGCCGGCCGCACCAGAAGTTCGACAAGTCCATCTCGACGGTGGCGGCGGACTTCCGCAACCTCGCCCCGGTGGTGGTCGCCGCGGCGCTGCGCCGGGCCGGCACCCGGGTGTGCCAGCCGATCGAGCGCTTCGACGTCGACCTTCCGCAGCAGGCGGTGGAGACGGTGCTGGCGCTGCTCGGTCGGCTCGGCGCGATCGTCCACGACACCGCCGTCGCCGGCGGGTACCTCGAGGTGAGCGGCACCCTGCCGACGGCGCGGGTGCCGCAGGTCGTGGCGGCCCTTCCCGACCTCACCGGTGGCGAGGCGGTCCTGACCACCGCCTTCGACCACTACGCGCCGGTCACCGGTGCGGAGCCGCCGACGTTGCCCCGGCGTGGACCCGACCCGGCCGTCCGGGACGAGTGGTTCCGGGCCGTGCCCCGGTAGCTCCCGACCCGGCGACGTGACGCGTTCCCCTCGGGTCCGACGCGCTCGGGTCGAGTCCTGAATGGTGATTCGAGCGGTTGCGTGCTGTGCGAATAATATTTATCTCGATATATTGTCCGTGGTTGCCGGAGGGGCGTCGTGGAAAGGTCGAGAGCGGTTTTCTGATCGCTCTGCCGTCGCATCGGCAATGGCCCTCACCAGCGCCGATGTGACGACGGGAGGAGCGTGAGCCGCATGGGACCATGAATCGTCGACTGGGTGGACGACCCGCCCGGCCCCCGCCTGACGGAGGCGAGGAAATCTCCTTTCCGGCGCTCTGTCGCGCCGCCTCCGGCGTATTCATCATCGGCGCAATGTTATTCCTCCGGGGGCGGTCGAATGGCGGTCCGTGTCCGCCGGTAACGCCGTTTCCGCCGCCCTGCCTCCCGGGGACCACCAGTTGCCCGTCCACTCTCTCCGGATGTGAACGATGTCGTCTCCGACCCTGTCCTGGCGCACCATGGGCGCCGACCTGTCCGCCTCCGTCGTCGTCTTCCTCGTCGCGCTCCCGCTCTGCGTCGGCATCGCTGTCGCCTCCGGCGTACCTGCCGAACTGGGCCTGGTCACCGGCATCGTCGGCGGTCTCGTCGTCGGCTGCCTGCCCGGCAGCAGCATGCAGGTCAGCGGCCCCGCCGCCGGCCTGACCGTGCTGGTGGCCGACGCGGTGAGCCGGCACGGCCTCGGCGGCCTCGGCACGGTCGTCCTGGTCGCCGGCCTCATCCAGGTGATCCTGGGGTTCCTCCGACTCGGCCGCTGGTTCCGGGCCATCTCCGTGGCCGTGGTGCAGGGCATGCTCGCCGGCATCGGCCTGCTGCTCGTCGTCGGCCAGCTCTACGTGCTGTCCGGGCGGGAGGCGCCGCGGTCCGGGGTCGGGAAGTTCACCGGCCTGCCCGCGCTCTGGAGCGACATCCTCGGCTCCACCACGGTGCGGACGTCACTGGCCGTCGGCGTGGTCACCCTCCTGGTCATGCTCTCGTGGGACCGGCTGCCGGACCGACTGCGGAGGGTACCCGGGGCGCTGGTCGCGGTCATGGTCGCCGCCGCGACGGCCGGCGTCCTGCGGCTGCCGGTGGCGACGATCACGGTGGAGGGGTTGCTCCCGGCCGTGCAGCCGTCGCTCGGACACTGGACCATGCTGACCGAGCTGAGCGTGCTGGCCAGCGTCGCCACGTTCACCCTGATCGCGTCGGCGGAGAGCCTGTTCAGCGCCGCGGCGGTGGACCGGCTCCACCACGGACCGCGTACCGACTTCGACAAGGAACTGGTGGCGCAGGGCGCCGGCAACGCGGTCTGCGGAATGCTCGGCGCGCTGCCGATGACCGCGGTCATCGTGCGCAGCTCCGCCAACGTGCGGGCCGGCGCGCGAACCAAGGCCTCCCGCGTCCTGCACGGGGTGTGGCTGCTGCTGTTCGCCGCCGCCGCACCCGGCCTGATCGAGCTGATCCCGTTGCCCGCGCTGGCCGCCGTGCTCATCCACGCCGGGACGAAGCTGCTGCCGTTGCGGTCGATGCCGGAGCTGTGGCGGGGGCACCGGGGGGAGGCCCTGGTGCTGCTCGCGACCGCGCTCGTGATCCTCCTGACCGACCTGTTCGTCGGGGTGCTCGTCGGCCTCGGCCTGGCCATCGTCAAGACCGCCTGGGAGACCTCCCACGTACGGGTGGCGGTGGCCGACGGGGGGACCGGCCCGATCGACGTCACGCTCACCGGCAACGCCACCTTCCTGCGACTGCCCACGATCCTCACCGCGCTCAACGCCCTGCCGACCAGCCGGCCCGTACACCTGGACCTGGGCGGTCTGCGGCACGTCGACCTCGCCTGCCGGGCGGCGCTGACCACCTGGATCGAGACGCACAACCGCAGCGCGGGCGTCCTGGTGCGGGTCGCCGCCGCGGACGGGACCCCGGACGGCCCGCCCGACGACCGGAACTGACCGGCACCGGCGTCGTCGAAGCGCTGGTCAGGGCGCGCGGAGCGAAAACCCGGCCGTGACATGATGACGCCCATGGGCGAGCAGCGGGACGTAGGCGGACACCACGACATGAGCGATGCGACCGGGGCGGGTGTCGATGCGCGGCTCGCCCTCGCGCAGGACCCCGCCACCTCCCAGATGACCCTCATCGACCTGGCGTCCGACCCGTCGGCCGCGGTCCGCAAGGCGGTCGCGACCCGTACCGACGCGCCGGCACAGGCCCTGCGACCGCTGGCCCGCGACCACGACCGGCACGTCCGGGAGGCGGTGGCGCGGAACCCCTCGACCTCGGTGGGCAACCTCCTGCGACTCGTGAAGGACGCCGACCGCTGGGTCCGCTGGGCGGTCGCCGGCAACCCGGGCTGCGACGAGTCGGTCCGCCGGGCGATGGCGGACGCCCCCGACAAGGAACTGCGCGGTCTCCTCGCGGAGCGCCGCGAGCTGGAGCCCGAGCTGGCCGCGCGGCTGGTCGACGACGTCTCACCCGAGGTACGGGAACGACTCGCCACGCACACCCACGACCCCGACACGATCACGGCCCTGATGGCCGACCGCACCGCACGCGTGCGCAAGGGGATCGCCCGTAACCCGCGGACCACCGCGAACCAGCGCCGCGCGCTCGCGCAGGACCCGGTGGCGGACGTCCGGGCCGCGCTGGTGCTCGCCGTCGAGCTGGACGAGGCGGACCTGCGACTCCTGCTCGACGATCGCGCGGTGCAGGTGCGGATGGCGATGGCGAGGTCGGAGCTGATCCCGGCGGACATCCGTCGGGCGCTCGGTCGCGATCCCGACGAGATGGTGGCCGGCGTCGCGCGGGACTTCCGCCCCGGGGCGGGCGCGGCCCCGGTGGTGCGCGCCGCGCGCGGCGGTCGCCAGTCCTCCGGGGCCGGCCGGGGCCGACCGGGTGGCGCCCGGCGCTGAGGCCGGCGACCGGGACGGCCGGCCCGGGGCCGGCTCGGTCACTCCTCGGCCGCGCCCGCCCCGGCGACGTCGACGATCGTGACGGGCGTGCCGAGCTGGACGGTGCGGGACACGGTGCAGAGCCGGTCGTGCGACTGACGCAGTGACCGGGGCAGCGCCTCGCGCGCCCGGTCGCCGTCCGGTCCCTCCGGGAAGGTCACGGTGAACTCCACCCGGAGGTCGCGCATCCGGTTGCCGCCGGCCTCGTCGCGGATCTTCTCGCCGGTGACCTCGACGGTGAATCGGTCCGGCTCGGCGCGGCGGCTGGTGATGTGGTCGACGTCGACGGCGGTGCACCCGCCGATGGCGGCCAGCAGCAGTTCCACCGGCGTGAACGTGTCGTTCTGGCCGGAGCCGATGGAGATCGACCCACCACGGGGATTCCGCACGGTGTAGGTGCCCAGGCCGGTGCGCTCGATCTCCACCGAGCGGAAGGTGTCGTCACTCATGCCCGCGAACCTACCCGGGAACTCCACCTCGGACGCGTCGCCTGTGTGATCGATGGTCACCACCACGTACCCGCGACTGGCCAGGTCCTGCACCAGCGTGGTTCCCCAGGTCCGCGGATCGCCCGCGCCCGGCGAGTAGAGGATCACCGGGAACGGCCGCCGGTGCCGCGCCGCCGGCGCGGCCCGGTGACCGCTGGTCCGGGTGGCGGCGAAGTCCACCGACCCCGGCGGAATGCCGTACAGGCCGGGACCGGCGCCGTCGGCGCTGCCGAAGTGCGCCGCCGCGCCGGGCGACATGTGCGGCGTACGCGGGAAGCGGTCCGCGTCCCGGGCGGGGTACCAGAGGCTGACCATCAGCTCGCGATCGACCGGGGTGGCCGTCCACGGATCGGCGCGGGACCGGTCGACCAGATGCAGCTCGACGGTGCCCACCGGGTACGGGCCGGTCGGCGCCGGCAGGGTCAGCCGGGCCGGCCCCGCACCCGCTCCCGAGGCGGACGACGGCGTCGCGGAGCTGACCGTGAGGCAGCAGGCGACCAGCGAGGCGAACAGCGCGGTACGGACTCCACGGATCATGGACGACTCCTCGGGAACCAGGGCCGCCCGGACGGCTGCCCCTCACCGGCTTCACGCCAAGAGCGGCACGGCGTCCCGATAAGGAGGTTGGCCCCCGTCGTCGTACCGGGGGCTGGCCCCCACCCCCGGCGCGACACGGCGGTGGTGGTCGATGTCTACCCTGGCCGGGTGACCTTCCTGACGGTCGTCGTCGCGATCCTGGGATTCGTCGGATACGCCATGGTGGTGCTGGCGCCGGTGCTGCTGGCCCTGGCCGTGTCGGAGGGCCGCCAGCACCGGTGGGTCCGCCGGCACCCGGTCTCCCCGTGTGCCGCCCTGCGCCCGGACGCCCGACTGCCCCGACGGTTCGCCGTGTACGGCGAGACCGCGCCGGGGCCCGCCGGGCTGGTGGTCGCCCCGCTGTCCGGCGTCGAGGCGGTGTGGTTCCGCACCACCGTGTACACGGTCGACAGCGCCGGCGACCCGCCGCTCACCAGCACGAATGTGCTGTGGGAGCAGTCCGCGGGGGACCTGTTCGGGGTGGCCGACAGCACCGGCACCGCCGTGGTGTCGGCGCGGCTCCTCCAGGCGGCCATCGACGATCCGCGGCTGTCCGTGTGGGCGCAGACGCGGCTGCCGGTGGCGCACGCCGGTCCCACGCCGGTACGGACGTCGTCGGCGAGGAGACCACCAGTCCTCGCCGCCACGGCCGGTGGCTCCAGGACCCCATCGACCGCGGGCTGGTCCCGGCGGACGCGGCGCGGCGCGTGGAGCGCGTGTGGGTGGTCGAGCAGGTCGTGCCCCCGGGCCTTCCGCTGCACGTCATCGGCAGGCCGGCGATCCTCGACGGCGGCGTCGCCGTGCTCACGCTGCCGAGAACCGGTCGCTACCTCGCCGTGAGCCGGGAGCCCACGGAGACCGAACGGAAACTCGTCGGCGACCGCGCGTACGGGATGGGGTGTGCGCTGTGGGCCGCGGTGGTCGGGGCGGCCTCCCTCGCCGTCGTCTGGGCCGTCAGCCACGCGATGAGTCGGTAGGCGGCGCGGGCGCGTCAGGTGGTGGCGGCGTCGTGGACGGCCATGGTCTCCTGCCGGTCGGGTTCCTCGCGCAGGACGGCGCAGTGCAGCCAGGCGTCCGGGATGGCGAAGCCGTCCACGAGCGTCCGCATGTGCGGGCGCAGCTCCTTCAGCAGACCGTTCACCACCGCGGTGATCGCCTTGGCGCGGGCCGGCGTGAGCCGACCGTGTTCCAGCAGCCAGCCCTTGTCGGCCTCGACGACGCTGAGCGCGTAGAGGTCGCAGACCCGGGAGAGCAGCGCCCGCACGGCCGGGTCCGTGGCGGCGTCGATGCCGGCGACGAACGCCTCGAGCGTCACCCGGTCGATGTGGGCGGCGGCCACGGCGAGGAGGTGGTCCTGCACGTCGTTGAAGATGTCGAAGGGGCGGTCCTTCTTCGTGGCGGTGCCGTTGCGCAGCCGGCGGACCGCGCCGTCGAGGCGGTGCCGCTCGCGGTCCTCGAAGACCGTGAGCTGCCAGCCGCGGTCGGTGACGGCGACCTCGTCGTCGCGGCCGGGCACGGCGCTGGTCAGCCGCTCGATGAGCGCCCGCGCGGCGGTGCGTTCGAGCACCATGTCGCGGATCTGGTCGGCGACGAAGGAGGCGCGTCCCCAGCCGTCCAACGAGCCGAACTCGTCGCGGTGGCCGGTGAGCAGTCCCTTGGCCACCAACTGCAGCAGCACCGTGTTGTCGCCCTCGAACGTGGTGAAGACGTCGGTGTCGGCCTTGAGGCCGGGCAGCCGGTTCTCGGCCAGGTAGCCGGCGCCGCCGCACGCCTCCCGGCACATCTGGATGGTGCGGGTCGCGTGCCAGGTCTGCGCGGCCTTGAGACCGGCGGCCCGGGACTCCAGCTCCCGTTGCCGGTGCTCGTCGACCGGTCCGTCGCCGCCCTGCACCTCGCTGAGCGCGGTCACCAGCTCGGTCTGGGCGAAGGTCAGCGCATACGTGGTGGCCAGCGCGGGCAGCAGCTTGCGCTGGTGGGCCAGGTAGTCGTTGAGCAGCACCTCCCGGTCGGCGTCGGGGGTGCCGAACTGGCGGCGGATGTCGCCGTAGCGCACCGCGATGGTCAGCGCCGCCTTGGTGGCCGCCGAGGCGGCGCCGCCGACGCTCACCCGGCCGCGGACCAGGGTGCCGAGCATGGTGAAGAAGCGCCGGGAGTCGTTCTCGATCGGGCTGGAGTAGGTGCCGTCCGCAGCGACCTGGGCGTAGCGGTCCAGCAGCATGTCGCGCGGCACGCTCACGTGGTCGAAGCTGAGGCGTCCGTTGTCCACGCCGAGCAGGCCGGCCTTCGGCCCGGCGTCGCCGATGGTCACCCCGGGCAGCGGGTTGCCGTGCGCGTCGCGGATCGGGACCAGCCAGGCGTGCACGCCGTGCCGCCGCCCCTCGATGATCAGCTGGGCGAAGACCACCGCCATCCGGCCGTCGCGGGCCGCGTTGCCGATGTAGTCCTTGCGCGCCGCCTCGTGCGGGGTGTGCAGGTCGAACGTCTGCGTCCGCGGTTCGTACACGCAGGTGGTGCGCAGTTGCTGGACGTCCGAGCCGTGGCCGGTCTCCGTCATCGCGAAACAGCCGAAGACCTCGCCGGCGATGATGTCGCGCAGGTAGGCGTCGTGGTGGCGTCGGGTGCCGAGGGCCGCGACCGCGCCGCCGAACAGGCCCCACTGCACGCCCGCCTTCACCATCAGCGACAGGTCGACCTGGGCCAGCATCTCGATGGCGACGATCGAGGCGCCGACGTCGGAGTCGCCGCCGTACTCGGTGGGGAAGCCCCCGCCGATCCCCAGCTCGACCGGGAGTTCGCGGAGCAGCCGGCTGATCCGCTCGCGCGCCTGGTCGCCGGTCTCGCCGTACACCGGTAGGAAACGCCCGTCGAGGTGCTCGCGGTGCGCGTCGCGGACCCGGGCCCACGGGCCGTCGAGCACGGCCCGCAGGCGGGCCGGGTCGACCGGGCCGGTCTCGTTGCTCATGGCTACCTCGGATGCCGACGTCATACCCACCACTCCTACCCGGTGAACGCCGCTGACCAGCCGCGGTGACGTGGTGAGAGCCGTCACGGCGACCGGGTCGACGGGCATATCGAAAAAGGCATACGGCCGCGCAACAGCGCTCCCCCTTGAGTGGAGGCACGGCACCACACCTCAGGACGAAGGGAACGGAGTGTGATCATGGAATCGGATCCCGTACGCGGTGCCGACCGGAGGCGGCTGCTCGGGTGGGGCGGGCTGGCCGCGGTCGGCGTGGCGGCCGGCGCCCCGCTGCTGGGCGCCGACCCCGCACACGCCGCGCCGACCGTTCCCGCCTCCGGCACGCGTGGCGCCACGTCGTCCGGGCCCGGACGGATCCCGCCGGCCACCCGACCCGGCGGCGCGTACGACCGGTTCGTGGCGGCGGTCACCGGCGAGCACGTCGAGTCGCCCGAGGGCGGCTGACGCGCGGACCGCGCGCCGTCCCCGGTGCAGCCCGCCGCGCAGCGGGCGCCGGGGGCGGGCACCGTCACGTCGACACCGTCCCGCGGCGGGTCAGCGGTTGAGGTAGGCGGCCAGGCCGCCGAGTTCCTCACTGGCGATGAAGACCGAGCGCACGTTCAGGATGGCCTCCTCCACGTGGATGGGGCAGCCCCACGCGGAGTCGCCCCACGAATCGGCGATCTTGATCTCGGCCGCCGCCGGGCACCCGCCGGTGCCGCCGAGCTGACACTGCTCGGGGTGCGGCGTGGCGGCCAGCGTGGCGGCCGCGGCACGCACCCGGGCGGTGAGTTCCGCGGCGGCGGCGGCGCGCTGCTCGGCCTCGGCGCGCAGCTCCCGCTCCGCGCGTACCACCCGGGCCAGCTCGTCGTGGGCGGCTCTGGCGCGTGCGTCGGCGGCCGCCTCGGCCTGCTCGATGTGGTGTCGTTCGATGGCCAGCGCCGCGGTGCCGGTGAAGACCCGGGCGAGCGCGAGGTCGGCGTCCTGGGGGACGCGCGGGGTGCGGTGGTACACGGCGAACGTGCCCAGCAGGCTGCCGTCGCGCCCGAGGATCGGCGTCGACCAGCAGGCGCCCAGCCCGGCCCGCTCCGCGAGGGGGCGGAAGTCGGTCCAGAACGGGTCGGTGGCGATGTCGGTGACCACGACCGGCTCCCGCCGGTGCGCGGCGGTGCCGCAGGAGCCGACGCCCTCGCCGGTGGCGATGCCGTCGATGGCCTGGTTGTAGAAGTCGGGCAGGCTCGGTGCCGCGCCGTGGCGCAGGTGCCGGCCGTCGGGATCGGCGAGCAGGACGGAGACCAGCAGTTCCTCCGGCGCGAGCTGCTCGATGCAGCGGGCCATCCCGTCGAGCACCTCGGCCAGCGGCGCCTGGCGCGCGATCTGCTCGACCAGCGCCCGGTGCTCGGCCATCAGTCGTTGGGCGTGCTTCACCTGGGTGGTCTCCAGGCCGATCACCCGGATGCCGACGACCGCGCCGGACGCGTCCCGCCGCGGCTCGTAGGTGAAGTCGAAGAACGCCTCCCGCGCGTGCGCGCCGGTGCCCAGCACCACCCGGACGTCGCGCCCGGTGTAGGGCTCGCCGGTGCGGTACACCTGGTCCAGCAGGGTGATGAAGCCCTGCCCGGCCAGCTCGGGCATCAGCTCCGCGAGCGGCATGCCGGTGCCCGCCCGGTGCTCGCCGAGGGCGGCGAGGAACGCCTCGTTCGCGCTCTGCACCACGTGGGTCGGCCCGGCGAGCGACGCGAAGACCGCGGTGGACTGCCCGAACAGCGAGCGTACGTCCTCCTCCGCGCCCGGCCTCACCACCGCGGCGTCCGCAGCACCCGGCTGTTGACCCTCCACCGCCGTCATGGTGCGGTCTGCCTCTCTGCCGAGTCGTGGTCACCGGTCCGGAAATCCGGAGTTCCGTCTCGTGGTCCGCGCCGATGTCGCGATGCCCGTTCAGCCGGGCGGTGGCGAGCGGACCGGCCGAGACGCCGATCGTGCCGCCGAGCGTAACGGATCACCGTGAACCGTCCGGACCGCCGGCACGGCGTCTCCTCGTCGTCCGGGTCGGCGTCGGCACGCCCGCCGCGCCGCGCATCCAGGCCGGCGAGCCTGTCCGGTACGGCGGGGAGGGTGACCTGGTCCGGTACCCGGCGGGCCCGGTGCCGACGCGTCCCGGCGGGGGTGACGCTGTCAACGTGGTCGATCGCGGCGCGCCCGGTTAGGGTTGACTAACCGGGTGTCGATCTTGAGGGGGCTGTGTGCTGGTTCTGGTGGCGGTCCATGCGCTCGCAGCCGTGACCGCCCCGGCGCTGGTACGCATCTGGGGCCGTCGGGCGCTCTACCTGCTGGCCGCCGTCCCGGCCGCGGCGCTGATCTGGGCCCTGACCCGCACCGACCCGGTCCGCTCGGGCACGCCCGAGGTCGAGACGGTCACCTGGGTGCCGCAACTCGGCCTGGACCTCGCCCTGCGGATGGGCACGCTGTCCTGGCTGATGGTGCTGCTGGTCGGCGGCGTCGGCGCGCTCGTGCTCGCGTACAGCGCCCGCTACTTCCGCTCCGACGATCCCGGCCTCGGCCGCTTCGCCGCGGTGTTCGTCGCGTTCGCCGGCGCGATGCTGGGCCTGGTGGTCTCCGACGACCTGCTGCTGCTCTACGTGTTCTGGGAACTCACCACCGTCTTCTCGTACCTGTTGATCGGCAGCGACCCGACCCGACGGGCCAGCCGGCAGGCCGCCATGCAGGCGCTGCTGGTGACCACGCTCGGTGGCCTGGCGATGCTCGCCGGCTTCGTGATGCTCGGCGAGCACGCCGGCTCGTACCGGTGGTCGGAGATCTCGCAGGACCTGCCGGACGGCGGCTACCTCACCGTCGCGCTGGTGCTCGTCCTGCTCGGGGTGGCCAGCAAGTCGGCGATCTTCCCGTTCAGCTTCTGGCTGCCGCGGGCGATGGCCGCGCCGACCCCGGTCAGCGCCTACCTGCACGCGGCCGCCATGGTGAAGGCCGGGGTGTTCCTGGTCGCGCTGATGGGCCCGGCGGTGGGCCAGGCCACCGCGTGGCGCGGCGTCCTGCTGGCCGGCGGCCTGGTCACCATGTTCCTCGGCGGCTGGACGGCGCTGCGGCAGGTCGACCTGAAGCTGCTGCTGGCGTACGGCACGGTCAGCCAGCTCGGCCTGCTGATGGTGATCCTCGGCGCCGGCACCCGGGACACCGCGCTGGCCGGCGCCGCGATGGTGCTGGCCCACGCGCTGTTCAAAGCCACCCTGTTCCTGGTCGTCGGCGTCGTCGACCACGTCGCCGGCACCCGGGACCTGCGTGAGCTCAGCGGCCTGGGCCGGCGGGCGCCGGCGCTGGCGGTGGTGGCCGGGCTCGCGGCGGCCTCGATGGCCGGCCTGCCGCCGCTGGCCGGGTTCGTCGCCAAGGAGGCCGCGCTGGAGGCGTTCCTGCACGGCGGCGCCGTCGAGCTGGTGGTGCTCGCCGGGCTGGTGACCGGTTCGGCGCTGACCGTCGCCTACACGGCGCGCTTCCTCTGGGGCGCGTTCGCCGCCAAACCCGACGTGCCGGCCACCCGGCCCGAGCCGGTCGACCGGGCGTTCCTGGCGCCCGCGGTGGTGCTGGCCGTCGCCGGTCTCGCGGTCGGCGTCCTCGCCCCGGCCGTGGACCGGGTGCTCGCCCCGTACGCGGACCAGTATCCCGACGCCGAAGCGGGCTACCACCTCGCGCTCTGGCACGGGCCGACCCCGGCGCTCGGCCTGTCGGCGCTGGCCGTCGCCGCCGGCGTCGCGTTGTTCCTGCTGCTGCACCGACGTCGGCCGCGCCTGCCGCGGCTGCCCTTCGACGGCGCCACCGGCTACGACCGGCTGGCCGGTGCCGTGGACCGCGCGGCGGTGGAGCTCACCGGCGCCACCCAGCGCGGATCGCTGCCGTTCTACCTCGGCGTCATCCTGCTGGTGCTGGTCGTGCTGCCCGGCGGCGCGTTGCTGGTCGGCGTGCCGTGGCCGGAGCGCTACCAGCTCTGGGACACCCCGTTGCAGGCCGCCGCCGGCGCTGCCGTGGTGGTCGCGGCCGTGGCCGCCGCGCGCGCCCGACGCCGGTTGACCGCGATGATCCTCGTCGGGGTGACCGGCTACGGCACGGCGCTGCTGTTCATCCTGCACGGCGCGCCCGACCTGGCGCTGACCCAGTTCCTGGTGGAGACCGTCACGATCGTGATGTTCGTGCTCGTGCTGCGCCGGCTGCCGACGAAGTTCTCCGCCCGCCCGATCCGGTCCAGCCGGCGGGTGCGCGTCGCGCTCGGTGTGGCCGTGGGCGTGGTCACCGCCGGCATGGCGTACGTCGCGGCCGGGGCGCGGGTGGCGACGCCGATCTCGGTCGGGTTCCCCGAGGAGGCGGTCTCCTACGGCGGCGGCAAGAACGTGGTCAACGTGACGCTCGTCGACATCCGGGCCTGGGACACCATGGGCGAGATCGCCGTGCTGGTGGTGGCCGCCACCGGCGTGGCCAGCCTGATCTTCCGCCGGTCCCGCGCCCTGGACCTGCGCAGCGGCATTCCCGGCGCCGGCCGGCAGAGCTCGGCGCGCCCGCGCTGGCTGACCGGCGGCGCCACCACCCGCGCGCAGTCGGTGATCCTCCAGGTCGTCACCCGGGTGCTGTTCCACGCCATCCTGCTCTTCTCGATCTACCTGCTCTTCTCCGGCCACAACCAGCCCGGTGGCGGGTTCGCCGCCGGCCTGGTCGCCGGGCTCGGCCTGGCCGTGCGCTACCTGGCGGGCGGGCGTACCGAACTCAACGGCGCGGCGCCGGTGGACGCCGGCCGGGTGCTCGGCGCGGGCCTGTTCGTCGCCGTCGCCACCGGGCTGGCCGCGATGCCGCTGGGCGGCGACTTCCTGCAGAGCGCGGCGCTCGACCTCCACCTTCCGGTGCTGGGTCACGTCCACTTCGTCACGTCGGTCTTCTTCGACGTCGGCGTCTACCTCATCGTGGTCGGCCTGGTGCTGGACATCCTGCGCAGCCTGGGCGCGGAGATGGACCGCCAGGAGGAGGCCGACCAGGGCCAGACCGACCAGGGGGAGACCGCCCCGACCGAGGCACGGGAAGAGGAGTTGGTGTGAGCCCCAACCTGGTCTACGTCGTGGTGGTCGGCGTCCTGTTCGCCACCGGCGTCACGCTGCTGCTGGAACGCAGCCTCACCCGGGTGCTGATGGGGGTCATCCTGCTCGGCAACGGCGCGAACCTGCTGCTGCTCACCGGTGGCCGGGCCGGCGGCCCGCCGATCGTCGGCACCACCGCCGAGGAGGAGATGTCCGATCCGCTCCCGCAGGCGATGGTGCTGACCGCCATCGTCATCACGCTGGGCATGACCGCGTTCCTGCTCGCCCTGGCGTACCGCAGTTGGCACCTCAACGGGCACGACGAGGTGCAGGACGACGTCGAGGACCAGCGCATCATGGAGCTGGCGGAGCGGGACGAGGGGCCGGGCACCGCCGACCCGGAGACCACCGACCGGGTCCCGGCCGTCGGGTCGGACGACGACCGGCGGGTGGCCGCCGGTGAGCCGGGGCGGGCCCGATGAGCTGGCTCGTGCCGTTGCCGGTGGTGATGCCGCTGTTCGGCGCCGCCCTGACGCTGCTGCTCGTCGGCCGGGCCCGCGCCCAGCGGTGGGTCAGCATCACCGTCCTCGCCGCCACCGTGGCGGTCGCGGCGCTGCTGCTGGTCCGCGCCACAGTCGACGGTCCGCTGGTGGTCGAGGTGGGCGGCTGGGTCGCGCCGCTGGGCATCGTGCTGGTCGCCGACCAGCTCGCCGCGCTGATGCTTGTGGTCTCCGCCGCGGTCACGTTGTGCGTGCTCGTCTACTCCATCGGGCAGGGCCTGGCCGACGGCAACGAGGAGACGCCGCTGTCGGTCTACCACCCGACCTACCTGGTGCTGACCGCCGGCGTGTGCAACGCGTTCCTCTCCGGTGACCTGTTCAACCTCTACGTCGGTTTCGAGATCCTGCTGGTGGCCAGCTACGTGCTGCTGACGCTCGGCAGCACGGAGAACCGGATCCGCGCCGGCACCACGTACGTCGTGGTCAGCCTGCTGTCGTCGCTCATCTTCCTGGTCGCGATCGGTCTGATCTACGCCGCCACCGGCACGCTCAACCTGGCCCAGCTCGTCGACCGGCTGGACGCGCTGCCGGACGACCTGCGGCTGGTCCTCCAGGGCATGCTGCTGCTGGCGTTCGGCATCAAGGCCGCCGTGTTCCCACTCTCGGCCTGGCTGCCGGACAGCTATCCCACCGCGCCGGCGCCGGTCACCGCGGTCTTCGCCGGCCTGCTCACCAAGGTCGGCGTGTACGCGATCATCCGGACCGAGACGCTGCTGTTCCCCGGTGGTCGCACCGCCGACCTGCTGCTGGTGATCGCGGCGCTGACCATGGTGGTCGGCATCCTCGGCGCGGTGGCGCAGTCGGACATCAAACGGCTGCTGTCGTTCACGCTGGTCAGCCACATCGGCTACATGCTGTTCGGGGTCGGCCTGACCACCGCGCTCGGGCTGTCCGCCGCGATCTTCTACGTGGTGCACCACATCACCATCCAGACCACCCTGTTCCTCGCCGCCGGTCTGGTCGAACGACGCGGCGGCAGCACCGCGCTGGACCGGCTCGGCGGGCTGGCCCGGTTGTCGCCGTTGCTGGCGGTGCTCTTCTTCGTGCCCGCGCTCAACCTGGCCGGCATACCGCCGTTCTCCGGGTTCCTCGGCAAGGTCGGGCTGGTGCAGGCCGGCGTGTCCGACGGCGGCGTGCTGGCCTGGGCGCTGGTCGCCGGCGGGCTGCTCACCAGCCTGCTCACGCTCTACGCGATCGCCCGGGTGTGGAACCTCGCGTTCTGGCGGGACCCGCACCCGGACATGCCGGGCCCCGACGACACCGCCCGGGCGACCCGCACGGACGGCGCCGAGCAGCCGCACGACGACCCGTCGCCGGCCGGCGCCGTGCTGCCCCGGCTGATGACCGCGTCCACCGCCGCGCTGGTGGTGCTCGGTCTCGGGCTGACGGTGGTGGCCGGGCCGCTCTTCGACATCAGCACCGACGCCGCCGACGACCTGCTGCGCCGCGCCCCCTACGTCGAGGCCGTCTTCCCGGACGGTGCGCCGTGACCACTCATCCGCGTGCGCCGCTGACCCGCCGCGTGCGGTGGCGCAACCGGGCCGTCGCGATGACCGGCCTGGTCACCGTCTGGGTGCTGCTGTGGGGCACGTTCACCTGGGCGAACGTGATCAGCGGCCTGGCGGTCGCGGCCGTGCTGCTGGTGGTCTTCCCGCTGCCGCCGGTGACGTTCGCCGGGCGGATCCGGCCGGTGCCGCTGGCCCGCTTCCTGGCCCGTTTCCTGTGGGACCTGGTGGTCGCGTCCGCGCAGGTGGCCTGGCTCGCGGTCCGGTTCGGGCACACCCCGCGCGGGGCGATCATCGCGGTGCGGCTGCGGGTGAACACCGACCTCAACCTGACGCTCACCGCCGAGGCGCTGTCCCTGGTGCCCGGCAGCCTCATCCTGGAGGCCGACCGGGGGACCGGCACGCTCTACGTGCACGTCATCGGCGTCCGGACGCTGGACGAGGTGGAACGGTTCCGGCGCGGTGTGCGGGAGCTGGAGGAACGCATCGTCGCCGCCGTCGGCTCGGCCGAGGAACTGCGCCGGCTCCGCGATCCCGATCCCACCGGCCCGCCCGAGCCGGTCGACCTGGAAGGGGCACCGACGTGACAGTCGTGGCCGTGATCGTCACCGTGCTGCTCACCGTGGCCGGTGGACTGACCCTGCTCCGCATCATCCGTGGACCGTCGATCCTGGACCGGGCCGTCGCCACCGACGTGCTGCTCGCCGTCGCGGTCGCCGCCATCGCCACCGAGGCCGCCTACAGCCGGGACGCCACCGCGCTGCCGGTGCTGGTGGTCCTCGCCGTCGTCGGGTTCGTCGGCTCGGTCAGCGTCGCGCGGTTCGCGGCCCGGAAAGATCCCAAGTGACCGTCGACGCCGTCCTCGACACCGCCGCCGGCGTCTGCCTGATCGCGGGCGCCCTGCTCAGCCTCGCCGCCGGCATCGCCCTGGTCCGTTTCCCGGACGTGCTGTCCCGGATGCACGCCGCCGCCAAGCCGCAGGTGCTGGGGCTGCTGCTGGTGCTGCTCGGGTGCGCGTTGCGGCTGCGTACCGGCGTGGACATCACCACGCTGGTGCTGGTGGGCATGTTCCAGCTCGCCACCGCCCCGGTCGCGGCGCACATGGTCGGGCGGGCCGCCTACCCGCACGACGACATCCGGCGGGACCTGCTGCTCACCGACGAGTTGGCCGGCCGGCTGGACCGGGTCCGCGCGAACCGGACCGGGGCGGCGGAGACCCCGTCGTCGGTCGGCGCTCCCGGGCGCGACGCGTAGCCGCCAGCCTGATCGTTTTTCCGCTATCCTGACCCCCGGTCATTGGTTGAGGTGGTGGGGTTGGTGGGCATGGAAAAGGGCACTATCGTCCGGTTCGACGACGTCCGGGGTTACGGGTTCATCGCGCCGGTGCGCGGCGGTGACGACGTCTTCGTGCACGCGAACGACTTCGGCGACCAGCGGCATTCCGTGGCGGTCGGCATGAAGGTGAGCTACGAGGTCGTGCAGTCCGAGCGGGGTCTGAAGGTCGCGCGGGTGACACTGGACCAGCCGCCGGTGTCGCTGCACGGCGCGGCGTCCGCCGTGCCGGCCGGCGCCGGGTCGGCGCCGATGGAGGACGACGAGTTCGACGTCCTGACGGTCGGCCAGTTCGAGGCGTCGGTCACCGAGCTGCTGCTGGCGAACGCGCCCACCATGACCGGCGGGCAGATCGTCCAGGCCCGGCGCGCGCTGATCGCGCTGGGGCGTCAGCACGGCTGGGTGGAGGACTGACCGTCCCGGTGCCCGCCGGTCAGCGGTTGCGCTCCACGACGTAGGCGGTCAGGTCGAGCAGGAAACGACCGTCCTCGGTGTCGGCCGCGGCGCCGAGGGCCCGTTCTCCCTCGCGTCGGGCCGCCGCGGCCAGTTCCCGGGCGCTGCGCCGGGCCGTCTCCACGCAGTCGTACGCGAGCAGCCGCCCGTGCAGCCAGCGCACCTCCGACGCGGTGCGCGCCGCCCGGGTCCGGCCCAGGAAGCGCAGCGCCCGCTCGCGTTCGTCGGGCGTGCACCGCCGCAGGAAGTCGATGAGGATGAGCGTCCGCTTGCCCTCCCACAGGTCGCCGGCGATCTCCTTGCCGTACCGGGCGTAGTCGCCGGTGAGGTTGAGCGCGTCGTCCTGGATCTGGAACGCGGCGCCCAGGTACCAGCCGTACCGGTCCAGGACGTCGACCGCGTTCTCCCGCCCGGTGGCGACCAGGACGCCGGCACGGCACGGATAGATGCAGGTGTACCAGGACGTCTTCTTCAGACACATCCGGTAGTAGTCGTCGGCGTCCAGGTCGCACACGTTGTCGCGGATCCAGCCGACCTCGATGGCCTGCCCCTCCAGCGAGTGGCGCAGCATCAGCTCGGTCTCGGTGAACAGCCGCCACGCGATCCCCGAGCCGAGCGCCGCCCGGTTCGCGGCGAGCCGCCGCAACGCCAGCAGGTTCGTCATGTTGCCGACGTTGAGCGCCACGCCGACCCCGTACTCGGCGTGCAGGGTCGGCCCGCCGCGTCGCTGCTCGCTGGCGTCCTGGATGTCGTCGTGGATCAGGAACGCGTTGTGGAACAGCTCGACGGTCACCGCGGCGTTGAGCCCCACCGGCTCGGCGCCGCCGAACGCCCGGCAGGTCGCGAGGCACAGCGCGGCGCGCAGTCCCTTGCCCCAGCGCCGGGGATACTCCGCGACCAGGTCGTAGAGGTACCGCGGCCCGCCGTCGGGCAGGTCGTCGAGCAGCGCGTCGAGGGCGAGCCCGCGGTAGCGCGCCAGCATGCGGTCCACGTGCCCGCCGGCCACCCCGGTGGTCGGCCCCACCGCGCCGCTACCGGTCCGTCCGGGTCGGGCCGGCCGGACCCGGCGACGACAGCCGGTCCGCGAGCCCGTTGGCCACGTCGGGCGCCAGCCGCGCGAGATTGAGTACGGTGTCGAGCGCGTCGTGCGCGTCCGAGGTGTAGCGGCGGATCACCTCGCCGCGTTGGTCGTCGGCCATCTTCAGTTGCCCGACCACGGTGTCGATCAGCGCGTGCCCGTCGGTCCGGACCCGCGCGACGAGTTCGTCGAACGCCTCCGGGTCGACCCGGCGGCTCTCGGTCAGCTTCTCCTCGAGCCGCCGGGCGCCGGCCAGCCCCGCCGCGAGTTCCTCCTCCAGCACCGTGGCCGCGTGGGTCACGGTCTCCGAGGTCTCCTCGGCCACCTTCTCGAAGCGCTCGTCCGCGCGCTCACGCTCGCTGTGCGTCATGGCCGAAGTGTCACCGGACCGCTGGTGGCACGCCAGGGGACTGTCGCCATGGTGACTCAGCGTGGCCGGTAGCGAGGCCCGTTGCCGCCGTGAGCCGGGTCAGCGGGGCCGCTGGCACGGTACGCAGAAGCGGGCCGCGGGGCGGATCTCCAGGCGGGCCGTCGGGATGTCCTGACCGCAGCGCTCACAGACGCCGTACCTGCCCTCGGCCATCCGCGTCAGCGCCCGGGCGGTGTCCGCGGCGCCCTGCTCGGCGGCCTCGATCAGTCGGCGCAGGGTGTCCGGGTCGTGGCCGCCGTGCTCGGGCTGGCGGTGCTGCCCGGTCAGCTCCCCGAGCTGGGCGGTGTACTCCGCGGCCTGCCGCTCCAGCAGTTCGCGCAGCGTTCGGGTGCGGTCGTCGAGGGTGTGCGTCATGGCCGGATGGGTCCTTTCGGGAATGATGACGGCCCGGCCGCCCGGGCATCGGGGCGGGTGCGGCGGGGCCAGGGTCGGGGGGCGCGCGCGACGACGTCGCGTCGGCGTCGCCTCAGCGGTGGCGGGGCCCGTCCGGGACGGGCCGGACGCGACCGTCGCCGGCCGGACCGGTGCGTACCGCCGGCTCGGGCCGGCGCGGCAGCGCGACACCGGCGAGCACGGGCGGCGGAGCCGTCGACGTGCCGCTCATGATCACCGCCTCCTCGCTGCTCGGCCACCGGGTCGGATCTCCATCGTCGTCGGCGTGGCGGGGACCGGCACTGCCAGCGGCCGGCCAACAAGTGGCTGCCTGGTTGCCGGTGGCCGGAGAGGTGCGGGCGTCCGGGCCGCCGCGTCCGGTGCCGATCGCGCTGCTCCACAACGCTTTCGCCGGCTCCGGGCGGCGATCGGGGCGACACCGGGGCCGGCGACCGACGGACGCTACGGTTGGCGCATGGGCATCGACCAGCGCCACCACGGCAATTGCGTGCCCGCCCGGTCGGCCGACCGGGCGCCGCCCACCAGCACGGTCCACGCCCGCCCGTCCACCGCGTCGCCGTAGCGTCCGCCCGCTCCCGGGCGGCCCGGCCGCCGTCCCTGGGGAGTTCTCGTGATCATCGAACGCACCGTCCTGCCCGGCATCGGGGTCCGACACACCATCACCACCGAACAGGGTCGTCGGATCGGCGTCGTCGTCCATCGGCTCGGTGGTCGGCGGGACGTCGTGCACGACGACCCGACCGACCCCGACGGCACGGTCAACCTGGCCCTCACCCGCGACGAGGCGACGGCCCTGGCGAACCTGCTCGGGTTCCCGGAGCTGGCGCTCGTGCCGGCCTGACGCCTACGCGGGCAGCGGCTGGCGGGGCCAGTCCAGCGCCCGCGCCCCGAGCACGGCGGCGTGCAGGGTGAACCGGTCCCGGGGGTCGGCGGGGTCGTAGCCGCTCAACGCGCGTACCCGACTGAGCCGGTAGGTGACGGTGCGTACGGACACGTGCAGGCGGCCGGCCGCCTCGGTGGCGACCTCACCGCAGGCGAAGTATTCGGTCAACGTGTCCAGCAGCGGACCGGCGCCGCCCCGGGCCTGGCCGAGCGGGGTGAGCACGGCCCGGACGAGGTCCACCATCGCCGGCTGGTCCCGCAGCAGGACGCGGTAGATGAGCAGGTCGTGGGCGTCGATCACCGGTGTCTCGGCGCGTAGCCGCCGGGCCGTCGTCAACGCCTCCCGGGCTTCCTCGTAGGAGCGGGCGATGCCGTAGAGACCCGGATGCGGCCGGCCCACGGCCACCTGCCACGGGCGGCCCCGCACCAGCCGGTCCAGTTCGCCGTGCATCAGCCGGCCCAGCTCCCCGGGCGGCTCACCGCCGGCGGGCCCGCGCCCGGGCGACACCGCGTCGGCCGGCGCGATCACGACCAGCAGCCCTTCCTTCGTGGCCACCAGCACGTCCCGGTCGCCCAGCCGGTCGAAAATGACCCGTTCGAGCGTGCTGATCGCCGCCCCGGTGTCCGGTAGCCGCCGGCCCGGTGCGGCGAGCGCGACCTGGTGCACCCGGGCGAGGTCCAGCCCGAACGGCTCGGCCCGCTCCACCAGGCCGCCGAGGTCGGAGTCACCCCGCAGCAGGTCGTCGACGAGTTCCCGACGCAGCGACTCCTCCCGGCGGACCAGGTCCCGGCGGGCCGCCGCGTAGCCCTCGGCCAGGGTGGCGACGGCGGCGTCCACCACGTGCAGGACCGCCTCCGCGGTGGCGCGTACCGTCTCGCTGTCGGTGGACCGGTCCAGGTGCGGAAGCTGCTGCCAGAGCCGGCGCGCCGCGGACAGGTAGAGCTGCACCACCCGGCCGGCCGACACGCCCTGCTCGGCGGCGCGCCGACCGAGGGCGCCCACCGCGTCGAGTTCGCCCCGGCGCGGCCGGCGGCCGGTGACCGCCGCGTCCCGCAGGAGCGGCAGATAGTCGCCGAGCAACTCCACCGGTACGCCGGCGGCGTCGGCGCTCGCCTCGCGGGCCACGCTCGTCAGCCACCCGTCGTCGCCGGTCCCGGCCGGTCCCGGCCGGCGGCCACCCTCGGTCATCATGATCTCCCCGTGCGGGCCGGCTGTCGGCCCGGTTCCCCCAAGGTTAGGCCCGGACCTGCCCCGTGCCGGCCCAGGTCCGGCCGGCCCGGCTCGACGGTGTGGCGGGCTGACTCCGGCGGACGCAATCCGGACGAGATACGACTCTCCACCGGCGACGCCGCGCAGCAGGGAAGTGCTCGTCGCGTCCGTCTGCCAAACCGGTGGTCGGATCACGCCGGGTCGGCGACCATGGTCGGCATGGTGGGGGATCGGGCATGAGGCTGCCGCTCCAGGGCGGACTGCCGCCGGTGGCGGCACCGTCCGGCGCGGTCGTGGAGATCGCCTGCGACGAGTCGGGGTTCTCCGGCACCAACCTGCTCGATCCCGCCACGCCGGTGATCGCGCACGCGAGCGTCGACGTCACCGTGGCGGAGGCGGCCGAGCTGCTCGCGACACTGCGCTCCGGCTTCCGGTTCGCACCGCACGAGTTCAAGTCCCGGCAGTTCCTGCGCCGACCCGAGGCGGCCGAGGCGTTGGCGTGGTTCCTGGCAGCACTGCGCGGGCGGGCGCGCGTCCACCTGGTCGACAAGCAATTCTTCCTGGTCACCCGCATCGTCGACCTGCTGCTGGGCCAGCCGTCCTATCTGGCCGGCACCCGCCTGGCCGGGCAGCGCCGGACCGACGCCCACGTGCTGCACCGGGCCGTACGGACCACCGGCCCCGACGGGGACGCCTTCCTGGCGGCGTTCGTCGACATGTTGCGGACCAAGCGGCGGGACCGGGCGGGCGACGGCAGCGTGGACCGCTTCTTCGTGGCCCGGGACGCGCTGCTGCGACACGCGCCGGGCGACGCCGTGCTCACCGCGCTCGACCGGGTCCGGGTGGCCGCCGTCCAGGCCCGCCTCTACGCCGAGGACCGGTCGATCCCGCCGCCGTTGGAGCCGCTGCTGCCGGCGTTGGCCGAGACCGTGCTGTGCTGGAGCGCGGGGCAGCGGCGGGTGCTGGTGACCCACGACGAGCAGAGCGCGCTCACCGCGGACCGGCTGCGTCGCCTCCAGCGGGCGCTGGCCGAGCGCGCCGGGCTGCCGGCGGGGGAGTCGCCGCTGGCCGGCCTGGTGATGACCGACTCCCGGGACGATCCGCGCGTGCAGGTCGCGGACCTGCTCGCCGGTGTGGCGCGGCGGATGCCACGCGCGGTCGACGACGGCGCACTGCTGACTCCGTAGTGCCGCTGGGTACGCGTACTCAGCACAACTCCCGTCCGGTGGCTCAGGTGTCGGCGCGTCGGCGTCGGCAGGATCCTTGTCATGGCCGAGACACTGCACCGACCCGCCGCCCTGCGTACCGTCGACATGCCGTTGCCCGGCGAGGTCGCGCTGTCGGCCACCGGCCGCGCGGTGGCCACGCTGGTCCGGCTGGTCGGCCGGCACCCGGCCGGGTGGCGGTGGCTGGCCCGGCGGCACCACCCGGCGCTCGACCGGCTGGCCGAGGCGAACGCCCGCGCCGCGTGCGTGCGGGCGGCCCGGCGGGTGCCGGCCTACCGCGAGTTCCTGCGGGCCCGTCCGGCGGGCGTCCGCCGTCGGCTGCGGGACTTCCCGGAGACCGACAAGCTCGGGTACGTGGTGGGCCACGACGCCGCCGCCCGGTGCCGGCGGGGGCGGCTGCCGGAGCGGGGCGTGGTGGTCGACGAGTCGGCCGGGTCGTCGGGGCGGCCGTTCAACTGGCCGCGCGGCGAGCGGGAGCTGCGGGCGGTGCACCGGGACATCGCCGGCTACACCGGGCTGGTGTTCCCGATGCGCCGGCCGTTCGTGATCAACGCGTACTCGATGGGCGCCTGGGCGACCGGCACCACGACCGGCGCGGCGATGGCCCGGATCGCGGTGGTGAAGAACACCGGACCGGACCTCGGCAAGATCATCGACACGTTGCGTGAGTTCGGTCCGGGGCACGACTACCTGGTCACCGCGTACCCGCCGTTCCTCAAGCACCTGCGCGACCGGCTGGACGCCGAGGACTTCCCGTGGTCGCGGTACCGGATCTTCGGTAGCTGCGGCGGGGAGGGGATGACCGAGGCGCTGCGGGACTACCTGGAGCAGCGGTTCGTGCGGGTGCGTTCGGCGTACGGGGCGTCGGACCTGACCATCGGCATCGGCGCGGAGACCCGGTTCACGGTGTGGCTGCGGCGCCGGCTGCGGACCGACCCGGGGCTGCGCGCGGACCTGCTCGGCGACGGCGAGCAGCGGCTGCCGATGGTGTTCCAGTACAACCCGTTCGCGACCTACCTGGAGACCAACGAGCGGCGGGAGCTGGTCTGCACGGTGGCCGGCCCGGACGTGCTCCAGCCCCGGCTGCGCTACAACGTCGGCGACGAGGCGCTGCTGGTGCCGTACCGGCGGATCGCCGAACTGGCCGCGGCCGACCCGGTGCGCGCGGCCGAGTTCCGCGCCGCGACGGCCGACGAACGGATGACGCTGCCGTTGCTGCTGCTGTTCGGTCGGCGCGACTCCACGATCTCCTACCTGGGCGCGAACCTCTACCCGCAGGACGTCGAGTACGGCCTCTACACCGGCAACCCGCACGCCGCCGCGATCAGCCGGTTCTGCCTGGCGCTGGTCGAGGACGCGACGCTGGAGACCCGGCCGGTGATCCACGTCGAGCTGCGCGGCCCGCTGGCCGCCGCCGACCGCGCGGCGCTCGCCACCGCCTGCCGCGACGGGGTACGCCGGCACCTCACCTCGGTGTCGCGCGACTTCGCCCAGTCCCTGCTGGAGGACCCGTCCGCCGGTGACCTGCGAATCGAGCTGCACGAACCGGGAACCGGCCCGTTCGCCGGCCCGCAGAAGATCAAGAACGCCTACCTGGTGGTGAGGTGACCATGCGTACCCGAGACTTCTCCCGCGCCCCGGCGCAGGCCCGCGCCGGCGCGATGTTCATCGGCGGCACCCGCTACGCGAGCCCGCTGGTGCTGCTGCGGCTGGCCCCCGACTGGTTCCGGATGGTGCGCGACATGCGCCGGATGTCCGGCTACTGCTGGCACACCGTCTACTGGCAGTTCCCGCTCACGTTGGGCACGATCGCGTTCTTCACCGACCGGGACGCGATGCTGCGCTTCGCGCGGACCCGGCACCACCGCAAACTGATGGCCTGGCTGACCGACGGCGGGCGCAACGCGACCGCCGGGTTCATCCGGCTCTACACGGCCTCGCCGGACGGCTATTCCAACGGCGCGTGGCGGGCCGAGGACGGCGCGATGGGCCACATCGACACGTTCACCCCGCTGGGCGCGGAGACCACCGGACCGGCGGTACGCCGGTGAGCGGCCACCGGTTCGAGCGGGTCACCGGCCGGCGCGGCCTGGCCGAGTTCCTCGCGCTCACCGACCGGCTGTACGCGGACGAGCCGCGGTACGTGCCGACGCCCCGGCAGCAGATCCGCCGCTGGTGGGCCGACGGCGTGCCGCTGTACGTGTTGCGCGACGCGGACGGGGCGGTGGTCGGGCGGACCACGCTGCACACCGACGCGGACCTGGACGCGAAGCTGGGCCGCCGGTGCCAGTTGTTCGGGCTCACCGAGTTCACCGCGCCGGCCGCCGGGCCGCTGTTCGACGCGATCACCGCGCACGCCGGCGCCGACCGGGACCTGCTGTTCGGCCCGGTGGCGCTGCTGCCCAACCAGGCCGGCGGCGTGATCACGTCCGGCTTCGGCGACCGGGGCTTCGTGGACAGCGCCTGGAACCCGCCGCGCTACCCGGCCGCCTACGAGGCGTACGGCTTCGCCCGCCGGTTCGTCTCCGACACCTGGATCTGCCCGGTGCCGGCCCCGGTCGAGCCGCCGCCGGCGTTGGGCGGGCAGCCGGACGGCGCGCGGCTGGAGCTGCACCGGGGCGACGCGCGGCGCCTCGACGAGCAGCTCGACCTGCTGCGCGGCATGCTGAACGACTCGTTCGCCCAGCTCGGCTACTACACCCCGATCTCCGCCGCGCAGTTGCGCCGGCAGACCGACGGGCTGGCGTACCTGCTGGACTCCGCGCTGCTGCTGTACCTGACCCGGGACGGGCAGCCGGTGGCGTTCGTGCTCTGCGTACCGGACATCAGCGCGTTCCTGGTCGCGGCGCGCGGCGACCTGGGCCCGGTCAACCAGCTCCGCCTGCTGGCCACCCGCCGCCGGTACCGCCGCGAGGCGGTGCTGATCGTCAAGGGCGTGCTGCCGGAGTTCCAGGGGCGCGGCTACCAGCGGCTGCTCTCCGCGCACCTGCACCACAACCTGCACGCCGGCGGCTACACCACGCTGCGCAGCACCTACGTCGGGCGGGACAACCCGGCCTCGGCGGCGCAGTACCGCCGCCTCGGCGGCCGCCCGCTGCACGGTTACACGTTCTACGCGAAGGAGCGATGACATGGACCTCGCCGCGTTCCGCGCGTTGGAGCCGCTGTGCTGGCGCGCGCCGAGCGCGCACAACACCCAGCCGTGGCGGCTGCGCTACGAGCGCTGGGCGATCACCGTCGGCTGGGACCCGGCCGACACGCTGCCGGCCGGCGACCCGAGCGGGCGGGACCTGCGGCTGTCGCTCGGCGCGTTCGTGGAGACCTGCCTGATCGTCGCCGCCGACGCGGGGCTGCGACTGGACTGGGTCGCCGACCACGACGAGCACGACCGCCGGGTGGGTCGGCTGCGTCCGGCGCGGCAGCCGTACCGCACGCCGTTCCGCACCTCGGACGTCTGGGACCGGCGTACCGACCGGGGCCGGTTCACCGGCGGTCCGGACGCCGACGTGCTCGCCGCCGTCGACGCCGTGGCCCGGCGGGGCGGCGGCGGGGTCCGCCTCGTGCCCGGGGCCGGGCGGCTCGGCGCGTTGCTGCGCGCCGCCGACCGGCAGGTCTACGCGGACCCGGCGGTGGTGGCCGAGCTGCGTCGGTGGCTGCGGCTGGACCCGGCGCGGCCGGACTACCGGGCCGACGGGCTGAGCGATCGTTGCCTCGGGTTGTCCCGGCCGGCCGCCACCGGGCTGCGGGCGGCGCTGGCCGCGTATCCGGTGCTGCGCCCGCTGGGGTTGGCCCGGCTGCTCGCCGCCGGCGACGATCCGCTCGCGCGCGGCGGCGCGGTGCTGGCGTTGGTGGCCCCGCCCGACCTGGACGCCCCCGGCCAGGTCGAGTTCGGCCGGGTGCTGATGCGGGTGTGGCTGACGCTGCACGCCGCCGGCCTGGCGGCGCACCCGTTGAGCCAGCTCGTCGACGTCGCCGCCACCCGCGACACGCTCGGCGCGCTGCTGGACGTGGCGCCGCGGCGGGTCGTGCACGTGACCCGGGTGGGGCGGCCGGTCGCTGCGGCGCCCCGCTCGGCCCGCCGGACCCGAGATGGCAACGTTCGCAAAACCTGCTCGTCACTTCTTGACGACCGGCGTCTCATCCATGAAAGTCCATATGGGCTGATGTAGTGCGCGGTAAGGGAGCTCCGGCGTGCGCATCGTGGCAGTGGGCATCGTTGGGCGCGGCGCGTAGATGTTAGCGCTAACAGTTGCTCGTCATCGTTGATTGTGTGACCGGGAGAGACCATGTCCGAAGTTTCCCGAAGAAACGTCCTCAAGGCTTCGGCGGCCGGCGCTGGCGCGGCGCTGGCGCCGGCAGCCTGGACCGCCGCCGCCCGCGCCGGCTCGGCGGCGCCGCCCGAGGTGCTGGCCGCGAACGATCTGGCACTGTGGTACGACGAGGAGGCCGGCACCGACTGGCTGCGAGCCCTGCCCATCGGCAACGGGCGGCTCGGCGCGATGGTGTTCGGCAACGTCGACACCGAACGGCTCCAGCTCAACGAGGACACGGTCTGGGCCGGCGGCCCGTACGACTCCGCCAACACCCGGGGCGCGGCCAACCTGGCCGAGATCCGGCGGCGCGTCTTCGCCGACCAGTGGACCTCGGCGCAGGACCTCATCAACCAGACCATGATGGGGACCCCCGGCGGGCAGCTCGCCTACCAGATCGTGGGCAACCTCCGGCTCGCCTTCGGCTCGTCCGGCGGGGCGACGCAGTACCGCCGGACGCTCGACCTCACCACCGCCACGGTCACCACGAGCTACGTGCTGGGCGGCGTACGCCATCAGCGGGAGGTGTTCGCGAGCGCGCCCGACCAGGTGGTCGTGGTCCGGCTGACCGCCGACCGGGCGAACTCGATCAGCTTCTCCGCCACCTTCGACAGCCCGCAACGCAGCAGCGTGTCGAGCCCGGACGCCGCCACCATCGGGCTCGACGGCGTCTCCGGCAGCATGGAGGGCGTCACCGGCTCGGTGCGGTTCCTCGCCCTGGCCAACGCCGCCGTGACCGGTGGCACGGTCAGCAGTTCCGGCGGGACGCTGCGGGTCTCCGGCGCGACGAGCGTGACGCTGCTGATCTCGATCGGCTCCAGTTACGTCAACTACCGCACCGTCAACGGCGACTACCAGGGCATCGCGCGGACCCGGCTCAACGCCGCCCGGAGCGTGGCGGTCGACCAGTTGCGCAGCCGCCACCTCGCCGACTACCAGGCGCTGTTCAACCGGGTCACGATCGACCTGGGCCGGACGGCCGCGGCCGACCAGCCGACCGACGTGCGGATCGCGCAACACGCGAGCACCAACGATCCGCAGTTCGCCGCGCTGCTGTTCCAGTTCGGGCGGTACCTGCTGATCTCCTCCTCGCGTCCGGGCACCCAACCGGCGAACCTCCAGGGCATCTGGAACGACTCGCTCGCCCCGTCCTGGGACTCGAAGTACACGATCAACGCCAACCTGCCGATGAACTACTGGCCGGCCGACACCACGAACCTGTCCGAGTGCTTCCTGCCGGTCTTCGACATGATCAAGGACCTGACCGTGACCGGCGCGCGGGTCGCGCAGGCGCAGTACGGCGCCGGCGGCTGGGTCACCCACCACAACACGGACGCGTGGCGGGGCGCGTCGGTCGTCGACGGGGCGCTGTGGGGCATGTGGCAGACCGGTGGCGCGTGGCTGAGCACGCTCATCTGGGACCACTACCTGTTCACCGGCGACCTCGGGTTCCTCCAGGCCAACTATCCGGCGTTGAAGGGCGCCGCCCAGTTCTTCCTGGACACCCTGGTCGCCCACCCGACGCTCGGCTACCTGGTGACGAACCCGTCGAACTCGCCGGAGCTGCCGCACCACGCGAACGCGAGCGTCTGCGCCGGCCCCACCATGGACAACCAGATCCTGCGCGACCTGTTCGACGCCGCGGCCCGGGCCAGCGAGGTCCTCGGCGTCGACACCACGTTCCGGTCCCAGGTGCGCACCGCGAAAGACCGGCTGCCCCCGAGCCGCGTCGGCTTCCGCGGCAACGTCCAGGAGTGGCTCGCCGACTGGATCGAGCCGGAGCGGACCCACCGGCACGTCTCCCACCTGTACGGGCTGCATCCCAGCAACCAGATCACCAAGCGGGGCACGCCGGCGCTCTACGAGGCCGCCCGCCGGACGCTGGAGCTGCGGGGCGACGACGGGACCGGCTGGTCGCTCGCCTGGAAGATCAATTTCTGGGCCCGGCTGGAGGACGGCGCCCGCGCCCACAAGCTCCTGCGTGACCTGGTGCGTACCGACCGGCTCGCGCCGAACATGTTCGACCTGCACCCGCCGTTCCAGATCGACGGCAACTTCGGCGCCACCTCCGGCATCGCCGAGATGCTGCTGCACAGTCACACCGGCGAGCTGAACCTGTTGCCGGCGCTGCCCACCGCCTGGCCCGCCGGGCAGGTCGCGGGCCTACGCGGTCGGGGCGGGTACACGGTCGCGCTGGCCTGGTCGAACGGCCAGCCCGACGAGATCGTCGTCCGTGCCGACCGCGACGGCACGCTGCGGCTGCGGTCCCGGCTGTTCACCGGCGGCTTCACCCTCGCCGACGCCGGTGACGGCAGCACGCCGGCCACCACCCGACCGGAGACGGACGTCGTCCAGTTCGCCGTCCGGGCCGGTCGCACCTACCGGGCGGCGCGGCCGGGCGTGACGCCGGCACCGACGCCGACCCTCACGCCCACCCCCTCGCCCACGCCGAGTCCGACACCGACGCCGACCACCAGCTCACCCGCGCCGTCCGGCGCGCGGGCGACGTACGCGGTGACGGGCTCCTGGTCGGGCGGCTTCCAGGCCGAGGTCACGGTGACCGCCGGCGCGACCGCGATCCGTGGCTGGACGGTGGCCTGGACGTTCCCCGACGGGCAGGTCATCAACCAGATCTGGGGCGGCTCCCACACCCAGAGCGGCGCGAACGTGTCGGTGCGCAACGTCGACTACAACGGCGCGCTGGCGGCCGGGGCGTCCACCACGTTCGGCTTCATCGGCACGGTCACCGGCGCCAACAACCCGCCGACGAACCTGACCTGCACGACCACCTGACCGAGCGGGAACACCCCGGGGTGGGCGGCGTCAGGCCAGCAGCGTCTCGCGCAGCCGCGCCCCGGGGTTGATCCGACCCACCACCCGGGGGGCGGCCGGGTCGTACACGTCGATGCTGTGGTTGCGGCGCATCATCTCGCGGACCGGCGGCGGCAGCCGGGGCGGATCGTCCATGGTGGCGAGCACCTGCGCGGCGGTGCCGGTGAGCCGCTCGACAAGCGTGGCGCTGTCGGTGTCCACCCGCACCCGGCCGAACTCCCAGCCGGCGGTGGTGAGATCGAGCACCTCGAACAGGCGGGTCACGAACGGCTGCGGGTCGGTCACCCGGTCGAGGCGCTTCGCCCGGCCGCCGACCACCGTGACGGCGGCGGCCACCTGCGCGTACGGGTGCAGCCCGCTGGGCAGCGCGGCGAGCGGCCAGCGCAGCCACTGCCCGGCCTCCTTCCACAGGGGCCGGTAGTTGCGGCGGTGCACCAGCAGCCGCCGGCCGGTGCGCCGGTACACCTCCTGGGCCTGGAACTGGAGGTCGGCGTGGGCCTCCTCGGCGGCCTCGCAGACGATCCCGGCGGCCACCACCAGACCGTCGTCGTCGGCGAGCAGCCGACCGATCGCGTCGACCTGCTCGGGGAACCGGATCGGGGCGTGCGCGCCGTAGGAGTGCCGGACGTCCCGCAGCAGTGTCTGCTGGCGTTCGGGGTCCAGTTCGACCCCACCGCCGCCACCCAGCAACCGCCGGAGCCAACCCATCGTGCCTCGCTTCCGTCGCCGTCTGCGGACCGGGCAATGCTAGTGCGTCGGTGGATGCTCGTATGGTGACGGGGTGGCTGAGCGATCCCTGACCCTGATGGCGGTGCACGCGCACCCCGACGACGAAGCGACGAGCACCGGCGGCGTCCTCGCCCGCTATGCGGCCGAAGGCGTCACGACAGTGCTCGTGACCTGCACGGACGGCCGGTGCGGCGACGGCCCCGACGGCGTCAAGCCGGGCGAGGCCGGGCATGACCCGCAGGCCGTGGTGGCGATGCGCCGGGCGGAGCTGGCGGCCAGTTGCGAGGCGCTGAAGGTCACCCACCTGGAGACGCTCGACTACGCCGACTCCGGGATGATGGGCTGGGCCACCAACGACGCGCCCGGCGCGTTCTGGAACACGCCGGTCACCGAGGCGGCCGACCGGCTGGCCGAGCTGATCCGGCGTTACCGCCCCGACGTGGTGGTCACCTACGACGAGAACGGCTTCTACGGCCACCCCGACCACATCCAGGCGCACCGCATCACGATGGCCGCGGTGGAGCGCACCGGCATCCCGGCGAAGGTCTACTGGACCACGGTGCCGCGCAGCGCGTTCCGGGAGTTCGGCAAGGTCATGCAGGAGATCGGGGTGGAGTTCCCGGATCCGGAGGCGACCGACTCGACGCCGCCGCTGGGCCTGCCCGACGAGGAGATCACCACCTGGGTGGACACCCGTGCCCACGGTGAGCGGAAGTTCGCCTCGCTGGCCGCGCACGCCAGCCAGGCGGAGAACATCTTCTTCCTGCGCCTCGGGCAGGAGCGGTTCGTCGAGCTGATGGGGACGGAGACGTTCGTCCGGGTCCGCGACACCACCGGCGCGCCGACGCCGGAGGACGACCTGTTCGCCGGTCTGCGCTGACGGCACGGCCGGCACCGGTCAGGCCGCGGTGGTCTGCGCGGCCAGATGCTCCAGCACGGCGCGGACGTCGCCGCCGGTGTCGGCCATGATCCGCCGTTGCCGGGTGGCGCCGGTGCCGTCCCGCCGTAGCCGCTCCGCCTCCCGCATGATCAGCTCCCGGTCCCCGTGCCGGGCCAGCGCGGGCGCGACCGTGGCGAGCAGCTCGTCGACCAGGTCCCAGGCCGGCCGGGGCCGGCCGGTGCGCAGGTCCACCAGCTCACCGTCGAGACCGTCGTGGGCGGCCCGCCAGTGCGCGGCGGCGACCAGGCAGTCGCGGATCCGCGGCGCGGGAACGCCCGCGCGGATCTCGTCGATCATGGTGGCGACCAGCGCCCGGACCAGCCCGGCGACGAGCACGGTGTCGTCGACGGTGGGGCAGACGTCGCCGACCCGGATCTCCACGGTCGGGTAGGACGCGGACGGCCGGGCGTACCAGTAGACCATCGCGGCGTCGAGCATGATCCCGGCGGTGATCAGCTCCTGCACTGTGGCGTCGTAGTCGGCGGCGGAGTCGAAGTGCGGCGTGGGCCCGATGCTCGGCCAGCGTTCCAGCTGCATCGAGCGCCAGCTCGCGTGTCCGGTGTCCCGCCCGTCGTGCAGCGGCGAGTTCACGGTGAGCGCCTGCACCACCGGCAGCCACGGGCGCAGGTGGTTGCAGACCCGGACGGCGAGTTCCCGGTCGGGCACCCCGACGTGGACGTGGCAGCCGCACACCGCCGGATCGTGGGCGACCGGCCCGAACCGGCGGGACATGTCGTGGTAGCGCGGCTCGTCGGGCACCGTGCGGTGGGCCTCGCAGACCGGGGTCGCCCCGACCGCCACCAGTCGCGCCCCGACCGCGTCGGCGGCCCGGGCGGCGGCCCGACGCAGCGCGACGAGGTGCTCCCGCAGCGACGCCAGGTCGAGGCTGACCGGGGTCACCATCTCCACCATGCTGTGCCGGAACTCCTGCCGGCTCTGCGCACGAGCGACCCCGGAGAGCGCGTCGCGGACCCGGTCGGCGACCGGCATGCTCTCCCCGGTCACCGGGTCCAGCAGCAGGAACTCCTCCTCCACCCCGAGCGTGAGCGGGTCGGCGGTCGCCGGGGCGTCGGTAGGTCGCGGCCGCACCGCCGTTCCGGGCCGGTCGTCGCGGGGCTGCGCCATGTCTCGACGGTACGAGGCCGGTGGCCTCCCGGATGCCGTTTCCACCGACCCCGCGGGCTCCGCACGCGGGGCCGGTGACGAACGGGTACGGCCTCAGCAGTCGAAGTACATCGCGAACTCGTGCGGGGTGGGCCGCAGGCGCACCGGGTCGACCTCGTTGGCGTTCTTCCAGTCGATCCAGGTGGAGATCAGGTCGTCGGTGAAGACGCCGCCGTCGAGCAGGTAGTCGTGGTCGGCCGCCAGCGCCTCCAGCGCGTGCGACAGCGAGGCGGGGACCTGCTTGACGTCGCCCCACTCCTCCGGGGGGAGGTCGTAGAGGTCCTTGTCGATGGGGGCCGGGGGTTCGATCTTGCTCTTGATGCCGTCGAGGCCGGCCATCATCATCGCGGAGAAGGCGAGGTAGACGTTGGCCGAGGGGTCGGGGACGCGGAACTCGACGCGCTTGGCCTTGGGGTTGCTGCCGGTGACCGGGATGCGGGTGCAGGCGGAGCGGTTGCGCTGGGAGTAGACCAGGTTGACCGGTGCCTCGAAGCCGGGCACGAGGCGTCGGTAGGAGTTGACGGTCGGGTTGGTGAAGGCCAGCAGCGAGGGGGCGTGGTGCAGCAGGCCGCCGATGTACCAGCGGGCGGTGTCGGACAGGCCGGCGTAGCCGGTCTCGTCGTAGAACAGCGGCTCGCCGTTGAGCCAGAGGCTCTGGTGGGTGTGCATGCCGGAGCCGTTGTCACCGAACAGCGGCTTGGGCATGAACGTGGCGGTCTTCCCGTGCGCCCAGGCCTCGTTCTTGATCAGATACTTGAAGAGCTGCAGTTCGTCGGCGGCGCGCAGCAGCGTCGAGAACTTGTAGTTGATCTCCGACTGTCCGCCGGTGCCGACCTCGTGGTGCGAGCGCTCGACCGTGAAGCCCGCGTCGACCATGCGGCGGACCATGCTGTCGCGCAGGTCGGCGTAGTGGTCGACCGGGGGGACGGGGAAGTAGCCGCCCTTGTAGGCGGTCTTGTAGCCGCGGTTGCCGCCTTCTTCGATCCGGCCGGTGTTCCAGGCGCCCTCGATCGAGTCGATGTAGTAGAACGACTGGTGGGCGGAGGTTTCGTGGCGGATGGAGTCGAAGATGTAGAACTCGGCTTCGGCGCCGAAGTAGGCGGTGTCGGCGATGCCGCTGGCGGCGAGGTATGCCTCGGCCTTCTTGGCGACGTTGCGGGGGTCGCGGGAGTAGGCCTCGCGGGTGAAGGGGTCGTGGACGAAGAAGTTGAGCGCGAGGGTCTTCTGGGCGCGGAACGGGTCGATGAACGCGGTGGCGACGTCGGGGAGCAGGAGCATGTCCGACTCGTGGATCGACTGGAAGCCGCGGATCGACGAGCCGTCGAACGCGAGGCCGTCGGTGAAGACGCTGTCGTCGAAGGACTCGACCGGCAGGTTGAAGTGCTGCATCACGCCGGGCAGGTCACAGAAACGTACGTCGACGAACTTCACGTCCTCGTTGCTGAGGTATCGCAGGAGTTCCTCGGAATTGGCGAACACACGTCCTCCTGGCAGCGTTGTTGATCATGGCCACGTCCCGTGGCCGGACCGCCCGGGGACATGGCCCGTACCGTCACCGTACGACGGCTCGTCGTCCCCGGCTCGCCAACCGCCCATCCCGGGTTTCCTTGGTCACACGCCGGGTAGTCGCCGACATGTGCGGGATCAGCGGTGAGGCCCGGTTCGACGGGGCCACCCCCGACGCGGGCGCGGTCACCCGGATGACCGAGGCCATGCGCTCGCGCGGCCCCGACGGCCAGGGGCGGTGGAACGACGGCTGGGTGACCCTGGGGCACCGCCGGTTGACCGTGATCGACCTGACCGAGACCGGCGACCAGCCGATGGTCCGGGACGACCTCGGGCTCGCCCTGGTCTTCAACGGTTGCGTCTACAACTATCCCGAGCTGCGCGACGAGCTGCGGGCGGCCGGGCACACCTTCGGCTCGACGAGCGACACCGAGGTGATCCTGGTCGCGTACGCCCAGTGGGGTGAACGGTTCGTCGACCACCTGGTCGGCATGTTCGCCGTCGCGCTGGTGGACCGGCGGCGCCGCCGCCTCGTGCTGGCCCGGGACCGGCTGGGCATCAAGCCGCTCTACCTCGCCGAATCACCCGGCCGGCTGCGGTTCGCCTCCACCCTGCCGGCCCTGCTGGCCGCCGGCGACGTGGACACCGGCATCGACCCGGTCGCGCTGCACCACTACCTGTCCTGGCACTCGATCGTGCCGGCGCCGCGCACCATCCTGCGCGGCGTGCGGAAGCTCCCGCCGGCCACCGTCCGGGTGGTGGAGGCCGACGGGAGCACCCGCGAGCACGTCTACTGGCGGCCCGAGTACCGGCGCGACCCGGCCCACGAGGGGATGGACGCCGGCGACTGGCGGGCCGCGATCGGGGACGCGCTGCGCACCGCGGTACGCCGTCGGCTGGTCGCCGACGTGCCGGTCGGGGTGCTGCTCTCCGGCGGCCTCGACTCCAGCATGATCGTGGCGCTGCTCGACGGAGCCGGGCAGCACCACCTCCAGACGTTCAGCATCGGCTTCGACAGCCGGGGCGACGAGTCCGGCGACGAGTTCCACTACTCCGACCTGGTCGCCCGCACCTTCGACACCGACCACCACCGCATCCGCCTCGCCGACGGCGACCTCGGCCCGGCCGTCCGCGCCACCGTGGCGGCCATGACCGAACCGATGGGCAGCCACGACGTGGTGGCCTTCCACCTGCTCTCCGAGCAGGTCGCCCGACACGTGAAGGTGGCGCAGTCCGGGCAGGGCGCCGACGAGGTGTTCGCCGGCTACGGCTACCACCACCGGCTCGCGCGGACGGCCCGCGCCGACGCCGCGGCCGAGTTCACCACCGCGTTCTTCGACCGCGACCACGCCGAGCTGAACCGGGTGGTCGACCCGGCGTACGCCTGCGACGCCGACGTGAGCGGCGAGCTGGTCGCCGCGGAACTGGCCGCGCCGGGCGCGCGGACCGCGGTGGACGCGGTGCTGCGCCTGGACACCCACCTGATGCTCCCCGACGACCCGGTCAAACGGGTCGACAGCATGAGCATGGCCTGGGGGCTGGAGGTGCGCACGCCCTTCCTCGACCAGGACCTGGTGACGCTCGCCGCCGCCTGCCCGCCCGAGCACAAACTGGCCCGGGGCGGCAAGGGCGTGCTCAAGGACGTGGCCCGGGAGGTGCTGCCGGCCGAGGTCATCGACCGGCCCAAGGGCTACTTCCCGGTGCCGGCGCTGCGCAACGTCGACGGCCCGGTGCGGGAGTTGGTGATCGAGGCGCTCGACGCGCCCGAGGCCCGCCGGCGCGGCCTGTTCCGCCGGGCCTACGTCGACGAGCTGCTCGCCGAGCCGGACCGGGCGCAGGCCGCCGCCGGCAGCAACAAGCTGTGGCAACTGGGCCTGCTGGAGCTGTGGTTGCAGTCCCACGGGGTCTGAGCGGCGGGAGGAACGCGGTGAAGTTCGTCATCGAGAGCGAGACCGACGGCCGGGTGGGGTTCACGGTGCTGGGCGGCGACGGGCAGGTGCTCGCGACCGGCCGGCCCTGCCCGGACAAGGGCTCGGCGCTGGCCGCCATCGGGGAGCTGATGCACGGGCTCGGCGACGCCTGCATCGAGGACCGGACCGAGGCCACCGCCCCGCCCCCACCCACCGCCACCAGCGAGATCGGCGGCGGCGACATGTCGGCCATCGGCCGCTCCGGCATCCCCCCGGTCTGACCGCCGGCCGCGCCCCCAAGCGCCACGCCGCCCACCCGCCGGGTGCCACGCGCTCGGCGCGCAGGCGCTTCCGCCGGGTTCACCGGGCGGGGCAGCCTCGTGTGCCGAAGCGTTCCGGGCATCACCGCCCGCCCGGAATGGTGATCCGGTCGCCGTCGCTCCCCGCGCCGGTTCCACCCGGAGGCGGGCCCGGCGCCGGCGGCCGTGCCGTGCGGGCCCCGGCGAGCAGTTCGCCGAGGACGGCTCGGGCGGCCTTGTCATCGAGCCGTGGCAGGACGGCGTCGGCGCCGGCTGCCGTGAGTTCGGCGGCGGACGTGCCGCCGGTGGACACGGCGAGACAACGCAGGCCGGCGGCGTGCGCGGCGGAGACGTCGGAGACGGTGTCACCCACGACAACTCCCCGGTAGGGTCGCCCGTCGGCGAGTGCCGCGACGGCGGCCACCACCACCTCGGCGCGGCGCCGGGCGCCGTCGCCGAAGCCCCCGTCCCGCAGCGCGTCGGCCAGCCCGGTGCACCGCATCTTCCAGTTCGCCACCGCCCGGGCGTTGCCGGTGCTCAGGCCGATCCTCGTCGATCCCTCCACCGTGCCGCGCACCAGTTCCACGGTGCCGGGCAGCAGGTCCTCGTCGGCGGGAACGGTCCCCCCGGCATCCAGTTCCTTCGCCATGAGCGCGACCACCTGTGGCAGGGCGGCGTTGATGTCGGTGTCGGGCCATCCCTGCAACCGCAGTGCCACCGCTATCGTCCCGGCGTCGGTGAAGCCGGAAAGATCGACGCCGCCGTAGCTGAGACCGTTGTCCCGGTAGACGAACTCCTCGGCGCTGCCGGTCACCTCGGCAACCGCCGCCGCCATGGCGCCCATGTGCCGTCGTTGGATCTCGCTGCCCGGCCGGACGAGAGTCCCGTCGATGTCGAAGAGCACGACCTCCGCCGGCCGCCGGCCGTGGTCAGCCGGGACATGTCCCGGAACCCACGGCCTGCGGCCGGCCGGCCTGGTGATACGGCTGATCACGACGGTCCCGGTCAGGCGCCGATACGACGGCCGTCGGGACGCCACGTCACCACGATGCCCGGCTTGCCGAAGTCACCGTCCGGCCACCGCGAACCCGGGTTCTCCACGGTCGAGTTGGTGATCTCACCCGGGTGCTGCACCGCGACGAAGCAGCTTCGACCGTCCGACGAGATGACCGGGCCACAGCACTCGGCGCCGACCGGCACCGACAGGAACTGCTTGACATGGCCGGTTTCCGGTCCCGCCAGCGGCATCGCGAACAGCCCGTCGTTGCCGCCGAGGGCGTAGGCGCTGTCGGTCGCGATCCAGAGGTTTCCGGTGGAGTCGAAGGTGAGGTTGTCCGGGCAGGAGATCGGCGACACCGCACTCTTGTCGTAGCCGCTGAAGTAGGTGCTCGGGTCCTGCGGATCGCCGCAGACGACCGGCACGCTCCAGACGAAGGTCGTGGCGGTGTGGTCCCCACGGTCCTCCGCGATCTCCACGATGTGGCCGTGCCGGTTGGCGTTGCGCGGGTTCACCTCGTCGGCCGGCGGGTTCGCGTCCGCGCCCCGACGGGAGTTGTTGGTGAGGGCGCAGTACACCTTGCCCGTGACCGGGCTCGGCTCGATGTCCTCCGGCCGGTCCATCTTCGTGGCGCCGACGGCGTCGGCGGCGAGCCGGGTGTTCACCAGCACCTCGGCGACGGTCATGCCGGGCACGAACGACGTGGTGTCGCTGGCCAGCGGGATCCACCGGCCACGCCCGTTGAACGCCCCGTCGGCGGGCAACGTCCCCGAACCGTCGATCTCCGCCGCCGATGTGGCGTCGAACGCCGCGACGTAGAGGGTCCCCGACGCCAGCAGGGTCATGTTGCGCTGGCGCGCGGCCCGGCTCTTCGCCCGGTCCATCCGACCTTGCGAGACGAACTTGTAGATGTACTCGAACCGCTCGTCGTCCCCGCTGTAGACGACGGCGTGTCCACCCCGACTGATCACTGTCGCCGCGCCCTCGTGCTTGAAGCGGCCGAGGGCGGTGTGCTTCCGAGGCACGGACGCGCGGTCGAACGGGTCGACCTCCACGATCCACCCGAACCGGTTGGCCTCGTGGGGGTGCCGGGCCAGGTCGAACCGTTCGTCGATCAGCTCAGCGCTCGGGCCGCCCCGGTTGGCGGTGTCGAAACCGTACCGGCGCAGGGCCGGCTTCATCGACTCCGGCGCCTCGTCGGCGCCGACGAACGCGAAGTGGAAGTTCTCCTCGCCGGACAGGACGGTGCCCCAGGGGGTGACACCCCCGGAACAGTTCGCCTGCGTGCCGCGTACCCACCGCCCCGCCGGGTCGGCCGCCGTCCGGAGCAGTGCCGAGCCGGCGGCGGGGCCGGTCAGCTCGAATACGGTGTTCGTCGTCGTTATCCGGCGGTTGTACGGTCGCTGTCCCGATCGTACGAGCCGCCACTGGCCGGTCCTTTCCACCTGCTCGATCTCGACCACGAACATGCCGGCGGACGCGAACATCACGGCGGTTTGGGCCGCGTCCGGAATGCCGGTGTAGCCGGGGAACATGAGTTCCGGGTTGGCGTACTCGTGGTTGCCCACCAGCAGGGCCCGACGCCCGCCGGTGCCGAGGGGAAGCATGGCGAGATAATCGTTGTTGTAGCCGAATTGTTGTTCCTGGGCTTCGGCGGTCTGCCGGTGCAGGTCCCATTCGGGAGCGCCGGGCAGGATCGGATCACCCCATTTGACGACGACGGCGTGCTGGTAGCCGGGCGGCGTCACCACGGCGTCGATCGTGTTGGGGGGGACGGCCTCGAACGGTAGCGGACGACCTGGTCTTCCGCCGCTGGTGGACGTGGTTCCCGACGGGGGCGCGGCGGGTGCGGCAGCGGCCGGTCCGGCCGTGGAGGCGGCCGTCCCGACGACCAGAAGCCCCAGCGCGCCCGCCCGGGCCACGCCGCGCCGGGAGAGCGACCGCTCCAGAATCTCTCCGAAATAGGGCGTCGAGGACGCGTTCGGCTCCGGGTGCGCGCAGGAATTCGCGCACCGGTAGCGGCAGGTCATCGGGTCCCGGCCGGCCCGCCGGAAAGGAAGGCTGACGATGGGAAGGAGGGGGTGTTCCCTGGGCATTCTAATTCCTTTCGGTGTGTGTTCGAGAAGTGCTGATCGGGGTGGGTCGAGGGCTGCCCGCACTTCCCATCCCCCTTTTTGGTGCGCTGAGTGCTAGCATTAGCCGATCGATTTTGGTCGACCAGATCGTTGGCTCGGTGAAACCGCATACCGGAACAGGAAATCCATGACGCAGCGACCGCCGGACACCTCGGAACTTCTTCCCTCCGCCCATGACGTCGGGCCGTTCCGGAGCGCCGGTGGCCCGGCCGGCAGCGCCGCGACGACAGCCGCGTTGGCGGCGCTGTTGACATGTGCCACCGAGGCGCTGCGTCGCCCGGTCACCACCGAGGACCACTTTCTCGACCTGGGTGGCGACTCGCTCGTCGCGCTGCGGCTCGTCGCGCGGCTACGGGAGCACGGCTTCGAGCTGGACGTGGAGGATCTCTACGAGCAGCCGGACATGGTGTCGCTCGCCCGCTACCTGACCGGGGATGACGCACGTGACTGAGCACGCGAGATCGGGCCCTTACCTCGACCTGCTGGCCCGGGCCGAGGCCAGCGCTGACGTGATCGGGCTGGTCCTCACCGGCTCGCACGCCCGCGGGCTGGCCGGGCCCGACTCCGACTACGACGTCCTCGTCGTGGTGCCCGACGAGCGGCTCTGGAAGCCCACCAGTCGGTCGGCCGAGCTGGACGAGATCGTCTGCACCACGGACCAACTCGCGGACACCTCCGACGAGTGGCAGCGGTATGCCTTCCGAGGGGCGGAGATCCTGCTCGACCGGACCGACGGTGAACTCGCCGCGTTGGTGTCCGCGCAGGCCACCCTCACCGAGACCGAGGCCGCCACCTGGGCCCGCGAGGGCCTCGACGGCTACGTCAACCTGATCTACCGGGCGGCGAAGAACCGGCGTGCCGCGGAGCCGGTGCTGGCACGGCTGGAGGAGATGGAGAGCGTCTCCTGGCTCCTGACCGCGCTCTTCGCCCTGCACGGCCGGGTCCGGCCGTACAACAAGTATCTCCGCTGGGAACTGCGGACCTTTCCGCTGGGCGAGCCGTGGAACGCCGACACCTTCCCGGAGCGTCTGGCCGACGATCCGGCAGGTCTCTTCCCCGAGCTGGAACGGTTGGCGCGGAAGGCCGGTCACGGTGACGTGCTGGACGCGTGGGGCACGGAGCTGGAGTTGTTGCGTCGGCCATGAGGTGCGGGCCGGACGTGGTCGGGCGTCGACGGCGCTCACAGCGGCACCACGCTCGCGCCGCGCGTCCTGCCGTGCAGGTCGATGAAGAGCCGCGCTCGGCCGGCGAGGTCGTCCAGGTCGTACGTCCGGTGCGCCTGCAACAGGAGTACGGCGTCCGCGGTCGTCACGTCCCGGTCGAGATCCGCGACCTCCACCGTGGTGCCGACGCTCCAACTGTCGACGTACGGATCGTGGTAGCGCACCGAGCCACCCCGCTCGCGCAGCGTCCGGACGACGGCCGTGGCGGGCGAATCCCGCACGTCGGACACGTCCGGCTTGTAGGTGACGCCGAGGACCACGATGGACGCTCCGGCAATCGCCCGTCCGGCCTGCCGGAGCGCCTCCTCCACCCGGTCGGCCACGAACCCGGGCATCCGGTCGTTCACCGCCTGGGCCTGCTCGACGATGCTGAGCCGGCCGCCGGCGCCGCGTACGGCGTGCAGCAGGTAGTGCGGGTCGATGGGGATGCAGTGACCCCCGACGCCCGCCCCGGGCCGGAAGCTCTCGAAGCCGAAGGGCTTGGTCGCCGCCGCGGCTACCACGTCCCACACGTCGACGCGCATGTCGCGGCAGTACGTCGCGATCTCGTTGATCAGGGCGATGTTCACGTGCCGGTACGTGTTCTCCAGCAGCTTGGCCATCTCCGCTTCCCGCGGACTGCGGGTGTGCACGACCTGGTCGACCACCTTGCCGTACATCGCGGCGGCGTGCTCCGCGCACTTCCAGGTCATCCCGCCGACGACCTTCGGGGTGTTCCGCAGGCCGTACCGTCCGTTGCCGGGGTCGATCCGCTCCGGTGAGTACGCCAGCGAGAAGTCGCGCCCCGCCACCAGGCCGGAGACCTCCAGCCGGGGCGCGAAGACCTCCTCCGTCGTGCCCGGGTATGTGGTGGACTCCAGCACCACCAACATGCCGGGCCGGAGTCGGGGCGCGATCGCGTCAGCGGCGGCCAGCACCGCGGAGAGATCCGGGGAGCGGTCCGGCAGCAGCGGTGTGGGGACGCAGACCACGACGGCGTCGGCGTCGGCGAGGATCTCCGGTGAGGTGTCGACCCGGAATCCGGCGGTCAGCATGGCGGAGATGTCGTCGTCGGTGATGTCGTCGACGTACGACCGGCCGTCGCGCAGCGCGTCCACCCGTCGCTGGTCCACGTCGAACCCGAGCACCGACATCCCGGACAGCGCCGCCTCACGGGCCAACGGCAGGCCGACGTAGCCCAGACCGATCACGGCGAGCCGCTCGCAGGTCCTCATGTGCAGTACGTCCTTCGTCGTTGGGCTCATAGCAGGATGCGGTGCACTTCGAACGCCTCGGCGTACCCGACGCCGACCTCGGCGCCGCGGATGCACGCCAGCGCGGACACCGACTGCTCGCTCCGGATGTGCGGCACCCCACGGTGCTGGGTGGCGTAGGCCCGCAGGGCTGCCAGCTTCCGGTCCAGGTGGTCGGTGACATCGACGTACGAGCAGCAGCGTGCCAACGGGTCCGTCGCCCACTGCAGCTTCGACATCTCGTAACTGAGCACGGTGGGCACCAGCCACTTGCCGAACGCCGGACCGATCGGCCGTGCTGCGGCGAACCCGGCCGCGAACGCGGCCACGTGGTCCTGGTCGTAGTCGTCGCCACTGGGCAGGAGCAGCAGGTCCGGCCGGAGCCGGTCCATCCGCTCCTGGCACAGGTCGACCAACTCGCGCCGGGGCAGGGTGTCCAGGCGTTCGGTGAGCTGCTGGTCCCCGTACACGATCTCGTAACGGAAGCCCAGCAGGCCGCTCACCGTCTCGATCTCGTCGATTCGCCGGCGATACGTGGTCGGCTCGGTCAGACCGTAGTGCGCCATGCCGTCGACAGCCAGGTAGAGCACGTGCACCTCGGCTCCGGCGTCGGCGAGCCGGGCGAGGAGGCCGCCGCAGCCGAGCACCTCGTCGTCGGCGTGCGGCGACACGACGAGGACCCGCTCATAGCGGCGCATGACGACCTCGCACGTCCTCGCGCTGCCGGTAGTAGTCAGCGGTGAGCAGGATCAGGTCGTCGAGGCCGACCCGCGGTCGCCACCCCAGTGCGGTGGCGGCGCGGAGCACCGGCACCTTCTGGATCGACTCAGCCTCCGCGTAGTGCTCCCCGTGCACCGCGCGCCCGTCGGTCAGGACGATCGGTGAATCGCTGCCGAGCAGCTCCCTGACCCGCTCGGCGAGTGCCAGGATCCCGATGGCGTTGTCCGGGTTGCCGATGTTGAAGACATGGTCCGCCGAGGCCAGGGCGTCGTCCAGGTGGTGCACGAGGAAGCGGGTCAGGTCGTCGGCCGCGGTGAACGCGCGCACCTGGGTGCCCAGCGCGAACACCGTCAACGGCCGGCCCGCCAGCGCCTGCTGGACGAACGTCGGCATCACGAACCCACCGGCCCGCGACTGCCGTGATCCCGCCACGTTGAACGGCCGAATGACGATCGCGCGTAGTCCGCGCTGGAGACTGTTGACCGTCATCGCCTCGGTGAGCGTCTTCCCGACGGCGTACTCGATGCGCGGGTTGTACTGGGCCGGCACGCGGATGTCGTCCTTCTCGTCCAGGTCGCCGCTGCGGCCGTAGACCTCCGCCGAGCTGAACACGCAGAGTGGGACGTCCGCCGCCAGCGCCGCCTCGATGACCGTGCTCGTACTCGCCACGATGTCCCGACCGAGCGTTCCCGCGTGGGCGAGGATGCCCGCCGGTCCGACGTGGGCGGCGGCGTGCACGACCCGGTCGACCCCCGCGAAGCTGCCGCCGTTGCTCAGGTACCGCTCGACCGGCTCGGACACGACCTCGCAGCGCGGGTCGCTGGTGTAGTCGGCGCCATCGGTCACCGCGCTCACCCCGGAGTCGATGATCCTCACCCGGTGGCCCGCGGCCAGGTAGGCGTCCACCGCGTGCGACCCGATGAATCCGAGTCCACCGGTCACCACGACTGTTCTCATGCTCGGTGCCCCTTTCGGCGCTTGATGCCCGTCCGATCGTGGAGATCAGACGGAACTCACTTCGAAGATCGCGGCCTCGTGCCCCACGTCGCGCAGGTGCGTCACGCGCAGACCCGGGTGCTCGGCCAGGTACTCGCGTAGCGCGCGTCGCTCGCCGTGCTCGTCGCTGGCACCCATGTCGTTGTAGTCGTCGAACACGACGATCGACCCGGGTCGCCACCGCGGGTGCATGAACCTCAGCACCTCCAGGCAGGACTCGTACGTGTCGACGTCGATGACACACACGGCGGCGGGCGGGAACTCGAACTCCGCGGCGAAGCGGGCGAACAGTTGCCGGCTGTAGAAGCCGGGAAAGAGCCGCAGCCGGTCGAAGTCGGCCCCGTGCGCGCGCAGGTTGCCGACGACCTCGTCGAGCCCGGCCGCGAAGTCGCCGCGCCGGTAGTGCGCCCCGTCGCTCTCCGACGAGGGCAGCCCGGCGAACGAGTCGAAGCCGAGACACCGGAAGTTGTCGGGTGCGTAGGTCCGGCTGATCTGCTCGGCGTACCAGAGGCTGTACCCCCGGTAGACGCCGAACTCGTAGTAGGCGGCCCCGGCGAAGAGGTCCGGACCTCCGCCGCCGGCCCGTTCGGCCAGCCGCCGGAACGCCCAGTGCACGGCGATGGTGAGGTGCGGCGAGAGCGTGACGAACGGACGTCCCGTGGTCACCTCGCGGAGGAAGTGGCGTGCGGAGCGCGGCAGGGCGCGGTACGCCCGGGTACACAGGCGCAGCGCCGGTCCGGCCGTCACGGCGTCCTCCCCGGCCGCCGCCGGTCGACTGCCCGGCTATCCACGGCTACGCAGCGCATGGGCGATCCTCTCGGTGAAGACGGCGTGGAGCCGCGCGTCGGCGAAGATGGCGGATTCGTAGTGCTCCGCGTCGAGCACGTGGGTGCGCAGTTCGGCGACGTGCGGGCGCCACCGGTCGACCGCCTCCGGCGCGGTCTCGGCCGCGAAATGGTCGGCCGCGCCGGAGTAGTACGGCGCCCGGTACACCGCCCCCGCCCGGATCGACCGCGCGTACACCAGCAGTTGCCGGCGCAGGACGCTCGGGCCCATGTCGTCGGCGAGGGCGTGGCCGCGCCGAAGCGTGTCGACCACCTCCGGATCGTCCGGGCTCGCCCCGTCCCGAACCCTGAGTTCGACCCGGCGGAGAAGCTCCCGCAACCGGTCCTCCATGAGCCACTCCTCGTCGGGCAGGTCCTCCGGGAAGTGGGCAGCGGGCGGGTCGGTGTCGAGCATGGCGAGCATGGCGATGTCCGCACCGTCCGCGCGCAGCCTGGTCGCCAACTCGAAGGCGACCAGGCCTCCACTGGAGAATCCGCAGAGCAGGTACGGCCCGTGCGGCTGCGCCCGCCGGATCTCGGGCAGGTAGGCCTCGGCGAACTCCTCGATCGTCCGCGGCACGTCGCGCTCGCCGTGCAGGCCGGCCGCCCGGACCCCGGCCAGGGGCACCGGGAGCACCCGGCGCAGGGCGCGGATGGCGAAGGCGTTGCCGGAGGCCGAGTGGAGGTAGAAGAGCACCGGACCGCCGGGCGCGACCTCCGGCGGCAGTTGCAGGCAGTGGTCGCGACGGGCGACGGTCCGGACGTACGAGGCGAGTCGACCGACGGTGTCGTGGGCCCGTACGTCGGCGGCCGTCACCGGCACCCGGGTGACGTCGGCGACGCGGGTCGCGATCCGGCCGGTGGTCACCGGATCGGGAACGCTTCCGCAGAGGCTGGTCCGCGGCGTGATGGCCGCCAGCGTCAACTCGTCGGCGCACACCTCGGCGATGGCGGCTTCCCACTGGTCGCGGAACCGGTTGGCGTAGTAGCTCATCCGGCCGCTCCGGCCCGGCCGTGGCCGCCCACCGCCCGAAGCCGGTGGTAGTCGTCCGGGCCGGGCAGGCCGGCAAGGGTGCTCCCCAGGTGGATCGCGGCGTCCCCGCGCCGGTCGGGGTCGGCCGTCGCGTCCAGCGCCAGCCGGGCCATGGCCAGGATGAAGTTGGCCGTCGTGGCGGCGTGCATGGCGAGCACGTCGGGGGCGGCCAGGTCGGCCGGGCCGCCCGTGTTCCGGTAGCACCGGAGGGCTCTCGCGCTCGCCGCCAGGTCGAGCGGCTGCCCGTGACCGAACCAGCGAAGCAGGGTGGCGGCAAGCTCGCGATCCGCCCGGCCCGGTCCGGTGTTGTCCCAGTCCAGCAGAACCCATCCGGCGTCGTCCTGGAGCAGGTTGCCCGGTTGCAGGTCGAGATGACACACGATCCGCTCGCCCGGAGCGGTGGTGCCGGTCATCGCCGCCAGCGAGCGGAGCGCGGGCAGCGCCCCGCGAAGCTGCGCCGACCACGGCGCGCGGGCCGTCTCGGCCGCCGCGCACAGCTCGTCCCACCCCTGCTGGTCGCTGACGACCTCGTACCAGGGGTCCGGCTCCTCAGGTGCGGGAGGAGCGGTGTCGTGCAGGTGGGCGAGCAGCTCACCCAACCGCTCCGGCGCGTCGGGCGCGGTGATGTCCACCGGGGAGCCGGAGACCCAGGTGAAGGCACGCAGTTGGGCGCCGCCGACGTGCTCGGGCAGCGCGCCGACGAGGTGCCCGTCCCGGGTGGGGTGGGCCGTGGGGAAGCGCACCCCGACGACGGCGGACGCGGCTTGCAGGGCCGTCTCCCGCCTGAGGTTGGTCTGGTCGACGCCCCAGAAGTACTCCTTGACGGCGTACCGGGCGTCTCCGGTGTCCACGTGCCAGATCCGGCCCATGGCGCCGCTGTTCGCCAGGCGGATGGCAGCGCGGTCCAGCGGGCCGAGATCGAACACGGCGTCGATCGCGGCGCGGAGTTCGCCGATCGGAAGTTCACCCATGCTGCGGCTCCAGGACGGCGGCGGTCAGTGACTTCTCCACGCGCTGGCAGACGTCCTCGGCCGCGACCGCGTCACGCCAGTCGGGCAGCGTGTCCGCCCCGCCCCGGACGAGCCGCAGGAAACTCGCCGCCTCACGCTCGTACGCCTCGGCGAACCGGGAGCGGAAGTCGATGTGTGTCCGCGGTTCGTGGAGCTGCCGCGTGTCGATGCTCGAAACGTCGCCGACCAGATGTGCCCACACCTCGCAGCCGGCGCCGCTGATCCGTTTGCCGACCAGGGAACAGACCGTCCCGGAGGCGAGTCGCAGGGTGGTCACGAGCAGGTCGACCGCGCCGCGGCGGTCGGCCTGGACGGCTGACACCTCCACCACGGGCGAGTCGAAGAGCCACCGCACCAGGTCGATGTCATGGATCTGCAGGTCGTACGCCAGGCTGCCGCCCGCGACCTGGTAGCCGGCCGGCGGAGGTGTGCCGTCGAGGCTGGTGAAGGCCGCGAAGCCGACGGTGCCGCAACGGTCCGTCATGGCGCGTCGCAGGGCGACGAACTCGGGTGCCTGGCGGCGCTGGAACCCGATCCGCAACGGCACGCCCACCCGGTCCGCCGCGGTCCCCAGCTCGGCGCTGAGCACCGGGTCGGCGGCACACGGTTTCTCCAGCAGGATCGGCACGCGTCTCGTGAGTGTCGCGCGGACCACGTCGACGTGCGTGCGGGTCGGGGTGGCCACCACCACGCCCGCGACGTCGGGCAGGTCCGCCGGGTCCGACACGGTCGGGCACCCGAACTCGCGCTCGACCACGGCGCGGCGGCGCGGATCGGGTTCGGCGACGCACACCCGGGCGCCGAGCCGGATCAGGTTGCCGACGTGCACCGCGCCGATCCGACCGGCTCCCACGACGCCGACGACCGGGGGCGCCTCCCGCCGGACGGTCATCGGCTCCGCCTGGCCCGGGCCACCACCATGACGTGGTCGAGGCCGGGCGGGAAGGCGGACTCGTGCACGTCGGTGACCTCGAATCCGGCCAGTTCGAGCGCGCGGGTGACCTCTCGTGGCCGGCGCGGGTACTGGCGCAGCGTTCGGTAGCGGGTCTGCTCGACGACCGCTTCGGAGTTGAGGATCTGGTAGCGGAACGTGCTGTTCATGAGTCCGCTGACCGGGTCGTAACGGGACTGCTCGTCGACCCGCAGCAGGCGGTCGTCCGGGTAGTCGAAGAAGCCGTGGGTGCGGGTCAGGCCTCCGTCGGGACCGGTCACCGAGGCGAGGAAGGTGACGTCGAAGCGCTCCATGTCGAGGATCAGCACCCCGTCGGGGCGCAGCGCCCGGTGGGCGTTGCGGAACATGGTGTCGACGTCGTCGTCGCCCAGTACGTGCGCCACCAGGTCGTTGGGCAGGAGGACCGCGTCCACAGCCTCGCGGGCCGGGAGCGCCGGCAGGGTCTCATCGACGAGTTCGACGCGTCGGGCTGTCTCGGCCGGCAGGCGCTCCAGGCGGCCCGCGAAGTGCCGCAGCATCTCCGGGGAGTTGTCGACACCGATCCCGTACGCCCCGGCGGACACCAGGGGCAGCAGGACGTCACCGATGCCGCAGCCGAGCTCCATGATCCGGATTCCGGCACCCAGCGGGGCGAGCTGCTCGCGGTACGCGTCGCCGACGCGGGGCGCGTGGCCGACGTTCAGTTCGTACAGGCCCGGATCGTAGAAGTCCATCAGCTTGTTCATCTGCTGCTCCGAGGTTCGAGGCGGTCGGGGAACAGGTCGGCCATGGCGACCCCGAAGCCGCTCCGCGGCAGGCGGCTCCAGTCGGGGTCGAAGTACGGGTACGCGTCGCTGTCGAACGGGTGGCCCACGGAGAGGAACGAGGCGACGTAGTGGCGCAGCGAGTCCCGTGTCGCGGCACTGGTCGGCGTCGCGGCGTAGGACACGCTCCACTGCAGGCGGTCGCGCCCGCCGAGGCTGGCGTGCCACAGATGCACGTCGAAGCCGATGACGTCGCCCGGCTGTGTCTCCAGGGTCAGCCCTGGCCACCGGGCCGCCTCCACGGCTTCGTCCAGGTCGGCGTCGGCGACCGGCCAGCGTCGCCGGTAGTCGGCGAGGATCCGGGCGTACTCGCCGCGATGGGTCCCGGGCAGGATCTGCAACGCACCGGTCTCGCCGGTCAGCGGTTCGAGGTACGCCACGAGCTTGATCGCGGTCAGGTGCGGATCCACCGAGTCCTGGTGCCAGGGTGAGGCGTCGCGGTAGAGGATGCCTTTGGCGGGCTTCGGCACCACCTCGCATCCGTACAGTCGCTCGGCGATCCCGACGAGCCGCCGATCTGCCAGGAGGGCCCGGCTCAGCGGCGTTCGCCGTCCCATCATCGGCAGGTAGTAGCCGGCGGTTCCGGTCACCCGGTCCGACTTCGTGGTGCGGATGTCGTAGTTGTCCTGCAGCGCCGTGCGCACCTCGTCGCGCAGCGCGGCGACCTCCGCGGGATCGAGCAGGCCCCGCCAGACGTGGAAGCCGTGGGTCCGGAGGAAGTCGATATCGGGCCCGTCCCGATCCGCCCCGGTCAGGTCGTCGCTCATCGTGGCAGCTCCGGGTTGGACATGCCGCCGAGCCGGTAGCGCAGGGTCGGTCGGCCGGTGCACGCGGTCGGGATGGCGAGCCGAACGATCTGCCGGAGGATCATGTCGTCCTCGCCCGTCCGTCCGGCCAACTCCGCGGAGGTGCGGGGCATGTCCATGCGCAACACGGGCAGCACGGTGGCGTCGAACAGCCATTCGCCCATGTCGACCATGCCGGTGCGGCCGTCGGGGAGACGGACGGTGTCGCGGACCACGCTGTCCCCGGCGGACATGACGCGGGCCACCGTCAGCTCGTCGAGTCGCCGTGCCGCCGCTGCTCCCGGCGGGAGCCACGGAAACCGGTCGACAGTGGTCTCCCGGTCATCCGGGTCGATCAGTCGTCGCCAGGAGTGCACCGCGGGCCAGCCACGGCGGGTGAGATCGAGCAGGGTCGACAGGTGATCCGGTTCCCAGACGTTGTCGTCGTCGAGGAACGTGAGAAAGTCCCCGGTGGTTCGCCCGATGGCGAGTTGCCGCAGAGCCGCGATGCGGGCCCACGGCTCGGCGGGAACAGCCGCCTGGCCGGTTACCACCGTGACGGGCAGGCCGTCGAACTCCGGCTTCGGGCTCCACCCGGTGGCGGTCGCGTCCGGGTCCAGCCACACGGTCACCGAGACGTCCGCGGTGACGCGCTGGGCGGCGACGCTGGCCAGCGCCGTCCGCAGGTGTCCGGGCCGCTCGCCGCGGGTCACCACGACCACCTCGATCGCCGGGCGGCGGGCCGGTCGTGCGCGGGCCGGGGCGGGCCGGCGCCCGGTGATGGCGTCGACCAGTTCGTCCAGTCGGTCTCGGTCGGCCATCAGCAGGTGGTGTGGCACCACGACGTGGCGGGCATGCCAGAAGCGGGCCTGGGTCAGTTCCGGCGACCGGTCACCGGCGGCGGCGTACAACGGCACGGTGTGCGGCCGGTACAACGGTCCCTCGGGCAGTGGCGGGTAGACCCGGTCGAGCACCGCCCCGCACCGCTCGCGCACCGCCGAGACGACGTGCGCCACGTCGTCCACCGAGTCGGCCAGACGCACCGCGAGCCCGTACACGTTGCCGGTTCGTAGCGCGCCCTGGTCGGCGAAGGTCGGCCACCCGGCGGCCGGCAACCGGTCCACCAGGTGGGCCAGGCCGTCGGCGCGGCGCGCGGCCTGGGTCGGGAACCGGTCCACCTGGTCGAGGAGCATGGCGGCGGCCAGTTCGGAGAGAGCGTGGTTGGCCCCGTGGTGCTTTCCGGCCGGCTCCAGCTCGGTGGTCGCGTCCGGTGCGGACACCGCCGCCCGCCGGCGCGAGTCCATGACCAGCGACTCGACCCGCGCGGCCAGTTCGTCGTCGTCGGTGAGGACCACGCCGCCCTCGCCCGCGGTCAGGATCTTCGTGGCCTGCAGGCTCATGATGCTGATCTCGCCCAGCGTGCCGACCGTCCGGCCGCCCCCGGTCTCGGCGAGTTGGGCGTGCGATGCGTCCTCGACGATCACCGCGTCGGGGAACCGGCGGCGCAGGCCGGCGAGATCGAACTGCTGGGCGTAGAGGTGGATCGCCAGGATGGCCTTGGGCCGGTCGACGGGGCTGGTGCCGACGAGGCACGGGGAATCCGGACGCCCGTCGAAGAACGCCGGGGTGGCGCCGACGCGCAGGACAGCGGTCGCGCAGCTCACCCAGGTCGTCGCGGGCAGGAGCACCACGTCTCCCGGGCCCACCCCCACCGCCTGGAGCGCCACCACGATGGCGCTCGAACCGCTGGAGGTGAGGGTGACGTGACGACGGCCGACTGCCGTCGCGAGGGCGCGGGCGGCGAGCACGTTGCGCGGTGTCCACCGGCTGGCCGCCCCGCTGGCCGCCAGCCGGCCGCTCAGGAGGGCGGCCTGGACCGCGCGGCCGGTGTCCCCGTCGACCTCGGGCCAGGCCGGCCAGCGCCGGCCGGGCGGGAGGATGGGTGTCAGCTCGTTTCTCACCGGGTGATCACCGGAAGCAGACGGTGGCGGGGCGACGCCGGGCCGGGCAGGTGACCGGGCACGAACCCCGCGCAGTGCGCGGGGGTCAGCATCACCTGGTGGTCCGCGTACGGGGGGTAGGCGTCCTCGTCGAAGTCGACGTAGCGGTTGCGGTAGCACCACCGGCATTCCTCGAACTGCTCGGAGATGGCGCCGGCTCCCGCCGCGTGCTCGGCACGCAACCGCTGGTACCTCTCCCCGTTCCAGATTTCCTCGAAGCTGGTCCGTCGCAGGTCGCCGATGAGGTAGCGGTCGCCGGGGATGCCGATCAGGTGGTCGCAGAATCCCGCCTGGCCACGGTAGTTGACGTAGAAGTACATCCAGGGGTGGGTGCAGGTCTTGTCGGTGTGCGACAGATCGGCCCACTCCGGGTCGAGAGCCGTGTTCAGCTGGACCCGTACGTCTCCCGCGGCGGCCTCGTCGGCGGCCTCGTGCAGTGCCCTGGCCAGTTCCTCCCGGTGCCCGGCCAGGTTGTCGGGGTCGTCCTCGTCCAGCGTGACGACGTTGAGCTTGACCTTGACGCCGAGCTGGCCACCGAGCTTGACGATGTCGCGGAGCTCGGGCAGGGCGGCGCTCTGGACCACCACGTTCAGCACGACGGTGTCGTGCGTGAGCCCGCAGTTGGCCGCCTCATCCATGATCGCTTCGAGGTTGCGCAGGACCGCGTCCAGCCGCGCACCGCCGCGCAGGTCGGCGAAGGTCTCCGGGCTCGCGGCGTCGAACGACACGTTGATCCGGGCGCCCTGGCGGACCAGCCGGCGCCACATCTGCTCGTTGGTGACGGTCAGGTTGGTGACGAGCTGGATGCGGCATCCGTGGTCGGCGGCCTTGTCGACGAAATCAGGGAAGCGTTTGAGGATCGTGCTCTCACCCCATCCGCGCAGGTCCACGATCTCCGCGGTCGGGAAGAGTTCGTCCGCCAGGCGGTCGAACAGGTCGGGGGCCATGTTGCGGCTGCGGTCGAACGGGCCGGCGGATCGACACATCGGGCAGGACAGGTTGCAGTTCTCGGTCAGCTCGACGAACAACACCCGGGGACGGCTCCGCAGGGTGGTGGCCCGCTGCTCGAACTCCTGGATGTTGAGTGCCCGGTTGGCCTCCTTGGTCGCGTGGAGGGCGGCGAGGTGAGGTGCCGTGGGGGACATGGAACGCTCCTTCCTAGTCTCGACCGATCGGGGTGTCGACGGCCGTCGAGGCGAGTTCGGTCACCGGCCAGGCGGTCTCGGTCAGGCTGAACACGGCGGCGCCGCATCGGGCGGTCTCCTGCTCGACCAGGCGGAACTCGTGAAGTTCACGCCGCAGCCGGACGGTGAACTCCCAGAACGGGTGGTCGTAGCGGGACAGGGCCTCCGCCAGCCGGGGGTCGGGGGCGGCGACCGGGGCGCTGCTCACGCCGGACAGCACGAGCACGTCGCGGCACACCCGCTGTAGTTCCGACAGGACGCGGCTGGCGGTCCGTTCCGGGAAGTGCCGCCAGTAGTCGGTGACCAGCCCCAGTTCGAACTGTCCGGTGAGGTATGGCAGGCGGGTGCCGATCAGGCGCGTGGCGCTCTCGTCCGCAGTGCCCGGGAAGCACACCTCGGTGGGTCGGCGTAGGTGTACCGGCCAACCGGCCGGCGAGCCCAGCAACAGCACGCTCTCGGCCGCGCCGAGCCTCCGCGCCAGTTCGGGAAGCGCGTCGAGCCGGGCCGCGTCGGCGGACTCCACCGGGACGCGCCGCGCGAAGTCCTCCAGCACGGGCACGAGGTGCCGCGAGTTGACGATGTCGTAGCTGCACACCGCCTCGACCTCGACCGTCGGATACCGGCGCACGAGGATGTGCTCGTTGTGGCGGTCGAACGTTATGTCGTGCCCTCGCCGGCGCTCGTGCGGTTGGTGTATCGCCCTCGCCCCGGGCGCGAAGATGGTGGGTAGACCTGCGCGGGCGAGCCGGTAGCCGTACTCGATGTCCTCGACGCCCTTGTAGGGGAAGGTCTGACTGAAGCCGCCGACGTGGGTGAACGCCCAGCGGGGCAGGCTCACGTTGTGCGTCCAGAAGAAAGCCCAGTCCGACGGGCTGGGCTCGGCCAGCAACTCGGTGAGCGTGTCGTGCAGGTAGGGCGAGCGGTCGGCTCGGGCGAACGTCGCGAGGCTGTCCCCGAAGTCCCAGTTCGGTCCGAGCAGCAGCCGCCAGGTGTCGGGGGTGAGTTCCCGTGCGCTGGTGTATCCGCATACCGCGACCGGGCGACCCGCCTGCGCGTCGATGTGTCCCCGCAGGAGGTCGGGATGGGCGATGCAGTCGACGTCCAGGAAGACCAGAACGTCGCCGGTGGCGAGTTCGGCGCCGGCGTTCCGGGCGGCCTGCACGCCTCGTGGCGTGTCGTGTCGCACGATCCGCAGGTCGAGCGCGGTCCGTAACGCGGGAAGCGCCGCGCCGAGTGATTCGACCAGGGGGATGCTCGACCCGTCGTCCACCATGATCACTTCGAATGAGGCAGCCGCCACGGACTGATGCCGGAGGCTGTGCAGAACGTTCAGCGCGGCGGTGGCGCGGTTGTGCACCGGCACCACGACAGAGGCATCCAACAAGAACCACCATTCCACCGAGCCCGAAAGGGGCGTGCGAACCTCGCCGAATGTGCTGGGAGTCATCGGCGAAAGGCGTCTGAACCGATGGGTGCGACTGGCTGTCCAATTCCTCTCGGTCGATTCAGTCCCAACCGTTGTTAGCCTGTTGCGGGCGGCTGGTCAACCCCTATTGTTTGGCGACCTTGGCTGGTTGAAGCCCGGTCCTGCCGGGGCGGTTAACCCCTCGGGTAACCCGAATCATGCCTGCTCAACCCCCTGCTAAGCGTGCTGGAATTCGTCGTATGGTTCCACCATCCTCGATGTGGTCGCCAGTGGAAAATCCGGAGTTGCGTAAACTGGCAATCGTCTTGACGGCCGCTCGGCCGCGATGCGACGCTCTGCTGTCAATCCGCGCCTCAGTTGGTTGTTCCGTTTCTGGATGCGTGTATGCAATGGCTCGCCAGGTGTGGAACGATGTGCGGAGGTCGCCTCGAAAACTGACCACATCTCGGTATCGGAGCGGGGTGCATCTGCGGCGGGAATGAATTGCCTCCCGCGCGGGCGTCTCCGTGCCTCTCATCGAATTGGGGACATACCTGATGGACATCGCTCTCGCGTTCGACGAGGACTACGTTGACCACGCGCGGGTGGCCGTGGAGACCGTCCTCGAAGCCCATGCGGGGCTCTGCCCGGTGACGGTGTGGCTGCTCACGCCGGTCGGCGTGAGCCGCGAGCGAGGCGACGAACTCCGGGCGCAGGCGGCCGGCCGTGGGCGGATCCACGTGCTCGAGACCGATGACGCCTTCCGCGGGCTGCCCCGTGCCGACGAGGAACTGGTGTCGTACATCAGCGCCGGCATGTATCTGCGGCTACTGCTCCCCTCGCTGCTGCCCAGGTCGGTGAGTCGCTACCTCTACCTCGACGCGGACACCCTGTGCCTCGGCGACCTGCGGCCACTCTGGCGCCTCGATCTCGCCGGAGCTCCGCTGGCAGCCGTCGGTGACGCCTTCACGCTCACCTGCGACGGTATTCCGGGCGCCGACCACCGGATCGACCCGCGAGCGCGCTACTTCAACTCCGGTGTGCTGCTCGTCGACCCCGTGCGCTGGCGGAGGCTCCAGATCTCCGAGCAGTGCTTCCGTTACATCGACGACAACAAGGGTCAGCTCCGCTTCCCCGACCAGGACGCCCTCAACATCGCCGCCCACGGCAACTGGTTGCGGCTGGGCCGGGAGTGGAACCACATGCGTGGCTGGCGGCTGGAACCGGGCCACAGCAAGTACGTGCCCGGCGAGCGGTGGCCCCGTGTCATGCACTTCGCCGGCCCGTGGAAGCCGTGGTACCGAGACTTCCGGCCGGGTCTGCGCCGGGACCGCTACACCGCTGTCGTTCAGCGGCTGGGGTTGCCGGTCCCGGCGTACGACGACATGGCGTAGGCGGTCGCGACGCCATGGTCATCGCATCGCTGCGCCGCCAACAGCGCCTCCTGCTGCTGAGTGAGGCGGCCACCGCCTTCGGTCGGAACGTCTCCCAACTGGCCATCCCGCTGATCGCGGTCCTGACCCTGCACGCGTCGGCATTGCAGGTCGGCCTGATCACCGTCGCCCAGACGCTTCCGGCACTGTGCTTCGGTCCGGCAGCGGGGGCCCTGGTCGACCGGTGGAACTGCAAGCGGGTGATGGTGGCCTGCAACGTGGTGCGGGTGATGGGGCTCTGCTCCATTCCGGCCCTGTACGGTCAGGGGAAGCTCACCATCGGGACGCTCCTCGCGGTGGCCACGTTCCTCGGGACCGCCTCCATCTTCTTCAATCCGGCATACCGGGCCTACCTCGTGCGGGTCGTTCCTCGCCCCCACCTGATGGGAGCCAACTTCCTGGTCGCTCGGGGCGCCGGTCTGGCCGAGGCGTTGGGCGTCGCCGTGGGCGGATCGATCGTGCAGCTCGTCGGCGCCCCGTTCGCCACTCTGGCGACGGCCGGGACCTATGTCTTCGGCGCCGTCGCGGTGCTGCTGCTGCCGACCGACACCCGGCCCGGGGAAGCGACCGCCGGTGCGCCGGCACCCGCCGCTTCGATGCTGCGCGAGCTGCGGGAAGGCTGGCAGCACGTCAGGTCGCTGCCGGCCGTCCGGACCATGTACCTGGTCGAGGCCCTCGGAGCGGTGGGCTTCGGCATGAGTGGCGCGGTCTGGGCGATCCACGTCACCGTGACGCTGTCGGTTCCCCCGGCGGTCCAGGGCGTCGTCTACGGCGTCGGTGGAGTGATGACGATCCTGGCGACGATGGTCGCGAGCCGGGTGATGAGCCGGATCCGCCTGGGTCACCTGATCTGGCTGGACCACGGGCTGGGAGCGCTCAATCTGGCGACCATCGCGCTGGTGCCCGCGGTGCGTCCGTGGCCGGTCGTCGCGCTCAGCTGGCAGCGACTCAGCACCAGTCCGCTCTCCGTCCTGCGTCATGTGGGGGAGCTGACCTACCGGCAGCTCACGGTCTCATCCGGATTCGTCGCCCGGACCGAGTCCATCGGCATCACCGTCATCGTCGCCGCCGGCAGCGTCGGCCAACTGCTCGGAGGTCTCGTCGCGGGGGTCAGCGACACCCGCACCACGATGCTCGTGGCGGCGGCGGTCGGGATGGCCACCGCGGTGCTGAGCGTCGCCTCCACTCCGGTACGCGTCGCCGCGCTGCCCGCCCGGTCGCCGACCGGTGGGCGGAGCGACCACGAGAAGGACGGCGAGCGCATGTCGGTGTGAGCGGCGCAACGCCCCGTCGACCCGAACCCGTACCGCACACTCAGGAGACCAGATGCCCATCGACCACTGCACGCCTACCGAGGCGGCCGTGTTGCGACTCTGGACCGACCTTCTTCCCCCGTCTGCCGGGGCCCCGCCGATCCGGAGCCTGGACGACGACTTCTTCGATCTCGGGGGCAACTCCCTCGGCATGATCCGCTTCCTGTTCGAGGTGCAGGAGCGCTACCAGGTCGAGCTGCCGGTGGCCGACCTGTACAGCGACGCCTCCACCATCACCGTCGCCGCGGCCGCCCGGGCGATCGACGACGCGCTGGCGACGGCCGCCGGGCGTGCCGGGACGCCGGAGGTGACCGAGTGAAGATCCTGCTCGTCCAGAACATGCTGCACGTGCCGTCGCATGGCGGGGCGAACAAGTCCACCCGGCTGCTGATGGAGGCGTTGGCCGCGCGGGGCCATGACTGCCGGGTGGTCGCACCGCTGAGCGGCGCGCTGCGCGCGAACGCCGCTCCGGACACCGCCGGCTACCTTCGGGCCCGCCGGGTACGCGTCGATCAGCACCAGTCCTCGCTGCGGTACGAGTTGCGCGGGGTCCGGGTCGACGCCGTCACGCCGTCCCATCTCGTCCGCGGGATTCGAGCGGTGGCCGACGAGTTCGATCCCGACCGGATCCTGGTGCCGTCCGATGATCCTCTCCAGTTGACGCTGGCCGCGGCCCTACGAGCGGCACCGGAGCGGGTGGTCTACCTCGCCTACACGTTGCAGCAACTGCCGTTCGGCCCACGGGCGTTCTACCCGAGCGAGTCAGGGGCCCGGATGGTGCGCCGGGCCCGGGGCGTGCTCGCGATCAGTCGGGTGACCCAGGACTATCTGCGCCAGTTCGGCGGCGTCCCGTCGCATCTGTGGTACCCGCACGTCTACACCCCACCGACGCGGGCGACCCCGGCGCCTGACGGTGCGGTCACGATGGTGAACCCGTGCGGTTACAAAGGCATCAGCGTCTTCCTCGCACTTGCCGACGCACTGCCCCGGCAACGGTTCATGGCCGTCCCGACCTGGGGTACCACCCCGTCCGACCTGGCCGAGCTGGACCTCCGGCCGAACATCGAGATCGTCGAGGCCGCCGACGACATCGACGCCGTCCTGACGCGTACCAGGGTGCTGCTCATGCCGTCGCTCTGGGACGAGACCTTCGGCTTCACCGCCGTCGACGCCATGCTCCGAGGCATACCGGTCCTGGCCAGCGACGTCGGCGGGCTCTCCGAGGCCAAACTGGGGGTGCCGCACCTCCTGCCGGTGCGTCCCATCGAGCGGTACGACGCCCGCGCCGACCCGGCCCGGCCGGTGCCGGAGGTGCCGCCGCAGAACATCGGCCCCTGGGAGGCGGCGCTGCGGCGAGTGCTGCATGACCCGGCCCACTTCGCTGACCTCTCGACCGCGTCCGCCGCCGCCGCGTCGACATTCGTGCGCGGTCTGGACGACGGCGTCGTCGAGCGCTACCTGACTGCGGCGCGACGGGACGAGGCACTCCGATGAGCGGCCGTCCGACGTCGGTCGCGTCGCGCACTCCGGCCGGGGACACCACGCTCAGCAGGCTGCCGGACGAGGACCTCCGCAGGATGCTGTTCATCCGGCACTTCGAGCAGCGGCTGCTCGACCTGTTCGCCGAGGGAGTGTTGAGCGGCACCACGCACACCTGTCTCGGGCAGGAGTACGTACCGGTGGCGCTGCGTCCGCTCCTGGCCGCCGACGACTTCGTCTTCAGCAACCACCGTGGACACGGTCATTACCTCGCCCGCTTCGACGATCCCGTCGGACTGCTGGCCGAGGTCATGGGCCGGCGCGGGGCCATCTGCTCCGGCGTCGGGGGCAGCCAGCACATCCTGCGTGAACGCTATCTGTCGACCGGTGTCCAGGGTCAGTCCGTGCCGGTCGCGGTGGGTGCCGCACTGCACCTGCGCAGGACCGGAGCGTCCGCGCTGGCGTGCGTCTACGTCGGCGACGGCACCTGGGGCGAGGGCGCGGTGTACGAGGCGTTGAACCTCGCCCAACTGTGGCGGGTACCGCTGCTCGTCGTGGTGGAGCACAACGGTGTCGCCCAGTCGACGCCGACCGAGTTGCAGATGGCTGGCACGATCGCCGATCGCGCGGCGGCCTTCGGGTTGCGACACACGGGGGTGACCTCCCTGGACGTCACCACCATCCGGAGGCAGCTCGCACCGGTCGTCGCTGCCGTTCGACGGGAGAACCGGCCGACGGTGGTGGAGTTCCGCACGTATCGCCTGGGGCCGCACAGCAAAGGTGACGACACCCGGGATCCGGCGGACCGCGCCCGGGTGGCGGAGCACGACTGGTATCGCCTCTACGAGCGGCAGCATCCCGAGCATTTCCGGCGCTTCGACCAGCCTCAGCGGACGGCGGTCGACGAGGTCGTCGACGAGGTGCGTCGCCGGCCGCCGGCGACGTGGGAGGCGTGATGCCGCGGCCCACACGCGTCGTGGACGGCCTGAACGCCGCGCTGGAGGCCGTGCTCGCCCGCCATCCCGAGGCGTATCTGCTCGGTGAGGACATCGCGGACCCGTACGGAGGGGCGTTCGGCGTCACGCGTGGCCTTTCCAGCCGCTACCCCGACCGGGTGCTGACCACCCCGATCAGCGAGGGAGCGATCGTCGGCGCCGCGGCCGGGCTCGCGCTCGCCGGTGACATCGCCATCGTCGAGATCATGTTCGGCGACTTCGCGGCGCTCGCCTTCGACAACCTGGTCAACTTCGCCAGCAAGTCCGTCAGCATGTACGGGCGTCGGGTGCCGATCCGGCTGGTGGTGCGCTGCCCGACGGGCGGGAACCGGGGCTACGGTCCGACCCACAGCCAGAGCCTGCAGAAACACTTCCTCGGCGTACCCGAGCTGTCCGTCCTTGAGGCGTCACCCTTCCACGACGCCACCGCCGTGTTCGAGGCCATGCTGGCCCGGGGTGGGCCCTGTGTCTTCTTCGAGGACAAGAGCCTCTACGCCGGGCCCGTGCACCACGAGGGCCGGGTCGACGATCTGTTCCGGTACGAGATGGCCGGCTCCGCGCCGGGAACCGCGCTGGTCGCCGTCGACGGGCTCACGGATCCCGACTGCCTGATCATCGCGCCGGGCGGGATGAGCGCCCGGGCGTTGGCAGCGGCCCGGTCGTTGCTCATGGAGGAGGACATCGTCTGCCAGCTCGCGGTCCCCGCCCAGCTGTACCCCTTCGACGTCGGGCCGGTCCTGCCCGCTGTCCGAGCGGCCGACCTCGTCTGCGTCGTGGAGGAGAGCACCGCCGGCGGCACCTGGGGAGCCGAGGTGGCCCACCAGGTGTACTCCCGCGAGTGGGCGACGCTGCGCCGCCCGGTCCGACTGGTCCATTCCCTGGACAGCGTCATCCCGAGTGCGTCTCATCTGGAGGCGGCGGTGCTCGTCCAGGCTGCGGATATCCACCGAGTGATCGCGCAGGAGCTGAGTTGAACCCCATCCGTGTGCCCAAGTTGAACAACAACGATGTGCGCTACGTGCTCGTCGAATGGCTGGCGGCGGAGGGCGGCCACGTCCGGCCGGGCGATCCGGTGGCGGTGCTGGAGACCTCGAAGGCCACCGAGGAGATCAGCGCCGACGGGGACGGCATCCTGCACCGGATCCGCGCCGCCGGGGACGAGTGCGAGGTCGGTGAGGTCATCGGCCGGCTGTTCGCCTCGGACGGGGAGCACCACCGGCACGTCGCGGTCGGGCTCGCCGGCCCCTCCGAGCAGTCGGACCCGGCCGCGAGCGGCCCTGGGGAGGTGGTGGTGACCGAGCGAGCCCGGGCACTCGCGCGGGAACGAGGCATCTCGTGGGAACGGCTCGCAGGTCTGGGCAAACGCGTGGTACGGGCTGTGGACGTCGCGCGGCTGTCCGCCGACAGCGCGGTGGGCCCCCGCGCCCCGTCGACGCCGGTGGCCGGTCCGGACCACGCCGGCGACCCACGTACGCCGGTCGGTCCCTCGCCGCAGGAGGCGGTGGCGCGCGTGGTCGCCGAGTCCCACCGGACCATCCCCACCGCGTTCACGGTCATGCGGATGTCCGTCGGCAGATCGGTCGTCCATGCGCGGACCGCCTCCCGCTCCGCCCGCGCGCTGATCGGCCTTCCCGACCTCTTCATCCAAGCGATCGCCCGGCTACGCACCGAGTTTCCCGCCTTCTACACGGCGCCGGACGGTGTTGCCGACCAGCGAGCCGACGCGGTGCACGTCGGCGTCACCGTCGATGTCGGAACCGGTCTGTTCGTGCCCGTCGTCCGGGATGCCGATCGGCTGGATCTCGGTGAGATCGCCACCGTGCTGACCGACCACCGGCTCACCGCGATGAGACGGGGATTCCGGGCCAGCCAGCTCACCGGGTCGAGCATCACCCTCACCCTGCACAACGAGCCCAACGTCGTCCTCGCCCAACCGATCGTGCTGCCCGGCACCGCGTGCGCACTGTCCCTGCCGGCGGTTCGACGCGAATGTGCCCTGACCGCCGCCGGCGGCGTCCAGGAGGTCGAGGTCGTCGACGTGGGCATCGCGTACGACCATCGGGTGATCAACGGCCGGGACGCCATCCTCTTCCTCGACGCACTGCGGCGCGCGATCGAAAGCCCCGCCTGACGCGCCACCCGACCGGTTTCCCGCACCTCGAAAGGGAGAGGCCAGTGCCGTTCTCCGACTGGCAGACGATCCGCAAGGGTCAGCACGACCAGGCCACCGTCGCCGTGGACTTCGGGCCCGCCCGCTTCCGTCGATTGTTCGCCCGGCTCGACACCGGCGGCGCCGTGGTCGGACCCACCTTCGCCGCGCCCGGCGACGACGCGATGCGGGCCACGGACCCGGCTCGGCTGGTGCGCGACTGGCTGGACGACCTCGCCGAGGGCTCGTTGCGGACGAGGGTCGTGGTCGGCTACTGCGCCGGCGCCGCGATGACGCTGGCGCTGGCCGACGCTCTCACCCGCGCAGGAGGGACCGCTCCGGCGGTCGTCCTCCTCGACCCCGTCGTGTCCGGACTGGACGTGTTGCTGAGCTACTACTCGTCCTCCGTGCACACTTTCGCGGAGATCCTGCCGGGGGATGAGCGGGCGGCCTGGATCAGCACCGCTCAGCAGGCCCTCCCGTCTGTGTCACCGAGCCGGTCCGGACCCGACGCGGCCGATCTCGTCCGGGCCATGGCGGTGTTGTGCGACGCCTATTCGGGCATGGTGTCGTCGGTGGTCGACCGGATGGGGATCGGGGCGCCCCAGGCGACGTACTTCACGAACCGGTTCGGCGGGCTGATGTCGTACCTGGTGGTCAACGCGCGCGCCGGACTGGATCCGCTGCCGTCCGGCCGTCCGCCGGTCGTCGTCGTGTCCCGCGAGCACGAACCGCCGCCCATGCTCTCGGCGGACCTCGAACGGTTGAGCGTCGACCAGGCCGGGCTGCTCGCCGACCCGGGAGTGGCCGATGCCCTGGCCCGGGTCAGCCCGGACCGGTGGCCTGGCGTGCCGAGCTGAGCGTGCGGTACGTGAGGGAGATGGTCGGCGAAACTCTGTCGCCGCGTCCATGGAACTTGCGTGTTTCGGCAATCTCATTGACAAGAGGCACTGTGAGAGCCGTTTCTTGATCGGGTGGAGACGTTGCCGATGAGCGGAAGACGAGGCGGTTGTGACTGACAGGCAGGCGACACTCGCGGCGCGTGCGGGCGCTCTGCGCATGACGGTGCAGGAACGCATCCTCACCACGAGTATCGCCGGCGGCGAGGACAGCGGGCTGAAGCTGTTCGCGGCCGGGATCTCGGCGATCAACTCGCGTCTGGGCGAGTTGGAGCGGGCGACCCGCTCGGTGGTGTACAACCTCCAGGCACGGTTGCTGTTCGACCCGCTGCGCCGGGAGCGTGAACTCGACCAGCGCATGGCCGCGCGGGGGATCCAGGGGCACCTGCTGGTCTCGGACCGCTACAACGCACGGAGCATGTCGCTGATCGCCGCCTGTCACCCCGACGCCCGAATCGGTCCGGTCGAGGTGTCCGGCCTGGTGGTCGACGAGCGGTTGGCGTTGTTTCCGGGCCCGCTGAGCCCGCAGGGATTGCCGACGGCATGGCTGTGCCACCATCCGGACCTGGTGACGGAGCTCTGCGACCTGTGGGCCGAGATGAATCGTGACGCGACGCCCATCCTCGACACGCCGGGCCTGGTTCGGCTCAACGAACGGCAGTTGACCATCGTCAACCTCCTCTCGCAGGGCTACAAGGACGCCGCGATCGCGCGACTGCTGGGCGTGTCCGCGCGCACCGTCACCGGCGACATCAGCCGGATCCTGGACGCACTCGCTGTCGGCACGCGCTGGGAGGCCGGTCTGCTCATCGGGCAGGTGTCGATGCCCTGCTGATCCCGGGCAGGTACGGCCGGCGGCGCAGCGTCGCGTACGCCATCGTGGTGAGCGTGACGATGTCGAACACCGGCACGCCGAGCCGCGCCTGGATCCGGTGGGCGAACGGCACCAGGTCGGTGCACTCGATCACCAGCGCGCCCAGGTCGGGGTGGGCGCGGGCCAGCGCGTCGACCCGGGCGTCCACCTCGGCGGCCAGCCGGTCCACGTCGAGCGCGTCCCGCCGCCCCTGGAGCATCACCTCGCGGAACTCCGGCTGCCCGGCCATGCCGGTGACCGCGACTGGCACGTCCGCCGCGCCGACCGCCGCCAGGTGCCGCGGCGTCAGCGCCGCCTCGTCGGCGACCAGCAGCCCGACGGTACGCCCGACCATCCGGTGCACCATCGGCAACTGCACCAGGCTCGACGACCACAGCGGCACGTCCACCGCGGCGGCCAGCTCGGCCTGGAACAGCACCAGGAACCCGCACGCCCCGGTGATGCCGGCCACGCCGGCGGCCTGGAGGTCCCGGGCCGCGTCGACGAACGGCGTCAGCAGCGTCGGGTCGGCGTCGTGGACCAGCCGCTGCGGCGTGGCGCCCTCCACCACCCGGTAGCGCACCGGGAAGTCGAACGTGGCCGGGTTGCGGATGTGCCCGGGGATCTTGTCGAAGCTGGTGTCGAGGCAGAGCACGCCGATCTCCGGCCGGTCGCCCATCAGATCCCCCTCCGGAAGCGGTCCAGCGCGAACGTCCGCGCCGGCAGGGTCGGCTCGGCGCCGGTGACGAGCTGGGCGAGCAGCTCACCACCGGCCGGGGCCAGCCCCATCCCGATGTGCCCGTGGCCGGTGGCCACGCTGACGTTGTCGTAGTCGCCGGCGCGGCCGATCAGCGGGAGGCTGTCCGGGGTGCACGGGCGCAGCCCGCTCCACACGTCCAGCCGCCGGCCGGTGTCCAGCGCCGGCAGGTAACGCCGGGCGGTACGCAGGATGCCGTCCACCCGGCGCGGCGAGATCGAGGCGTCCAGCCCGGACAGCTCCAGCGTGCCGCCGACGCGTACCCGGTCACCCAGCGGCATCACCGCGACCTTGCCCTCGCTGAGCAGCACCGGCCGGGTGGGCGTGCCCGGCCCGGCCGGGAGCGTGACGGTGTAGCCCTTGGCCGGTTGCAGCGTCAGCCCGACGCCGAGCATCCGGGCGCACGCCGTCGACCACACCCCGGCGGCCACCACCACCTCGCTCGGGCGCAGGTCGCCCCGGGCGGTCCGCACCGTCCGCACCCGACGGCCGGTCGTCTCGAAGCCGCGTACCTCGGCGCGGGTGACGATCTCCACGCCGCGTGCCCGCAGCGCCTCGGCGAGACCGACCAGGAACGCCGGGATGCGCAGCGCCGCGCCCTCCTCGTTGAGCAGCGCGCCGGCCACCGCGAAGTCGACGCCCGGCTCCAGCCGGGCCAGCTCCGCCCGGCCCAGGTCGCGCAGCGGCACCCCGCGGGCGGTCGCCGCGCGGATCGTGCGGCGCGCCTGCGCGTACCCCTGCTCGGTGTGGCAGGCCAGGATCATGCCGCGTTCGGTGAGCGTGCCGGCCAGCTCGTCCTCGGCGCACATTCCGCGCAGCAGCGCCAGGCTGCGTTGCTTGAGCGCGAGCAGCGTCTCGAAGCCGGCGCGGGCGTGCCGCTCGGTGCAGTGCCGGCGGAACTGCCACAGCCAGGCCAGCAGCGCGCCGTCCAGCCGGGGTCGGACCGAGAACGGGCTCTCCGGGCTGAACAGCCAGCGGATGCCCTTGGCCGGTACCCCCGGCTCGGCCAGCGGCGCCGAGCCCTGGGTGCCGACGAAGCCGGTGTTCCCCGCCGAGCAGGCCGCCGCGTCCCCGATCTCGCCCCGGTCGACAACGGTCACGGTGTGGCCGGCGCGGCGCAGGAACCAGGCGCAGCACAGGCCGACCATGCCCGCGCCGATGACCAGGACGTCGGGGTCGGCGCGGGCGGGCGTCGTCATCGTCGCCGCCGGTCAGATCGTCACGACGAAGAAGCAGGTGGGCAGGTTGACCACGACCCGTTCCCAGATCTCGGCGCGCAACGCCACCCCCGGCTCGGCGAACGTGCCCGGCGGCGGCTCGGCGAACCCGATCGTGGACCGGCCGGCGTCGAACAGCAACGCGCCGTGGCCGAAGTCGCCGACGATCGCGGTGCCCGGGTCGACCAGTCGGGTACGCACGATGAAGACGCCGTTCTCCTCCACGTCCCGCATCAGCGTGCCGCTGCCGAGCAGCCGGTAGTAGTCGGCCGGGTTGATGATCAGCCCGTCGGCGGTGCTGCCCATCTGCTCGACCTCGTTGCACGCGGACAGGATGGTCGAGGCGAACGGCGCCGGGTCGGTGAGCCGGCCCAGGTCCGGCATGGCCAGCAGCCCGCCCTCGCCGCGCAGGATGGTGTGGTTCTCGGCGGTGGCCAGCCGCACCACCAGCCGGTAGTCGATGAACTGGGCGAAACTGGCCGGGTCCTCCCACAGCGTGTCCGGCACCTGCACCCACGCGGTGGTGGTGAGCAGCGGCGGAATGGGGGAGCGGTGGAAGTGGTTGGCCGCCTCCCGGCGCAGGTCCGCGCCGTCGACCGCCGGGTCGTCCGGTCGGGGTGGGCTCTCGTGCCAGTAGAAGTCCTGCGGGTCCCGGGACAGGTCCACCACCTTCAGCATGTTCCGGGACGGGTAGCGGGGCTTGCGCCGGGAACTGGTCAGCGAGTCGGTGATCGTCACGTCGTAGTCGACGCTGGTGTCGAAGCCGTCCTTGGCGAACGCCTCGACGAACATCGCGCCGGGCGACATCTGGGTCTTCCGCTCGGCGACCACCTCGGCGATCGTCCGCTTCACGGTTTCGGTCCGCTGCTGCATGTGTCGCCCCTTCCTCAGGCCGGCCTGCGGGCGACGAACATGCCCCAGCCGAACTCGCCCCGGTCGATCGCCGCCTGGATCTCGTCGCACGACTCGGCGAAGCCGAGGATCCAGGTCCGCGCCGCCTCGTCCGCCGTGCCGTCCGCCCGCTCCCGGGCGGTGCGGCCCAGCACCTGGTACGTCTGCCGGATGTGCCCGTCCAGGCTGCGGGCCACCACGTCCACGAACCCGGCCTCGGCCAGCGCCTCGCGGTAGCCGTCCAGCGAGTACCCGCCGTTCCAGCGCACCCGGTCGTAGACGTGCCGGCGGGCCGCCTCGCCGATCCGCTCGGTCGGCTGGAGGAAGTCGGAGACCGCCAGCACCCCGCCCGGCGCGAGCACCCGGAACATCTCGGCGTGGCTGCGCGGCTTCTCCGGCACCAGGAACAGCGCGTCCTGGCTGACCACGTGCGTGAACGTGCCGTCGGCGTACGGCATGGCGGTGGCCGAGCCGTGCCGGAACCGGACGTCCAGCCCGGCGCCCCGCTCGGCGCGCCGCTGCTCGGCGAAGCGCACCCGCTCGACGCTCAGGTCCAGCCCCTCGCCCCGGCAGCCGGTGCGCCCGGCCAGCCGCAGCAGGAAGTTGCCGCAGCCGCACCCGACGTCGAGCACGTTCGAGGACGCGTCGATGCCGGCGTCGTCGGCGAGGATGTCCGAGGTCCGGTCCGCCGCCGCGTGGTAGTCGGTGTCGTCGTCGCCGGCGAAGTAGCCGGTGTGCAGCACGCCCTCGCTGTCCCAGAAACTGAGGTACGTCTGCGTGGTCTGGTCGAAGAACTCGGAGACGTCCCGCTCGGTGAACTGGCTGGTCGTCGACATGGGCACTCCCTCGTGCGGCGGTCGGGTGGATCAGGCGTAGGTGTCCTTGCGGACGCCGGTCAGGTGGGGCAGGTCGGGGCCGGTGGCGGCGGCGCCGCCGTCGATCAGGTGCACGCCGGCGGTCACGTACGACGCCCGCTCGCTGGCCAGGAACGCGGCCATCGCGGCCACCTCCTCGGGGTGGGCCAGCCGGCCGAGCGCGCTGTGGTGACCCATCGCGGCCAGCCGTGCCTCCACGTCCCCGTCCGCGCCGGCCAGCCGCGCCGCCGCGCGTTCCATCGGCGGGGTACGCACACTGCCGGGCGCGAGCACGTTCACGGTGATGCCGTCGCGCCCCACGTCGACGGCGAGCCCCTGCGCGAAGCGGACCAGCGCCGCCCGGGTCACCCCGGACAGCACCAGCGGGCCGATCGGCACGCAGGCGGTCTCGGAGGCGACCAGCAGCAGCCGGCCCCAGCCGGCGGCGCGCATGTGCGGCAGCGCGGCCGTCGACACCGCGACCGCGGGCAGCAGCACCCGCTCGACGGCGGCCCGGTAGTCCTCGACGCCGAACCCGGCGGCGGTGCCGACCGGCGGGCTGCCGCCGCTGACCAGCAGCACGTGCGTCCCGCCCAGGTCGGCGGCGACGTCGTCGACCCAGCGGGCGGCGGCGGCCGTGTCGGTGAGGTCCACGGCGGTCGCGCTGACCCGTCCGGTGGCCACCGACGCCAGTTCCCGTTCGGCCGCCGCCAGGCGTGCCGGGTCCCGACCGCAGACCGCCACGTGCGCGCCCTCGGCGGCGAACTCCTTCGCGCAGGCCAACCCGATGCCGCTGGTGCCGCCGGCGACCAGCGCCACCCGACCCTTGAGCCCCAGATCCACGTCCGTCACCTCTCCGTCTCGCCGACGCGGGCCGCCGCGCCGGGATGCGTCCGGGCCGTCCCGCCGGGCCGGTAGCCGTAGCGGGTGGACAGCGGCCAGGCCAGCGCCGCCACGGCCAGCCGTTGCCGGCCGGTCAGCGTCCGCCGCCACCCGTCGTCGGTGTCCCGGATGACCGTCGGGCCGGTCCGGAACCGGTCCGGGTTGCCGGTGACGGTGTGGTTGCCGCGCAGCTCCACGGTCCGGTCGTGGACCGGGTTGCCGGCCGGGTCGGCGCCGACCAGCCGCAGCAGCGCGTCGACCGTGCCCGCCGGGTCGGCGGCGAAGTCCTCGTACCGCAGCAGCATCGACCGGCCGGGGTACCGGCGGTTGATCGCCGCCGAGGCCAGGTTGAACCCGTGCCAGTACGCGGTGCTGCGCGCCGCCGACATGGCGTAGACGTACTCCTTCGGCTCCCGCCACGAGTGCGCCACCGCGCGCGGGTCGCGGACCAGGTGCAGCCAGTACGGTTCGACGCCGGGCACGTGCGGCAGCAGGGCCGACTCGCCCGGGATCTTGGTGCTGTCCACGATCACGCGGGCCCCGGTCCGCGCGGCCACCTCCCGGTAGACCGCGCCGAGCAGGTCGGCGTGCGCGCGGGTGTCCGCGTCGGACGCGCCCCGGCGCAGCACCCGCCAGGTGTGCCGGGTCCGCAGCCGGGCGCGTTGCCGCCGGATCACCTCGGCGGCGTGCGCGTCGGCCGACACGCCGGCCGGGCGGCCGACCGGCAGCACCGCCGACCACAGCGGGCAGGCGGTCAGCGCCTCGCCGCAGCCGCAGCGGTCGTTGACGCCGCGCCCGGTCGAGTTCTTCCACAGGAAGTGCAGTTCGCCGACGTGCGCCACGCCGGGCACCTCGCCGAGGACGTTGCCGATGATGGTGCTGCCGTTGCGGCACCAGCCGGTGACGCTGAGCACGGTCACGGGAGCGCTCACGTGCGTACCTCCATCGGGGTTTCCGTGACCGCGGGCCGGCCGATGCGCAGGGCCATCGCGGCGGCCACCGCCGCGCCGGCCGCGCCGGCGACGAACACCGCCGGGTAGCCGAACCCGGCGGCGACCAGCCCGGTCGCCGGCCCCCACACCGCCAGACCGAGGTCCCAGAACGACGTGTACGCGCCGATTGCCGCGCCCTGCCGCGCCGGATCGGTGCGGTTCATCACCATCAGGGCCAGCGACGGGTGCAGCAGCGAGAACCCGACGCCCATCACCACGCTGCCGACCACCGCCACCGCAAGGTTCGGGGCGACCGCGATGACCAGCAGGCCGACCGCCTCGCCCACCCCGCACCAGGTGGCCACCCGTCGGGGGCCGAGCCGGTCGGGCAGGTGCCCGATGACCAGGCGGGTGCCGGCGTAGACGGCGCTGAAGCAGCTCAGCACCACCACGCCGTGTCCGATGCCGCGGGCGTCCAGGTGCAGCACCACGAACGCGGCCAGGCCGGCGTACCCGGCGGCGCCGAACGTCAGCGCCACGCCGGGCAGCAACGCGGGACGCAGCAGCAGGCCCCCGCCCTTGGCCGCCGGCACGGTACGCGGCGGCGCCGGCACCAGTGCGACGAGCACGGCGCCGGCCGCCGGCGCGGCGGCACTGAGCACCCACACCGCCGAATAGCCGGCCTGCTGCACGGTCGCGCCGAGGAACGTGCCGGCGGAGATGCCGCCCCACATGCTCACCCCGTACAGGCCGATGAGCTGGCCGCGCCGGTGGTGCGGGGCGAGCTGGACGATCCACACCGCCCCGGCGGTGAACAGCGCCGCCTCGCCGGCGCCGAGCAGCAGCCGGACCGCCACCAACGCCGGCACGCCCAGCGGCGCCAGGTAGAGCAGCCCGCCGGCGGCCACCACGAGCGCGCCGGTCAGCATCACCGTGCGGTGGCCGTACCGGTCGGCGAGCGCACCGGCGACCGGACGGACCAGCAGCGCGGTCACCGCGGTCACCGTGACCACCACGCCGACGGTGAGGTCGCCGGCGCCGTGCCGCTCGCGCAGGAAGCCGGGCAGCACCGGGATGACCGCGGTCAACCCCAGGTAGCCGGCGAAGAGCCCGCCGAGCAGCCCGACCAGCGCCCGCCGGGGCAGCGGCTTCTCCTCGATGCCGGCGTCGGTCAGCGGCGCGCCGGTCACGGCCGGGCCAGCACGGTCTCGCGGGCGGCGGCCACCTTGCGGACCGCGCGGATCAGGTCGTCGCAGTCGTCCGGGGTGAGGTTCGACGACAGCGGCACGTCGACGGTCTCGGTGAGCAGTCGCGCGGTGCGCGGCAGCGTCGCCCGGATCTGTCCCGGGTCCGCGGTGTCGTAGAGGAAGCGCCAGTTCCAGAACGCGCGGACGTTCAGGTCGTCGTCCGCGCCGATGTTGCGCGCGTCGATCCCCTCGGCCCGCAGCGCCCGGGCGAACCAGCCGGCGTCGCCGCCGGGCACGCGGAACACGAACGCCTCCCCGAGGTACGCCCCGGGCGCGACCGGCCGCCGCGCCGCGATGCCGGGCAGGTCGGCCAGGGCCTGCGAGACGTGCGCGTAGTTGCGGTGGAACAGGGTCAGTCGCTGCGGCAGCCGGGTCAGCTCGGCGCGCAGCAGGGCCGCCCGGATCTCGTCCATCCGGAGGCTGAGCAGCGGCAGGTCCAGGCCGGTGAGCGGCGGTTCACCGTCCGGGAAGTGCCGGCGCAGCCGCCCCTCGTACGCCCCGGACAGCGCGACCGCCCGGGCGAACAGCGCGCTGTCGTCGGTGATCAGGAAGCCGCCCTCGCCGCAGTTGAGCGCCTTGTCGGACTGGGTGCTGAACGCGCCGGCGGCGCCGAACGTGCCGAGCTTGCGGCCGTTGAGCTCGGCGCCGAGCGCCGGCACGGCGTCCTCGATGAGCGGCACGCCCATCTCGGCGGCGAAGGCAGCCAGGGCCTCGACGTCGGCGGCGAAGCCACGCATGTGGACGACCATGATGGCCCGGATGTCCGGTCGCCAGCGGCGGCGCAGGTCGTCGAGGTCCATCCGCAGGTCGTCGTCGACCTCCACCAGGAATGGCCGGCACCCGGCCAGCACAATGGCGCTCGGAGTGGCGACGAAAGTGAATCCGGGACAGGCGACCAATGACCCGGCCGGCACCCCGGCGCCCATCAGGGCGAGGGCAAGTGCGGCAGTGCCGCTGGAAACGGCGAGGGCGTGCCGGGTGCCGAAATAACGGCACAGTTCGTCCTCGAACCGCCCGCATTCGGTTTCTTTCTGCGCGCGATGGTCGTATCGGAAGTAGAGATGGCTGCGAATGGCCCGAATTGCGGCGTCCTCGTCGTCGGGGTGCACGAATACCGCGCCCTTGTCGTAGGTGGGCCACGGCGTGTCCCGCACCGGCCGACCGCCGTGCAGTGCGAGCGGTTCTTCCAGCTCAGCGCTGTGCGAGGCCGGCCTGGGCCGGCTCGCCGCGGGAGCGTCGTTGTTCCCGTTCACCGGCGGACTCCTCGAGGCGAGCGGTGGATTTCCTATTCCCTCGATAGGATTTACCGAGCGCGCGCCGGGCAGGGTCGCCCGGCGGAATCTCGCGTCCGGCGCGATCCCGTCGAGGGGTGGGAAAAGCCACCAGATCCGACATTGGCGTTAGGTGGATCCAGTGACCATCATGATTGCCCCCGGACTGGCAGCCGTCAACATGCGATTGGGAATGTGCACAAGAGTTGCTGACAGTGACAGTGGACAATAAGGAATAGTTCCTGGTGGGCGCTCGCCGGCACCGCCTGTACCGCCTGTACCGCCCGCCCCGGAGGCGATCGTGTCCGGCGTGGACCAGCAGGGTGCCCGCCGGTCGCTGCTCTCGTGTCACCCAGGGTGAGGGCGGCGGTGGGGGTGGTGTTCCGCCGCGGCGCCCCTTTGCTCTGCACCCACGGACGCATCGGTGACCGAACGCTACCGCTGCGCCCGTGGCTGCAGAGCAAAGGGGCGAGGGGTGGATCCCGACCACCGAGTGCGCCGGAGGATGTCCCCTGGTCAGCGCGATGCGTCGCGAGACGACACACGGTGCGCGTTCAGTCCCTGATCACGTTGAGTAATTTTGCGGGCAGGCACAGAATCTCACTGAATGTAATCGCCTGAGGGTCGCGGTTTCTCGGCACCGGCTCCCGGCTCCCGGCGCCACGGCGCCACGGCACCGCGGCGTCCCTGGGCGTGGCCCTGCCCCGGTTCGCCCGGGACGGCCGGCCGGTCGCGTTCCTCGTCCCGTGGGCGGTAGCCGTCGTCGCGATCTCCGGCTCCAACCTCTGGACGGCGTTCCGTGATCCGGGACGCGGAGCGCGCCGGGCAGGTCACTCCGCCGGCGCTACCACCTCGATGACGTCGGCCGGCGCGCGGCGCGGGGCCGGCGGCAGGTCGGCGTCCGGTCCCCAGCCGACGCGCACCACCAGGTAGGGCTCGCCGATGCCGGCGAGCAGGTCACGCGTCATCCGGCGCGGCCAGGCCAGCTCGATCGCGTCGCTGAGCGGCGCGCTGGCCAGGCCCTCGGCGGTGGCGGTGAGCAGCAGCGCCGACAGCGCCTCGCCGCCGCGCAGCCAGGCCGCCGGGTCGTCGCGCTCACCGAACAGGATCAGGTACGCCGCGCCCCGGTCGAAGTCCGCGCCGGCGGTCAGCCCGGCCGCCCCACCGGGAGCGTGGTCACGCAGCGGCACCCGCCGTGGTGCGGGCCGGACCGCGGTGGCGGTGGGCACGCCGTCGCCGCTGCCCGCCGGGCGGTTGGTCCAGCGGCGCAACTCCTCCCGGTACGCCGGGTCGGCCAGCTCGGCGTCGGCGGCGCGGCCGGTGGAGACCGCCAGCATCGGCATCTGGTCCGGGCGGACCACGTGCAGGTGCGCACCCTCGGCCTCGACCGCGTCCCCGAGCCGGGCCAACACCGGTTCGGGGACCGGGCGGTCGCCGTAGGCGCGTCGGTCGGTGCGGCGGCGCGGGATCGCGTCGACCAGCCGGCCGGCCGGCACGTCCAGGGCGGTCGGGCCGGTGGTGCGCAGCCGGGCGAGCAGCGTCGGGTCGGCCCGGTCCGGCAGCCGCTCGACGTCGACCGTCCAGCCGGCGGCGGTGAGCGAGACGCGGGCGTGGTGCAGCGCCGCGCCGCAGCTCAGGACCAGCAGTCGACCGTCCGGGTCGGTGTGCGTGAGCTGCCGGTCCGGGTCCGTGCGCAGCTCCAGCGCGTCCGCGGTGACCCGCCAGCGCCAGGGCTGGGTGTTGAACACCGAGGGAGCGTGCAGGGACTGCCGGGCCGCCGCCTCCAGCACCCGTACCGTCGGGTTCTGTTCGGTACGCGTCGATGACCGGTCCATGGCGGCGCCTCCTCGTTGCTCGTCCCCTTCCGAGGTTGCCGGCCGCCGTACCCCCGGGACAGGGCCGGAGGGCCCGACCGGCCGGGACCGTGCGTCCCGAGTGTTGACAGGGGGCCCCTGCTCTGCCGGAGGCGTTAGGCGGGGGCCCCTCCTTGCGCGGGTGGGACAGCGAGGGCGATGGTCAGGTCGAGGATGGTGGCGGGGTCGTGCAGGCGGTCGCCGAACAGGTCGCGGAGCTTGCCCATCCGGTAGCGGACGGTCTGCGGGTGCACGAACAGGTCCGCCGCCACGTCGTCGCGCCGCCCCTGGTGCAGCAGCCAGGACCGCAGCGTCTCGGCGAGCCGGTGCGCGGTGGCCGGGGGAAGCGCGGCGAGCGGCGCGAGGGCCTGGGTGCGCAGGTCGGCAAGCGCTTCCGGGTCCATGCTGAGCAGCAACGCGGAAAGGTGACACTCGGTGTCGACCGGCCCGGCGTCCGGCTCGCCGAGGCCGAGCGTGAGCGCCCGGGTGGCCCGCTGGTAGGACGCGGCGACCCGGTGCCAGGGGCGGGCCGGGCCGAGCACCGCCCGGTGCCCGTGCAGCAGCCGGACGAGTTGCCGGCGTCGTCCGCCGTGCGCGTCCGGCACCAGCAGCACCGCCATTTCCTCGGCCGGGTTCATGCCGGGCAGGTCCTCGCCGCTCTCCAACGTCTGCGGGCCGAGCAGGGCGAGCACCGCGCGCAGGTGCCGGCGGGGCAGCAGCACCACGGTCAGCGTCTGGGGCGGCGGCCAGTCGGCCCGTTCCGCGCTGCGCCGCAGCGACTCCTCCGGCTCCCCGGCGAGCAACTGCTGGGTGAGCCGTTCCAGGTCGCGGCGGCGGACCCGGCCGGCGCTGGCCAGCTCGTCGGCGTGCCCGGCCACGCTGGCCGCGGACAGCTCGTCGATGTACGCGAACATCAACTCGGCGAACTCGGCCACCGTCTCGGCGGCCAGCCCGCTGCGGACCGTGGTGGTGGAGACCTCCCGCCAGGCCACCCGGGCACCCACCCGGTACGCGGCCAGCAGCGCGTCCATGCTCCGCCCGGCGCGCGCCTCGCCACTGCCCAGCGCGTACGCTGCCTCCAGCGCGGGGGCCAGGGGAGTGCTCGGGTCGAACGCCTGGGTACCCTCGATGAGCTGGAGGAACGTGTCGAGCGCGATGCGTACCGCGTTCTCGATCTTCTCGCGCATGGTGCCGGTGAGCGCGCCGGAGTAGTCCGTCACCTCGGCGGTGATCGCGGTGACGGTGCGCGCGGCGACCATGGGCAGTTGGTCACGCAACATCGTCGCCATCCCGGCGTCGAGATCGAGATGGGCGGCCCGCGTCCCGGTCCCGGTCTCCTGCGTCATGTTGTTCCCTTCGAACAAAAACCTGTGACCTTTTCACCTTTGCCGGTCAAGATGTTATGCGATTCCGCGGCCACGCTGGTCATATGACCACAACTGCGCCCCGCCGCTCCCAGAAGGCATCCTTCCGGGACAGGCTGCTGCGGCTGGCCGGCACGGTCACCACCCCGCTGCTGCCGGGCGACTACCTCGACATGATCGCGCCGCTGCGCGCGGGCGCCCCGCTGCGCGGCCGGATCGTCGCGGTCCGCCCGGAGACCCGCGACGCGGCGACGCTGGTGATCCAGCCGGGTCGCGGCTGGCACGGCCACCTGCCGGGGCAGTACGTGCGCCTCGGCGTGGACGTCGACGGCGTACGCCAGTGGCGCGCGTACTCGGTCACCTCGGTGCCGGGCGCGGCGGACGGCCGGATCAGCGTGACGGTCAAGGCGATCCCGGACGGCAAGGTCAGCAACCACCTGGTCCGCCGGATCCGGCCCGGCACGATCGTCCAGCTCGACCAGGCGCAGGGCGACTTCACGCTGCCCACCGCGACGCCCGAGCGGGTGCTGTTCCTCACCGCCGGCAGCGGCATCACCCCGGTCATGGGGATGCTGCGGGCCGGGCTCACCGAACGGGCCGACGTGGTGCTGGTGCACTCGGCGCCCACCCGCAACGACGTCATCTTCGGCGCGGAGCTGCGGGCGCTGGCCGACCGGGGCGCGGTGCGGCTGGTCGAGCGACACACCGCCACCTCCGGCCTGCTCGACGTGGCCGAGCTGGACCACCTCGTACCCGACCACGCCCAGCGGCACACCTGGGCGTGCGGCCCGATCGGCATGCTCGACGCCGTCGAGGGGTACTGGATGTCGAACGGCGTCATCGAACGTCTGCACACCGAGCGGTTCCGTCCTACGGTGATTACGCCGGGCGACGGCGGCACGGTGACCTTCACCGGGGCGGGGGTGACCGTCGAGGCCGACGGCGCCACCACCCTGCTCGACGCGGGGGAGAACGCGGGGGTGCTCATGCCCTCGGGCTGCCGGATGGGGATCTGCTACGGCTGTGTCGTGCCGCTGCGGCAGGGCGCGGTACGCGACCTGCGCAACGGCGACGTCACCACGGCCGTGCCGGGAGACGGCGTGCGGATCCAGACCTGCGTGTCGGCGGCAGCCGGTACCTGCGACATCGAACTCTGACAGGGAGCCACCGACGTGACCGTGATCCAGAAGAAGGCCGACAACCCGATCGCCCACCTGAGCGCCGAGGACATCGAGATCATCGGCAAGGAACTGGACGCGATCCGGGACCGGGTCATCGCCGACCGGGGGGAGCGGGACGCCCGCTACATCCGCAAGGTGATCAAGACCCAGCGGACGCTGGAGATCAGTAGTCGCGCGGTGCTGCTGTTCTCGCTGTTCCCGCCGGCCTGGATCGTCGGCACGGCCGGCCTCACCGTCGCCAAGATCCTCGACAACATGGAGATCGGGCACAACGTCCTGCACGGCCAGTGGGACTGGATGCGCGACCCGAAGATCCACTCGACCACCTGGGACTGGGACCACGTCTCCCCCGCCGACCAGTGGAAGCAGTCGCACAACGAACTGCACCACCGCTACACCAACGTCGTCGGCAAGGACAACGACCTCGGGTACGGCATCATGCGCGTGGACGAGGACCAGCCGTGGCACCCGATGCACCTGGGCCAGCCGGTGTGGAACCTGCTCAACGCCGCCTTCTTCGAGTACGGCATCGCCGCGTACGACATGGAGCTGGGCGACCACCTCAAGCAGAAGCGGCTCAAGGAGCCGGCGTTCCGGGCCAAGGCGAAGGCGGTCGGCCGCAAGATCCGCAAGCAGGTGCTCAAGGACTACGTGGTGCACCCGCTGCTCTCCGGCCCGTCGTTCCTGTCCACGCTCGCCGCCACGTTCACCGCGAACCTGATCCGCAACGTGTGGAGCCACTCGGTGATCATGTGCGGGCACTTCCCGAACGGCGTGGAGACGTTCGAGAAGACCTCCATCGAGGGCGAGACGCGGGGCGAGTGGTACCTGCGGCAGATGCTCGGCTCGGCCAACATCAGCGGTCCCCGCCTGCTGCACATCATGACCGGGAACCTGTCGTTCCAGATCGAACACCACCTCTTCCCGGACCTGCCGAGCAACCGCTACCAGGAGATCGCCCCGCAGGTGCGGGCGCTGTTCGACAGGTACGGCCTGCGGTACACCACCGGCCCGCTGCCCAAGCAGGTCGCCTCCGCCTGGTGGAAGGTGATCCGCCTGTCGCTGCCCAACCGGCGCGACCGCCGGCAGCCGGTCGCCCCGGGCCCGCTGGTCCCCTCCGGCGCGGCCTGACCGACCGGTGCACGGCGGGTGAATTCCTGCCCGCCGGCACCTGCACAACCGGTGTCCGCCCAGCTCAGCGCGTTTTCCTTGGGCGTCGGGACGATCGCCGGCCCCCGTACACTCGCGCCGTCGAGCTGAGGGGGTGTGGTCGTTGATGCCGTACGACGCCGCGACGCCGCCGGCCGCCGGCCGGCGGGTGGTGATGCTTGTCGACAACGCGGTCGAGGGCGACTCGCGGGTGCAGAAGGCCGCCCGGTCCGCCGCCGACGCCGGCTGGGACGTCACGCTGCTCGGCTGCGCCCGGGTCGACGCCGAGCGTCGCTGGCGACTCGGCGCCGCCGAGGTACGCGTGCTGCCGCTCGACGCCCCCCGCGACAGCCGACCGGCCGTCGGTGACCCGGGCGACGGCGTACCCGGTCCGCGCGACGACCGGCCTCGGCCGGTGGGCGGGATGTCCGGTCTGCGGCGACGGCTGGTGGCCCGGGGCGGTCTGCCGCTGCGCGCCGCCCGGCTGGCCCGCCGGCCGGTGGAGCACGCCCAGGTCCGCTACTGGCAGGCCCGGCTCGGCGACCGGGCCTGGCGTCGGCTGGAGCCGGGCCTGTGGGACTACGAGCGGGTCGCCGGCCCGGTCGTCGACGCGCTGCGCCCGGACCTGATCCACGCGCACGACTTCCGGATGCTCGGCGTGGCCGCCCGCGCGGTCGACCGGGCCCGGGACCGGGGCCGCGCGGTGAAGCTGGTCTGGGACGCCCACGAGTGGCTGCCCGGCGCCCGGCCCCGCCGCGACAACGCCCGCTGGCTGCCCGCCCACCTCGGCTACGTCCGCGAGTACGTCGGCCACGCCGACGCGGTCGTCACCGTCTCCGACACGCTCGCCGACCTGCTGGTCCGCGACCACGCCCTGCCCGAACGCCCCACCGTCGTGCTCAACGCGCCGGTCACCGACGCCGAACCGGTCTCCGCCGCCGAACCGGTCGTGGCCGCCGAACCGGTCACCGGGGCCGGGTCCGTCCCGGTCGACGCGGGCGAGGCGGACGACCGGGACGCACCCGACCTCCGGGCCCGCTGCGGGCTGACCGCCGGCACCCCGCTGCTGGTCTACAGCGGGGCGATGGCCGTCCAGCGCGGCGTGGACACCGTGGTCGAGGCGCTGCCCCGGCTGCCCGGCGTACACCTGGCCCTGGTCGTCGCCGACCCGGCCGCCGGCTACGTCCGGCAGGCCGTGGCGGGTGCCGCCCGGCGCGGCGTGGCCGACCGGGTGCACGTGCTGCCGTACGTGCCGCACCGGCAGCTCGTCGCGTTCCTCGCCGCCGCCGACGTCGGGCTCATCCCGCTGCACCACTGGCCCAACCACGAGATCGCGCTGATCACCAAGTTCTTCGAGTACGCGCACGCGCGGCTGCCGATCGTGGTGAGCGACGTCCGCACCATGGCCGACACGGTCCGGGCCACCGGCCAGGGTGAGGTGTTCCGTGCCCGCGACGCCGCCGACCTGGCCCGTGCCGTAAGGACGGTGCTCGCCGACCCGCCCCGCTACCGCGCCGCCTACGACGGCCCGGACTCGCCGCTGTCCACCTGGACCTGGGAGGCCCAGGCCGACCGCCTCACCACCCTCTACCACCACCTACTAACCCCCACCCCCACCCCCACCCCCACCCCGCTGCCCTGAGCGCGCTGATTCACGGAAAGCGTGGCCATCCGGCCGCTGACAGCCACGCTTTCCGTGAATCAGCGCGAGGCGAGGGGTGGGTGTGGGGTAGCGTGGACGGCATGCAGGGTTGGCGATCTCTCACCGCCGCGGCCGCGCGAGCTTCCCGCTCGCCGGTTGCCGCCGCCTGACCTGCCCCACCCCACGCCGGCGACCGGAGACGGTCCGCCGGCGTCGTCGTGTGTCACGGCCACCGTCGGGTGGGCCGTCCGGTCGCCCGTACCCGGAAGGCACCCGCCATGACACCCGACGAGATCATCCGTACCTTCGTCGAGCACTACCATCGCCTCGACCACTCCGACGCGCCGGAGAGTTCCCTGGTGCCGCCGCCCGGCGACCCGGTGCTGTTCACCACCTCCGGCATGCACCCGCTCACGCCGTACCTGCTGGGGCGCCCGCACCCCGGCGGACGCCGCCTGGTCAACGTGCAGCGGTGCCTGCGCACCACCGACCTGGACGAGGTGGGCGACCGGACCCACCTGACCGTGTTCCAGATGCTCGGCTCCTGGTCGCTCGGCGACTACGACATCGCGACCAGCCTGCGCTGGGGCTTCGACCTGCTCACCGACGGCTACGGCATCGCGCCGGGAAAGCTGCACGCGACGGTCTTCGGCGGCGACGAGCACGGGCTCGGGCCGGACGAGACGGCGCGGGACACCTGGACCGCGCTCGGTGTGCCGGTGGAGGCGCTCGGCGCGGACAACTGGTGGTCCAACGGCCCGACCGGCCCGTGCGGCCCGGACTCGGAGATCTTCGTGTGGACCGGTGACGGCCCGCCCACCGGCACCCCGAGCGGCGACGACCGCTGGGTGGAGGTGTGGAACCACGTGCAGATGCGACACCACCGGCACCCCGACGGCCGGCTCACGCCGCTGCCGGTGTCCAGCATCGACACCGGCATGGGCCTGGAACGGCTGGAGATGGTGCTGCGCGGCGACCGGTCCGTGTTCACCGGCGACGGGCTGCGCCCGTGGGTGGGCGCGGTCCGCGACCGGTGGGGCCTGCGCGGCGCGGACCTGCGCGTGGTCGCCGACCACCTGCGGTCCGCGGTGGTCGTGCTGGGCGACGGGGTACGCCCGGGCAACACCGGCCGCGGGTACGTGCTGCGGCGGCTGCTGCGCCGCGCGTTGACCGTGCTGTGGCGCGACGACCCGACGCGGAGCCTGGACGAGCTGCCGCTGACCGGATACGACGACACGCTGCGTCGGTTCCGCCAGCCGGTCCAGCCCGGCCCGCTGCGGGCGGTGCTGCGCGACGAGGAGCGCCGGTTCCGGGGGCTGCTGCGGCGCGGCCGGCCGCTGGTGGCGCGGGTCCGGGCGCGCGGCCCGTTGACCGAACCCGACTACCACTGGCTGCACGACACCCACGGGCTGCCCCGCGACCTGGTCGACGCGCTGCTCGCCGACGCCGGCTGAGCGGTTGGCCGCCCGGCCCGACCGGTGCCAGACTCGGTGCAGACATCGCCGCGAGGGAAGAGGCCCCATGACCGGGTACGACGTGCGGCCGGACGAGGAGTCGGTGCCGCTGCTCGGCGCCGAGGTGCGCATCGCCGACCCGGCCGGGCTGCTGGCCGCCGCCCAGAACGGGCCGGTGGAACTGCTGGCCGGGACCGACTTCCCCGCCCCGGTGCGGGAGGTCCGCTGCACCGTGCGCGCCGACCCCGTCGACGGGCGGCCGGTGCACCGCTTCGAGGCGTACCTGCGGGTGGAGGCCGCCCCGGCCGGCCTGCTCGCCCTCGGCCTGGCCGGCCCGGTCGGCCTGCTGCTCGCCGAGCGGCTCGCCGCCCGCGCCGTCGACGGCCCGGCCGCCGCGGTGGGCCGGGCCGCCGCGGAGGCGACCCGCCGCCTGGGGCTGCGACCGGCCGGCACCGCGCTGGCCACGCCGCCGCGCGACCCGGCCGGCCGGGCCGTGCTGCGCGCCGCCGAGGAAGCCGGCGTGCGTCCCCGCGTCGAGCAGGACAACGGCACGGTACGCATCCGCGTCGACGTGCCCAGCGCCGAGGTGGGACCGGAACACCTGCGCGTGGTGCTCGGCGTGCTGCTCCAGGCCGTCCGTGAACTGACCGGGGACACCCTGGAGCCGACGGTGCTGCGCGGGCGGACGTACCGGGTGGGGCGGCGACCGGTGGCCGCGCCGCGCGGCGCGACGGTGGCCGCGCCGCGCAGCGAGACGGTGACGCTCGACCAGGTCGGCGGCCTGGCCGAGGTGGTCGCCCGGTTCCGCGAGGTGGCGGTGTCGTTCCGGCACCCGGCGGCGATGGCCCGCTGGGGCGCGCGCCGGCCGCAGGGCATCCTGATGTACGGCCCGCCGGGCACCGGCAAGACCATGCTGGCCCGGGCGCTCGCCAACGAGGTCGGCGCGGACTTCGTGGAGATCCGCACGCCGGAGATCCTGGACAAGTACCTCGGCGGCTCCGAGCGCAACATCAAGCGCATCTTCCGCGACGCCCGCCGCTACCGCCGGCCCACCGTGATGCTCTTCGACGAGTTCGACTCGATCATCAGCTACGCGGGCGCCGGCGGCGACGCGGCCAGCCAGGCGGTCAACGCCGTCGCCGGCATCTTCAAGCAGGAGATGAACACGCTGTTCGAGGAGAACCCGGACGTCATCGTGGTGGCCACCACCAACTTCCCGCAGCGCGTCGACGCCTCGTTGATCCGCTCCGGCCGCTTCGACCTGAAGATCGCCATTCCGGCGCCGGACGACACCGGCCGCGCGGAGATCCTCACCAAGATGATCCGCGAGTTGATCGACCGGCACGAGCGGCCCGGCTTCCGGATGTTCGCCGACGACCTCGACCCGGCCGCGCTGGCCGCCGACACGGCCGGGCTCACCGGCGCGGACCTGCGCGAGGTGCTGCGTCGGGTGCAACTCGCCAAGGCGCTGCGGGAGGCCGCGGAGGGTGCGCCGCCGGCCCCGATCGGCCAGGACGACCTGCGGGAGGCCGTCGCCGGGCTGCGCCGCGGCTGACCGTGGCCCCGCTTCCGACCGGCCGTCGCGGGACCAGGACCGGGCGCGCCGCCACGGCGGGATCCGGTGGTGTCCGGGTCCCGCCGTGGTGGGTGTGGTGGTCAGATGCCGTAGATGAATTGGGTGTCGACGGGGCCGCCGCTGTTGGTGTTGCGGAGGTAGACGGTGTTGTTGGTGGGGCGGCGGACGCCGGGGGTGGTGTTGGTGTTGGTGTTCCATTGGCCGGGTACGGCGATGTCGCCGGAGGGGCCGTGTCCGAAGATGAATTCGTGGTCGGTGGTGTTGGTGGCGGTGGTGGTGCCGTTGGTGAGGTACCAGGTGGA
>NZ_JBNCLA010000012.1:97424-177688 GCF_049841835.1 Micromonospora sp. DT227 | reverse complement strand
ACCCGGATGCGTACGCGCAGTGGGAGAAGCAGGCCACCGACCTGGTCAACAAGCACTGGAACAGCTGAGACAGCGCGTGAAGGCCGGCACCCCGGACGGGGTGCCGGCCTTCGTGTGCGTACCGGAAAAACGGGGTCAAGCCGGCGGGAGGACGAACGTCCAGGTGGTGGTGGTCGTGCTCGCCGCCGCGCCCGTCGCGGCCAGCCCGCCGTAGCTGCCGGCCGGGACGCTGCTCGCCGAGTCCGCCAGCAGGCCGGTCACCCGACCACCTCCGGTCTGCGAGCTGTTGCTGCGGACCGCGACGCCGGCCGGCGGGGTGAGCGCGGTGGAGGTGGCGTCGCCGTGCAGCCAGTACGACACGGCCCAGCTCTGCGCGGCGGTCACCGGCGCGAACGGGGTGGTCCGCGTGGCGGTGCTGGCCGGGTCGGTGGCCCGGGCGAAGACCGGCGCGCCCGGCGCGACCCCCCGGTACGCGGCCACCACCAGGTTGCCCTTCGCCTGGCTGTCCAGCGCCACCCGCACCGCCGTGCCCGCGTCCCCGGCGGTCGCGGTCTTCCACCAGGCGGTGGTGGTGGCGTAGCCGCCGTCGAACCGGTCGAGGCGCGTCCAGCCGGTCACCCCGGTCGGCTCGCCGGTGCCGGTGTGGGTGTTCTGGCCGAGCAGGAGCAGCAGCGTGTCACCGGGCTGCACGCCGGACGGGACGGTCACCGTGTGGCTGGACCAGTTGGCGTTCGCGGTGGCCTGCCCGACGAACGAGATCCGTTCCGGCACCGGCGCGACCGTGACGTCGACGGTCGTGGCGCCGGTGGCGCCCCGGTCGTCGGTGACCGTCAGCGTGACCGGGTAGGTGCCGGCCGCGGCGTACGTGTGCGACGTGGTCGGCACGGAGACGGTGTCGGCGTCGGACCCGTCGCCGAAGGACCACCGGTGGTCCTGGATCGCGCCGTCCGCGTCGGTGGAACCGGCGCCGGAGAACGTGCACACCAGCCCGGCGCAGGACGGCGTCACGGCGGCCACCGGGGCCTGGTTGGCCGGCCCGCCGGAACCCTTCAGGATCTTCACGTAGTCGATGTCACCGGCGAAGTAGTCGCAGGTCACCTTCGTACCGTCGCACTGGCTCTTGCCGCCGACGGAGAGCTGCCACGAGTTCGCGATGGTGCCGGTCGGCCCGGACAGCCGGCTGGTGCGGACGCCGTCGACGTACATCTCCACGTACGCGGCGGTGCGGTTGCAGGTGACGGTGTGCCACTGACCGTCGGCGATCGGCACGTCGGTGTACCCGGTGCGCGAGGCGCCGTCGCCGCCGCGGAACAGGCACTTCGGCTTGCCGCCCGGCGCCTCGAACTTCCAGTAGCCGCCGGCGGTGTTCCCCTGTCCCTTCTGGAGGATGTTGCCGAACGAGTACGTCGTGCGGTAACGGATGGTCACCGAGAAGTCCCCGGCGTCCGGGTTGAGGTCGGTGCTGTGCGGCACCAGGTCCACGTGGCCGGGCACGTACTCCTGGTCGGTGGGCAGGTGGGTGGCGAACCGGTGGCCGGTGGCCCCGGCGTAGATCGCGCCGGTGACCACCTCGTCGCCGACCGCGCCGTGCCGGCCGCTGCCGCTGTTGTCCGTCAGCACGGTCGACGCCGCCGGCTCGTCCATGCTCCAGAACGCCACGGTCCGGGTCGCGGTGGCCTGCGCGGGCGCGCCGCCCACCGTCACCCCGGCCGCCGCGACGACCACCGCCACGCCTGCCCGGGCGACCGTACGCCGCCATCGTCCCTGCCCGATCGTCCGCATGTGACCGCCTCCCTGCGTATCGGGCCTCACCCTGACACGCGTCGAGCCGGCGGCCCATAACCCGCACGGTTGATCTTCACCCGGCCCTCGGGGCGAACGGGTGACCGATGTGGCCGGTGCCGGCCGCCGGTGGGGGATGCCCGCCGGTCAACCGGCGGCAGAGGGGTGATTCTTCGGTGGGCGATACTGGGTTTGAACCAGTGACCTCTTCCGTGTCAAGGAAGCGCGCTCCCACTGCGCCAATCGCCCGGGGCAGTTCGCGAGCGGACGACGGGATTCGAACCCGCGACCCTCACCTTGGCAAGGTGATGCGCTACCAGCTGCGCTACGTCCGCACCGTCGCCGGCTCGCGTCGGCGACGAGGGAAACTCTACCCGATGCCAAGATCGCCGCGCGGCGACCCCCCGCGGACTCGTGGTTGCGCTGCTCGTCGCCGGGGTACAGAGCCGGGCGACAGCACAATCATCCCCCTGAAGGAGGCTGTCGTGGGTATCGGTACGAGCATCTTCCTGATCGCGGTCGGCGCGATCCTCACGTTCGCGCTGAACGCCAACGTCGGCGGTGTCGATCTCGACGTCGTCGGCTGGATCCTGATGGCGGCCGGCGTGCTCGGCCTGATCATGACCACGCTGGTCTGGGGCCGCCGCCGTCAGGTGGTCACCACCGTCGACCAGCCGGTGGAGTACCGCCGGGTCGAGGAGCGCCGGGACGTCGCCCCGCCGATGTGATCCGACCGCACACACCCGGGGGCCGACGGAGCTGATCGGTCCCCGGCCGGGCCGGGACGGGGGCGCCGCTGGGCGCCCCCGTCCGCGTCCCCGGGTCAGTCCCGCATCAGCGCGTTGAGCGTGCCGTGGTCGAGCCCGCCGGCCAGCGCGTCGTACGTCCCGGCGTCGAGCGCCTCGGTCGCCGCCCGCCGGACCACCGCGTACGCCGCCCCGAAGACGGTCGACCCGAGGCTGATCCGGGCCACCCCGAGCCGGGCCAGCTCGGCAACCGCCGGGGCACCCGGCCCGACCAGCACGTTCAGCGGGGCGGGAAGCGCCGCCACCAGCGCCGCGATGGTCTCCGGGTCGACCGTCCCCGGCACGAAGACGCCGTCCGCGCCGGCGGCCAGGTACGCCTCGGCCCGCGCCACCGTCTCCGGCACACCGCCGACGCCGCACAGGAACGTGTCGACGCGCGCGTTCACGTAGAGCGGGATGTCGGCGCGGTCGGCGGCGGCGCGGGCCGCGGCCAGGCGGGCGCACTGCTCGTCGACCGGGCGCAGGGGCGGGCCCGCGTCGTACCGGGCGTCCTCGATGTTCACGCCCACCGCGCCGGCCGCGAGCACCGCGGTCACCGTTCCGGCCACCTCGTCGGGGGTGTCGCCGTACCCGGATTCGATGTCGGCGGTGACCGGCAGGGGCACCGCGGCGGCGACCCGGTGGATCACGTCGACGGCGGTCTCGCGGGTGAGCGCGTCACCGTCCGGCGCGCCCCGGCTCCACGCCACGCCGGCGCTGGTGGTGGCGACCGCGCGGGCGCCGGCCGCGGCCACGATCCGGGCGCTTACCGCGTCCCAGGCGTTGACCAGGACCAACGGCTCACCGGGCACGTGCAGGCTGCGGAATTGCTGGGCTCGGGTCTGCTGTTCGTTCACCGGGCCAGTCTCGGCCACGCGGGGCGTTCCCGTTGCCCCGCACCCGACGAGAGAGCCGATGCCCCGCACCCGACGAGAAAGGCCGTGTCGAGTGATCGACACGGCCTTTCCGATGGTGGGCGATACTGGGTTTGAACCAGTGACCTCTTCCGTGTCAAGGAAGCGCGCTCCCACTGCGCCAATCGCCCTCGTCAACTGCCGAGGTGGAGACGGGATTTGAACCCGTGTACACGGCTTTGCAGGCCGTTGCCTCGCCTCTCGGCCACTCCACCGAGGTTGCCCCCGAACTGCGTGGCGGCATTCTCCGAGCGGACGACGGGATTCGAACCCGCGACCCTCACCTTGGCAAGGTGATGCGCTACCAGCTGCGCTACGTCCGCACGCCCCCGGCGTTTCCCGGTGACGGATGAGAACTTTAGCCGAGCGAGGGAACGTTGCCAAATCGGATCCCCGATCCCGGCGCGTCCGGGATGAGCGGTGCGCCATCTCCGGCAGGCATCCTAGGAGCCTGGGTGGGAGCCGGCGGGCCGATCACAGCCGCGCCCACCTGCGGATCCTGACCACCGACGGAGTGTCTACCTTCCGACTGTCCCATCGCCGACCGGCCGCTCCGGTAACTCCTCGTGGTCATCCGGATGGGCTACCGTAACGGCGTGACGAGACGAGCCGCCGAGATCCGCCTGGACGCGCTGCTGCGTACGGCCTGCGAGGTGATCGCGGAACGAGGGCTCGCCAACACACGTACCGCCGACGTGGCGGAGGCCGCCGGAGTCAGCCAGGCGCTGGTCTTCTACCACTTCGCCACCAAGGACCGGCTGCTCGCGCAGGCGTTCGCGTACGCGGTCGAGCAGGATCTGGCCCGCCTGGACGTGGTGCTCCGCTCCGCCGCGCCGCCGCTGGCGAAGCTACGCCGGATGCTGCGCCTCTACGCGCCGACCGGCCGCGCCGCCTCCTGGTCGATCTGGATCGACGGCTGGTCCGAGTCGCTGCGGACGCCGGAGTTGGAGAAGCTCTCCCGCCGCCTCGACCTGCGCTGGCGGCAGGACCTGGCGACGGTGATCGCCGACGGGGTCGCCGACGGCACCTTCACCTGCCCCGACCCGGCTGGCGCGGCCTGGCGGATCAGTGCCGTGATGGACGGCCTGGCGGTGCAGCTCTCGGTGCACGAACGGGTGATCACCCGCCGGCAGATCGCCGAGTGGATCCGCCTGGTCGCCGCCCGCGAGCTGAGCCTGGAACCCGGCCAACTGGACTGATCCGGCACCAGCCCTGGCAGCAGCCCGGACGGGAGCCGGCACCGGGCCCGGCCGGCTGGACCGTGGCGGCGGCCGGGCCCGGCCGTCCACCAGGGGGTGCGGGACGGCCGGGCCCGGAGTTCAGCCGGCGGACGGCTCCGCGGCGCCGGCCCGGGCCAGGCGGGCCCGCATCCGGTCCCGGGCCGGCGGGTGGACGTTCGCGGCGGACAGGTCGCCCCGGTAGTGGGCCAGCACGCGGTGGTCCATCACGCGCCGCCAGACCGGCGGCACCAGCGCGGCGACCACCATGGTGGCGTAGCCGGCCGGCAGTTGCGGCGAGGCGTCGAAGCTGCGCAGCGCCTGGTAGCGGCGCAGCGGATTGGCGTGGTGGTCGCTGTGCCGCTGGAGCTGGAACAGGAAGACGTTGGTGACGACCCGGTCGCTGTTCCAACTGTGCCGGGGGTCGACCTTCTCGTAGCGGCCGGCGGCGGTGCGCTGCCGGGCCAGGCCGTAGTGCTCCAGGTAGTTGACGGCCTCCAGCAGGGAGAAGCCGACCACCGCCTGGAGCACGAGGAAGACCAGCACGCCGGGCCCGAACACCGCCGCCAGCACGGCGAAGAGCAGCACGGTCAGGGCCCAGGCGTTGAGCACGTCGTTGCGCCAGGTCCACGGGCTGCGCCCGCGCAGCCGGAAGCGGCCGGCCTCCAACCGCCAGGCCGAGCGCAGGCTGCCGGCGACGGTACGCGGCCAGAACGCCCAGAACGACTCGCCGAGGCGCGAGCTGGCCGGGTCCTCGGGCGTGGCGACCCGGGTGTGGTGGCCCCGGTTGTGCTCGACGTGGAAGTGCCCGTACCCGGTCGGCGCCAGCGCGATCTTCGACAGCCGGCGTTCCGCCCGCTCCCGCTTGTGCCCCAGCTCGTGGGCGGTGTTGATGGCGATGCCGTCGACCACCCCGACGGTGGCGACCAGGCCGGCGGCGGCCGGCCAGGAGAGCCGGCCGCCGGCCCACACGGCGCAGCACAGCACCAGGGCCGCGTACTGGGCGGGCAGGTAGAGGTAGGTGAGCCAGCGGTAGTAGCCGTCGGCCTGCAACGCCGGCACCGCCGCCTCGGGCGGGTTCGCCCGGTCGTCGCCGATCATCAGGTCGACGAGCGGGATGGCGCCGAAGACCACCGCCGGGGTGAGCCACCATGCCCAGCCGGACCCGGTGGCGTGCCAGAGCGACCAGGCCGAGAACGGCAGCGCCGGCACGAGCAGCGCGAGCGGCCAGAGCGGCCGGCGGGGGTCCCGCCACGGAACGGTGTCGGTACGCATCGTCGGACTCCGATCGGTTGCTCCTGACCCGACTGTGTCAGCCGCCAGCGTGTTTTACAAGAGAAAAGTTTTTGTAAAGCGAGCCACCCCTACCAACCCCTACCTTCAGTGACTACCACCTATGCGTACGGTTATCGTGAATCATCCTCATCACAGCGTTCTCCGGCCCCCCACCCCCCAGGCCGGCCCTCTTCCGCACGCCCGCGCCGGCGGTCCGCAACGACCCCGCCGCGCCGGTGGCCCCGGTGGCGCACGTCCGCCACGGACCGACGAACGGAGATCACGCGCATGTCGTCGCAGACCCCCGGCTCCCCCGAGCTGACCGTGGTGATGCCGACCTACCAGGACCCGCACTGCCTGGAACTGACCCTGCGGGCGCTGGCCCGCCAGACGCTGTCCCCGGACCGCTTCGAGGTCGTCGTGGTGCGCGACGGCGGATCGTCCGACGGCTACCCGGAGGCGCTGGCAGCCGGCGCCGGCCTGCGCCTGCGGCTGATCGAGCTGGCCGAGCGCCGGGGCCGCTCCGGCGTGCGCAACGAGGGCGTACGGCACGCCGCCGCGGACCTGATCGTCTTCCTCGACGCCGACTCCTGGTCGATGCCCGACCTGCTGGAGCGGCACCTGACCCACCACCGCACGCCGGGCGCGGCCCCGGTGCTGATCGGCCGCCGCGACGACATCGGGCTGGCCCACCTGCCGGCCGTGCTGCGCGACGAACCGGCGGCGATCCCCCGCCTCTCGCCGTACGCCGGCGACATGCGCTTTCCCCCCGACGGCGTGCCGGACGAGCGCCGGGACTGGCTGGCGGTCGGCTGGACCGTCGCCTACACGCACAACATCTCGCTGCCCCGCGAGCTGTTCGACCGGGTCGGCGGCTTCCGCGAGGAGTTCGCGCTCAGCTACGGCATGGAGGACATCGAGCTGTTCTACCGGGTCGACCAGGCCGGGGCGACGTTCGGGTACGACGACGACGCCCGCGTGGTCCACCTGCCGCACCACCGCAACATGGGCCGCAACTGGGCCGAGATGATGGCCAACACCCGGTCGGTCATGGCGCTCTACCCCTGCCTGGAGTGGGAGTTCCTCAGCGTCATCGTGGGCCCGGAGGCGGTCAAGCGGATCCTGTTCTACCGCTCCCTGGTCCGCGCGTCCGTCACGGCCGCGACGTGTGCCATCGGCCCCGCCGTGACAGGACTCGCCGGCCGGCTGCCCGGGCCCCGGGTGCTCTGGGTGGGCACCGGCAGCGCCGACGCCGGGCTGCCCCCGGAGGCGTTGACGTTCGACCACGCCGCGCCGGTCGGGCCGACCAACTTCCACCTGATCGGACTCGCCCCGCCGCTGGCGCCGGGCAGCCTCGACGCGGTGGTCAGCGTGAACTTCTGGCGCTACCTGCTCTGGCCGGAGCTGTGCCAGTTCGTCAACTCGTCGCTGCTGCTGGCCGGCGAGGTGCACCTGGTCGCCACCGACGAGAACGCGCCGGAGATGTGCGCCGTCGACCCGGAGTCGCTGGCGTACCTGCACCGGTCACTGGCGGCCGAGTTCACCGTCGACCGGCAGGACGTGCCGGGCCTCGGCGCGGTGCTGTCGCTGCGCCCCCGGTCCGCCGGCGCCGCGCCCGCGTACGCGCAGGCCGCAGCCGCCGGCTGAGGCCGGTCACCGCCGGCGTCACCGCCACCGTCGCGGGGTCCGTCGCCGTTCGAACGACGGCGCCGGGCCCCCGGCCGGCCCATCGGTGGGCTCGCCGGCGGGGCGGAGCAGGCGTCGCATCCGCAGCAACAGCCCGGCCCCGAGGAAGAGCAGCAGACCACCGAGCCCGAAGGCGGCCTGCACCACCCCGAAGCCGCCGGTCTCGGCGACCGGCCGCCCGGCCGCGCCCGGCAGCGGCGGCTCGACCACCGTCGCGTCGGTCGGCTCGTCCGCCGTCGGCTCCTCGCGGGGCGGCTCCTCGCGGGGCGGGTCGGTCGGCTCGGCGCTCGTCGGCGTCGGCTCCGGCGTCGGCTCGACCGCCTCGCCCACCACCTGACGCGAGGCGGTCCGCCGGGCCAGCAGCCGCAACTGCGGGTCGTACGCCTCGGCGGCGATGCTCACCCGGCCGCGCCCCACGTCCTCGGCGAAGGCCACCCGGTAGCGCGCGGTCACCGTGCGCCCCGGGCAGAGCACCCCCGGGTCCAGCTCCCGGTCGGTCAGTCGCGCGGTGTCCCCCTCGGTGCGGATGTCCAGCGGGAACGAGCCGGTCTCCTCCACCCGGTCCACCTTCACCTGGTCCAGCCGCAGGCCCTGCACCTGGAGCAGCATCGACCAGCGCACCTTGACGCAGTCGGAGCGCGCCCCCCGGTCGGACCGGGACACCACCGCCGAGAGCGTCTCCACCCGATTGCCGCCGGTGAACTCGTCCGGCAGGCCGCTCAGCTCCGTGGAGAAGGCCGCCGCCGCCCCGGCCGGCGCGGCCCCGGCGAACCCGGAACCCGCCAGGCAGGTCAGCACCAGCCCGATCCGCAGCGCGTGCCGCCACCCGCTCACCAGGCCTCCTCACCTCGGTCGGTCGTGTCCACCCGCAACGCTAGGAGCGGTCCCGGCCGGTCGGTAGACGGGCGTGTTCGCACCCAACGTCAACATCGGGGGGTCGTTTCACCGACAGTGGTGAACCGGTCACGACCGCCCGCCGACACGCCCGGGATCGGCCGTGCGACACAATCTCCGGGTGTCCGAGCTGTCCGCCGCCTTCGTCCGGCTGCACGCGCGTCTCGCCCCGGTCGCCTTCGTCCCCGAGGTGCGGCTGCACCAGGCCGACGAGCCGATCGGCCTCTGGGAGCTGACCGAGGGCGAGTTCCGCAGCAGCCAACCGCCGCCGTTCTGGGCCTTCGCCTGGGCCGGTGGGCAGGCGCTCGCCCGGTACGTGACCGACCACCCGGAGCTGGTCGCCGGCCGCCGGGTGCTCGACCTCGCCGCCGGCTCCGGCCTGGTCGCCATCGCCGCCGCCCGGGCCGGCGCCGCCGCCGTCCGGGCGGTCGAGGTGGACGAGCGGGCCGTCGCGGCCGTCGCGCTCAACGCCGAGGCCAACGGGGTACGCGTCGACGCCGAGTTGGGCGACGTGCTCGACTCCGACGCCGGGGACGCCGAGGTGGTGCTGGCCGGCGACGTGTTCTACAGCGAGGCGATGGCCCGGCGGATGCTGCGCTTCCTGCTCCGGGCCGCCCGGTCCGGCGCGCGGGTGCTGGTGGGCGACCCGGACCGGGCGTTCCTGCCCCGCGAGCGCTTCCACCGGTTGGCCGGGTACGACGTGCCGGTGTCCGAGGCGCTGGAGAGCGTCCGGGTCAAGCACACCACCGTGTGGGAGCTGGACCCGAACCCACCCGGCGCCCGCCGCTGACGCCGGGGCGTTAAGCGGGGGCCCCGCCTCTACCGGAGGCGTTAATAAGGGGCCCCGCCTTACCAAAGTGGGGGTGGGTGGGTGCCGTTCGGTGGCGGTGGGGGGTGTCTGCCGGCGCTTAGCGTCGGCGCATGAAGCTACCCACGCCGGACGGGGCCGGACACCGACGAAGGTCAGGTGCTCAGCCGCTCTCCTCGGCCCAGGCCCGCCAGTCGTCGAGGACGCCGTAGAGCGCCGGCGTGAGCCAACCCGGCGCGGACCGGCGGAACACGCCCGGGTCCATCCCGCCGGCGCCGGCGGGCACCGCGCCGAGCAGGTTCGGCACCAGCTCGGACAGGTTCAGCCAGTGCACCAGCTCCGGCTCGGTCGGCCAGGCGCCGATCACCACGCCGGCCGGCACGGCCCGCCGCTCCAACGCCTCCAGCGTCAGCGCGGTGTGGTTGAGCGTGCCGAGCCCGGCCCGCGCCACCACCACCGCCGGCGCGCCCAGCGACACCGCCAGGTCGGCCACCGTCCAGGGCTCGCCGGACGGCCGCACCCCCATCGGTACGAGCAGCCCGCCGGCCCCCTCGATCAGCACCAGGTCGTGCTTGTCGACCTCCTCGCGGACCGCGTCGACCGCGTTGTACAGCTCCAGCGGCGGCAGCTCGGCGACCCGGGCCGCGGCCAGCGGGGCGAGCGGGTCCGGGTAGCTGGCCAGCGTCCGGCCGGTGAGCGGGGCGGCCAGCCGGGTCACCGAGTCGACGTCGCCGGGCTCGCCGGTGGCGGTGCCGGTCTGGCCGGGCTTGACCACCGCCACCCGCAGCCCGGCCGCCTGGGCGGCGGCGGTGACGGCCGCGGTCACCACGGTCTTGCCGATCCCGGTGTCGGTGCCGGTCACCAGCACCGCGCCGGTCCAGCCGTCGCTCATGAGTCCTCCGTTCGGGACTGCGGGGCGCACGCCACGATCACGTCCAGGGCCCGTTCGAAGTCCGCCCGGTCCACCCCGGCGCCGATGGTCAGGCGCAGCCGGGAGCGGCTGTCCGGCGTGGACGGCGGACGGAAGCAGCCGACCGCCACACCCCGGTCGCGGCAGGCCGCCGCCCAGGCGGTCGCCGCCTCCGGGCCGGGCGCGGTCACCGAGACCACCGCCGCGTCGGGGGCGGACACCGGCAGCCCCGCCGCGCCCAGCCGGCGCACCGCCAGCGCGACCCGGTCGGCCAGCTCGGCGCGGAGCGCGTCGCCGTCCCGGGCCAGCCGCACCGCGGCCCGCACCCCGGCCACCACCGCCGGTGGCGGCGCGGTGTCGAAGATGAACGTGCGGCCGGTCTCCACCAGGTGGCGGACGAACTCCGCCGGCCCGGCGACCACGCCGCCGGCCCCACCGAGCGCCTTGGACAGGGTCGCGGTGACCACCACGTCCGGCGCGCCGGCCAGCCCGGCCGCGGCCACCCCGCCGGCACCGGCCGGGCCGGTGACGCCGAGCGCGTGCGCGTCGTCGACGAGCAGCAACGCGCCGTGCCGGCGGGCCACCGCGTGCAGCTCCGCGAGCGGGGCCACGTCGCCGTCCACGGAGAAGACCGACTCGGTCACCACCACGGCCGGCCGGCCCGGCGCGGCGGCCAGCGCGGCGGCCACCGCGGCCACGTCCCGGTGCGGCGTCACCAGCGTCTCGGCGCGGGAGATCCGGCAGCCGTCGATCAGCGAGGCGTGATTGTGCGCGTCGGAGACGAGCAGCGTACGCGGCTGGGTCAGGCCCCGGACGGCGGCGAGGTTGGCCAGGTAGCCGGAGGAGAAGACAAGCGCCCGGTCGACGCCGAGCCAGGCGGCCAGGTCGTCCTCGAGCGCGTGGTGCAGGTCGGTGGAGCCGCGCACCAGTCGCGACCCGGTGGCGCCCAGCCCGTACCGGGACAGGGCCGTCGCGGCGGCGGCGGTGACCTCCGGGTGGGTGGCCAGGCCGAGGTAGTCGTTGCCGGCCAGGTCGACGACGTCGTCGTCGGCCGCGCGGGGACGCAGCGTGCGGGTCAGGCCCGCCTCGGCCCGCTGTTCGGCGCCGCGGTCGAGAGCCGCCAGCCAGTCCGCCACCGCACCGTCCCCTCCCGCCGACCGCCCGCCCCGCCGGGCGCTTCCGCCGGGCGAAGTTACCACCCGGGCGGGCGACCCCGGCGTGGCGTGGTCCCGGCTCGCCGGGCCGCTCACGACGGTTTCCCGCGCTTCCGGCGGCCTGTTAGGTTACGAGCCATGCCAGAGATCCTCGACCAGGCCCGGACCCGGGTGCTGGAGAACGGCGTCGGCCTCGACGAGGCCGGCATCCTCGCCGTGCTGAACCTGCCCGACGAGCACCTGCCGGCCGCGCTCCAACTCGCCCACGAGGTCCGGATGCGGTGGTGCGGTCCGGAGGTCGAGGTCGAGGGCATCGTCTCGCTGAAGACCGGCGGCTGCCCGGAGGACTGCCACTTCTGCTCCCAGTCCGGCCTGTTCACCTCGCCGGTCCGGTCGGTCTGGCTGGACATCCCGGCGCTTGTCGAGGCCGCGAAGCAGACCGCCGCGACCGGGGCCACCGAGTTCTGCATCGTGGCCGCCGTCCGTGGCCCGGACGCCCGGCTGATGGCGCAGATGCGCGCCGGCGTGGCCGCCATCCGCGAAGCGGTCGACATCCAGGTCGCCGCCTCGCTCGGCATGCTCACCCAGGAGCAGGTCGACGAGCTGGCCGCGATGGGAGTGCACCGGTACAACCACAACCTGGAGACCTGCCGCTCCTACTTCCCGAACGTGGTCACCACGCACTCCTGGGAGGAGCGCTGGGAGACGCTGCGGATGGTCCGCGAGTCCGGCATGGAGGTCTGCTGCGGCGGCATCCTCGGGCTCGGCGAGACGGTGGAGCAGCGGGCCGAGTTCGCCGCGCAGCTCGCCGAGCTGGACCCGCACGAGGTGCCGCTGAACTTCCTCAACCCGCGCCCCGGCACGCCGCTGGGTGACCGGCCGGTGGTCGAGGGCAAGGACGCGCTGCGGGCCATCGCCGCGTTCCGGCTGGCCATGCCGCGCACCATCCTCCGGTACGCGGGCGGTCGCGAGCTCACCCTGGGGGACCTCGGCACCCGGGACGGCCTGCTCGGCGGCATCAACGCGGTCATCGTCGGCAACTACCTGACCACGCTGGGTCGGCCGGCCACCGACGACCTGCAACTCCTGACCGACCTGAAGATGCCGGTGAAGGCGCTCTCGGCGACCCTGTGAGGCGACGGTGACGAAGCTGGTCCGACCCGACGCGCCGGCCGGTGCCGCCGGCGCGGCCGACGACGCCGGCGCGGTGACGCGCTGGTGCGACAGGTGCGGCGAGTCGGTGGCCGCCGGCCCGCACCCGGCCTGCGCGGCGGCGCGGGCGTGGGAGCCGCCGCGCTGGTGCGCGTCCTGCCGCCGGCGGATGAAGGTGCAGGTCGTGCCGGCCGGATGGTCGGCGGTCTGTGTCGAGCACGGCGAGCGACGGGGCTGACGCGATGCTGCGCGGGCGGACGGTGACGCTGCGGCCGGCGACGGACGCGGATGTGGCCGCGCTGGCCGCGATCCGCGCCACCCCGGAGGTGCGTCGCTGGTGGCGGGGCGGCGACGACCTGGCCGAGGCGGTCCGTGCCGACCTGGCCGACGACTCGCTGGCCATCTTCGTGATCGAGCACGAGGGCCGGCTGGTCGGTGCGATCCAGTGGTACGCGGAGACCGACCCCGACTACCGCCACGCCAGCCTGGACATCTTCCTCGACCCGGAGGTACGCGGCGCCGGGCTGGGCGGGGACGCGATCCGGACGCTGGCCCGGCACCTGGCCGACGAGTACGGCCACCACCGCTTCACCATCGACCCGGCGGCGGCGAACACGGCCGCGATCCGGGCGTACGCGAAGGTGGGCTTCCGGCCGGTGGGCATCATGCGGCGCTACGAGCGGGGCGCCGACGGGCGCTGGCACGACGCCCTGCTGATGGACCTGCTCGCCGACGACCTGGCGGACTGAGCCGGCGGCGCCACACCACCGGGGCGTGCCCGGCACCGTACGGTGCCGGGCACGCCCCGGTGGTCAGCGATCCGTCAGCGTTGCAGGGTCAACACACCCGGCCGCCACGGCAGCAGGTTGTAGTCACCGCTCGCGCTGGGGTTCTTGCCCTGGTACAGCAACTGGAGGTTGCAGGCGTCGACGGTCTTGGTCTGGTCGGGATTGTTGCGGACCAGGTCACCATGGCTGATGTCGTTGGTCCACGTCGCGCCGCTGTTGGCCTTGCCCGCGAAGGGGTTGCTCTCGGTGGCCGCGTTCGGGGTCCAGGTGCCGCCCAGGCTGGTGGCGGTGAAGGAGCGGAAGTACCGCCCCTGGCTCCCGATCGCCTCGACGAGCATGAGGTACTGGTTCTGGCCCTGCACCTTGTAGACCTCGACGCCCTCGAACAGGTTGTTCGTCGAGTCGGTCATGATCGTCGTGTAGCTCGAGCCGAAGCTGCCCGGGAAGTTCCCGAGCGGCATGCTCGACCGGTAGATCTTGCCGTTGTCCCCGGCGAAGAAGAGGTACATGTTCTGGTCGTCGCCGATGAGCGTCTGGTCGATGACGCCGTACGGGGCGTCGGGGAGGGTCGCGGTGGAGAGCGTCTGCGCCGCGGACCAGCCGTTGGCGTTGGTCGGGTCACTTGACGTCTTGTAGCTGAACGACGACGGCCCCCACTGGTACGCCAGCACCCAGATGTTCTTCGGGGCGAAGTACAGCAGCGTGGGCGCCACGGTGCCCTGACTCATCCCGGTCTGGCTGGCCGAGGCCATGTCGGACCAGTTCGTGAACAGGCCGAAGTTCATCGAGCCGTACTGTCCGCTGCTGTTCACGTTCGACGCGTAGACCAGGTGCTTGCCGTTGTAGACCACGTTGGTGAAGTCCTTGACCGAGACCCAGCCGTTCGCCGGGTTCGTCAGCGCGCCGGTCGACGACCAGCGGTAGGTCGACGGGAGCGCGCAGCCGCTCGGCGGCGGCGTGGTCGTGGGCGGCGGCGTGGTCGGCGGCGGCGTGGTGGTGCCGAACTCGGTCCGCCACTGCTGGTTGGCCTGGCCGTTGCAGTCGTAGAGCTGGATCTGCTGGCCGTTGCCGGTGCCCCAGACGTCGAGGCAGCGGCCGGACTGCACGCCGCTGATGGAGCCGTTGGAGTTGACGTTCCACTGCTGGTTCGGTTGCCCGTTGCAGTCGTAGATGATGATCGCGGTGCCGTTCGCGGTGCCCTTGGCGTTCGCGTCGAGGCACTTGCTGCCGTACACCATCAACTGCTTGTTGCTGGTGTACGTCCACTGCTGGTTCGACTGACCGTTGCAGTCCCAGAGCTGGACCCGGGTGCCGTTGGTCTGCGACGAGTTGGGCACGTCGACGCAGCGGCCCGACTGCACGCCGACGATCCGGCCGGCGCCGCCGGACGGCGGCGGTGTGGTCGGCCCGGAGGTCGGCGTCGCGGTCGGCCCCGAGGTCGGGGCGGCGGCGTTGAGCGCGTTCAGCACGGAGGTGTACGCGGCCTTCTTGTTGCCGCCGCCGTCGAACAGCAGCGGGTTCTCGTTGGAGCGCCACGAGTCGCTGTCGCGCACGCCCCACACGGTGATGCCGATGCAGCGCGGCACGTTCACGCAGGCCTGGGTCAGACCCTGGTACTGCGAGGTCGACGAGTTGGTGACGTCGACCTCGGTGAGCGCCACGTCGACGCCGAGCGCGGCGAAGCTGGACAGCGTGGTCTGGAAGTTGCTCGGCAGTGAGCTGCCGCCGGTGAAGTGGGTCTGCAGACCGACGCAGTCGATCGGCACGCCCCGGGACTTGAAGTCCTGGATCATCCGGTAGACACCCTGCGTCTTGCCGTACGACCAGTTCTCGATGTTGTAGTCGTTGTAGCAGAGCTTGACCGACGGGTCGGCCGCCCGCGCGGTGCGGAACGCCACCTCGATCCAGTCGTTGCCGGTGCCCTGGAGGTTCGAGTTACGGCGGCTGCCGTCCTCGTTGAACGCCTCGTTCACCACGTCCCACGCGGCGAGCTTGCCCTTGTAGTGGGCCATCACACCGTTGATGTGATTGATCATCGCGTTGCGCAGCGTGCTGCCCTGCATGTTCTGCATCCAGCCGGGCTGCTGGCCGTGCCAGGCGAGGGTGTGACCGCGCACCTTCAGGCCACGCTGGGTCGCCCAGTTGTAGATCTGGTCACCGGCGGAGAAGTTGAACTGGTTCTGGTTCGGCTCGGTGGCGTCCGGCTTCATCTCGTTCTCGGCCGTGATCATGTTGAACTCACGCGCCGCGATGGTGCTGTACGTCGAGTCGTTCAACCGGCTCGCCGCGATCGCGGTGCCGAAGTAGCGGCCCGACTGCGCGGCCGCCGCGCCCAGCGTGCTCGCCGCGGCGTTCGCCGACGGCATCATCACCGCGACCGCGGCCACTGTCACGACGCTGACCGCGCCGGCGAGCAACGCTCGGACGGCGGGCGATCGCCGCCGCGAGTGCCCGCCACGATGAACGGATGGACTCACTGTCACCTTGGCCTCCTTGGTGGGCCAACACCCGGGTCGTCTGGGCGGGGACGACCGGACGTCTCTGTTGAGGGATTTAACGACATCGATGCTTTCATCGACCGTTCGTCCGGACAACAAGTTTCGGAAAAGTTTCGGAAGTTAATTTCCCTATCCGGCTACCCGGCGTGGGGGGGGGGGGGGGGGGGGGGGGGGGGGCGCCCCCCCCCCCCCCCCCCCCCCCCGCCGCACGCGACGGTCAGGAGACGGTGCAGGCCGAGCCGTTGAGCGTGAAGCCGGTCGGCCTCGGGTTCGTGCCGGTGTGGGTGCCGTTGAAGCCGAAGCTCGTCGACGCCCCCGCCGCCAGCGTCCCGTTGTAGGCGAGGTTCGAGGCGGTCACCGCCGTGCCGGTCTGGGTGACGTTCGCCGACCAGCCCTGCCCGACCTTCTGCCCGGTGCTCGGGAACGTGAAGGCGAGCGTCCAACCGTTGATCGCGCTGGTGCCGGTGTTGGTGACCGTGACGTTCGCGGTGAACCCGGTGTCCCAGGTGTTCGCCGTCCAGGTCACCGCGCAGCCGCCGCCGGTCGGCGCGGTCGTGGTGGTGACCGTGACGCCGGGCGAGGCCGGCGAGACGTTGCCGGCCGCGTCCACCGCGACCACGGTGAACGTGTACGCGGTGGAGGCGGTCAACCCGGTCACCGCCAGCGTGGTGCCGGTGGTGGAGCCGACCAGCACGGTCCCGCCCCGGTAGACGCGGTACCCGGTCACCCCGACCGCGTCGGTGGCCGGACCCCAGGTCAGGGTGAGCCCGGTCGGGCCGACCGCCGACGCGGTGGGCGTGCCGGGCGCGGTCGGCGGCGTGGTGTCCGGCGCCGGGGCGGCCGGCGTGGTGACGGCCAGCGCCGCCGAGGCCGCCGACCGGTTGCCGGCGCCGTCGACCGCGCGCACGGTGAACTGGTACGTCCGCTCCGGCGTCAACCCGGTCACCGCGAGCGTGTTCGTGGTGGCCGGGCGCAGCACCAGCGCGTCGCTGCCGGTCTGCGCCTGGGTCACCTCGTAGCCGGCCAGGCCGCTGCCGCCGGTGTCGGTGGCGGCGGCCCAGCTCAGCGTCAGGCCGGTGGCCGTGACGCCGGAGGCGACCGGGGTGCCGGGGGCGGTCGGCGCGGTGGTGTCCGGAGTGGTCGGGCCGGGCTCCTCGCCCCACACCCGCACGCCGCCGGAATACAGCGGCACCTTGCGGTTCGGCCCGGCGGTGGCCTGGTACGACGGGTCGTTCGTCGGGTCCCAGGTGCCGCCCTCCGGCACGCCGATCTTGAACTGCACCTCCATCCGGTGCTGCGACTGCCCGGCCGGCGCGATGGTGTAGCCGGTGCAGTCGACCTCGACGTACCAGATGTCGCCGGAGAACTGCTTCGCCGTCGACGGCGACGGGCAGCCCTGGGTGTAGCCGGGCGTGACGGTCACCGGGCCGGTGCCGTCGGGCCGGAAGTAGTACCGGAACTTTCCGGTGGTCAGCGCCCGGGCCGGGAACGCCGACTTGTTGTAGATGATCGCCTTGAGCCCGGTGGCCCGCGGTTCGGCCTGCATCACCGTGGTCTCCACGGTCAGCTCGTCCATGTCCGGCGTCTCGGCGGTCGGGAAGCCGGCGCGCGGGCTGCCGCCGTACTCGCCGGTCAGCCGGGCCAGCGCGGAGGTGAAGCCGGCGTTGTAGTCGGTGGCCACCTCGTTCATCACGTAGTCCGACCGGCTGTCGGTGTACGCGTCGTTGGCCGCCGACGGGCCGCCGACCAGCGCGCCGTAGAGCACGTGCCGGGTCTCGACCGGCACGGTCTGGCTGTCCCACCAGGAACCGTGCGCGGTGCGGTGGTGCGGGTTCTTCGGGGAGTTGGTCCCGAACCCGATCAGGTAGCTGGAGTTGCGCGGGTTGTCGCCGAGCGCGTAGTTGACCTGCCGGACCGCGAAGTCGTGGTAGCGCGCCTTACGCGTCGCGTCGGTGGTCTTGTCGCTGTAGACGAGCGCGGCGAACGCGGTGTTGGCGGCGTAGCGCAGCGCGCCCCACGAGTCGAGCACCGCCATCCCGCCCGGCGAGTAGGGCACCTTCTGCCCGTTGACGCCCACCGTCCAGTAGTCCAGCCAGCGGTTCGCGTCGTCCACGTACTTCTGCTTGCCGGTCAGGTTGGCCAGCAGCACGTACGCGCCGAACTGCTTGTTGTCCCAGGCCAGCGTCCACTTGTAGGAGCGGGTGGTGGACTGCGGCTCGGTGCCGAGCTTGTCGTACTCGCTCTCCGCCTTGGCCAGGTAGGCCGCGTCGCCGGTGGCCCGGTACAGCCACGTCGCGCCCCAGACCAGCTCGTCCTGGTAGCCGCTCCAGGACTTGTAGAACGACGCCGCGTCGGTGATGCACTCGCTGTACGACTTCCGCACCGTGTCGGCGAACGTGTAGAGCTGCTTGGCGTGGCCGAGCAGCTTGTCCGCGTAGGCGGCGTCGGTGGGGCGGAACACCATCGACGAGGCGGCCATCGCCGCCGCCGTCTCGCCGGCCAGGTCCGCACCGCCGCAGCTCGCGTCGATCTTGTACGCGGGCCGCGCCATCGGCAGCACCTCGGCCGGCCCCCACCACTTGTGGTCGTCGTCGCCCTTGCCGACCTGGCCGTAGAGGACGTTCGGGGCCGGGTGCGCCTTGACGAAGTAGTCGTTGACGAAGCGCAGGTTGTTGAGCAGATAGCTGAGTTGGCCGGAGGCGACGTAGCCGTCCCGGTACTCGACCGCGCCCCAGGCCAGCATGGTGGCGCTGAACGCCATCGGGAAGCCGAACTTCACGTGGTCGCCGGCGTCGTACCAGCCGCCGGTCAGGTCGACGCCGACGTCGGCGCCGTCGGTCAACGCCGAGTCGCCCCGCCAGGAGACCCGGTTCCAGGACGGCTTGCGGCCGGACTGCTGCGCCTCGTAGAAGAACAGCGACTTCTGCAACGCCTCGGCGTAGTTGTAGGTGGCCGCGGCCTGGGCGGCCGGGGCGGGCGCGGTGGCCGGCGCGGCGGCGGCCGGCAGCGGCACGGTGGTGGCCAACGCGGCCACCAGCGCGGCGCCGGCGGCGAGCAGCCGGCGGGACGGGCGACCGCGCGGCGGCGGGGTCGGTCGGGGCATGGCGAGCTCCTGTGGGCGATGGGCTGCCGCACGGCGGCGCGATCCGGCGTCGGACGGTGCCGGTCGGGCCGCCGTGCGGCGGTGGTGGTGGGGTGGGCCGCAGGAGCGCGGGAGCGCTCCCATGGATGGTTGACAATGTAATCTCGCGGCTGCCGGTTTGGGAAGACGGCCGTAGGTGACGTCGCGGACCCAGTGGACCTTGTTCTCGATCGACAAGTGCCCGCGGGTCGACACTGCCCGTCGTGCTGGTGTCGCCTGATGGACGCGGAGGTCGGTGGTGAAGCGTCTCGGCGATGGGGCTCATTTCTCACGCCTTGACCGGAGTCTTTGCTCCAACCGCACCCGGCCGACGGTTTCGGGGTCAGGTCCGCTTGCGGCTCGCGATCTCATCAGCGAGCTGCTGCACACGGGCGGGGTCCGCGTCCCGCGCAAGGGCGACGTAGTGATCCATGACGGCCGGCCGGTATCGCACGGGCAACGTCTGTCCTGGGGCGAGTCGGGTGAGCTCGGTGATCGTGAGGTTTTCGTCTGCGATACCGCGGAACGAGATGCCGTCAGCGGTCTCCACATCGAACATCAGGACCACGCGTGGACTGCCATCGTTGCTGACCTCTCGCCAGTCGACGAGAACGCCGAGCGCAAGCGCCCCCGTACGCAGTTCCGCATTGCGCTTCCATGCATCTCTGCTCAGGAGCGGGTTCGGGGCGACACCCGGGAAGTCGGGCCCGACGCCGAGCGATTCCCGGCTGAGGTCGGGCCTGAGCTGCGCCACCAGATCGTTGAGCTTCTTCCAACCGAACATCCGGACACCTCCCTGACACCGGTGCCGGACTCTCGGCCTGGCGCTTCGCCCTCCCCGCGACTATACGTCGCGGGCCATTCCTTCCGGGCCCGGGCGTCCCGTCGGTTTCGGGGGAATCCCCTCGATCAACGACCCGCGCACCCCTGACGGAGAAATGCCATTGCATCGACGAATAGAGATCTAACACGCTCCGCTGAGCAGCACCGCGAACCCCCGGTTCGCACCGGGCGGCTCGGTCGGAAAGGGTCAGCCGCGAGGCTCGGCCCAGGCGGTGAAGCGGTCTTCGAGGTCCGCCGGGCACCGGCCGCTGTCCAACTCGGCCAGTTCCTCGGCCGCGGTCTCGTGCAGGGTCAGGAGGTACGCCCTCAGCTCGACCTTCCGCCCGCGGTAGCGCGCGAGGAGGGTCAGCTTCGCCGTCGAGCACGGCCAGGCCACCCCGCAGGCGCGGCAGCGCCAGGTGGGCCGCGACGGGACGTGGTCGGCGGGGCCGGGACGGCGGGCCATCACACGAGAGCGCCGACGCGCGGGCGGCGCTGCGACACCGGCGGCGGTGAGGTCAGCACGCGCACTCCGCTGCGCCGCAGGAACAGGGACCGGCGGGCGGTCGCGTTGCCGTCCGGGCCGAGTTGGTAGACATCGGCCCACAACCACCCGTCGTACGTCGTCAAGTCCAGCACACGGATCATCCGGACCCTGATCGGGCGGACGAACTGCGGCGACGCCTCCCGGGTGAGGTGCAGGACGTCGCCAGCACGCAGCGCGGGCGCCTCCGGCCGGCGGCAGCGCGGCCCGGTCACCGGCCGGCGCCCGGTCGCGGGAAGAGCGTCGTCGCGGCCGGCGACGACAGCCAGCGCGACGACGGAACGCGGTTCGGCCGGACCGGCGGCGGGGTCGACTGCGGGTTGGGGGTCGGCTTCTCCTCGGGCACGGACACGCCCTCCTCTCTGGTGGAAATCGGGAGGGGGACCGCCCCGCACTGACGCCTGCCGGACGAGGCGGTCCCCTGACTGACACGGTCGCCGGGTCTCGGGTGGTCCCTGCCGGCCGCGCCGTCTGTTCCAGGTTGGACGGCGAGCCGTTACCGTCGGAAGACAAAGGCGCACGTTGAACCGGGTGCGATGGTGGTTGCGGGGACGCGAAGGAAACGCCGGGGAGTCTGAAGGGGTGGTGAGGGCGCGATGAAGTCTGGCGCTGACTTCCTATTGGCGGAGCTTCGCGCAGCGCGAACGGCGCGTGGGATGAGTCAAGAGGACTTTGGGAAGCTCATCAATTATTCGGGCACGCACGTGGGCAACGTCGAGAGCGGCGCTCGCCCGCTGAAGGCTGACTATGTTGCTGCCGTAGACCAGGCGCTCAGCACGAACGGGCTGTACTCACGTTTGATGGAGCGGCTCGGCGCTCCGATCTGGCTTCGTGAGTGGATCGATGAAGAGCAACGCGCTACGGCCCTTCGATGGTATGAGCCAGCATGGATGCCCGGTCTGTTTCAGACGCCCGAGTTCGCGCGGGCGACGCTTGCCGATGAGCTGTTGAGCGCGGATGTGGTCGACCGGCTCGTTACGGCCAGGCTCGCGCGACAGGCGCTGTTGCGGAGGGACCCGCCTCCTTTGGTGACGGCGGTCGTTGACGGGACGGTAATTCGGCGCGTGGGTGACGGGCAGGAAAGTATGATCGCGGCGCAGCTCGCGTACCTCGCCGAGTGTGCCGAGTTGCCGCATGTGCAGGTGCGCATCGTTCCGGAGAGCGTGGGAATCTACACGGGCCTGACGGGGCCATTCGTGCTCGCCCGCCAGCCCGGCGGAGGCTGGGTCGCATGCGCGGACGGGCAGCTCACCGCGCAGGTAACCGACCGGCCCGAGGACATTGCTACGCTCGAAAAGCGGTGGGACCGCGTCTGCGGCGTGGCGCTCCCGCGCCGCGACTCCCTCGAACTCATCAGGAAAGCGGCAGGATCATGGACATGACCGGCGCGTCGTGGCGCAAGAGCACCCGCAGCGGCAGCAACGGCGGCAACTGCGTGGAGGTCGCCGACAACCTTCCCGGCGTCGTCGGCGTACGGGACTCGAAGGACCCGACCGGCCCGACGCTCGCCTTCGAGCCGGCGTCCTGGCGGGCGTTCGTCGCCCAGATCGCCGAGCGCGGCTGACCGCTCCTGACCCGAGAGCGCCCCGGACCCGTGCGGCCCGAGACGCTCTGCCGCCGACCCTGCGGTGGTCTGACGTGATGGCCGAGCAGGGTCGAGCACCTGATGACCTGCGCGGAGCAGCCCCATATTCAATTGCGTGTCGTGCCGCTGTCCGCTGGCACCTCATCCGGGCTGCCCGGAGCATTCATCCTGGCTGACCCACCCGACGGAACACGGGCCGGCTACGTCGACGACCAGTTGTCAGCCTGGGACTCTGTCGCTGGACGTGGTCCGGGGCGAAGCGGCGAACCTCTGCCGATCTTGGACTTGTGGCACCTCCGATTTCACGCCGAATCGAACATTTCCTGGCACCACAAGTCCATGATCGACGAAACCCTCACCTCGAGCCCGCCGCACTTCCAAGTCCAGCGGGTGATCATGAGGTTGACGGCGGTGTTGATCTCCGTTGATGCCGCCAACTTCATGATCACCGCTCTTTTCCGCGCTTGTCCGCCCATCGGAGGCCTCGCCGGTGTGATCACGGAAGACGTGGACAACGTGACGGGTGCTCAGCCGGGTTGCCGGAGCGCGGCTGACCGGACCGGCCCCGAGGGCTCCCCGGAGCCGTACGCCCGGGGCGCTCGGCCGTGTCGGGCGTCGGCGGGCGTCGGGGCTGGCGACGCGTGGTCGGCATCTTGCCGGCGGGCAGGTCGCGGCGGACGAACCGTCAGCTACCTGCCGCCCAGCGACACGAACGGGGCCCCCGCACCGGAGGCCCCGTTCGTGTCACCGTCCCCCGCATCGGAGGTCGGTCAGGGTGGCGCCGCATCGGCGCCGGTGTCGGCTCCCCGCCGGGTCCCGTCGGCGTGCCGCGCCGTTGCGGCTCGCCGAGTGGACCCGGCCGGGCTGCCGTCAGCTCTAACCCGGCCGCTGCGCCGGCAGGCCCGCCGCGGTGTCCCGGCCGGGCCACGCCGGTCGGACGGCCCCCGGCCCTCGGCCGGCCGGCACGCCCACCCGGCCGGCGGGGGTCAGCGGCAACGTCGCGGTCAGCACGCCGCCGTCGCGGTCCAGCGTCACCGGCCGGTCCAGCCGGCGCAGCGTCCGCAACATCGGCGTGTTCTCGGCCTGCACGTGCAGCAGCACCGCGGCGCAACCGGTCCGGCCGGCGTGCCCGAGCAGCCGACGCAGCAGCGCCGAGCCGAGGCCCCGCCGCTGCCAGTCGTCCCGGACCAGCAGCGCCGCCTCGGCCTCGTCGCCCTCGCCGAGCAGGTTGGCCATCGCCACGACCGGCTCCGCCGCCCCGCCTGAGCCCGCCGTGGCGAGCAGGGTCACCCCCCGCGCCGGTTCGAGCAGCCGACGCAGCCGGGCCGGCGACGGGTACGCGCCGCTCAGGTAGCGCCGCTGCCGGCTCCGCTCCGAGCAGCCGACGTGCAGTTCGCGTACGGCCGGCACGTCGTCGGCGGTGGCCGGCCGCACCGACACCTCCCCGCCGTCGGGCAGCACCAGCGTGACCCGGTGGGTGTCCCGGCGGTCCAGCGTCGCCGCCAACTCGACAAGCGCCTGCGCCCGGGCGTACTCGGCCGGGGTGAAGCTCGGCTCCCGACGGCGCAGCTCGTAGGCGCCGCCCGCCGGGTCGGCGAGCAGCATCGTGGTGCCGCCCACGCCGCCCGGCGCCGCGGTGGACGTCGGACGCCAGGTCACCGCGTCGGCGCCCAGCAGCGTCCGCAGCGCCGCGCCGGGGCCCTCCGGATCGCGGAGCAGCCGACCGGCCAGGCCGAGCACCCGGGTCGGCTCGTCGGCCAGCCCACGCGCCTCGCTGCGCGCCACCCAGCAGTCCCGCCCCCGGCCCCGCTCGACCGCGGCCCGCAGCTCGGCCTCGGTGATCTGCTCGGGCGCGTCGACCAGGAAGTCGTCGACGGCGCCGACCTCGGTGGTGTGCACCTGCACGGTGAGGATGTTGACCCCGCGCAACGCGAGGCTCGCCGTGAGCACCGACAGGTAACCCGGCCGGTCGTCCACGGTGGCTCGGATCCGCCACAGCGCCATGGTTGTCTCCCTTCCTCACCACCGACCATGCCGGTCGCCTGTTGCGTGCCCGTTGCCCCGGGGTGACGCCCCGCCACCGGGTCAGGTGACGGTGGTCACCGGCGGCGCGCCCACCAGGTCCAGCCGGTCACCGAGGATCACCGCGCTGGCGCGGACGAGTTGGGCGAGCCGGTCCACCTCGATGGCGTGGAACGCGGCCGCCGAGAGCGGCTCGCCGTGGTCGCGGGAGACCACCAGCACCAGCCCGGCCCGGCCGAACGGCGCCACCGCGTAGTGGTGACCCTCCGGGCTGGTCAGCGCGCGGGCGCGCAGCGGGGTCACCTCGGGCAACCGGGGTGGCGTCGGGGCCCGCCAGCTCGCGTGCCCGACCGTGGCCGAGCCGGCCCCACCGGGACGCGCGGCCCAGTCCAGCGGCACCACCGCGGCCACCGCCCAGTCCGCGGCGAGCAGGCCGGGCACGGCGTCGACGAGCGTGGCCACGCCGTCGGTCGGGTTCGCCGCCACCTGGGCGAGCAGCTCCGCGTCCTGACCGGTGGTGGTCGGCGTGCCGATCGCCCGCCACACGCCGTCCACCCGGACGCCGGGGATCGCGGCCAGCCCGGCGAGCAGCCGTTCCACCCGCGCCGCGCCCGGCCAGACCACGGTGAAGTCGTCGACCGCCCGCCCACCGAGCCGCTCCAGGACCACCACCTGGACGATGTCCGCCCCGGAGACACCGAGTGTCCGGGCCACCTGGCCGAGCGTGCCCGGTCGGTCGGGCAGGGTCACCCGAACTCTCAGCAGCATGTCTGATCCCCTCCGCTCGGCGGGCCGGCGCGTGGCCGGCAGGCTGTTCCCAGCCTGCCGGCCGGCCGTTTCGTCCCCGTTGCCGTGGCATGTCCCGCCGGGAAAATCCGACCTTGACAACAAAGCTGAGCTGCCGTCGACTATCCGGATGACCGATCCGGCCGTCGACGCCACCCGGCCACCGACCGGTCCGGCCCCGCGCGGGCTCGACCTCGACCGGCTCGCCGCCCACCTGGCCACCCACCGGCCCGAGCTGGCCGGGCCGCTCTCCGCGCGGCTGATCGCCGGCGGCAAGTCCAACCTGACCTACCTGCTGCGCGCCGGTGACCGCGAGGTGGTGCTGCGCCGGCCCCCGCTCGGGCACGTGCTGGCCACCGCGCACGACATGGCCCGGGAACACCGGGTGATCTCGGCGCTGGCCCCGACCGGCGTGCCGGTCCCCGAGGCGCTGCTGCTCTGCGCCGACGAGAGCGTCATCGGCGCGCCGTTCTACCTGATGAGCCACGTCGACGGCGAGGTCTACCGGCGGCGCGAGCAGACCGACGCGCTCACCGCCGGCCAGCGGCGTGACCTCGCCATGGCGATGATGGACACGCTCGCCACGCTGCACCGGGTGGAGCCGGCCGAGGTCGGGCTGGCCGACTTCGGCCGCCCCGACGGTTACCTGGCCCGGCAGGTCCGGCGCTGGGCCGGGCAGCTCGACCGGTCCCGCAGCCGCCCGCTGCCCGGCATCGACGAGCTGCGCGACGCGCTGGCCGGCAGCGTGCCGGAGGGCGCGAACGCGGGCCGGATCGTGCACGGCGACTACCGGCTCGACAACCTGCTCGCCGCCGTCGACCCGGTGACGGTGCGGGCGGTGCTCGACTGGGAGATGGCCACGCTGGGCGACCCGCTGGCCGACCTCGGCCTGCTGCTGACCTACTGGGACGTGCTGGGCGACAGCGACCTCGCCGAGGGCAACCCGGTGGCCGACGGGATCGGCCCCCGGGCCGGCTTCCCCACCGGCGCCGAGCTGATCGACCGCTACGCCGGCCGCAGCGACGTCGACGTCGGACCGTTGCACTGGCACGTGGCGCTCGGCTGTTTCAAGCTGGCGGTGATCTGCGAGGGCATCCACTACCGGCACACCCTCGGGCAGACGCTGGGCGAGGGGTTCGACCGGATCGGCGAGATGGTGACGCCGCTGGTCGCGCACGGTCTGCACGCGGTGAGGGAGAAGTGATGGAGTTCGCGTACGACGACCGCACGGTCGAGCTGCGGCAGCGGCTGGAGGCGTTCCTCACCGAGTGCGTCCTGCCGGCCGAGCCGGTGCACCACGAGCAGGTGCTCGCCGCCGGCGACCCGTGGGCCCGGCCGCCGGTGATGGCCGAGCTGAAGGCCGAGGCCCGGGCCCGGGGCCTGTGGAACCTGTTCCTGCCGGACGCGCGCTACGGCGCCGGCCTGACCAACCTCCAGTACGCGCCGCTGGCCGAGCTGACCGGCCGCAGCCCGCACCTGGCCCCGGAGGCGCTGAACTGCGCCGCGCCGGACACCGGCAACATGGAGCTGCTGGCCGAGTTCGGCTCCGACGCGCAGCGGGAGCGCTGGCTCGCGCCGCTGCTGGACGGCACGATCCGTTCCGCGTTCTGCATGACCGAGCCGGAGGTCGCCTCCTCCGACGCGACGAACATCGCCACCCGGATCACCCGCGACGGCGACCACTACGTGGTCGACGGCCGCAAGTGGTGGTCGTCCGGGGCGATGGACCCGCGCTGCGAGGTCTTCATCGTGATGGGCAAGACCGACCCGGACGCCGACCGGCACCGCCAGCAGAGCATGATCCTGGTCCCCCGGGACACCCCGGGCGTGACGGTACGCCGCGGGATGACCGTCTTCGGCTACTCCGACGCCCCGCACGGCGGGCACGCCGAGATCGACTTCACGGGTGTCCGGGTGCCGGTGGAGAACCTGGTCGGCGCCGAGGGCACCGGCTTCGCCATCGCCCAGGCGCGGCTCGGTCCGGGGCGGATCCACCACTGCATGCGGCTGGTCGGCATGGCCGAACGGGCGCTGGAGCTGCTCTGCCGCCGCGCGCTGGACCGGGTGGCGTTCGGCCGCCCGCTCGCCGAGCAGGGCGTGGTGCGGGAGTGGATCGCCGAGTCCCGGGTCCGGATCGAGCAGGCCCGACTGCTGGTGCTCAAGACCGCCTGGCTGATGGACACCGTGGGCAACAAGGGCGCGCACACCGAGATCCAGGCCATCAAGATCGCTACTCCGGCGATGGCCGAATGGGTGATCGACAAGGCGATCCAGGCGTACGGCGGGGCCGGCGTCAGCCAGGACACCCCGCTCGCCGCGCTCTGGGCCCAGGCCCGCACGCTGCGCCTGGCCGACGGCCCCGACGAGGTCCACCGCGCGTCCCTCGCCCGCCGCGAACTCCGCCGCTGGTCCTGACCCACCCTGCCCCTCCCCCACCCCCACCCCGACTGCCCGCTGATTCACGGAAAGAGTGCTCATTCCGCGTGCGATGACCACTCTTTCCGTGAATCAGCGCGGATCGTGCGGGGGGTGGGGCGGGGCGGGGCGGGGCGGGGGGTGCGTCAGGCGGAGGCGCGGTGGATCAGCTCGGTGTTCAGGAGGACGTGCGGGGAGGGGACGTCGTCGCCGCGGATGCGGGAGACCAGGAGGCGGGCCATCTGCCGGCCCATCTCCTCCACCGGCTGGAACACCGTGGTCAGCGGCGGCTCGGCCTGGCGGGCGATCGGGGCGTCGTCGAAGCCGATCACCGCCACGTCCTCGGGCACCCGGCGACCCGCCTCCCGCAGCGCGCGCAACGCGCCGAAGGCCATCAGGTCGGAGGCGACGAAGACGGCGTCCAGATCCGGGCAGGAGTCCAGCAGCCGACGCATGGCGGCCGTGCCGCTGCCCTCGCTGAAGTCCCCGTACGCGATCAGCCCGTTCTCGACCATGCCCCCGGCGGCGCGCACCGCCTCCCGGTAGCCGGAGAGCCGGGCCAGGCCGGCGCCCATGTCCTGCGGGCCGGCGATGGTGGCGACCCGCCGCCGCCCCCGGGCGAACAGGTGCTCCACCGCCTGCCGGGCGCCACCGACGTTGTCCACGTCGACGAACCACGCCGGCTGGGCGTTCGGGTGCAGCATCCGGGCCGGCCGGCCGCCGAGCACCGCCGGCAGGCCGCGCTCCTCCAGCAGCGTGGGCAGCGGGTCCGAGTCGTGCAGGGACAGCAGCAGTACGCCGTCCACGTGCTGGTTGGTCAGGTGGTGCTCGACCCGCTCCCGCTCGATCGGCGACTGCACCATGGCCAGCCAGAGCTGCATCGGCGTCTCCAGCAGCCCGGAGCTGACGCCCCGGACGATGGCCGCGAAGAACGGCTCGGTGAAGACCCGCTCCCCCGACTCGGAGACCACCAGGGCCACCGAGTCGGTCCGCTGGGTGACCAGCGCCCGGGCGGCCCGGTTCGGCACGTAGCCCAGCTCGGCGATGGCCTGCTGGACGGCGGCCCGGGCCTCCGGACTGACCTGCGGCGAGCCGTTGACCACGCGGGAGACCGTGCCGCGCCCGACGCCGGCGCGGGCCGCGACCGCGTCGAGGGTCGGGCGCCCGAGCGAGCGGGTGCGCTGCGTTGTCATCGTCTGTGCTCCTCCGACGGGCGGGCGGGCCCGGCACCGGTTGAGGCTCCGGCGCCGGGGCCGCCCGTTACTGGCTGGCCCAGCTTATTGTGCGGCCAAGCCGTTACGTCGGATCACGTCGGCGTACCACCTGGCGCTGGACTTCGCGATCCGGGCCTGGCTGTCGTAGTCGACATAGACCATGCCGAACCGCTTCGTGTAGCCCCAGGCCCACTCGAAGTTGTCCATCAGTGACCAGGCGAAGTAGCCCTTGAGCGGCACCCCGGCCTCGATCGCGGCGTGCGACGCGCGCAGGTGCGCGGCGAAGTAGGCCAGCCGGTCCGGGTCGTCGACCCGCCCGTCGGCCAGCGTGTCGACGAACGCCGAGCCGTTCTCGGTGACGTAGAGCGGCAGGTCGGTGTACTCCCGGTGGACCCGCTCCAGCGTCTCGGTAAGGCCCGGGGCGTCGATCTCCCAGTCCATGTCGGTCACCGGCACGCCCCGGGTGACGAACCGGACGTCCTCGCTGCCCGGCCAGCAGGACGGCGCCCGCCAGTAGGGCTCCGGCTCCCCGCCCTCGACCGGCGCGGCGACCACGTGCCGGCTGTAGTAGTTGACCCCGACCATGTCCAGCGGCGTGGAGATGGTGGCCAGGTCGCCGTCGCGGACGTGCCCGAGGTCGGTGACGCCCCGCAGGTCGGCGATCAGATCGGCCGGGTACGCGCCGCGCAGCACCGGGTCCAGGAAGAAGCGGTTGGCCAGCGCGTCGATGCGGCGGGCCGCGTCGGCGTCCGCCGCCGACCCGGTGGCCGGGGTGACCGGGTAGAGGTTCACCGTGATGCCGAGCTCCGCCTGCGGGCGGGCCGCCCGCACCGCCTGCACGGCCAGGCCGTGCCCGAGCATCAGGTGGTGCCCGGCCCGGACCGCGTCCGCGCCGTTCGACCGGCCCGGCGCGTGCACGCCGGAGCCGTAGCCGAGGAACGCCGAGCACCACGGCTCGTTCAGCGTGGTGAAGTACTTCACCCGGTCGCCGAGCGCGTCGGCGACCAGCGCCGAGTACTCCGCGAACCGGCCGGCGGTGTCCCGGGCCGGCCAGCCGCCGGCGTCCTCCAGCGGCTGGGGCAGGTCCCAGTGGTAGAGCGTCACCCAGGGCTCGATGCCGTGCCCGAGCAGCTCGTCGACCAGGCGGTGGTAGAAGTCCATCCCCTCCTGGTTGACCCCGCCGGCGCCGCCCGGCTGCACCCGGGGCCAGGAGACGGAGAAGCGGTAGGACCGCAGCCCCAGGTCGGCCATCAGCCGCACGTCGTCCGACATCCGGTGGTAGTGGTCACAGGCCACGTCGCCGGTGTGCCCGGCCACCGTCCGACCCTCGGTGTGGCTGAAGGTGTCCCAGATCGACGGCGTACGGCCACCCTCCGCCGCGGCGCCCTCGATCTGGTACGCGGCGGTCGCCGCGCCCCAGAGGAAGCCGGGCGGGAAGGTGACGGCCGGGCCCTCGTCGAGAACGCCGACGGCGGGCGGGCTGGCTGGGTTGCTCACGACTTGACGGCGCCTTCCATGATGCCGCCGATGATCTGGCGGCCGAACAGAACGAACACGATGAACAGGGGCAGGGTCGCGATCAACGTACCGGCGAAGATCTGCGAGTTGTCGGCGAAGTACGCGGTGTTGAGGCTACGGAGCGAGATCTGGACGGTGGGGTTGGACGGGTCGGCCAGCACCACGAACGGCCAGAAGAACTGGTTCCACTGCTCCATGAAGGTGAGCAGGCCGAGCACCGCGGCGGCGGGCCGCAACGCGGGCATCACCACGTGCCAGTACACCCGCCAGGTCGAACAGCCGTCCACCCGGGCGGCCTCGATCAGCTCGTTCGGGACGGCCTGTTCGGCGTACTGGCGCATCATGAAGATCCCGAAGCCGCCGATGAGGAACGGCACGGTGACCGACGGCATGGTGTTCAGCCAGTCGAGCTTCGCCATCAGGATGTAGAGCGGGAGCACGCCGAGTTGGATCGGCACCATCATCGAGGCGAGGATGATCAGCAGCAGCGCGTTCTTGCCCCGGAAGCGGAGCTTGGCGAACGCGAAGCCGGCCAGCGAGCCGAAGAACACCGTGGCGATGGTGATCGTCCCGGAGACCAGGAACGAGTTCATCAGGCCCTTGACGACGTTGGCGTCTCCGTTGGCCAGCACCCGCTCGATGTTCTCGCCGAGCTTGCCGCCGGGCAGGAACGGCGGCGGCCAGGAGTTGGCCGCGTCGTTGGTCCGCGAGGCGATGACGATCATCCAGTAGAACGGGAACAGCGACAGGAACACGCCGAGGACCAGCCCGAACCAGGTGAGCGGGCTGGCCTTGAAGAGCCGCTCGGCCTGGTGGGTGGCCTTGACCTTGGCGGGCGCGGGCGGCCGGGTGGGCGGACGGAGTGTGGTGGTCGTCATCTCGTCACCTTCACTTGTCGGAGCTGATGCGACGGGCCAGCAGGTAGTTGATCGTCGACATCAGTGCGATGAGCACGAAGAGCACGAGCGCGACCGCTCCGGCGTAACCCCACCGGAAGCGCTGGTTCATCACGTCGAGCAGGTACATCGTGATGGTCTGGAACTGGCCCTCGGAGCCGCCGGAGAGGCCGCCCGATCCGCTGGTGAACAGCAGCGGCTCGGTGAAGAGCTGGAGCCCGCCGATGGTCGAGATGATCAGCGTGAAGATGATCGTGGGACGCAGCTGCGGGACCGTGATCGACCAGAACTGGCGTCGCCGGGACGCTCCGTCCAGCGCGGCGGCCTCGTACATGTCCTTGCTGATCGACTGCATGGCGGCCAGGTAGATCAGCGCGTTGTAGCCGACCCACCGCCAGTCGACCATGGTGGAGATGGCGAACCAGGAGGCGAAGCGGTTCGCCCGCCAGTCGATCGGGTCCAGGCCGACGGCGTCGAGCAGCCAGTTGATCAGGCCGAAGTCCTTGGCGTAGATCATCGAGAAGATCAGCGCGACCACCGCGGTCGAGGTGATGATCGGCATCGCGATGGCCATCCGGAAGAAGGTCTGCGCGCGCAGCTTCCGGTTCAGCGCGTTGGCCAGCATCAGCGCCAGCATCAGCTGGGGCACGGTGGAGAGCACGAACATGCCGAACGTGTTCACCACCGCGTTCCAGAACTGCGGGTCGTCGGTGAGCAGTTCGACGAAGTTGTCCAGCCCGACGAAGGAGATCGTCGCGTTGAGCGGGGACCGGTCGGTCAACGCGATCCAGACCGTGTACACGATCGGGTACGCGCTGAACACGGCGAAGAGCAGGAAGAACGGCAGGACGTACAGGTAGGGCGAGTACTTCAGGTCCAGCTTGGTGGCCGAGCTGGCGCGGCGGTGCGAGGTGCGGGCGCGCGGCGGGCGGGGCTCGGGCGGCGCCGTGGCGTGCAGGTCGAGGCTCATCAGGAGTCCTTCTCCTCGGCCGGCGTCGCCCGCCTCACGGGCGACGCCGGGCTCTGCGGGCACCGCGGGTGGCGCCGGCAGCACGGGGCTGCCGACGCCACCCGCGAGCGGCTCAGCCGGATCACTTACCGGCGGCCGCACCGTTCTTCAAAGCCGCCTGCCACTGCTCGTCGGCGGACTTGCCCTGCTCCACGGCGCGCAGCGTGTTCTCCACGGCGGTGCGGACCGCGTTGTTCTTCGGGCCGAGGTAGACCGGCTTCAGGTCGGTGGCGCCGGCGGCGAAGATCTTGCCGACCGGGGCCTTGCTGAAGTAGTCGTTGGTCGAGTCGGCCACGGCCGGGTCGGTGAGCGCCTGCGGGTTCGACGGCAGGTTGCCGACCGCCTTGTACGCGCCGATCTGGCCCTTGGCGCTGGTCAGGAACTTGGCCAGCTCCGCGGCCTCCTTCTGGTGCTTGCTCGACTTCGGCACGCCGAGGAAGGAGCCGCCCCAGTTGCCGCCCGCGCCGGGGGCCTTGGCGATGTCCCACTTGCCGGCCGCCGCGTCACCGGCCTGGCCCTTGATCACACCGGTCATCCACGCCGGGCAGGCGATGGTGGCGAAGGTGCCGTTCTTGAAACCGGCGTTCCACTCGTTGGAGAAGGACTGCAGGTTGTTCGACAGCCCGGCGGAGATCATCTTGGTGGTGAGCTGGTACGCGGCCTGCACGTCCGGGTTCTGGTCGATGACCAGCTTGTTGCTCTTGTCGTAGTACGTGTAGCCGGTGCCCTGGCCCGCGACCTGCATCAGCACCACGTTGTAGAAGTTGGTCGCCGAGTCGACGAACTTGTGCTTCTTGTCGGCGCCGGCGAACTTCTGGCCGGCCTCGATGAACTTGTCCCAGGTCGGCCAGAGCGCGCCGACCTGCTCGCGGTCGGTGGGCAGGCCGGCGGCCTTGAACAGGTCGGTGCGGTAGCACAGCGCCATCGAGCCGACGTCGGTGCCGAGGCCCAGCACCTTGCCGTCGGGGGTGGTGCCCTGCTCCCACTTCCACGGCAGGAAGTTGCCCTTGAGGTCGTTCGCGCCGTGGTCGGCCAGGTTCACGAACTTGTCGGCCTGCGCGTAGAACTGGACGATCGTGCCCTCTTCGAGGGCCACCACGTCACCGGCGCCGGAGCCGGCGGTGATCTGCTGGGTCAGGCGGGTGTTGTAGTCGCCGAGACCGAGGCCCTTGCCGCGCTCCTGGATCTTGACGTTGGTGTGCTCGGCTTCGTACTGCTTGTACAGGTCTTCGTAGCCGAAGCCCTGGTCGCCGAAGACGTCGACGACCAGGGTGACCGGGCCGCCGCTGTCCCCGCCGCCTGACGAGTCGTCGTCATTGCCGCAGGCCGTGGCGCCGGCAAGCACCATGGCGGACGCGAGTGCGATGGCCGCAAAGCGCCGACGGTGAATCGGGACGCTCATCTTCAGACCCCTCTTTTCGGTGGTGAGGCGAGATATCTGTGTGGTGGGGGGTGCGTTTGGCGCCGGGCCGGAGCGGGCAGGAAGGAGATTCACACCACAGCCGGGAGCGCTCCCATGAGATTGCCGGCAGGTAACAGGGGTGTCAATAGGCCGCTGGGAGCGTTCCCATTTCGTTACCGCCTGCGCTCCGCCGCCCCGGCGCGGCATAGGCTGCCAGCATGATCTGCCGAGCCTGCCGGGAGCGGCGGCACCGCGACTGCCGTGGCCGGACGTGGTGCGACTGCCAACACCGCGCACCCGGGCCCACACCGCCGGTCACCGGGCCGGCCGGCGAATGAGCGGCGGCACCCCGATCGAACGGGTCTGGCCCGCCCCCGGGACCGGTCCGCTCACCGACCCGCAACTCACCGCGCTCTACGACCGGGCGGCGCAGCCGCACCTGCGGGTCAACTTCGTCGCCAGCGCGGACGGCGCGGTCACCCTGGACGACTATTCCGCCGGGCTCTCCGGCGAGCCGGACAAGCGCGTCTTCGGGCTGCTGCGGATGCTCTGCGACGGCCTGCTGGTGGCCGCCGGCACGCTGCGGCACGAGGGCTACGGCGCGGTCCGGCTGAGCGCCGACCGCCGCGCCTGGCGCCGCGAGCGGGGTCTGGCCGAGTTCCCGACGCTGGTGGTGGTCTCCGGCTCGCTCGACCTCGACCCGGCGCAGGGCTGCTTCGCCGACGCCCCGGTCCGGCCGCTGGTGCTCACCCGCTCCGGCGCCGTGCCACCGGCCGGGCTCACCGAGGTCGCCGACCTGATCCCTTGCGGCACCGACCACGTCGACCTGGCCGCCGGGCTGGCCGAGCTGCGCCGCCGCGGGCTGGGCCAGGTGCTCTGCGAGGGCGGCCCGCACCTGTTCGGCGCGCTCACCGCCGCCGACCTGGTCGACGAGCTGTGCCTGACCGTGGCGCCGCTGCTCGCCGGCGCCGGCCCCGGCCGGATCACCGCCGGGCCCGGCAGCGCCGCACGCCCCCTGCCACTGCGACACGTACTGGCCGCCGCCGACGGCGTGCTGATGCTGCGCTACACCCGCGACCCGGGCAACCCGCCGCCCACCACCCCCACCCCCTGACCACCCCACCCCACCCCACCCCCGCCGATGACGCGCAGATTCTCGGAAAGAGTCGTCATTTCGCCCGGGACAGGCCCGCTTTCCGTGAATCAGCGCGCAGTCGTACGGCGTGACGGCCCGGCTCTCCGTCCTCTTGCGGGATCGCCCGCCGAGGGGCACGTCGGGAGCGGGAATCACACGTTGCGTGTTCGCCCGGATCCGCCCGGCGAGCGGCCGGCGTGGCGTCCGACGCGTCGCGTGGCAACCTGTCGCATCCCTCGGGCAGGATGCAGGACGTGCGCCGCCAATCCGACGACCAGCCGACCGGAGACCGCCGATGACCGACGACCAGCTCGACGGGCCCGGCGAGGGGGTCGGCCGGGTGCTCGGCACCGCCGACGCCACCCCGCTCACCTTCTGGACGGCCGTCGCCCCGGGGAGCTACCTGCAACTCGACGACGTGGTGGTGACCCGACGCGAGCTGCCCGACCGGGAGCCGGTGACCATCGCCGGCGTGGTGACCCAGGTGCGCGCCCGGCACGAGGGGGCGCAGTTCGACTCCGACGTCTTCGCCATCGCCGACGGCACGCTGCCCGCGCAGGTGCAGGAGGCCGCCGAGATCACCACCACCCGGGTCGATCCGGAGTTCTACGTCCCGCCCACGCCGGGCGCGGTGGTGCACCGGGCCGAGGGTGACGCCCGCGCCCGGGCGCTGCACTTCGACCGGATGGAGCGGCGGATCCCGATGGGGATGGGCCGCGACGGCGTGCCGGTCTACCTCAACGCCGACTTCCTCGACGGCACCCGGGGCGCGCACGTCTCCATCTCCGGCATCTCCGGGGTGGCCACCAAGACCAGCTTCGCCACCTTCCTGCTCTACTCGGTGTTCCGCTCCGGCGTGCTCGGCGGCGACGCGGTCAACGCCAAGGCGCTGATCTTCAACGTCAAGGGCGAGGACCTGCTCTTCCTCGACCACCCGAACACCCGGCTCGACGACCCGACCCGCGCGGCGTACGCGAAGCTCGGTCTCGACGCCGGCGCGTTCCCCGACGTGCGGGTCTACGCCCCGCCCCGGGTCGGTGACTCCTCCGGCACGCCGGACGTGAGCAGCCGGCTCACCGGCGTGGACAGCTTCTACTGGACGCTGAGCGAGTTCTGCGCCGACCGGCTGCTGCCCTACGTGTTCGCCGACGCCGACGACGAGCGCCAGCAATACACCATGGTGGTCCACTCGGTCGCCGCCCACCTGGCCCGATACGCCCAGCCCGCCGACGGCGGGGTGAGCATCGACGGGGTCCGCCTCGGCTCCTACGCCGACCTGGTCGACCACGTGGTCGAGCAGCTCAACGACGACGAGACCCGGGGCGACTGGGCCGGCAGCGCGGTCGGCCTGGGCACCGTCAACGCGTTCGCCCGCCGGCTCATCGGCAGCAAGAAGGACCTGGGCCGGCTCATCCGCGGTGACCTGGCCACCCGCCGCCCGCACTCGATCAACACCGCGGAGAGCGCCCAGGTCACCGTGGTCGACCTGCACAACCTGCCGGACCGCGCGCAGCGCTTCGTGGTCGGCGTGACGCTCAAGAGCGAGTTCGAGCGCAAGGAGAAGGCCGGCACCGCCAAGCCGTTGCTCTTCGTCGTGCTCGACGAGTTGAACAAGTACGCGCCCCGCGAGGGCTCCTCCCCGATCAAGGAGGTGCTGCTCGACATCGCCGAGCGGGGCCGCTCGCTGGGGGTGATCCTGGTCGGCGCGCAGCAGACCGCGAGCGAGGTGGAGCGGCGGATCGTCACCAACTCGGCGATCCGGGTGGTCGGCCGGCTCGACCCGGCCGAGGCGTCCCGCCCGGAGTACGGCTTCCTGCCGCCCGCCCAACGCCAGCGGGCGCTGCTGGCCAAGCCCGGCACCATGTTCGTCAACCAGCCGGACATCCCGGTGCCGCTCTGCCTGGAGTTCCCGTTCCCGGCGTGGGCCACCCGGGTCTCCGAGGCGGGCCGCGCCCCGTCGGAGACGCTACGGTCGATCACGCAGGCCGCCGACCCGTTCGCGGTGGTCGGCTCCGGCACCTCCGACGACGACATCCCGTTCTAGGCGGCGACCCACCATGAAGATCCTGCACACCTCCGACTGGCACGTCGGCAAGGTCCTCAAGGGGCAGTCCCGGGCCGAGGAGCACACGCAGGTCCTCGCCCAGGTGATCGACATCGCCCGCGAGGAACGGCCCGACCTGGTGATCGTCGCCGGTGACCTCTACGACACCGCCGCGCCGACGCCGGAGGCGACCCGGCTGGTCACCCGCGCGCTGACCGCGTTGCGCCGCACCGGCGCCGACGTGCTGGCGATCGGTGGCAACCACGACAACGGCGCGGCGCTCGACGCGCTGCGCCCGTGGGCCGACGCCGCCGGCATCACGCTGCGCGGCAGCGTGCGGGAGAATCCGGCCGAGCACGTCATCGACGGGGTGACCCGCGACGGCGAGCGGTGGCGGGTCGCCGCGCTGCCGTTCCTGTCCCAGCGCTACGCGGTCCGCGCGGTGGAGATGTACGCGCTCACCCCGGCCGAGGCCAACCAGACCTACGCCGACCATCTCGGCCGGGTGCTCGACAAGCTGGCCGAGGGCTTCACCGAGCCGGACCGGGTGCACCTGGTCACCGCGCACCTCACCGTGGTCGGGGCGAGCACCGGCGGCGGCGAGCGGGACGCGCACACCGTGCTCGGCTACGCGGTGCCGGCGACCGTCTTCCCGGGCAACGCGCACTACGTGGCGCTGGGCCACCTGCACCGCTCCCAGCGGGTGATCGGCCCCTGCCCGATCCGCTACAGCGGCAGCCCGCTCGCGGTCGACTTCGGCGAGCAGGAGAACGTCGGCTCGGTGACGATCGTGGAGGTCACCGCCACCACCGCCGCCCGGATCCGGGAGGTGCCGGTGCCCGGCGCGGTGCCGCTGCGCACGGTGCGGGGCACTCTCGCGCAGCTCGCCGAGATCGAGCCGCCGGACGGCTGGCTGCGGGTCTTCGTCCGGGAGCAACCCCGGGCCGGGCTGCGCGAGGAGGTCCAGGAGCTGCTCCCCCGCGCGCTGGAGATCCGGATCGACCCGGAGCTGATGCCGGCGCCGGGCAGCGGCACCCGCACCGCCCAGCGGGCCGGCCGCTCGCCGCGCGAGCTGTTCGCCGACTACCTGGGCAGCCGTGGGCACGCCGATGACGGCGTACGGGAACTCTTCGACGAGCTGCTCGAGGAGGTGGAGCACTGATGCGGCCGATGCGGCTGGACATGGCCGGCTTCACCGTGTTCCGCGAGGAGACCACCGTCGACTTCACCGACGCCGACTTCTTCGCGCTGGTCGGGCCGACCGGTTCGGGCAAGTCGACGGTGCTCGACGCGATCTGCTTCGCGCTCTACGGCACGGTGCCACGCTGGGGCGGCACGCGCGGGCTGGCCAACGCGCTGGCCCCGTCGGCCGCCGAGGCCCGGGTCCGGCTGGTCTTCGAGTCCGCCGGCGACCGGTACGTCGCCACCCGGGTGGTCCGCCGCGACGGCCGGGGGACGGTGAAGACGGCCAACGCCGGGCTCCAGCTCATGCCGCCCGGCTTCGACGTGACCAAGCTGGACACCGGGCTCAGCCCGGAGGATCTGGGCGACGTGGTGGCCGGTACGCCGGCCGAGATGGAGCAGGCCGTGCTGGACGCGGTCGGGCTGCCGTACGAGCAGTTCACCTCGTGCGTGGTGCTGCCGCAGGGGCAGTTCGCCGACTTCCTGCACGCGAAGCCGGCGACCCGTCAGCAGATCCTGGTGAACCTGCTCGGGCTGGGCGTCTACGAGGACGTGCAGAAGAAGGCGGTCGAGCGCGCCGGGCAGGCCGAGGCGAAGCTGGAGACGGTCGACAAGGTGCTCGGCGGTCTCGCCGACGTGGACGACGCGCGGCTGGCCGACGCCCGGGGCCGGGTCGAGGCGGTGCGGGAGCTGGCCGGGGCGGTCGCGGCGGCCGTACCGGAACTGGAACAGGCCCGGGCCACGGCCGGTGAGCGGGCCGCGGCGCTGGCCGCGCTCGACGCCGAGCTGGGCGTGCTGGCCGGGGTCCGGCCGCCGGACGGCACCGCCGAGCTGGCCCGCGCGGTGGCCGCGGCCCGGGTGGCCGTCGACGAGGCGACCGCGGCGGTCGGGCTGGCCGAGGAGCGCGAGGAGAAACTGCGCGGCGAGTTGGCCGCGGCCGGCGACGAGAGCGCGGCGCGCCTGCTGCTGCGGGCGTACGCCGACCGGGAGCGGTTGACCGGCGAGGCGGCGACGGTCCGCGCGGCGGTCGACGCGGCGCGGGCCGAGCACGACACCGCGGTCGCGGCGCTGGACGCGGCGCGGGCCGCCGCCGAGCGGGCCGAGGTCGAGCTGGAGGCGGCGTTCCGGGCGCACGACGAGGCGAAGGCCGCCGACCAGGCGGTGGCGCTGCGGGCGCACCTGGTCGACGGCGCGCCGTGCCCGGTGTGCGAGCAGGTGGTCCTCGCCGTGCCGGCGGTGCCGAAGGGGTCGGCGGTGAGTCGGGCGCTCGCGGCCGGCAAGGCGGCGCGGGCGGCCAGCGAGGCCGCAAAGCGGGTGGTGGCCGAGCGCGACGCCGCCGCCCGTGACCTGGACCGGGTGCTGCTGCGGGTCCGGGCCGAGCAGGACGGGCTCGCCGCGCGGCTGGCCGAGCTGGACGGGCAGCTCGCGGACGCCGCCGCGCCGGAGGCGCTGCGCCGGTCGCTGGCCGAGCACGCCCGGCTCCGGACGGCGTTGGACGAGGCCGGTGGCGCGGTGCGGGCCGGTCGGGAGGCCGCCCGGCGGGCACGGGGCACGCTCGACGGCGCGCAGGACCGGCTGCGCCGGGCGTGGCGCGACTTCGACGCGGTGCGGGACGGGCTGGCCCGGTTCGGCCCGCCGGCCGCCGACCGGGACGACGTGGCGTCGGCCTGGGCGGCGCTGGCCGGTTGGGCGGGCGAGCAGGCCGACCGGCGGCGGGCCGACCGGGGCGGGTTGGCCGGGTCGGTGGACGCGGCCCGGCGGGCGGCGGCCGAGGTGTCCGACCGGATCGGCGCGTTGTTCACCGCCGCCGGGCTGGACGCGCCGGACGATCCGCTGCGCGACGCCGCGGTGGCGGTGGAGCGGGCCGAGGCGGAGTTGCGTCGGCTGACCGAGCGTCGCGAGCAGGCGACCGAGCTGCGGGAGCAGCGGGCCGGCCACGAGCAGCAGGCGCGGGTGGCCCGCGCGCTCGCGAGCCACCTGCGGGCCAACAACTTCGAGCGCTGGCTGCTCACCGAGGCGCTGGACCTGCTTGTCGACGGCGCGTCGCGGATCCTGCGGGAGCTGTCCGGCGGGCAGTACGACCTGGTGCACGACAAGGGTGAGTTCTTCGTGGTCGACCACCACGACGCCGGGCTGCGGCGCGGGGTGCGGACGCTGTCCGGCGGGGAGACGTTCCAGGCGTCGCTGGCGCTGGCGTTGGCGTTGTCGGAGCAGTTGGCCGGCATGTCGACGAGCGCGGCGAGCCTGGAGTCGATCGTGCTGGACGAGGGTTTCGGCACGCTGGACGCGGCCACGCTGGACACGGTCGCCGCCACGCTGGAGAGCCTGGCCGCCCGGGGGGACCGGATGGTCGGGGTGGTCACCCACGTGCCGGCGCTGGCCGAGCGGATCCCGGTCCGCTTCGAGGTCCGCAAGGACGCCCGCACCGCCCGCATCGAGCGGACCGGCCTGTGAGCGCGAGGAGTGCAGCGCAGCGGAGCCCCGCAGTCGCGAACGAAAGGCCGGCACGGTGAGGGCGCGCGACGGCGCGCGGCGGGACGCCACGTGACCGGGCCGTCCCGGGCCGGCGCCCGGTTCTTCGTCGACTCGTGGGACCCGGCGTACGGGGCGTCGTTCGAGGCGGCCGGCGGGACCGGGCCGGCGACGCCGAGCAGCGCCCAGGTGGAGGCCGACGTCGAACTGCCGGTCACCGACTGGCGGGCGATCGATCCCCGTCCCGGGGTGCGGTCGCCGGACGTGGTGCTGCTCGTCGACGGCGTCCGCCGGATCGACGCCAGCGTCTGGACGGCCGAGGAGGACGGCGGCTCGTTCCCCGGCATCGCCGCCTCGTACGCGGCCGGGGTGGTCCGCTGCGACCTGGACCGGGGCGCCGCCGAGCTGGCCGGCGCCCGGGTGGGCCGGGGGTTGTTCACCGCCAGCCCGTCGGCACAGGAGGTGGTGGCCGGTTCGGTCCGCTACCCGGTGCACCGGGTCGGCGGCACCGGCGAGCTGAGCAAGCTGCCGGCCGCGGTGCAGGGCCCGCTGACCGCGCTGGAGGTGGCCGTCTCGGACGCGGTCCGCGCCGACGGTGACCTGCTGGTGGTGGACGGTCCGCTGCGCAGCCGCCGGAACCTGCCGCGCACCCTGGGTTACATCAAGACCCAGCACAGCCAGTATCTCGACGCCCGGCTGACCGCGGTGGTGACCGGGCTGGCGCCGGGCCAGCGCTGCCCGGTGTTCCGGCTGGGCACGGCGTGGGGCGGCTGGTCGTGGTATCTGCGCCTGCCGGTGGCCGCCGGGGCGCCGTGGGCGGGCATCGTCCGGATGGAGTGCTCGGCCGAGCTGACCGTGCCGGAGGCGGTCGCGCTGGCGGACCTGTCCCTGGTCACGTTGCCCCGGTTCGCGTCCACCCCGTACAAGGACCCGCGGGCCCCGCAGAACCTGGTGCCGATCGCCGGGTTGGAGCGCAAGCTGCGCGGGATGCTCGGCGACGCGCGGCTGCTGCACCGGGTGCTCACCTCGGCGGCGCGTGGGATGCGGCGCTGATGGGCCGGCGACGGGACGCCGACCGGGTGGCGGCGGACGTCGACACCGGGCGGGCCGAGCTGGTGCCGGACCGGGACCGTCCCGGCTCGTGGACGCTGCTGCTGGACGGCACCCCGCAGTCGCATGTGGACCTGACCGACCCGACGCACCTGGAGTTCGAGTACGTCCGGCGGCTGGCCGCCGCGATCGACCTGGTCGCGCCCGCCGGCGCGCCGTTGCGGGTGCTGCACCTGGGCGGCGGCGCGCTGACGCTGCCCCGGTACGTGCAGGCCACCCGGCCCGGTTCGACGTCTCGGGTCTCCGAGGTGGACGGCGCGTTGGTGGAGCTGGTCCGGCGGGAGCTGCCCTGGCCGGCCGATCCCCGGTTGCGGGTGCGGGTGGCCGACGCCCGCGCCACGCTGTCGTCCAGCCGGGACGGCGGCTACGACGTGATCGTCGCGGACGTCTTCGCCGGCGCCCGCACCCCGGCCCACCTGACCTCGGTGGAGTTCGCCGCCGAGGTGGCCCGGGTGCTGGCGCCGGACGGCTGCTACCTGGCGAACATCGCCGACGGCCCGCCGCTGCGGCACGCCCGGGGGCAGGTCGCCACCGTGCGGACCGTGCTGCCCCGAGCCTGCCTGGTGGGCGACGCGGCGGTGCTGCGCGGCCGGCGGTACGGCAATCTGGTGCTGGTGGCGTCCCGGGTGGAGCCGCCGGTGCCGGAGCTGTCCCGGCGCGCGGCCGGCGACTGGTTCCCGGGCCGGGTGGTGGCCGGTGACGAGCTGGACCGCTTCGCCGGCGGCGTCCCGGTGGTCTCCGACGCGGACGCGGTGGACTCCACCCCGCCGCCACCGGGAATTTTTTCCGTCAAACGTTGATCCGATCGGCGGGGCGCTGCGTATCACCGGGCGGCCATGCCCGTGGGGGGCCGGCTGATGTCATTGGACACCGGAGGTCTGCATGCATGCGGTGGCGGCCGGCTGGCACGGCGAGGTGGCGCGGCCCGGGTGGATGTTCGCCCGGGCACAGCCACACTCCCGCGCGTCACGTTCGGGTCGGGGGGTCGACGCACGTCCCGCCGATCGCCAGAATGACCCGGTGCCGCCTCGACCCGCCCCCGGACGCCACCAGGCGACCTCCGCCGAGGCCAGCCACTCCGACCAGTTGATCCGCCTGCTCTACGCGGAGCACGCCGGCCCGCTGCTGATGTTCGTGATGCGACTGACCGGTGGGGACCGGCAGCGCGCCGAGGACATCGTGCAGGAGACGCTGCTGCGGGCCTGGCGCAACGCGCACCGCCTCGGCGTGCAGGGTGGTCCGGGCTCGCTGCGCCCCTGGCTGGTCACGGTGGCCCGGCGGATCGCCATCGACGAGCACCGCAGCGAACAGGCCCGCCCGGCGGAGACGTACGACCGGGACCTGACCGCGTTCGCCGAGTCGGACAGCACCGACCGGGTGCTGCGCACGATGACCGTCGCGGACGCGCTGCGTACGCTCAGCCAGTCGCACCGGGAGATCCTGGTGGCGACGTACTTCCGGGGTCGTACCGTGCCGGAGGCGGCGGAGGAGCTGGGCCTGCCGCTGGGCACCGCGAAGTCCCGGGTCTACTACGCGCTGCGCGCGCTGCGCACGGCTCTGCAGGAGAGGGGGGTGACGGAATGAGCCGGGCCGACCACATGGACGTCGCCGCGTACGCGCTCGGCGTGCTGGATCCGCAGGACATGGAACGGTTCGAGGAGCACCTGGCCACCTGCTGGGCGTGCGCGGCGGAGCTGGAGACGATGGTCCCGGTGGTGGGGATGCTCTCCGGCATCGACGGCGAGGCGATGGCCGCGTTGGAGCAGACCCACACCGATCCGGCGCTGCTGGACCGGACGCTGGTGGCGGTACGACGGGACCGGCGGCGTACCCGGGTCCGGCAGTTGCTGGCCACCGCGGCGGCCGTGGTGGTGTTCGGCGGTCTGAGCGGCGTCGCGGCCGGGTTCCTCGGCGACGACCCGCCGTCGACGCCGCAGGCCGGGCCGACGCAGAGCGTGCCGACCGCGGCGCCGAGCAGCGAGCCGACCGACCCGAACCGGCCGGGTGTCGGCGGCGAGAAGGACATCGAGGGCGACGAGCACAACGCCACCGATCCGGGCACCGGCGTGACGACCACGATGTGGCTGGCGAAGAAGGAGTACGGCACGCAGATCGCCGTGCAGCTCAGCCGGCTGCCCGGGCCGCGCACCTGCCGGCTGGTGGTGGTGCGCAGGAACGCCACGAGCGAGGTGGTGGGCACCTGGTCGGTGCCGGGCGGCGGCTACGGCACCAACCAGAACCCACTCGCGCTGGAGCTGAGCGCGTCGACCTCGGCACCGCTGGCCGACATCGAGAAGGTTCAGGTGCAGTCCGTGGACGTCAACGGCGTGGCGAGCCCGTTGGTGACCGTCTCCGACCTCTGAACCCACCGCGCCGACGGCGCCGGGCGGCCACGGCCGTCCGGCGCCGTCGTGTCGTTTCCGGACCGATCCCTCCCGTCGTGGTGGCGCACGGGCCACGGACCGGATCGGTTCAATCCGTCCACTGTGAAATGGCCCACCCTTTTGACTTCAACCTTGACAGCACCGTCGCCCGTACTACCCGGCGAACTGCCAAGAACGAGGAGGGCACGTGGCACACCACATGCGGACGACCGTCATCGTCGCGAGCGCGATGGTCGCACTTACGGCCTGCGCCCCCGCAGGCTACGACGGGGCGAACTCGAGCGCGGCGGAGCCGGTCGCCGTCGCCGCGGCCGAACCCACCGCGGCGGCCGAGCCGGAGGCGTCGGCCCCCCCGGAGACGCCCGCCGCCGACCAGGCGCCCCCGTCGGACGTGAAACTCACCGACGAGCTGGTCGGCAAGAAGCTGCCCCGGATGGGCAAGGTCGTCACCGACCAGGACGGCTGGGTGCTGTACCGGTTCGACAAGGACTCGTCGAACCCGGCGCAGTCCAACTGCGTGGACAAGTGCGCCGAGGTCTGGCCGCCGGCGCTGACCGACGGCAACCCGCAGCTCCAGGGCGTCTCCGACGACAAGGTCGGCACCGTCACCCGCCAGGACGGCACCCGGCAGATCACCATCGGGGACTGGCCGGTCTACCGCTACATCGGGGACAAGAAGCCGGGCCAGTGGAAGGGCCAGGGCGTCGGCGGCACCTGGTTCGTCGTGGACCCGAACGGCAAGAAGAACCTGACCTGCCTGCCGACCGGCACCCCGAAGGCGGTCGCCCCGCCGGCGTCGGGTGGCTCCGGCGACTCGGGCGGCGGCTCGGACTACTCGTACTGACCGCACCGGACACGGTGACCGGCCGCCGCCGGGGAGGGCGCGGCCGGTCACCGTCGTGGACCCGGGAGGCGGGGCGTACCGGCATCGCCCCGCCTCCCGGCACCGACCCCACCGCCGCGCGCCCGAGGGTGCGCGGCGGTGTCCGTCGTCACGGCGGAGCCGCGTGGCAGAGTGGCGGGGTGACCTCGCCCGCCGCCCGCCGTACGCTGCGCCCCCCGGCCGGCTACCGGCTGGCCGCCTCGGTGCGGGCGTTGACCTTCAGCCCGTACGACCCGTGCGCGCGGATCGCCGCCGGCAGCTTCTGGTGGGCCACCCGCACCCCGGCCGGTCCGGCCACGCTGGCGCTGCGCCCCGAGGCCGGCGAGCTGGTCGCCGAGGGATACGGCCCGGGCGCGGCGTGGGTGGTCGACCGCGCCGACCGGGTGTCCGGGCTGGCCGACGACCTGACCGGCTTCGCCGCGCTGGCCGCCACGCACCCGCTGGTGGCCCGGCTGGCCCACCAGCACCACGGGTTGCGGATGCCGGCCACCGGCCAGGTGTTCCCCCGGCTGCTGCGGGCCGTCTTCGAGCAGAAGGTCACCGGCAAGGAGGCCTACCGGGCGTACGCGGCGACCGTGCGGCACTTCCGCGAGCCGGCGCCGGGGCCGCTGCAACCGCTGCTGCTGCCGCCGACGCCGGACGCGGTGGCCGCCACGCCGTACTGGGTGTTCCACCCGTTCGGGGTGGAGCAGCGGCGGGCCGACACGCTGCGCCGCGCCGCCGCCGTCGCGGACCGGCTGGAACGCTGCGCGGACGCCGCCGAGGCGACCCGCCGGCTCACCGCGATCCCCGGCATCGGGCCGTGGACCGCCGCCGAGGTGGTCCGGATCGCGTACGGGGACCCGGACGCGGTCAGCGTCGGCGACTACCACGTGCCGAACACGGTGGCCTGGGCGCTGGCCGGCGAACCGCGCGGCGACGACGCCCGGATGCTGGCGCTGCTGGAGCCGTTCCGGGGCCACCGGGGGCGGGTGTGCGTGCTGCTGGAGGCCGCCGGCGTGCAGGCGCCGAAGTACGGCCCGCGCGCCCCGATCCGCTCGTTCGCCCGCTACTGAGCGGTCACCCGCCGGCGCAGAGCCGACGCAGCGTCCGCCCCAGCCACCACGCGTACCCGAGCTGGAAGCCCCGGGTGACCGGCCCGGCGGCACGCACGTACCAGTGGGCCGGCCGGCTGAACGCGGTCACCTCGAACCAGGTCCCGTCCGCGCCGCGGGTGACCAGGAACGCCTCCTCGCCGATCTCCGGGTGCCCGGGCAGCGTGCCGTAGCCGAAGCCGGCCCGGTCCGGCTCGTCCACGGCCCAGACCACCTCGGTCGGCCCCCAGATCCGCGCCGGCCCGACGCCCAGCCCCGGCGTGACCCGCACCCCGGGCGCGGCGCGCGGCGCGTCGGCGCGCATCACCACGCCGGCGGCGCGGTGCAGCCGCCAGCCGAGCACCGCGTCCGCCGCGAGCGGGAACGCGCCGTCCGGCAGCCGGACCCGGTGGCGCAGGTGGTGGTAGCCGGCCGGCCGGCCGCCGTCGCGGGTCGCGCCCACCTCGGGGTACGTCAACTCGGGCACGTCGGCCACCTCCTCGCGCGGGGACAAGCGCCAGGGTACGTCCGCCCGGGGCGGATGTGGTGAGCTGACCCGGTGACCGACGACGTGACAATCGCCCCCGCCGTCGTCGCGGACGCCGGTGAGATCCTCACCGTGCAACGTGCCGCGTACCTGGTGGAGGCGCAGCGGTACCGGGACGTGTTCCTGCCCCCGCTGACCGAGACGCTGGACGAGGTCCGGGCGGCGCTGGCCGGCCCGGTCGTGGTGCTCGCCGCCCGGCGCGGGACCCGCCTGGTCGGCTCGGTGCGGGCCCGCCTCGACGGCGACACCGCCCACGTCGGCCGCCTCGCGGTCGCCCCGGACCAGCAGGGACGCGGCATCGGCGGGCGGCTGCTGGCCGCGGTGGAGCACGCCTGCGCCGGCCGGGTGACGCGGTTCGCGTTGTTCACCGGCGCGCGGAGCGCGGACAACCTGAGCCTGTACGCCCGGCGCGGTTACCGGGTGGTGGCGCACCGGCCGGACGAGAACGGCAACCGGTTGGCGGTGCTGGAGAAGGTCAGCGCCGGCTGAGGGCCGGTTCAGGCAGGTCAGGCGGCCTCGTGGAGGTCGGCCAGGCCGACCGGCGCGTACCGCCGGAGCAGACGCTCCAGCTCGGCCACGGAGCCCACCTCGCCGACGACGTTCGCGCCGCCGCCGTGCTCCGCCGGGTAGCGGTGCACGAGGCGGTAGCGGTACCGCCCCCGGACCAGTTCCACGCTGACCCGCCAGCGACCGCAGCATCCGCAGCTCCACTCCGGCACGCCGCGACGGTAGCTCTGACCTGCGGTTTCGCCATCCGGTCGCGGGTGACGAAGGGCGCGCGGCGGGACACGCCGCACCCGGGGCGGCGGTGAGATGGCTCACGGGTGTCGGCGGGGTCTGGTTGACTGGTCGCCGTGGACCTGCCGATCAACCCGCCGGTCGAGCCGATGCTCGCCAAGAGCCTGGCCGAACTGCCCACCGATCCCGGCCTGACCTACGAGCCGAAGTGGGACGGCTTCCGCTGCATCGTCTTCCGCGACGGCGACGAGGTCGAGCTGGCCAGTCGCGGCGGCAAGTCGATGACCCGCTACTTCCCGGAGGTGGTCGAGCAGGCACGCCGCCAGCTCCCGCGCCGGTGCGCGATCGACGGCGAGCTGATCGTGATCCGCCGGGACGGTCCCGACGGGCAGCCGCGGCTCGACTTCGAGCTGCTGGCCCAGCGGATCCATCCGGCCAAGTCCCGGGTGACCATGCTGGCCGAGACCACGCCCGCCGACTTCGTCGCGTTCGACCTGCTGGCGCTCGACGACGAGCTGCTCACCGACAAGCCCTACCCGCAGCGCCGGGAGCGGCTGGAGCAGGCCCTGGCCGGGGTCCGGCCGCCGGTGCACGTGACGCAGGTGACCACCGACCCGGCGACGGCCCGGCGCTGGTTCGAGGTGTTCGAGGGCGCCGGCCTGGACGGGCTCATCGTCAAGCCGGCCGACCTGCCGTACGAGCCGGGCAAGCGGTTGATGTTCAAGGTCAAGCACGCCCGCACGGCGGACGCGGTGGTGGCCGGCTTCCGCTGGCACAAGTCCGGCCCGGTGGTCGGCTCGCTGCTGCTCGGGCTCTACGACGACGACGGGGTGCTGCACCACATCGGCGTCAGCTCCTCGTTCACCATGGCCCGGCGCAAGGAGCTGCTCGACGAGCTGGAGCCCTACCGCGAGGTCGGCGACGAGCACCCGTGGGCGCACGGCGACCACGAGCGGGGCCAGCGCATCCCGGGTGGGGTGAGCCGGTGGACCGGCGGCAAGAACCTGGAGTGGGAGCCGTTGCGCCCCGAGCTGGTGGTCGAGGTCGCCTACGACGCGATGGAGGGCGACCGGCTGCGGCACACCGCCCGGTTCCTCCGCTGGCGTCCCGACCGGGATCCCCGCTCGTGCGGCTACGGCCAGCTCGACCGCCCGATCCGCTACGACGTCGACGAGGTGCTGCGCGGCGATCCGGCGGCGACGGTGAGCGACACCCGCAGCCGGGCGTAGCCTGGCGGTCGACCCGATCATGGAAGGCGTCCACGTGACCCGTCTGACCGACCGGCCCCGCCGGGTCCGGCCCGCGCTGGCCGCGTTCGTCGCGGCGCTGGTGCTCACCGCCGGTTGCACGCTGCCGGCGTTCGCGCCGCGCGCCGAGAGCGGGGGCGCGGTCGAGGCGGCGCCGCCGGGCAGCGCGCCCACCTGGCGGGCCTGCCCCGAGGTGCCGGGCGAGCTGGTCGGCCGGGGCGCGCCCGACATGCGCTACGAGTGCACCCGGATCGCGGTGCCCCGCAACTGGGGCGCCGGGGCGGCCACGGGCGCGACGGCCGGGCCGGGCACCGGCGAGACGTTCGAGATCGCGCTGATCCGGGCCCGTTCCACCAAGCAGCGCGCCCGGATCGGGTCGCTGGTGGTCAATCCGGGCGGCCCCGGGGCGTCCGGCGTGGACACCGCCGTCTACCTCTCCTTCGGCCCGGCGTTCGGCGGGCTGCCCACGGCGGTCACCGAACGGTTCGACATCGTCGGCTTCGACCCGCGCGGGGTGGCCCGGTCCAGCCCGGTGGAGTGCATTCCGGACGCCGACCTGGACGCCAGTTTCGGCTACGACCCCGACCCGGAGAGCCAGGCGTCGTTCGACGGCTTCGTCGACCTCAACCGCCGCATCGGTCAGCGGTGCGGTGCGAAGTACGGCGACCAGCTCCCGCTCTACGGCACCGAGCAGGCCGCGCGGGACATGGACGCGGTGCGCGCGGCGGTCGGCGACGAGAAGTTGAGCTACCTCGGCTACTCCTACGGCACGCTGCTCGGCGCGACCTACGCCCAGCTCTACCCGCAGCGGGTGCGCGCGCTGGTGCTCGACGGCGCGGTCGACCCCCGGCAGCAGCTCGTCGCCGGCTCGGAGAGCCAGGCCAAGGGCTTCGAGCGGGCGTTCGACAACTTCTCCGCGTGGTGCGCGGCGAACGCCGGCCGCTGCCCGATCGCGCCGGACGCCCGCGGCGCGGTCACCGCCGCCATCGACAAGGCCAACGTCTCCCCGGTCCGCGGCGCGGGCGGCCGGGAGGCCACCGCCGGCTGGGTCTTCTACGCGGTGATCTCGTCGCTCTACACCGAGCAGGGCTGGCAGGAGCTGGCCCGCGCGATCGACGACCTTCAGGGCGGTGACCCGGCGGGCGTGTTCAAGCTCGCCGACGCGTACGCCGGTCGCGAGGACGACGGGCGCTACTCCAACCTGTTCGACGCCAACCTGGCGGTGAACTGCGCCGACGAGACCGAGAAGCCGACCCGGGAGCAGGTCCGGTCGTTGCAGTCGCAGTGGCGGCAGAAATACCCGCTGTTCGGCCCGGCGTTGGCGGTGGGGATGCTCGGCTGCGTGGAGTGGCCGGGCGCGCGGGACCCGTACCCGACCGGGCGGGCGGTCGGCGCGCCGCCGATCCTGGTGGTCGGCACCACCGGCGACCCGGCCACGCCGTACGAGCAGACCGGGGCGCTGGCCTCGATGCTGGGCGTCGGCCGGGTGCTCACCTGGGAGGGCGAGGGGCACACCGCGTACCCGCAGACCGCGTGCGTGAACGCGGCCGTCGACGCGTACCTGATCTCGCTCACCGTCCCCCGGGAGGGGCTGCGCTGCCCCGCCCGGTGAGGGTGCGGCGGCCGGTCAGCCGGCGGGCGGGGGCGTCCAGCCGGCCGGCAGGTGCCCGATGCGGACCCGCTGCGGGTGGTCGCCGACCGCGACACTGGCCACCTTCTGCCCGGTGGCGAAGTTGATGGCGGTGACCTGGTCGGCACCGGATTCGGAGATCACGCAGTCCCGGCCGTCCCCGCTGACCGTGGCCCAGTACGGCTTGCTGGCCGGCACCAGCGTCCCCGGCAGCAGCGTGGCCCGGTCCACCACCGTCGCGTAGTCGTCCATGGTGCCGGCGACGCAGAGCCGCGAGCCGTCCGGGCTGACCGACAGCCCGTGGTGCCGGGAGTCGTTCACCCAGGTGGTGCGGTCCTCGCTGGTGGCCGGGTTCTTCGGCAGCGTGGCGACCCGGGTGATCCGGTCGGCGGCCACGTCGTACTCGACCAGGCCGTTGAAGAAGGACACCTGGAAGTAGAGCCGGCTGCCGTCCGGGGTGAACACCGCCGGGCGGACCGCGTCGGAGAGGTCGCGGCGGCCGGCGGCGTCCAGCCGCTCCCGCATGTCGATCACCTTGACCACCTGGTAGGTGGTGGCGTCGGCGACGGTGATCCGGCGGTCGCCCTTGGTCCAGTCGAGCCAGGGCGCGTCCAGGTCGGTGTTGACCTCGCCGATCGACATGTTCCACAGTCGATTGTCGCGGGTGAAGATGTTCTCGTGCGGCTTGTCGCCGGTGCCGAACGAGCCGAGCTGCGCTCCGGTGCGGATGTCCAGCACGTGCACCGTGTTCGAGGTGGAGGCGGAGACCGCGACCCGGGTGCCGTCCGGCGACACGGCCATGTGGTCGGCGCGGTAGCCGGAGACCGGGAACCGCCAGCGGATCGCGCCGGTGGCCAGGTCGATCGAGACCACGTCGGCGAAGCTGGGCCGGGACGCGACGAGCGCGGTGCCGTCCGGCGTGGTGTACATGTCGTCGACGAACTGGTCGTGCCCCTCCCCCGGCCCCTGCCGGATGCCGAGGAAGTAGGCCAGCTTGATCGGGTTGAGGTAGATCTCGCGCAGCCGTGCCTCCCGGTCCGGGATCACATTGATCCGGCCGAGCTTCGCGTAGTCGCCGCGGGAGCGGATGACGTCGGCGGTGCCGTCCCAGTTGTTGCCGACGAACATCACCTCCTGGAGCGCGACGGCCGCGGCGGCGGGCGTGGGCGGGGCGGCCAGCGGCGTGGGCAGGGCGAGCGCGAGCGCGGCCAGCGCGGCGAGGCCGGCGCGGCGGCGGGATCGGGACGGGCGGGGTGGCACGGGGGTCATGGACGTCTCCTGACAGCCGGTGGGACATCGACGTTTCTCGGTGGCTCGATCGGTGTTACCTTGCGGTAACAACCAGGAGAGCAACCGGCCGGCCACGGCGGCTAGGAACCGGACGCCAACGCCCGACCGGTCCGGTTGTGCCGCGACGACAACGGGAAGCGGGCACCGATGACCCGGACCGGAGACGCCCCCACGTTCGGCGCGCTGCTGCGCGACCTGGCCGGCGACGCGGCCGCCGTGGAGGAGGTCGCGCGGGCCGCCCGCGCCGACTCCCCGGAGGTGGCCCGCCTGCCGGCCGGCGAGGTCCGCCGGCAGGTGGTCCTGCTGCTGACCAGCGGGCTCGGCGCGCTGGAACGGCACGAGGACCCGGCCGGGCGGGACTTCACCGAGGCCCGCCGGCTGGGCGCCGACCGGGCGGCGCAGGGCATCTCCGTCGCCGGCCTGCTGCGCGGCGTGCAGGCCGGCCGGGACCGGGCGGTGGAGCTGGTGGTCCGGCACGGCCGAGCCGCCGGCATCCCGGATGAGGTGCTGCTGGAGGGGCTGCTCGTCATCGGCCGGTACGCCGCCGCGGTGGAGCGGGCGGTGGTGGACGGGCACCGCGCCGCCGAGCGGGAACTGGCCGGCACCGGCGCGACGGTCCGGGCGCGGCTGCTGCGCCGGCTGCTGCTCGACGGTCCGGCCGGCGCGGCCCCGGCCGAGCTGGCCCGGTTCGGGTTACGGCCGGACGGGCGCTACCACTGCCTGGTCACCGCGCATCCCGACCCGGTGCGGTCGCACACCCTGCACCGGCAGCTCACCCGGCACGGGGGTCTGGTCGGCACCGTCGAGGACCGGCTGGCCGGCCTGCTCCCCCGGCTGCCCGACGCCGCCCCGGCCGGCCTGCTGGCGCTGGTGGCGCCCGCGCAACCGCTGGAGCGGGCCCCGACCATGTACGCGCTCTGCCTGGCGGCGCTGCGCACCGCGACCCGTCGCCGGCTGCGCGGCCTGCGTCGGGTGACGGACCTGGCCGGGGAGACCGCGCTGGCCGCCCAGCCGGCGCTGGCCGAGCTGCTGCGGGGCGCGTTGCTCGGCGCGCTCGACCCGGCCGACGAGTTCCACCGGGAACTTGCGGCCACGGCGCTCGCCTGGCTGGATCACGGCCAGCGGCTGGACCAGACCGCGGCGGCGTTGCACGTGCACCCGAACACGGTGCGGTACCGGCTGCGCCGGCTCCGGGAGGTGACCGGCGGGCCGCCGGTCGAGGAGGGCGCCCGGTGCACGGTGCCGGAGACCGTGCACTGGTGGTGGGCGCTGCGGAGCTGGCTGGACGGGTGCTGACCCGTGGGCCTCACCGGCGGCGGCGCCGGACCCGGGGCCCGCCGGGCCCGGTCTCGGGCGTCGGGCGGGGCGGTTCGGGCAGCACGACGCCCTGCCGGGCGGCCATCTCCTCCACCAGCGCCCGCAGCCGCCGGACGTCGGCCTTCAACTCCTCCTGCTCGGCGTGCTCGAAGGCGTCGTCGTCGACGATCAGCCGGCTGGCGAAGTGCGCGGTGATCAGCGGGATCACCAGCAGCACCATGGTGGAGATGAGCAACGCGGCGAGGAACCGGCCGGCGAACGTGGTCGGGGAGATGTCGCCGTACCCGACCGTGGACGCGGTCACCACCGCCCACCACACCGAGTCGGCGGCGCCCTTCTGCTCGGCCTGGCTGTAGAGCACGCCGGCCACCACGATCATCAACAGGTACGAGGTGATAAGCGTCCGGGGCGAGTTGGCGAACCAGACCAGCCCTCGGTAGATCCAGCGGAACGGCAGCAGCAGAAGGTCCATGGCGCCATGCTGCCCGGCCATCGCCACCCGCCGTTGTGCCAGGCTGGTCGGATGACCGAGGTGATCTTCCGGGAGGCGGTCCGCGCCGACCTGCCCGACGTGCTGGCCCTGCTCGCCGACGACGTGCTGGGCCGTACCCGCGACCGGCCCGAGGTCGACGCGGCGTACGAGCGGGCGTTCGCCGATCTGGACGCCGACCCGCGCAACCACCTGATCGTCGCCGACGATGGCGGTGAGCTGGTCGGCTGCTTCCAGCTCACGTACATCCCGGGGTTGGGACGGCACGGCGCGGAGCGTGCGCTGATCGAAGCCGTGCGGGTCCGCGCCGACCGGCGCGGCCGGGGGTTGGGCCGGACGATGATGCGCTGGGCGATCGACCGGGCCCGCGAGCGGGGCTGCGCGCTGGTGCAGCTCACCACCGACAAGCAACGCGCCGACGCCCACCGCTTCTATCGCGACCTGGGCTTCGTGGCCAGCCACGAGGGGATGAAGCTGGCCCTGTAGGGGGTCCCGGCTCCCGCCGGCGGGGGAGGCCGCACGCCCGACCGCCGACCAGGCTGGGGGCATCCACCGCCGAGGAGGCCCGATGCCCGCCGACACGCTGTCCCCGCCTGCCGTCCACCCCCACGACGGCCGGCCGCCACCACGGTGGGCGGTCCGCGCCGCCCACCTGATCCCGCTCGTCGTGCTCCCGTCCGGGTTGTGGCGGATCGCGCTGGTGGCCGGTCTGCCGATCGGCGCCGTGGTGGCCGGCGTCCCGATCCGGCCCGGGTTCGGCGAGAGCGTCTACATCGTCGCGCTCAGCCTCGTCTCGGAGGGGTTGGCGCTGCTCGCGCTGGGCCTGGTCCGCCCGTGGGGCGAGGTGTTCCCCCGCCGGCTCCCGTGGCTCGGTAACCGGCGGGTGCCGCCGCCGTTCGCGGTCACCGCCGCCACCGCCGGCGCCGTCGCGCTCACCCTGATCTGGGGGTACGCGATGTGGGGCGCGCTGGTGCACGGCAACGACCTGGGGTTGCCGACAGGTGGCTTCGCGCTCCTGGTCGGCTGCTACGCCCCGCTGGTGCTCTGGGGCCCGCTCCTGCTGGCCGTCACCTGGGCCTACCACCGCCGCCGCACACCCGCGCCCACCCCACCCCACCCCACCCCCGGCACCTTCGCGCCCTGATTCACGGAAAGCGTGGCCATCCGGGCCCGAATGACCACGCTTTCCGTGAACCTGGCGCGCGACAGAGGGCGAGGGCGTCGGGCGAACGGCGCGGGTCAGTCGGTGAGCAGGTGGCCGTCGCGCAGGACCAGGGTTCGGTCGGCCAGCTCGATCAGCGCCGGATCGTGCGTGGCGACAAGCGCGGTCATGCCTCGGGCGTGCACCACGGCCCGGATCAGGTCCATGATCGAGCGGCCGGTCTCGGAGTCGAGCTGACCGGTCGGCTCGTCGGCGATGAGCAGGTCCGGCTCGTTCGCCAACGCCCGGGCCACCGCCACCCGCTGCTGCTGGCCGCCGGACAACTCGTACGGGCGCTGCGCCGCGTGCGCGCCCAGCCCGACCAGTTCCAGCAGCACCGCCACCCGCTGCTCCCGCTCCGCCGCCGGCACCTTCGCCAGCCGCAGCGGCACCCCGACGTTCTCCGCCGCGGACAGGATCGGCACCAGACCGAACGTCTGGAAGACGAAACCGACGGTGCCCCGGCGCAGCGCCAGCAGTTCCCGCTCCCCCGCCGACGTCACGTCGTGCCCGGCCACCTCGATCCGGCCGGCGTCCGGCCGGTCCAGCCCACCGATCAGGTTCAGCAGCGTGGTCTTGCCGGCCCCGGACCGGCCGCGTACGGCGACCAGCTCCCCCCGGCCGGCGGTGAGCGAGACGTCCCGTACGGCGTGCACGGCGTGCTCCCCCCGGCCGAACGTACGGCTCACCCCCTCGACCCGCACCACGTCCTCGACCGGCGTCGCCGGCAGCACCACAGCCCGATCGGTCATCGCTCGTTCTCCTCGGCGTACGTCCGGTCGCCGGGGCGGACCTCGACGTGGTCGGGTTCCAGGTCCAGCCGGACCCGGTCGCGCAGGGCCAGCGCCTCCACGAACGGCGCCGGCAACTGCATCCGGCCGGTCCGGTCGAGCACCGCGTACTCCTCGCTGACCAGCTCGGTGCCGCCGTCGGCGGTGACCCGCGCGGTCCGGCGTACCTCGGAGGCGGTCCGGCCGTCGCGGATGGCGACGGTCCGGCGGACCTGGCCGGACACGGCGTGGTCGTGGGTGACCACCACGATGGTCACCCCCAGCTCGGCGTTGATGGTGCGCAGCGCGGCGAAGACCTCCGCGCCGGTGGCCTCGTCCAGCTCGCCGGTCGGCTCGTCGGCGAAGAGGATCTCCGGGTCGTTGGCCACCGCCACGGCCACCGCGCACCGCTGCTGCTCGCCGCCGCTCATCTGACCCGGCCGGCGGTCCGCGCAGTAGCCGACCCCGACCAGGTCGAGCAGCCGGCGGGCCCGCTCCCGCCGGCCCCGCCGGCCGCCGGATCGCCGGGCCAGCCGCATCGGCAACTCCACGTTCTCCACCGCGGTCAGGTACGGCAGCAGGTTGCGGCCGGTCTGCTGCCAGATGAAGCCGACCATCTCCCGCCGGTACGCCAGCCGCTTCCGGTTCGACAGGGCGAGCAGGTCGTACTCGGCGACCCGGGCGATACCGGCGGTCGGGGTGTCCAACCCGGACAGGATGTTGAGCAGGGTGGACTTGCCGGAACCGGAGGCGCCCACGATCGCAACCAACTCGCCGCGGTCGATGACCAGGTCGAGACCCTGGAGTGCGACCACCTCGACGCCCTCGGTCTTGAAGATGCGCACCAGCCCGTCGCAGACGATGTGCCCGCGCAGCCGGTCCCGTCCGCCGGCCCGTTCGGCGGCGCGCTCCGCGGCGCGCTGTTGCAGGGCGGCCAGGTCCGGCACGGCCGTCGGCGGTCCGGGATCGTGGCGCGGCGCCGGACGCGCCGAGCCGGAGGCGGTCGCGGTCATCTCAGCTCTCCTCTCCGAGCCGCAGCACCTCGCCGAGGCGCATCCGGCGGTTGTTCACGGCCTCCACGGTGATCGCGAAGCCGAGGGCCAGCAGGGCCAGGGCGGACACCCCGGCCACCAGGCCGGGTTCGAACGCCGGACGCACGGTCACCCCGCCGGTGAACGCGGGCAGTCCGAGCACCGGGGTGAGCAGCAGCGGCAGCAGCGCGCCGACCACCGCCCCGGTGAGCACCGACACCAGCACCAGCGGCGTCAGCTCGACCAGCAACAGGCCGCGCCACTGCCGTCGGGACAGGCCCATGGTGCGCAGCCGGGACAGCACCTGCCCCCGGGACCGGGCGCCGGCGAGCACCGCGAACGCGAGCCCGAGCAGGCCCAGCACCGCGCCGCCGCCGGCGCCGAGCACGAACCCGAACACCAGCAGCCCGTTCACGCCGCTGCCGCCCAGCTCGGCGCGGACGTCGGCGCGGCTGGTCACCTGCGGCGGGCGGGCCCGGTCCCCGTTCTCCACCGTTCCGATCCGCAGGTAGCGGCGCTGCCCCTCGGCCGCCACCCGGTTCACCTCGGCCCGGTCCGCGCCGGGCCCGGCCAGCACGAAGCCGGTGGGGGCGAGCGGGTGCGCGGCGTCCGCCGGCAGGCGCGGCCAGGGCAGCACCACGAACCGGGTCGCCTCGCGGTCGACGAGCGCGAACCCGTCGACGGTGGCGGCGACGCGCAACGGCAGCCGGTTGCCCTGCACGTCCAGCCAGGCGGGACGGCGCCCCTCGGCGTCCGCGAGCCCGGCGTCGGCCAGCTCCGCGGCGACCGTCGGGGACACCAGCGCCGGCAGCGGGGCGCTGCCGTCACCGCCGCCGAGCAGCGGGCCGGGCACGCGCACGGGTACGCCGGCGCGTCGGGCCACCTCGGCGAACCGGTCACCGTCGACCATCAGCACCCGCAGCTCCCGGATCGGGGCCGGCCGGCCGGCCCGGTCGACGTACGGGCGCTGGGCCCGCACCGCCAGCAGCGGGGCCACCGCGCGGACGCCGGGCAGCGCGGCCAACTCACCGGCGGTGTCCGGCGCGAACCGCTCGCCGTCGACAAGCAGGTCGCCGGGGACGGCGCGGGCGGCGGCGGTGTCCCGGCCGGCCTCGATGCCGGTGGCCACCACCCCGCAGAACGCGGCGGTGGCGACCGCCAGCACCACCACGACCAGCGGTCCGGTGCTGGCGGCCCGGCCGGCGCGGGCGGTGCCGAGGAACGCGACGCTGCCGCGCGCCCGCGCCGTCACGCGGCTGAGCAGCCGCAACGGCCACGGGTACGCGCGCAGCGCCAGCAACGCCGCGGCCACCGCCAGCAGCACCGGCACGGAGACCAGCAGCGGATCCACCGAGCCCGGTGTGAGCCCCCGCCGACGCAGCAGGAACGCCCCGAGGACGGCGACCCCGAGCACCGCCACCTCGACGGTCAGCCGCAGCGCCGGCGACCGGCCACCGAGGTCGGCGCGGCCGGCGACCCGACGGCCCACCGCGAGCGCCGCCAGCGGCGGAAGCAGGGTGGCCAGCACCGCGGCGACCAGCACCCACCACGCCGACGCGCCGGTGCCGGGCAACAGGCCGGCGAGCAGCCAGCCGATCCCGGCCGCCGCCGGCAGCACCAGGGCGGACTCGGCCAGGCCGCGACGCAGCACGGCGCCGGTCGAGCCGCCGCGGGCCCGGATCAGGTGGAACTCGGCGCGGCGGCGACGCGCGGCGAGCCGGGCGGCCAGCAGGGCGAGCCCGGCCAGCGTGGCGAGCAGGCCGGCGGCGATGACCGCCAGCAGCGTACGGGCGGCGGCGAGCGAGGCGGCGAAGCGGCGCAGCGGCACGTCCACGCCCTGGGTCAGCGTGACCGAGGCGGGCCGGGTCCGCTCCAGCCCGTCGATGCCGGCGATCAGCGCGTCGAGCCGGCCGGCGGCGAGCCGGTCCGGGGCGATCCGGTACCGCCAACCGAAGCTCACCGGCCATCCGACCGCGGCGGCGGCATCCACCCCGGCGTCGGCCGTGTAGGCGACCGCCACGAACGGGTCGCCGTCGCCCTCGGGCGGGGTGAGCCGCAGCATCGACGGCAGCGCGTCCCAGACCCCGTCGTCCGGGTCGTTCGGCCGCCACACGCCGACCAGTTCGATCGGGCGGGACTCGAGCGGGGCGCCGCTCGGGTCGAGCAGCGACAGGCGGAACCGGTCGCCGGGCCTGACGCCCAGTCCGGTGGCCACCGCTTCCGCGAGTGCCACCTCGATCGCGCCGGCCTCGGTGACGCCGCGTTCCGGCCACCGCCCGCCGGTCAGCGTGGCCGCCTCGCGCAGCCCGGTGCCGCCGCGCAGGACGAGGTCGATCAGCCCCTTGTCGGTGGAGAGCGTCGGGCCGCGCAGCCGACCCGGCACGGCCTGCGCGACGTACCAGCGTTGCCCGATGACGTCCCGGACCGCGTCGGGCATCCGGTCCTCGATCGCGGCGAGCTGGGTCGCCTGCGTGGCGACCTGGCCGCCGGTCGTGAACGTGGTCGGCGCGGTGGCGTACGTGACGTCGCGCCGGGCCGGCGGCTGCCCGGCCACGTACTCGGTGAGCCCCTGGCCGGTGAGCCGGTCGGCGACCCGCGGCACGCCGGTGATCAGCAGCGCGGTCACCGCGGTCAGCACGGCGAGCAGCAGGAACTGCCCCCCGAACGCCCGGACCCGCCCGGCGGCGCCTGGCAGCCTCATTGGTCTCCCCCGATCCGGAGCTGCACGGCGGCGATCCGCTGGCGGATGCCGGTGGTGACGACGGCGGCGAACGCGAGCGCGGCGAGCAGCAGCCCGGCGGCGGTCAGCCCGACCGGCGGCCAGGGCACCGTGAAGACCGCCTCGGGCACCGGCCGGCCGGCCGCCGGGGTGAGGATCACCAGCGGCACCATGGTCGCCGCCACCACGGCTCCGACCAGCAGCCCGACGCCGACCCCGATCGCGGCCAGAAACGTCTGCTCGGCCAGGTACGCGCGGGCCAGCAACCGGCTGGTCGCGCCGAGCGTGGTGAACACGGCGAACTCGGTGAGCCGGCGTCGGGTGGTGGCCCACCCGTCCACGGCCAGGCCGACCAGGGCCAGCAGCACCGACCCGAGCGCGGCGGCGAGCAGCCCGGTGCGGGCCCCCCGCCAGTACGGGTCCCGGGCGGCCTCCTCGGCCACCTGTCGCCGGTCGTGCAGGACGGTTCCGTCGGCCCCGGTGAGCGCCCGCGCGGCGGCGGTGTGCCCGCCCGGCCCGGTCCGCAGCCACCACTCGGCCACCGACCGTACGCCGCCGCGCTGCTGGAGCATCTGGCCGGCGGCGGCGGGCAGGTCGAGGAGCACCCCGTCGCCCTCGGTGCCGGGGATCGCGGCGACCTGACCGACCACTGTGACGTCCAGTGTCACCTCGGCCAGCGACAGCTTGAGCGAGTCACCGGTGCGTACGCTCAGCGCCGCCGCCACGCCCGGGGTGATCAGCACCGGCACCGGCGGGGCGTCGGAGCGGGGCACCACCGCGAAACGGGACGGCGGCGTGCCCGCGTACTGGAGGAGCCCGTCGGGCACCCGGAAGCTCCGGGTGGCGTCCACGGTGGTCGGGGTGGTCTGCGCGCCGCCCTGCGGCCCGCTCGCCGGATCGACCACCTGCCAGGCGCCGGTGCGTGGCAGCGGCAGCGCGACGCCCCCGGCGTCGGTGAGCCGCAGCCCCGCCACCAGCAGCCGGTAGGAGCGGCCGACCACGTCGCCGCCGTCGGCCTCGAAGCCGACCAGCCGCAGCGGCACGCCACCGGTGTCGGGCAGCGCGACGGAGAAGCGCACCGGCCGGCCGTCGCCGTCGGCCTCGGCCAGCCGCACCCGCCAGGCGGCACCGGCGTCGGTGGTGAACAGCGCGGTCACGGCCACCGTGGGCGGCGTGTACCCGGTGTCGACCGGGGTGCTGACGGTCCCGGACAGCGTGCGCGCCGCCGCCGGCAGGAGGGTCCCGGCGGGCGTGCCCCGGCCGCCCGCCAGCCGGTCCAGCAGCGCGGCGGTGGACGCCCCGCCGTCGGCGTCGTCGAGCCGGAGCATCCCGCGCGCGGCGGCGGCGTCCAACGCGACCGCGGTGGCCGGGCGGGCCTCCCGACCGACCCGGATGTCGTCCCGCCAGGCCGGCAGCACCCGGTCCAGCCCGGGGGCGGCGGCCAGCGCGGCGGCCCGGCCGTCGGGGGCGGTGCCGTCGCGTTCGGTCAACCGCAGGTCGGTGCCGACCGTGTGCCAGGCCTGGTCCCGCTGCGACCGCTCCCAGGAGGCCACCAGCGACCAGGCCAGCGTGCTGCCGCCGACGGCGAGCGCGAGCAGCAGCACCGGCCCGGCGTGCGGGCGGCGGCCCGCCTGCCACATGCCGAACATGGTCGCGTTCCACGGTCGCCGGTCGACGAGCCGTTCGGCGAGCCGGGTGGCCGGCGGCAGCAGCCGCAGCGCGATCACGGCGCCGGCCAGCACACCGATGGTGGGCGCGGCGGCGAGCAGCGGGTCGATGCCGAGGCTGCCGTTCGCGCCGGCCAGCGGCGAGGAATACTGCCGCAGCTGGGTCCAGGCGAGCACGGCCAGCGCCACCAGGGCCACGTCGACGCTGGCGCGTTGCACGGCCGCACCCCGACTCGGCCGGGAGCGGGCGGCCATGTCGGCGACGTAGGTGCCGGCCCGGCGCAGGGCCGGCACCACCATGGCGAGCAGGCAACCGACCGCGGCGGCGAGCGCCACCAGCCAGACCCGGGCCGCGCCGCCGTCGGCCAGCCCCAGGTCCGCGCCGAGGTGCCGGACCGCCTGCCCGGTCAGCACCGGGGCCAGCAGCACGGCCGGCGCCACCACGAGCGTCGCCTCGCGTACGGCGAGCCCGGCGAGCTGGCCACGCGCGGCGCCCCGGGCCCGCAGCAGCGCGGTCTGGGCCCGCCGGTCCTCGTTGAGCAGCGCGGCGACCAGCACCAGCGCGTACCCGCCGAGCACCACGATCAGCAGCAGCGGGGTGAGCAGGGCGGACCGGCCCACCAGGTCGGCCCGGCCGAGCCGGTCCACCAGCCGGTCCAGGTGGCTGACCTGCTGCGCGGAGGAACCCAGGCCGGTGGCCGCGGGCAGCCGCCCGGTGACGTCGGCCAGCGCGGCGGTGACGGCGGGCAGCCGGCCCGGCTCCACGCCGGTCAGGACCGGGACGGCCAGCCAGGCCGCCGAGACCGAGCCCGGGAAGGTACGCGCGAAGTCCGCCGGATCCAGCGCGAACGGCCCGTACGAGGTGCTCGCCGCGTCGCCCTGGCTGTCGCCGACGCCCGGGGCGAGCCGCCAGTACGCGTCGGCCGCGTCGCGGGGCCGCCACGTGCCGACGACAGTCACCGCGCCGGGCCGTTCCGCCGCCCGGTCGAACAGCGGCACCCGCTCCCCGACCACCAGGCCGAGCCGCGCGGCCACCTTCTCCGGCACGGTCACCTGCAACGGCGCGGCGCCGGGCGTGGGCCACGTCCCGGCGGTCAACTCGGCACGCGCCGGCAGGTCGTCAAGGGTGGCGAGGTTGGCGAACATCGGGTCGTCGTCGGTGCGGGCGGCGCCCACGTCGCCGGTCAGCTCCCGCCCGGTGCCGTAGCGGGCGGCGGCCACGGTGACCGGGACCCCGCCCAACCGGCCGGCGAACTGCGCCCGGACCGCACGGTCCCGCTCCGCGAACGCCGCCGCGTCGGCGCCGCCGGAGCCGCTGACCAGCAGGCTGCGCTCCTCGGGCGGGGCGGCGTCGAGCACCGCCCGGGCGCCCGCCTCGACCGCCCGCCGGTTGTAGTCGGAGAGCCCGGTGACCAGCCCGACCGCGACGAGCGCCGCGACCGCGGCGGCGAGCAGCAGCCCACGGGCCTCGACCGCCCGCCTCCACACCAGCTTCATCCGACGTCCTTCCCTGGCCCGGGTGAGCCGATGACCAGGAAGACCCGCCACCCCCACGAAAAGGTTCGCACCCGTTACATGATCGTTACCCCACCCCCACCCCCACCCCCGCCCACCCCCGCCCCCACCCCGCCTCGTCGATCTTGGAGTTGTGGTGCCATGGAATGCGCTTCATGCGGCTTTTGTGAGGTGCCACAACTGCTAGATCGACGAGGCGGGGGGCGGGGTTGTCCACAGGGGCGGACGGGGGGACGGGAGGCGCGGGAGGGTGGCGGGGTGTGGCGGTACGAGGAGTTGCGGGCCGGCGGGGTGAGCCGCGGGGCGGTGCGACACCGCGTGGAGGCGGGGCGTCTGGGCCGGCTGTCGAGAGGTGTCTACGGACGCGCGGACGACGAGACGGGCCGGCTGCGGGCGCTCTTCCGCCGGTTGCCGCCCGACGCCGTGGCGGGGTTCCACACCGGTGCCCGGCTGCACCGCTTCGGTGCCGTGTCCGGCGACAAGGTGCACGTGGTCGTTCCGGCCGGTGGCCCGGTGCCGCGCATCCGGGGCGTGGCCGTTCATCAGACCGTCCTGCCGGTCAGGGACGCGGTGGAGGTCGCCGGGGTGCCGTGCGCACCGGCCGCCCGCTGCGCCGTCGACCTGGCCCGGGTGCTCCGTCGGCCGGACGCCCTCCCGGTGCTGGACCTGTGCCTACGGGTGGGCGCGTGCCGCCGGGCGGACCTGTTGGCGGAGGTGACCCGGCACGCCGGGCTGCGCGGGGTACGCCAGGCCGGCCGGCTGGCCGAGTTGGCCGATCCGCGTGCGGAGTGCCGGCAGGAGAGCCAGCTACGCCTGCTGCTGATCGACGCCGGGCTGCCCGCGCCGGAGCCGCAGCTCTGGGTGCCGGACGAGGAGGGCGTGCCGGTGTACCGGCTCGACCTGGGTTACCGCCGGCAGCGCGTCGGCGTGGAGTACGACGGCCGCTCCCACCTCGACCCCGACCGCCTGCACCACGACCGCTCCCGGCTGAACTGGCTGGCCGAGCAGGGCTGGCGTATCCGGATCTACACCGCCACCGATCTCTACCGCCGCCCGAACCACATCCGGAGGTCCGTCCGGGCGCTCCTCTGAATGCGGGGCAGGGACGGGGTGGTCAGGACGGTTTCGGGCGGTCCCGGTCCTTGGAGGGCTGGACCCGCTTCGGCTCGCCGGGCATCTTCGGGTATTCCGGCGGGTACGGCAGGTCACCGAGACCGTCGGCGGCGTCCCGCTCGGCCCACTCCAGCAGCGGCGTGATGTCCCACGGGGCGTCGTCGATGCCGGCGTGCGGGTCGCCCCGCTCGGCGAACCGGGCCGGCACCGTGCCCAGGTGGAAGTCGTCCGGGTCGACCTCGGGCAGCTCGTCCCAGTCGACCGGGGTGGAGACGGTGGCCCGCCCGTTGGCCCGCAGTGAGTACGCGCACGCGATGGTGCGGTCCCGCGCCATCTGGTTGAAGTCGACGAAGACCCGGCGGCCCCGCTCCTCCTTCCACCAGGCGGTGGTGACCAGCTCGGGCCGGCGCCGTTCCAGCTCCCGGGCCAGCGCGATGGTGGCCCGGCGCACCTCGACGAACGTCCAGCGCGGCTGGATGCGCAGGTAGACGTGCACGCCCCGGCCGCCGGAGGTCTTCGGCCAGCCCGGCACGCCCAGCTCGTCCAGCACCCCGCGCAGCTCACCGGCGGCGGTCGCCGCGTCGGCGAAGTCGGTGCCGGGCTGCGGGTCGAGGTCGATGCGCAGCTCGTCGGGACGGTCGGTGTCGGCGGCCCGCACCGGCCAGGGATGGAACACCACGGTGCCCATCTGCGCCGCCCAGGCCACGTGGGCCAGGTCGGCCGGGCACAGCTCCTGAGCCGTCCGGCCGCTGGGGAAGCTGATCTCCGCGGTGCGGACCCACGGGGGTACGCCACGGGCGGGCACCCGCTTCTGGAAGAACATCTCCCCCTCGATGCCCTCGGGGAAGCGTTGCAGGGTGGTGGGCCGGTCCCGCAGGGCCCGGGTGATGCCCTCGCCCACCGCCAGGTAGTAGTGGAAGACGTCCGCCTTGGTGAAGCCGTGCTGCGGGAAGATCACCCGACCCGGGCTGCTCAGCCGCACGGCCCGGCCGGCGACCTCGATCTCCTCGACCGCGCTTCTGCTGCCCGCCATCAGGCGACCATATGCGATGCCACCGACAGCCGACGTACCGTGGAGCGGTGAGTCTTTCCGACAATGAACTGCCCCGCACCGAGGACGAGTGGCGGGTCCGGTTGAGCCCGGCGGAGTTCCGGGTGCTCCGCGAGGCCGGCACCGAGGCGCCCTGGACCGGTGAGTACGTCGACACCAAGACCCCTGGCGTCTACCACTGCCGGGCCTGCGGGGCCGAGTTGTTCCGCAGCGACGACAAGTTCGATTCGCACTGCGGCTGGCCCAGCTTCGACGACGCCATTCCCGGCGCGGTCAAGGAGATCCCGGACAACACGCTCGGCATGCGGCGGGTGGAGATCCGCTGCGCGCGCTGCGACAGCCACCTGGGGCACGTCTTCGAGGGCGAGGGCTTCACCCCTAAGGACACCCGGCACTGCGTCAACTCGATCTCGGTACGGCTGGAGCCGAGCGGCGGCTGACCGCGCGGCCCTACAGGCGCAGCAGTCTGCCGGCCTCGTCGACCCGGTCGGCGCTCTCGTCGTCCAGCCACACGCCGCCGGTGGCGAGGTAGCGGAAGCGGTACTCACCCGGGCCGAGCCGTACGGTCACGGTCCGGGTGCCGTCCCGGCGCGGTTCCTCCTGATTCTCGCCGTCCACCCGGGTCAACGCGCGACACGCCGGCAGCGACACGCCGTCGGGGCCGGCCCGGGTTCGCCGTTCCGGTCGCTCCGGCACGTCCGTTGCCCGACCCTGGGATCACAAGTCCGTTTTCGGGGGGTTTCGTATGGCTGCCTGTGAGGTCTGCGGCAACGACTACTGGATGGCGTTCGAGGTGCGCACGGTCGACGGGGCCCGGCACACGTTCGACTGCTTCGAGTGCGCGGTGCACAAGATGGCACCGATCTGCGAACACTGTCAGATCAAGATCGTCGGACACGGCGTCGAGGTCTCCGGCCGCTTCTTCTGCTGCGCCCACTGCGCCCGCGCGGTCGAGGGCGACCAGGGCGCCGAGATCCGCGACGCGGTCGGCGCCCGTCCCGCCTGACCGGACGGCCCGACCCGGGAGCCGGGCGTCCGCCACGCCGGCGGGCCGGCTCGCGCCGAAACAGCCACCCCGCGACCTGCACGACCGGGCGGCACGGCTACCGCTAACGCCACGGCCACGCGACCGGCCGGCCAGCCCGCCCACACTGCCGGCTGTCCGGTGCGGCGGCCCGCGTTCATCGACGGCTAGCATCCTCCGGTGAACCGACGGATGATCGCCGCGACGGCGATCCTCGCCACGCTGGCCGGCTGCGCCCCGACCTCCGCCCCGACTCCCGCTCCGAGCGGGCCGGCCGACGCCGCACCGGCTCTCGCCGCACCGGCGCCCACCGACGGCGGCGTCGCTCTCGCGCTGCGGGACCGGCATGCCGCCACCGGCAGCCTCGCCGGCCTGGCCGAGAAGCCCGAGCACGCCAGCGAGCGGCTCGACTCGGACGGGATCGCCTGCGGCCGGCCGCTGCCGCTGCTCGACCGCAGGCTGGTGGCCTCCACCCGGGTCTTCGGCACACCGAAGGGCGCTCCGCCGGAGGAGTTCGTCGAGCTGGCCCAGGAGACCGTGGTCTACCCGGACGCGACGGTGGCCGCCGACGCCGTACGCCGGATCTTCGAGGTGCTGGCGGCGTGCGACCGGGACGAGGAGGACGGGCAGGTGACCGCCGGGCACTCCGCCGTCGACCTGCCCGCCGGGGTGGGCGTGTCGGGCCGCGCGGTCGCCGCCACCATGACGCTGCCCGACGGCACCCGTTTCCCGCACCGCTACGGCTGTCTGCACCGGGGGCGGGTGACCCAGTGCGTGGGGGTGTGGACGCGCTCGACCGCCGCCACCGCGACCTGGTTCGACCGGGCCGCCGTCGCCACCGGAGCCGACCTGCGGGCGGCGGCGCGCTGACCGCCGGCCCGGCGGGTCGGACCGGCGTGGATCACCGGCGGACCGCGGCCTAACCTGGCGGCATGTCCGTCGAGTTCCACCAGGCCGGCTTCGCCGAGCTGGACACCCGTACGTTCCACGACCTGCTCCGGCTGCGCATCGACGTGTTCGTGGTGGAGCAGTCCTGCGCGTACCCGGAGCTGGACGGTCGGGACGTCGAGCCCGGCACGCGCCATCTCTGGCTGGCCCGCGACGGCGCCGTCGCGGCGTACCTGCGGATCCTGGCCGACCCCGACGGCGTGGCGCGGATCGGCCGGGTGGTGGTGGCGCCGGCGGCCCGGGGCGCGGGCCTGGCCGGCGCGCTGCTGACCGAGGCGCTGGCCGTGGTGGGTGAACGGCCGTGCGTGCTGGAGGCGCAGACGCACCTGGTGGGTCTCTACGCCGGCCACGGCTTCACGGTCAGCGGGCCCGGTTACGTCGAGGACGGCATCCCGCACACCCCGATGCGCCGGAATCCCAACTAATTGACGTGTATCGTTTTCTGTGGCAGCGTGCGGGTCGAGCCGCCACGCGGGAGAGGGCAACTCCCCACAGTCCGGGCGTCGTGCACCGACACCCCACCCCCGGAGGCTTCCCATGTCCACTCCGTACCGTCGCCGCATACCGCTCGGCGCGGCGATCCTCGGCGTCTGCGCGGTCGTCGCGGCGCTGCTCACCACCGCGTTCTCCGGCCCGGCCTCGGCGCACGGATCGGTGGTCGACCCGGCCTCGCGCAACTACGGCTGCTGGCAGCGCTGGGGCAGCGACTTCCAGAACCCGGCGATGGCCACCCAGGACCCGATGTGCTGGCAGGCCTGGCAGGCCGACCCGGCCGCCATGTGGAACTGGAACGGCCTGTTCCGTGAGGGCGTCGCCGGCAACCACCAGGGCGCCATCCCGGACGGCCAGCTGTGCAGCGGAGGGCGCACCTCCAGCGGCCGCTACAACGCGCTCGACACGGTCGGCGCCTGGAAGACCACGCCGATCTCCAACAACTTCCGGATCAAGCTGTACGACCAGGCCAGCCACGGCGCCGACTACATCCGGGTGTACGTGACCAAGCAGGGCTTCAACGCGCTGACCTCGCCGCTGCGCTGGAGCGACCTGGAGCAGGTCGGCCAGATCGGCAACACCCCGGCCAGCCAGTGGACGCCCGAGACGTCGGGCGTGTCGATCCAGGTGCCGGCGAACGCGCCGGGCCGGACCGGCCGGCACATCGTCTACACCATCTGGCAGGCCAGCCACCTGGACCAGTCCTACTACCTGTGCAGCGACGTCGACTTCGGCGGCAGCGGCCCGTCGCCGACCGCCTCCCCCACCACCTCGCCGACCGCGTCGCCGACGACCAGCCCGACCACGTCGCCGACCGCCACCCCCACCGGTGGACCGACGACGCCGAACCCGGCCGGGGGCTGCACCGCGACCTACCAGGTCACCGGTCAGTGGGGCGGCGGCTTCCAGGCCGAGGTGAAGGTCACCAACGGCGGCGGTGCGATCCGCGGCTGGTCGGTGAGCTGGAACTACCAGAACGGCCAGCAGGTCACCTCGGCGTGGAACGCCACGGTCACCACGAGCGGAACGCTTGTCACCGCACGCAACGCGGCCTACAACGGCGCGCTCGCCCCGGGGGCCAGCACCTCGTTCGGCTTCACCGGCTCGTCGAGCGGGACCAACCCGGTGCCCGGGATCCTCTCCTGCACGACGACCGCCTGACCGCCAGGCCGCCAGCCTGACCCCGGCCGGCCGGCAAGGAGGGGCCCCCTTTTAACACTCCGGTGTGAGAGGGGGCCCCTTCTCTACCGCAGGCGTTAAAAGGGGGCCCCTCCTTTCACACCAGGCAGGTGACGATGTCGGCGACGGGGCGGCGGCGGCCGGTGTAGAAGGGGATCTCCTCGCGGACGTGTCGCCGGGCCCGGGACGCCCGCAGGTCGCGCATCAGGTCGACGATGCGGTGCAGCTCGTCGGCCTCGAACGCCAGCATCCACTCGTAGTCGCCGAGCGCGAACGAGGCGACCGTGTTGGCCCGCACGTCCGGGTAGCCGCGGGCCATCTTCCCGTGCTCGGCCAGCAGCTCCCGCCGCTCCCCCTCGGGCAGCAGGTACCACTCGTACGAGCGGACGAACGGGTAGACGCAGAGGTAGGCGCGCGGCTGCTCGTCGGCCAGGAACGCCGGGATGTGGCTGCGGTTGAACTCGGCCGGCCGGTGCAGCGCCATCTGCGACCAGACCGGGGTGAGCGCCCGGCCCAGCGTGGTGCGGCGGAACCGCAGGTACGCGTCCTGGAGCGCGTCGCTCGACGACGAGTGCCACCAGATCATCAGGTCGGCGTCGGCGCGCAACCCGGCCACGTCGTACGTGCCCCGGACCGTGACGTCCTTGCCGGCCAGCTCCGTGAAGAGCGACTCGACCTCGTCGACGACGTTCTCCCGCAGCGACGGCAACGGGCTCGACGCCCGGTACACCGACCACATGGTGTAGCGGATGGTCTCGTTCAGCTCCCGCAGCCGGGCCGCGTTGGTCTGCTCGGTCATGTCGCCGATCCTCCCAGTGCTGTGATGATCTCTTCGGCCGCCGTCTCGCCGGAGCGGACGCAGACCGGAATGCCGACCCCGTCGTAGCCGGCCCCGGCCAGCGTCAGCGTCGGGTGCGCGGCGCGCAACGCCGCCCGTGCCCCGGCCACCCGGCCGGTGTGCCCGGGCGGGTACTGCGGCAGCGCGCCGCCCCACCGCTGCACGTGCCGGGCCACCGGGTCGGGCAGCGCCGTGCCCAGCGCCGCCGACAGCTCCCGGCGTACGGTGGCGGCCAGGTCGTCGTCGGTGAGCTGGAGCGAGGTCTCGTCGCCGTAGCGGCCGACCGAGGCGCGCACCAGCGCCAACCCGTCGGGCCGGCGCAGGTGCCCCCACTTGGTGGTGAAGAACGTGGCCGCCTTGATCAGCAGGCCCTCGCCGGCCGGCACCAGGAACCCGGACAGCTCCGGCAGCTCCGGCGCGGGCAGCGCGAGCGTGACCAGCGCGACGCTGGCGTAGTCGAGCGCGCCGACGGTCGCCGCCACCTCGGGCGCCTCGCCAGCCAGCAGCCGGGCCGCCGGCCGGGCCGGCACCGCCAGCACCACCGCGTCGGCGTCCACCAGCTCGGAGTCCCGGGTCGGGCCGACGGTGAGCCGCCAGCCGTCCGGGGTGCGGCGCAGCTCCCGTACCGCCGCGTCCCGGCGGATCGTCGCCCCGCTGGCCCGCGCCGCCGCCTCGACGAGCGTGCTCAGCCCGCCGGCCAGGGTGCCGAAGACCGGGGCGCCGGGCGCGCGCGGCGCGGCGGCCTGCGCGGCGCGTACCGCACCGACGAGCGTGTGCTCCCGACGGGCCGCACGGGCCAGCGCCGGCATGGTGGTGACCAGGGAGAGGTCGTCGGCGCGGCCCGCGTACACGCCGCCGAGCATCGGGTCGACCAGCCGGTCCACCACGGCGTCGCCGAGCCGCTCCCGGACCAGCCGGCCGACCGCGAGGTCCTCGCCGGGGGCCAGCAGCGGGCGGCCCGCGTCCCGGTCGGCGTCCGCCGCCGGCCGGGCCACCGCCGCCACCTTCGCCAGATCCCCGGGTACGCCGACGAGCGTGCCGCCCGGCACCGGGCGCAGCCCGCCGTCGACGAGCAGGGCAGCCTGCCCGACGGTCGGGTGCACGAGCTGCGCGGCCAGGTCGAGGCGGCGCGCGAGGGTCACCGCGGCCGACTCCCCGCCGGCCGGGTCGCGCATCAGGAACGACTCGGCCCCGAACTCGACCGGCCCGCCGGCCAGCTCACCCGTGCGCAGCTTGCCGCCGAGGCGGCCGGACTGCTCGTACACGGTGATCTCGATGCCGACGGGGGCGCGGTCGCGCAACCGGACGGCGGCGGCCAGCCCGGTGATCCCGCCACCGACGATCGCCACCCGCCACGGCCGCGCCACGGCTCCCCCTAGCGGGCCGGTCGCGCGGACAGCTCGTGCACCAGCGCGACCACCCGGGTCAGCACGTCGGGGTCGGTCTCCGGCAGGACGCCGTGGCCGAGGTTGAACACGTGGCCGGGCGCGGCGCGGCCCTGCTCGACGATGCGCCGCACCTCGGCCTCGACCACCGGCCAGGGTGCGAGCAGCACGGTCGGGTCGAGGTTGCCCTGCACCGCCTTGTCCGGCCCGATCCGGCCGGTGGCGACGTCAAGCGGCGTACGCCAGTCGACGCCGACCACGTCGGCGCCGGCCTCGCCCATCGCGGCGAGCAGCTCGCCGGTGCCCACCCCGAAGTGGATGCGCGGCACGCCGGCGGCTTCCAGGCCACCCAGCACGTACGCCGAGTGGGGCAGCACGAAGCGGCGGTAGTCGGCCTCGGAGAGCGCGCCGGCCCATGAGTCGAAGAGCTGCACGGCGGAGACGCCCGCCTCGATCTGCACCCGCAGGAACGACAGCGTCACGTCGGCCAGCCGGCCGCAGAGCGTGTGCCACAGGTCGGGGTCACCGTACATCAGCGCCTTGGTCTTCGCGTGGGTCCGCGACGGCCCGCCCTCGACCAGGTAGCTGGCCAGCGTGAACGGCGCGCCGGCGAAGCCGATCAGCGGGGTGTCGCCCAGCTCCGCGACGAGCAGCCGGACCGCCTCGTCCACGTAGGACACCTCGTCGCGGCCGATCGGGGTGATCCGCTCCACGTCGGCGGCGGTGCGCACCGGTTCGGCCACCACCGGCCCGGTTCCGGGCACGATGTCCAGGTCGATCCCGGCCGCCGCCACCGGCACCACGATGTCGCTGAACAGGATCGCCGCGTCCACCCCGTGCCGGCGGACCGGCTGGAGGGTGATCTCGGTGACCAGCTCGGGGCGGCGGCACGACTCCAGCATCGGCACGCTGGCCCGGATCTCGCGGTACTCCGGCAGGGACCGGCCGGCCTGGCGCATGAACCAGACCGGGGTGTGCGGGACCGGCTCGCGCCGGCAGGCGCGCACGAACGGCGAGTCGGCCGGCCCGCCGCGGCGGGGTTCTCCGTCTCGGGCGGCAGTGCCCGTGGTGTCGGTGGTCATCGCCGCAATCGTGCCACGCCCCCCGCCCACCCTCACGCCCCCGCCCCCACATGTGACGTGAAAGGAGGGGCCCCCGCTTAACGCATCCGGTAGAGGAGGGGGCCCCGCTTAACACCCGGGTCCGCGACGCGCCCGGCGCGGCGTCACCCACCGCGCGGCGGAGGCGGCATAGGCTGCCGGCATGGCCCCCCCGATCGCGCTCCCGGAAACGTTCGCCCGCGCGGTCGCGGGACTGCGGTCGGCCACACCCCGGCCGGAGATCCTGCTGGAGGAGGTCGGCGCTCCGCAGCGGCTGGCCCCGTACGCGTTCGCCCTCTCCGCGGCGGTCATGCGCGGCGACGACGAGATCGCCAGTGGCCGGCTGATCCTGCTGCACGACCCGGCCGGGCACGAGGCCTGGCAGGGCACGCTGCGCCTGGTCACGTACGTCACCGCCGAGCTGGAGGTCGACCTGGCCAGCGACCCGCTGCTGCCCGGCGTGGGCTGGACCTGGCTGACCGACGCGCTGGACGCGCAGGGCGCCGGGCACCGGGCGATCGGCGGCACGGTCACCCAGACGCTCTCCACCCGGTTCGGTGAGCTGGCCGGGCCACCCGCCGCCGGCGACATCGAGATCCGCGCCTCCTGGACGCCGCTCCGCGCCGACCTGGGGCCGCACCTGCTCGGCTGGTGCACATTGCTGGCCTCGACAGCCGGTCTGCCCCCACCGGGCGTCACCGCGCTGCCCATCCGCCGCCCCGCCGGCGCCGCCTGACCCGGCCCTTCGGCCAGCTCTGTTGACCATGAAGTTGGCGGCCGTTCCGGAGATCCGGACGGCCGCCAACTTCATGATCGATCAGGTGGGTGGGGCTCAGAGGTAGTTCTCGGCCTCGTCGCAGATCTTGTCGAGACCCTTGTTGGCCGCCTCGAAGCCCGCCTTGTCGCCACGAGACGCCGCGGTGATGGCGGTGGTCAGCTTGTCCAGGCAGTTCGCGATGACCTTCTTCTGCCGGGCCTGCTCGTCCCGATCGTTCTTGGTGCCGGTCAGGTCCTGCTCGGTGTCGGCCAGGCGCTCCTGCACCGCCTTGACCTCACCCTTGAGCTTCTCGATCTCCCGCTGGTTCGCCGAGATGGTGCCGTCACGCTGACTGACCTGCCGCTCGGCGCTGGTCAGCTTGCCGTTGGTGGTGACGTAGAGACCGGTCATCACGCCGCCGAGGACGAGGAGCAGCCCGGCGACGAGGGCGAGGATCAGCGTGGTCCGGCCCCGGCCCCGGCCACCGCCGGCCGGCGCACCCGTCGGCGTGCCGTAACCGGCCGGGCCGTACGGGGGCGCGGCGCCGGGCGGCCCGGACATCGGCTGGGGGCCGAACCCGGGACCGGAGACGGGCTGCGGGCCGAACCCCGGCCCGGAGACGGGCGGCGCCGACATCGGCTGCGGGGGGTAGCCGGCGCCGGAGACCGGCGGCGCGGACATCGGCTGCGCCGGGACGGGGGCGGCGCCCGGCGCGTAGGCACCGGGACCGGTCCCGCCCGGGGCGGGACCGCCCGCGCCGTACCCGCCGGAACCGTACGCGCCCGGGCCGGGTGCGCCGGAACCGTGGTCGCCGGGGCCGGACACGGGCGGCTGGGGCCGGGTGGGGTCGGGGTGCGCCGGGCCGTACGGCGGGGGCGAGGGCTGGCTCCCGTACGGGTTGCCGTAGACCGTGCCGCCCGGCGGCTGGGGCGGGTGGCCCTCCGCTCCGGTGGGTGGCTGGGACATGTCGTTCCTCCAGTTGTGCTGGTCCCCGCGGGGTGGCCCGGTGGGCCGGGGTCGACGGGGCGTGGTCGGGGCCACACCCGCACGGCGCGCGCCGCGCTGAGCCGCGACTCAGCAGAGTTTGAAGCGGTCGCAGGCGGTCTTGATCGGCACCGCCAGCCCGATGCCCTCGGCGTCACGGGCCTTGGCCGTGGCGATGCCGACGACCTCCTTCGACCCGTTGATCACCGGACCGCCGGAGTTGCCGGGATTGATCGGCGCGTCGAACTGGATCACCGGGCCGGAGCCTCCCTCGTCCTTGCGGAACGCGCTCACCACCCCGGTGGTGACGCTGTCCTGCAGGCCGAGCGGGGCACCGACCACCACGATCTGCTGGCCGGACTTCACCGGCGTCCGGGCCGCGACCAGGCCGCCGAACGTCGCGGTGGTGCGCAACTGCGCCAGGTCCTTTTCCTTGTCGGTGTCGATGATGGTCGCCTCGAACCGCTGGTCGGTGCGCTCCAGGAACACCTTGCGCTCGCCTGCGGCGAAGACCGACTCCACCACGTGGAAGTTGGTGAGCAGCGTGGTGCCACCGCCGGCCGGCGCCTTGCCGACCGCGAACGCCGTGCCGGTGAACTGGCCGGCCCGGACCCGGAACACGCTGGGCAGCACCGCGCTCGCCACCGCTTCGGGATTGAACGCGGCGCCGGCCTGCTTCTCCAGGCTTCCGGCGCGCTGCTCCAGCCCGTCGAGCCGGCGGGCGTCCGCGCCCTGGGCCTCGGCCGTCCGCCGGTCGGCGGCGGCGAGTCGGTCGTCGAGCCGGTGGATCTGGTACGCCTGCACGCCGGTGACCACGGCCAGCACACCGGCCAGCACGAGCGCCACCACCGGCAGCCGGCCCCGGCGGCGGGCGGGGTCGGGGCCACCGGCGAGCGGCGACCCGCCGAATCCGGTCTGGCCGGACACGCCGGCCGGATACGCCGACCCCGGTGTGGGCTGACCGGGCCAGGCCGACCCGGAGCCCGACTGACCCGGCCAGGCCGGCCCGGACGACGGCTGACCGGGGAACGCCGGACCGGACGTCGGCTGACCGGGAGACGCCGGACCGGACGGCGACTGGCCCGGGAACGCCGGGCTCGACGTCGGCTGACCCGGATATCCCGGACCGGACGGCGACTGACCCGGGAACGCCGGGCTCGACGTCGGCTGACCCGGGCTCGACACCGGCTGACCCGGATACGCCGGACCGGAGACCGGTTGACCCGGATACGCCGGACCGGAGACCGGTTGACCCGGATACGCCGGACCGGAGACCGGTTGACCCGGATATGCCGGACCGGACGGCGGCTGACCGGTCGACGGCGCGGCCGGGGCCGGTCGAGACGGGTAGGCCGACCCCGCGGCGGGCTGGCCCGACCAGGCCGAACCGGCATTCGGCTGGGTCGGCACGGGCGATGCCGCGGACGCCCCGCCGAACGGCGGGTGACCGGCGTGGCCCGCCCCGCCGCCCCAGGCCGAATCCGGCGTGGCAACGCCCCGACCCGGGTCGGGCGCGGCGGCGTCCCAGGCCGGACCGGGCGCGGCGTCCCAGGTCGAGCCGGGCGCGGCAGTGCCCCGGGCCGGTGGTTCCGGTGCGGCGACGCCCCCGGAGAAAAATTCGGGGCCGGTGGGCGCGCCGGGGAACGGGGCCGCCCGGCCGGGCGGAGCGATGCGTGGCGGCAGTGGCCCCGGCCGGTCGGCCGTTCCGTCGCCGCCCTGCCCCGGCACGCCGTCGCCGGTTTCGTACCCGCCTGCCATGATCGCCTGTCCTCCCCCGCCGGCTCCGCCGGCGCGCCGACCGTTACCCGGCCGCCCCCGCGCCGCCCACGGCTCGATGGACCGTACCGGCGGGAACGGGGTTTGTCTTCCCCGATGTCCGACCCTCTCACCCCCGCGCAACCCGGCGCGTTCCGGACACCTGGGGGACATCTCGTCGACACGCAACGGACCGGCTGCGCGCACCGGATCGTCCGGCCTACTAGGGTTGTCAGGTGACCGACGAACCACCCCTGCGCCGTCGGGCCGCCGAAAGCCGTACGGGAGAGGTGTCTCCGCATCCGTCGACGGCCGTGCCGGAGCCGGCGGGCGCGGGGACCGAGACCGACGCGAGCGCAGCCGTTCCGCTGACCGCCCCGCGCGACGGCACCCCCGCGCCGGTGGCCACCCCCAGTGAGCTGGACGCGGTCGTGGCCCGCTTCGCGGCCGGCACCGGCCCGGTGGCCCTGGACGCCGAACGCGCCTCCGGCTACCGCTACAGCCAGCGGGCCTACCTGGTGCAGCTGCGCCGGGCCGGCGCCGGCACCACGTTGATCGACCCGCTGCCGCTGCCCGACCTGTCCGCGCTCGACGCGGCGATCGCCGAGGCGGAGTGGGTGCTGCACGCCGCCAGCCAGGATCTCGCCTGCCTGGCCGAGTTGGAGCTGCGCCCGCGCCGGCTGTTCGACACCGAACTGGCCGCCCGGCTGGCTGGTTTCGAGCGGGTCGGCCTGGCCGCGCTGACCGAACAGCTGCTCGGCTTCAGCCTGGAGAAGCACCACTCCGCCGCCGACTGGTCCAGCCGGCCGCTGCCGGAGTCCTGGCTGACGTACGCGGCCCTGGACGTGGAGTTGCTTGTCGACCTGCGCGACGCGCTCGACGCCGAACTCGACAGGCAGGGCAAGTCCGGCTGGGCGGCGGAGGAGTTCGCCGCGCTGGTGCGCAACGGCGCCCGCCCGCCCCGGGTCCGCGCCGAGCCGTGGCGGCGCACGTCCGGCATCCACCGGGTCCGCGGCGCCCGCGCCCAGGCCCGGGTGCGTTCCCTCTGGTACGCGCGGGACCAGATCGCCGCCCGTCGGGACGCCGCGCCGGGGCGGGTGCTGCCCGACTCGGCCATCGTGGCGGCGGCCGAGCTGGACCCGAAGGACGAGAAGACGCTGCTGACCCTGCCCGGGTTCGGTGGTCGCTCGGTGCGCCGGCTGGCGCGTACCTGGTTGGCGGCGTTGGACGACGCACGCCAACTGCCGGACGACGCGTTGCCGGTGAGTCCGACGGTGGAGGGCCCGCCGCCACCGCACCGGTGGGCGGAGCGCGACCCGGTCGCGGCGGGTCGGCTGGCCCGCTGCCGGGAGGTGGTGGTCGGCACCGCGTCGGCGCACCGGCTGCCGGCGGAGAACCTGATCGCGCCGGACTCGATCCGCCGGTTGGCCTGGCAGCCGCCGGAGGAGATCACCGACGACACGGTGGCGGAGACCCTGCGCACGCTGGGTGCCCGCGAGTGGCAGCTCGGCCTGCTCCTGCCGGCGCTCACCGAGGCGTTGCGCACCCCGGCGTCCTGAGCCGGCCCGACGCGGGTTGTGAGGTGGGCCACACGGGGGGTGGTGACGCCACTGGTTACTGGCGAGTAGCATCCGGAGAAATGGCCAGTGCCGAGGGAGGCTCCAAGTGCCCCGTGAAGTCCGAGATGTCGTCTTCGTCGACGGCGTCCGAACGCCGTTCGGCAAGGCGGGTGGGATGTACGCCAACACCCGCGCCGACGACCTGGTGATCCGCTGCATCCGCGAGCTGATGCGCCGCAACCCGCAGCTGCCGCCGGAGAAGGTGGAGGAGGTGGCGATCGCCGCCACCACCCAGATCGGCGACCAGGGCCTGACCATCGGCCGCACCGCCGCCCTGCTGTCCGGCCTGCCCAAGACCGTGCCCGGCTTCGCCATCGACCGGATGTGCGCGGGCGCGATGACCGCCGTCACCACCGTGGCCTCCGGCATCGCCGTGGGCGCGTACGACGTGGCCATCGCCGGCGGCGTGGAGCACATGGGCCGCCACCCGATGGGCGAGGGTGTCGACCCCAACCCGCGGATCGTCGCGGAGAAGCTGGTCGACCCGTCCGCCCTGGTGATGGGCGCCACCGCGGAGAACCTCCACGACTGGGTCCCGCACATCACCAAGGAGCGCACCGACGCGTTCGCGCTCGCCTCGCAGCAGAAGACCGCCAAGGCGTACGCCAACGGCAAGCTCCAGGGCGACCTGGTGCCGGTGGCCATCCGGGACGCCGACGGTGGCTGGGGCCTGGCGACCGTGGACGAGGCGCCGCGGGACACCTCACTGGAGAAGTTGGCCGGCCTGAAGACCCCGTTCCGCCCGCACGGCAAGGTCACCGCGGGCAACGCGGCCGGCCTGAACGACGGCGCCACCGCCGCGCTGCTGGTCGCCGAGGAGACCGCCCGCGAGCTGGGCCTGCCGGTCGGCATGCGGCTGGTGTCGTACGGCTTCGTGGGCGTCGAGCCCGAGGTGATGGGCGTCGGCCCGATCCCCTCCACCGAGAAGGCGCTGCGCATCGCCGGCCTGAGCATCGACGACATCGGCCTGTTCGAGCTGAACGAGGCGTTCGCGGTGCAGGTGCTCGCGTTCCTCGACCACTTCGGCATCGCCGACGACGACCCCCGGGTCAACGCCTGGGGTGGCGCGATCGCCATCGGGCACCCGCTCGCGTCCTCCGGCGTGCGACTGATGACCCAGCTCGCCCGGCAGTTCGCCGAGCACCCCGAGGTCCGCTACGGCGTCACCGCCATGTGCATCGGCATCGGCATGGGCGGCACGGTCATCTGGGAGAACCCGAACTGGAAGGGTGAGGACAAGTGAGCGCGCTCGCGGCACCGAACGAGGTCGTCACCAGGGCGCTGCTGCGTCAGGTGGCCGTACCGGGGCTGGACCGCCCGGCCGCCCTGATCACCCTCGACAACGGCTTCGACCACACCAAGCCGAACAGCTTCGGTCCGGGCGGCCTGACCAGCCTGGACGAGGCGATCACCGCCGCCCTGGCGGCGAACCCGGCGTTCGTCGCGGTCACCGGCAAGCCGTACATCTTCTGCGTGGGCGCGGACATCACCAGCCTGCCCCAGCTGGAGAACCGCGAGCAGGCGCTGGAGGTCGGCCGGCTCGGCCACCGGGTCTTCGCCCGGCTCAAGGACAGCGACGTCCCGACGTTCGCGTTCGTCAACGGCGCGGCCATGGGCGGCGGCCTGGAGCTGGCGCTGCACTGCCACTACCGGACGCTGTCGGCCGGCGCGGCGGCGCTGGCGCTGCCCGAGGTCTCGCTCGGCCTGGTGCCCGGCTGGGGCGGCACCCAGCTCCTGCCGAACCTGATCGGCATTCCCGCCGCCACCCAGGTGATCCTGCAGAACCCGCTGATGCAGAACCGGATGCTCAAGCCGAAGCAGGCGGCCGAGATGGGCATCGCGGACGTGCTGCTGGAGCCGGCCGACTTCCTGGAGCAGTCGCTCGAATGGGCCGCCGGCGTGGTCCGGGGCGAGGTCACCGTGACCCGCCCCGAGGTCGACAAGGACATGTGGGCGGGCGTGCTCTACTTCGCCCGGCAGACCCTCGACCAGCGGCTGCACGGCGCGGTCCCGGCCGCGTACAAGGCGTTGGACCTGCTGGAGACCGCGAAGGACGCGGACTTCGCGGCCGGCACCGCGGCGGAGGACGAGGCGCTCGCCGACCTGGTCTTCTCCGAGGAGCTGCGCAGCGGCCTGTACGCGTTCGACCTGGTGCAGCGGCGGGCCAAGCGCCCGGCCGGCGCGCCGGACAAGGGCCTGGCCCGGCCGGTGACCAAGGTGGGCATCGTCGGCGCCGGCCTGATGGCCAGCCAGCTCGCGCTGCTGTTCGCCCGCCGGCTCCAGGTGCCGGTGGTGCTGACCGACCTTGATCAGGCCCGGGTGGACCAGGGCGTGGCCTACGTGCACACCCAGGTCGAGAAGGCCGTGAGCAAGGGCCGGATGGACAAGGGCACCGCCGCCAAGCTGTACGGCCTGGTGTCCGGCTCGGTCGACAAGTCGGTGTTCGCCGACGCCGACTTCGTCATCGAGGCCGTATTCGAGGACCTGGGCGTCAAGAAGCAGGTCTGGGCCGAGCTGGAGAAGATCGTCGCGCCGGAGGCGGTGCTCGCCACCAACACCAGCTCCCTGTCGATCACCGAGATGGCGGCCGACCTGGAGCACCCGGAGCGGGTCGTCGGCTTCCACTTCTTCAACCCGGTGGCGGTGCTGCCGCTGCTGGAGATCGTCCGCGGCGAGCGCACCGACGACGCCACGCTGGCCACCGCGTTCGCGGTCGGCAAGCAGCTCAAGAAGTCGTCGGTGCTGGTCAAGGACGCCCCGGCGTTCGTGGTGAACCGGCTGCTGACCCGCTTCCTCGGCACCGTCTTCGCCGCCGTCGACGCCGGCACCCCGCTGGACGTCGCGGACAGCGCGCTGGACCCGCTGGGCCTGCCGATGCGCCCGCTCGCGCTGCTCCAGCTCGTCGGGCCGGCGGTGGCGTACCACGTGGGCGGCACCCTGCACGAGGCGTTCCCGGAGCGGTTCACGGTCAGCGAGAACCTCAAGCGGATCGCCGACTCCGGCCAGCCGATCGTGGTCGACGACCAGGTCAACGAGGAGGTCGCCAAGCTGCTCGTGGTCGGCGACCAGCCGCTCACCGCCGAGCAGGTGCGGCAGAACGCGCTCGACGCGCTGGCGCAGGAGATCGGGCTGATGCTCGACGAGGGTGTGGTCGCCGAGGCACAGGACATCGACCTGTGCATGATCCTCGGCGCCGGCTGGCCGTTCCACCTGGGCGGCGTCACGCCGTACCTGGACCGGACCGGCACCTCCGAGCGGGTGACCGGCCGGCGGTTCCTGCCGCGCGGTGTGGCCAGCCTGCGCTGACCGTTCCACGCATCGATCGCGGTGCCCGCGTCGTCCGTTCCGGACGGTGCGGGCACCGCGATCGGCGTTCCGGGGCCGGTCACGGGACGGTTCCGGTTTGATCACACCGCCCCGGACCGGACGGCAGGGTGTCGGCGGCTCTGGCTACCATCACGCGTCCAGAATCTTCACAGGAGCTGCCTTCATGTCCCAGCCGCCGTCCAATCCCTACCCCGGCCACAACCCCTCCCCCTCCGCACAGCCGGGTGGCTACCAGCCGCCGCAGCAGTACGGCGGTGAGCACCCGCCGGCGCCGCAGCAGCAGTACGGCGGTGACTACCCGCAGCAGCCGCAGTACGGCGGCGACCAGTTCGGCGCCCCGGTCCCGCCGAAGAAGAAGTTCGGGGTCGGCAAGATCCTGCTGATCGTCCTGGCCGTGGTGCTGGTGCTCTGCGTCGGCGGCGGCGTCGCCTTCTGGCTCGCCGCCGGTGACGACGTCAAGGACGTCGTCACCGCCACCAAGACCCGGGTCGTCGAGCCGACGACGCTGGGCGGCCGGCCGAAGGCGACCGAGCCGCAGCTCCAGTCGACCGCGCTCCAGATGAAGTCCGAGCTCGGCAAGGACGTGCCGAACGCGACCAGCACGGCGGGCGCGTTCTACGGCGACCCGGCCAAGAAGGACCTGGTCATGATCGTCGCCGTCTCCGGCGTCATCGCCGACCCGAAGAAGGAGATGGCGGACGCCATCGCCGCGGTCACCCCGGACCTGGGCACCAAGGAGTTCAAGACGGTCGACGCCGGCCCGCTCGGCGGCGACGCCAAGTGCGGCGACGGCAAGGCCCAGGACATCCCGGTCGGTGTCTGCATCTGGTCCGACAAGGGCAGCCTCGGCATGGTGGTCGTCTACTTCAAGTCCGTGTCCGAGCTCCAGTCGGAGTTCGTCAACATGCGCGGTGAGATCGAGAAGCAGGACTGATCCCCGACTGATCCCGCTCGGAGCGCCGGGGCCCCCCCCCTGGCGGGGGGCCGGGGGCGGTTGGGGGGGGTGGGGCGGCGGGGCGGGGGGCGGTTGGGGTGGGGGCGGCGCGGGCC
>NZ_JBNCLA010000012.1:0-97414 GCF_049841835.1 Micromonospora sp. DT227 | reverse complement strand
GGGTTGACACCGTTACCCGTCACTTCCCCCACAGTCACCCGCCGGGGCGCGCGGGCCCCCCGCGGGGGGGGGGGCCCCGGCGCCGTTTCCGGGTCAGGCCGACGCGGCGCGGCGCCGTTTCCGGGTCAGGCCGACGCGGCCCGGCGCCGTTTCCGGGTCAGGCCGACGCGGCGCGTTCCGCCGTGGAGCGGCACACGCAGAACTCGTTGCCCTCCAGGTCGGCGAGCACCACCCAGCCGCTGCCGTCCGGTCGGCGCCGGTCGGCGACAAGCGTCGCGCCGAGTTCGCGCAGCCGGACGACCTCGGTGTCCCGGGTACCCTCGGCCGGCTGGAGGTCGAGGTGGAACGCGCCCTTGCCGTGGCGCTCACCCACCTCGACGAAGAGCAGGTCGGGGCCGTGCCCGTCGGGCGAGACGAGGACCGCCTCCGGGTCACCCGGGTGGTCGTCGGCGTGCCGCTCGCGGTCGAGCACGCGGCCCCACCATCCGGCCAGGGCGTACGGGTCGTCGGACTCCACGGTCACGCAGTGGACGTGTGCACTCACGATGCTTCCTCCGATGGGGATGCGCCCCGGCGGAGTGCGAGGGTCAGCGGGGAACGCGGGGCGCGGGATTGTTGAGAACGGACATCACCACACCCCCTTCCACCTCTCGGCTGACTCACCCGATCGTGCCAGCCCGACCGGCCGGCCCGCAAGGCGGGGGCCCCGCTTAACAGGTGGGTGTTAAGCGGGGCCCCCGCCTCTACCGAAAGCGTTAAGCGGGGCCCCCTCCTTGCACCGCTCAGGGGGCGAGGAACACCGCCTTGGCGCGCCAGTCGGTGCCGTCGACGGTTGGGCCGCTGCGCACGGTGAACGTCGCGGTCGGTGCACCGTTGAGCCAGTCCGTCGCCGACAGGTCACCGGTACTCCGGTTGACCTTGTAGAGCGTGCCGCCGGCCAGGAACACCGCGCCCGCGTCGGCGAGCCCGCCCGCGCCGGCCACCGTGAACCGGTCCGCGCCGACCGTGCCGCTGTCCGGGGTGAACCAGCGCCAGAACAGGCCGCTCTGCCCGGCGAGCGTGTAGTAGAGCCGACCGCTGGAGTGGAACATGCCGGTCACGTTGGGGATCTCGGCGTAGAAGCCGGTGGTCACCCCGGCGTACGTCTGGTCGGCCGGCCCGGAGTCGGTCACCACCGCGTCCCAGTAGGCGTCGTGGTACGGGTCGACGAGCGACGGCGTGCCGAACGTGGTCCCGTCGAACGTACGCCGCCACAGCGCGCCGTCCATGCCGTAGAACAGCGTGCCGCCGACCCAGAACGCGCCCCGCGCGGTGGACCAGGCGGTGCCGTCCGGGTTCGCCACCGGGCTCGGCGCGCCGACCGTGGTCGTCCCGTCGTACGAGCGGGACTGCACCTCGTCGCCGGTGCCGGCCGGCGGGGCGCCGGTCTTGACGATCTCGATGCCGTCGATCAGCGGGTTCTCCACCACGTGGCGGAACTCCAGGTCGACGCTGCCGTCGCTGACCACGGTGAACTCGCGCATGGTGCCCACGTTGTGCCCGACGGCGGCGGACAGGTCGAGGTCGTCGAGCACGGTGGCGCCCTCCAGCGCCACGTCGAAGACGCGGGCGCCGACGGCGGCGGTGCCGTCGTACCGATTGGCCAGGTAGAGCCGGACCCGCACCTCGGTGCCGGTGGGCACCGGGAACTGCCAGGTCATCTCCGGCGCGCCGGCCGGGTCGTACCGTTCGTCGCTGTAGAGCGCGGCCGGGGTGCCGGTCGGCACGGTCGTGTCCAGCGCGCCCACCGCGGCGAAGCCGGCGGCGGAGCTGCCGCTGTTGTGGTACGGGCTGGGGTTGCCGCCGTCGTCGGCCGCCCAGTCCGGTCCGCCGTCGGTGGCGGCGACCAGCGGGCCGCCCGCGTTGACCCGGTACAGCACGTTGGTGGGCTTCGGCACGCCGGCCTGGTAGACCGTGCCGGGCAGGGTGGGCTCGGTGGTCGGGTGCGGGGCCGTGCCGCCGGCCAGCGGGAAGAACGCGATCCGCTCCCGGCGGTACTGGAAGTTGCCGATCCACGAGGTGTCGCCGCCGACCCACAGCCCGGCCGGGGTGACAAGCATCTCGGAGGCGCCGATGCCGCGCGGGTGGCGGCCCGGGTTCCAGGACAGCGGCAGGCCGGTACGCGGGTCGAGCGCGGCGATGCTGGCCCGGCCGACCGCGCCGGCCCGGGCGTTGTCGCCGCCGGCGCTGTTGTTCAGCCAGCGGAAGTGGCCGCCCACGTAGACGGCCTGCTCGCTGGCCGCGACCGAGAGGAACGTGTCGCCGCCGGTGTAGTCGATCCAGGTGGGCTGCGCGTCGGTGGCGGTCGTGCCGCCCTCGAAGCGGGCCGCGGCGTCACAGAGCGTGCCGCCGTACGGCGAGCCGGTGGTGACCACCACGAAGTAGCTGCTGTCCGGCGCGTACGCGATGTCCCGCATGTACGAGTCGAACGCCTGCCACTTGCAGCGGGGCGTGTAACGGCTGGTGTTCCAGTCCGCCACGGTGGCGGCGGTGGCGCCCAGGTCGAGCTGGACGATCTGGTCGTGCAGCACCCCGTCGGCCTTCTTGAAGTTGCCGATCACCACGAGCCTGGTGCCGTCCGGGGCGAGCGCCATCTTCTCCACCCCGACGCCGGCGTTGGAGCCGCTGACCCCGTCGTAGTTGTGGTGCTCGGTGAGCGCGGTGGTCAGGTAGCTGTCCACCGCGCCGGTGGTGGCGTTGAGCGAGGCCAGCCCGCCACGCGGGTTGGGGTTGCCGGCGGTGGTGAAGATGCCGCCGACCAGCAGCCGGGTGCCGGCCAGCGCGATGTCGTTGACCAGCCCATTGAACGCCGGCGGCGTGAAGCTGGTGACCAGCGCGCCGGTGGCGACGTCGAGCAGGGCCACCTTGCGCCGGGTCACCCCGTTGACGGTGTTGAACTTGCCGGCGACGAAGACCGTGCCGGCGGTCGGGCCGGCGACGACCGCGTACACCTCGTTGTCGACCGACGGCGCGAACGCGGTGTCGACCGTGCCGGTGGCCTTGTCGAAGGCGAGCAGGTAGTTACGGGTGATGTCGGTGTCGGAGTTGCGGTTCTGCACGGTGCTGAACGAGCCGGCCACGATGATCTTCGAGCCGGCGTCGTGGATCGCGTCGACGGTGCCGTCCATGATGTCCGGCGAGGTGGTGGCCGGGACGTCCTTGACCACTGTGGTGTGGTTGGGCGCGGCGCCGGCGGGGGCGGCCGGGGCCAGGCCGGCCGCGGTCAACGCGACGACGGCGAGGGCCGCGAGGGCGCGGCGGCGCGGCGGCGAGGGGTGGGTCACGGGCAGCTCCGTAGGTCGGGCGGTGAGGCGTGTCGCACCGCTCACCCTGAGCCACGCCCGCGGCGACGTCCAGCGCGCGGCAAGCTTTCTGACCGACCACCGCGCCGCCACGCCCGACCACCGCCGCGGGCGGGCGGGACAGCGCGCCCGGCCGCACGAACAGGTGAGGGCGGATGCCCGGCCGGGCGGTCGCGGATCGGCGGTCAGGTGGCCGCCGGCGGGTCGGCCGACGGGAGCGTGACGGTCACCTCGAGGCCGCCGCCGGGCTGCGGGACCGCCTTCACCGTGCCGCCGTGCGCGTCGCAGACCGCCCGGACGATGGACAGGCCGAGACCGGAGCCGCGCGCCCCGGTGCGTTCCTGCCCGCCGCGCCGGAACGGCTCGAACAGGCCGGGCACCTCGGCCGGGGCGACCTCGAAGCCGGTGTTCCCCACCACCAACCAGGACCGCTGCCCGTCGGTGCCGGTGCGCACCCACATCCGGCCGTGCAGGTGGTTGTAGCGGACCGCGTTCTCCACCAGGTTGCCGGCCAGCCGGTCGAGCAGCCCCGGGTCGCCGACCACCGGCGCGGGACGCAGCGAGGTGTGCACCCGCAGGCCGATCCGCTCCACCTCGCGGGCCACCGCGGAGAGCGCGTTGGCGGTGCCGACGGCCAGGTCGCACTCGGCGCGGCGGGCCAACCGCCGGCCGGTCTGCGCCTCGCTGCGGGCCAGCACCAGCAGCGCGTCCACCAGGCCGTTGGCCCGCTCGGACGCCTCCCGCACCACGCCGGCCATCCGCCGGTACTCGGCCAGGTCCGCGTCGTCGTCGCTGAGCGTCACGTCGATCTCGGTACGCATCACCGCCAGCGGGGTCCGCAGCTCGTGCGAGGCGTTCGCGACGAACCGCTTCTGCGCCTCGAACGCGGCGGTGATCCGGTCCAGCATCGCGTCGAACGTCTCGGCCAGCTCGGCCACCTCGTCGTCCGCGCCGGACCACCCGATCCGCTCGTCGAGCGTGGTCTCGCCGAGCCGGCGGGCGGTGGCGGTGACCTGGTGCAGCGGGCGCAGCGCGCGGCCGGCCACCAGGTACGCCCCGGCCACCCCGACGACGCTGATCGCCAGCAGCGCCAGCAGGCCCTTGAACAGCAGCTCCCGGGACGCGGAGTCGACCAGTTGCCGCTGCCACTGCCCGGCGTCGAGGGTGCGGCCGTCGGTGAGCACCACTGTGGTGCCGGGCAGCAGCTCGTCGGTGGGGCGCAGCGCGTCCCGGACCAGCAGCCAGGCCAGCAGCACCAGGATCGCGCCGGCGCCGACCAGGAGCACGCCGTTGAGCAGCGTCAGCCGCAGCCGCAGCGTCGGCCGTACCCGCGTGGAGGTCACTTGGCGCGCTCGATCCGGTAGCCCGCGCCGACCACGGTGTCGATCAGCGGGGGGTCCCCGAGTTTCTTGCGCAGCGTCATCACGGTGACCCGGACGATGGTGGTGAACGGGTCGGTGTTGGCGTCCCAGACCCGTTCCAGCAGCTCCTCGCTGGACACCACCGCGCCGCGGGCCCGGAGCAGCTCGGCGAGCACGCCGAACTCCTTGTTGGTCAGGTCGAGCGGCACGCCGGCCCGGGTCACCACCCGCCGGGCCGGGTCGAGTTCCAGGTCGGCCACCGCCAGCACCGGCGGCGCGGCCGGGGTGGCCCGCCGGCCCAACGCCTGCACCCGGGCCACCAGCTCGTCGAAGGCGAACGGCTTGGCCAGGTAGTCGTCGGCGCCGAGCTGCAAGCCCTCGACCCGGTCGGCGACGGTCCCGCTCGCGGTCAGCATGAGCACCCGGGTCAGCGTGCCGGAGGCGGCCAGGTCGGCGCAGATCCGGTCGCCGTGCACGCCGGGCAGGTCCCGGTCCAGGACCACCACGTCGTAGCGGGTGACGAACGCCGCCTCGTGCCCGGCGTCGCCGTCGTAGGCGACATCCACCGCCATGCCGCGCTTGCGCAGCCCGCGCGCGATCGCGTCGGCGAGGTTGCGCTCGTCCTCGACCACCAGTACCCGCATTCCGGCCTCCCGCCTCGTGACCTCCCACAACCTAGTGCGCGGCGCCAACCGGACGGCACGGCCCGCCGTTGCAGAAAACCTTCGGGTACGCGATGCTCGCCGGCAACGATCGCCCACCGTCCCGGCTGCCGGCCGGGTCGAGCCGAGTGGAGCCGCCGATGACCGCCGCCGCCCCCGGCCGGGACGTCGCGTACCGCCGTTTCCGCTTCCCGGCGGACCGGGACCTGGGTCACGCCGCCGGACTCTCCGCCGGCCCGGCCGGGCTGACGCTCGACGCGGACGGCCCCGGGGCCGCCGCGCACAGCCCCACGCCCGACGCGGACGGGTCCACGCCCGACGCGCACGGCCCCGGGCCCGACGCGGACGGGTCCACGCCCGACGCGGCGGCCGGCCGGCCGGCACGCCCCGATCCGGTCTCCGGGGCCGCCGCCGGAACCTGGACCTCGCCGGTGACGGAGGTCGGCTTCGCCGCCGCCGAGCTGGTGCCGTCCTGGACCGCCGACACGCCGCCCGGCTGCTGGCTCCGGGTGGAGGTACGCGGCTGGGCCGGCGACGCGGCCACCACCGGCTGGTACGAGCTGGGCCACTGGGCGGCCGACGACGGCACGGTACGCCGCGCCTCGGTGCCCGGCCAGTCCGACGACCGGGCCCGGGTCGACGCGGACACGCTGCGGGTGACCGGGGCACGGGTGACCGGCTGGCAGGTCCGGGTGACGCTGCTCCGCCGGCCCGACGCGCCGGCCGGCCCGGTGCTGCGCACGGTCGGCGTGGTGGCCAGCGCCGGCAGTCACGTCCCGGCGTCCCCGCCGCCCGGGCACGTCGACAGCGGCCCGGCCGGCGGGGGCGCGCCCGACGACGCCGGGGCAGCGGGCCGGGCGTGGGGGCGGGTGCTGGACGTGCCGCGTTACGCGCAGCGGCTGCACGCCGGCGGGGAGACCCGCTGGGGTGGCGGTGGCGACTCCTGGTGCAGCCCCACCTGCGTGTCGATGGTGCTGGACTTCTGGGGTGCCGGCCCCACCCCGGAGCGGTACGCCTGGGTCGACCCGCCCGGCCCCCGCCCGGTGGTGGTGCACGCCGCGCGGCACTGCTACGACCACGCGTACGCCGGGGCCGGGAACTGGCCGTTCAACACCGCGTACGCGGCGACGCACGGGGTGGACGCGTTCGTCACCCGGCTGCGCTCGCTGGCGGAGGCGGAACGGTTCGTGGCCGCCGGCATCCCGCTGGTCGTCTCGGCGGCGTTCACCCGTGGGCAGGTCCCCGGGCTGGACTACGACACCCGGGGCCACCTGATCGTGCTGGCCGGCTTCACCACCGACGGCGACCCGGTGCTCAACGACCCGTACGCGCCGGACGACGAACGGGTCCGCCGGACCGTGCCGCGCGCGCCGTTCGAGGCGGCCTGGCAGGCGGGCAGCGGTGGGATCGCGTACGTGCTGCGGCCGGAGACGGTGCCGCTGCCGGCGCCGCCCGCCCAGGCCAACTGGTGATCACCGGCGCGCCGGCCACACCGCCAGCCCGCCGGCCGGGCGCAGGCACACCAACGCCGCCCCGGCGTCCGCGCACTCGGCCCAGGAGCCGGGCAGGACCGCCCGCGGTCGCGCCTCGCCGGCCGGCACGTCCAGTTCACCGACGAGCGTCCGGTCCCCGGCGAGGTGCCGGAGCCCGAGCAGCCCGAGCAACCGGCCGGACCCGTCGTCCCGCCCGCTGACCCGCCAGCGGCCCAGCCGCCCGAGCACCCGGCCGGTCGCCGGTTCCAGCACCGACAACTCCAGTTCCGGCCCGTCCCCCGCCTCGGCGGCGATCAGCCGGTCGCCGACCGGGCCGAACCCCGCCCACCGCTCGTCCGTCCAGGCCGGGCGGCCGGTGGCGGGGTCGAGCGCCTGCGCGTCGCCGACCTGGTCCCGCAGGCAGACCATGCCGGCGCAGTCGGTGAACCAGGACCCGGCGCGCGGGTCCACCGGCACGCTCCAGCGCCGGTCCAGCCGGTCCACCCCGTACGCGGTGATCTCGCCGGAGGCGCCCTCGACCAGCAGCAGACCGGCGACGACCTGCGCGAACCGGTAGGCGACCCCGTCCGGCGCGGACGACACCCGACCGGCGCGCACCCGGGCGCCCGAGTCCGCGTCGTGCACCGCGACCCGGCCGTCCGGCTCGATCAGCAGGAGCTGCGTCACTCCCCGGTCGTCCCGCCGGTACGCCACCCCCTGCGGGGGCACCGCCAGCGACCAGCGCGTCGCGCCGGAGGTCGGGTCGACGGCGAGCACCCGGCCCGTTCCGCCCGGCCGGGGATTCTCGAACAGCACCCCGCCGGACGCGGTCGGGACCGGGTAGCCGGCCTGCTGCCAGCGCACCGCGCCGGTCGCCGGGTCGAGCAGCGTGGCGCGCGCGTCCCCGACCCCGGTCGGGCTGCTCGACACCAGCAGGCCGCCGACCGCGCCGGTCAGCCCCAGCACGTGGTCCCCGGCGGGCAACGCGAACCGCCACGCCGGCGCGCCCGCGGTGAGCCGGTAGCCGGTGACCACCCGACCGCCCTGGTGGAGCGCGCTCGGACCGTCCGCCACCATCAGCCGGCCCGCCAGCACCACGAAGAGGGCACCCGGCGCGGCGGGCACCCGCACCGGTGCCGGCGGCCGGGCCGGCGCCGCCGCGCCGGCCAGCGTGAGCAGCAGCAGGCACCCGAGCGCCACCGCGCGGGCGACCCGGCCCGGCGGGCGCCGCGGCGGCGCGGGCAGCGGCTCGTCGTCGTCCTCGGGGCGGCGCAGCTCGCCCAGCTCGATGACCGGGCTCACGGCAGCCGCCGTACGGTGAAGTCGCCGCCCCGCTCCCGGCAGACCAGCAGCACCTGGCCGACGGTGCAGTCGGCGCCGGTCAGCACGTCCCGCACCACGGGTGGGCCGCCGGAGAGATCCGGCTCGGCGAGGAGCCTCCGGTCGCCGCCCAGCGGCCGGGTCAGGAACAGCCGACCCCCGGTCTCGCCCTGCGGGAGCACGTCCCAGTCGCCGACCTCGGCGATCAACCGCCCGTCCGACTCCGCCAGCACCGACAGGCCCTCGCCCCCCTCCCGGCCGGCGGCCACCAGCAGGCGTCCGCCCTCGGCCCGGAGCACGCTCGACCACAGGTCGCTGGCCCAGCGCACCGCGCCGGTGGCCGGGTCCAGCGCCCACATCCCGCCGGTCTGCCGGCCGGCGCAGAGCAGGTCCCCGCACGGTTCCAGGTAACCGACGAGCGGCAGGTCGGCGGTCCAGCGTGGCCGGAGCGTGTCCATCTCGAAGGCGGTGACGACGTCGCCGGCCAACCGGGTCTCCAGGAACAGCCGGCCCGCGCCCTGCATGGCACGCGCGCCGGGCACCTCCCCCGGATGCAGGTCGCGGGCAGCCAGCCGGGCGCCGGTCGCCGCGTCCAGCACCACCGTCTCGCCGGCGGCCGGCAGCAGCAGGATCCGGTCCACCCCGGACCGGCCGTAGCTGAACTGCACGTCCCGACCGGTGGTGGGCACGGTCCAGAGCGTGCGCCCGTCGGCCACCGCCAACCGGCGGACCGACTGGGGGCCCGGCCCGCCGGACGGGCGCAGCAGCAGCGCGTCGCCGGCCGGGAACACCACGCCGTCCTGCCGCCAGCGCGGCGCGCCGGTGCCCGCGTCGAACACCGTCGTCTCCCAGCGGGCACCGTTTCCGGCCGGCCCGAGGGCCAGCACCCGCCCGCCCTGCTCCCACACCGCGACCACGTCGTCGACGCCGTCCACCCGGGCCCGCCACCGCTCCCGCCCCACCCGGTACGCGACGAGGTCCCAGCCGGGTTCCGACGCGGCGCGCCGCACCACGTACACCCGGTCGTCGGAGAGGAACGCGGAGGCCCCGGTGCCGCCGGGGATCGTGACCGGCCCGGACCGGGCCGGTGGCGCGGCGGCGGCGAGCGTGACAAGCGCCACCAGCAGCACCACCACGACGCGGAACGGGCGGCCGACCGCCCGCGGCGGGCGGGGCACGGTGTCGGGCGGCGTGTCGTCGCCGCGCAGGTCGCCCAGATCGATGACGGTCACGACCACCCCTTTTCCGCGCCGCCGGACCGCCGCCCGACCGTGACCGGACCGACGCCGGACCGCCTGTACGATGGCCCGTCGTGGCCGTGCCGGTGGTGGACCCCTCGCTGAACTCCTCATCCGTCGAGGTGGACGCCGTCCCGGCGGATCCGCCGCGACGACCCCGTCGCCGGCCGGCTCGCGCCGACCTGCTGGCCCTCGGAGCCTATGCGTTGCTCGGCGTTCTCGTCTGCCTCAACTACTGGGGCGACGTGCAGCACCGGGTGTCCTCGCACCTGCCGACCGACCACAGCTGGTTCGAGTGGCTGTTCGCGCACGGCGCGTACTCGGTGCGGCACCTGGAGAACCCGCTGTTCACCGCCCGGCAGAACGCGCCGGACGGGGTCAACATGATGGCGAACACCTCGCTGCTCGGGGTGACGCTGCCGCTCGCGCCGCTGACCATGCTGCTCGGTCCACAGGTGATGTACGCGCTCTACCTGGGCGCGGCGTTGTCGGCGACCGCCGCGACGGCGTACTGGACGCTGTCGCGGCACCTGGTCCGCTCCCGGGGGGCGGCGTTCGTCGGCGGCGCGTTCCTCGGGTTCGCCCCGGGCATCGTGCACCACGCCAACGGGCAGCCGAACTTCGTGTCGAACTTCCTGCTCCCGCTGATCGTGGCGCGGGTGCTCCGGCTCGGCGAGCCGGGCCGCTGGCGACGTAACGGGGTGGCGCTCGGGCTGCTGGTGGCGTACCAGATCTTCATCAACGAGGAGATGCTGCTGCTCACGGCGCTGGCCTGCCTGGTCGTCGTGCTGGCGTACGCGGTGCAACGGCCGCGCGAGACGCGGGCGCGGGCCGGGTCCTTCCTGGCCGCGATCTCCGTCGGCGGCGGGGTGACGCTGCTGCTCACCGCGTACCCGATCTGGTTCCAGTTCAACGGCCCGCAGTCCTACCGGGGGTTGCAGGGCGGCGTCTTCCACAACTGGGGCGAGGACCTGATGGCCTTCGTCACGTTCGCCCGGGACACCGTGGCCGGGGACGAGGCGGTGGAGAAGACCATCGGCCTGACCGAGCAGAACACCTGGTTCGGCTGGCCGCTGGTGCTGGTCGCGCTGGCCGCGCTGGCGCTGCTGGTCCGCCGGTCGGTGCCGGCCCGGATCCTGGCCGTGCTGGTGGTGCTCTTCACGATCGCCTCGATCGGGCCGGTGGTGCGGTTCGACGGCGCGGAGACGAGCGTGGCCGGCCCGTGGGCGTACGTGCCGGACGACCTGCCGCTCGTCGAGATGATGATGCCGACCCGGTTGAGCCTGGTGGTGGTGGCCGCCGTCGGCGTGCTGCTCGCGCTGGCCTGGGACGCGTTGTCCCGGGCCGGCCGGCCCGGGACCGCCCCGGTGCCCGCACCCCGCCCCGGCGACCACGACAACGACCCGACCGACGCACGGACCGACGCGGGCCGGACCGCATCCGGCCGGCGGCGGGCGTTGCGCCTGGTCGGGTACGCCGCGATCGTGGCCGCCCTGCTGCCGCTGGTCCCGCGCCCCCTGCCGGCGCAGCGGATGGACCCGCCGCCGCACTTCATCACCGCCGGTGGCTGGCGGCCGTTCGTGCCGGCCGGCCGGACGCTGGTGCCGGTGCCGATCCCGAGCAACGTGCACGGGCTGCCGACACTGCGCTGGAGCGCGCTGACCGGGCAGGAGTTCCCCATCCCGGGCGGCTACTTCATCGGCCCGAACGAGCTGGGCGAGGGCGTGTTCGGCGCCCCGAACCGCCCGACCAGCACGCTGATCTACGCCACCATGGACCGCAACGAACTGCCCGAGATCACCGCGGAGAACCGCCGGCAGGCCGTCGAGGACCTGCGCTTCTGGCGGGCGTCGGTGGTGGTGCTCGGCGCCGGGCCGCGCGAGGCGGTGCTGCGTGACCTGATGACCGCGCTGCTCGGCCCCCCGCAGCGGATCGACGACGTCTGGCTCTGGGACGTGCGCGACCGCGTGTAAGGCGGGGGCCCCGCTTAACGTTTTCGGTAGAGGCGGGGGCCCCGCTTAACACCCGCGTTAAGCGGGGCCCCCGCCTAACCGGCGGCGCGGGCGGTCAGCCACCGAGCAGCGCGCGGACGTCCCACAGGTGCCCACCGGGGACGTCCCGTCCGGGCCCGACCAGGGCGTCCACGGTGACCCGTACCGGGTCGCCGGGCGACGAGTCGGCCTGCACCAGCGCCGCCGCCCGCCAGTGCCGCAGGTCCTCGACCGCCTGCCGGCGTTCCGCGTCGCCCACCGGCGGCACCTGGCCGGTCTCGGCGGCCCGGCGCAGCAGCAACGACGTGGGGCGGTCCGGCGCGCCCCACCTGGCGGTCGGGTCGACGGCCGAGCGCGGCCCGATGAAGTAGCCGCCCGGCGCGTCGAAGGCCAGCCCGGCGCGCGCCGACCAGAACATGGCCGGGCTGACCGCCGCGCCGGTGACCGGTGGCACCGGCACCAGCGTCCGGCCCGGCGGAACGTACGCCCGCCAGCCGCCGCCGGTCACCACGGCCGGCACCGGCGGGACCGGCACGGTGCGGATCGGGGTCGGGACGAGCGGCAGCAGCGCGGCGGCCACCGCGCCGGCCCACAGCGCCCGCCCGCGTGCGGTGCCCTCCGGGACGCGGTCCACCGCCAGCGCCAGCAGCACCCCCAGCACCGGTACGCAGACCAGCGCGAACCGCGCCGGCACCACCAGGTCCAGCAGTGGCACGCCGGCGAGCAGCCGGTACGGGCCGGGCAGCCCGGTGTCGTGCCGCCCCACGACAATCGTGGTGCCGAGCGACAGCAGCGCGAACAGCAGGCCGCACGCGGCGAGCGCGCGCACCAGCGGCCGCCGCCACAGCCGCACCGCCACCAGTAGCGCCAGCAACGGCAGGGACGGGCCGAAGAACGAGTTCTGTTCGGTCGGGTTCGGCGACAGCAGCCCGGCCCGGTGGCCGTCCCCGCCCACGGTCTGCCGCGCGGTGGCGGTGAACGAGACCAGGTCGAGCCGGTAGCCGCGGGTGTGGAACGGCATCCCGGTGTAGTGGCCGGGGCCGAGGAACTGGACCCACAGCGGGTACGCCAGCAGCACGCCGGCGACCAGCGCGCCGAGGCCCAGCCGGCGCGCCACCACGGGCGCCAGCCGGCGTGCGGTGTCCCGGTCGGCCAGCGCGTACGCCCCGGCCAGCACGCCGGCGGCCAGCGCCAGGAAGACCAGCACCTCCTCGCCGAGGAAGACCTGGTACGCGACCGCGAGCCCGAGCAGCACGCCGTCGCGCCGGATCCGGTCGGTGGCCGGCCGGAACACCAGCGCGAGGATCACCGGGACCAGGAACTGGGCGGCCATGTGCAGGTGCGCCCCGGCCTGCGCCACCATCCCCGGGGCGAACCCGCAGACCAGCCCGCCGACCGCGGCGGCGGCCCGGGAGCGGACCAGCCGGCGGGCCAGCAGCGCGTACCAGGCGGTGGCGGTGCCGGCGAGGCTGAGCGCCACCGCGACCAGGAACGCGGCCTGGCTGCCGAACGCCACGGTGACCGGGGTGAGCGGCACGCCCAGCCCGAGCACCGAGGTGTTGGCCATCAGGTTCACCCCGTGCGGGACGTTCAGCGCGGCGCTGTGCAGCGGGTTCTCGCCGTCGGTCACCGCGCGGGCGGCCCGGGCCAGCATCCATTCGAACAGCATCTGGTCGCCGGCCTGGTGGAACAGCCGCTCCGGGCGGCGCCACTGGTCGGCGGTGAGCAGCACGGCCAGGGCGAGGTAGCCGGCCACCACGAGCGCGTCGACCGGCCGGGGCCACCGCCGCCGGGGCGCGGGCCCGGGGCGGGCCGCCGGGCTCAGGCGGACCGGTCGGTCAGTGTCCGGACGTCCCACACCCACACGTCCAGCTCCTGCCGGGCCGGCCCGACCAGTTGCTCCACGGTGCGCCGCAGCGGCTCGGCGTTCTGCTCGTCCAGCGGCAGCACCACCACCGCCGCGTTCCAGTGCCGCAGCTCGTCCAGGAAGCGACGGCGCTGCCGGTCGTCGAGTTTCGGCGTACGCCCGGTGGACGCCACGTCGGCGAGCAGCTCGCCGATGCCGCTGCGCCGGCCGCCGAAGCGGCCCGGGTCGCCGGTGACGCCGTTGCGCGGCGCGAGGAAGTAGCCGCCGGGGATCTTGAACGCCAGGTCGGTGCTGGCCGCCCAGCGCATCGGGTCGGTGTTGCCCATCGCCGGCACCGGCACGGAGACCAGCGTCTGGTCCGGCCCGACGTACTGCCGCCACCGGTCGGCGGTGATGAACTCCGGCACCGGTGGGCGGGTGGTGACCCGCAGCGGCATCGGCGCGATCGGCAGCAGCGCGAAGACCAGGCCGGCGGCGGTCAGCGTCCGCGCGGTCCGCCGCTGGACGCCGCGCAGGACCCAGGCGCTGCGCACCGCGTACGCCAGCAGGATCGCCACCGTCACGGTGGTGATCAGGCCGAACCGGGTCGGCACCACGGCGTCCAGCAGCGGCAGCCGCACCAGCAGGTCCCACGGGCCGGTCACCAGTTCCCGGTCCCACCAGGAGATCCGCTCACCGAGCGAGAGCACCGCGAAGAACAGCCCGGTCGCGGCCAGCGCCCGGACCATCACGTCCCGGCGCAGCCAGACCACGATGCCGACGGCCAGCAGCGACAGGCTCCAGCCGAAGAACGCGTTCTCCTCCGAGTAGTTCGGGGCCAGGTTGACGTTGGCCCGCTCGTTGCCGCCGAACGTGGGCGAGCCGGGGGCGACGAACGCGGCGATGTCGTTGCCGTAGTCGCGGACCGCGTCGCTGAGCCCGTGGTACGCCATCGGGCCGGCGAACTGCACCCAGAGCGGGTACGCCAGCAGCGCGCCGGCCAGCACCGCGCAGACCGCCAGCCCGGTGCCGAGCGGTCGCCACGCGGTGGCCCACCGGTCCCGCTGCTGCACCAGCACGGCGATCAGGAACACCCCGAGCGCCAGCGCGGTGAAGAGCAGGATCTCCTCGTTGATGAACGCCTGCACGACGACCAGCAGGGCGAGCAGCGCGCCGTCGCGGACCGGCCGGGCCGACCGGGTCAGCACCAGCACCCGCCAGACGATGAACGGCAGCAGGAACTGGCTGATGATGTTCGGGTGCCAGTTGGCGTGCGACAGCATCGCCGGTGAGAACCCGCAGAACCAGGCGCCGACCGCGGCGGCCGGCCGGTGCCGGACCAGGTGCCGGGAGAGCACCCGGTACCAGGCGGCGGCGGTGCCGCACAGGCCGAGCGTGACAAGCGTGACGAAGGAGACCGCCGGTCCGAACAGGAGCGTCACCGGCACCATCGGGATGCCGAGCGCCAGGATGGCGGTGTTCGCCATCAGGTTGACCCCGTCGGGGTAGTTGAACTGTTCGGTGAAGAACGGGAACTCGCCGTGCAGCACCACCCGCACCGAGTGGGCGAGGAAGAACTGCACCTGGGCCGGGTCGCTGCTGTAGAGCGCGGCCACCCGACCGGCCGGGTCGGCCCAGATGCCGCTGGTCACCCAGATCGCGGCGAGCAGGAAGGCGGCGTACACCACCAGGTCGATGCGGCGGCGCGTCCACCGCCACCGCCACCGGCGGCGGGCGGCCGGCGCGGCGTCCTCGGTGGGGGGTGCGGCCGGCGGTTCGGTCCGGGTGACCGGCGGTGGGGGGTCGAGGGTGACGGATCGGGAGCCCGTCGGGGCGGCGGCGGCCGGCGTCGAGGCGCCGCGGGTCTCGGCAGGCGTCACAGTCGGCGGAGTCTACCGGAGCCGGATATTGAGCCACGAATCGCACGTCACGTTCCGCGACGAACGGGTGAGCCGGGCGCGGCCGGGAGGCGGGACGTCTCGTACCATGTGGGCTTCCGACCGACGACCGGCGAGGGGATCACTGTGCTTTCAGCCCGCCGAAACGCGGTGACGGGTGCCGCGCTGGCAGCGTTGGCGCTGGCCACAGCCGGTTGCGGGCCGGTGACCGAGCGGCAGTCGGCGGCCCTGCGGGTCGGCTACGACAGCCTGGACGGCTCGCTCCCGGTCTGGCCGCCGCGCGGCAGCCTCGCCGGTGACGCCGCCGCCACCGCCGCGATCACCGCTGCGGTGCGTGACTGGCGCTCGCCGGTCGACGACCGGGTCCACCTGCCCTCCTCCGGCATCCTCTTCTCCGGCGAGGTGGCCGGCGCGCCGCTGGCCCTGGTCGCCGCCGACGTGCCCGGCGAGTCCGCCTCCTGGCTGCTGCAACTGGACCGGGACGGGCAACGGTGGCGGGTGTCGCACGCCACCGAGTACACCGAGGCCGGCTACCTGGTCTACGCCGACGTGCTGCCGGTCCGGCAACCCACCGGGCGCCGCTACCTCACCTCCGCCCGCGTCGAGCGCCTGCTCGGCCCGGACGGCCGCACGGTGCCCGGCGCCGACGGCATCACCGAGCCGGTCGCGGTGCCGGCCTGCCGGGCCGTCGAGCTGACCGCGACGCTGCGGCCCACGCCGTCGCTGCCGCGCGGCCGGGCCGCGGACCGCGTCCTCGACCTGGGTACGGCCACCGAAGCGCCCCGCTACCCGCTGGTGCGCGACGAGACCGGTGCCGGCAAACGCGCCCTGACCGGCCTGGACACCTGCGCGCTGACCGGCGGACGGGGCCCGTTCGGCAGCGTCCCGCGCCGTCTCGGCGACCGGGAGGCGCCCCGTTCGGTGCCCGAGTCCTGGCCGATGGCGAAGATCGCCACGCGCTCGCTGGGCGAGGTGGCGCTCGGCGGCGGGGAGCCGGGCGACCTGGAGCAGTTGAGTTGGGACAGTCCCACCGGGACGATGACCGCCGTGCTCTACCGCCCGGCCGGCGGCGGTGCGCCCGTCGTCTCCCCAGCCGACCGGTCCACCACGCTCCAGGCGTACCCCCTGCCGGTGCCGGGCCAGCCGCTCGCGGTGCTCACCTGGCGCACCCGGGACGCCTCGTTCGCCGCGCCGCCCGGCACCACCCGCCTGGTCGACCGTCCGGGCCTGGTGGTGGTCGAGCAGACCGACGCCAAGCAGACGTTCAGCCTGGCCGGCACCGAAAAAACCTGGTACCGCTCCCTCTCCTCCCCCCGCTGACCCCCACCCGGGAGGGAAGGGTGATCATGAAGTTGGCGGCACCAACGGAGATCGACATCGCCGTCAACCTCATGATCACGGCATCAGCGGCGGGTGCCTCGTGGGAGCGCGGGGGATCTCCGGGGACAGCGTCCGGGCGGCCCCGCGACAGCGGGACCGCCCGGACACGTGACCGGGATCAGTTCTGCGCGGTGGCCCCGTCGGTGGCCGGGTCGACCGGGGCGGCGTCCAGGCCGGAGATCCAGCCGGTGACGTCGCGCGCCACGTCCTGTGCGGTCAGCCCCAGGTCGGCGAGGATCTGCGCGCGGGTGCCGTGCGGGTGCCAGCCGGCGGGTACGCCGAGGTCGCGGACCGGCACGCGGACGTCGGCGTCGCGCATCGCCTGGGCCAGCGCGGAGCCGACGCCGCCGACCCGGACGCCGTCCTCGACGGTGACCACGAGCCGGTGTCCGGCGGCCAGCTCGACCAGCTCGGCCGGGATCGGCCGGACCCAGCGGGGGTCGACCACGGTGACGCCGTAGCCCTGCTCGGCGACCCGGGACGCGACCTCCATGCCGAGGCCGGCGAACGAGCCGACCGCGACCAGCAGCACGTCGGTACGCGCCGACTCGGCCAGCACGTCGACCGGGCCGACCCGGCGCACGGCCGGCAGGTCGGCGGCGACGGTGCCGCTCGGGAAGCGCAGGATGGTCGGGCCGTCGTCGACGGCGATCGCCTCGCGCAGCTCCTCACGCACGGTGGCCGAGTCGCGGGGCGCGGCGATCCGCAGGCCGGGCACCACGCCGAAGACCGACATGTCCCAGATGCCGTAGTGGCTGGGCCCGTCCGGGCCGGTGATGCCGGCCCGGTCCAGCACGAACGTGACCGGCAGCTTGTGCATCGCCACGTCCAGCAGGACCTGGTCGAACGCCCGGTTGAGGAACGTGGCGTAGACCGCGACCACCGGGTGCAGGCCGCCCATGGCCAGGCCGGCGGCGGACGTGGCGGCGTGCTGCTCGGCGATGCCGACGTCGTAGACCCGCTCCGGATACTTGCGGGCCAGCGTGGCGATGCCGGTGGGCTCGGCCATGGCGGCGGTGATGCCGACCACGTCGGGGCGCTCGTCGGCGATCGCCACCAGCTCGTTGGCGAACACGTGGGTCCACTTCACCGACGGCGCGGCGACCAGCTGGCCGGTCTCCACGTCGAAGGCGCCGCCGGGGCCGTGCAGGCAGTCGGCCTCGTCGTCCTCGGCGGGACGGTAGCCGTAGCCCTTGCGGGTGACCGCGTGCACGATCACCGGGCCGCCGAAGTTCTTCGCCGCGCGCAGCGCCGCCTCGACCGCCGGCACGTCGTGGCCGTCGACCGGGCCGACGTACTTGATGCCGAGGTCCTCGAACATGGCCTGCGGGGCGACCGCGTCCTTGATGCCCTTCTTGACCGCGTGCAGCACCTCGTACATCGGCTTGCCGACGAACGGCGTGTTGCCCAGCGCGTCCTTGACGGTGTCGAGCACCTTCTCGTAGCCGGGGTTGAGCCGCAGCGACGACAGGTGGTCGGCGAGGCCGCCGATGGTCGGCGAGTAGGACCGGCCGTTGTCGTTGACCACGATGATCAGCGGGTTGCCGGCGGTGGCGATGTTGTTGAGCGCCTCCCAGCACATGCCGCCGGTGAGCGCGCCGTCGCCGACCACGGCCACCACGGAGCGCTTCTCGCCGCGCAGCGCGTACGCCTTGGCCAGGCCGTCGGCGTACGACAGGGCGGTGGAGGCGTGCGAGTTCTCGATCAGGTCGTGCTCGCTCTCCGCCTGGCTGGGGTAGCCGGAGAGGCCACCGCGCTGGCGGAGCTTGTCGAAGCCCTCCTGCCGGCCGGTGAGGATCTTGTGCACGTACGCCTGGTGGCCGGTGTCGAAGAGGAGCCGGTCGCGCGGGGAGTCGAACACCCGGTGCATGGCCAGCGTCAGCTCGACGACGCCGAGGTTGGGGCCGATGTGGCCGCCGGTGCGGGAGACCTTGGCGATCAGAAAGTCACGGATCTCGGCGCCGAGGATGTCCAGCTGCTCGTCGGTCATCCGCTTCACGTCCTGCGGGCCACGGACGGTGCCCAGCAGCCGACCGTGGTTTGCCGTGCCCTCTTCAACACTCATGACCGGAGAGTCTATCCGTCGTGGCACAGTCCGCAGCCGAGCCGTGGCTCAGGACGCCACCGTCAGCCGACGCGGTGGCGTCGGGGTCGGCGCCCCGAACGGCGGGCCGGCCGGGGTCCAGGAGCCGAGCACCGCGGCCCGGGACGCGCCGGTCACCGACGGCACCGCGCCGGGCAGCCCGTGCCAGCTCAGCCAGCCCAGCAGCGCGAACGCGTACGCCTCCTTGGCCTGCGCCGGGACGCCCAGCTCGTCGGTGGTCCGCAGCCGCCAGCGGCCGGCGCCGAGCGCGGCCAGCCGGGCCCGGAGTGTGGGATTACGCACTCCCCCACCGGCGGCCACCACCTCGGTGACGCGGTGCCTGTCGCACGCGTCGGCGACCGTGCGGGCGGTCAGCTCGGTGAGCGTGGCCAGCACGTCGTCGGCGGCCACCGGCTCGCCGAGCGCGGCCAGCGCGGCGTCCAGGTAGCCGCCGTGGAACAGCTCCTTGCCCGTCGACTTGGGCGGCGGCGCGGCATAGTACGGCTCGGTGAGCAGCCGATCCAGCAGCGCGCCGTGCACCCGGCCGGCGGCGGCGCGCGCCCCGTCGACGTCGCAGGGGCGGCCCAGGAAGCGCCGGGCGGCGGCGTCCAGCAGCGCGTTGGCCGGGCCCACGTCGTACCCGAGGACCGGCGCCCCGGGGGCGACCACGGTGAGGTTCGCGATCCCGCCGAGATTCAACGCCGCCCGAGGGCCGGCGGCGGCGTCGAGCAGCAGCGCGTCGAACGCCGGCACCAGCGGCGCGCCCTGCCCGCCGGCCGCCACGTCCGCCGAGCGCAGGTCGTGCAGCACCGGTACGCCGACGCGCGCGGCGACCCGGGCCGGCGCGCCGAGCTGGAGCGTGCCGCGCGCCCGGCCGGCCTCGACCCAGTGGAAGACGGTCTGGCCGTGGGACACCACCGCGTCGACGGCGCCGCCGGCCAGCTCGACGCCGACGGCCGCCGCCTCGGCGAACACGTCGCCGAGCCGGTTGTCGAGCCGGCAGACCGCCTCGATCGTGGTGGCCGCCGGCGGCAGCAGCGCCTCGATCTGCGCCCGCAGGTCGCCCGGGTACGCCAGCTCACGGTGCCCGAGCGGCCGCAACCGCAGCGTGTCCCCGTCGAGCGTGAACTCCCCCGCGGCAACGTCCACCCCGTCGTACGACGTCCCCGACATCAACCCGACGATGCGCAAGGAAGGGCCCCCTTTTAACGGATCCGGTAGAGGAAGGGCCCCCGCTTAACGCGCCGGGGGCAGGAACAGGCCGACCAGCTCGACGTGCTGGGTCATCGGGAACAGGTCGAACCCGCGCAGCGCGGCCAGCCGCCAGCCCGCCTCGGCGAACGTGCGCACGTCCCGGGCGAAGGCCGCCGGGTCGCAGGCCACGTACGCCACCGCCCGCGGGTCGGCGGCCACCACGCCGTGGACCACCGCCGCGCCCGCGCCGGAGCGCGGCGGGTCGAGCACCACCAGGTCGACCGGCCCGGTGACCCGGCGGCGGGCCAGCGCGGTCTCCACCCGGGCCGCGACCACCTCCACGGCGGCCAGGTCGGCCAGGTTCGTCCGGGCCGCGGCCACCCCGTCCGGGGCGGACTCGACGACCGTCACCCGGGCCCCGTCGACCCGGCCGGCGAGCGCGGCGGCGAACAGCCCGGCCCCGCCGTACAGGTCCCAGGCGGTCTCGCCGGGCCGCGGGTCGAGCAGGTCCAGCACGGCGCCGACCAGGGCGTCCGCCGCCGCCGGGTGCACCTGCCAGAAGCCGGACGCGGGCAGCGTGAACGACCGCCCGGCCGCCGCCTCCCGGACCCGCTCCGGCCCGCGCACGGCGGTCGGCACCCCGTCGGCGTACGCGACCACGGCGACGTCCCCGCCGCTGCTGGCGACCGCCTCCACCGCGTCGGCGTCCGGCCAGCGCGCCCCGGTGGGCGGCAGCACCGGCAGCTCCCGGATCGCCGGATGGGCGATCAGGCAGCTGTCGATCGGCACCACCTCGTGCGAGCGGTGCTTGAGCAGCCCGGCCCGGTCGGCGGCGTCGACCGCGTAGCGGACCCGGGAGCGCCAGCCCAGCGGCCCGCCGGGCAGCGCCTCGACCCGGACGCCGAGCGCGTCCACCTGCGCGTCGGTGAGCCGGCCCAGCCGGGTGAGCTGCTCGCGCACCACGGCGAGCTTCCAGTCGAGCTGGGCGGCCGGGGCGACGTGCTGGAGGTCGCAGCCGCCGCACCCGCCCGGCCGGGCGTACGGGCAGGGCGGGGTGACCCGGTCCGGCGAGGCGTCGAGGATCTGCACCGCGTCGGCGCGGGCGAAGCCCCGGTGCAGCTCGGTCACCTCGGCCACCACCCGCTCGCCGGGCAGCGCGTGCCGGACGAAGACCACCTGGCCGCCGACCCGGGCCACGCAGTGCCCGCCGGGGGCGACCGCGTCGACGGTCAGCTCGACCCGCTCGGCCTCCACCAGCCCGGGGCGTTCCGGCGCGCTCACGGCATCGTCTTCGTTCGCGACTGCGGGGCTCGCAGGACCGGCTCACTCCTCGCGCTCACGGCATCGTCTTCGTTCGCGACTGCGGGGCTCGCAGGACCGGCTCATTCCTCGCGCTCACGAGCGCTCGCCCTGCTCGCCGGCGGGCGTGGCGTCGACCGGCGGCGGCAGGGTGCTGCGCGGCGCGACCCGGGGACCGCGCGCCGGCCCGCGGCTGAGCGTGGCGTCCAGGCGGTCCAGGTTCTTGCTGGCGGTGGACGCGAGCTGCCAGGGCACGCTGGTCACCATCACGCCCGGTTCGAACAGCAGCCGGCCCTTGAGCCGCAGCGCGCTCTGGTTGTGCAGCAGGTTCTCCCACCAACGGCCCACCACGTACTCCGGGATGAAGACGGTGACCACGTCGCGCGGCGACTCCCGGCGGACCGAGGAGACGAAGTTGAGGATCGGCCGGGTGATCTCCCGGTACGGGGAGTCGATCACGGTCAGCGGCACCGGCAGCTCCCGCCGTTCCCAGTCGGCCTGGAGGTCGCGGGTGTCCTTCTCGTCCACGTTGACGGTCACCGCGGTGAGCGTGTCCGGCCGGGTGGCCCGGGCGTACGCGACGGCCCGCAGCGTGGGCTGGTGCAGCTTGCTGACCAGCACGATGGCGTGGTTGCGGGCGGGCAGCACGGCCCGCTGCTCGGTCGGCTCCAGCTCGGCGGCGATCCGGTCGTAGTGCCGGCGGATGCCGAGCATGACCACGTACATCACGGCCATCGCGACGATCGCGATCCACGCGCCGAGCAGGAACTTGGTGACCAGCACGATGACCAGCACCACGCCGGTCATGGCCATGCCGAACGCGTTGATCGCCCGGGAGCGGATCATCCGCCGCCGGGCCTCCGGGTCGCGCTCGGTGCGCAGGTGCCGGTTCCAGTGCCGGATCATGCCGAGCTGGGACAGCGTGAACGAGACGAACACGCCGACGATGTAGAGCTGGATGAGCCGGGTCACCTCGGCCTGGAAGCCGACGATCAGCACCACCGCGAAGACGGCCAGGAAGACGATGCCGTTGGAGAACGCCAGCCGGTCGCCCCGGGTGTGCAGCTGGCGCGGCAGGTAGCGGTCCTGCGCCAGGATCGAGCCGAGCACCGGGAAGCCGTTGAACGCGGTGTTCGCGGCCAGGAACAGGATCAGCGCGGTCATCCCGGCGACCACGTAGAGCAGCACCGACCCGCCGCCGAACACGGTCTCGCCGAGCTGGGTGGTGACCGTCTTCTGCACGTACCCGTCGGGGCCGGAGACGATCTGGCTCGGGCTCTCGACGTACTGGAGGCCGGTCCGGCGGGCCAGCGCGATGATGCCGACCAGCATGGCGACCGCGATGCCGCCGAGCAGCAGCAGCGTGGTCGCCGCGTTCTTCGACTTGGGCGACTTGAACGCCGGTACGCCGTTGGAGATCGCCTCCACGCCGGTGAGCGCCGCGCAGCCGGAGGAGAACGTGCGCAGCAGCAGGAAGATCAGCGCGAACCCGGTGACGCTGTGCTCGGCCCGGATCTCCAGGCCGGCGCTGGGCGCCCGCAGGTCGTCGCCGAGCACGAAGATCCGCACGAACCCGGTCAGCAGCATGCCGACGATGACGATGACGAAGCCGTAGGTGGGGATGGCGAACGCGGTGCCCGACTCGCGCAGGCCACGCAGGTTGATCGCGGTGAGCAGGACCACCGCGCTGACCGCGATGAGCACCTTGTGGGTGGCCACGAACGGCACCACCGAGCCGAGGTTCGCCACCCCGGAGGAGACCGACACGGCGACCGTCAGCACGTAGTCGACGAGCAGCGCGCTGGCCACCGCGAGCCCGGCCCGCGGACCGAGGTTGACGGTGGCGACCTCGTAGTCGCCGCCGCCGGACGGGTAGGCGTGCACGTTCTGCCGGTAGCTCGCCACCACGGTGAGCATCACCACGACCACGGCGAGCGCGATCCACGGCGAGAAGAAGAACGCGGACGCGCCCGCGATGGAGAGCGTCAGCAGGATCTCGTCCGGCGCGTACGCCACGCTGGAGAGCGCGTCGGACGCGAAGACCGGCAGCGCGATGCGCTTCGGCAGCAGGGTGTGCTGGAGGCGGTCGGACCGGAACGGTCGACCGAGGAGGAGTCGCTTCAGCAGCGAGGTGGGGCTGGCCACAACCGACAAGCGTACGGGCACCCGGCACGGGACGGTGGGGTGGCTGATCACCGCCGCTCGCGCCCGCGCGGTACCGTCGGTGCCCCGCCGGGCGCGGGGACGTGGCAGGCTCGCAGACGACGGGTCGGCGGGCGGCACCGTGGGAGGAGCGGACACCGTGCATGTCGTGATCATGGGTTGCGGCCGGGTCGGGTCGACCCTGGCGCACAGCCTGGAGTCCCGGGGGCACTCGGTGGCGGTGATCGACCAGGACGCGGACGCGTTCCGCCGACTCGGGCCCGACTTCGCCGGCATCACGGTCACCGGCGCCGGCTTCGACGGCGAGGTGCTGCGTGAGGCCGGCATCGAGCGGGCCGACGCGTTCGCCGCGGTCTCCAGCGGCGACAACTCCAACATCATCTCGGCCCGGCTGGCCCGCGAGACGTTCGGCGTCTCCCGGGTGGCGGCCCGGATCTACGACCAGCGCCGCGCCCAGGTCTACGAGCGCCTCGGCATCCCGACCGTGGCGACCGTCCGGTGGACCGCCGACCGGATGCTGCGCCACCTGGTCCCCGAGGGGAACGTGGAGATCTTCCGCGATCTGACCAGCACCGTGTCGATCGTCGAGGTGCCGGTGCACAAGGACTGGATCGGCCGGCCGTTGCGGCAGCTCGAGGAGTCCGCCGGCGCCCGGGTCGCCTACCTGACCCGCTTCGGGATCGGCACGCTGCCCACCGCCTCCACCGTGGTGCAGGAGGGCGACCAGGTCTTCATGCTGGTGACCGACGACATCGTCGCCTCGGTCACCTCGGTGGCGGCGTCGCCGCCGGAAGGGGGGCACTGAGTCATGCGGATCGCCATCGCCGGCGCCGGCAACGTGGGCCGCTCGATCGCCCAGGAGCTGATCGACAACGGCCATCAGGTGATGCTGATCGAGCGGCAGCCGAAGATGCTGCGGCCCGACCGGGTGCCCACCGCCGACTGGGTGCTCGCCGACGCGTGCGAGCTGGCCAGCCTGGAGGAGGCCAACGTTGCCGGCTGCGACGTGGTGGTCGCGGCCACCGGCGACGACAAGGTCAACCTGGTGGTCTCGCTGCTGGCCAAGACCGAGTTCGCGGTGCCCCGGGTGGTGGCCCGGGTCAACCGGGCGGAGAACGAGTGGCTGTTCACCGAGCAGTGGGGCGTGGACGTCGCGGTCAGCAAGCCGCGGGTGATGGCCGCGCTGGTCGAGGAGGCGGTGACCGTCGGGGACCTGGTCCGGCTGATGACGTTCCGGCAGGGCGAGGCGAACCTGGTGGAGATCACCCTGCCGCCGACCGCGCCCTACGTGGGGCAGCCGATCCACGCGGTGCCGATCCCCCGGGACGCGGCGCTGGTGGCGATCCTGCGCGGCAAGCGGGTGCTGGTGCCCACCCCGGACGACCCGATCGAGGCCGGCGACGAGCTGGTGTTCGTGTGCACCGCCGAGGTGGAGGACGAGGTGCGCGCCGTGATCCTCGGGCCGGAGAGCACCGACCGGTTGCGCGAGCGCTCCTGAGCGGGCTCAGGCGCCGGGCAGCGGGGTGGCGCCGGCGCCCTCCCGGGTGACCCGGCGCACCACCCAGACCGTGATCAGCAGCAGCAGCGCGTACGGCGGGTAGCCCAGGGCGAGCCGGGCCACGCCGAGCGCGGTGTCCTGGTGGGCCAGGTAGAGCCCGGCCTGCACGCCGACCTTGGCCAGCCAGACCACGCCCCAGAGCACGGTGAGCTGGGTGAACGTGCGCACCAGCTTGGGGTCGTCGCGCCACTCGGAGCGGCCCTTGGCGACCAGCACCGACCAGATCCAGCCGACCAGCGGCTGCCGGATCGCGGCGGAGAGCAGCAGCGCCAGCCCGTAGCCGATGCCGTAGAGGATGCCGGGGAGGTAGAAGTCCCGCTCGTTGCCGGTCCGCCAGGCGATGGCCGCGCCGATGCCGACGCCGAACAGCCCGTTGACCGCGTGTCGCACCGGCCGGCGCTGGATCAGCCGGAGCACGGCGATCAGCAGCGCCACCGCGACCGAGGCGATCACGGCGGGGCGCAGCTCGCCCACCACGTTGGCGATCACGAAGACCACCACCGGGATGCTCGACTCGACCAGGCCGCGCCAGCCGCCGAGCTGGTCGGCCATCTGCTCGGCGATGCTGGGCAGCCGCTCCTCGTCCTGCGGGTCGAGGCCCGACGGGGTGTGCTGCTGTCCGGTCGTCACTTCGGCGGCTCCAGCTCGTAGTACGGGTTGTAGATCACCTTGCGGTCGTCCCGCACGGCCACCCGGCCGTGGGCGGTGAGGTGCCGGCCCGGCTCGATCCCGGCGATGTGCCGCCGGCCCAGCCAGACCAGGGTGACCACGTCGTTGCCGTCGTAGAGGTCGGCCTCCAGCGTGGGCAGGTTGGTGCGCGGCGTGTAGACCACGGTGCGCAGCCGCCCGGCCACCGAGACCACCTGGCCGCGGTTGCACTGGTGGGTGGGGGTGCCGCCGGATTCGGCGCTCTCCCGACGCAGCTCCTGCGCCTCGATCTCGGCCTCGCTCGCGGTGAACCGTTGCAGCAGCCGCCGCAGCGACACCCGGCCCTGGTCGGTCGTCATGACCTCCGCGTCACCTCTCCGCACCGGGGTCCCGCGGATGGCGGAACCGTCCCGCCAGCGTACGCCGGTCCGGCCCGCGTGCGGGACCGGCGGCACGCCGGGCGGACACGCCGCGGGCCCGGTCCCGCCGGCTCGGAGCCGACGGGACCGGGCCCGGCGCGTGTCTCAGACCTCCTGCGGACCGGCCGCCTGCTGCTCGGCGGCCTGCTGCTCGGCCACCTCGCGCGGCAGCCGCAGCGGCAGCGGCTCGCGGACCGGCTTGGCCTCCTGGCCGCGGTCCACCACCAGGCCGTCCAGGCAGGCCGCGAGCGGGCCGCCGGCGGCCGGGTCGACGGCCGCCTGGCCCTGGAAGACGCCCCGCACCATCCAGCGCGGCCCGTCGATGCCGATGAACCGCAGGTCGGTCACGCCGTCCGGGGTGCGGACCTGGGCCCGCAGCTCGGTGCCGCGCTCCCCCTCGACCTCCTGGGCGGCGGCGCCGTCGTTCAGCAGCGAGGTGCGGATCTCCTCGCGCACCTCGTCCCAGATGCCCTCCGAGCGGGGCGCGGCGAACACGCCGAGCTGCAACGCGTTCTGCCCGTGCACCAGCACCACCTGCTGGATCACGCCCTGCGGGTCGGCCTGCACCCGCACCTCCACGTCCGGCACCGCCGGGATCTGGATGCTGCCCAGGTCGAGCCGGGGCGCGTCGGGCGCCTCGCTGACGTCGTAGGGGCCACGAGCCGGCGCCGCCGGGGTCTCCCCGGCGTCGAGGACCCCGTTGTCACGCGCGTGCCGCGCCTCGTCGGCCCGCTTCCGGGAGAAGATCACTGCGCCCACCCTCCGCTGTTCGCACTCACCCTGCCACCTCTTCGCTCTGCCCGCCGCCCGGAGCCGGAACCAGCCCGGCGTGCCCGCCGGTGGACCCGTGCCCGCCGGTCCCGCGCCGGGAGCCGGGCAGCTCGGCCACCGGCCGGAACTCGGCCCGGGCGACCCGCTGGACCACCAGCTGCGCGATCCGGTCGCCCCGGCTGATCCGCGCCGGCGTGTCCCGATCATGGTTGATCAGGTTGACCAGGATCTCACCCCGGTAGCCGGCGTCGACCGTACCGGGCGCGTTGAGCACCGTCACGCCGAGCCTGGCGGCCAGCCCCGACCGGGGGTGGACCAGTCCGACATACCCCTCCGGCAGCGCCAGCGCCACGCCGGTGGGCACCAACGCGCGCCCGCCGGGCGGCAGCTCCACGTCCGCGGCGGCCACCAGGTCCGCGCCGGCGTCGCCGGGATGGGCGTACGCCGGCAGCGGCAGCTCCGGGTCGAGCCGCCGTACGGGCACGGGTACGACATCTGTCACGGTCATCCTCTTCCGTCCGGTCCTCGGGGTGCCCCTGCCATCCTGCCGGTTGGCCGGCCCGCCACGCGCCGTACCCTCGCAGTGTGCGTCAGTCGTCATCCCCGGCCGCCCCGACGGCCACCCCCGCGCCGTACGCGGAGCGCCTGGGGCTGCCCTGGTGGGCCTGGCCCGCCGGGCTGGCCGTGGCCGGGCTGCTCGCCGCCGAGCTGTGGCTGGGCGCGACCGGCTTCCGGGCCTGGCTGCCGTTCGTGCTGCTGATCCCCGGCACGGTGGCCGCCCTGTGGTGGCTGGGCCGGATCCGGGTCGAGGTACGCGACGGCGAGCTGCGGGTCGACGACGCCCACCTCCCGGTGCGCCACGTGGCGGACGCGGTGCCGCTGGACGCGGCCGGCCGGCGCGAGGTGCTCGGCGTCGGCGCCGATCCGCTCGCGTTCGTGGTGCAGCGCCCCTGGATCGGCGGCGCCGTGCAGGTGGTGCTGGACGACCCGGCGGACCCCACCCCGTTCTGGGTGGTCAGCACCCGGCACCCGGTGGAGCTGGCGACCGCGCTGCTGGCCGCCCGCGACACGGCCTGACCGCTCCCGTCCCGGCCGTCAGCCCCGCTTGTGGGGCAGGCCGCGGGACGTGTGCCGGAGGTCCTTGCGGAGCTGCTCGCCGAGCGTGCGGGTGGCCCGCCGGTTGAGGTAGCCGGCCACCGCGGCGCCGGTCAGGAACGGCCCGAGCGTGGTGAGATTGCGGCCGAAGCGACGCAGCATGCTGTCCCGCAGCTCGCGGCGGGCGGCGGTGCCCAGCACGGCGCTCACCCCGACGCCGGGCATCATCGGGTTGATCCCCCGCTGGCCGGCCCAGGACTGCACCAGCGCCACGGCACGCGCGGTACCGCCGGTGGGCAGCGGCATCCGGTGGAGTTCGTGCAGTTCCCCGATGAGCTTCAACTCGATCGCCACCACGGCGACCGTCTCGGCGGCCAGCAGGATCGGGGCGGAGAGCAGGGTGGGCGTGACCGCCCACTCGACCGCGGCGACCCCACCACCGGCCGCGCCGACCCCGGCGGTGGCCCGGGACGCGTTGCGGACCAGCCGGTCGGCGAGCGCGTCGTCGTCCAGGCCGGGGAAGTGCCGCCGCAGCGTGGCGAGGTCACGGATCGGCACGTGCGGCGCGACCTCGGCGACGGTCTCGGTCATCCAGCGCAGCGCGGCCTTGGGCTTGAACAGGTCGGTGAGGCCGCGCGCCCGGGCCTGGCCGACCAGCCGGACCAGCAGTTGCCGGCGGCGGGCCGGGGCGATGTCGTCGGCGGTCAGGGCCGCGACCGTGGCGCCCAGTTCCTCGCCGGTCGGCGTCGCGGCCGGTCCGGCGGTCTCCTCCGCGCGCGCCGGAACGGTGGTCGGGTCCGGGACGGACGGTGTCGGTCCCGTCTCCGGGACTCCCGTCCGGTCATCCCGCTCGCTGCGCTCGCTCACCCGTCCGCCCTCCTGCTCCGCGCGGCCGGCAGCCGCCCGTACGAGTCAAGCAGCTTCCGGCCACCGGCGCACGGCGGCTCGAACAGCGGCGGCCCCGACGAGGAGGCCGCCGCCGGTGTCCCGGCTCGGGATCAGACGCACTCTCGGCAGATCAGGTCGCCGTTGCGCTCCACCGCGAGCTGGCTGCGGTGGTGGACCAGGAAGCAACGCGCGCACCGGAACTCGTCCTGCTGCATCGGGAGCACCTTGACCGTGAGCTCCTCGTCGGCCAGGTCGGCGCCGGGCAGCTCGAAGCTCTCGGCCACTTCGGCCTCGTCGACGTCCACGGCGCCCGACTGTGAGTCGACCCGCCGGGCCTTGAGCTCCTCGAGGCTGTCCTCGCCGAGGTCGACCTCGTCGCGACGCGGGGCGTCGTAGTCGGTGGCCATCGGTTTCACTCTCCAATATCGATATGGTCGCTGCCGGTTGTAACGCCGGACGACGCCGTTTCGGTTCCCCTGGCCGGCCACCAACTGTGTCGGGCACCCGACCCGACGACCGGTGGGCCGGGTTCGCCGGAGCGGAACCCTCCGGCGAGCGCGGAACCTTACCCCCCCTTTGGGCGAGGCATGTATACCGCCCTCGCGGGAGAGATGTACGCCCCTGCGCCCGAAGTTGTTCCCAATGTGACTCAGGCGACACGAAGATAGGGGTAGTCCTACCCGTTCCCCCCGTGGCGCGCCGGCATGTCGGACTGTTTCCACGCGGGAGCCGGACAAGGGTTAACCTCAGCGGCGTACTCCGACGGTCGACAGACGCGGCCCGACCGCGCCGGCCGCCGCCACCCAATCACTGTCCGGGGAGCGCCCAGGATGAGTTTTGCGCGAGTGCGGGCACTCGTTGTCGTCGGACTGCTGGCGGTCATCGCCCTGGTCTTCGTGGTCGTCGCCGTGGTCAAGGACAGTCAGGGCACGGCCGGCACCGCCGCCGACTGCCCCGACGGCTGGCCGCTTGTCGACCTGCGACTGCGCGAGCAGAAGGACGTGAAGATCAACGTCTACAACGCCACCGACGAGTCCGGCCGGGCCGGCGGCGTGGCGGACGACTTCCGCAACCGCAAGTTCCAGGTCAAGAAGGTCGGCAACGAGTCGAAGGAGGTCGACGGCGTGGCGGTGCTGCGCTTCGGCCCCAAGGGCGTCGGCTCGGCCCACCTGCTCCGGGCCTACTTCCTCAACAACGCCGAGCGGGTGTTCCTGCCGGACCGCAAGGACGACACCGTCGACGTGGTCCTCGGCAACGGGTTCCAGCAGTTGGCCACCACCACCGAGGTGAACCAGTCACTGGGTGACCTGGGCGCTCCCGAGGCGCCGCCCGAGACGTGCCCGATGCCGGTCGAGAAGTGACCCGTGGGCCGGTCCGCCGGCCCGACGACGACGCAGGGCGGTCTCCGCGGTTCGGGAGGCCGCCCTCGTCGCGTACCCGTGGGGTGGGTGACCGGTCGTCACGGCCCGCCGGCGGCGTCCAGGTCGGCGAGCCGGGTGTGCAGCGGGCCGTGCAGCGCGGGCGGCGCGGCGAGCGCCAGGTCCGGTCCGGCCGGCCGGCCGGACAGGCCGGTCACCAGCAGCCCGGCCTCCCGGGCGACCAGCCCGCCCGCGGCGAGGTCCCAGGCGGCCAGCCCCTTCTCGAAGTACGCGTCCACCCGTCCCTCGGCGGCCAGGCAGAGGTCGAGCGCGGCCGCACCCATCCGGCGGATGTCACGCACGTGCGGGATCAGCTCGGCGACCACCCGCGCCTGGTGCGCGCGGCGGCCCGCGTCGTACCCGAAGCCGGTGGCGACCAGCGCCTGCCCGAGATCGGCCTCGGCGGAGCAGCGCAGCCGCCGACCGTCCCGCCAGGCGCCGCCGCCCGCGGTCGCGGTCCACTCCTCGCCGGTGAACACGTTGCGCACCACGCCGGCGACGACCTCGCCGGCCACCTCGGCGGCGAGCGAGACCGCGCAGTAGGGCAGCCCGTAGAGGTAGTTGACGGTGCCGTCGATCGGATCGACGATCCAGCGCACCCCGTCCCCCGCGACCGGACCGGCCCCGCCGTACTCCTCGCCCAGCACCGCGTCGGCGGGCCGCCGGTCCCGCAACGCGGCCAGCACCTGCCGCTCCACCGCCCGGTCGGCGGCGGTGACCACGTCGGTCGCGGTGCTCTTGGTCGCGGCCACCGAGACGCCCTCGGCGCGCATCCGGTGGGCGGTGGCCGCGGCGTCCCGGGCCACCTCGACGGCGATGGTGAGCAATTCCCGCGGCGTGGGCGCCGAGGCGATCATGTTCGTCCCCTTCCCGCGCGGCCCGGACCGGCCTGGCCGTGCGTGGGTATCATCCTTACAAAGTCCACATCTGCGTCGAATCGGCGGTCCCGGACCGCCGGTACGCCGTGCTGCGCAGGATGATCGCGGCAGACGGCGTTACAATTCACCCTGCCCACGCGCCACGGACCGCCAACGACCGGACGGACCGGGACACGGGGGTCCCTCAACGACTCGCCCGACACGGCCCCGTGCTGCGCCGGACGACCCGGCCGTGCTCGCTCTTCGCCTCCGGAAGGTCATTCGTGACAGAACCCCGCCAGACCGGCGCCGACGTTCGCTCGCTCACCGACACCCTGATCGCCCACGCCCAGAGCGCCGGCGGTCAGCTCACGTCGGCCCAGCTCGCGCGCACCGTCGAGTCCGCTGAGGTGACCCCGGCCCAGGCCAAGAAGATCCTCCGCGCGCTCTCCGAGGCAGGCGTGACGGTCGTGGTGGACGGCTCCGCGAGCACCCGCCGCCGGGTCGCCGCGGCCCGGTCCGCCACCCCGGCCTCCCGGGCCACCACCGCCAAGACCACCAAGAAGGCGGCCGCGCCCGCCCCCAAACAGGCACCCGCCGCCGACGAGTCCCCCGCGCCGGCGCCCCGGAAGGCGACGGCCCGCAAGGTCGCCGGCACCACCGCCGAGGTGGCCGGCAAGGCCGCCGTCCCGGCCAAGGCCACCAAGGCGACCCGGGCCACCAAGGCCACCGTGGCCGCCAAGACGGCCGCGGCGAAGCCGGCGAAGGCCGGCGAGGGCGCCGAGGGTGAGGTCGACCCGGAGGAGCTGGCCGCCGAGATCGAGGACGTGGTGGTCGAGGAGCCGGCCGAGCTGGCCCAGGCCGCCGAGACCGACGCCGCGAACTCCGCCACCGACAACGACTTCGAGTGGGACGACGAGGAGTCCGAGGCGCTCAAGCAGGCGCGTCGGGACGCCGAGCTGACCGCCTCCGCCGACTCGGTCCGGGCCTACCTCAAGCAGATCGGCAAGGTGCCGCTGCTCAACGCCGAGCAGGAGGTCGAGCTCGCCAAGCGGATCGAGGCCGGCCTCTACGCCGCCGAGCGGCTGCGCGCCGCCGACGAGGGCGAGGAGAAGCTGGTCCGCGATCTGCAGCGCGACCTGATGTGGATCTCCCGGGACGGCGAGCGGGCCAAGAACCACCTGCTGGAGGCGAACCTCCGACTCGTGGTCTCGCTGGCCAAGCGCTACACCGGGCGCGGCATGGCCTTCCTCGACCTGATCCAGGAGGGCAACCTCGGCCTCATCCGGGCCGTCGAGAAGTTCGACTACACCAAGGGCTACAAGTTCTCCACGTACGCCACCTGGTGGATCCGCCAGGCCATCACCCGCGCCATGGCCGACCAGGCCCGCACCATCCGTATCCCGGTGCACATGGTCGAGGTGATCAACAAGCTCGGCCGGATACAGCGCGAGCTGCTCCAGGATCTGGGCCGCGAGCCCACTCCGGAGGAGCTGGCCAAGGAGATGGACATCACACCGGAGAAGGTGCTGGAGATCCAGCAGTACGCCCGGGAGCCCATCTCGCTCGACCAGACCATCGGTGACGAGGGGGACAGCCAGCTCGGCGACTTCATCGAGGACTCCGAGGCCGTCGTGGCGGTCGACGCGGTGTCGTTCTCGCTGCTCCAGGACCAGCTCCAGCAGGTCCTCCAGACGTTGTCCGAGCGTGAGGCGGGCGTGGTGCGCCTGCGCTTCGGCCTCACCGACGGCCAGCCGCGCACCCTGGACGAGATCGGCCAGGTGTACGGCGTGACCCGGGAGCGCATCCGGCAGATCGAGTCCAAGACCATGTCCAAGTTGCGGCACCCCTCGCGCTCCCAGGTGCTCCGCGACTACCTGGACTGACCGCACACGTCAACCGGACGTGTCGGTTTGATCACCACCCGTAGAACGCCGATCCTTGATCGGTCGGTTGCCTGTTTGTGATCGTTGACGTGGCACCCTTGGTGCACGGCACACTGTCTTCCACGCCAGGTGTGACCTCGGTCCCCCGCGGGCACACAGGGAAGGCAGGGCCCGAGATGGGTGTTGCAGGATAGGTGAGCAACGACCGACGAGTGTGTTCATCGGTGACGACCAGAGGAGGAAGGCGATGACCCCGACCCTCACGCCGCCGCCCGAGACGGTGAGCCCCCCGGCCACCGATGAACGGTGCGACCGCTGTAATGCTGCCGGCAAGCTCCGGATCACCCTCTCGGGTGGGAGCGAGCTGGTGTTCTGTGGGCACCACGCGAACAAGTACGCGGAGGATCTCGTGAAGATCACCGTGCGGTACGCGACGGACCCGGAGTTCAGTTGGCGCGGCACCGATCTCATGGCGAACTGAGTCCGACAGACAACGAGTAACTCGACATAACCGGCCGGAGGCAACCGCACGAGGTGCCTCCGGCCGGTTTCTGTCACAACGTCTGCACGGTGGCGATGCGCTCCTCGAGCTGCTCGATCGTCGCCTGGGCGCTCGGCGGGCCGCCGCAGAGCCGGCGCAGCTCGGCGTGGATCTTGCCGTGCGGCTGGCCGGTGCGATGGTGCCGGGCGGCCACCAGGGCGTTCAGTTGCCGCCGTAGGGCCACCCGACGCTGGGCCGCGCTCATCGGTGGGGGCGCCGCCGCCGGGGCCGCAGCGGCCGGCTCAGCGGCCCGCTGGGCCGCCCGGCGCTTCTGCGCGGCGAGCTGGTCGGCCTGCCGCTTGGTCAGCAGCAGCGACACCTGGTCGGCGGTGAGCAGACCCGGGAGGCCGAGGTATTCCTCCTCCTCCGGCGTGCCGGCCTGGGCGGCGGTGCCGAACGACGCGCCGTCGAAGATCACCTGGTCCAGTTCGGCGGTGGCGGAGAGCGCCGCGAACCGCTTCTCCAGCTCGCCGCTGGCCCCGTCGTCGCGTTGGGCGCGCTCCAACAGGTCGTCGTCGAAGCCGTCGGAGTCCTTGGGCTTGCCGAGCACGTGGTCCCGCTCGATCTCCATCTCGCTGGCCAGCCCGAGCAGGTGCGGCACGCTGGGCAGGAAGACCGAGGCGGTCTCGCCCGGGCGGCGGGCCCGGACGAAGCGGCCGATCGCCTGCGCGAAGTAGAGCGCGGTGCTGGCGCTCGTCGCGTACACGCCGACGGCCAGCCGGGGGATGTCCACGCCCTCGGACACCATCCGCACCGCGACCAGCCAGCGCTGCTCGGAGGCCGCGAACGTCGCGATCCGCGCGGACGCGCCCTGGTCGTCGGAGAGCACCACGGCGGCCTTCTCACCGGTCACCTGCTCCAGCAGCTTGGCGTACGCGCGGGCGACCTGCTGGTCGGTGGCGATGACCAGGCCGCCCGCGTCCGGCATGCCGTTGGCGCGCAGCGTGCTCAGTCGGGCGTCGGCGGCGCGCAGCACCTGTGGCATCCAGTCGCCGGCCGGGTCCAGCGCGGTCCGCCACGCCTGCGCGATCAGGTCCTGCGTCATCGGCTCGCCGAGCCGGGCGGCCAGCTCGTCGCCGGCGTTGGTGCGCCACCGGGTCTCCCCGGAGTAGGCCAGGAACAGCACCGGCCGGACCACGCCGTCGCGCAGCGCGTCGGCGTAGCCGTAGACCGAGTCGGCGCGGGAGCGCAGCAGCCCGTCCCCGCCGCGCTCGTAGCTGATGAACGGGATCGGGTTGTCGTCGGAACGGAACGGCGTGCCGGTGAGCATCAGCCGGCGTACCGCGGGTTCGAACGCCGCCTTGACGCCGTCGCCCCAGGTGCGGGCGTCGCCGGCGTGGTGGATCTCGTCGAGGATGACAAGCGTCCGCCGGGTCATGGTGCGCCGCCGGTGCACCTGCGGCGCCATGCCGACCTGGGCGTACGTGACCACCGCGCCGTGGAAGTCGGCGGCGGAGTGCAGGTCGGCGTTGCGGAACGCGGCGTCGAGCTGGATGCCGACCCGGGCCGCGGCCTCCGCCCACTGGGTCTTCAGGTGCTCCGTCGGCGCGACCACGGTGACCGCCTCGACGGTGCCGTCGGCGAGCAGCTCGGCGGCGATCCGCAGGGCGAAGGTGGTCTTTCCGGCGCCGGGGGTGGCGACCGCGGTGAAGTCCTCGGCCCGGCGGCGCAGGTATTCCACCATCGCCTTGCGTTGCCAGGAACGCAGTGGTGGGAACGTGTCGAGCGCCGGCAACCGCGGTGGCACGGGTAGCTCCTCTCCGCCGCGGACGGCGACGGGCCCGACCGGGGCCACGGGGGCCGCCGCCCATGAAAACGCCCTCGCGCATCCGTGCCGCGAAGGCCGACTCAGCATAACCAGCGGGGCCGTTCCGCCCCACCCGACGCCACGCTGGTCACATCCGGCCACTCCGGTCGGGACGGATCAGGGCAGTGGTCCCCGGGTGCCGGTGCGGGGCGGGCGCGTCATCGGCACCGGGGCGGACCAGCGCCGGCGCAGCGAGATCAGCCGCAGCCCGAAGACGAAGACCGCGGCGCCGGTCAGCGGCCCGGTGGTGGCCTGCCCGTACGTCGACAGCACCGTCACCGCGATCGAGCCGGCGAGCGCGGCCACCGCGTAGATCTCCCGGCGCAGCACCACCGGGATCTCGCCGGTGAGCAGGTCGCGGCCCAGCCCGCCGCCGATCGCGGTGAGCATGCCGATCATGCAGGCGCCGACGGCCGGCACGTGCGCGTCGAGCGCCTTGAGCGTGCCGGTGACGGTGAACAGGGCCAACCCGGCGGCGTCCAGCACCAGCACGGTGGTGCGCAGCCGGGCGAGCTGCGGGTGCAGCCGGAACACGGCGGCGGCGGTGACGGCCGCGGTGACCGCGTACCGCCAGTCGGCGAACGCCAGCGGGGGCACCTCGTCGATGACCAGGTCACGGAAGATGCCGCCGCCGAGGGCGGCGACCACACCGACGAAGACCACCCCGAACAGGTCGAGCCGTTTGGCCACCGCCGCGGAGGCGCCGGAGGCGGCGAAGACCGCCACGCCGGTGAGGTCGGCGAGGAGCAGGGCGGTGGAGGTGGTCACCGGCGCAGGTTACGTGGGCGGGCGGCGGAGCCGCCCGCGATCACTCGCCCCAGGACTCGTAGATCTCCTTGCACTTCGGGCAGACCGGTGAACCGGGCTTGGCGGCCTTGGTCACCGGGAAGGTCTCCCCACACAACGCGATGACGTACGTGCCCATGACCGCGCTCTCGGCGATCTTGTCCTTGCGCACGTAGTGGAACATCTCGGGGCCGGTGTCGGCCTCCTTCTGCTCCGGGCGCTCCAGAATCTCAGTGCTCACGTCCCCACCTCCGGCTTCCCAGTTTTGCAGGCCGGCCGGGTCGGGTCCACCACGGCCCTCCGGCGGGCGGCCCGTACCGTAACGGAAGTGACCAACTTTCGCATCAGTCTCGGTGGTGAGGTGGCCGACGCCCTGCGGGCCGGGCGGCCGGTCGTGGCGCTGGAGAGCACCATCGTGTCGCACGGCCTCCCCCGCCCGGACAACCTGCGCGTGGCGCGGCAGATCGAGCAGGCGGTCCGGGACGCGGGCGCGGTCCCGGCCACCATCGGCATGGTCGGCGGCGAGCTGCGGGTCGGGCTCGACGACGCCCAACTCACCCGGCTCGCCACGGTCGACGGCGTGAGCAAGCTCTCGGTCCGCGACCTGGCGCCGGCGGCGGCGACCGGCGCGGACGGCGCCACCACGGTGGCCGCCACCAGCGCGGTGGCGGCGGCGGCCGGCATCGGCGTGTTCGCCACCGGCGGGCTGGGCGGGGTGCACCGGGAGGCGGCGCACACGTTCGACGAGTCGGCGGACCTGGTCACGTTGGCCCGCACGCCGATCGCGGTGGTCTGCGCCGGCGTGAAGTCGATCCTGGACGTGGGCGCCACGCTGGAGCGGCTGGAGACGCTGGGGGTGGGCGTGGTGGGCTACCGCACCCGCCGGTTCCCCGGCTTCTACCTCACCGACGCCGGCTTCGACCTGGACTGGTCGGTGGACTCGCCGGAGCGGGTGGCCGACGTGCTGGCCGCCCGCGCCGAGCAGGGTGTGCACACCGGCGGGCTGATCGTGGCCAACCCGCTGCCGGCCGACGAGCAGCTCGACCCGGCGCTGCACGACCGCACGCTCGCCGACGGGTTGGCGGCGCTGGCCCGGGAGGGGATCACCGGCAAGGCGGTGACCCCGTTCCTGCTGGCCCACTTCCACGCCGCCACCGAGGGCGCCAGCCTGGCGGTGAACGTCCGGATCATCCTGCGCAACGCCGACCTGGCGGCGCGCATCGCGGTCGCCGCGGCGACCCGACCCGCCGCCGGCCCGGCATGAGCGAACGCACCGAGCGCAGCGAGGGCCGTGAGGGCATGCCCAGCCAGCACCGCATGAGCGAACGCACCGAGCGCAGCGAGGGCCGTGAGGGCATGCCCAACCAGCACCGCATGAGCGAACGCACCGAGCGCAGCGAGGGCCGTGAGGGCATGCCCAACCAGCACCGCATGAGCGAACGCACCGAGCGCAGCGAGGGCCGGGAGCACATGTCCGGTCGGCCCGGTACGAGCGGGGTGCCCGGCATCGCCGTCGTCGGCGACGTGATCACGGACGTGGTCGCGATGCTGTCCGGGCCGCTCGCGACCGGCTCGGACACCGCGGCCGGGATCCGGTTCAGCGGCGGTGGGCAGGCGGCCAACACCGCGGCCTGGCTCGCCGGCCAGGGCGCGGCCGTGACGCTGGTGGCCGCCGTGGGCGACGACGAGACCGGCCGGGACCGGGTCGCCGAGCTGACCGGGATCGGGGTGGACTGCGCGGTGGAGCGGCACGAGGGCTACCCGACCGGCACGGTGATCGTGCTCACCCACGGTGGGGAGCGCACCATGGTCAGTCAGCGCGGCGCGAACCTGCGGCTGACCGCGCGGCACGTCGAGGCCGCCCTGGCGGCGGCGCCCGACGTCGGGCATCTGCACCTGTCCGCGTACACCCTGTTGGACGTCGGGTCGCGCGGCGCCGGGCTGCGCGCGTTGGCCGTCGCCCGCGAGCGCGGGCTGACGGTCAGCGTCGACGCGGCCTCCGCGGCGCCGCTGCGGCGCGTCGGCGGGGCGTTCCTGACCTGGGTACGCGACGTCGACCTGCTGCTTGTCAACACGGACGAGGCGACCGTGCTGGCCGGTGGCCTGGATCCGGCGGCGCAGGGCCGGGCGCTGACCTCGGTGGCGCACCGGGTGGTGGTGAAGCGCGGCGCGGCCGGGGCGGTCTGGGTGGAGCGCGGCGGCCGGGTGGAGACGGCCCCGGCGCCCGGGGTGGCCGTGGTGGACGTCACCGGCGCCGGGGACGCGTTCGCGGCCGGCCTGCTCACCGCCTGGCTGGCCGGGGCCGACCCCCGGGCGGCGCTGGCCCGGGCCGGCGACCTCGGCGCTCTGGCCGTGACCACGGTCGGCGCCCGGCCGGGCGCGTGACGGGCGGCCGGACACGTAACGGTCGGGTGCTTGGGCGGCAGGCGGGCGGCCGGGCCGGCGCGCGGTGATCGGGTTCCGGGCCTGGCGTGCCGGGCTCGGAACCGGGTGTGAATGACGGCCGATATGCCTTCTGGTCATATTTATGCCTGAGAGGCATATCGGTCTGTCGGCGAACTCTCCGGTCCGGCGTCACGGAGCGTGGTCGCGACCGGTCAGGGCTCGGCGTCGATGACCTTGTGCGGGCGTTCCTCGGCGGAGAGCGCCATCGGCGGGGTCTCGTCGCGGCCCCGGGGCTGGAACCGGTTGGCCAGCCGGTGCTCCTCCTTGGGCGGGCGGTCGTTCGCCAGCAGCACCGCGAGCCACGGGATGAGCACCATGCCGAGCGCGCACAGCGGCAGCCACAGCCAGAGCAGCGGGGCCTTGACGCCGACCAGGACGGCGCCCACGACGATGCAGGCGACCCGGATGCCCATCATCAGCACATAGCGTTTCTGCCGGCTGCTGAGCTGGTCGTCCTGGCTGCGCCGGGCGTCGGTGATCAGGATCGGCTGGTAGGCCTGACGCTTCACCACGGACCTCCTACGAGGGGACACCGCCCATCCTGTCACTCGGGGCAGGTGATCGGCGACTATCCGGTGACGTGTTACGTGCGTGGTACGCTCCGCTCGTGGCCAACCGGTTCAGCTTCACCGACGAGGCGCTGGCGAACCTGCGGGTCTACGACGTCACACCCGGGGAAGTCTGGGAGGCCCTGCACAGCAACCGCCGGGTCATCCGGCACCTGGGTGACGACGTGATGGTGGTCTACGCCACCGACCACCGCGGCCGGCGCCTCGCCGTGCTGCTGGCCGAGGCAGACGGCACCGACAACGACTGGGACATCCTCTCCGCCCGCGAGCTGAGCGACGTCGAGGCCAAGCGCTACGACGAGGCGGTGCGGAGGGCACGCCGACGAGGAGGCGGTCACCATGCACCGTGACGAGGCGACCAAGCGGTTCCACGCCGGCGGCGACGCGTTCGCCGACCTGATCGACGAGACGTCGCCGGCGCAACTGCCCACCCCCGACACCGACGTGCCGATGGTCAGCCGGTCGGTACGCCTGCCGCTGGAGACGTACGAACGGGTCCGGGCCGCCGCCGACGCGCGTGGCATCGGGGTGACCACGCTGATGCGGCAGTGGATCGAGGCGGGCCTGGCCGACCTGGACGACTCGGCCACGGTCTCGCTGGCCGACGTCCGCCGCGCGCTGGCCTCGCTGTCCCGCCCGACCGCCGCCTGAGCTCTCACGCGTCACCTCGGTTCGCGACCGCGGGGCTCGCGGGCCCGGTTCACGCCTCGGGGCCGGCCTTGCCGAGCGCCTCCCGCCCGACCGGCGATGCCGACGACTCCGGCGGCCCACCCCGGGCGTGCCACACGTCGGCGAGCGCGACAAGCGCCAGCATGCCGGCCACCACGGCGAGCGCCAGCAGGACCGGGCCGGCCGTCAGCACCGGCGCGAGCAGCAGCAGGCCCGCCAGCCCGACCAGCCGGGAGCGGGACACCCGGCCGAAGATCTCGTACTCGAAGCGGGACCGGGCGGCCAGGAACAGCGCCGGGCCGCCCACCACGAAGACCAGCCAGCGGGCATCCGCCGCGTCGTACGGGTGGGCGATGACCAGTTCGTAGCCGACCGCCGAGACGAGCACCCCGAGCACCATGAACAGGTGGGTCTGGGCGGCCGACTCAGCCAGCCGCCCGGGCGTGCCGGCCAGCCGCAACGCCTCCGCGAGCAGGTGCCCGGCCCGGTGGAAGTAGATCCGCCAGAGCAACGCGGTGACCAGGAACGCCAGCGCGAACGCGGCGGCCGACCGCCCGGAGAACTGCTCCCCGCTGTAGGACACCCCGATCACCAGGATCGACTCGCCGAGCGCGATGAGGAAGATCTGCTGGTAGCGCTCGGCCAGGTGCTCCCCGGCGACCAGCCAGCTCCGGATGCGGGACGAACCGAGCCGGGGCAGCGGCCATCCCAGGAACGTGCCCAGGTAGTCCACCGCCAGCGCGACCGCCCACAGCGGCAGGCGCAGGTCGGGCACCAGCGCGCCGGCCAGCCAGAGCGGGGTGGTCGCCACGGCCCACCCGACCAGCCGCACCGGCACCATTCGCCGCGGATGCCCGCGCAGCGCCACCAACAGCACCAGCGGACGCGCGACCATCATCACCACGTACGCGAGCGCGAACGTCATCGCCCGCTCCTCCAGCGCGCGGGGGAGCGTCACCCCGAGCACCAGACTGCCGAACATCACACCGACCACGACCGCCTGGATGACCACCCGCTCCGGCTCGTAGCGGCTGGTCACCCAGGTGGTGATGGTCCAGACGTGCCAGAGCACCAGAAAGAGCAGCAGCGTCCGGCCGACGCCGGCCGCCAGGTGCCCGCCGTCGACGTCGGCCACCAGCCGCTGCGACACCCGGGTCAGCGCGAACACGAACACCAGGTCGAAGAAGAGTTCCAGGAAGGTCGCCCGTCCAGGGCTGGACCTGGTGCGCAGCAGCCCCCCGCCCCGCTGCTCGCTCACGCGTCAGCCCTTCGCGGCCTTCGCCTCCGCCTTCATCCGCTGCTTGAACTCGCGCACCCGGCCCAGCGACTCCGGATCGGTCACGTCGGCAACCGACCGGTACGCCTCCGCCTCGCCGTAGGCGCCGGCCGCCTCGCGCCAGCCCGCCGGGGCGACCCCGAACCGCTTGCCGAGCAGCGCCACGAAGATCTGCGCCTTCTGCCGGCCGAAGCCGGGCAGCTCGCCGACCCGGCGCAGCAGCTCCGCGCCGTCGGCCGCCTCCGACCAGAGCCGCGCCGGGTCGCCGTCGTAGCGTTCGACGAGCGCCCGGCAGACCTCCTGCACCCGGGCCGCCATCGCCTTCGGGAACCGGTGCAGCGCCGGCGGCCGGGCGAACAGCGCCACCAGCGCGTCCGGGTCGTACCCGGCCAGCTCCCGGGCGTCCGGCTCGTGGCCGAGTCGCTGCGCCAGCACGTACGGCGAGGAGAACGCCTTCTCCATCGGCACCTGCTGGTCCAGCACCATCCCGAGCAGCAGGGCCAGCGGGTCGCGCCGCAGCAGTTCGTTGGCCTGCGGGTCGATGGGTAGGGAGAGCGTCATGCCCCCATCCTGCCGCTCCGGCCACTGCTCCCGCCGCCGACTCTCCGACACCCGGCACGACGCGGCCCGGTGGACTCCACTCGGGTCCACCGGGCCGCGGTCAGCCGACGGGTGTCAGTTGACGACGAAGAGCAGCCGGTTCGGCGAGCCCGTGCCCGGGCTGGTCACCTTGCCGGTGGTGGCGTTGCTGGTCAGGTAGCTGGCCACCTGCGCCGGGGTGTAGGACGGGTTCGCCGACAGCACCAGCGCCGCGGCGCCCGCCACGTGCGGCGACGCCATCGAGGTGCCGCTGATGGTGTTGGTCGCGCTGTCGCTGCTGTTCCACGACGACGTGATCGACGAGCCCGGCGCGAAGATGTCCACGCAGGTGCCGTAGTTGGAGAAGGACGACCGCGCGTCGCTGCTGGTGGTGGAGCCCACCGTGATCGCCGAGGCGACCCGGGCCGGCGAGGAGTTGCAGGCGTTGGCGTTGGAGTTGCCGGCCGCGAGCGCGTACGTGATGCCGGAGCTGATCGAGTTGGCCACCGCGTTGTCCAGCGTGGTGCTGACGCCGCCGCCGAGGCTCATGTTCGCCACCGCCGGCTTGACCGCGTTCGAGGTGACCCAGTTGACGCCGTTGACCACGCCGGCGGTGCTGCCGCTGCCGGAGCAGTTGAGCACCTTGACCGCGATCAGGCGGACGCCCTTGGCCACGCCGTAGGTGCTGCCGCCGACCGTGCCGGCGACGTGCGTACCGTGGCCGTTGCAGTCGGTGTTGTTGCTGTCCACCGTGTTGGTGCCCCAGGTGGCCCGGCCGCCGAACTGGCTGTGCGTGGTCCGGATGCCGGTGTCGATGATGTACGCGCGCACGTTGGTGGCGGTGTTCGGGTAGGTGTAGGTGCTGTTGAGCGGCAGGCTGCGCTGGTCGATCCGGTCCAGCCCCCAGGTGGCGCCGGTCTGGGTGCCCTGGACGGTCACCCGCCGGTCCTGCTCGACGTACGCGACGGCCGGGTCGGCGGCCAGCCGGCGCGCCTGTCCGATGCTCATCTTCGCGTTGTAGCCGGTGAGCGCGGCGCTCCACACCGTGGCGACACTGCCGCCGTAGCGCTTCGCCAGGCCGGCGGCCCGCTCCGGCACGGCGGTACGCGCGGTGCGGCTGTTCGCGGCGCCGACCGCGTCGCCCTTGAGCACGACCAGGTAGCTGCCGCTGACGGCGTCGGCGGCGCCGGCGAACCGGACCTGACCGGTCGGCGCGGCGAGGGCCGGGGTGGAGGCGGCGGCGGTGAGGGCCGCGGCGGCGGCCGTGACGGCGAGCGCGTGCAGCACGCGACGCCGGGGAACGGACACGTCGGGCATCGTCTGGCTCCCTACCGGGCGGGCCGGTTCGTGGCCGGCGGGCCGCCCATCGACGGATGTTGACGGGAATGCTAACCACACATCGATGCTCATGAAAGAGATAGTTGCCGGGTAATACCGTCTGCCGGCCGGATCCGGCGGGTGCGCGTCGCGCCGGGCGGCGGTCGGGGCAGGATGGCCACGTGGACCGTCACGACATGCTGCTCTCCCCCGCCGGGGTCGACGCGCTGCGCACCGCACTGACGCTTGCCGACTTCACCGCCAACGGCATCGCCGGGCGGCTCGGCTCGCAGGCCACCGGCGGTGTCGCCCGCAACGACTACCGGGCCGCGCTGCGCGCCACCGAGGACCGCGACCGGCTGGGCACGCTGATCCGGGTGTTCATCTGCGACCGCACCGAGCCGGAGCCGGTGGTGGCCGCCGCGTTGGCGCCGCTGACCGTGGACGAGGCGCTCGCCGGCGGCATCGTCGAGCGGCACGGCGACGGCCTGCGCGCCGGCGTCGACCTGGAGCCGTACGCCGACGACTGGTGGGTGCTCGCCGACGTGCCGGCCAGCGCCCGACCCGGCCGGCCGCTGCACGCCGAGCACGTGCTGGGCATCGGCGGGGCCACCCAGACCCTGATCGGCGCCGCCGTACGCCGCCCGGTGGAGACCGCGCTGGACCTCGGCACCGGCTCCGGCGTGCAGGCGCTGCACCTGGGCACCCACGCCCGCCGGGTCACCGCCACCGATGTCTCGGAGCGGGCGCTTCGCTTCGCCGCCACCACCGCCGCGCTCAACGGGCAGGACTGGGAGCTGCTCCGCGGCGACCTGGTCGCCCCGGTCGCCGGGCGCCGCTTCGACCTGGTGGTCAGCAACCCGCCGTTCGTGGTCGGCCCGGGCACCACCACCCACGTCTACCGCGACTCCGGGCGGGTCGGCGACGCGATCGGCGCCGAGCTGGCCGCCGCCGCGCCGCACCTGCTCACCGACGGCGGCACCATGCAGTACCTGGCGAACTGGGTGCACGTCACCGGCGAGGACTGGGCCGACCGGGTCACCGGCTGGTTCGCCGGCACCGGGCTGGACGCCTGGGTCATCCAGCGCGAGGTGGCCGACCCGATGGCGTACGTGAACCTCTGGCTCACCGACGTCGGGGAGAGCGCCGACCCGCAGCGGATGGAAGCCTGGCTGGACTGGTTCGACGCGCACAAGGTGGAGGCGATCGGCTTCGGCCTCGTGTCGCTGCGCCGGGCCGGCCACGAGCAGCCGATCGTCCGGGTCGAGGATCTGCGCCAGCGGGTCGAACCACCGCTCGGCGACCGGATCGCCGAATGGTTCGACAGGCAGGACTGGCTGCGGGCCCGGGACACCGACGGGCTGCTGGCCGCCCGCTACCGCGCCGCCGACGGGCTCCAGCTCCGCCAGGAGGCCACCATGGGCGACGACGGCTGGGCGGTGGACCGGCAGGTCCTCGCCGCGCCGCGCGGCCTGCGCTGGTCCGAGGAGATCGACCCGCTGGTGCTCGCCCTGGTCGGCGGCGCGGACGGCCGGCTGCCGCTGCGCGACCAGCTCGCCCTGCTCGCCGCCGCGCACGACGTGGCCCCGGACGAGCTGGCCGAGGCGGCCGGCCCGATCGTGGCGCACCTGGTCGAGCGCGGTCTCGTCGAGCCGGTGACGGACTGATGCGGGCGCTGGTGCAGACCGTCGCCCGGGCCTCCGTCACGGTCGACGGCGCGGTGGTCGGCGAGATCACCGACGGGCTGCTGGTGCTGGTCGGCGTCACCCACGCCGACACCCGGCAGGTGGCCGCCGCCATGGCCCGCAAGGTGCACGAGCTGCGCATCCTGGACGACGAGCGCAGCGCCGCGGACACCGGGGCGCCGCTGCTCGTGGTCAGTCAGTTCACGCTCTACGGCGACGCCCGCAAGGGCCGACGGCCGAGCTGGACCGCCGCTGCCCCGGCGGACGTCGCCGAGCCGCTCGTCGACGCCGTGGTCGAGGAGCTGCGCGCCCGCGGCGCGACGGTGGCGACCGGTCGGTTCCGCACCCACATGCTGGTGGAGAGCGTCAACGTCGGCCCCCGCTCGCTCCTGCTGGACCTGTGAGCGCCCGCGTCGCCGCCTAGAAGAACAGGCCCCGCCGGGACAACGACTGGCGCAGCCAGCCGTCGAGCTGGGCGGCCCAGTCGGTGCGGTCCGCCGTGGCGTGGTCGACGGTGAACCGGCCGAACGCGTCCCGACCCTCGGTGAACAGGCCGCCCCGCTTGTCCATCTCCAGCACCACCTGCACCTGCTGCGGGTCGGTGACGAAGGTGACCTCGAGCTGGTTCATCGCGCCGGCGTACTGCGGCGCCGGATAGAACTCGATCTCCTGGTAGAACGGCAACTGCTGGCGTACGCCGTAGATGTGGCCCCGCTCGACGTCGGCGCGGGCGAACCGGAAGCCCAACCGCAGCAGCGCCTCCAGCAGCCGCTCCTGGGCCGGCAGCGGGTGCACCGCGACCGCGTCCAGGTCACCGGAGTCCACCGCCCGGGCCACCTCCAGCTCGGTCCGCAGCCCCATGGTCATGCCGTGCAGGTGCTGGCCGTACAGGTCGGTCAGCGGCGTCTCCCAGGGCACCTGGAAGCGGAACGGCACGTCGTGGCGCTGCCCCGGCGCCAGCTGGAACGCGCCGGTGAGCTGGATCCGGCCGAACTCCTGGTTGGTGTTGTACTCCGAGTCGCCGCTCTCCACCTCCACCCGGGTGAGCAGGCCGAGCGAGATCCAGCTCACGTCCGCCGGGTGGTCGCCGCCGACCACCTGGACCCGGCCCTCCAGCTGACCGCCGGGACGGCAGTTCGGGTTGGCCAGCACCGTCTGCACCGACGGCCCGCCCACCCCCATCGCCTGCATGAGCCGCTTGAAGACCACCTGAGTTCTCCGATCGCCGGTTCGTCCCCGGCCCTGCCGGCCGGTTCGCTGGCACGGTAGCCGGACGGGACAAGCGACACCCCACGTTCCCCCCGGATTCGTGTCGGGTCCCCGATCGCCTCACTCCCGTCTCACGCCCCGGTTGCGAAGCTGTTTGTCACCGGCCCCCACCGCGCCGGCGGCACGGGCCGGTACGGCACGTAGGACACGGGGAGAGACAGAGATGACCCAGCAGATGATCGAGCACCAGGACATGGACGTCACCCTCACGGACCTGGACGCCACCGACGACCGCGGCGTCTCCACCGACCTGGTCCGGGCCTACCTGAACGGCATCGGCCGCACCAAGCTGCTCACCGCGGCGCAGGAGGTCGAGCTGAGCAGGCGGATCGAGGCCGGCCTCTTCGCCGAGGAGAAGCTCGCCACCTGCACGCCGGTCTCCGCCGACCTGCGCGCGGACCTGGCGCTGGTCGCGGCCGAGGGACGCGCCGCCAAGGACCACCTGCTGGAGGCGAACCTCCGCCTGGTGGTGAGCATCGCCAAGCGCTACACCGGGCGCGGGATGGCCTTCCTCGACCTGATCCAGGAGGGCAACCTCGGCCTCATCCGCGCGGTCGAGAAGTTCGACTACACCAAGGGCTTCAAGTTCTCCACGTACGCCACCTGGTGGATCCGCCAGGCCATCACCCGCGCCATGGCCGACCAGGCCCGCACCATCCGCATCCCGGTGCACATGGTCGAGCAGGTCAACCGGATGGTCCGGGTACGCCGCGAGCTGTCCGTGACGCTGGGTCGCGAGCCCACCGTCGCCGAGGTCGCCACCGCGCTGGAGGTCCCCGAGTACCAGGTGATCGAGCTGATCTCGTTCGACCGGGAGCCGGTGAGCCTGGACCAGGCGGTCGGCGAGGACGGCGAGAGCGCGCTCGGCGACTTCGTCGCCGCCGTCGACCCGCGTACCGAGCCGGGCGACGCCGCCGCCAACGGCGAGCTGCGCAACGAGGTGCGGATCGTGCTGGCCACCCTCTCCCAGCGGGAGCAGGCCGTGATCCGGCTGCGCTTCGGCCTGGACGACGGCCGGCAGCGCACCCTGGACGAGGTGGGCCGTGAGTTCGGGCTGTCCCGGGAGCGGATCCGGCAGATCGAGAAGGTGACGCTGCTCAAGCTGCGCGACCCGGAGCGGGCGAACCGGCTCGAGGCGTACGCCTGCTGACCCGAGCACCAAGCCCCGACAGGCCCCGGCGGTTCGCCGGGGCCTGTCGCGCGTGATCCCCGGTGAGAAGGGGCCCCTTCTCCACCGGAGGCGTTAACCGGGGGCCCCGCCTTACAAGCGGCGGGGGCCGGTGTCGGGGCGCGGTGAATCCGGGCCGGTGCGGATGGTGGCGTGCAGCACCGAGATGCCGTCCGGACGGGCCAGCACCGGGTTGAGCCGCAGCGCACGCACCCGGGGCTGCTCGTCGGCCAGCCGCCCGACCCGCAGCAGCAGGTCGACGAGCGCCGCCCGGTCCACCGGGGCGGCCCCCCGGTGCCCGTGCAGCAGCGGCGCGGCGCGCGGCTCGTCGACCAACTCGGCGGCGTCCCGGTCGGTCAGCGGCACCGCCCGCCAGGCCCGGTCGCCGAGCAGCTCGGTCGCCACCCCGCCCAACCCGAACCCGACCACCGGGCCGAACGCCGGATCCTCCACCAGCTCCACCACGCACGCCACACCCGGCGGCACCATCGGCTGCACCAGCACCTCCGCGCCGAACCCCGAAGCCATCTCGGCGTACGCGCGGCGCACCGCCCCGGCGTCGGCCAGGTCGAGCCGGACCGCGCCCAGGTCCAGGCGGTGGCGCAGCCCCGGGGCGGCCGCCTTGAGCGCCACCGGCCAGCCGAGCCGCTCCCCCGCCGCCACCGCCGCCTCGGCCGAACCGGCCGGCACGGACGCCACCACGTCGATCCCGTACGCGGCGAGCAGCATCGCCGGATCCGCCCCGTCCGGGCCCCACGCCGCCTGCCCGGCCGCCCGGTCGACCCGGGCCAGCTCGGGCAGCACACCCGGCGGCCGACGCAGCCAGTCCGCGTACCGGGTGACCCGGGCCAGCGCCCGCACCGCCTCCTCCACGCTCGGGTACGTCGGCACCCCGGTCGGCGCCCGCCCGGCGAGGAACGTCGCCACCACCGGCTTGCCGGTGGCCCGCGCGTCCGGCAGCGCCGCCGCGAAATCCGCCTCCGGATCGGTGAGCTGACCGGGCAGCGGCGGCGCGAACACCGCCACCACGGCGTCCACCCGGTCGTCCGCCGCCGCGGCGGCGAGCGCGGCGGCGTACGCGGCCGCGCCGCCGGTCGGCCCGACGTCGTGCGGGTACCCGTCGACGACGGTCAGCCCCTGCCCGGCGCCGGCGGTCGCGGCCAACCCCGTCAACGCCGACGAGTTGCCGACCACGGCGACCCGCCGTCCGGCCGGCAGCGGCTGGTGGGCCAGCAGCACACCCACGTCGAGCAGCTCCGCGACCGTGTCCACCCGGAGCACGCCGGACTGCGCGAACAGCGCGCTCACCGCGGCGGCGTCCAGCGCCGGCGCCTCGCCCACCCCGGGCGACCGGGCCAGCGACGCCAGCGCCACCACCGGCTTGCTCCGGCCGATGTGCCGGGCCAACCGGGCGAACTTGCGCGGATTGCCGAACGTCTCCAGGTAGAGCGTGATCACGTCGGTGCCCGGGTCGTCCTGCCAGAACTGCAACAGGTCGTTGCCGGACACGTCGGCCCGGTTGCCGGCCGAGACGAAACTCGACACCCCGAGCCCGCGCCGGGACGCCTCGGCCAGCAACGCCACCCCGAACGCGCCGGACTGGCTGAACACGCCCACCCGCCCGGGCGCCGGCAGCGCCGGCGCGAGCGTGGCGTTCATGCGTACCGCCGGGTCGGTGTTGGCGACGCCGAGACAGTTCGGGCCGACCACCCGCATGCCGGCCAGGTGCGCGGCCCGGACCAGGGCCCGCTGCGCCGCCGCCCCGGCCGGGCCGGCCTCGGCGAACCCGGCCGAGATCACCACCAGCCCGTGCGCGCCCGCGTGGGCGGCGTCCCGCACCACGTCGTGCACCGCGTCCGGCGCGACCACCACCACGGCCAGGTCGACGTCGAGACCGGCGTCGGCCGCCGACCGGTACGCCGGCAGCCCGGCCACCGTCGCCGCGCTCGGGTGCACCGGGACGAGCGCGCCGGTGAACCCGCCGTCCCGCAGGTGCCCGAGCAGCGCCGCGCCGACGCCCTGGCCGGTGGTGCTGGCGCCGTAGACGGCGATGCCTCGTGGGGCGAGCAGCCGGGCGATGGACCGCGCCTCGGTGCGGTGCTCCCGGCCACGCTGCACCGCGAGCGTCGCCTCGGTCGCCGCGATCGGGAAACTCAGGTGCACCACGCCGTCGGCGTACTGGCGCTGCACCTGGTAACCGAAGTCGGCGAAGACCCGCAGCATCGTCCCGTTCGCCGGCAGCACCTCGGCGACGAAGTGCCCGATGCCGTGCCGGCCGGCCGCGTCCGCGAGGTGCTCCAGCAGCACCGAGCCGATGCCCCGCCCCTGGTAGGCGTCCTCCACCACGAACGCCACCTCGGCCTCCGGCGAGGCGGGACCGAGCCGCTCGTACCGGCCGACGGCCACGATCCGCTCGCCGGCCAGCACCACGAACGCCTCCCGGTCGCGGTGGTCCACCGTGACGAAGCGCTTCAGGTCCCGCTCCGGGATGCGCGGATACGGCGAGAAGTACCGCAGGTAGCGGGTGCGCTCGGAGAACCGGGCGTGCATCGCCACGATCGCCGCCGCGTCGTCCGGGCGGATCTGCCGGAGCTGGACGGTCGTGCCGTCGCTGAGCAGCACGTCCACCGGTTGTTCGACTGTGGTCACCGGTCGGTCCTCCCCACCGCCGCTCAGTCGCGCGGATCGTGCGGGTCGAGCCCGAGCAGCGGGAAGACGGCCTTGCGGGTGGCCGCGACCGCCCGGTCCACCGCGTTCGGCTCGCCGCTGGGCTGCCAGGGCTGGTACTCCGGATCGACGTCGTCGGTCATCCGCAGCGGGATGTCGTGCCCGGGCCGCCGGCGCGCGGCCAGTTCCCGCCAGCCCGGCGGGGTGAGCGTGGCCGGGTCCAGCGGCTCACCGGTGGCCACCGCGAGCAGGTGCGTCCAGGCCCGGGGCACCACCTCGACCAGCGCGTAACCGCCGCCGCCGGTGGCCACCCAGCGGCCCTCGCACAGCTCGTCGGCGAGCGCCCGCAACGCCCGGTAGGTGGCCCGCTGCCCGTCCACGGACAGGTGCAGGTCGGCCAGCGGGTCGCTGCGGTGCCCGTCCGCCCCGCACTGGGTGACGAGCACCTGCGGCCGGAACGCGCGCAGCACCGACGGCACCACCGCGTGGAACGCGCGCTGCCAGCCGGCGTCGCCGACCCCCGGCGGCAACGGCACGTTGACCGCGCTGCCCTCCGCGCCGGGCCCGCCGGTCTCGTCCGGGAAACCGGTGCCGGGGAAGAGCGCCAGCGGGGTCTCGTGCAGGCTGACCGTGAGCACCCGCGGGTCCCGGTAGAAGATCTCCTGCACCCCGTCGCCGTGGTGCACGTCCACGTCGACGTACGCGATCCGCTCCGCGCCCAGGTCGAGCAGGCGGGCGATGGCCACCGCCGGATCGTTGTAGACGCAGAAGCCGGCCGCCCGGGCCGGCATGGCGTGGTGCAGGCCGCCGGCCACGTTCACCGCGCGCCGCGCCTCACCCCGCCAGACCGCCTCGGCGGCGGCCACGGTGGCGCCGGCGATCAGCGCGCTCGACTCGTGCATCCCGTCGAAGACCGGATTGTCCGAGGTGCCGAGCCCGAAGCCGGCGAAGAGCGGGTCACCCGGCGCGGCCCGGACCGCGTCCAGATAGGCCGGATCGTGCACCCGGGTGAGCAGCGCGTCGTCGGCCGGCTCCGGCCTGACCAGGCGCACGCCCGGTCGGTCGAGCACGCCCAGCTCGCGGGCGAGCGCCATGGTCAGCTCGACGCGGACCGGGTCGAGGGGGTGGTCCCCCATGTCGTAGGCGAGGAGGGCGGAGTCCCACACCACCACCGTGTCGTCGGGCATGCGGCCATCGTCGCACGTGCGCGCGGACGCGCCCACCAACTGCGCACTCACCGACCCGCGGCGCCACCGGTCGCCACCGGACGGTCCGGGTCGGCCACCCAGCCGCTCCACGAGCCCACGTACAGCGCCGCGTCCGGCCGGCCGGCCAGGTGCAGCGCCAGCACCGTCTGCGCGGCGGTCACCCCGGAGCCGCAGTACGCCCCGACCGGCGCGTCCCCGCGCACCCCCGCCTCGGCGAACCGCGCGCGCAGCGCCTCCGCGGCCGGGAACCGGCCCTGGGTCACGTACTCCGGGGCGGGCAGGTTCACCGCGCCCGGCACGTGCCCGGCGACCGGGTCCACCGGCTCGTTCTCGCCCCGGTAGCGCGGCGCGGCCCGCACGTCGAGCAGCACCGCGTCCTCGGCGGCGGCGAGCCGGGCGGCCTGCCCGGCGTCGAGCACCGGCAACGCGCCCGGGGTGACGGTCACGTCGCCGGGCATGGGCTCGGGCGTCGCGGTGTCCACCGGCAGGCCGGCGGCGGCCCAGGCCGGGAAGCCGCCGTGCAGCACCCGCACCGGCCGGTGCCCCGCCCAGCGCAGCGTCCACCAGGCCCGGGCGGCGGACATCCCGTCGCCGCCGTCGTACACCACCACGGGGTGACCGGCGCGGACGCCGGCTGCCCGCAGCACGGCCTGCAACGCGGCGGGGTCGGGCAGCGGGTGCCGCCCGGCGGCGCCCGGACGCCCGCACAGCTCGGTGTCCAGGTCGACGAAGACGGCGCCGGGCAGGTGGCCGGCGGCGTGGTCGTCGCGGCCGGGCGGGCCGGTCAGCCGCCAGCGGACGTCGAGCAGGACGGGCGGGTCGGCGCGGTCGAGTTCGGCGGCGAGCCGGTCCGGCTCGACCAACAACTCTGCGGTTCCGGACATGCGGCCCAGTCAACACCATCCGGCGCCGATGCGGCCCGGACCGCTCGGCCCGGGCCGGGGCCGGTCGTGGTGTTGGCAGCTCAAGGGCGGCTCGTGAGACACTGGAGATTCCGGTTCGTTCCTCGCTTACGGGTGATAAAGATAAACGCTCACTCACTGGTCGATACGACCGAAATGTACCTGCGCACCATCCTCGAGCTGGAGGAAGAAGGTGTGCCGCCGCTGCGCGCCCGCATCGCCGAGCGGCTGCGGCAGAGCGGCCCGACCGTCAGCCAGACCGTCGCCCGGATGGAGCGCGACGGCCTGCTCACCGTCGAGGGCGACCGGCACCTGGCCCTCACCGCGCTGGGCCGCGGCACCGCGGTCTCGGTGATGCGCAAGCACCGGCTGGCCGAGCTGCTGCTGGTCAACGTGATCGGGATGCCCTACGAGGAGGCCCACGAGGAGGCCTGCCGGTGGGAGCACGTGATGAGCGACGCGGTGGAGAAGCGGGTCTACGACCTGCTCAACCGCCCGACCCGGTCGCCGTACGGCAACCCGATCCCGGGGCTGGAGGAGCTGGGCGACCCCGGCCAGCCGCCGGCCGAGACCGTCGAGAGCGAGCGGAACCTGGCCTTCCCGGGCCTGTCCGGCTCGGTGGTGGTGCGGCGGATCTGCGAGAGCGTGCAGACCGACGCGGACGTGCTCCGGCAGTTGCACGCGGCGGGCGTCGACCCGGGCGCGACCGTCACCGTGGCGCAGGAGCGCGACGGTGTCTCCATCGACCGTTCCGGCGACCGGGTGCGGCTGCCCCGCGAGGTGGCCTCCCGCGTCTTCGTCGCGGCCCGCTGACCGGCCGGACCACGGCCCGCTGAGCTGACCGGCCGGACCACGGCCCGCTGAGCTGACCGGCCGGACCACGGCCCGCTGACCGGCCCGGCGGGGCTCACAACTGCCGGGTGTCGATCACCTTGGCCAGCGCGACCAGCTTTCCGGTCGCCTGCGCCACCTCCGCCGCGGCGGTCCCCTCGGGGCTGGTCCAGCGCAGGCTGGCGAGCCGGTCCTCGGTGGCCAGCCAGCCCACCTCGGCGGCCGGGCCGCTGTGCGCGGTCCTCGGCAGCGTCCGCCAGTAAGCGATCTTGCCGAGCTTGGTGACCTTCGTCGCCCCGCGGGGCTGCACGTCGGCGGTGAACGTCGCCGCGTCGATCGACGTGTCCGTCACCGCGAGCGTCAACTCGGGCAGCACCGCGCCCTGGGCACGGACCACGCAGGTGTGCGTGTCGCCCTGGTCGGTGGCGGCGGCCACGTCGAACGTGCCGCCGGTGTGCTCGGCGATCACCCCGAAGTCGAGCAGCCGGCACGCCCCGCCGGAGGAGGCGGCGGCGACCTCGGCCGCCGGTGGCGGGGGCGCCGGCACGGCCACCGGGGACCTGTCGTCGGCGCAGCCGGCGGCGAGCAGGACGGCCGAGGCGGCCAGCCAGGTACTACGGGCGCGCACGGGAAGACCTCCGCGGTCGGCGGCGGGGCCGGCCCGCCGGAGTTCCGTCGGACACCGTACGGCGCGGACGACAGGGACGGAAGGCCCTAATCGGCCACGTACGGGCAGTGCCGGCATCCTCGCCCGCAGCACGTGCCCCGGCGGGCCAGGAAGCCGGCGCTGAGCACGAAGAGGCCGGTCTCCGGATCCGGGTAGCCGGCCTCCCCGGCGGCCAGCGCGGCGGCGTGCGCCGCCAGGATCCGCGCCCGCCCCGGATGCGCGAGCGGCAGCCGCGACGGGTGCGGCTCGGTCAACGGACGGTCCGCCAGCTCGTCACTCACCGCTGGAGTGTAAGGAGGGGCCCCCGGTTAACGTTTTCCGCATAGGCGGGGCCCCCGCTTAACACCCCTCAGCCGTGAAGCGCGAACGCCTCGGCGACGGCGCCGGAGTCCGCGCCGGCGGCGAGCAGCAGCCGCAGCAGCACCTTCGCCTTGTACGGGTGGAGCAGCCCGCCGTCGACCAGCCCGCGCCGCCGCAGGTCCCGCTCCGAGCCGACCGCGCCGTAGGTGTCCCGCAGCACCGACCCGGCCCCGGCGCGCGAGGTCAGCACCACCGGCATCCGTCCGGCCAGCGCGCCCAGCGCCGGGGCGAACGCCGGCGGCACGTGCCCCACCCCGAACCCGGCCACCACCAGCCCGTCCCGACCGGCGGCGAGCGCGTCGAGCAGCGCCACGTCGTCGTCCAACGTGACCGTGTGCAGCGCCACCCGGATCGCGGCCAGCCGGTCGCGGCCCACCGCCGGCAGCGGCGCGTGCCGGGGCGGCCGGGTGAGCACGCGTACCCGCCCCTCGATCACGTGCCCGAGCGGCCCGGCGTCCGGCGAGGCGAACGTGGCCGTACCGGTGCTGTGGGTCTTGCGGACGAACCGCGCGGCGTGGATCTCGTCGTTCATCGCGACCAGCACGCCGAGGTCCCGCGCGGCCGGCGCTGCGGCGACCCGGACCGCCGCGAGCAGGTTCGCCGGCCCGTCCGGGCCGGCCAGCGTCGGGTTGCGCATCGCGCCGGTGAACACCAGCGGCGCGGCGCGCGACCAGACCAGATCGGCCAGGAACGCGGTCTCCTCCAGCGTGTCGGTGCCCTGGGTGACCACCACGCCGGTCGCCCCGCCGTCGACCGCCGCAGCCGCCGCGTCCACCAGGTCGAGGATCTGCCGGTACGCGAGCGCGGCGCTGGGCACCGCCTCGACGTCGCGCACGTCGAGCGGGATGTCGGCGAGCCCGGGTACGGCGGCGGTGAGGTCGGCGCCGGTGAGCCGGGTGACCACTCCCCCGGCGCCGGCGCCGGCCATCGCGATGGTCCCGCCGAGGGTGAACAGGGTGATGCTCACGCTGGCGCCTCCCGCCTCGTAGGCCGTCCTGGAGGGACACTACGGCCGGCGCGCGGTGCGCCGTGAACCGGATCGCGGCGATCGGGCATGAACGGATGTGACAAGCATGCATCGGGCCCAGGCCCACGAACGGGGACAGCCTACGGCCCGGCCGCCTGACGACGACCTGATCCGCGATTCCGTCACCACGCCGGACCGGTTCGCGCCGCTGTTCGACCGGCACGCCGTCGCCGTACACCGTTATCTCGCCCGCCGGATCGGTCCGCCGGCCGACGACCTGCTGGCCGAGACGTTCCTGGTGGCGTTCCGGCAGCGGGCCGGCTACCGGCCGGACGTCGGGGTGCGGCCGTGGCTGTTCGGGATCGCCACCAACCTGCTGCGAAGGCATGTGCGCTCGGAGGAGCGCCGCTACCGGGCGCTGGCCCGGTTCGCCGCCGATGAGCCGGCGCCACCGGGGGTCGAGGACGCGATCGACCGGCTGGACGCCCAGGCCCTGCGGCGTGACCTGGCCTCGGCGCTCGCCTCGCTGCACCGGCGGGACCGGGACGTCCTGCTGCTCACCGCCTGGGCGGACCTGTCGTACGAGCAGATCGCGGCCGTGCTCGACGTTCCGGTGGGCACCGTCCGGTCCCGCCTGCACCGGGCTCGCCGGCTGACCCGTCTCGCGCTCACCGTGGAGGAGCCGACATGAACGAGATCACGCTGCTGCGGACGCACGGGCCGGACGCCCCGGCGCCGTCCCCGGAAACGCTGAGCCAGGCACGTAACCGCCTCGTCAACGAGTTCACGGCCGCTCCGGCACGGCCGGCCGTCCTGCCGCTGCGACGACGTACCCTCCTGGTGGCGGCCGCCGCGGCGACGGTAGCGAGCGCGGCGGGCGTCGGTCTCACGGCGGGCCCGATCGGCCGCCCGGCCGACCGCACGGCGGAGCCGATCACGCTGGTGGCGGTGACCGTGCCCGAGTTCCCGCTGACGCTGCGGTCGCGGCCGGCGGCGCTGGGGCCACCCGTCTACAGCTACGCCCCCGGTCAGTTCCTCGCCGTCTACCTCTCCCGCAGCGCCGCCGACGACGTCTACCTCTTCGTGTGGGCCAGCCGGCCGGCTCGACTGGCGAAGACGTGGCGTACGGTCACCATCGCCGGCCGGCCGGCCGAACTCTTCGAGGAACCGGATCCCGCTGAACCGCGCCGACTCGATGTCGTGTGGGAACGGAAGCCGGGTCAGTGGGTGTCGCTGACCGGCAACGGCCGGTTCGCCGAGGACGACGCGCTGTTGCGGCTGGCCCGGGACCTCGTCGACGAACCGCAGCCGGTGCCCCTGCGGGTGCGGCTCGCGCCCCGCGGATGGCAGATCGCCGCGTTCAAGGACGACACCATTCTCACGCTGCGCGGCGCGTCTCCCGACGACACGCTCACCGTCCAGGTGGTGGCCGGCCGCGACCCGGACCTGATGCACACCGTGATGGGGGCGGTGGAGGAGCGACCGGTAACGATCGGTGGGCGCGATGCTCGGTTGGTTCGCACCGAGGAGATGTGGTTCCTGCAGACCGAGGTGGCGGGCGGCGCGGTGGTCGACCTGCAGGCGCCGTTGCGGCTCACCGTGGAGCAGGTGATCGCGATCGCCGAGCAGGTGTCGGTGACGCCACGGAAACGCTGACGGACCGGGTCAGGCCGCCGGGCGCTGGGCGAGCAGGAACGCCTGCGGTTGGCGCTCGGCGCCGACCGGTTCGCGGACCACCGTGGCCCGCGCGGCCAGCCCGGCCGCGGCGAGCTGCTCGGCCAGTCGCTCCGGCGGCAGCCAGTGCACGTCGAACCCGACGGCGTGGCCGTACGCCTGCTCCCGGCGGTCGAGCCGGTCGCCGACCTTGACGGCGAGCAGCAGGTGACCGTCGGGAGCGAGCACCCGGTGGAAGCCGGCGAGCACCTCGGGCAGCAGCACCGGCGGGAGGTGGATGATCGAGTACCAGGCGACCAGGCCGGCCAGGGACGCGTCCGGCGCGGTCAGCGCCGTCATCGAGCCGACCTCGAAGCAGAGCCCCGGGTGGTTCCGGCGGGCCACCGCCACCATGCCGGGCGACAGGTCGACGCCGGCCACGTCGAGGCCGAGACGGCGCAGGTGGGCGGTGACCCGGCCGGTGCCGCATCCGACCTCCAGCACCGGTCGACCCGGCCCCACCGTCTCGGCGAACGCGGTCAGCACGGCCCGGTCCAGCGGCGGCTCCACCACGTCCGGCAGCAGCCGCGCGTAGTCCTCGGCGACGGTGTCGTAGGCGTCCCGGGTCTCGCTGAGCCAACGCGGTTCGACCACCCCGCGACCCTACCGGCCCCGCTCCGCCCCACCCCATCCCATCCCTCCACCCCCACGCTCACTTTCTCGGAAAGCGTGGCCATTCGGGCCCGGATGACCACGCTTTCCGCGAAACAGGGCGGACGGGTGGGTGGGTGGGTGGGTGGGTGGTCGGGATGTGGGCGGGTGTGGACCGCGCGATTCGGGGTGGCGTGGCGCTGTTACCGTCGCCGCGACCGTCCAAGGAGGACAGATGACGAGATCGGCCGCGGCGATCGTGGTTACCGGCGCACTGCTGGCCGTCGCCGGCTGCGGCACCGACGAGACGGCGACGCCTGACGAACTGCGCGACCCCTGCGCGCTGCTCCCGGCCGACCTGCTGAGCCGGCTCGCGCCGGGCGCGTCACCCAGCGCCTCGGCGAACCTCGGTGACCGCAGCGGCTCCCGGGAGTGCGCGGTCGACCTGACCAGTGGCACCGCCATGCGCGGCGACCTGGCCGTCACCGTGGCCGTCGACGCCGAGGGCATGTACGACGACCGGTGGCGGCGGGACCGGTGCGCCCGGATCGGGAGCGACCTGACCGGCGACGGGCCGGGCGACAACTCCTGCGTGGCGGTGCGCCCGTGGGACGGCGGGGAGACCCGGTTCGACGGCTGGGCCTGGCGGGGTGACAGGTACGAGGTGCGCGTCGCGTACCAGGTGGTCGAGCCGAAGACGCTGCCGGCCGGCGCGGAGGCCGACCTGCGCGGGGTGCTCGCCGCCGCGGTCGACTCGCTGCCGAGCTGAGCTGGGTCGGCGGTCAGCCGCCGCTCGGGTCGGCCGGCCGGTCCGGTTCGCGCCGGGCCGTGGCGACGGTCCGGCGAGCGTCCGACCAGGCGATGAGCGCGGTACGGAGCCGGGGTGAGGTGACCCGCTCGCCCCGGCGGCGGGCCCCCACCTGGTCGATCAGCCAGGACGGCGCGGCGACGGCGGCGATCGCCGTGCTCTTGCCGATCAGGTCGCCGTGCCGCAGCGCGTGCCGTCCCCGGGCCATCGAGGTGAGCCCGAGGTCGGCGAGGTCGGGGTCCAGCCACAACCACGGCCGGCGGGCCGCCCAGGCCCAGTAGCCGGTCAGTTCGGCGCGGGCCGCGGCGCGCACGTCGTCGTCGGTCATGGGTGGCAGCACCGCGTCCGGTGGCCGGCCGAGGAGGGCGTGGCCGTGCCGGACCAGCTCGGCCCGGGTGATGCCGGAGAGGATCCGCTGGACGAGTTGCCCGTGCGTCCAGGTGGGATGGCGTGCCCCGAGGTCGCGGACGGTGGCGGCCTCGACGTAGACGCAGCCCAGGTTCAACCCGGCGGCGGGGCCGGCGTCGAACCGGCGGTGCAGGGCGGCCAGTTCGTCCTGTCGGGTCGCGTCGACCGGTCCGTCCGCGACCGCGACCAGGTCCAGGTCGCTGACGCCGGGTCGGTAGTCACCGGTCGCGAGCGACCCGGCCACCAGCAGGTCGGAAACCCAGCCGAGCGCCGCCACCTCCCGCGTGAACGCGTCGACGGCGGCCGGGCGCGCGGTCACGGCCGGACCGGGCCGAACCAGGTGGCCGCCTGCCCGTGGCCCCGCGTCCAGGCCAGCGGTCGGCCGTCGAGCGCGAGCAGGTTGTGGAAGCCGCCGTCCGGCGGGTCGGGGACGCCCGCCCGCGGCAGCACGGTCAGGTCCTCGTTGGCGATCCAGTGCCCGGGCAGCGTCCGGACCAGCTCGGTGAAGGCCGTCCGGCGGGCCGGCGGCACCTGGTAGAGCACCGAACTGTGGAAGATCACCAGCGTCGCGCCGGCCGGGGCGCGAGCCGCCAGCGCCGGCAGGTCGTCGACCAGGTCACCGCGGACCAGCAGCGGTGGGTCGGCCTCGGCGACCGCCGCCGCCGCGCGCAGCCGTCGGCGCCGGTGCGTGTGCTCGGGCCAGATCAACGCGTCCAGCCAGGCCAGGTCCGACGGGTCGGTGACGTCGAGCGGGTTCATGTCGAGCCCGGCCCGCCACACCACCTCCGGCCGCCGGTCCGGCGGGGTGACGCCGGTGAGCGTGCAGTCGAGCACCGGCTCGCCGTCGCCGATCCGTCGGTCGCCGTAGCGGTAGGCGTACCGGTCCGGGTAGAGGCACAGGCCGGCGGAGGCGCCCACCTCCAGCAGCGCCAGCGGCTGCGGCAACGCGGCGAGCACCGGCAGCAGCACCGCGCAGCGGCCGGCCTCGTTGGTCTGCGTGGCCCGGACCCGCATCTGCGCCGCGATCTCCGGCCAGTGCGCCAGCACGTGCGCGCGGAACGCCGCCGGGTCGTCCACCGGGCCGCCGCGCAACCGGACCACACCGAAGAGCAGGTTCGGCTGGCGCTTCGCCGGCGGCAACGTGTCGAGCATCGCGAGCAGTTCCGGGTCGCGCGCCACGGCCCTCGACAACCGTTCGTACGCCGGGGACACGTCGCGCGCCTCGCGGTCGGCGAACATCCGGTAGGTGTCGGCGGTACTCATCCCCCGAGCATCGCAGTTCGCCGCGCGCCCGGGGTCTGTGACTGTCCCCACTGCCTGGTGGGATCGGGCCGGGCGCCGACCGGGCCGGCGTCCGGGGCGCCGGTGAGTCGTTTCCGCGCTCAGCTCGACAGGCGTCCCCGGCCATGTGCTCCCCGACCGCGCGGGCGGGCACGAACGCCGCGAGCGCGGCAGGGAACCCCCTGCCGCGCTCGCCGGACGTGCGGTGGAACTGTCAGCTGCAACCGCTGGTGGAGCCGCAGCCCTCGCAGACGTAGCAGCTACCGGCCGGGCGCATCTTGGTGCCGCAGGTGAAGCAGAGCGGCGCGTCCGCGGCCTTGCCGATCACGGCCTCCAGCAGTTCGGTGCTGGAGCCCACCACCGGCGCCGGCTTGGCGGCGGCGACATTCGCCGTCTCCTGTGCCGGCTGGGCCACCGGGCCGATCTTCGGCTCGGGCGCCTCGACCGGGGCGGAGGCGGCCATCGCGGTGAGGTCCGCACCGCTCGCCTCCGCCTCCGCCTCGGCCCGGAGCTGGGCGGCCCGCTCCTTGGCGGTGAAGATGCCCAGCTCCGCGCGGCGCTCGTACGGCAGGAAGTCCAGCGCCAGGCGACGGAAGATGTAGTCCATCACCGAGGCGGCCATCCGCACGTCCGGGTCGTCGGTCATGCCGGCCGGCTCGAAGCGCATGTTGGTGAACTTGCTGACGTACGTCTCCAGCGGGACGCCGTACTGGAGACCGATGGAGATGGCCACCGAGAAGGCGTCCATCACGCCGGCCAGGGTCGAGCCCTGCTTCGACATCTTGAGGAAGACCTCGCCGAGGCCGTCGTCCGGGTAGGACGAGGCGGTGAGGTAGCCCTCGGCGCCGCCGACCGAGAAGGAGACCGTCTGCGACGGGCGCTTCTTCGGCAGCCGCTTGCGCACCGGGCGGTACTCGACGACCTTCTCCACGACCTTCTCGACGGCGGCGGCCTCGACCGCGGCCTCGACGGCCGCCTCGACCACGGCCTTGTTCGGCTTGGCGACCGAGAGCGGCTGACCCACCTTGCAGTTGTCCCGGTAGATCGCCAGCGCCTTCAGGCCGAGCTTCCAGCCCTCGAAGTAGATCTTTTCGACGTCCGCGACGGTGGCCTGCTCCGGCATGTTGACCGTCTTGGAGATGGCGCCGGAGATGAACGGCTGGACCGCCGCCATCATCCGCACGTGACCCATCGGCGCGATGGACCGCTCGCCCATGGCGCAGTCGAAGACCGGGTAGTGCTCCGGCTTCAGGCCGGGGGCGTCCACCACGTGACCGTGGTCGGCGATGTGCTCGACGATCGCCTCGACCTGCTCCTCGGGGTAGCCGAGGCTGCGCAGCGCGCGCGGGACGGTCTGGTTGACGATCTGCATCGAGCCGCCGCCGACCAGCTTCTTGAACTTGACAAGCGCCAGGTCCGGCTCGACGCCGGTGGTGTCGCAGTCCATCATCAGGCCGATGGTGCCGGTCGGGGCGAGCACGCTGGCCTGCGAGTTGCGCCAACCGTTCTTGTCGCCCAGCTTGTTGCCCAGCGTCCACTGCTTGGTCGCCTCGCGCTGCACGGCGGTGCCCACGGTGCCGGTCGGCCGGATGCTGTCGTTGGCGGCGGCGTGCTTGCGCATGACCCGCTTGTGCGGCTCCGCGTTGCGGGCGTAGCCGTCGTACGCGCCGACGATGCCGGCCAGCTCGGCGGAGCGGCGGTAGGCGGTGCCGGTCATCAGCGAGGTGATCGCCGCGGACACCTCCCGCCCCTGCTCCGAGTCGTAGGGCAGGCCGGTGGCCATCAGCAGGGCGCCCAGGTTGGCGTACCCGATGCCGAGCTGCCGGTAGGCGCGGGTGGTCTCGCCGATCTTCTCGGTCGGGAAGTCGGCGAAGCAGATCGAGATGTCCATCGCGGTGATGACGAACTCGACCGACCGGACGAACTTCTCCACCTCGAAGCCGCCGTCGGCCCGGAGGAACTTCATCAGGTTCAACGAGGCCAGGTTGCACGAGGAGTTGTCCAGGTGCAGGTACTCCGAGCACGGGTTCGACGCGGTGATCCGCCCGGTCTCCGGGCAGGTGTGCCAGTCGTTGATGGTGTCGTCGTACTGGAGGCCCGGGTCGGCGCACTCCCAGGCGGCCTGGGAGATGGTGTGGAACAGCTTCTTGGCGTCGATCGTCTCGATGGTCTGCCCGTCGAGCCGGCCGCGCAGGTCGAAGCCGCCGCCGTTCTCCACCGCGGTCATGAACTCGTCGGAGACGCGGACCGAGTTGTTGGCGTTCTGGTACTGCACGCTGACGATGTCGGCGCCGCCCAGGTCCATGTCGAACCCGGCGTCCCGCAGCGCGCGGATCTTGTCCTCCTCGCGCGCCTTGGTCGCCACGAACTCCTCGATGTCCGGGTGGTCCACGTCGAGGATGACCATCTTGGCGGCCCGCCGGGTGGCGCCACCGGACTTGATGGTGCCGGCGGAGGCGTCCGCGCCGCGCATGAAGCTGACCGGACCGGAGGCGGTGCCGCCGGAGGAGAGCAGCTCCTTCGAGGACCGGATGCGGGAGAGGTTCACCCCGGCGCCCGAGCCGCCCTGGAAGATCCGCCCCTCTTCCTTGTACCAGTCGAGGATCGAGTCCATCGAGTCGTCGACGGCCAGGATGAAGCAGGCGCTGACCTGCTGCGGCGACGGCGTGCCGACGTTGAACCAGACCGGCGAGTTGAAGCTGAACACCTGGTGCAGCAGCATCCAGGTCAGCTCGTGCGCGAACACCTCGGCGTCGGCCGGGGAGGCGAAGTAGCCGTACTCCTCACCGGCGGTGCGGTAGGTGTCGACCACCCGGTCGATCAGCTGCTTGAGCGACCACTCCCGCTCCGGGGTCCCCACCGCGCCCCGGAAGTACTTCGTGGTCACGATGTTGGCCGCGTTGACCGACCAGGACTCGGGGAACTCCACCCCGCGCTGCTCGAAGTTGATCGAGCCGTCCCGCCAGTTCGTCATGACGACGTCGCGGCGCTCCCAGGCGACCTCGTCGTAGGGATGCACCCCCTCGGTCGTCCAGACGCGCTCGGTCTTCAGCCCCGCCCCCGCCTTGTTCCGTGACTTGCTGGTCGTCACGCCCTCGCCCCCTCGTCGGCACGGTCACCCACCGCGCCTGGTCGAACCTGTCAGAATCAGAGATGTCAGTTGATCGCGCCGGCGGTGTCGCCCGCCGGCGTGTCCGCGCCCCCCCGGGCGCGCGCGGCGGCCCGCAGCGTCTCGATCTCCCGCTCGAAGTCGGCGAGCGAGTCGAACGACCGGTAGACGCTGGCGAACCGCAGGTAGGCCACCTCGTCGAGGTCACGCAGCGGGCCGAGGATGGCCAGCCCCACGTCGTGGCTGGGAATCTCCGCCGCCCCCTTGGCGCGTACGGTCTCCTCGACCTTCTGTGCCAGCAGCGCGATCGAGTCGTCGTCGACCGGCCGGCCCTGGCACGCCTTGCGCACCCCACCGATGATCTTGGTGCGGCTGAACGGCTCGGTCACCCCGCTGCGCTTGACCACCGCGAGCACCGCCTCCTCGACGGTGGTGAACCGCTTGCCGCACTCCGGGCAGGACCGCCGCCGCCGGATGAGCTGGCCGTCGTCGGCCTCCCGCGAGTCGACGACCCGGGAGTCGGCGTGCCGGCAGTACGGACACCGCATCGCCCGACCTCCTTCATCGACCACGGGCACACCTACCGACTCCCGGGCACGCGTCGACCAGGCGGAGCCATCGTGGATGACCGTCGCCGGATGTGCGGTGCGGGAGTGCGTTCGGTAGTGGAAACCCAACCTGTAGGCAACTTACGCCCGTGTGACTACTACATCTAGGGGTTGACCGTATGCCGTCCCCCCAGTGAGGTCAAGTTGGTCGGCGTGTCCGGCGCGTCACCCGTCGAGGAGCCCAACGCCGACCCGGCACCCCCGGTCACGGGGCGTCGGGATGGAACACCCGTTCGAGTGCGGCGTACCATTTATCAGAACAAGCGTTCGGAAATCCAGGATTTCGGCGCGACACGCCAACAGCAGGTCGTACAGATGTTTGAAAATGGCCGATCTCACCTATACGGTCGGACCACACGCACCACGAGCCGACGAGGCACCCAGCGCCGACCAGGGAGGACGGACGTGACCGAGGACCGGGCCAGCCGGCAGAAGAACCCGCAGCCGATCGACGGGGCGGGGCCGCCGGCGACCCGCCGACCCCGCGCCGCGCGCAGTCGGGCCGCCCAGCCCGCCGTGCGTCCGGTCACACCGGTGGTCAGCGCCTTCCCCGACCCGGCCACGGTCGACCTCACCGCCCGGCAGCGCCGGATCCTGGAGTTCATCCGCACCTGGGTCGAGCGCCACGGCTACCCGCCGAGCGTCCGCGAGATCGGCGAGGCGGTCGGCCTGGTCTCCCCGTCCAGCGTCGCCTACCAGCTCAAGGAGCTGGAGAAGAAGGGCTTCCTGCGCCGCGACCCGAACCGGCCACGCGCGGTCGACGTCCGGGCCCCGAGCGACGTCGACGACGAGGCCGCCCGCGCGCAGCGTCCCGCCCCGGCGTACGTGCCGATGCTGGGCCGGATCGCCGCCGGTGGGCCGATCCTCGCCGAGCAGGCCGTGGAGGACATCTTCCCGCTGCCCCGCGAGCTGGTCGGTGAGGGCGAGGTCTTCATGCTCCAGGTCAAGGGCGACTCGATGCTCGACGCGGCGATCTGCGACGGCGACTGGGTGGTCGTCCGGCAGCAGCCCAACGCCGAGGTCGGCGACATCGTGGCGGCCATGCTCGACGGCGAGGCGACCGTGAAGACCTACCGCCGCCGCGACGGGCACGTCTGGCTGATGCCGCAGAACCCGGCCTTCGACCCGATCCCGGGCGACGACGCCACCATCATGGGCCGCGTGGTGGCGGTGCTGCGCCGGATCTGACCGGCCGACTGACGCACGAGGGGTGACCGGTGGCCGGTCACCCCTCGTTCGCGTCGTGCTCAGTAGCGGTCGCCCCGGGGCTCCCGGCCGCCGGGGACCGGCCCGTACTGACCGCGCTCGCCGTAGCCGTCGTCGCGGCGACCGCCGCGCGGATCCCGGGGGTCGCGTCGCGGCGGCTCGGCCCGGCCGCCGTCACCCCGCCGGCCACCACCGGGCTGCCCGCGGTGACCCGCGCCACCCGGACCGCCACTGCGGCCGGCCGGACGCGCACCACCCTGGCCGCCTCCCCCGCCGCCGCCGTAGACGCCGCCGCCCGAACCGCCCCGCTCGCCGCCGGTGCCACCGCCACCGCCGCCGTAGACGCCACCGCCCGGGGCACCGCCACCGCCCTGCGGCCGGCCACCCTGGGGACGCCCCCCGCCCGACCGGTCGCCGCCGCCCGGGGAAGCGCCACCGCCCGGTCGGCCGCCGCCCGGAGAGGCACCGCCGCCCTGCGGACCGCCGCCGCCCTGGGGGACGCCGACCTGGCCACGGCCGCCACCCGGCGCAGCGCCGCCGCTCGGGGGCCGACCGCTGCCCTGGGCACCGCCGCCGTACACGGCGCCGCCCTGGGGGCGGCCCCCGCCGTACACCCCGCCGGCCGGGCGCTCCCCGGCCGCGGCGCCGCCGTAGACGCCACCGCCCTGCGCGCCGCCGTAGACCCCGCCGCGTGGTGGTGCGTCCGGCCGGTTGCCGGGCGGGAAGCCGCCGCTCACCGGGAACTCGTCGCTGCGCTCGGACTCGTCGGCCGGCGCGACGGGCGCCGGCCTGCGCCGGGCCCGCAGGATGCCGAAGACGCCGGCGCCGACCAGCAGCGCACCGAGCACCCCGACCGCGGCGATCAGGTACGTGATCTCGTCGAGCGACAGCCCTTCCAGCCAGGACTTCTCGGCGGCCGGCCGGGTCTCGACCTTGCCGCCGTTGGGCAACGCCTCCACCCCGGTGGTGGCCGGCGTGTAGCCGAGGATGTCGATCGGGTCGGTCGGGTCGAGCGAGCCGCCGTCGGAGACGGTGACGAACGACTTGCCGTCGGAGGTGTAGGAGATCGCCTCGCCGAACGGGTCGGCCAACGGCGTCACCCGCGGCTTGCCGCTGGTCAACGCCTTGACGATGTCGCCGCCGGCCACGTCGAACTCGAACGCGTCGGCGTACGTGCGCAGCACGACCTTGGCGCCGTCCGGCGAGCGGGCGGCGCCGGTGACCAGCAACCGTCCCGTTCCGCCGTACTTGTTCTCGGTGTTGGTCTTCGGCAGCGTGACCTCGCCGACCTTCTTCATCGGGATCGGCTCGGGGTCGCCGGCGGCCTTCAGCTTCGCGGTCGGGGTGAAGACCTCCGACTTGCCGGAGAGCTCCTTCGTGATCACCAGCGGCAGGTTGTCGTCGCCGACCAGCAGCGCCTCGGCGTCGTGCGGCTCCTTGCCCGGGTAGGCGAGCCGGTGCAGCACCGGATCCTTCGACCCGGACAGCGGCATCGTCCAGACCGCGACGCGTTCCCGCCGGGTCTTCTTCTCGATGTTGTCGCCGGTGTCGGCGACCCAGAGCGTCTTGCGGTCCGGCCCGAGCGCCAGGTCCTCGGTGTCGAGCGGGCCGTCCCCGGAGTATCGGATCTCCTTGTCGACCTTGCACTTGGCGTCCAGGTAGAAGACGCGCTTGCGACTCGGGTCGTCGGAGCCGTCGTTGATGACGACGTACCCGTTGCCGGTGGCGACCAGGCCGGACAGCTCGCGGAGCCGGTCGTCGGCGACCGTGCACTTCTTCTTGGGAGCCGCGGCCAGCACCGGGGCCGCGGCGGGGGCCGCCGTGGCCGGCCCGGCCGGCGCCACGACCGCGCCGACCAGGCCGAGCGCGAGCGTGACCGAGGAGACAACGTGCCGCATGGCGCTCAGTGTCGCACGAGCCGGGTTTCGGGCGGGTGACGCCGGACGGTCACCGCCCGGCGCCCACCCGATCGTCGTTGGCGAGCCGGTCACCCGCGCGGTAGGGCGCCAGCTCGGCGGCGAGCGCCTGACCCACCCGCACGTGCAGCAGCGTGCCCTCGGGCAGATGCGCGGTGCTGAGCACCTCGCCCTGACGGTGCACCCGGGCCACCAGGTCACCCCGGTCGTACGGAAGCACCGCGCGGACCTCGACCGCAGGCCGGGGCAGCCGCCGCTCGACCGCCTCGCGCAACTCGTCGACCCCGCGCCCGCTGTGCGCGGAGACGAAGACCGCGTCCGGCCAGAGCCGCTTGAGCCGCAGCATCGTCTCCTCGTCCGTGGCGTCGGTCTTGTTGACCACCAGCAGCTCGGGCAGCCGGTCGGCGCCCACCTCGGCGAGCACCTCGCGGACCGCCCGGACCTGCTCCTCCGGATCCGGGTGGGTGCCGTCGACCACGTGCACCACCACGTCGGCGTCGCCGACCTCCTCCAGCGTCGAGCGGAACGCCTCGACGATCTGGTGCGGCAGGTGCCGGACGAAGCCCACCGTGTCGGAGAGCGTGTAGAGCCGCCCGTCGGAGGTGGTGGCCCGGCGGGTGGTCGGGTCCAGCGTGGCGAACAGCGCGTTCTCCACCAGCACGCCCGCCCCGGTGAGGCGGTTGAGCAGGCTGGACTTGCCGGCGTTGGTGTAGCCGGCGATGGCCACCGCGGGCACCGCGTTGCGGGAGCGCCGGGCGCGCTTCGTCTGGCGTACCGTGGTCATGCCCTTGATCTCGCGGCGCAGCCGCGCGATGCGGTGCCGGATCCGACGGCGGTCGGTCTCCAGCTTGGTCTCACCCGGGCCACGCAGGCCCACGCCGCCGCCGGCGCCACCGCCGCGACCGCTACCACCGGTCTGCCGGGAGAGCGTCTCACCCCAACCGCGCAGGCGCGGCAGCAGGTATTCGAGCTGGGCCAGCTCGACCTGCGCCTTGCCCTCCTTGCTCTTGGCGTGCTGGGCGAAGATGTCGAGGATCAGCGCGGTGCGGTCGACCACCTTGACCTTGGTGCGCTGCTCCAGGTTGCGCAGCTGCGACGGGGAGAGCTCACCGTCGCAGATCACCGTGTCGGCGCCGGTGGAGAGCACCACCGCGCCCAGGTCGTCGACCTTGCCCCGACCGATGTACGTCGCCGGGTCCGGTCGGTTGCGGCGCTGGATCAGCCCTTCGAGCACCTGCGAGCCGGCCGTCTCGGCCAGCGCCGCCAGCTCGGTGAGGCTGTTCTCCGCGTCGGACTGGTTCCCCTCCGTCCAGACGCCCACCAGGACGACCCGCTCCAGCCGGAGCTGGCGGTACTCGACCTCGGTGACGTCGGTCAGCTCGGTGGAGAGGCCAGGGACCCGCCGCAGTGCCTGCCGCTCCGACAGCTCGTACTCACCGGTGGTGGTGTCGAGCTCGTCGTCCTCGTAGGGGTGGAAGGTCTCCTGCTCGCGCAAACCGCGTCTCCTGTCCGTTATGTGCATCGCCGAGCATTTTCGGCGCGTGACAGCAATCCTGACACGTGTCAACGCCGGGCGCACCCGCGTTATGCCCGTGGCGCTACCCACCGGTAGTGGGGCCGGATGCCGGTCGGCCCGGGTGGGCGGGTAGAAATGCCAGTCGAGCCGCTCAGCGTCGACGGAGGAGTTGTTTTCTCGTGGCCATCACCCGACTGCCGAGTGCCGGATTCTCGATCACGATCCGGATCGCGGTGCCCGCTGACGCCTCCTCCATCGGTCGACTGACCACCGCGGCGGGCGAGGCCGGCGCCATCGTCACCGCGCTGGACGTGGTCGACTCCGACCCGACCAACGTGATCGTCGACCTCACCTGCGACACCGCCGACGCCGGCCACGCCGACCAGGTCGTCGACGCGCTCACCGCGCTCGACGGGGTGGACGTGCGCAAGGTCTCCGACCGGACGTTCCTGCTGCACCTGGGCGGCAAGATCGAGGTGACCCCGAAGGTCGCGCTGCGCACCCGCGACGAGCTGTCCCGGGCGTACACCCCGGGGGTGGCCCGGGTCTGCATGGCGATCGCGGAGAACCCGGCCGACGCCCGGCGACTCACCATCAAGCGCAACACGGTCGCCGTGGTCAGCGACGGCTCGGCCGTGCTCGGCCTGGGCAACCTCGGGCCGGCCGCCTCGCTGCCGGTGATGGAGGGCAAGGCGGCGCTGTTCAAGCGCTTCGGCGGCGTGGACGCCTGGCCGGTGGTGCTGGACACCCAGGACACCGACGAGATCGTGGCGATCGTCAAGGCGATCGCGCCGGCGTACGGCGGGATCAACCTGGAGGACATCGCCGCGCCGCGCTGCTTCGAGATCGAGGCCCGGCTGCGCGAGGCGCTGGACATCCCGGTCTTCCACGACGACCAGCACGGCACCGCGATCTGCGTGCTGGCCGCGCTGACCAACGCGCTGCGCGTGGTGGGCAAGCAGCTCGCGGACGTCCGGGTCGTGGTCTCCGGCGCCGGCGCGGCCGGCACCGCGATCATGAAGCTGCTGCTGCGTCAGGGCGTGGGCGACATCATCGCGTACGACCGGCAGGGCGCGCTGCACCGCGGGCTGCCCGACCTGAACCCGGCCTGGCAGTGGCTGGCCGAGAACACCAACCGGGAGAACTACACCGGCGACCTGGCCGGTGCGGTGCGCGGCGCGGACGTGTTCATCGGGGTGAGCGCGCCCAACCTGCTCACCGGCGACGACGTGGCCGCGATGGCGAAGGACGCGATCGTCTTCGCGCTGGCCAACCCGGACCCGGAGGTGGACCCCCGGGAGGCTCGCAAGCACGCCGCCGTGGTCGCCACCGGCCGCTCGGACCAGCCGAACCAGATCAACAACGTGCTCGCCTTCCCGGGCGTGTTCCGCGGCATGCTCGACGCGCACGCCGAGGAGTTCACCGAGGAGATGGCGATCGCGGCGGCCCGCGCCATCGCCGACGTGGTCGGCGAGGACAAGATCAACCCCACCGTGATCGTGCCGAGTGTGTTCGACTCGCGGGTCGCCCCGGCGGTGGCCGCCGCGGTGCGCGCCGCCGCGCAGAACCCGGCCGTCACGCCGCCGCCCGCCGCCGACCCGGGCCCGGCCGACCTTCCCGAGATCGCCGCCAACGCCAGCGCCACCCCCTGACGGCGCCACCCCGACCGCCGCGGCTTCCCCGCCCGCCTTCGCCGCCGCCCCACCGCCCGCCTCAGCTGCCACCCACCCTTGGCCGCCCGCCTCCGCCGCCGCCCCCACCGCCTCGCCACCCGCCTTCGCTGCATGCCACGCCCGCTCGCTGCATGCCGCGCCATCTCTGGCCGCCCGCCCTTCGCCGCCGCCCTCACCGCTGGACGCCCGCCTTCGCTGCATGCCGCGCCGTCTGGTCGCTTGCCTAAGCTGCCGCCGGCGTGTCGTGGGCCGGCGTGTCGCGGCCGGCAGAGGTGCGACTGTGCAGCGATATACCGCTGCGTCATAAATATGACCAGGTGGTATATCGCTCCTGAGCCCATCCGTCTCCCGGGCCGTTACCCGGCGTCACCAATCCCGCCCCCAGGGGGCGACGCGGCCGGGGGCGACGCACCCGGGCGGGCCACGCCCCCGGCTGGGGCGACGCACCCGGGCGGGGCGACGCAACCGGGCGGGCGACGCACCCGGCGAGACAAACGCTCCCGGCTGGGCAACGCCCCCGTGGGAGGCAAGCGCCCCGGCTGCGGCAACACCCCCCCGTGCGGGGCAACGTGCGGGGCAACGCCCCCGTGCGGGGCAACGCCCCGGGCGACCGGCGCCGGACGGGGAAGCGCGGGTCAGGGACGCAGTGCGGCGCGGGTCAGGGTGCCGGTGGCGACCAGCACGGCGGGGCCGGCCAGCCAGCAGGAGTCGGCGGTCACGGTGACCGTCAGGCGGCCGCCCGGGACGTCCACGGCCACGACGCCGTTCTCCCGGCCCATGTCCCGCAACGCCACCGCCGCCACCGCGCACGCGCCGGTACCGCAGGAGAGCGTCTCGGCGGAGCCCCGCTCGTGGACCCGCATCAGCACGTGCCCGTCGGTGCCGTCGACCGGCTCGCCGGGCGTGGTGAACTCGACGTTGACGCCGGCCGGGAACGTCGCGGCATCGACCTCGGGGGCGCGGGTGAGGTCGAGGGCGGCCAGGTCCAACGCGGCGGGCAGCGCACACACCAGGTGCGGGTTGCCGACGTCCACCGCCGCGCCGGTCAGGGTCAGCCCGCCCAGTGTGGCGGTGGCCGCGTCGTGCAGGCGGGGCCGGCGCATCTCGACCGCCACGTCCGCGCCCTCGACGCGGGCCCGGACCAGACCGGCCCGGGTGGCGATCGGCAGCGTCCCGCCCGACGGGGCGACAAGTGACCGCTCCAGCAGGTAGCGCACGAAGACCCGGGCCCCGTTGCCGCACATCTCCGCGAACGAGCCGTCGGAGTTCCAGTAGTCCATGAACCACTCGGCCTCGCCGGCAAGCGCGGCGCCGTCGGGGTGCTTCGCGGCGCGCACCACCCGCAGCACGCCGTCGCCGCCCAGCCCGCGCCGGCGGTCGCAGAGCGCGGCGACCAGGCCGGGCGTCAGGTCGAGCGTGCCGTCCGGGTCGGGCAGGATGACGAAGTCGTTGCCGGTGCCGTGCCCCTTGCTGAACTCCACGGTCCCATCATCCCCGATGCCCGACGGCGATCCGCAGCGCCGTGTCGACGAACCCGGGGGCGGCCGAGTCGAGCCAGTGCACGCGCGGATCGCGCCGGAACCACGAGCGTTGCCGGCGGACGAAGCGGCGGGTGGCCCGGATCGTCTCCTCGTACGCCTGCGTCTCGGTCAGCTCACCGGCCAGGAACCGCAGCACCTGCTGGTAGCCGAGGGCCCGGCTGGCCGTCCGGCCCGCCGGCAGCCCCGCGCCGACCAGCGTGCGCACCTCGTCGACCAGGCCGTCGGCCCACATCCGGTCCACCCGCAGCGCGATCCGCTCGTCCAGCGTCGCGGTGTCCAGGTCCACGCCGAGCTGCACGGACGGGTAGTACGGCGTGGGTTCCGGCAGCGACGCGGTGAACGGCGCGCCGGTCAGCTCGATCACCTCCAGCGCCCGGACGATCCGCCGGCCGTTGCCGGGCAGGATGCCGGCCGCCGCCACCGGGTCCGCCGCGGCGAGCCGGGCGTGCAGCGGGGCCGGGCCGACCTCGGCCAGCTCCGCCTCCAGCCGCTCCCGCAACACCGGGTCGGTGCCGGGGAACTCGAACTGCTCCAGCACCGCCCGCACGTAGAGCCCGGAGCCGCCGACCAGCAACGGCACCCGTCCTCGGGCGAGGATGTCGTCGACCGCCGCGCGGGCCAGCTTCTGGTACTCGGCGACGCTGGCCGGCTCCGTCACCGGCCAGATGTCCAGCAGGTGGTGCGGCACGCCCTCCCGCTCGGCCGGGGTCAGCTTGGCGGTGCCGACGTCCATGCCCCGGTAGAGCTGCATCGAGTCGGCGTTGACCACCTCGCCGTCGAGCGCGTGCGCCAACGCGATGCTCAGCGCCGACTTGCCGGCCGCGGTCGGCCCGACCACCGCGACGACGGTCATGACAGCTCCCAGTTCGCCACGAAGTAGGCGACGCCGTAGGGCGCCCGGTGGTAGCTCAGCTCGCCGCGCCAGTCGCCGCCCGCCGCGCCCACCGCGCCGGCCAGCGTCTGCCAGGGCGCCCGCCCGGCGACCCGCAGCTCGGCGGAGAGCACCGGGTCCAGGCCGCGCAGGGCGTCGGCGTCCGCGCCGGCCAGGGCCGCGGCGACCACCTCGTCGTACGCGGGCGCGCGCGGGTCGTCGTACCCCGGCGCGGTGACGCCCCGGCAGGCGGACCCGTCGCCGAGCACGAGCAGCGCGACCCGCGGATCGTCGTCGGTGATCAGGCTCGCGCCGAACGCCGCGCACTCCGCCGGTGCGGCGTCGTGGGCCACCGACCGGGCCAGGCGGGGCAGCCCGGTGCCGGACCGGTTCAGCAGCCAGGCGCCGATGGTCAGGCTCAGCGGCAGGACCTCTCCGCCGGAGCAGGAGATCTTCCACAGCCGTACCGGCCGGTCGAGCCCGAAGCCGCGCAGAGAGCCCGAGTCGGCGGCGTTGAACCGGACGGTCTCCGGTCCCCCGCCGACGAGCAGAATCGCATCGGGCTCGGCGGCGAGCAGCCGGGCGACCGCCGCGTCGGCGGCGGCCCGCAGATCGTCCAGCTCGGGTGCGGCGGCGCCGGCCAGCTCGGGCACGAGCAGCGGCGGATGGGGGCAGACGGCGGCGGCGACCAGGGGCACGACCCCAACCTAGCGGGACACCCCGGTGCGTCCCGCGCCGATCCGGTCATCGAGGGCGTACGACACCGTATGGTCACGGTCGACGACAGGCGCTCGACACGGACGGGGGCGGACCTGTGACAATGCCGGGAGAAAGTTTGCTGCGCCGTGGCGGCGACCGAGGGCTGTTCCCTCGGCGCCGGGAGAACGAGGATGGGCACATGAGCGACTGGACTGCCTTCGGACGGGTCGACGAGGACGGCACCGTCTACGTCAAGACCGCCGAGGGCGAGCGGGTGGTCGGATCCTGGCAGGCGGGGGCCCCGGAGGAAGGGCTCGCCCACTTCGCCCGGCGCTTCGCCGACCTGGTGACCGAGGTGGACCTCACCGAGGCCCGGCTCAACTCGGGCGCGGCCGATGCCGGCCACTCGCTGACCACGATCCGCCGGATCCGCGCGTCACTTCCCGAGGCGCACGTGGTCGGGGACATCGACGCCCTGGCCGCCCGGCTGGACAAGCTGGCCGCCGTCGCCGAGGAGAAGGCCGGCGAGGCCAAGGCCGCCCGGGAGGCCGCCCGGGGCGAGGCGCTGACCCGCAAGACCGCCCTGGTCGAGGAGGCCGAGAAGCTGGCCGCCGAGTCGACCGGCTGGAAGACCGCGGGCGACCGGCTCAAGGAGATCCTCGACGAGTGGAAGACCATCCGCGGCGTCGACAAGAAGACCGACGGTGAGCTGTGGAAGCGGTTCGCCGCCGCGCGGGACGGCTTCACCCGGCGCCGGGGCGCCCACTTCGCCTCCCTCGACCAGCAGCGCAAGCAGGCGCAGACGGTCAAGGAGGAGCTGGTCGCCGAGGCCGAGAAGCTCAAGGAGTCCACCGACTGGGGCGTCACCGCCGGCCAGCTCAAGGACCTGATGGCCCAGTGGAAGGCCGCGCCGCGCGCCGCCAAGGAGGCCGAGCAGAAGCTCTGGGAACGGTTCCGGGCCGCGCAGGACGAGTTCTTCACCCGCCGCAGCGAGGTCTTCTCGGCGCGGGACAACGAGCAGAAGGTCAACCTGGAGCGCAAGCAGGCGCTGCTGGTCGAGGCCGAGGCGCTCGACGTCGACGGCGACCCGAAGGGCGCCCAGGCGAAGCTGCGGGAGATCCAGGCGCAGTGGCACGAGGCCGGCCGGGTGCCCCGCGAGGCGGCCGCCGGCCTGGAGCGCCGGCTGCGGACGGTGGACGAGAAGGTCCGCCAGGTGATGGACTCGGCGTGGCGGCGCACCTCCAAGGAGGACAATCCGCTGCTGGCGCAAATGCGCGCCCAGGTGGCCGAGGCCGAGGAGCGGCTGGCCCGGGCCCAGGCTGCCGGCGACACCCGCCGCATCAAGGAGGCCGAGCAGGCGCTGGCGTCCAAGCGCCAGTTCCTCCAGCTAGCCGAGCAGGCCGGCTGACCCTCCCTCTCTCTCCCTCCTCCCCGCGCGAGCACATTCACGGAAAGAGTGCCTATTCCACGCCGGATAGGCACTCTTTCCGTGAATCAGCGTGGAAAGGGGGGCGGGGGTGCGGTGGTGTGTTGACGCATCGAGGTGGGCTGATCAGAATGGGCGGCGGAGTCAGGTTGTGATGCCGGCGCAGGGCGTCGACGGGTGATCATCGCCGTCGAGGAGCGCCGGTGTTCCCCCGCGGTTGGCCGTCCACGTGACCGGCCCGGCGGACGCTGTCCGCGTACTCGATGACGAGCGGGTCGGGCCTCCTGGTCCTGCCGCCCGCGGCGCCCGAGCGGCGCGGGCATCCGAAGTGGAGCTCCCATGCACCGACGCACCGCCCTCGGCGGCGCCCTGACGGCGCTCGCCACCGCCGCGGCCGGCATCCTCGTCGCCGCGGCCGTCAGCACCACCCCGGCCGTCGCCGCGGCCGGCGGCACCGGCACCGGTTACCTGCACACCAACGGCAACAAGATCGTCGACAGCACGGGCGCGACCGTCCGGCTGACCGGCATCAACTGGTTCGGCATGGAGACCGACAACAAGACGTTCCACGGCCTGTGGTCGAGCAACCCGTGGCGCGGCCAGCTCGACACCATGGCCCGGTTGGGCTACAACACGCTGCGCATCCCGTACTCGAACGACTCCATCAAGCCCGGCGCGACAGCGACCGGGATCAACGACTTCGTCAACCCGGACCTGATCGGGCTCTCCCCGTTGCAGATCCTGGACAAGGTCATCGACTACGCGGGCAGCAAGGGGATGCGGGTCATCCTGGACCGGCACCGGCCGACCTCGGCCGGGCAGTCGCCGCTCTGGTACACCTCGGGCGTGTCCGAGGCGACCTGGATCGCCGACTGGAAGACGATGGCCCAGCGGTACGCGAACAACCCGACGGTGATCGGCGCGGACCTGCACAACGAGCCGCACGCCGAGGGCACCAACCCGGCCGCCACCGGCGCCTGCTGGGGCTGCGGCGACACCGCCCGGGACTGGCGGCTCGCCGCCGAGCGGGCCGGCAACGCGATCCTCGGCGTGCAGCCCAACTGGCTGATCTTCGTGGAGGGGGTGAGCTGCCCGAGCGGCGGCCTGTCGAACGTCTGGGACAACGACCCCAGCAACGACGAGGACTGCGGCTGGTGGGGCGGCAACCTGTCCAAGGCCGGGCAGTTCCCGGTGCGGCTGAACGTGGCGAACCGGCTGGTCTACTCGCCGCACGAGTACGCCACCTCGGTCTACCGGCAGGCCTGGTTCGACGACCCGAGCTACCCGGCGAACATGCCGGCGATCTGGGACAAGTACTGGGGTTACCTCTACAAGCAGAACATCGCGCCGATCATGATGGGCGAGTTCGGCACCACGCTCCAGGACCCGAAGGACAAGGTCTGGCTGGAGAACCTGATGGCCTACACCGGCACCGGGGTCAACGGCATGTCGTTCACCTACTGGTCGTGGAACCCGAACTCGGGTGACACCGGCGGCATCGCCAACGACGACTGGACCACCGTCAACCAGGCCAAGCAGGCCATCCTCCAGCCGTACCTGATCCCGCCGACGGGTGGCGGCAGCACCAGCAGCCCGTCCCCGACCGGCACCCCGAACACCTCGCCGGCACCGACCACGCCGGCACCGACGACGCCGGCGCCCAGCGGCGGCTGCACCGCCAGCTACAAGCAGACCAACGCCTGGGCCGGCGGGTTCCAGGGCGAGCTGACCGTCAAGAACACCGGCACCGCCGCGCTGAACCCGTGGTCGGCCACCTGGACGTGGCCGTCCGGGGTGACGCTGGCCAGCGGCTGGAACGCCACCGTCACGCAGTCCGGCACCACGGTCACGGCCGCCGCGCCGAACTGGGCGTCGTCGCTGGCGCCGGGTGCCTCGGTGACCGTCGGCTTCACCGCCAACGGCACCGCCGCCACCCCCGCCACCGTCAAGCTGAACGGCACCGCCTGCTGATGGTGTAAGGAGGGGGCCCCGCTTAACGCATTCGGTAGAGGCGGGGCCCCTTTTTAACGCGAGATGTTAAAAAGGGGCCCCGCCTAACGTCAGGGCGGGGTCAGTGGGCGGCGCAGCCGCCGGCGGGGGCGGGCGACTCGGCCGGCGCGCCGACCGTCGGCAGCCCGAGCAGCACCCCGGGCGTACGCGGGGCGCGTCCCGCCTCGGCCGCGTCGCCGGCCCGGGTACGCCGGTGCGCCACCGGTGCCCCGTCCGCGTTGAGGTGGTGCGGGGCGGCGTACGTGACAGTGGTGTGCACGATGTCGCCGGGGCGGATCCGCCCGGCCAGGTCACCGGTGGCGAAGTGCACGAGCCGGCCGTCGCGGGCCCGGCCGGACATCCGGCCGGTGCGCTCGTCCTTGCGCCCCTCGCCGACGGCGACCAGCACCTCGACGGTCTCGCCGACCAGCTTCTTGTTCTCCGCCCAGGTGATCTCCTCGACACAGGCGATCAACCGCTCGTAGCGCTCCTGCACGACCTGCTTGGGGAGCTGGTCGGCCATGGTGGCGGCCGGGGTGCCGGGGCGCTTGGAATATTGGAAGGTGAACGCCGACGAGAACCGGGCCTCCCGGACCACGTCGAGGGTCTGCTGGAAGTCCGCCTCGGTCTCGCCGGGGAAGCCGACGATGATGTCGGTGGTGATCGCCGCGTCCGGCATCGCCGCCCGGACCTTCGAGATGATCCCCAGGTACTTCTCCGACCGGTACGAGCGGCGCATCGCCCGCAGCACGTCGTCGGAGCCGGACTGCAACGGCATGTGCAGCGAGTGGCAGACGTTCGGCGTCTCGGCCATCGCGGCGATCACGTCGTCGGTGAAGTCCTTCGGGTGCGGGCTGGTGAACCGGACCCGCTCCAGCCCGTCGACGTCGCCGCAGGCGCGCAGCAGCTTGCCGAACGCGTACCGGTCGCCGAACTCCACGCCGTAGGAGTTGACGTTCTGCCCGAGCAGCGTCACCTCCAGCACGCCCTCGGCGACCAGCGCGCGCACCTCGGAGAGCACGTCGCCGGGGCGGCGGTCCTTCTCCTTGCCGCGCAGCGACGGCACGATGCAGAACGTGCAGGTGTTGTTGCAGCCGACGGAGATGGAGACCCAGCCCGCGTACGTCGACTCGCGCCGGGTCGGCAGCGTGGACGGGAAGACCTCCAGCGACTCGAGGATCTCCACCTCGGCCGCCGCGTTGTGCCGGGCCCGGTCCAGCAGCGCCGGCAGCGAGCCGATGTTGTGCGTGCCGAAGACGACGTCCACCCAGGGCGCCTTGCGGACGATCTCGCCGCGGTCCTTCTGGGCCAGGCAGCCACCGACTGCGATCTGCATCCCGGGGTGCTTCGTCTTGACCGGGCGGAGGTGGCCGAGGTTGCCGTAGAGCCGGTTGTCGGCGTTCTCCCGGACCGCGCAGGTGTTGAACACCACCACGTCGGGCTGTTCGGCGGACTCGGCGGCGCGCACGTAGCCGGCGTCTTCGAGCAGGCCGGAGATGCGCTCGGAGTCGTGCACGTTCATCTGGCAGCCGTACGTGCGCACCTGGTAGGTGCGCGGGCTGCCCGCGGCTGCGGTAGTCATGACCCGGACAGCGTATCCGGGCCACCCGGACCGCCCCACCCCCGTGCCCCGCCCGGCGGGTGGGGGTGGGGGCCGGTCAGGCGGCGGCCAGCGCGGGGGCGACCGAGTCGGGGGCCCACCGGGAGCGGTGGCACTGCGACCAGCCCCGGCAGCCGGGGTCGGCGAGCGTGCAGAGCCGCTGGTCGCTGAGCACCTCGCCGTCGTCGGTCTCGACCACGTCGAGGTGCACCGGGCGGATCGTGCCGTCCGGGGCGACCAGCAGGTGCCGGCCGGCGTCGAGCGTGTCGTCGCGCATCAGGCAGTTGCGGCCGAGCACCCGGGCCAGGGCCGCGATGGCGGGCAGCTCGGGCAGGCGTTCGGGCACGCCGTAACAGTCGACCACGGTGCCGTACGCCCCGGGCGCCTCCCACACGTCGCAGACCACCGCGTACGCGGGCAGCCGGACCGGGTCGGCGACGGCGAGCGGCATCACCACCCGGCCGAGTGCCTCGGCCAACGCCGGGTAGACCTCCACCGGCGCGCTGCCGTCGATTCTCCAGTTCCACAGCTCGGTCATGCCGCCTCCTCGCTGCGCTCGTCCCACCGGCCTCCGGATCGGGCCTTACTGACGATGGTGGGGGGCATTTGACCTCGACCGGGGGCAAGTTACCGGTCTGTGACCATTCCGGGCAAAATTTCCCCTGGGCGACGTTGCCCTGAGTAGCGGGAAGATGACAGTTTATCGGGTACGGTGTCGCGTCCGCACCGCTGCCACGCCGGTCAGCGCAGCCGGATCAACGTGTCGGAGGCGGGCAGCAGCTCGCCGACCACCGTGCCGCCGGGCACCTCGCCGGCCACCAGCAGCCCACCCGACGTCTGCGCGTCGGCCAGCAGCAGCCGCTCGGCCTCGTCGACGTCGCCGAAGTCGGTCCACGGCGTCACCCACTCCAGGTTGCGTCGGGTGCCGCCGCTGACGTACCCGTCGCGCAGCGCCTCCCGCGCGCCCTCCAGGTACGGCACCGCGGCGGTGTCGATCACCATCGTGAGCCGGCTGGCGCGGGCCAGCTTCGAGGCGTGCCCGAGCAGCCCGAAGCCGGTCACGTCGGTGCCGCAGCGGATGCCGGCGGCCACCGCGGCGCGGGCGGCGTCCCGGTTGAGCCGGGTCATCGAGTCGACCGCCGCCGCGAAGCGCTCCCCGGTCTGCTTGTGCCGGGTGTTGAGCACGCCGACGCCGAGCGGCTTGGTCAGCGACAACGGCAGCCCGGCCCGCCCGGCGTCCAGCGTGATCAACTCGTCCGGGCGGACCAACCCGGTGACCGCCAGGCCGTACTTCGGACCGTCGTCGTCCACACTGTGCCCGCCGGCCAGGTGGCAGCCCGCCTCGCGGGCCACGTCCTGCCCGCCGCGCAGCACCTCCCGGGCCAGCTCCAGCGGCAGCACCTCCCGCGGCCAGCACAGCAGGTTGAGCGCGACGAGCGGGGTGCCGCCCATGGCGTACACGTCGGAGAGCGCGTTGACGGCGGCGATGCGGCCCCAGTCGTACGCGTCGTCGACGACCGGGGTGAAGAAGTCGGCGGTGGTCACCAGGCCGGTACGCTCGTCCAGCCGGACCACCGCGGCGTCGTCGCCATTCTCCAGGCCGACCAGCAGCTCGGCCGCGCCGCCGCTCGGGCCCAGCCCGGCGACCATCGCCTCCAGCTCACCGGGCGGGATCTTGCAGGCGCAGCCGCCGCCACGGGCGTACTCGGTGAGCCGGAACGTCATCGCTCCATGATCTCCGCGAGATGGCGGCGTCGCCAATCGGGCGCCCCGGCCGGGACGGAATTGGGACCCGCCGGCACACCGGTGACCGGTGTTACCGCTCCGTGACCAACTGAGTTGCGTTCCGCCACATCACCCCGCCTACAGTTGCCCAACCGGGGGTCGACCGACCCCCTGTTCCGGCACGGACGACAGGGACGGTGGACGATCGTGACGACGGGCGACCCGCTGATCGTGCTCGACGGGGTCAACAAGTGGTTCGGGCCGCTGCACGTGCTCGACGACGTGTCCCTCTCCGTCGGCCGGGGCGAGGTGGTCGTGGTCATCGGCCCGTCCGGCTCCGGCAAGTCGACGCTGTGCCGCGCCATCAACCGGCTGGAGCCGATCGACAACGGCACCATCACGTTCGACGGGCAGCCGCTGCCGGCCGAGGGCAGGCCCCTGGCCAAGCTGCGCAGCGAGGTCGGCATGGTGTTCCAGTCGTTCAACCTCTTCGCGCACAAGAGCATCCTGGAGAACGTCACGCTCGGGCCCGTCAAGGTCCGCAAGGAGAAGCCGGCCGCCGCCCGCGAGCGCGGCCTGGCCCTGCTCGACCGCGTCGGCATCGCCAACCAGGCGGACAAGTACCCGGCCCAGCTCTCCGGCGGCCAGCAGCAGCGGGCGGCGATCGCCCGCGCGCTGGCCATGCAGCCCAAGGCGATGCTCTTCGACGAGCCGACCAGCGCGCTCGACCCGGAGATGGTCGGCGAGGTGCTCGACGTGATGACCTCGCTGGCCCGCGACGGCATGACCATGGTGGTGGTCACGCACGAGATGGGCTTCGCCCGGCACGCGGCCAACCGGGTCATCTTCATGGCCGACGGCAAGCTCGTCGAGGACGCGCCGCCGAACGAGTTCTTCGCGAACCCGCGCAGCGAGCGGGCCAAGGACTTCCTCTCCAAGATCCTCACGCACTGAGCGTCCGTAGTGGAGTCGTCCCGGCGGCTCCGTCGAAGAAGGAGATGTGTATGCGTATGAAGCGCGTGGCGGCGGTGGCCATGATGGCCTCGCTCGCCCTTTCCGCGGCTGCCTGCGGCAAGGAGGGGGACCCGGCCCCGAGCGGTGGCGGCAACGCCAGCGGCGGGGCGCAGTCCGACAACTGCACCAGCTCGGGCGTCACCTTCACCCCCAAGACGGACGCCACCATCGCCGGCAGCCCGACCTTCACGAAGGTCAAGTCGGCCGGCAAGGTCGTCGTCGGCGTCAAGTATGACCAGCCGAACCTCGGCTACAAGGACGCCCAGGGCAAGCGCTGCGGCTTCGACATCGAGATCGCCCAGTACGTCGCCAGCACGCTCGGCGTCGACCCGGCGAAGATCGAGTACAAGGAGATCGCGTCGGCCAACCGGGAGACCGCGATCAAGGGTGGTGAGATCGACTACTACGTCGGCACCTACTCGATCACCGACAAGCGCAAGAACGACGTCTCCTTCGCCGGCCCGTACTTCGTCGCCGGTCAGGATCTGCTGGTCCGCAAGGACGAGTCGTCGATCACCGGCAAGGACACGCTCAAGGGCAAGAAGGTCTGCTCGGCCATCGGCTCCACCCCGATCCAGAAGGTCCGGGACGAGGGTTTGACCGAGCCGGAGAACATCGTCGAGTTCAAGACCTACTCCGAGTGCGTCTCGCAGCTGCTCGACAAGAAGGTCGACGCGGTCACCACCGACGACGCCATCCTCAAGGGCTACGCCGCGCAGAACCCGGACGAGCTCAAGGTCGTCGGCCAGCCGTTCAGCACCGAGAAGTACGGCATCGGCCTGCCCAAGGACGACAAGGCCATGCGCGACTACGTGAACGACCAGATCGAGGCCGCGTTCACCGACGGCACCTGGAAGAAGATCTACGACGGCACGCTGGGCAAGTCCGGCTCGCCGGCCACCCCGCCGCAGCTCGAGCGGTACTGACGGTCCGCCACCCGACGTCGCGCCGGGCGGGGAGGTCCTCCTCCCCGCCCGGTCGGTGTCCGAGAGACTGAGAGCGAGGCATGGGCGAGTTCTTCCGCGTCCTGACGGACAACGCGAGCCTGTTCCGCGAGGGGTTCCTCAACACCGTCAAGCTGTTCCTGATCGCCGGCGTCGGCAGCCTCGTCCTCGGCACGCTGCTCGGCGCCATGCGGGTGTCCCCGATCCCCGCCCTGCGGGCGTTCGGCGCCACCTACGTCAACCTGGTCCGCAACACGCCGCTGACCCTGGTGTTCGCGTTCCTCGTCTTCGCGGTGCCGAAGCTGGACGTGAACATCGACTACTTCCCGAGCGCCTGCATCGCGCTGACGGTCTACACCTCGGCGTTCATCTGCGAGGTGATCCGCTCCGGCGTCAACACGGTCGCCACCGGCCAGGCCGAGGCCGCCCGAGCACTCGGTATGACGTTCGGCCAGGTGCTGACGCTGATCGTGCTGCCGCAGGCGCTGCGGGCCATGGTCCCGCCAATGATGAGCGTGCTCATCGCCATGCTGAAGAACACCACGATCGCCGCCGGCTTCTCGGTGCTGGAGGCCGGCGCCATCCCGGCGTACATGTCGGAGCGGGGTGAGCCGCAGTTCGCCGTGCTCACCTGGATCGTGATCGGCTTCCTCGTCCTGATCATCCCGCTGGTGGTGCTCCAGCGGATCCTCGAGCGCAAGTGGGCGGTGGCCCGATGAGCAGCAGCAGCGTCCTCTACGACCTTCCCGGCCCGAAGGCCCGGCTGCGTAACCGGGTCCTCGGCGTCGTGTCGATCGCCGCGATCGTCGCCCTGGTCGCGTTCGTGATCTACAAGTTCGACCAGACCGGCCAGTTCGAGGCCCGCAAGTGGGAGCAGTTCCAGTACGTCGCGGTGCAGCGGGAGATCCTCTCCGGCCTCTGGGCCACGCTCAAGGCCGCCGCCGTCGCCACCGTGCTGGCGCTGCTGTTCGGCGCCGTCTTCGCCGGCGCCCGGCTCAGCGACAAGTGGTTGCTGCGCAGCCCGGCCACGTTCGTGGTGGAGCTGTTCCGGGCCATCCCGCTGCTGATCCTGATCTTCTTCGGCTACTACGTGCCGTTGCAGTACGGCTGGCCGATCGACAAGTTCTGGGCGCTGGTCATCGGTTTGACGCTCTACAACGGCTCGGTGCTGGCGGAGATCTTCCGCGCCGGCATCAACGCGGTGCCGTACGGGCAGTCCGAGGGCGCGTACGCGGTCGGCCTGCGCAAGAACCAGGTGCTCCGGCTGATCCTGCTGCCGCAGGCGTTCCGCTCGATGCTGCCGGCGATCGTGAGCCAGCTCGTCGTGCTGCTCAAGGACACCGCGCTCGGCTTCATCATCACGTACCCGGAGCTGCTCTTCGCCGGCAAGCAGATCGGCGGCCGGCTGGCGTTCGGCCTGCCCTACGTGCCGACCTACCTGATCATCGCGGCCATCTACATCAGCATCTGCGGCCTGCTGTCGGTGCTGGCCTGGTGGTTGCAGAAGCGGCTGAGCCGGCTGCCGCGCAGCGCGGCCAAGCCGGTGCCGTCGACCCAGACCGACGGCGGCGCCGGCGCCACGCAGCTCATCTGATCCGACGGACACGCGACGGGCGGGCGGGGTTCTCCCCACCCGCCCGTCGTCGTTGCGTCAGCGGGCGATCTCGGTGACCCGGGACTCGCGCACCACTGTCACCCGGATCTGCCCCGGATAGGTCAGCTCCTCCTCGATCTGCTTGGCCACGTCGCGGGCCAGCACGGCCGCGCCGATGTCGTCCACGTCGTCCGGCTTGACCATCACCCGGATCTCCCGGCCCGCCTGCATGGCGAAGACCTTTTCCACGCCGAGCTTGCCGGCCGCGATCTCCTCGATCCGCTCCAGCCGCTTGACGTACGCCTCCAGGCTCTCCCGCCGGGCCCCGGGCCGCCCGCCCGAGCAGGCGTCCGACGCCTGGGTGAGCACCGCCTCGATGGTCTGCGGCGGCACCTCGTTGTGGTGCGCCTCGATGGCGTGCACCACGTCCTCGGCCTCGCCGTACTTGCGGGCCAGGTCGGCGCCGATGATGGCGTGGCTGCCCTCCACCTCGTGGGTGAGCGCCTTGCCGATGTCGTGCAGGAACGCGCAGCGCTTGATGGTCGCCACGTCCAGGCGCAGCTCCGCGGCCATGGTGCCGGCGATGTGCGCGGTCTCCACCAGGTGCTTGAGCACGTTCTGCCCGTACGACGTCCGGTAGCGCAGCCGGCCCAGCAGGGTGACCAGCTCCGGGTGGATCTCGGTGATGCCCACCTCGACCAGGGCGTCCTCGGCGGCCCGGTGACACAGCTCCTCCACCTCGTGGCGGGCCAGGTCGTAGACCTCCTCGATCCGGTGCGGATGGATCCGGCCGTCCAGCACCAGCTTCTCCAGCGTCAGCCGGCCGACCTCCCGGCGGACCGGGTCGAAGCAGGAGAGCAGCACCGCCTCGGGCGTGTCGTCGATGATCAGGTTGACGCCGGTGACCGACTCGAAGGCGCGGATGTTGCGCCCCTCCCGGCCGATGATCCGGCCCTTCATCTCGTCGCCGGGCAGGTGCAGCACGCTGACCACGCTCTCCGCGGTCTGCTCGCTGGCCACCCGCTGGATGGCGTCCACCACGATGTGCCGGGCGCGCTGCTCGGCGGTGCCCCGCGCGTCCGACTCGATCTCCCGGACCAGCAGCGCGGCCTCCCGCTTCGCCTGTCCCTCGATCGACTCGACCAGCTCGGCCCGGGCGGCGTCGGCAGTCAGCCCGGCCACCCGCTCCAGTTCGCGGCGGCGCTGCTCCTCCACCTCGGTCAGCGCCCGTTCGCGCTCGGCCAGCGCGGCCTCCCGGGCGGCGAGCGCGGCGGTCGCGGCGGTGAGTTGCCGCTCCCGTTCGGCGAGCCGTTCCACCTCCTCGGTGTGCAGCCGCTCCCGCTCGTCCATCCGGGCGGCCCGGCGCTCCACCTCGGCGGCCTGCTCGCGGGTGGTGGCGGCGAGCACCGCGACCTCCCGCTCGCCGCTGCGTCGGGCGGTGGTACGCAGTTGCTCGGCGTCCGCCTCGGCCTGCTTGTGCGCCCGCTCCAGCACGGTGTCGGCCTCGGCGCGGGCGTCGTCGAGCACCCGTCGTGCCTCCGCCCGGGCGGCCTTCGCCTCGGCCTTCGCGCCAGCCGCCTCGGCCCGGGCCGCGGAGGCGGCCGACTTCGCCACGTCGATGGTGCTGTTGACCTCGTCGGCGGCGGTACGCAACGCGGCCAGGGACTGTTCCTGCCGGTCCTTCTCCGCGATGAAGGCCGGGTCCTCCGGTGCCGGGGCCACGCTGAGCCGCTGGAGCGCCCGCACACCGAACAGCACGGCGCCGACCACCACCACGACCAGCAGCAGCACCACCACGAGGAGGACGACGTCGAAGGCGCTCATCGCAGACCGCCGGTGAACCTGTGCCGCCGCGCCATGGCCGCCTCCCCTGAACGTCGGCGCCGCAGGACACGCGCCGACGGGCACGCGCCTGCGACTCTGGACGCCCGACCGGAGCGGCTGGCTGTGGGCAGCTTTCCGTCGGCGGTGCCCCTTCGGGGGGAACCGCCGGCGGCCGGTTGCAGTTGTCGGACGCTCCGGACCGGGTCCGGAGCTGCCGTCAAGGGCCGGTGAAGCTGGCCAAAATGATGCTGTTCTGTTACGCGATCTATGTTGTGCGCTTAGCCTGCGCTGGTCGGGCAAAGTGAGCCTGTATGGCGAGGCTAGGTCGCGAGGACCCGTTCGGTCAAGGAGTCATGATCAAACCACCCGGACGGAGAGAAGTTGAGCCGTCACGGATTGCTGAGAATATGCCGGACAGGGCCGGACAAACCTCGCCGCCTGTCATCCTAGCGTGACGTTTCCCGGCTGCTCAGACCCCATCCCCCGGGGCGTGCTGCCGGGCGGCGGCGACCAGGGCGGTGTTGTCCGGCGCGCGGCTGCCGTCCGGGAGCAGCAGCGTGTCCTCCAGGCCGATGCGGGTGTGCAGGCCCCGACGGACCGCCTCGGCGAACACCGGCCAGGTGGCCGGACCCTCGCCGTGTAGCAGCACCGGCGGGCACCCGGTCGGCAGCGCGGCGAGGATCGCCACCGCGTCGGCGAGCGCCGCCTCCGCCGGTTCGGTCATGCACTCCACGAGGACCCGGCCGGTCGGAGTCGGCCAGCGACGCCACGCGTCGACCGCCGCCACCGTCCAGAGGCCGGCCTCGACCATGACGCCGCGCTCGTGCAGGGCCGCCGCGACCGCCGCCGCGCCCGGTTCGTGGGCGTTGACCGAGGCGAAGTCGGGCCGCACCGTCCAGGCGCGCACCGCGGCCACCCGCTCGGCCGGGTCGGGCACGATCCAGGCGCCGGTGCTGACCCCGACCGGCAGGCCGGGGCAGGCGGCCCGGACGGCGTCGACCGCCGCGGCGATCACGGCCGGGTCGAGGGACTCGACGCCGCTGTCGTCACGCGGGTGCACGTGCACCGCGGCCACCCCGGCGGCCGCGCAACGGGCGGCGTCGGCGGCCAACTCGGCCGGGGTGAGCGGGACGGCGGGGTGCTCGTCCCGTCGCCGCCCGCCGTTCAGACACGCCTTCAGCACCGGTGTGCACCCCTTCTGCCATGGCGCCCGGGACGCCGCTGGCGCCGGACCATCGCGTCCGAGCCCGGACGCTCAGTCGTGCCGGCGGGCGTCGAGGTCGTTCTCCGCGTCGGCCAGGGCGTCGGCGTCGATGTGCTCGGCGAACTCCGCCGCCTCGGCGCTCTGCGCGGCCAGCGCGTCCTTCACCGCACGGATCGCCACGCCGGCCGGGTAGCCCTTACGCGCCAGCATGCCGACCAGACGCCGGAACACCGCATCGGGCTCGCCCCGGGCGGTGCGCAGCTTCCGGTCCACCAGGGCGCGGGCGGTCTCCGCCTCGGCCTCCTCGTCGATCCCGTCCAGCGCCGCGCCGGCCAGCTCGTCGTCGACGCCCTTCCGGCGCAGCTCGTTGGCGAGCGCCCGGCGGGCCAGCCCACGGCCGGTGTGCCGGCTGCTCACCCAGGCCTGGGCGAAGGCCGCGTCGTCGACGATGCCGACCTCGTCGTAACGGTCGAGGACCTGCTCGGCCACCTCTTCGGAGATGCCGCGCCGGGCGAGCGCGCCGGCCAGCTCGGCCCGGGTCCGTGGTCGGGTGGCGAGCTGCCGCAGGCAGATCTCCCGGGCCAGCTCGGCCTCGTCGCGCGGCGGAGCCGGAGCCTCCCCCGGATCGGACTCCGCCGCGCGACCACGGCGGCCACGGCGGGGCTGGGGCGCGCCGGTGGCGTCACCCGTACGGGGTGGGCTGGCATCCCAACCCCGTCCCGTACGGGCGCGTCGTCCTGCCACTGGTCAGCGGATCAGAAGTCGACCGGCGGCAACTCCGGGCCGCCGGCGGCGTCGCCCGCACCACCGGTGCCGACGCCGAGCTTCTCCAGGATCTTCTTCTCGATCTCGGCCGCCACGTCCGGGTTCTCGCGGAGGAACTCGCGGGCCTTCTCCTTGCCCTGGCCGAGCTGGTCGCCGTCGTAGGTGTACCAGGCGCCGGACTTGCGGATGATCGCCTGCTCCACGCCGACGTCGATCAGGGAGCCCTCGCGGGAGATGCCCTTGCCGTACATGATGTCGAACTCGGCCTGCTTGAACGGCGCGGCGACCTTGTTCTTCACGACCTTGACCCGGGTGCGGTTACCGACCACGTCGGTGCCGTCCTTGAGGCTCTCGATGCGGCGCACGTCGAGCCGGACCGAGGCGTAGAACTTCAGCGCCCGACCACCGGTGGTGGTCTCCGGGCTGCCGAACATCACGCCGATCTTCTCGCGGAGCTGGTTGATGAAGATCGCGGTGGTGCCGGTGTTGTTGAGGATGCCGGTGATCTTCCGGAGCGCCTGGCTCATCAACCGGGCCTGGAGGCCGACGTGGCTGTCGCCCATCTCACCCTCGATCTCGGCGCGCGGCACCAGGGCCGCGACCGAGTCGATCACGATGATGTCGATCGCGCCGGAGCGGACCAGCATGTCGGTGATCTCCAGCGCCTGCTCGCCGGTGTCCGGCTGGGAGACCAGCAGGGCGTCGGTGTCGACGCCGAGCGCCTTCGCGTACTCCGGGTCGAGCGCGTGCTCGGCGTCGATGAACGCGGCGATGCCGCCGGCCCGCTGGGCGTTGGCCACCGCGTGCAGGGCGACGGTGGTCTTACCGCTGGACTCCGGACCGTAGATCTCGACGACCCGGCCGCGGGGCAGACCGCCCACGCCGAGCGCCACGTCGAGCGCGATGGAGCTGGTGGGGATGACCGCCGTCTGCACGACGGGCCGCTCCCCCAGCCGCATCACCGAACCCTTGCCGAACTGCTTGTCGATCTGAGCGAGAGCAAGGTCTAGCGCCTTCTCCCGGTCAGGACCTGCCGCCATCGTTGCCACCCCTGCCTTCGCCGGCGTCTTTCCTGAGCTTCGCGTCACGCGGGACACGCTAGGCGCTGGGTCCGACAGAAAACCAGCCGACGGGCCGTGAGCTGTGGACGAGCACCCCGCTGTGGACAATAGCCGAACAGGTGTACGACTGGGCAAGCGACACGCGGAACCAGAGAAAAGGCTGCTCAGCGTAGTCGTGCGGGCACGCGGTCGGGATACGCGGCGACCACCGCGCGCCACACCACGTGCGTTTCCTCACCGGCCGCGAGCGCCTGCTCGACGGTCCGCCCGCCGAGCTGCGACAGCACCTGGTCGCTGGCGATGCTGGCCGCGTAGCCCGGCCCGAACGCCTCCTCCAGACGCGTCCAGAAGTCGGTCAGCCGCACGTGTTCAGCCCTCCTCGTCGAGTGGTTCCGCGCCGGGACGCCGCACCGCCAGCGCCACCAGCGGCACCACCGCGATCGCCGCCAGCAGGGTGAGCGTCGGGTACCCCACGGCCCGCATGACGAACCCGCTCACCGCCGCCGCGCCCGCCCCGGCCAGCCCCATCAGCAGGTCGGACAGGCCCTGCACGCCGGGCCGGTCGGCGGCGGGCACCGACTCCGACAGCAGCGTCGAGCCCGCCACCATGGTGCCCGACCAGCCCAGCCCGAGCAGCGCCAGCCCCACCGAGAGCGGCGGGGTGTGGTGCCCGGCGGTGCCGGCCACCGCGCACGCGGCCAGCAGCAGCGCCACGCCGCCGAGGATCACCGGCCGCCGCCCCAGCCGGTCGGTCAGCCAGCCCACCACCGGCGAGAACGCGTACATGCCGGCGATGTGCAGGCTGAGCACGATGCCGACCACCCGCAGCACGTCCGCGTCGGAGTGCCACTCGCCGAGATGCACCGGGGTCATCGACATCACCGCGACCATCACCAGGTGCCCCACCGCGACCGCGGCGATGCCGAGTCGGGCGGCCGGCCGCCGGCGTACCGTCCGCCACGCGGCGACCATGCCGCCGCGGCGGGTGACCGCCCGGTCCGGGCCGGCGGGAGCGGCCGGTTCGGCCGCCGCCAGCCGGCGCGCGGTGCGCAGCGGGTCCGGCCGGAGCAACGCGAAGAGTACGACGGCAGCAAGCACGAACGCGACGGCGCTGAAGACGAACGGCCCGGCCAGCGTCGGCACGCCCCAGCCCCGGGTGGCGTCGTCGGCGAACGAGGCGAGGTTCGGCGCGGCCACCGAGCCGATGGTGGTGGCCCAGACCACGAGCGACAACTGCCGGCCCCGACGCGCCGGCTCGGCGAGGTCCACCGCCGAGTAGCGGGCCTGGAGGTTGGCCGCCGTGCCGCCGCCGAACAGCAGCATGCCGACGAAGAGCAGCGGCACCAGACGGGTCACCGCGGCGGCCACCACCAGCACGCCGCCGGTCGCGCCGACCAGGTAGGCCAGGACCAGACCGGGGCGCCGCCCGCGCGCCGCCATCAGCCGGGTCACCGGCACGGCGAGCAGCGCCGCGCCGACCACCCCGGCGCTCTGCGCCAGCCCGGCCAGGGCGGTGCCGGCGATCCGGGCGGCGAGCAGCGCGCCGACCGAGATGCCGATGGCCACGCCGAGGCCGCCGACGATCTGGGTGAGGAAGAGCAGCCGGAGGGTACGCCGCTGGATGGCGGCGACATCGGGCCGGGGCGGGGCCGGCGCGGTCAGGTCGGTGGCCATGGCGCTCCTGGTGGGGACGGGTGCCCCATCCTTCCGCACCGGACCGACCGGCCGGCACCCGGTTTCGCTACAGGCCGAGGCCGCGGCCGATGATCTCCTTCATGATCTCGGTGGTGCCGCCGTAGATGGTCTGCACCCGGCTGTCCAGCCACGCCTTCGCCACCGGGTACTCCGCCATGAAGCCGTACCCGCCGTGCAGTTGCACGCACCGGTCGGCGACCCGGGTCTGCAACTCGGTGGTCCACCACTTCGCCTTCGCCGCGTCGGTCACCGAGAGCCGACCCGCGTCGTGCTCGGCGACGCAGTGGTTCACGAACGTCCGCGCGATGGTGACCTCGGTGTCCAGCTCGGCCAGGAGGAACCGGTTGTGCTGGAAAGAGCCGATCGGGCGGCCGAACGCCTCCCGCGAGCGGGCGTACTCCAGCGTCAGCGCGAGCAGCTTCTCGCAGGCCGCCACGGCGGCGACCGCGATGCTCAGCCGCTCCCGGGGCAGGTTGGCCATCAGGTGGTAGAAGCCCTGGTTCTCGGCGCCGATCAGGTTCTCCGCCGGCACCCGGCAGTCGTCGAAGAACAGCTCGGCGGTGTCGTTGGCCTTCAGCCCGACCTTGGCCAGCCGACGCCCCCGGCCGAAGCCCGGCGTGTCACGCTCCACCACCACCAGGCTCACCCCGTGCGCGCCCTGCTCCGGGGCGGTCTTCACCACCACCACCACGAGGTCGGCCAGCTCGCCGTTGGTGATGAACGTCTTCTGGCCGTTGAGCACCAGCGAATCACCGTCGCGGACCGCGGTGGTGCGGATGCCGGCCAGGTCGCTGCCCGCGCCCGGCTCGCTCATCGCGATCGCGGTGACCAGGTCACCCGAGCAGAAGCCCGGCAGCCAGCGCTTGCGCTGGTCGGCGGTGGTCAGCTCGGTCAGGTACGGCGCCACCACGTCGTTGTGCAGACCGAAGCCCAGCCCGGTGCAGCCGGCCGCGATGATCTCCTCGTCGAGCACCGCGTTGAACCGGAAGTCACGCTGCCCGCCGCCGCCGTACGCCGGGTCCACGTCCGGGCCGAGCAGCCCGGCCGCGCCCGCCTTGCGCCACACCGCGCGGTCGACGACGCCCTCGGCCTCCCACCGCTCGTGGTGCGGCACCGCCTCCCGGGCGAGGAACCGACGGCACAGGTCCCGGAACTCGTCGTGCACGGGCTGGTAGAGATGCTGCTCCATGGCGGCCAGTCTGGCACCGCTCACCCACCCTGGACAGGGGCCACATGCGCGAACGCAGCGAGGGCCGTGAGCGCGTGCCCGGCCGGCACAGCGCCGCTCGCAACCTGTGTGCCCCGGGGTGGCGGGTCGGCGGGACACGCGTCAGGATGACCCGATGGCCACGCTGACCGGAGCACAGATCGCCGACGCCGGGCTGGACGGGTGGACGTACCTGCTGGGCGCGTTGCACACCCGCATCCGTACCCCCGACTTCGCGGCCGGGCTGGCGTTGGTGGCCGCGGTCGGCGCGGAGGCCGAGCGGGTGGACCATCATCCCGACCTGGACCTGCGCTACACCTTCGTGGACGTGCGGCTGTGGTCGCACGACGCGGGCGGCGTCACCGGGCGGGACGTGCGCCTGGCCCGGACGATCTCGGCGCTCGCCGCCGACGCCGGCCTGTCGCCGTCCCCGGCCGGGCTGTCCCGCCTGGAGTTCGCGCTGGACAGCCCGGAGCACGCCGCCGTCGCGCCGTTCTGGCGGGCGATCCTGGCGTGGGAGCGACCGGGCGGCGCGGACGCCACCGACGACGAGGTACGCGACCCGGCCGGCGCGCTGCCCACGATCTGGTTCCAGGCGTCCGGCGGCGAGGAGCCCCGGCAGCGCTGGCATCCGGACGTCTGGGTCGACCCGGCCGCTGTCGCGGCGCGCATCGAGGCGGCGCTCGCGGCCGGTGGCACGCTGGTCAGCGACGCGGAGGCCCCGAACTTCTGGATGCTCGCCGACCCGGACGGCAACCGGGTCTGCCTGTGCACCTGGCAGGGACGCGCCTGACCCGTCGGCTCCTCAGCGGGCGGGAGGCGGCTCGGCCCGCCGCCGCTCAACCACGGTCGGGCCGGTCGGGTTCGGCGTCCCCCGACCGGCCTCGCGCCGGTGGCGACCCGGGCCGTTCCGTCCGCTTCGCGTGGGCGCCGGCCCGGTCGGGATAGGCCGTGGCCGGCTGCACCACGTCGACCGGCTCGTTCTCGCGTTGGAACCACTTCCACCTGGGCATCTCCGCACCTCCGCATCGCCGCCTTCCGGCAGGATGCCGCGTGGTGATAGGACCCTCACACTGCGTTGATGTATGTTCGAGAGACGTCGGGGACGTCCACTGAGGAGATGCCGTGAATCACGGACTCATCGCGGCCATGGCCGAGGCCGGGGAGACTGCGGAGAGCCTTGCCGCGCAGACCGGCGTGGACCCCAAGACGGCACAGCGGTGGGTCAGCCGTGGGCGCATCCCGCGCCCGGTGGCCCGCTCCCGGGTCGCGTCCATCCTCGGCAAGGACGTCAAGGACCTGTGGCCGGACGTACTCAAGAGACGCGAGCCGTCATGGTTCCGGCCGTGGGCCGACATCGAGCGGGAGGCCCTCGCCCTCCGCGGCTTCGAACTGGCCTGGGTGCCCGGGCTGTTGCAGACCGAGGCGTACGCCAGGGCGACACTGGCGATGGAGTCACTGACGCTGGAGGAGGTCGAGGCGCTGACCGCCGCCCGGATCGAGCGCCAGTCGATCCTGCGCCGGTCCCGGCCTCCGCTCTTTGTCGCCGTCATGGACGAGGCGGTCCTTCGTCGTCCGGCCAACTCGGACCGTTCGGTGATGCGCGAGCAGTGCCTGCACATCCTCGCCTGCACCGAGTTGACCTCTGTGCGGGTGCACATTGTCCCTCTCGGCTCACCGCTGTACCCAGGAATGGGGGGTCCGTTTGCGATGGCCGAGATGCCCGACGGCACTCGGGTCGCTCACATCGACGCCCAGGTGAGGGCGCAGATCATTGAGGACCGGGAGGATGTCGGCATCCTGGAGCAACGCTGGGCACGCATAGTAGGAGAGGCTCTCCCTCGAACCCAATCGGCCAACCTGATCAGAGAAGCGGCAGCATCATGGACCTGAGCAGCGCGCATTGGCACAAGAGCACGAAGAGCGGCAACAACGGCGGCAACTGCGTGGAAGTGGCTGCCGATCTCCCCGGTGTCGTCGCGGTCCGGGACAGCAAGGACCGAAAGGGGCCGGCGCTGGTGTTCGCCTCGGAGACCTTCCAGACGTTCGTCGCCGCACTCAAGGAACAGCACCCGGCCTGAGCACAACGCGCCTCCCAGGATTCGACACGCCGATGGGGTGCGGTTCGTGCGGTCGGCGTGTCAGGGGCCGGGAAGACATCACCTCGACGTCGTATGCCTCTGAGTCATAATAATGACGCAGAGGTATATCGCATTCAGGTGACAGGTCTCCCGGCACGACCGGACCGCCAGACTGCCGGATCGCCAGACCGCCGGATCGCGCCGGAACCACAAGCGCCGGTAGGCATGTCCATGCCGGGGACGCCGCTCGAATCGGGAACCGGAAGAACGCAGCCGACCTCAGCGCAGCACGCCGGCCGCCACCTTGAGGTCGGCGACCAGGCCCTCGTACGCGATGTCCTGGTTGTCGGCGCGCAGCACGGCGGACGGATGGATGGTGGCGAGCAGCCGGGTGTCCGGCGCGTCGGCGACCGCGCCGGACCGGTCCACCGGCACCCGCGCGAAGTCCTCCGGATGCTGGGCGGCGGCCGGCCAGGGCAGCAGCTCGCCGCGCTGTCTCGTCACCCGGAACGTCGGGCCGAGCAGCGCCTTGGCGGCGGTGGCGCCGAGCACCACCACGATCTCCGGGCGCAGCCGGGCGAACTCGGCGACCAGCCAGGGCCGGCAGGCGGTGATGTGCACCCGGTCCGGGGTCTGGTGGATGCGCCGCTTGCCGCGCAGCTCGAAGCGGAAGTGCTTGACGGCGTTGGTCAGGTAGATCTGGCCGGGGTCGAGGCCGGCGTCGTCCACCGCCTTACGCAGCAGTCGGCCGGCCGGGCCGACGAACGGCAGGCCCTGCTGGTCCTCCACGTCGCCCGGCTGCTCGCCGACGAAGACCAACCGGGCGCTCTCGTCACCCCGACCGAAGACGGTCTGCGACGCGTCCCGGTACAGCTCGCAGCCACGGCAGCCGGCCGCCGCGGTCCGCAGCGCGTCGATGGTGTCCGCCGACGGCGGGATGAACTCCTGCGCGCCGGGCGCGTTCTCGGTCTCGGCCATGCGGACCGTTCTACCCTTTCCGCCGTCCGGCACGCGGCATCTGCCAGCGCGCGTGTTAAGAGGGGGCCCCTGCTATACCGAAGGCGTTAATAGGGGGCCCCGCCTTTCACGGGCCGCACCGCGTGGGCGAGTGCGTCGGCTAGCGGCGGCAGGTCGGTGTCGTCGAGCGTGCTCACCGTGATCCGGACGGCGGGCGCCGCGGCGATCCGGTAGAGGCTGCCGGGCGCCACCGACCAGCCGGCGTCGCGCAGGGCGGTGACCGCGACCGTCTCGTCCGGCACCGGCACCCAGACGTTGATCCCGGTGCGCCCGTGCGCGGCCAGCCCGCGCGCGGCGAGCGCGGTGACCAGTCCGTCCCGCCGCCGGTCGTAGCCGTCCGCCGCGCGCCGCACCAGCGCGGCGGTGGCCGGATCGCGCCAGAGCGCCAGGACCAGGTGTTGCAGCACGGTGGAGACCCAACCGGCGCCGACCTGCGCCCGGCCGGCCACCCGGGCCACCGTGGCCTCGTCGCCGGCCAGCACGGCGAGCCGCAGGTCGGGCCCGTAGGGCTTGCTCACCGACCGGACGAGGGCCCACGCCGGGGTCACCCCGCCGAGCGGGTGCAGGGGTACGCGGGCCAGCTCGGCGGCGTGGTCGTCCTCGATCAGCAGCAGGTCGGCCCGCTCGGCGAGCAGCGTGCGCAGCGCCTCGGCCCGGTCGGCGGAGACGGCCGCGCCGGTCGGGTTCTGGGCCCGGCTGGTCACCACCAGCGCCCGGACGCCGGCGGCCAGCGCGACCCGCACCCCGGCCACGGTCGGGCCCTCGTCGTCCACCGGCACCCCGACGGTACGCAGCCCGAGCGCGGCGATCAGGTCGAGCAGATTGGCCCACCCGGGGTCCTCCACCGCGACCGCGTCGCCGGGCCGTAGGTGAGCGGCGAGCAGCCGCTCGATGCCGTCCAGCGCGCCGCCGGTCACGGTCAGCTCGTCGGCCGGCACCCCGTCGGCGGCGAGCCGTTCCCGGGCGGCGGCGGCCAGTTCGGGCAGGACGGCGGCGTCCGCGTACCCGGTGGCGGGCCCGAATCCGGCGGCGAGCGCGGCCAGGTGCGGCCCGAGCGGTGGTAGCAGCCGGCGGTCGGGGTGGCCGCTGGCGAGGTCGCGGGTGTCGGGGCGCGGTGGCGGCAGCAGCGCCGCGCGGCGGGCGGCCACCGGCGGGCGGGGTCGGACCCGGGTGCCGTGCCGGCCGGCGGTGACGACCAGGCCACGCTGTCGCAGTTCCTGGTACGCGCGGGCGACGGTGGCCGGGCTGACGCCCAACTCGCCGGCGAGCGCCCGGACCGCGGGCAGCGGGTCGCCCGGGGCGAGCGCGCCGGCGCGGACGGCGGATTCCACGCTCGCCGAAATGGCCGCCGACGTGGCACCGCTGATCTGATAACGTGCTGACACAGTTTGGAGATTGTACTAGAACAAAATCGGGAGATCGCATGTACCCCCGGACCGAGCGCACCACCGCCACCCGCACCCGCGACCGGATGCACTACGACCGGGCCACCGCCCACGCGCTGCTCGACGAGGCGTACCACTGCGCGCTGGCGTTCACCTCCGACGGCGAGCCACGCGTCCTGCCGACCCTGCACGTCCGCCTCGACGACACGCTCTACCTGCACGGCTCCACCGGCAGCCGGCCGCTGCTCGCCGCCCGGGGCGCGGACGGGCTGCCGGTCAGCGTCGCGGTCACCCACCTCGACGGGCTGGTCTACGCCCGTTCCCAGTTCCACCACAGCGCCAACTACCGCTCGGTCGTCGCGCACGGCACCGCCCGCCTCGTCGACGACGCCGACGAGAAGGCCCGGGTGCTGACCGCGCTGGTGGAGAAGGTGGCCGCCGGCCGGTCCACCGAGAGCCGGCCGCCGAACCGGCGCGAGCTGGCCGAGACCGCGGTGCTGGCGCTGCCCCTGCGGGAGGTGTCGGTGCGGATGCGCACCGGTGGCGTCAACGACGAGCCGACCGACGCGGAGCTGCCGTACTGGGCCGGGGTCCTGCCGCTGCGACTGACGCCGGGCCGGCCCGAACCGGACGCCGGCGTCGTCGCGCCGGTGCCCGCGTACCTGCGGCCGGCCCGCTCGCCCTGGCGGGATCCGGTGGTGCTGCGCGGCGAGCACGTCGTGCTGGAACCGCTGGACCTCGCGCACGCCGACGAGCTGAACGCCGCGACCGGGGACCCGGACGTCTGGCGACACCTGGGCGATCGGCGGCCGACCGACGTCGCCGGGATGCGGCGGATCATCGCCGGCTACCTCGACGCCCAGCAGGACGGCGAGCAGGTGTACTGGGCGCAGCGCTGCGCCCGCACCGGCACCGTCGTCGGCACCACCTCCTGGTACGAGATCGACCCGGTCCGCCGGTCGCTGGCGATCGGGTACACCTGGCTGGGCCGGCCGTGGTGGCGGACCGGCGTCAACACGGAGGCGAAGCTGCTGCTGCTCACCCGGGCGTTCGAGGAGCTGGACGCGGTTCGCGTGGTCTGGCACACCGACATCCGCAACGAGCGCTCCCAGCGGGCCATCGAACGGCTCGGCGCGACCCGGGAGGGCGTGCTGCGGCACCACCGGCAGCGCCCCGACGGCTCCTGGCGGGACACCGTGCAGTACTCGATGCTCGCGCCGGAGTGGCCGGACGCACGGGCCCGGCTCCGTCCGGCCGTTTCCGCCTGACACCTCAGGTGCCGTCGCCGCCGCCACCGCCGCCGACGCCCCCGCTGCCGGCCGTGCCGCCGAGGCCGTAGCCGGGGGCGACCGGCTGGTCGGGATGGCGGCTGACGTGCGCCGACTCCCGGATCGTGGCCGACCAGTCCGCGTGCGCGGCGGCTGCGGCGTGCCGGTCGATGGCGTGCCGCAGCCAGCCGTCCACGGTGGCCACCCAGTCCCGCTGGTCCGCTCCGGTGTGCCAGACCCGGAACCGGCTGATGCTCTGGTGGGTCACCCCGGCCAGGGACAGCCGCCGGTCCAGCCAGAACAACACCTCCATGCCGGCCGAGTCGGTCAGCATGATCACTTCCAGCTCGGTCATCGGGCCGGCGTAGAGCGGGGCGGCCCAGAAGCCGAGCCGCTGCTGGAACGGCAGCGTCTGCGCCACCCCGGGCAGCCGGCCCTGCTGGAGTCCCGCCTGCCGCATCACGAAGCCGAGCGTGTCCAGCGCGGCGAGCAGGTGCTGCTGGGTGGGCAGCGGGTGCACCAGGACCGGCACCATCTCGCCCTGGTCGAGGTCCGGGTCGACGGACACCTCGGTCCGCAGCCCGGTGCGTAACGTCATCAACGGCACCCCGCCGAACACCGTCACCGGCGTCGCCCAGGGCAGCGGCACGGCGAAGTCCACCGCCCGCCGCCGCCCGCCCGGCACCACGAACCGGCCCGCGATCGGCCACTGGTGGTACTGCACCAGCCGGCGCGGCGCCCCCGGGTCCTCCGGCTCGACCTGGGTGACCAGCCCGAGGCGGATGTGCCGGACCAGGACGTCCTCGCCGTCGGCGGCCAACGTCACCCGACCCGGCAGGCGCAGGCCCGGCCGGGTGCTCGGGTTGGGCAGCGTGGTGGTGACCGAGAGCCCGGTCCAGGCCGACCCCCGCGACACCCCGGTGAGCCGCATACCGGGGCATTCCCCCTCCCCACCCACCCACACCCCGCCCGCCCCCTCCCCACCCCTCGCTGCCCCTGTTTCACGGAAAGAGTGGCTATCCGGCCTCGGATAGCCACTCTTTCCGTGAATCTGCGCCCGGGGTGGGGGTGGGGGTGGGGTGGGGGGTGGGCGGGGTGGGACGCTCCTATGGTGCGTCAAGTGGTTGGGGTGGGTTTTCGAGGCGTCGGTAGAGGTCTCGGGCGATGTAGCGCT
>NZ_JBNCLA010000011.1:0-182007 GCF_049841835.1 Micromonospora sp. DT227 | reverse complement strand
CCAGCCGCACCAGCCGCGACACCCCGCACCACCGACGAGGCATCCACATCCCGCAACCCCGCCAGATCCTGCAACCCAGCCGGATCCTGCAACCCAGCCAGATCCTGCAGTCCAGCCAGGAGGCCGTCCACATCTGCGGTCACCACCACCGCCCGATGCGCGAACACCGACCGGGCGGTGGCCAGGGTCCAGGCCACATCCGGGACCGAGAGCTCCAGCTGCTCGGTCACGAACGCCCGTAGCCTCATCGCCTGCTCACCCAACGCACGGGCCGATCTCGCCGACAGCGGCAGCGCCCACGGTGCCGACCCCACCGGCCCGCCGAGCCTGACGCCCTCCGCGACCTCAGGGTCGGTGACCTCGCTGACGACGACGTGGCAGTTGGCGCCGCCCATGCCGAACGAGCTGACGCCCGCGACCAGCGGCCGGCCAGGTTCCGGCCATCCCGCGGTCTGCGTCTGAACCTGGAGGTTCTGTTCCTCCAGCCGAACCCACGGACTCGCCTGCCGGAAGTTCAAACTGGCCGGAATCTGACGGTGGTAGATCGCCAAGACCACCTTGAGCAAACCGGCGATACCCGCAGCACCCTCAAGATGGCCAATGTTCGTCTTGACCGAGCCCACCCGCAACGGACCATGAGCACGCCGGGGCCTGCCCACGGCCGCGCCCAGCGCGGCCGCCTCGATCGGATCACCAACCTTCGTGCCCGTGCCGTGCAACTCCACATACTGAATGTCTGCCGCCTGCACGCCCGCGCGTTCATGCGCGAACCGAATGACCTCCTCCTGCGCGGAGGCACTAGGAACCGTCAGGCCCTCACTTACCCCATCGTGGTTGACAGCGCTACCGCGAATGACGCAATACACGTGGTCACCGTCGGCCAACGCCTGCCCCAACGGTTTCAGGACAACGACCGCACCACCCTCGCCACGCACGAACCCGTTGGCCCGGGCATCAAACGTGAAACAGCGGCCATCCGGCGACAACGCCCCGAACCTCGACAACTCAACGGCAGCCTCTGCGCTGAGGTTAAGAACAACCCCGCCAACAATCGCGCTGGAACACTCACCACGACGCAGGCTCTCACAAGCGAGGTGAACAGCGACCAACGACGACGACTGGGCGGTATCAACAGTGATACTCGGCCCAGTCAACCCGAACACATACGACACCCGATTAGCGATCATGCCACGCTGCAAACCAGTGGTGCTGTGCTCAGTGATCCCCTCCACCCCGCGCCGACGCGCCACGGTGGCGTAGTCATCCTTGTTCGCACCGATGAACACCCCGACACGGTTGCCCCTGACTCGCTCCGGCACGACGCCGGCGTCCTCAAGCGCCTCCCAACCCAACTCCAGCGTCAGCCGCTGCTGCGGATCAACAGCAGCAGCCTCCCGCGGCGAAATCCCAAAAAACCCCGCATCGAACTGATCAACCCCGGAAAGGTAACCCCCATACCCCGCACCCAGGGCCGGACTACCCGAGTCGACCGCAGCAACGCCCCACCGATCAGCAGGAGTGGAAGAGATCCCGTCCAACCCATCACGCAACAAGGCCCAGAACCCTGCCGGACCAGCCGCGCGCGGCAGACGACACGACACACCGACAACGGCAATCGCACTATCCTGACCCCGAAAGGCCTCAGACATCGCTGAAAATCTCAGACATCGCCAACCTCAGATATTCTCATCCACACAGCGGAAAACACGAACCAGCGGCCTGGAAGTGAGCCTGCCGGTAACACCTCGGCTGGGCTCACACAGCCACCCGACCTACACGTGATCTTCGATTACGGACCATCAGGTCAACGCCACGCGGTCGGAGTCTTGACACTGAATCGTTTGACGAGACGTCGTCAGCAATGACTCGGCAGGTCGGGCACGTGAAGACCTTCGGCGAATGTCCTTGAGGGTCAGTCACCGGACCCAATCGCGGAGGAACGGTGCAGCGATGCGACGGTTCGATCCACGCCCACTGGTGAGCGCCAATCGGCCGTACCCTGTAGCGAGTAGAGCGAAAATGTCGAGCTCGATGCCTTCCGGCAGGCGGCAGAGCCGCCGTCAACTGGAGAGGTCGAGCGGGTTGCCGACGGTCAGGCTGACAGCGATCGGGATACTCAGGCCTTCGATGATCACATGACGTTTCGAGCCGGTTTCGACGCTGTCGCCCTATCGTGGGTCGCCCTTCTGATCCCACACGTACGAATTGTCGAACAGCGCCTACACCCAGTCGATCATGTCCGCAGCATGCGGATCGGCCGGCAGCACCTCGTGTCACCATTTTGATCCCAGCGGGCGGCACCACTGCGCGTGCCGGGCGACAGCGGCCCGATCCAGTCCCAGAACCCGTCCAGAATCATCCATAGCAACTGGTGGCCCTTTCACATGGCAAATCCACTATGGGCCGCCGTCTACAAAAGACTGGTGATCCCAGATCGTCGTGTGAGGCGATCCATGAGGTGTGACAGACCCGCTGATTGCCTGGGCAGTCGTTCACATGAACCGCTTACCTCCCCCGGGAAGCGTCTACTTGAGGCCGGGGCCGCGTTGGCACAGCCGACTGCCCCAACCTGGCCGGGAAGACACGTCGAGGTGAACGATGACGAGGCATCGATGATCCTTCCCCCGTAGAAGTTTTCTTCACCGGAACGGCTTCTCCATACACGATTCTCAATATCCGCGCACCCTGTCAAGCGTCCGGCGCAACGACCGCAAGCACGAAGAAGGGACGCGATGACGCGGCCGGCCGATCGTGTCGTTCGCCGCTACCGGCGAGTTCGGCTGGCTCTGCCCGCCGGTCCGGACCAGCGGACAAAGCCGTTGACGGCAAACGCTTCCGCGCCCGTCGCGTTCGCGGACCAGGTCGTGCGACGCCCACACTGTCACGTTCGACATCGGGACCCGCAGCCCGTCGCCGGTCGCCCTCAGCGCCGACTCCTTACGCGTCCAACAGTGGAAGAATGCCTGGATCCGGGCCCGCCGGCCGTGAACAGCGCGGAAGTCCGCGCGCTGGGCGTCGCCGAGCACCAGCCCCAGCATGCTGTCGACGTCGACGTCGACGTCGGCGATCGCCTGCCCGACGTCTACTCCGACGGCTGCGTCCGCGCACAGCGCGACCGCCACCATGTCGCCGGCATGCGTGCAGGAGACGTTGAGCGTGCTTCCGACGACCTCAGGGTGCCCGTGCGGACCTCGGCAGTCCGGACACTCGCGGCGAAGCTTGACCTTCCGCGGATCGTCATCGGCCGACTCGGCAACCGTGGCCTTGAGGAGCGGGGTTGCCGTCGTGAGCCGTCGTCGCGCCGCGACCCGGCGGCGGGACCCGGCGCGGGCCCACTCCGATTCGCTGAGCGGGTCCTCGCACCAGTCGTGGGCGTCGGCCGGGTCGATGCACCGCTTGTGGCAGTCGATCGGGGCGACCGCCGCGCCTGCTGGTCTGGCCTTCAGGCGGGCACGGAGGAACTGGCCGTTGAGGAACGCCGGCACGTGGAGACGACCGATAGCGCCGCTGCCGGGTCCGACGGGCCGCGTTCAATCGGGTGCAGGACCGCCAGCGCCGGGCGTCGTCCCGGTGTGAGAGCGCCCGGAACGGGTTCGTACGGGTTCTCGGCCCTCGAAGCCGATGTCGGCAAGGTCGTTCGCACTCACGTTCTGCCTGCAGCGGCTTGAACCCGTGCCCGGGAGGCGTGCGACATGGCCTGGCTCAGAGCGGCCGCCCGCGCGTCCGTCCCTGACGCCATGGATCCGGCGCCTTGCCGGTTCGTCGCAGCTCCTTGATCCAGCCGTTGGCGATCTGCCGGGGAACCGAGTAATGCTCGGCGACCCTCGCCGCACTCCCCATCTTCCAGTACGTGACGGGGAAGTCGGGCGGCATGTCGCTGACGTGCTTACCGACGCGTCCGGGCGGCACCTTGTCCGCAGGCGCCGACATCCGCCCTCCGTCGACTGGTTGCGCAGGCTCGTCTCGTTCCACGTCATGTCCGTCAACGATGTCCGGCACCGAGCCAGCGGTTTCCGCCTCTCCAGACAGCCGAGACGCGATCTCGACAATCTGTCGAAAGTCCAGCTCAGCCAGCGTCTTCGGCACAGCGGAGCCACCGTCGTCAGGACGTACCGAAATCTCCCGGAGGGTAGGGCCAGTTGAGGCCAGGTCCACAACGACCTTTATCTGCCCGCTGCCGCCAACCTGCTCAACTGTGATGAGGTACTCGCTCATCAAAGCTCTCCTCTATGCGGTGAGCCCGACCACGGGCAGCACACCGTTACGATGGCTTGCCGTCCAGCTTCCGCAACCGGCCTATCCAACCCTTCGCGGTGTGCCGCGGAACCCCGTAGTGTTCGGCGACGCCGGTGACGGTACCAGCGGCCTCGTACACGGCCCGGACTTCTTCCGCATCGGGCATGCGCCGGTAGGCGCGGCCCGACCCGGTCCCCTGATCGCGCGTCGTCTCTGCCGGTTGCGCCGCGGCAAGCCGGCCATGATCCGCCGAACCGTCAACCGACTGCTGAGTGTCGGACCGCCCGCGAGTCGTCACCCGACCGCCAGCGGGCGCGCGGGGACCGACGACTCCAGTCGCCGCGCCGGCCTCCACTGCCGAACTGCTGGCACGCGAGGCTCCCGCGCCCCTGATCAGTGCCTGCCCGATCGCCTCAAGATCTATCTCAGGCAGCGAGCTGACAGTCAAACCGGTCGGACCATTGCTGCGCATCGTTATCTCAGCGATCCGGTGCACGCCGCCGCTGGCTTCAATCCTGATCAGGAGTTGAACCGCACCAGCAACTTCATCGTCATCCGTTGATATAGCGACACGAAAGGCAGTCATCCCGACATGTTAGTCCTTCGCCTTGCGGGTGCCGGCAAAGGCGTCCGCCCTGCTCATGACAGGGTTTGACGGCCAGGGCGAGAACGTGTGCTCCTCGGCCTGTCCAGGCTGCTCGCATCTGAACGATCGGGCCAAGGACGCGGGAATTTTGCCCCTGCGACACCAGATCGCCGTCCTCGAACGGCAGATGCACGGCCCGCGCTTCGCTGGCACCGTGACCCTGATCGCTGCCCGGCACGGCCGCTGCATCCGCCACCCAGACCGATCACCAACCCAGACCCGATCACCCACCTGGCCATCCGCCGACGTGACCGCCTGGGCGGAGTCCTCCACGAGGACGAGCCTGCTGCCCGAACTGCACGGACAGGGTTTCCGGCACCCGCAGCGGCGCCAGCGGGATCGGCGCCGCGACGGCGCGCCGGTTCGCCGTTGAGGACGCGGCCGGCGTCCGCGTCGCGGATCACTACGCGCGGCCGCCGCCGCGGTGGCCGCCGAAATCTGGCAGGCGAGCGTTCCCGCACTGGCGACGCGCACCGACGTGGCGGTGGGGAGTACGAGGTCGTCGCGCTGATCGACGCCGTCGAGCGGCACGTCTACTCCGCGCGCGCCTGGCGCCCGGATGTTGGCCCGCGGCGGCGGATACCTGCTGGGCGACCCGGTCTGCTGGTGGCCCCGGGGGAAACGCCGGTACGCCGCGACGAAGCACGCCGCGGTGGCGTACGCCGAATGGCTGGCGGTGACCTACGGCGACGCCGGCCTTCGGGTGAGCGCGGGGCGTGCGTACCCCGTTGTCGACGACCGGCCCCGAGGCCGGTCGGCCGCGGCGAAGGCCGTCACCGCGGCCGGCGAGCTGCTTGAGCCGGACGACGTCGCCGGCGTGGTGGTCGAGGGTCTGGCGGCCGAGCGGTTCCTCGTCCTGCCACGCCCCGAGGTGTCCCGGTACGTGCGGCACAAGGCCGCCGACCGGGACCGCTGGGTCGCCGGCGCCCGCCGCCGGACCGCCTGAACCGCCGGACGGGCGGGCGGCCGGGTCAGTGGCGGCCGGTCAGCTCGACCCGCAGCGTGTTCAGGTGATGCTGGAACGGCGAGTTGACATGCCAGTCCGGTGTCGCGTCGACCGGGCGCAGGTCCGGGAAACGAGCAAGCAGGATGCGGAAGCACTCGTCCGTTTCCATCCGGGCCAGCGCGGCGCCCAGGCAGTAGGACGCGCCCATGCCGAACGCGGTGTGCCGGTTGGGGGTACGGGTGACGTCGAAACGGTCGGGTTCGTCGAACACCTCGGGGTCGCGGTTGCCGGCCACCATGGCGAGGTAGATGGTCTGGTGCGCCGCGATGGGCACGCCGCCGATCACCACCGGTTCGGTGGTGATCCGCACGACGCTCCCGCCCGGGCCGTCGCAGCGCAGCATCTCCTCCACGGCTGACGGGGTCAGCTCTGGCTTCTTCTTGAGCAGGTCGAGCTGCTCGGGGTTCTGGAACAGCAGGAGCAGCCCGTTCGCGATGAGGTGGGCCGTCGTCTCGTGGCCGGCGAACAGCAGCAGCACGCAGTTGGCGACGATCTCGTCCTCGGTGACCAGGCCGTCCTTCTCGGCGGCCGCGAACGTGCTCAGCACGTCCTCGCGCGGCTGTTGCCGGCGCTCCGCCAGCAGTGGCCGCAGGTAGTCCTGCATCTCCAGGAGGCTGCGCTGGCACCGGCGCAGCTGGGCCAGGTTGGCGATCTGAAAGACTGTGTGGATGTCCCGCGACCAGGCATGGAGCAAATCGCGGTCGCGGATCGGCATGCCGAGCATCTCGGCGATGACATTCGCCGGCAGCGGGAACGCCAGGTCCTTGACCACGTCCATCCGGCCCTGCGGCGCCACGGCGTCGAGCAGCTCGTGGGTCAACTCCCGTACCCGCGGGCGCAGCGCGTCCACTGTGGCGGGCATGAAGTACCGCTTCAACAGCTGCTGGAAGCGGACGTGGTCAGCGGGGTTGGTGTGCCCCATCCACATGTCGAGCGAGGCGCGCAGCGGCAGCAACTCGTCCTGCTCGGCGGGACTCAGCCGCCGGAGACCCTGGGCCATGTTCGCGTTGGCCAGGCGGCGGTCCTTCATCCCGGCGACGATGTCCGCGTGCCGGGTGACGAGGTACGCGTTGAGCTCCGGAACCCAGGTCACCGGGGATTCCGCCCGAATTCGGTGGAACAGGCGGGTCGGGTTTTCCAGCGCCTTGAGGGTGAACAATCTGTCCTGCCGAATCGGCCCGCTCATATCCTCCATGCGGTGATTATGGCGTGGGACGTACGCCGGCGCCATGCCCGCCCGCGGCGGGCACCTGTCGCTCGACCGGCCGGAAAAGTTCCCAGCAAAGCGCAGGAAATTGGCGGGAACCAGGTCGGGGCGGGTTTCGACCAGGCCTGTCCGCCGATCATGGAAGCCCGATGATGGCGGCGATCGGGACGAGGCCGGCCCGGTAGCGGATGGCGTCTGGCGTAGCGAGTGGCCAGGTCACGCCGCCGCTTGAGGCGGCTGAAGCAGCCTTCCACGAAGGTGCGCCTTTACGGAACGTAGCCGGATCGGGCTTGTCACTACTTGCCCGAGATGGTCACTGAGCTGCAATTAGGCCGCTCAGCTTGCATCGACCGCTGCAACTCTTAGCTAATATTTGACTTGATCTACAGGACCGTCGCCACACTCACCAGGGAGGCGACCGACACGAGAGCGCAGCAGCGGGCCCGATGCCGGATACCCGACGAATCAGCGTGGCGACGGTCGATACTTCTTCACCTTTTGCGTCACCTCTGACACCCTGCAATCGCGGCATAACCCAGTGGATAGGCGGGTCGAGAGCGATGACAAAGTGTTGGCTGGTCACGGGGTGTTCGAGCGGACTCGGTCAGGCTCTCGCGGCCCGGCTCGCCGCCGAGGGCGACCAGGTGGTGGCGACCGCCCGGCAGCCCAAGACCCTGGACGGGTTGGTCGCCCGGCATCCGAACAACGTGGTGGCCGCCGCCCTGGACGTACGGGATCCGGAGCAGTGCGCAGCAGCGGTCGAGCGTGCCGTGGAGGCCTTCGGCGGCATCGATGTACTGGTCAACAACGCGGCCTACGGCCAGTTCGGCACCTTCGAGGAGGCTTCCGACGCGGAGCTCGCCGCACAGTTCGCCACCAACCTCTTCGGGCCGTGGCGGCTCACCCGCGCCGTGCTGCCGCTGTGGCGGGCGCAGCGCCGCGGGCACGCCGTTTTCGTCAGCTCGGTCAACGGCGTGGCTCCCTTCCCCGGGCTCGCCGCGTACACCGCGAGCAAGTTTGCTCTGGAGGGAGCGGCCGAAGCGTTGGCCGCCGAGGCCGGGCACCTCGGGGTCAAGGTGACCATCCTGCAGCCGGGCGGTTTCGCCACCGGTTACAGCGCCAACATGCAGATGCCGGAGCACCGCATCGCGGACTACACGCCGGTCACCGAGAGCGCGCTCCGCGCGCTGCACGAGATGAACACCTATGCGGAGATCAACACCCCCGAGCTCTTCGCCGACGTGGTCTGGCGGCTCGGTCAGATGGACTCGCCGCCGCTTCGGCTGCCGGTGGGATCCGACTCGGAGGCGTTCCTGAAGCTCGCCTACGACGCCCGACGCCGGGAGTACGACCAGGTGATCAAGGCGGGCCATCACACCATCCCGTGAGCAGGCGTGCGAGGTGGCCTTCGCCGGCCGACCCCGCCCGGACAGCCGGCGCCAGAGGTGAATCTGCTCGGGTGCTGGAGGACAGCGAGCAGGCCGTGCTGGCCGGGATGCGGCAGTCGGCCGAGGACGCCGGCTGCTCGCCCCGGCCGTCCCGGCGACGTCGGCGGGCATTCCGGCGGCGGCGGACTCCAGGACCATGCCGACGGCGCAGTGCCCCGCCGGCCGGGCGGGGCACCCATTCGACTCAGGACTATTTCGCCACCAAGGCACAATCGAGCTAAACCGATGCAACCTGGTGCCGGCAGAGAGATTGTCTTGTCAGCCACGCTACCGAGTGTTAGCGTTCGGATACAGCTCGATCCCCTTCGGCCACCAATCAGGACAATGGCTTCCATCAACGCCACAAATTGCCCTGAACGCTCACTTCCTGCTCGCCCGTAGGAGATTTGTGTGCAATCAAAGCGACCGCGAGGATGACCGCCACCTCGGCTCGTGAATCGCCATTCACACTCGATTCCTCCCGAGCCCGCGACTTTCGCCTGTACTGGCTCGCCGGCGGAGTCAACCTGCTCGGTTCCCAGGCCTCCGGCCTGGTGCTCCCACTGGTGGCGCTGGCGATCAGCGGCTCGCCCACCGCCGCCGGCCTGGTCGGCGGCGTCGGTCTGGCCGGACGGCTGGTCACCGCGCCGGTGGCGGGAGTCCTGGCGGACCGGTTGCCCCGCAAGGCCATGATGGTCACCGCACTGCTGGTGGCGGCCGGGGCGATCGGCATGGTCACCGCCACGCTGGCGGCGGACGCGGCGACCCTCGCCGTCCTGACCGGCGCCGCGTTCGTCGAGGGGGTGGCCCAGGCCGGCTACGAATCGGCCGGCGCGGGGGCCATCCGTCGAGTGCTGCCCGCCGACGACAAGCAGGCACTGGCCCGGCTCGAAGCGCGCAACCACGCCATGCGGATCGCCGGGCCAATGCTCGGGGGCGCGCTTTTCCAGGTGGCGCGCTGGATGCCGTTCCTAGCCGACGTGATGACCTATTTAATCGCCGCTGCCTGTGTCGCCGCCATCCGGACGGATCTGTCCCCACAACGGACCGCACGTCATTCGTTCCTCACCGATCTCCGGGCCGGTCTCCGCTTCGTGTGGAAACGAAAATTCCTGCGGTTCGTCACGTTCTGGGCCGCCGGAATCAATTTCGTGCTCGGGGCACTCGTCTACCACACCATCCTGGTCACCGGCCGTCGTGGCGACCTGCCGGTGTCGATCGGCCTGATTCTGGCGATCGCCAGCGTGGGCGGCCTGATCGGCGCACTGGCCGCGCCCGGGGTGCTGCGTCGGGTCCGCCCGGTGGTGGCCATCCCGGTCGTGTCCTGGGTGACGGTGGGCCTGGTAGCCCTCCTGGCCGTGGCCCGACAACCCTGGAGCTACGGACTCATCTTCGGACTGATCTTCCTACTCACACCCATCGTGGCCATCGTCTTCCAGTCCCGCGCCATCACCGTCACGCCCGACCATCTCCAGGGGCGGGTGGCGACGGTGATCGGCACCACCGGTGATGTCCTGCGGGTGTTCGCGCCGGTCGTCGCGGGTGCCCTGGTCGCCCGGTTCGCCCCGGGCATCGCGGCTCTGTCCCTCGCGGTGCTCACGGCCCTGCTCGCCGCATACGCGACAGTCAACGTCCGGCGGTTGCGCACCAGCGCTCCGACCGTCAGGGAGGACTGAAAGATGGCCCGCCCCTTCCGGGTCTACTACCCGGCACTGCCACTGGTGGCCGAGCACGCACCGCACCGGGCCACCTACATCGGCGACGCGGACGGCCGCTGCCAGGTCTTCGCCTGGGACCGGGCGGCCGGGGTGGCCCACCAGGTCACCGCCCGCACGGCTGGCACCAACCGCGCGGCCGTCGATCCCGCCGGCACCGCTGTCTGGTGGTTCGACGACGACCTGACCGGGACCGGAACGTGGCGGATCAGCGACTTCGACCATCCGGAACGCTCGTCCGAGGCGCTGCCGGGGATCGCGTCGGCGCGGCACGCCGGCCTCGCCATGACCGCCGACGGCACGGCCATGGTCGGCCTCTCCGACGAGGAAGGCATGACGCTGTACCGGCGGACCGCCGACGGCAGGGTCACGCCGGTCACCCGGATGTCCGGATACGCCCATCTGGTCGACGTGGATCCGACCGGCGACCTGCTCGTGGTCGGCCGGGACGCCGCGTCGCCGGAGGGGACGACGGTCCTCGACTCCCGCGGCGGACCGGTGGCGGTGCTGTCGGGGGGTGCGGGTCGGCGGATCTGGCCGCTGGGCTTCGCGCCCGGTTCCGGCCCCGCCCGGCTGCTGCTGGTCGTCGAGGAGGACGACGAGTACGCGATCGCCACGTGGGCCCGGGCCGACGGGCTGAGCCGGCACCGGTGGCGGTTCGACACCGAGATCACGGCGAGTTGGTACCCGGACGGGAACCGGGTTCTCGTCCGGCAGGACCGGCACGCCGGCAGCCGCCTGCACTGCGCCGACCTGACCGCCGGCACGCTGACGGGAGTTCCCACGCCGGCCGGCAGCATCCTGGACGCGGCGGTCTGGCCCGACGACGACGTGGCGTACGTCTGGACGGACTCCACCACTCCACCACAGATCCGCTCGGTCGCCGGGCTGGAGTTGCCGCAGGGACCGGACGACGGGCCGGCTGACGAGGCGGTGTCGCTGGCCGAGTTCTGCCGGCGGAGCGAGGTCTGGGTGGCGGGAGCCGCGGGCCCGATCCACGCGCTGGTGGCCGCGCCCGCCGACCGGACCGGGCCGCTGCCCGCGGTCTTCCTGGTTCACGGCGGGCCCTTCCAGCACGCCCGGGACGCCTACGAACCGCTGGTCGAGGTCCTGGTCCGCGCCGGCTGCGCGGTCGTGCGGGTCAACTACCGCGGGTCCAGTGGCTACGGTGCCGCCTGGCGTAACGACTTCCGGGCCGGGGTGGGGCTCACCCAGCTCGAGGATCTCGCGGCGGTCCGATCCCACCTGAGCGACCGGAGTGTGATCATCCCGCACCGGGTCGCGCTGTGGGGAAGCTCGTGGGGCGGCTACCTGACCCTGCTCGCCCTCGGCCGACAGCCGGAGCTGTGGCGGCTCGGGGTGGCGATCAACCCGATCGCCGACTACGCGGCAGCCTTCGAGGCGGCCACCCCGGCGATCCGCGCGCTCGACACGGCGCTGTTCGGCGGCACCCCGGGCGAGGTACCCCAGCGGTACGCCGAATCGTCCCCGGCCAGCTACGTCGACCAGGTGCGCGCGCCCACCTTCCTCGCGGTCGCCACCGACGACGTTCGGTGCCCGCCAGCACCGGTGGAGCGGTACGCCGGAGCGCTGATGCGGCGCCGGGTTCCCGTGAAACTGCTGCGGACGCGAGCCGGGCACGAGGACTTCGACGCTCGGGGTCACGTCGCCCTGATGCAGGCGGTGCTGATGTTCATGCAGCAGCACTTCGACGGCGTACGGAACGAGGGGACACCGGTCGCGCTCGCCATGGCGCGACCGGGGGACTGACGTGCCGGACGGCGGCCTGACGGTCTACCCATGACGAGGGGAGGTGAAGAGCATGCGTAAGAACATCATCGAGAACGACCCGATCAGCGGCAACCGCGACCAGGGCCGTTCCGACGTCTCCGTGACGGTGACGGTCTCTGTCAGTTTCTGACGCAGCACGGTGGAGTGGGACCGACGGTCCGGGCTCTCGGCCGGCTTCCTGCGGTCCCACTCCACCCCCACCCCCACCGTCCTGCCCGGGGCATGGTGAGCAAGGAGAGACGACGTGCGGATTCTGCTGGTCAACATGCCGTGGGCGTCCATCGATGTCCCGTCCCTGGCGTTGGGGATCCTCACCAACAGCGTCCGCCGGAGGTATCCGGACGCCGAGGTGGAGGTCCTGCACGCCAACCTCGACTACGTCGACTGGGTGGTCGACCGGACCGAGTTCGGGTTACGCGACTACCAGTACTACTCGTTGTTCACCTACTTCGCCGGCTGCGGTGACTGGGTCTTCTCCTCGGCCCTCTACGACGACCCGGAGTGGCGGGTGGAGGAGTTCACCAGCCGGGTCCGCGACCAGATGTCCGAGCGGGAGTTGGCGCTCAACGTCGAACTGCACCGTTGCGCCCCCGAGTTCATCGGCGACCTCGCGGCCAGGATCCTCGAACGGGGTCCGGACCTGGTGGGCTTCACCTCCACCTTCCAGCAGAACACCGCCGCGCTGGCGGCGGCCAAGCACGTCAAGCGACTCGATCCGACGATCCGTACCGTCTTCGGCGGCGCCAACTGCGACGGCGAGCAGGGCGCGGCCCTGCACCGCAACTTCCCCTTCGTCGACCTGGTCGTGCGGGGCGAGGGCGAGGCGGCGTTTCCCGCCCTGCTCGCGGCGCTGACCGGCGGTGACCGGGCCCTGGCTGCCGTCGAGGGTCTGTGCTGGACGGACCGCGACGGCCGGCGGACCGCGAACCCGATGAGCACGAAGCCACTGCCGCCGGCCGAGATCGTCTCCCCCGACTACACCGGCTACTTCGAGCGGCTCGCCGCGTCCCGGGCCCGCAACTGGGTCGAGCCGAAACTGGTCGTGGAGGGGGCGCGGGGCTGCTGGTGGGGCGAGAAGCACCACTGCACGTTCTGCGGGCTGAACGGATCGTTCATGGAGTTTCGCAGCAAGCACCCGGGCGCGTTCTACGACGAGATCATCGGGCTTGCCGAGCGGCATCAGGTGCTCGACATGTTCGTGGTCGACAACATCCTCGACATGAGCTACGTGTCGACACTCCTCCCTCGGCTTGCCGAGTCCGGATACGACCTGCGGTTGCAGTACGAGATCAAGTCGAACATGAAGGGCGCGCAGGTGCAGGCGCTGGCCGACGCCGGCCTGGTGAGCGTGCAGCCCGGCATCGAGAGCCTCAGTGCCCGGGTACTCAAGATCATGGACAAGGGCGTGACCGGCTGTCTGAACGTGCGGATGCTGCGCGACGCCGAGACCAGCGGCATCACCGTCGCCTGGAACTACCTCTACGGCTTCCCGGGCGAGACCGGGGAGGACTACGAGAGCATCCTGGCGCAGTTCCCGGCCCTGCACCACCTGTCCCCGGCGGGTGGCAGCAGCCGGATCGCCATCGAGCGGTTCAGCCCCTACTTCAACCGGCCGGAGCTGGGTTTCGGCGAGCTGCGACCGGCCGCGCAGTACCTCCTGAACTACGACCTGCCCGAGTCGGAACTGATGGACCTGGCGTACATCTTCGACGTACCCCAGCGGGGCATCGGCACCGACCTGGCCACCCGGCTCGACGCGGCGGTCACCGAGTGGCAGGACGAGTATGCCCGCAGCCGCCTCACCCACCTCGACCTCGGGCACGAGATCGTCCTGGTCAGCCGCCGTCGTCACTTCGACTGGCGCGTCGTCCGGCTGACCGACGCAGGGGAGGTCGCCGCTTTCCGGCTGCTCGACCAGCCGCACAGCCTGGGCTCCCTGGCCCGCCGGCTGGCCCGGCCCGAACCGGAACTGGCGGTCCTCCTGGAACGCTGGCGGGAGCTGGGGGTCGTCTTCACCGACGGCGGGCAGTTCGTGCACGTCGCGCCCCGCTCGATGAACCAGCACCTGCTGCGCATCGACCACCTGCACCCGGAACGTGTCGGCGCGCGGCCGGGGGCCGACAACTCCGAGATCCGGTCGGCCGAGCCGGCCACCCTGACCACCGTCTGAGGAGAACCACCGTGGCCATCGCCGGACCCACCCTGGCCCCCGTGCCCGTCCGTCTCGCCCACGACCACGACCGCGAGGTCGGCGACGTACCCGGGATCGACCTCGGTGTCACCGAGCTGCAGGGGCCTCCCGGCGAGGCCGTCGCCGGCTGGTTCGACGCGGGCATCCGCCACGTCACCCTGATCGACCCGGTGAACCTGGCCGTCGAGGACGACACCGCGTCCCGCGACGCGGTCCGCCGCCTGGTGCTGGTTCGGGAGCTGACCAGTCACGGGATCAGCGTCGAATGGCGGCTGCTGCTGCCGGTCGACGGCGGGGCGGACTGGCGGGTCTTCTGCCACCTCTATCCGCCGGCCGAGCTCTCCCCGGCGGCCGGGGACGAGATGGAGCCGCTCGACGCGTGGCGACGGTCGTACTACATCGACAAGTGCACCTTCCGGCGTGGCCCGGGGTTCGTACAGGTCCGCGACCGCCGGTCCAGCCGGCTCAACCTGCTGACCATCGACGACCCGGCATATCTGGCGATGCTGGCACAGGTCATGGAGGGCGCCCCGATCGCCGACATCGACCTGGACATCGCCCGCGACTTCGCGGCCGAGGGCCTGGTCGTGCAGGTGGGCACCATGCTGGTCTGGCTGCCGTATCGGCTACGTCGCTGGCCGCTGCCTTCCATGATCATCTAGTCCGACGGACGTGGGGTCGGTTCCGGCGATGACGGCGCCGGCCTGGCCCGCCGGCCGACGGGCCGACTTCCCGCGCCGTCCTCATCCGGAGGCCGGTCGGGCGGCGGGCGCAGCGCCAGCACCGCGAGCTGAGCGAACGCGTACACCTGGGTGAGTCGGACACCGGGACGTCGGGGCGCGACGGCGACCGGCGGGCCGTCGGCCCGGGCCCGCACCGCGTGATTCGCGCGCTGGTACGGGCCGGCGTCCTCCGTAAGGCCGCGTGAGTCCGACGAGCCTTTCCACCCCGAAGACCGCCATCCGGGCGGTGAATGGGGACCGTCGAGACGGCCAGCCTTACGAGGACACCCCGACATTCAAGCGATCGAGGCCGTGACCATGTTCCGCTGGTCACCGCCTCGATCGGCCGGACCGACACGGAGACGCGGCGGCCCGGCGTTCGGCGGGACGGCCTGGAGTGGTGATCAGCCGATGCGGAACTGCTCACCGTAGACGGCGAACACCAACGGGGTGTTCAGGTCGAGGTTGCCGTTGGCGAGGAACACCCGCTGTGCCGTGTCGACGCGGGAGGTGTCCGAGTGGGCCGCCTCCTTCTTCATCTCGACGACCCGCTCGTCGAGGAACGCGTTGAGCCAGGTCCGCTCGTTGCCGCCCTGTGCCGGGGGCTTCGCCCGGGCGAGGGCGCGGCTGCGGATCTGACGCATGCCCTCGTACCCGTGCATGACCGCCGCGTCGTAGTAGGCGAACTGGCCGAGCGCCCGGACCCCGTCGTTCCTGCCGTCGCGGACCGACGGGTCGAAGTAGACCCGGTCCCGCTCGGCCTCCTGCGCGGCGCGGAACACCGAGTCGTTGGCCGCGGTACGCCAGTCGCGGGGGTAGTTCGGGTCGAGGCCCGCGTGCGACGCGGTGCCGTTGACGGCGCGCAGCGCCGGCAGGTAGCCGGCCAGCACGTTGCCGGGCTTGGTGTTCGTGTACGCCTGGACCAGTTCGAGCATGTCGCCGGTGCCGGAGCAGAAGCCGATGATGCCGGCGGTGTAGCCGCGACCGTCGCCGATGTCCTCGATGTAGGAGAACTGGGCGCGCCAGTCGAGCGAGGAGTTCTCGGCCGCCGAGACGAGCTGCATGGCGATGTCCTTCTTCGCCGGGTCGTCGAGGTTGGCGCCGGCCGGGACGGTGGTGGTCGGGGTAGGGGTGGGATTGCCGCCGCCGGGAAGGGTCCACTGCTGGTTGGCGGTGCCGCCGCAGCTCCAGATCTGGAGTCGGGCGCCGTTCGCGGTGCTCCGGTCGGTGACGTCGAGACACTTGCCCGAGGCGGTGTTGACCAGGGCTCCACCGCCGGCGGCGGTCCACTTCTGGGCGCCGGTGTTGTTGCAGTCGTACAGCTGGATCTTGGCGCCGTTGGTGGTCGAGGCGGCGGTGACGTCGAGGCACTTGCCGAGCGCGCGGATCGAGCTGTCGCTGTTGCCCACCGTCCACGTCTGGGCCGCGGTGCCGTTGCAGTCGTAGAGCTGCACCGCCGTGCCGTTGGCCGGGTCGGCCCCGGCCACGTCGACACACTTGCCGGCCAGGCCGGTGATCGGGCCGGCGGTCGCGGCGCTGGCCGACGGCAGGCCGTAGCCGGCCACCGCGATGCCGGTCAGCAGGGTGCCCACGGCGTAGGCGACTGTCCTTCTGCGCACCATGACGTTCCTCGGGGAAGGGGCGGCAAGCCGCCGGCCGGTCAGTGCCCGACGCGACCGTGGCCCAGCGGGCGTACGAGAATCAGTAAACTGTACTAACAGATAGCAGCACGTCGATCGACTGTCAATCGGGGCCGCCCGGCGAGGGCTGCGGTGTCGACCTCGGCCCGGTCCCGGGTGGACCGGGCCGCGTCGCCGGTTCGGACCGCCGACGGTCGCGGGGTGTGGGCGCATGTCCGTCATCGCGATGTGGAAGTCCGCGCGCACGGCCGAACTCGACACCGGAGGGACGACCGCCCACCGGCTCGTGTCATCTATCCGTCCCGGTCGATCCGATGATCGGTCCGGGCCGGCGTGCGATCGTGAGGACCGACGTGACGCAGACCAGGTGGGGGCGGCAAGTGCGCGGATCAACTTTGCGGGTGCGCCTCGGCGCGTTGCTGGTACTGCTCATGCTCGCCGGCTCGGCCGCCCCCGCCGCCGCGGTCCCGGCGGGAGGCTCCCCCGCCGGCGGCGCCCGGTCCGAGCGCGTCGTGCCGACGGATGCGCGGTCCACCGGCATCCACCACTCCGCCAACCGCGCCAGCCTGGCCGCGTCCTGGTCGACCGGACAGGTGGCGCCCGGCGACACCCAGGGCTGGGTGTGGAACAACGCCAACCCGCTCACCGTCGCGTACCAGGTGGGCTTCTCCCCGACCGGCGCAAGCGCCGGGCTGCCGTGCCAGTTCGAGGTGACCCGCCGCTGGTACTCGCAACAGCCGGGCGGCGAACGACGCTTCCACTTCCAGCTCCGCAACAGCGGCGCCATCACCTGCGCGACGACGGTCCTGCTGTCCGCCCAGCCCTCGACGTACGACTGGACCATCGCGCCGCTCGCGCCCGGCGCCACCGGCAACTACCGGTGGGTCGAGCAGGTGCCGCCGACGGTCTCCTACCTGCTCGGGCTGAGCCCGACCGGCGCGAGCGGAGCAGCCGCCTGCCAGCTCGAGATCACCCGCACCTGGTACCTCCAGGAGGCCGGCGCGGTCCGCAAGTTCGCCTTCGTGATCCGCAACATCGGCACGGTCACCTGCGGCGCGCAGGTCCGCCTGGCGCAGTTGTCCGTGCCGACCACCTGGTACGTCGGCACCCTCGCCCCGGCCGGCTCGTCCACCTGGACCTGGAACAACGCCAACCCGCTCACCGCCGTCCACCTGCTCGGCCTGTCCCCCTGGGGCGCGCAGCTCACCGACCCGTGCCAGATGGAGATCACCCGCACCTGGTACGTGCAGCGGGTCAACCCGGACGGCACCACCCAACGCCAGCTCGCCCTGACCGTGACGAACGTCGGCGCGATCAGCTGCACCGCCACGGTGTTCCTCACGCCCCTGACCACCTGAGACCGGGCGCGGGACCGCAGAACGGGGACGAGGCTGCCGATCCGGTGGATGACGCCATGCGAGATATCGATGAACGAGGATTGACGGTTCGTCCGTCCGGGTTTTATAACGTTAGACGGACGGCAACGACGGTCGCCGCCGTTCGCTCCCGGAGATCCCATCGGTATCCGCGCCCGGCCTCGGGACCGGACCTGACCTGATCGGCCGCCCGACACCCGCCAGCCGCCGGCGGCGCAGCTCGGCCCTGACGGCCCGTCCGATGGAGACGGCATGACACGTCCCGATCCCGTCCGCCTCGCCGCGCCCCTGCTGACCGTTCTCACGCTGATCGCCGGCCTGCTCACCGCGCCGGCCGCGCCGGCGCACGCCGTGCCGGCCAAGAACCCGCCGCTGAGCACTCCCTGGACCGCCCAGGCCCTCGACGGCGTGCCACTGCCGGACTACCCGCGACCGCAGATGACCCGGCCGGACTGGCTCAACCTGAACGGCGAATGGCAGCTACGCCAGTCCGCCACGGACGACGCCCCACAGTTCGGCACCGACCTGCCCGAGCGGATCAACGTGCCGTTCCCGGTGGAGAGCGCCCTCTCCGGAGTGCAACGGTCCGCCGGCGACAACCGCAACCACCTGTTCTACCGGCGCACCGTGACGGTGCCCACGAACTGGAGCGGACGCCGCGTCCTGCTGCACTTCGGCGCCGTCGACTGGCAGACCACCGTCTGGGTCAACGGCGTGGCGGTCGGCGGCCACACCGGCGGCTACGACGCCTTCACCTTCGACGTCACCGCGCAGTTGCGGAACGGCGCGAACGAGATCGTGGTGAAGGTGTGGGACCCGACGGACAGCCGGCAGAACGGCAGTCTGCCGCCGATCGGCAAGCAGACCAAACAACCCGGCGGCATCTTCTACACGCCGAGTTCGGGCATCTGGCAGACGGTGTGGCTGGAACCGGTGCCGGCGGCGTCGATCAGCAGCGTCGACCTCTACCCACGCCTGGCCGACAACACCCTCCGCGTCCGGGTCTTCACCCGCGGGGACGTCAGCGGACACCGCGTCGTGGCCGAGGCGCTCAACGGTTCCACCGTGGTCGGCTCCGCTACCGGCGGCTTCACCGAGTTCACGGTGCCCGTGCCGAACGCCCGCCGCTGGTCGCCCGACGATCCGTTCCTCTACCACCTGCGGATCACCCTGCGTGATGCGGCGGGCGGTCAGGTCGACCGGACCACGCACTACTTCGGCATGCGTGAGATCAGCACCGGCGTGGTCAACGGCGTCCTGCGGCCGAAGCTCAACGGCCAGTTCGTCTTCCAGACCGGCACGCTGGACCAGGGGTTCTGGCCGGACGGGCTCTACACCGCGCCCACCGACGCCGCGCTCGCCTTCGACCTGCAGAAGCACAAGGACCTCGGTTTCAACATGGTGCGCAAGCACATCAAGGTCGAACCGCAGCGCTGGTTCTACCACGCCGACCGGCTCGGTCTGCTGGTGTGGCAGGACGTCCCGTCACTGACCGCCCAGGACATCGACGCGACCGACGCGCAGCAGGCACAGCTCGAGGCCGAGGCCCGCGAGATCGTGGACGAGCATCGCAGCTCGCCGGCCGTCGTCACCTACACCGTCTACAACGAGGGGTGGGGGGAGCGTGCGCTGGCCGACACCCGCCGGGTGGCCCAGAACGTGAAGAACCAGGATCCGACCCGGCTGGTCAACGCGCACAGCGGGCACAACTGCTGCCAGTCGTCGGGCGATCCCGGCAACGGCGACATCGACGACTGGCACGTCTACCTGGGGCCGGACTCGCCGGTGCCGTCGAGCAGCCGGATCGCCGTGCTCGGCGAGTTCGGCGGCCTGGGCCTGCGCGCGCCCGGACACGAGTGGAGCCCGAACGGCGCCTTCTTCGCGTACGAGTGGCAACCGAACTCGACGGCGCTGACCGACCGCTACGTCGGCCTCGTGCAGGGCGCCCAGAACCTCATGCTCGGCAAGGGACTGAGCGCCTCGGTCTACACCGAGATCGCCGACCAGGAGGGTGAGCTGAACGGATTCCTCACCTACGACCGGCAGGTGGTCAAGATGGACCAGGCCCGGGTACGGGCCGCCAACCTGTCCCTCATCAACGCGTCGAGATCCGTCGGCAGCTCGGCGCCGGTGGCGCTACCGCTGAACACCCGCCGTTCCTTCCAGGTGACCACCCCCGGACTCACCAACCGGTACCTGCGGCACCGGGACAGCCTCGCCTACACGGAGGTCGTGGACGGGAACAGCTCCGCGCTGCTCAGGAACGACGCCACCTACACGGTCCGGGCCGGTCTGGCCGACGCGACGTGCTATTCGTTCGAGTCGGTCAACTTCCCCGGGCAGTTCCTCCGGCACCAGAACTCGCGCGTACGCAACTCGCCGAACGACGGCTCGGCGCTGCTCCGCGCGGACGCCACCTGGTGCGCCCGGGTCGGGGTCACCGGAAGCGGCGTCTCGTTGGAGTCCTACAACTTCCGCGGCAGGTACCTGCGGCACTACGACTCCGAGGTCTGGCTGAGCAACGGCGCGGGCGGCGAGGCGTGGAACTCACCCGCGCTGTGGGCCGCGGACAGCACCTGGAACGTCACGACGCCCTGGGCGCCCTGACCAAGCCGGGGCGCTGACTCCCCCGGCAGCGCCCCGCCTCCCTCCGGCAGCGCCCCGCCTCCCTCGATCGAGGCACATCCATTGACAAAGGTTGTTTACGGTTCCACTCTGAGAGCGCTCTCTCGCGCCCGGAGACACGGCGCGACGCCGCACCAACCGGAAGGAGTTCGATGACCAGAACAATGGCGCTGCTCGCCGCCGCGACGCTCGCGCTGCCGATGCCAGCCGCCGCGCCGCCGGAGGCTCCCCCCGTCGCTCGGGCACCGGCGCAGGTGTCCGGCCTGCCGGCCGGCATGGCCGAGGCGATGCGCCGCGATCTGCACCTGACCGACGACCAACTCACCGCCCGCCTCACGGCCGAGGCCGCCGCCGCGGTGGTCGACCGACGGCTGCGCTCCCGCCTCGGCGCCCGGTACGCCGGCTCGTGGCTGGACCCGAGCGGCCCCCTCACGGTCGCCGTCACCGACGCGTCCGCCGCCGCGGCGGTACGGGCCGAGGGGGCCCGGCCCCGGCTCGTCCCCCGGGCGCTCACGAGTCTCACCTCGGCACTGACCACACTGGATCGGCGGGCACGCAGCCATCCTCCCGGCTCCGCCGTGCGCGGCTGGTACGTCGACGCCGTCGCCAACGAGGTCGTGGTGCGGGTCGCGCCGGGCCAGGAGCGCACCGCCCGCGCGTTCGTCGGCGGCAGCGGCCTCGCCGGCGGGCTCGTCCGCTACGCGACGGCTCCGGACGCGCCGCGCCCGATGTACGACATCCGAGGTGGCGACCAGTTCGTCATCAACGGCAACGTGCTCTGCTCGGTCGGCTTCGCCGTCGCGGGCGGCTTCGTCACCGCCGGACACTGCGGGGCCACCGGCAGCCCCACCCGGGGGTACAACAACGTGGCGCAGGGCACCTTCGCCGGCTCGTCGTTCCCCGGCAACGACTACGCCTGGGTCCGCACCAACGGAGACTGGACGCCTCGCCCCTGGGTGAACAACTACGCCGGGGGCAACGCTCCCGTCGCCGGCTCCCGGGACGCGGTGATCGGCAGCTCGGTATGCCGGTCGGGACGGACGACCGGCTGGCGCTGCGGCACCCTCCTGGGTCGGGAGGAGACGGTCAACTACGCGCAGGGCGCGGTCTACGGGCTCAGCCGCAGCAACGCCTGCGCCGAGGGGGGCGACTCCGGCGGCGCCTGGCTCTCCGGCGACCAGGCACAGGGGGTGACCTCGGGCGGATCGGGCAACTGCACCTCCGGCGGCACCATGTGGTTCCAGCCGGTCAACGAGATCCTCGGCGTCTACGGGCTGAACCTGGTCACCACCGGCGGTGGCGGCGCCGGGACCCGGATCATCAGCAACTGGAACAACAAGTGCGTCGACGTGCCGAACTCGAACTTCTCCGACGGCGTTCCCCTCCAGACCTGGACCTGCAACGGCACGGCGGCACAGAGCTGGACCTTCACCGGCGGTAGCGTGCGCACGCAGAACAACATGTGCATGGATGTCGCCTGGGGGTCCCGGGACAACGGCGCGGTCATCCAGATCGCCACCTGCAGCGGCAACGCCGCGCAGCAGTTCGTGTTGTCCGCCGCCGGGGACCTGGTCAACCCGCAGGCCAACAAGTGCGTCGACATCAAGGACTGGAACGGCAACGACGGCGCGCGGTTGCAACTCTGGGAGTGCGGCGGCACCGCCAACCAGAAGTGGCGCACCGGCTGAGCGGAGCGCCCCGACACGGCGTCCCGTCCGAGGTGTGCCGAGGACGGGCGTCGTGCCGCTCAGGAACGGCTGCCGAACCGGGCGTTGCGCCGGGCCGGGTACGGGTTCCGCGGATCGGCCCGTGTGCGTGCTTTCCACCCCGCTCCGACCGTGTGGTCGGTGTTAGAGCCGCCCCGGCGCGGGTAGCCGACCGCCGGCCAGGCACCGGTGGCAGCGAGGAGGTCCGGGTGAGGTCGATCGACGCCTTCTTCGACGGTCTGGGTCGGAGCAGCCCCGACGAGCGGCTCGTCAAGGTCAGTGGCAGCGTGCGGTTCGACATCCACGACGACCGAGGGGTACACCACCGGCGGCTCGACATCGACCACGGGCGGCTCCGGGTCAGCGACGACGACGGCCCCGCCACCACGGTCATCACGCTCTCCGAACGGACCGCCGTGGCGATGGTGGCCGGCGGGATGAACGGACTGGCGGCGATCTCCCGGGGCGAGATCCTGGTCGACGGTGATCTCGCGCTCGCACTGCGGATCGGCCGGCTCTTCCCCAAGCCCGCGGCGACGGCCGGCCGGCACGGTGGAGGCGTCGCGTGAAGGACGTGCCGGGCACCGTGTCGTGCATCGACGGCAACACCTTCGTCGTCTCCGACAGCAGTGGGGACGTCGAGGCGTCGTCGGCCGCGCCGGTGGGTCTCTTCACCGCCGACACGCGCTACCTGTCCCGGTGGGTGCTCACCATCGACGGCGAGCGGATGACCGCCCTCTCGGTGGACGACAGCCAGTACTTCGAGGTGGCGTTCTTCCTCGTGCCGGGCGGCCGGATGGACTACGTCCAGGCGGACGTGTCCGCGATCCGACGACGCCGCATCGGCGCCGACATGGTCGAGACCGTCACCGTCTTCAACTACGGCGAGTCGGATCTCGACCTGACGGTACGTCTCGAGGTGGCCGCCGACTTCGCCGACATCTTCGAGATCAAGTTCGCCGCCGACGCGAAGGCCGGCGAACGGTACGCCCACGTCACCCCCGACGAGCTACGGCTGGGCTATCGCCGTGCCACCTTCCAGCGGGAGGTCGTCCTCACGGCCAGCGAGCCGGCGACCTTCACCCCGGAGCACCTCGACTTCTCGATCCGGCTGGACGCCGGAGCCAGTTGGACGGTCGAGGTACGGGCCGAGATGAGAGCGCTGCGACCCGACGGCGTCGACCTGCGGTCCGGGCTCCGGGCCCTCCGGCCCGACGCGTCGACCCTGCCCGACAGCGTTCGTGCCTGGGTGGCGGCGGCTCCGACACTCGACACCGACAGCCCGGCGCTGCGGCAGGTCTACCAACGCAGCCTGGTGGACCTGGCGGCGCTGCGGTTCACGCCGCTCTCGCTCGGCGGCGCCACCGTGCCCGCCGCCGGGTTGCCCTGGTTCATGACCCTCTTCGGCCGGGACAGTCTGCTCACCTGTCTACAGGCGCTGCCGTTCACACCGTCCCTGGCACCGACCACCCTGCGGATCCTGGCCTCGCTCCAGGGCGCGCGCACCGACGACGTGTTGGAGGAGGATCCCGGCCGGATCCTGCACGAACTGCGCTACGGCGAGTCAGCGGCCTTCGAGGAGCAACCCCACTCGCCGTACTACGGCACCGTGGACGCCACACCGCTGTTCCTGGTGCTGCTCGACGAGTACGAGCGGTGGAGCGGAGACGCGGATCTCGTCCGCGAGCTGGAACAGGAGGCGCGCGCCGCGCTCGACTGGCTGGACAACCACGCCGACCTCACCGGTGCCGGCTACGTCTCGTACGAACGCCGCAACCGCTCCACCGGCCTGGAGAACCAGTGCTGGAAGGACTCGTGGGACAGCATCTCCTACGCCGACGGCCGGCTCCCGGGCTTCCCCCGCTCGACGTGCGAGACCCAGGGCTACGCCTACGATGCCAAGATCCGGGCGGCCCGGCTGGCGCGTACCTTCTGGAACGATCCGGCCCTGGCCGAGCGTCTGGAGAACGAGGCGGCTGCGTTGTACGAACGGTTCAACCGCGACTTCTGGTTGGCGGACCGCGGCTACTACGCCCTCGCGCTCGACGGCGACGGCACGCCGGTGGACAGCCTGTCCTCGAACATCGGGCACCTCCTGTGGAGTGGCATCGTCCCGCCGGAGCGCGCCGGCCGGGTCGCCGAACTCCTGATGAGTCCCGCGCTGTTCGCCGGCTGGGGTGTCCGCACGCTGGCCGAGGGGCAGGCCCGCTACAACCCGCTGGGCTACCACAACGGGACCGTGTGGCCGTTCGACAACTCCTTCATCGCCTGGGGACTGCGGCGCTACGGTCTGACCGACGAGGCGGGACGCATCGCTGAGGGAATCATCGAGGCCGCGGGCTTCTTCGAGGGTCGCCTGCCCGAGGCGTTCGGCGGGTTCGACCGGCGGACCACCCGCTACCCGGTCCGGTATCCGACCGCCGGCAGCCCGCAGGCGTGGTCCAGCGGGGCGTCGCTGCTTCTGCTCCGCACGATGCTGGGCATGGAGCCCCACGAGGACCACCTGGCCACCACCCCGGCGCTCCCGCCCGCCTTCGAACGGATCACCCTGCTGGACATTCCCGGCCGCTGGGGCCGGCTCGACGCCTTCGCGCGTCGCCGGCCGGATCCGGCGAGCCCCTGAGCGGGGCGCTGCGCATCAAGGCGTCCCTGCCACCCACGGCGCTCGCCCGGGCCCGGTCCGGGACACCGGTCGTCGCCCACGCCCCCACCGCCCGCCGGTCAGCCCAGCGCCGCCACCTGACCCACCACGAACACGGCCGGCGGACGGATACCCTGCCGGGCGGCGACCGTGCCGATCTCGTCCAGCCGGGCCGGCACCGCGCGTTGCCCGGGGTGCCCGGCGTCCTGCACGGCGAGCACCGGCGTCTCCGGGGCGCGGCCGTGCTCGACCAGCACGGCGGCGATCTTGGCGATGGTGTCCACCGCCATGAGGAGCACCAGCGTGCCCCGGGCGCGGCCCAGCGCCGCCCAGTCGACAAGCGAGCCGGGGTGACCCGGCGGCAGGTGCCCGGAGACGACGGTGACGTCGTGCGCGACGCCGCGGTGGGTCACCGGCACACCGGCCAGCGCCGGCGCGGCGAACGCACTGCTCACGCCGGGCACCACGGTCACCGGCACACCGGCCTCCGCGCAGGCCCGCACCTCCTCGTGGCCGCGACCGAACAGGTACGGGTCGCCGCCCTTGAGCCGGACCACCCGCCGGCCGGCGCGGGCGTGCGTCACCAGCGCCGCGTTGATCGTGTCCTGCGCCATCGACGGACCGCGGGGCACCTTGGCCGCGTCGACCACCAGCACGTCGTCACGCAGCCCCGCGAGCAGCCCCTGCGGGGCCAGTCGGTCGACCACCACCACGTCCGCGGCGTCCAGCAGGGCCTTTCCGCGTACCGTGATCAGGTCGTCCGGGCCGGGCCCGCCGCCGACGACCGCGACCGACCCCGCCGTCGCCTCGTGGTGGTGCTGGTGGCCGTGGCCGTGGTGATGGTGGTGACCGTCGACCGGGTCGTCCGGGTGGTCGTGCGGGCGCTGCGGACGGCCCACCTTGTCGGCGAAGCCCGGCATCAGCACCCGGTACGCGCAGGTGTCGCAGTTCATCCGGATGTCCCCGGCCAGCGCCTCGGCGTGCCGTTCGAGCACCAGGTCCGCCAGCGCGTCGCAGTCGCCGATCACCTCGGCCACCCGCACGTCCAGATCCGGGTGCGCGGCGGCGAACTCGGCCGACCGGGCGACGATCCGGTCCGGCAGCACCCCGGCGAACAGGAAGTACGGCGCCACCACGATCCGCCGCGCCCCGAGCCGGCGCAGCCGTTCCAGCACCGCCGGCACGGACGGCTCCGCGAGGGAGATGAACCCCGGCTCGACACCGGCGTAACCGCGTCCCTCCCAGAGCAGCCGCGCGACCTTCGCCACCTCGGCGTTGGCGTCCGGGTCGGTGGAGCCCCGGCCGATCAACGCGATCCACGTACCGGCCCGGTCGGCGCCGGCCAGCGCGGCGTCGATCCGCTCCTCGATGGCGGCGTGCAGCAGGGGATGCGGGCCCAGCGGACGGCCGTAGCGGTAGGTCAACCCGGGGTGGCGCTGCTGCTCGCGGGCCATCGCGGCGGGGATGTCGCCCTTGCCGTGCCCGGCGGCGGTGAGCACCAGCGGCAGCGCCACCAGCGCCCGGTGTCCCCGCTCCACCAGCGCGGTCACCGCGTCGGTCAGCGGCGGACGGGACAGCTCGATGAAGCCACCCTCGACGTCCCCGACGACACCGCGTCGACGAACCCGCTCGACGAGCGCGGCGAACTGGTCGACCCCGGCCGCGCTGCGCGTACCGTGCCCGACGATGACCAGACCGGTCATGGCATCTCCTCGATGTAGAGCAGGGCGTTGAGGGCGGCGGCGGCGACCGCCGAACCGCCCTTCTCCCCCACGTTGGACACGGCGGGCAGGCCGCTGGCCCGCAGCGCCGCCTTGGACTCGGCGGCGCCGACGAAACCGACCGGCATACCGACGACCAGCGCCGGTGCGGCGGCCAGCGTGAGCAGTTCGACAAGCGCGGTCGGCGCGCAGCCGACCACCCACACCGCGCCCGGACCGACCCGGTCCAGGGCGATCCGCACGGCCGCCGCCGACCGGGTGATCCCGGCGGCCCGGCCCAGCTCGGCGGCGGCCGGCTCGGCGACCGGGCAGACCAGGTCCAGGCCGGCCCGGGTGATCCCGGCGGCGACCATCGCCACGTCGGTCACCACGGGCACGCCGGCGCGCAGCGCGGCCAGCCCGGACGTCAGGCCCGCCTCGTCGCAGACCAACTCGTCGACGTACGCCAGGTCGGCGCTGGCGTGCACCACCCGCTCGGTCACCGCGCGGGTCAGCGGCGGCAGGTGGGTGAGGTCGACCCGCTCGCGCAGGATCCGGTACGACTCCGCCTCGATCGGGTGCACCACCCGGCTCACGGCTGCTCCCCGGTGCCGGCGGGCAGCGTGCCGGCGTAGCGGCGGTCGTAGCCGCGCAGCTTCCACAGCGCGACCGCGCCCACCCAGGAGGCCACGAAGAGGCCCACCACGACGTATCCGAGCTGCTCGAAGTGGTCGGCGACGGCGGCGTACCCGGCGAGCGCGGTCATCCCCAGCTGGTCGACCAGCAGCCCGGCCAGGTAGACGCTGGCCACCACGGCGCCCACCAGCACCGTCATCGCGGTGGTGGCCAGGTTGTAGAAGAGCCGCCGGGCCGGCTGCCGGTACGCCCACGAGTAGGCGCGGCTCATCAGCAGACTGTCCGCGGTGTCCATGGCGGACATCCCGGCGGCGAAGAGCAGCGGCAGGGTCAGCAGGGCCAGCACCGGCAGGCCACCGGCGGCGGCGGTACTCGCCGACAGCGCCAGCAGGGTCACCTCGCTGGCGGTCTCCAGGCCGAGGCCGAACAGGAAACCGACCGGGGCCATGTGCCACGAGGAGCGCACCAGCGCCCGGGCCCGACCGCCGAGGACCCGCTGCATGAGCCCCCGGTTGAGCAGGTGCAGGTCCAGCTCCCGCTCGTCCAGGCCACCGTGGCGCAGCCGGCGCCACAGCCGGGCCAGCCCGCTCAACACCACCGCGTTGAGCACCGCGACCAGCGCCAGGAACACGGTGGCGGTGACGATCGCGACGGTGGCGCCCAGCTCGCGGGCCCGCACCAGCCCCGCGCCACTGAGGTTCGTCGAGGCCAGGCCGACGATCAGGGCCAGCAGCAGCACCACCGCGCTGTGGCCGAGGGCGAAGAAGAAGCCGACACCCACCGGCCGCCGACCGCGCAGCAGCATCAGCCGGGTGGTGTCGTCGATGGCGGCGATGTGGTCGGCGTCGAACGCGTGCCGCACCCCGAGCACGTACGCCAGGGTGCCGGCGCCGGCCAGCCCACCGGCCGCCACGGGCTGGTTGTTCCAGTACAGGTAGAGGCTCCAGCCGGCGATGTGCAGCACGGCGACGGCGAGCACGATGCCGCCGAGGCGGACCCGTTCGGCGCGGCTCCACCGGCCGACCGGGGGCGCGGTGCTGACGGCGGTCGGACTCATCGGGTTCCTCCACGTTCGTCGGGACCGGTGACCCGGATCGCGTCCACCGGGCAGATCTCCACGCATTCCAGGCAGCCGGTGCAGCGGTCGGCCCGGACGGTCAGGCCGCCGGCGACCGGCCGGATCGCGTGTGTGGGACAGGTGAGCAGGCAGGCGCCGCAGCCCTGGCAGGCGCCGATGGTCACGAGCGCCACCGGTACCCCCGGGGCGTGACCATCCGGCCGGCGACCAGGCGGGTGTCGCTGCTGCCCACGACGACCACGCTGTACATGTCGACCACCTGCGGATCGAGGGTGGCCAGGGTGGCCAGGTGCACCCGCTCGCCGTCGCGGCTGGCGTTGCGCACCACGCCGACCGGGGTGTCCGGTGGACGGTGCGCGGCGAGGATCGCCAGGGCCCGGCCGAGCTGCCAGTCGCGGGCCCGGCTGCGCGGGTTGTAGAACAGCGCCACGAGGTCGCCCTCGGCGACGGCGCTCACCCGCCGCTCGATGATCTCCCAGGGGGTGTGCAGGTCGGACAGGCTCAGGTACGCGTGGTCGTGGCCGAGCGGGGCGCCGAGCAGCGCGCCGGCGGCCAGCGCCGCGGTCACCCCGGGCACGCCGACCACGTCGATCCGCTCGTCGGCGTACTCCAGGGCGGGGCTGGCCATCGCGTACACCCCGGCGTCGCCGGAGCCGATCAGCGCGACCGCCCGGCCTGCGGCGGCCTCGGCGACGGCGGCCCGGGCCCGGGCCTCCTCCGCGCCCAGCCCGCTGGCCAGCACCCGGGTGCCCGGGCGCAGCACGCCGCGCACCTGGTCGACGTACTGGTCCAGGCCGACCACCACGGCCGCCCGGCGCAGCTCGGCGACCGCGCGGGGGGTACGCAGGTCGGCGGCGCCCGGCCCGAGCCCGACCACGGCGAGCCGGCCGCGCGGCGCGTGCCGGGCCACCGCCACGGTGGCCATCGCGGACGCCGTCTTGGGCACCAGCAGTTCGGCGTCGCCGGTGCGGCCGTCGACGTCGAGCAGCGCGGCGGCCTCGGCGACGCTGGGTGTGCCGACCGCGGCGCGCACCACCTCGCTGGGGTGCGGCACGTCGACCGCCGCCAGCGTCACCGCCGGATGCGTCACCAGCGGTACGCCCAGCGCGTCCGCGGTCGCCACGATGCCCGCCTCGTCGGCCTTGACGTCGGCGCTGGCCAGGCAGCGTAGGCTGGCCGGACTGAGCCCCGCCGACGTCAGCTCCCGGTGCAGCAGGTCGCGCACCTCGTCGGCGGACACGCCCCGGCTGGCCCCGACGCCGGCGACCAGCGACGGGGGTCGCAGCACGGCGGTCCGGTCGTCCGGCGGCACCAGCCGGTCGGTGACCAGCAGCCGGTAGTCGGCCGGCTCGGGGTCGGCGGCGGACGGGCGGACGTTCGGCGGCAGGGCGGGCAGTGGCCAGTCGGCGTCGGCGACCAGCCGGACCGGTTCGCCGTCCAGGACGGCCCGGGAGACCGCGGCGACGGCACCCTCCACCGGCCAGCCGAGGGTGTCCAGGCCGGGCAGGTCGACCGCGTCGGTGGCGGTGGTGACCACCGGCCGGGCGTCCACCAGCGCGCCGACGGCCTCGGCGAGGGCGTTGCCGCCGCCGGCGTGCCCGCCGAGCAGCGCCACGGCATGCCGGGCCGCCTCGTCGACGACCACGACGGCCGGGTCGGTGCGCTTGTCGCCGAGCAGCGGCGCGAGGATCCGGACCACCGCGCCGGTGGCCAGGAAGGCGATCACCGCGTCGCAGTCGGACCAGGCGGTGCGCAGCGCGTCGGCGACGCTCTCCCCCGGCACCAGCCGGGCGTGCGGCCAGGCGGCGGCGACGGTCCGGGCGTGGCGTCGGCCGGCGGCGGTGGCCGCGACGAGCCCGATCCGGGCGTGCGAGGTCAGGTGGTGCACGGGCGCTCCCCGGTGAGGACGACCACCGGGTTGGTGGCCGCGAGACGGATCGACCCGCCGGGCAGGTCGGCGAGGCGGGCGGCGGAGAGCTGGCTGCCCCCGGCCCGGTAGCCGGCGGCGCGGAGCAGCGCCACGGCCGGCGCGACCCGGTCCAGGGCGGCCAGCGTGAGCACCACCCGGTCGGGGCGGCGGGCCAGCACGGCGGCGAGGACGTCGGTGCCCCCGCCGCCGACGAAGACCGCGTCCGGGTCGGGCAGGCCGGCCAGCACCGCCGGGGCACGCCCGACGACCAGCCGTACGTCGACGGCGTGCGCGGCGGCGTTGGCCCGGATCGCGTCGGCGGCCCCGGCGTCGTGCTCGACGGCGAGCACCGCCGCGCCGAGCAGGGCGCACTCGATGCCGACCGATCCGCTGCCCGCGCCGACGTCCCAGACCAGCCGGCCCAGCCGGGGGCGCAGCCGGGCGACGACGAGGGCGCGTACCTCCGACTTGGTGATCATGGAGTCGCGGTGGGCGTAGGCGCTCTCCGGCAGGGCCCACCCGGCGGCCGGCGCGGCGGCCGGCTGGTTGTCCCACCGCATCCCGCCGGGGTCGGGCGCGGCGACGCTGAGCAGCACGTGCGGGTCGGACCACGTCCCGGCGGCGGCCTGCGCCGGGGTGACCTCGCAGATCCGTTCGGCGTCGGTGCCCAGGTGCTCGGCGACCAGCAGCCGGCGGGACCAGCCGACCAGCCCGACGCCCAGCTCGGCGGCCCCGGCGCCGGGGGCGGTGAGCACCGCCACCAGCGGCAGTGCCCGGCAGGCGTTCAGCGCCGGCCGCGGGTCCCGGCCGTGCGCGGTGACCACCGCGGCGCCGTCCCAGGGCAGCCCGGCGCGGGCGAACGCGGCGGCCACGCTGGACACCGCCGGCACCACCCGCAGCGGCAGCCCGGCCGCGCGCAGCCGCCGGACGATGCCGAACAGGCCGGGATCGCCGCTGGCCAGCACCACGGCGGGTACGCCGGCGGCGACGGCGGCGGCCAGCCGGTCCACGGCGGGGGCGAGCGGCCCGAGCGTGACGGTGGCCGCGCCGGGCGGCACGGGCACCGCGGCCAGGTGTCGGGCCGCGCCGACCACCAGCCGGGCCGCGGCGAGCGCCGGCGTCAGGGCGGGATGCGCCGGCGCACCGGCCGCGTCCAGGCCGACCACGGTCACCGTGCTCACCGCGACCACCGGCCGGTGGCGGCGACCGTGCGACTCCCGGCGAAGTCGACCATCGCCACGTCCACGGTGACGGCGTGCCCGGCGAAGCGCAGCAGCACCTGCCGGACCCGCTGGCAGAGCAGGTCCCCGGCCGGGCCGAGCAGCCCGGCGGCCTCCCACAGCTCGTACGCGTGCCGGCCGGTGTTCGCCCCGGTCACGGCGGCGACCAGCGCCGGGTCGTCGCCGGCCTCGGCGGTGACGGCGCCGAGCAGCGACAGGTCCACGGCCGAGCGGGTGTAGTGGGTCATCAGGACGCCGGCGGCGAGCTTGGCCAGCTTGCCGGCCATGCCGACGAACACCACACCGGTCATGCCGTCGGCGACGGCGGCCCGGACCGCCGCGCCGGTGAAGTCACCGACCTCGACGAAGCAGACCTCGGGCAGCTCCGGCAGCAGCGCGCGGGCCGCCCGCTCGGTACGCCCACCGGTGCAGAGCACCACGGTCCGCTCGCCCTGCGCGGCCATGACGTGCACGGCCTGCACGACGCTGGCCCGCCAGGAGGCGGTGGAGAAGGGCCGGACGATCCCGGTGGTGCCGAGGATCGAGATGCCGCCGAGGATGCCGAGCCGCCGGTTGGTGGTCTTGCGGGCCATGATCTCGCCCCCGGGGACGCTGATCACCACCTGGACGCCGACCTCGGCCAGGTCGACCACCTCGGCCACCGCCGCGTCGATCATGCGACGCGGGGTGTCGTTGATCGCCGGGCCGCCCACGGCGAGCCCCAGGCCGGGTTTGGTGACGGTGCCCACGCCCGGCCCGCCGGCCAGGCGCAGCCCGGGGGCGTCGGTCCAGTCGACCGTGGCGGTCAGCTCCGCGCCGTGGGTGACGTCCGGGTCGTCACCGGCGTCCTTGACCACGACCGCCTCGGCGCGCCGCGGTGGGACGCCGGTCAGCTCGCAGCGGGCGACCGGGAAGCGGACCCGTCGGCCGGCCGGCAGCCCGATCTCCACCTCGGGCTGCGGCACGCCGGTGACCAGCGCGGTCACCGCGGCCTTGGCCGCGGCCGTCGCGCAGGCCCCGGTGGTCCAGCCGGTACGCAGCGCGGTGGGCCGCACCTTCGCGGTACGCGGCAGGTCCGGCTCCCGCAGCGGCGGTTCCGGGTACGTCACTCGGAACCGCCCACCGGGTCGGCGGGGCGGGCGGCGGCGCGCCGGCGCAACTCGGCCCGGGCGGCCGGCTCCGCCCGCCGGTAGGTGTGGAAGTGCCCGGGGTGGTAGAGGTGGGAACGGGTCCCGGTGGCGGCCAGCGCCGGCCCGACCAGGAAGAGCGTGTGTTTCCAGAGCCGGTGCTCCTTGACCGTCGCCGCCAGGGTGCCCACCGTGCAGCGCACCACCAGCTCGTCCGGCCAGGTCGCCCGGTACGCGACCACCGCCGGGGTGTCCGCCGGGTAGCCGCCGGCCAGCAGCTCGGCCTGCGCCTGCCCGGACCGCGCGGCGGAGAGGAACAGCGCCATCGTGGTGCCGTGCCGGGCGAAGTCGCGGACCCGTTCGCCGGGCGGCATCGGGGTCTTGCCGCCTTCGAGACGGGTGAGGATCACCGACTGGGCGACCTCGGGGACGGTCAGTTCGCGTCCGGCGATCGCGGCGACGGCGGTGAACGACGAGACGCCGGGAACGATCTCGACGGCCAGGCCGAGCGCCCGGCACAGGTCCAGTTGCTCCTGCACCGCGCCCCAGAGCGCCGGGTCGCCGGAGTGGATCCGGGCCACCGTCAGCCCTCGCCGCGCGGCCCGCTCGTACAGCGGCAGCACTCCCTCGACGGGCAGTTGCGACGAGTCCACGATCTCCGCGTCGGCGCGGGCGTGGCCGAGCACGTCGGCGTGCACCAGGCTGGCCGCCCAGATCACCAGGTCGGCGTCGGCGATCACCCGGGCCGCCCGCAGGGTCAACAGGTCCGCCGCGCCGGGGCCGGCCCCGACGAACCACACCTTGCCGGAGCTGGTCACAGTTTTCCTCCTCGGCGGTCCCGGCGGGCGGGAACCAGCAGCGTCGACAGGTACGGCAGGTCGTGCGCGGCGTCGTCCACCGCGCCGATCCGCTCGTCGGGCAGCCCGAGGCCGCACCCGAGCACGGCGTCGCCGAGGCGGCCCTGCCGGCGCAGCTCCCCGACCAGCTCCGGGTGCCGCCGCCAGCCCTTGTAGGCCACCACGGTGCCGGGGCCGGCCAGCGCGTCGGCGAAGAGCGCCAGCCCGGCGGTCGCCGGTAGCAGGGTCAGCGGCTCGCGTCCCTCGCAGAGCGGGGTGCCGCTGCGCGCGGCCAACTCCTGCATCGCGGTGATGCCGGGCACGGTGGCGACCCGCACCGCCGGGCGCAGCGCGCGGACGCTCTGCGCCAGGTAGCCGAAGGTGGAGTAGACGTTGGGGTCGCCGATGGTGGCGAAGGCGAGCGCCCGCGCCCCGGCGTCGACCGCCTCGACCACCACGCGGGCGGCGGCGTCCCAGGCCGCCGCGCGCCGGGGGCTCACCCCGCCCCGGTCGTCCAGGGCGAACGGCAGCCGGCGCAGCCGGTCCGCCCCGACGTGCGCCAGCACGGTCCGCTCGGCCCGGCCGGCGCCCCCGCCCTGGTCCGCGCCGCCCGCGGGCCGGTCCGCCATCACGGGTACGAAGACCAGGTCGGCCGCGCACAGCACCCGTACCGCCTTGAGGGTGAGCAGTTCCGGGTCGCCGGGCCCGACGCCGACCCCGGTCAGCACCGCGTCGACAGGTGCGGCGGCTCGACTGCCGGCGGTCATCGACACGCCTCGACCAGGCGCCGGGCGGCCGCCGGGGCGCCCGCCCAGTGGGTGTGCAGGTAGGAGGCGTGTACCCGGCCGGCCACGAAGCCGTGCGCCGTGCCGTTCCAGCGCCACGCCGGCTGCTCGCCGTGGCCGGGGTCGGTGGTGGTGCGGTGGAACTCGTGGCCGCGTACCGCGTCGCCGGCCCGGGCCACCGGGGAGTCCGCGGCGGCGACCGCCTCCCGGTAGCCGAGGGTCAGCCGACCGGTCATCCGGGCGGTCAGGTCGAGCCGGCCGCACATGGGCGCGCCGTCCAGGGACCGGCCGAGGTAGAGCAGCCCGGCGCACTCGGCGACGATCGGGCCGTCGAAGGCGGCCACCTCGGCACGGAGGGTGGCGTTGCCGGCCAGCGCCTCCGCGTACGCCTCGGGGAAACCGCCCCCGACGATCACCGCGCGGGTGCCGGCGGGCAGCGCCGGGTCGCGCAGCGGGTCGACGGTGACCACGTCGGCGCCGGCCGCGGTGAGCAGTTCGGTGGTCTCCGCGTACGAGAAGGTGAAGGCCGGACCACCGGCGACCGCGACCAGCGGACGGTCCCCGCCGGCCGGGCCGCCGACGGCGGCGACCGGATCCCAGGCGGGCACCCGCAGCGGCGCGGCGGTGCGGGCCAGATCGAGCACGGCATCCAGGTCCACGGTGGACTCGACCAGGTCGGCGAGGGCCGCGACGATCGCGAGCGACTCGGGCGCCCGCTCGGTGACCGGGACGAGCCCCAGGTGCCGGGCCGGGGCGGCCACCTCGACGGCCCGGGTGACCGCCCCGAGCACCGGCACGCCCACCTCGGCGAGCGCGTCGCGCAGCAGCGTCTCGTGCCGGGGCGAACCGACCCGGTTGAGGATCACCCCGCCGATGCGCACCGTCGGGTCGAAGGCGGCCATGCCGAGGGTGAGCGCGGCGGCCGACCGACCCTGCGCGGTGGTGTCGAGCACCAGCAGCACCGGCGCGTCGATCAGCCGGGCGACGTGCGCGGTGGAGGCGAAGTCGCCCCGGCCCACGGCGCCGTCGTGCAGGCCCATCACGCCCTCGACCACGGCGACGTCGGCGGGCGTGGGGACGCTCGCGCCGTGCCGCAGCAGCGGGGCGATCCGGTCCGCGCCGACCAGGAAGGGGTCGAGGTTACGGCCGGCCCGGCCGGCGGCGAGCGCGTGGTAGCCGGGGTCGATGTAGTCCGGACCGACCTTGTGCGGGCTGACCGTCAGGCCACGGCGGCGCAGCGCGGCGAGCAGCCCGGTGGCCACCGTGGTCTTGCCGTGCCCGCTGGCCGACGCGGCCACCACCAGCCGGGGCAGCGCCCAGGGCGTCGTCGGGCCGGTCACCACTCGATACCCTTCTGGCCCTTCTGACCGGCGTCCATCGGGTGCTTGACCTTTGTCAACTCGGCGACCAGGTCGGCCGCCTCCACCAGCCGTGGGTCGGCGTCCCGTCCGGTGATCACCACGTGCTGGAAGCCGGGCCGGTCGGCGAGGGTGGCGACCACCTCGTCGACGTCCACCCAGCCCCACTTCATCGGGTAGGTGAACTCGTCCAGCACGTACAGCCCGTACCGCTGGGCGGCCAGGTCGCGCTGGATCTGCCGCCAGCCCTCCAGCGCGTCGGCGGCGTGGTCGGCCGCACCGCCGCGCTGGATCCAGGACCAGCCCTCGCCCATCTTGTGCCAGACCACAGGCGCGCCCTGACCGGTGCGCTCGTGCACCTCGCCGAGCGCCCGGAAGGCGTTCTCCTCGCCGACCCGCCACTTGGCGCTCTTGACGAACTGGAACACCCCGATCGGCAGGCCGGCGGTCCAGGCCCGCAGCGCCAACCCGAACGCGGCGGTCGACTTCCCCTTCATCTGTCCGGTGTGGACGAGCAGCAGCTGCCGGTGCCGCCGCTGCCGGGTCGTCAGGCCGTCGTCGGGCACCGTGCTCGGCTTCCCCTGTGGCATCAGCGATCTCTCCTCGTCGTCATCCCCGCGAGCACTCCCGCGATCTTGCGGTTTCGGTCCGCCATGTGTGCGCTTCGTCCGCTATGCCGGGGCAGCAAGTGCAAGATCGCGGGCGAGCGGGTGGGTGAGGGCGTTCAGCAGGTGGTGCGGGGCACTGAGCTGGGTGGCCAGGCGGCGGGCCAGGTGTAGGCGGACGGGGCCCGATTCGCAGTCGACGACCACACAGGGGGCGCCGGTGGCGGCAAGGAGCGTCGCCGCCGTGGCCGCCCGCTCCAACGGGCGCCGGCCCGCGGTGGCCCGACCGTCGGTGACGATGAGCACCAGGGGGCGGCGTTTCGGGTCGCGCAGCCGTTCCCGGCGCAGCAGGTCGGCCGCCGCGAGCAGGCCCTCGGCCAGCGGGGTACGCCCACCGGTGGACATCTCGGCCAGCCGGATCGAGGCGGTCAGCACCGACGAGGTGGCCGGCAGCAGGGTGCGAGCCCGGTCGCCCCGGAAGGCGATCACCGCCACCTTGTCCCGCCGCTGGTACGCGTCGGTGAGCAGGGCGAGCACGGCGTCCTTGACCGCCGTCATCCGCTCGCGAGCGCCCATCGACCCGCTGGCGTCCACCACGAACAGCACCAGGTTGCCCTCGCGTCCCTCGCGGACCGCCTCGCGCACGTCGTCCGGGCGCAGCCGCAGCGGACCGGTGAGCCGACCCCGGGCCGCCTGGTGCGGCGCGCCCGCGCGGACCGTGGCCGGCAGGTGCAGCGCGGTCACCCGACCGGCCGGCACCCGGGCGCCCGTGGTGCGGCCCCGCCCGGTGCGGGCGCGGGATCGCCGACCGGGCACCCCGTCCCCCACCCCGGGCGCGGTGAGCAGCCGCGCCTTCAGCCCACCCCGGGGTACGGCCACCGACTGACCGGCGGCGGCGTCGCCCGGACGCGGCCGGTCACGACGCTCGTCGTCGTCGCCAGGCCCGCCGCCGTCGGCCCACCCGGGCCGGCCGTCCGCCGGCCGTCCGGCGGGACCGTGCGACCTGTCCCCGGCGAACGACTCTCCGTCGGGTCCGCCTCGGTCGGCGTCGGGTCCACGACGCTCGGCGTCGACGGTGTCGCGCCCGCCGGAACCGTGCCGCCCCGGGCCGGCCCCGTCGGGACCACGACCGTCCCCGGCCGCCGGGTCTCCGCCGCGCCCGTCCGGGCCGCCCCCGCCGAAGCCGGGCCCGTCCCCCGCCGCCCCACCAGGACCGCCGGGACCGCCGGAACCGCCCGGACCGCCCGGACCGCCGGAACCGCCCGGACCGCCGCCCCGCGGGCCGTCGCCGTCGCCGTCGCCGTCGCCGCCGTCGTCCGGGTCATCGGGGTGCTCGTCCTGGGCGCGCTGCAACGCCTCGTCGAGGCGCTTGTCGTCCAGACCGGGAGTGTCGAACGGGTCGCGGCGACGCCGGTGCGGCAGGGCCAGCCGGGCGGCCACCCGGACGTCGTCGACGGTCACCCGGTCCCGCCCGTGCCAGGCGGCGTGCGCCATCGCGGTACGGGCGGTGACGATGTCGGCGCGCATCCCGTCCACGTCGAACGTGGCGCAGACCTCGGCGATCTGGCGCAGCGAGGAGTCCGGCAGTCGCACCCGGGCGAGCCGTTGCCGGGCGGCGGCCACCTGTCGGGCGGTCCGCGCATCGGCCTCGGCCCAGCGGGCGGCGAAGCCGGCCGGGTCGGCGTCGGCGGCCAGCCGGCGACGGACCACCTCGACGCGGACCGCCGGGTCCCGGCTGGCGCCCACCTCGACGGTGAGCCCGAACCGGTCGAGGAGCTGCGGGCGCAGCTCACCCTCCTCCGGGTTCATCGTGCCGACCAGCAGGAACCGGGCCGCGTGGCTGACCGAGACGCCCTCCCGCTCGACGTGGTTGCGACCCATCGCGGCGGCGTCGAGCAGCAGGTCAACCAGGTGGTCGTGCAGCAGGTTCACCTCGTCGACGTAGAGCACGCCGCGGTGCGCGGCGGCCAGCAGGCCCGGTTCGAAGGCGCGTACCCCCTCGCCGAGGGCCCGCTCCAGGTCCAGCGAGCCGACCACCCGGTCCTCGGCGGCGCCGACCGGCAGCTCGACCAGCCGGGCCGGCGCGGTCTCGGCGGCGGCGCCGGCGGGGTGCGGACCGTCCGGGCAGGCCGGGTCGGGCGCGGCCGGATCGCACCCGAACCGGCAGCCCGCCAGCCGCCGCACCGGTGGCAGCAGCGCGGCGAGGGCCCGTACCGCGGTGGACTTGGCGGTGCCCTTCTCGCCCCGCACCAGCACCCCGCCGATCGCCGGGGAGACGGCGTTGAGCAGCAGCGCCAGCCGCATGTCGGCCATGCCGAGCACAGCGCTGAACGGGAAGGTGCTCATGCGCGTTCCTCCAGGTCACCCTCGCTGGCGAGGTACGTGTCGCGGAGCCGGTCCAGGGTGGCCGGCTCCGGTTCGGCCCACAGCCCCCGGTCGGCGGCCTCCAGCAGCCGCTCGGTGATGCCGCGCAACGCCCACGGGTTGGACCGCTCCAGGAAGTCACGGGTGGTGTCGTCGAAGACGTAGGCGGCGGCCAGGTGCTCGTACATCCAGTCGTCGACCACCCCGGCGGTGGCGTCGTAGCCGAACAGGTAGTCCACGGTGGCGGCCAGCTCGAACGCGCCCTTGTAGCCGTGCCGGCGCATCGCGGCGATCCACTTCGGGTTGACCACCCGGGCCCGGAACACCCGCCGGGTCTCCTCGCCCAGCGTCCGGGTGCGCACGTCGTGCGGCATCGCCGAGTCACCCACGTACGCCTCCGGCGAGGCGCCGGTCAGATGGCGGACCATCGCCACCATCCCGCCGTGGTACTGGAAGTAGTCGTCGGAGTCGACGATGTCGTGCTCGCGGGTGTCCTGGTTCTTCACGGCCACCGCGATCCGGGCGAACGAGCGTTCCATGTCGGCACGCGCCTCCCGCCCGTCGAGACCCCGGCCGTAGGCGTAGCCACCCCAGACCGCGTACACCTCGGCGAGGTCGGCGTCACTGCGCCAGGTTCGGGCGTCGATCAGCGGCAGCAGTCCCGCGCCGTACGCGCCCGGTTTGGAGCCGAAGATCCGGGCGGTGGCCCGCCGCTCGTCGCCGTGCTCGGCCAGGTCGGCGGCGACGTGCGCGCGGACGAAGTTCTCCGCGTCCGGTTCGTCCAGCGCGGCCACAAGCCGGACGGCGTCGTCGAGCAGCGCCACCACGTGCGGGAACGCGTCGCGGAAGAACCCGGAGATGCGGACCGTGACGTCGACGCGGGGCCGGCCCAGTTCCGCGGTCGGCACCACCTCGACACCGGTGACCCGCCGCGACCGGTCGTCCCACACGGGTCGGCAGCCGAGCAGGGCCAGCACCTCGGCGATGTCGTCGCCCTGGGTCCGCATGGCGCTGGTGCCCCAGACGGACAACCCCACCGACCGGGGGTACGCGCCGGTGTCGGCGAGGTGCCGCGCGAGCAGCGAGTCGGCCAGCGCCGTGCCGACGTCCCAGGCGTTGCGGCTGGGAATGGCCTTGGGATCGACCGAGTAGAAGTTGCGACCGGTGGGCAGCACGTTGACCAGCCCCCGGGTGGGAGAGCCGGACGGGCCGGGCGGCACGAACCGGCCGTCCAGGGCGCCGAGGGTGTTGGTCAGCTCGTCGGTGGTCCGCGCCAGGCGGGGCACCACCTCGGTGGCGGCGAAGCGGAGCACCGCGGCGGCGTCCGGGACGGCCCGGCCGGTCACCTCCGCGACCACCGCCTCGACCGCGTCGGCGTCCCAGCCGAGGGTCTCCATGCCGACCACCAGCCGGCGCGCCAGCGCCTCGATCAGGTCGACGGCGTCGGCGGCGGTGACCGACGGCCCGTCCACGACCTCGGTCAGCGCGGCCGGCAGGGCCATCCGCCGCCCCGGCGACGCGAGCAGCGCCTGCTCGTCGAGACCGTACGCGCCGGCGAGCGCCTGCCGCAGGCCGGGCAGGGCACGGGCGCCGCCCCAGACCTGCGGGGCGCGTAGCACCGCGAGGACCAGGTTGACCCGCGGTTCGTCGGTGGGGGCGGCGGCGAGGACGTGCAGCCCGTCGCGGATCTGCACGTCCTTGACCTCACAGAGGTAGCCGTCGAGGTGCAGCACGAAGTCGTCGAAGTCGTCGGCGTCGGGCATCGCCTCGGCGTGCAGGTCGTGGTGCAGTTCGGCGGCGCAGACCAGGTCCCAGATCTGCGCCCGCACGGTCGGCGCCTTGGCCGGGTCGAGGGCCTGCACGGTGGCGTACTCGTCGAGCAGTTGCTCCAGTCTGGCCAGGTCCCCGTAGGTCTCGGCGCGGGCCATCGGCGGCACCAGGTGGTCGACCACGACGGCGTGGGCACGCCGTTTGGCCTGGGTGCCCTCACCGGGATCGTTGACGATGAACGGATAGACCAGCGGCAGGTCGCCCAGCACCGCGTCGGGGGCGCAGTCGGCGGCCAGGCCGAGGCCCTTGCCGGGCAGCCACTCCAGGGTGCCGTGCTTGCCCAGGTGCACCACGGCGTCCGCGCCGAACCCACCGTCGGCGACCGGCGCGGCGAGCCAGCGGTACGCGGCCAGGTAGTGGTGGCTGGGCGGCAGGTCCGGGTCGTGGTAGATGGCGATCGGGTTCTCCCCGAAGCCGCGCGGCGGCTGGATCAGCAGCACCACGTTGCCGAAGCGCAGGCCGGCCAGGACGATGTCCCCACCCTCGGTGTACAGCTCGCCGGGCGGCTCACCCCAGTGCTCCCGCATCCGCTCGCGCAGCGCGGCGGGCAGCTCGTCGAACCACCGCCGGTACGTACGCCCCGGTATCCGGGCCTCGGCGGCGCGCTGCTGCTCCGGGGTGAGCCACTCCACGTCGTGGCCGCCCGCGGCGATCAACGCGTGGATCAGGGCGTCGCCGTCGTCGGGTGGCGGGGCGTCACCCAGGTGGTAGCCGGCGTCGGCCATCGCCGCGAACAGCCGGACGGCGGAGGCCGGGGTGTCCAGACCGACCGCGTTGCCGACCCGGGAATGCTTGGTCGGGTACGAGCTGAGCACCACCGCGACGCGCTTGTCGGCGGCGGGCACGTGCCGTAGCCGGGCGTGGCGGACCGCGATGCCGGCCACCCGGGCGGCCCGGTCGGGGTCGGCGGCGTAGACCGAGAGCCCGTCGGCGTCGATCCGCTTGAACGAGAACGGCACGGTGATGATCCGGCCGTCGAACTCGGGGATGGCGACCTGCATGGCGGCGTCCAGCGGGGACAGTCCGGCGTCGCTGCCGGCCCACTGCTCGCGGGTGCTGGTGAGGCAGAGGGCCTGGATCACCGGCACGTCCAGCGCCGCGAGGGCGCCGACGTCCCAGGCGTCCTCGTCGCCGCCGCCGGAGGCGTCAGCGGCCACCGCTCCGCCGGCGGCGAGCACGGTGACCAGCAGCGCGTCGCACCGGCCGAAGAGACCGAGCGGACCGGCGCCGGCGGTCAACCCCCGCAACGAGCCGCAGAAGATCGGCAGCGGGTTCCCGCCGGCGGCCCGTACCGCGTCGGCGAGCACGTCGACGAAGCCGGTGTTGCCGGCCAGCGCGTGCGCCCGGTAGAAGACGATCCCCACGGTGGGCCGGCCGGGGACGATCTCCGGATCGCCGTGCACGCCGTAGGCCGGGGTGGGCGCGGGCGGGTCGAAGCCCTCGCCGGTGAGCAGCACCCGGTCGGACAGGAACCGGGCCAGCCGGCTCAGGTTCGCCGGGCCGCCCTCGACCAGGTACGCGAGCGCCTGGGTGACCACACCGGACGGCACGGTGGAGACCGCCATCAGCTCCGCGTCGGGCAGCGCCTCACCGCCGAGCACCACCGTGGGGACGCCGCTGGCCAGCACGGCGGCCAGCCCGTCCGGCCAGGTCTGCCGGCCGCCGAGCAGGCGTACGACGGCGAGGTCGACGCCGTCGACGAGCGCGGGCACCGCGTCGGCGGCGACCCGCGCGGGGTTGGCGAGCCGGTAGTCGGCGTCGCTGGCGCGGGCGGCCAGCAGGTCGGTGTCGGCGGTGGACAGCAACAGGATGCGCACGAGAAACTCCGGAGAGTGACACCCGGGGTCGCGCGGAGGCGACCGGGGCGAAGTGGGATGGGAGCGGCGTCAGCGGGTGCGGCGACCCGCGGCGCGACTCACCGAGACGCGGGTCGGGGAGCGGTCAACGCTGGCGGCACGCGCCCCGGCCGAGGGGGTCCACGGTCCCGGGTGCGCCGGCACGACCGGCGGCATGGCAGGCAACGGGTGCGGCGGAGCGTCCACCGTGCGGATCATGACGATGTTCGTCGATGAAAGAGATGCCGTGCGTCATCGGGTCCTCCTCGGGTGTCCACGCCCTGGGGTACGTCCGACGGCCGAAGTATCCTGGCTCCCGGATCAACGCTCACCCCCGGCCTTCCAACCGCGCACGCACGGTCGTGGCTCGCAAGGGGGGATCACTCCCCGGTGACAGTGGCGGGACCGCGCCGGAATCGCACCGGCTTCCTTCACTGCCGTCAGGCCGCGAATGCTGCCACACCTCACGACCTGCGGTCAACGCCACTCCACCACGGGCAACCGTCGCCCGGACCATCGAGACCGGCCGATCAGTCCCCCAGCCGCCCCGCCGGGGTCACGACCCTCCGGACCGGCGCTCCGCCGGCGCCCGGGCCGTCTCGATCGCACAGCCCCGAACACGCCGCTGACCGAGAGCGATCAGGTAGCGCGGGTAGGGGCAGTCCGGCGCTGCCCCTACCCATGCGGCAGAGACGTCACCTCGTGGCGGACGCGGGGTTCCAGCGGTCGTGGTGGATCGCCGCGGACAGGGGGCGCCGGTGGCGCCAGCCGTGTCGTTCGAGATCGGGCACCGCTTCGAGGTGGGTGACGGGGCCGAGGCAGAGCCAGGCGACGGGTCGGATGCCGGCCGGGATGGCGAGCAACCGCTGGAGGAACTGCTCGCGATAGAACGACACCCAGCCGAGGCCGAGGTCTTCGGCGGTGGCGGCCAGCCAGAGGTTCTGGATGGCCAGACAGGTCGAATACAGGCCGGTGTCGGAGATGGCGTGGCGACCCAGGACCGCTGGGCCGCCACGGTCGGGGTCGTAGGTCACCACGATCGACAGTGTCGACTCCAGGATGCCGTCGATCTTGATGCCGGAGAATCGTCGAGCGTCCTGGACGCCGAGGGTGGCGGCGAACGTGTCGCGCTCGGCACGGACATGCCGATGGAACGCTTCGCGCAGGCCCCGGTCACGGATCACGATGAAGTCCCAGGGCTGGGACAGCCCGACACTGGGTGCGGCGTGCGCCGCCGCAAGGACACGGTCGAGTACGCCAGGGGCGAGGGGCTCGCCACTGAACTGGCCACGGACGTCGCGGCGACGGTGGATCACGTCGTAGATGTCGCTGATCATGGGCAGGCTCCCGCTGCGCTCATGCCCCACCCGGTGGGGCCGATGACGCGAGGCCGGTCTTCGGACTCCCAGATCAACACCGGTCCGCCCGCCTTCCCAGCCGGTTCGGCCAGTGACTGCGCACACGTGCGCGTGGGCGGCAGCTCCCTGGTTACCGCGGCGGGCCCGTGCCGGAGTCACACCGGCTTCCCGATTCTCCCCACCACCGGGTGGGGCACCTCGCAACAGTTCGTGCCGCTCGGCACAATACCCCACTGTCCGAAACCGACCCTGCGGCCCGCCACCCATGCGGGAGTGCCGAGACCACTGCGCCGATCGGCGTGCCAGGGCCGGCTCGAATGAGCGCGCCGTCGAGGACGGCGATGATTGTCGGACGCTCGTACTCCGTCATCGCCGGCACCCGGCGGTCGACTCCATGGCCAGGTCCACCCCTGTCCGCCACACGGTCACCGGACTGGCCGGCCGCGAAGGAGCCCACCTCTTCGTCGCGACAGGCCCGGGCTGCGCCCAGGTTGACGAATGCCACCATGGTTCCGGCCAACCGGGGAACCTCAGGCTTATCTCTCCACCGGTCACCGGCGCAGGTGGCCGATGCCGTGCTGGTCGAGCCAGGTGACCGTCCGCAGCACGAACGTCGGCGCCGCCGAGCCGGCGCTGACGTCGGTGGCGACCAGCGGTACCTGGGCGGCGACCGGGAGCAGGGTGGACTGCCAGCAGGCCGGCGTGGCGCAGGCCGAGCGGTCGTCGACGCGCCAGGCGGCGGCCACGTTGCGGCCGTCCGGGTCGGCCGGGCGGTATTCCAGCCACCGGCGCAGGTCGTTGCCGCCGTCGATCCCGGCGGCGAGGACCAGGTTGAACGAGCCCTGCACGCGAAGCAGGCGGATCTGCTCCTGCACACCGAAACTCGGCAGGCTGGTGCCCGCGCACGCGACGCCGCCGTCGCGCCAGCAGGTCCAGGCCACCGCGGGACCGGTGCCACCGGCCGCCGGGAAGTCGTAGGGCGAGATGTCGAAGACCACCGCGTTGTCGGCGCCGAACACCTCCGCCGCCGCGCTCCAGAAGGAGCGCGTGGCGAGAAAGTCGCTCTGGCGCAGCGACACGATGGGTGTGATGCCGGCCCGGACGAGCCGGTCGACGTACCGGGCCACCTCGTCGACGTAGCCGACGCGGTTCTGTCTGTCGGTGGGGCTGCCGGTGTAGACGAAGCAGGCGTCGCTCAGCACGACCCGCACCGCGTCGACGCCGCGGGCCCGCAGCGCGCCCACGGACGCGTCGTCGACCGGGCCGTCCCAGCGGATCGGTCCCCACGCGCACTCGCCGGGCGCGGCCGACCGGATGATTCCGCGTGGCCGGTACGGCCTCGGGTCGGTGGTGACCGTGCGGATGCGGTTGCCGATCGCCTTCAGCGCGGGTGCGGCACCGGGTGCCGGCGGCGGGAGCACCCGGATGCCGCGGACCTCGGCGGCGGCCTGGGCGCCGTCGCTGTCGTAGGCGGTGGCGGTGACGCGGGTGCCGCTGTTCGGCGACGCGCCGCGCCAGTCGAACGCGTACGGCGCGGTGGTGTCCACGGCGAGCAACGTGCCGCGCTCCCGGAACTCGACCCGCTCGATCCGCCGGCCAGCCGCCGCCGTGGCCTCCGCACGGATCGGGATGACGCCCCGCGCGGCGAAGAAGTCGTTGGGCAGGGGCGAGGTGAGCGACACCGACGGGCCGCCCGGCTGCGGGCTGGGCTGCGGGCTCGCCGAAGCCGTCGGCTGCGACGAACCGGTCGGGCTGCCGACGTCCACGTTGCACGACTGGCCGCTCAGGACCCAGTCGGTCGGCTCGGGCTCCGCGTCCCGGTAGTTGCCGCCGAAGCGCACCGTCACCGAGGCGCCGGTCGGCAGCGTGGACCCCGCCGGTGGGCGGAGCATGGTCATCGGGTACAGCTCGCCGCTGCCGAGCGTGTATCCGTCCGGCAGCCGGTCGAGGCCCATGGTGATCGTTTGGCCGCTGACCTGACGGAACCGCAGCCACCAGTCGGTGACGGGAGAGCCCAGGTTGGTGACGGTGAGCTCGGCCCAGAAGCCGTTGGACCACTCTCGGGTGATGGTGTAGTCCACCGTGCACGCCGTCGCGGCGTACGCCGGCGGCAGCACCATCGTCATGGCCCCGCCGACGACGACCGCGGCGGCGGTGGCCAGCGCGAAGATCCTGCGTCGCATCATGCCCCGTATTCATTGACAGATATCGCTGGATACAGCCTCGGCGGTCGGGACTCTGTCTGTCAATACCGTGGCGCCCACCGGGCGGGACCGCCGCCCGCCGAGCCGAAGGCCCGCTGCGCGTCGACGAGGGCTCACGCCGGGCCGGCACGCGCCCGCATCCGCGCATGCGCACTACACCGACCTGCGCCGGTTCTACCGTGCCGCAGCCGCAGACGGCCAAGCCGTGCTGCTGGCCATCACCTGACCTCGACGCCCGGCTGCCCTTCATCGCCGGCACCGGTCAGGTCTGCGACGGACCCAAATCTCTGGGCTGCCGACCAGGAATGGACGCCGGAATGGCTCGCCTCGCGCGCGGACGCGAATGGCATGTCGTACACGTGCAGATCCGGCCTGTCGAGCGAGATCTTCTTTCAGGACCCCGATCCCGCGGTCAACGACGCGCGTTTCGCCGCCGCCCGCGCCAAGCTGGAGCCGACTTTCGGAAACACCCTGTCGTACGAACCGCTACAGGCGAGGAAGGGTTGCCGCATGGCGGAATACCGCAAGGGTGACATCGGCAACGGAGACGACTGGCCCGAGTACATGACCTGGTTCATCGATGCTCAGACCCGCCTTCGTACGGCGATAGCCGAAGCCGGCGGCCACTGTACGAGATCAACGAGGCGAACAGGCAGCCGCCTTCGCGTCGCTGAGCCGCGGTTAGCGGCAGGGCGCGGCTCTCGTACACGAATCCCGACCCGGTCGACCGTGAACGGCTGCAGGCGAACCCGCCAGTGACAGCGCGGTCATCGGGCCACGCCCCGCACCAGGCGGCTGACCGTCTCGGCGACGCAGACCGGCTTGCCGCCGGCGTCGCTCTCCACGGTGACCGCGGTGACCACCTGCACGCCGCCGTCCACCGGTGACACCTCGGCCAGGGTCGCGGTGGCGCGGACCGCGCTGCCGACCCGGAGCGGGGCCGGGAAGCGCACCCGGTTGAGGCCGTAGTTGACCCCCATGGCCACTCCCTCGACCCGGTACAGGCCACCGGCCAGCGCCGGCAGCAGGGACAACGTGAGGTACCCGTGCGCGATGGTGCCGCCGAACGGGCCGGCCGCGGCCCGTCGCGGGTCGATGTGGATCCACTGGCGGTCGTCGGTGGCGTCGGCGAACCGGTCGACCCGTTGCTGGTCGATCCGGAACCAGGGGCCGGGTCCCAGGGTCTCGCCGGTCGCCTCGGCCAACTCCTCGATGGACGCGAAGACCCTCATGCCAGGTGCCCTCCCAGCTTCGTGTAGCCGCGCAGCAGGTCGCGGGAGATGATCAGTCGCTGCATCTCGTCGGTGCCCTCGAAGATCCGGTACAGCCGGACCTGCCGGTACCAGCGCTCGATCGGCAGCTCGCGGGTGTAGCCCATGCCGCCGTGGATCTGCAGGACGCGGTCGACCACCCGATTGACCATGCCCGCGCCGTAAAGCTTCGCCATCGAGGAGGCGTGCCGCGGGTCCATGCCCTGGTCGACGGTCCAGGCGGCGCGCAGGATGAGCCAGCGGGCCGCCTCCAGCTCGGTCTCCGAGTCGGCGATCATCCACTGGATGGCCTGGTTGGTGCCGATCTTCGCGCCGAAGGTCTCCCGGGTGTTGGCGTAGTCGATGGCCATCGACAACGCCCGCTCGGCGATGCCGACGGCGTGCGACGGGATGGTGTAGCGGCCCTTGCCGATCCACTCCATGCCGAGGCTGAAGCCCTGCCCGGGCTCGCCGAGGATGTTGCGCCCGGGCACCCGGACGTCGTCGAAGACCAGCGAGGCGGGGCCACCGTCGCCCATCGTCTGGATGAACTCCGAGCGCCAGCCCATCGACCGGTCCACCAGGAACGCGGTGGCGCCGCCGTGGCGGGCGCCCTTCTCCCGGTCGGTCACCGCGATCACGATGGCGAAGTCGGCATCGTGACCGCCGGTGATGAAGGTCTTCTCGCCGTTGAGGATCCAGTCGTCGCCGTCGCGGCGGGCGCTGAGCTTGATGTTGGCCGCGTCGGAGCCGGCGCCGGGCTCGGTGATCGCGAAGCAGCTGCGCCGCTGCCCCTCGATGGTCGGGACCAGGTACTCGCGCTTCTGCTCGTCGTTGGCGTGGAACAGGATGTTGTCGGCCTCACCGCCGAACCGGAACGGCACGAACGAGCGGCCGAGTTCGGTCCAGATCAGGGACTGGGTGACGGCCGGCAGGTCCATGCCGCCGTACTCCTCCGGGGTGGCCAGCCCCCAGAACCCGAACTTGCGCGCCTTGAGCTGGAGCTCGCGCAGCTCGCTGTGCTCCAGCCCGGGCCGGTGCGCCCGTTCCCGCCGCAGCAGTTCCTGCTCCAGCGGCATGACCTCCCTGGTGATGAAGTCGCGGGCGGTGTCGCGGATCGCCCGCTCGGTGTCGGAAAGCGCGAAGTCCATGTTTCCTCCGGGTGCTGGTCCGCCGGCGCGCCTCAGCGCGCGCCGCCATTGACGTACAGGGTCTGGCCGCTGACGTACGACGCGTCGTCGCTGGACAGGAAGGCGATCACCGAAGCGATCTCGGTCGGCTGGGCGACCCGGCGCAGCGGGGTGTGCTCGGCGACCATCCGCTGATGCTCCTCGGGGCTGCTGCCGACCCGCTGGGCGGTGGCGGCGGTCATCGCGGTGGCCACGTAGCCCGGGGCGACGGCGTTGACCGTGACGTTGTACGGGCCGAGCTCGATGGCGAGGGTGGCCGTCAGGCCCTGCACCCCGGCCTTGGCCGCCGCATAGTTGACCTGGCCCCGGTTGCCGAGGGCGGAGCGGCTGCTGAGGTTGACGATCCGGCCGTAGCGGGCCGCGACCATGTGCTGTTGGGCGGCCTGGCAGCAGAGGAACATGCTGGTCAGGTTGGTGGTCAGCACCGCCTCCCAATGTGGCAGGGGCATCTTGAACAGCAGGTCGTCGCGGGTGATGCCGGCGTTGTTCACCAGCACGTGCAGCCCGCCGTACGCCTGCACCACCCGGTCGGTCATCGCGGTGACCGCCGCGGGGTCGGTCACGTCGCAGCCGATGCCGACGGCCCGGCCGCCGGCCGCGGTGATCTCGTCGGCGACCGCCCGGCTGTGCTCCTCGTCGAGGTCGACCACGGCGACGGCGGCGCCCTCGGCGGCCAGCCGGTGCGCGGTCGCCGCGCCGATGCCCTGCCCGGCACCGGTGACGACGGCCACCCGGTCGGCGAATCTGGTCACGGGTTCTCCCCTTTGCTAGAAGGCGTTGACGCCGGTGAGCGTGCGCCCGATGAGCAGCTGCTGGATCTGGCTGGTGCCCTCGTAGAGGGTGGCGACCCGGGCGTCGCGCAGGTACTTGCCGACCGGGTACTCGTCGATGTAGCCGTACCCGCCGAAGACCTGGACGGCGTTGTTGGCCGCCCGGACCGAGGCCTCGCTGGCGAAGAGCTTGGCCATCGAGGCCTCGGTGGCGAACGGCTCGCCCCGGTCGACGAGGTCGGCCACCCGCCACACCAGCAGCCGGGCGGCGGCGGTGTCCACGGCGATGGCGGCGAGCAACTGCTGCACCAGCTGGTGCCCGGCGATCTGCTTGCCGAACTGGGTGCGCTGCCCGGCGTAGCCGACCGCCGCGTCGAGGCAGCCCTGGGCGATGCCGACGCAGCCGGCGGCCACCGACATCCGGCCCTTGGCCAGGGTGGCCAGGGCCAGCCGGAACCCGCCGCCGGCCGGGCCGAGGCGCGCCGAGTCGGGCACCCGGACGGCGTCGAAGCGCAGCTCACCGGTTGCCTGCCCGCGCAGCCCGAGCTTGCCGTGGATCTCGTTCCGGGTGAGCCCGGCGACGTTGGTGGGCACCAGGAACGCGGTGATGCCCCGGTGTCCGGGCCCGCCGGTGCGGGCGAAGAGCAGGACCACATCGGCCAACGTGCCGTTGGTGATGAACGTCTTCGCGCCGGTGATCAGCCAGTCGCCGCCGTCGCGGGTCGCCCGGGTGGTCAGCGCGGCCGCGTCCGAGCCGCTGTCCGGTTCGGTCAGGGCGAAGCAGCCGAGCGCGGTGCCGGCGCAGAGCCGGGGCAGCCACTCGGCCCGCTGCGCGGCGGATCCGTGCGCGGCGATGGCCTTGGCGACCAGCCCGAGCGACACCGAGACGATGCCCCGGACAGCGGAGTCGCCCCGGCCGAGCTCCTCTAGCACCAGGCAGTAGGAGAGGTGGTCGCCGCCGGACCCGCCGTTCTCCTCGGGAATGGTCAGCCCGAGGAAGCCCAGCCGGCCGAGCTTTCCCACGATCTCAGGGTCGACCGACTCGCGCCGGTCCCAGGACGCCGCGTACGGGGCCACCTCCCGGTCGACGAACTCGGCGGCCAGTCGCCGGACGGCCGTCTGCTCCGGGGAGAGCTGAAGGTCCATGAGGCATAAACTAGCGCTGCAAGTTTAATTCCGTCCAGACCCCGTTGTGGCAGAGTTGCGGCGAACCCACGAGCGAACGAGGGAGGCACGGATGCCCCGGCCGAGGCAGGCGCTGCTCAGCCGGCAGCGGATCGTCGAGGCCGCCGCGGCACTGATCGACGTGGACGGCCTGGAGGGGTTCTCCACCCGCCGGCTCGCGGCCGACCTCGGGGTGCGCGGGCCCTCGCTGTACAACCACTTCGCCACCAAGGACGAGATCCTCGACGCGGTGGCCGACAGCGTCACCGCGCAGGTCGACGTCTCCTTCTTCGGGAAGATCGACTGGCGCGAGGCGCTGCGCCGCTGGGGGCACTCCTACCGGGCGGCGCTGGCCGCGCACCCGAACATCGTGCCGTATCTGGCCCGCGGTCCGGGGCGGCGGCCGGCGGCGCTGGCCATGGCCGACGCCGTCTACGGCGGACTGGTCGCGGCCGGCTGGCCGCCCTCGCGCGCCACCCACATCGGCGCGCTGATGCGCTACTTCGTGGCCGGGTCCGCGCTCGGGTCGTTCGCCCGCGGTTTCGTCGAGGACCCCGGGGTGTACGCCGAGCAGTACCCGCACCTGACCCAGGCCCACCGGCTCGCCGAGCATCAGCAGCAGGTGGACGAGGGCGCCTTCGCGCTCGGCCTCGACGCGCTCATCCACGGGCTCTCCCGCACCTACCAGGAGCACATCGGGCCGCTACCACCCCTCCCACCGGCCGACCCGGAGCGCTAGAGTCAAAACTTGCAGCGCTAGTTTTTGGCCACGGTGAGGGGCGCGATGGATCTCGCACGAACCGACATCTATCTCGACGGAGCCTGGGTCGCCCCCTCCTCCGGGCACACCATCCCGGTGCACAACCCGGCGACCGAGGAGCTCCTGGCTCGGGTACCGGCCGGCACGGCCGCCGACGTCGACCGGGCCGTCGCGGCCGCCCGGGCCGCCTTCCCCGGCTGGGCCGCCACCACCCCGGCGCAGCGGTCCGCCGTCCTGGACCGCCTGCACGCGGCGCTGGCCAGCCGGGCCGCGATCGCCGCCGAGACGGTCGCGCTGGAGCTGGGCACCCCGCTCAGGGTCGCCACCCGGGTACAGGTCGGCCTGCCGCTGACCGTACTGCGCAGCTACGTCGACCTGGCCGCCCGGCCGCCCGCCGAGGAGACCGTCGGCAACTCGCTCGTGGTCCGCGAACCGGTCGGCGTGGTCGGGGCGATCACCCCGTGGAACTACCCGCTGCACCAGGTGATGGCGAAGGTGGCGCCCGCGCTGGCCGCCGGGTGCACGGTGGTGCTCAAGCCCAGCGAGCTGACCCCGCTGACCGCGTACCTGCTCTTCGACGCGATCCACGAGGCCGGCTTCCCGCCGGGGGTGGTCAACCTGGTGCCCGGCACCGGCGTCGAGGTGGGCGAGGCCATCGCCGCCCACCCGGACGTCGACATGGTCTCCTTCACCGGCTCGACCGCCACCGGCCGGCGGATCTCGCACCTGGCCGCCGACCGGATCGCCCGGGTGGCGCTGGAGCTCGGCGGCAAGTCCGCCAACGTGATCCTCGACGACGCCGACCTGGCCACCGCGGTGAAGGTCGGCGTGGGCAACGCCTTCCTCAACTCCGGCCAGACCTGCACCGCCTGGACCCGGATGCTGGTGCACCGGGACCGCTACGACGAGGCGTTGAACCTGGTCGCCAAGGCCGCCGACGGCTACCGGACCGGCGACCCGTTCGCGCCGGACACCCGGCTCGGCCCGCTGGTCTCCGCGGCCCAGCGGGACCGGGTGACCGGCCACGTGACCCGGGCGCTCACCGACGGCGGCCGGCTGATCGCCGGCGGCCCGGACGCGGTGCTGCCCGAGCGGGGCTGGTTCGTCGCCCCGACCGTGCTCGCCGACGTCGAACCGGGCAGCGCGCTGGCCCAGGAGGAGGTCTTCGGACCGGTGCTCGCCGTCATCCCGGTCGACGACGAGGAGGCGGCGGTGGCCGTCGCCAACAACTCCCGGTACGGCCTGGCCGGCGCCGTCTGGTCCGCCGACGAGGAGCGGGCGGTGCGGGTCGCCCGGCGGATCCGCACCGGAGCCGTCGACATCAACGGCGCGCCGTTCAACCCGCTCGCCCCGTTCGGCGGCTACAAGCAGTCCGGCCTCGGCCGGGAACTGGGTCGCTACGGGCTCGACGAGTTCCTCCAGACCAAGGCGATCCAGCGGTGAGGGCGCTGCTCGCACGAGGCGTGGACCAGCCGCTGACGGTGGAGGAGGTGGAGCTGCCGGCACCCGGGCCGGGCGAGGTACGGGTGCGGGTACGGGCCGCCGGGGTCTGCCACTCGGACCTGTCCATGGTCGACGGCACGGTAGCGCCGCCGTACCCACTGGTGCTCGGGCACGAGGCGGCGGGCGAGGTGGTCGAGGTCGGCCCCGGCGTCGACCGGGTCCGGCCCGGCGCGCACGTGGTGCTGAACTGGGCGCCGCCCTGCCGGAGGTGCTGGTACTGCGGTCACGGCGAGCCGTGGTTCTGCGAGCGGACGGGCTCCCCCGCGACCGCCCGGGGCCGGACCTCGGCCGGTGCGCCGCTGCACGTCGCCCTCGGCCTCGGCGCGCTGGCCGAGGAGGTGGTGGTGCCGCAGGAGGCGGTGATCGACGTTCCGGCGCAGCTACCGTTCGCCACCGCGGCCCTGCTGGGCTGCGCCGTGCTCACCGGGGTCGGCGCGGTACGCCGGACCGCCCGGGTGGCACCCGGCGAGTCGGTGGCGGTGATCGGTCTCGGCGGGGTGGGCCTGTCGGTGGTCTCCGCCGCCCGGGCCGCCGGCGCCGACCCGGTCCTCGCCGTCGACGTGTCGCCCGCCAAGGCCGAACTGGCCGCCGCCGCCGGGGCCACCGACTTCCTCGTCGCCGACGACGCGCTGAGCCGGGCGATCCGGGAGCGCACCCACGGGCGTGGCGTCGACCACGCCCTGGAGTGCGTCGGCCGCGGCGTGACCATCCGCGCCGCCTGGCGGGCCGCCCGGCGCGGCGGCCAGGTCACCGTCGTGGGGATGGGCGCGCGGGACGACGTGGTCAGCCTGAGCGCGCTGGACATCTTCCACTCCGGGCGGACACTGCGTTCCTCGGTGTACGGCTCGTCCGACCCGGACCGCGACGTGCCCGAACTGGCCCGAGCCGTGCTCGACGGCACCCTGGACCCGGCCGCCCTGATCACCGACCGGACCGGCCTGGACGGCGCCGCGGCGGCGTTCGACCGGATGGCCCGCGGCGAGGGCGCCCGTACCGTCGTGCTGCCCTGACCGTCGCCGCCCGCCGCCGCGCCGGGTTCAGTGCAGCGCGCGGGCGAGCTCGGTGCGGGACCGGATGCCGAGCCGGTGGAAGATGTTGCGCAGGTGGTGGTCGACGGTCCGGGTGGAGAGGAACATCCGGGTGGCGATCTCGCGGTTGGTGGCTCCCTCGGCGACCAGCTGCGCGATCCGTAGCTGCTGCCCGGTGAGCAGCCGGGCGGCCGGCAGCTCCGGTGTGCCGACCGACTCGCCGGCCGCCCGCAGCTCGGTGGTGGCCTGCTCGGCCCAGACGGTCAGCCCGAGCAGGCCGAAGGTTTCCCGGGCGGCGTGCAGGTGCTCCCGGGCGTCCCGGGGGCGGCGGCTGCGGCGCAGTTCCCGGCCGAGGAGCAGCTCGGTGCGGGCCCGTTCGAACGCCCCCGTATCCGCCGGGTGCAGCCGCAGCGCGGTGCGGAAGCCGCGTTCGGCGTCGGCGCTGCCGCGCGCGGCCAGCAGCGCGTGGCAGCGCGCGGAGAGCGCCCGCCGGGACGGGCTGGCGGTGCTGCTGGCCCACTGGTCGAAGACGGCGAGCGCGGCGGTGGCGGCCGGTCGCCGGCCCGCGCCGGCGGCGGCCTCGACCAGGTACGGGGTGGCCATCACCTGGATCAGCACCTGCCCTCGGCCGGTGCCGGGGCGGGCCAGCGCGGCCAGTCGGGCGGCGGCCGCCTCGTGCCGCCCGTTGACCAGGTCGAGCACCGCGAGCGCCCACTGGGCGAGCGCGCGCGGGCGGCTGTGCGGGGCGGGCGCCTCGCCGATCTCGCGGATCCGGCACAGGCTGGTTTCCCGGTCGGCCCGTACCGCCGCCAGCACCGCCAGCATGCCCAGGTGCACCCCGGCGGAGTTGACCTGGCCGGTGTCCCGGGCGACCCGCAACCCCTCCCGGGAGGTGTCCGCCGCCGCCTCGTGCCGGCCCAGCCAGTACTCCGCGATCGCGCGCAGCTCCAGCGCCCGGGGCAGCGCGGACACCTCGCCGCGGGCACCCGCCAGCTCGACGGCCCGCTCGGCGAGCCGGTGGGCGACGCTGTCGACCGCGACCAGCAGGCCCGCGACCGCCGCGCCGGTCAGCGCGGCGGGGGTGAGCGCCGGCCCGGTCAGCCGGTTGCCGAGCACGACCGCCCGGCGCAGAGCCGGGCCGCCCCGCTCGTGGTCACCGCGCAGCGTCGCCGCCACCCCGGCGGCCAGCGCGGTCAGCAACTCCGCGTCGGGCGGGTCCTCGGCCCGGCGCAGGACCGCCACTCGGCGCGCCACCTCGGCGTAACGGAACTGGTCGCCGGTGTGGCAGGCCGCCTCACCGGCCCGGACAAGCGCGCCGAGGGCGGCGATGCGGTCGACCCCGGACACCGCCCGGGCGGCGGCGAGCAGGGTGGTCGAGGCCCTCGACGGCGAGCCGCAGCGCAGTTCCAGCTCGCCGCGGAGCAGCTCGGCCCGGCCGGCCGCGACAGGGTCGACCGGTCCGGCCGCGGCGGCCTCGGCGAGCAGCCGCCCGGCACGCCGCGGCTGCCCCGCCGCCCAGGCGCGACCGGCGGCGGCGACCAGCCGGGCGCTGGCCTGCCGCGGCTCGCCGCTGAGTTCGGCGGCCCGGTGCAGGGCGGCCACCCCGTCGTCCCCGCCGGCCCCACCGGCCACGGCCTCCAGTTCCGCCGCCAGCACCGGGTCCGGGCCCTCCGCCGCGGCGGCGCGGTGCAGCGTCCGGCGCAGGTGCTGTCCGGGGCTGTCGAGCACGCCGGCGAGCAGCAGGTGGGCGGCGCGCCGCTCGGCCAGCGTCGCGTCCGCCGCGATGACGGCCCGGGCCAGCGGTTGCGCCAGGGCCACCCGCTCCGGGCCGACCCGGACCAGCCCGGCTGCCTCGGCCGGGGCGAGCGCCTCGATCGACGTGCCGTCGGCGCGGGCGGCCCGGCCCAGGGTGGCCGGATCGCCGTCGGAGTCGAGCGCGGCGAGCAGCAGCATGCGCCGGGTGTCGGCGGGCAGCCCGGCCAGCCGGCCCCGGTACCCGCGACCCAGCGCGCCGTCGAGGGGCGGCCCGTCGGGCAGCGGCTCCTCACCGCGGCACTGGCCCGGGGTGAGCACCTCGGCGAGGTCGGCCAGGGCCTGCGGGTTGCCGCCGGCGACCGCGGTCAGTTCCCGGGCCACCCGGGGGGCCAGCCCGGGCAGCCGGTCGGTGAGCAGCGCGGCGCCGGCCCGGTCGTCGAGGGGTCGCAGCCGGTGCCGGGGCACGCCGGCGGCGACCGCGTCGGTGCCGGCGGTGAGCAGCATGGCAACCGGCAGGTGACGCAGCCGGCGGGCCACGAAGCCGAGCACCTCCGCGGTCGGCGGGTCGCCGCGATCGACGTCGTCGACCGTGCAGAGCAGCGGGCGCTCCCGGGCGGCGGCGGCGAGCAGTCCCAGCACGGCCATCGACAGGGCGAGCCGGTGGTCGGCCGGGCAGCCCGCGCCGGCCAGCGTCCGCCGCAGCACCCCGCGCTGCGGCTCGGGCAGGGCGTCGGCCCGGTCGAGCAGCGGGTCGAGCAGGCGTTGCAGGCCCGCGTACGACAGCGCGGCCTCGTCCGCCAGGCCAGCGCCGGCCAGCCGGTGACAGCGGGTGGCGTACCGGTGGGCGTAGCCGACGAGGACGCTGCGGCCAGCGCCCGGTTCGCCCCACACCAGCAGCGCTCCCCCGGCGTCCGGCAGGCCGTCGACCAGCCGCCGGACGGCCGCGCACTCGGCGTCCCGACCCGACAGCCCAGTTATTTGCACTGACGATGCAGCAACCATGCATCGAGTGTCACCTATCGGAAACCGGATGGAAAGAGTTCGGACCGGTCAGCGGGGAGCGCCGGCCAGCAGAGCGCCCACCGTCCGGGCCATCACCGCCCGCGCCTGGTCCACGCCCAGCCCCAGCCCGTCGCGCAGCATCGACCAGGCCGGCCACATGCTCGCCGCGACCACCGCGTGCAGCACCTGCTCCCGACCGGACCCGGCCTCTGCCAGCTCGGCCGCGAAGAGCTGCTCGACCTCCTCGCGGACCCGCGAGATGTGCACCAGCCGATTGCGGTGCAGCTGGTCGGAGACCGGCTCCCGCATCTGCGCCGCCCGCGCGGAGGGCGCGATGAGCTGCAGCAACCGCGCCCGCTGCCGGCAGTACGCGTCGACCCGCTTGGCCAACGGCAGTGTCGGTGAGATCGGCCGGTACGCGGCGTCCTGCTGGCGGAGCACCTCCGCCCCGCTGGCCTCGAAGAGCGTCTCCATGTCCTTGAAGTTCGTCCAGAGCGTACGCAGCGAGATGCCGGCCCGCTCCGCGATGCGCTCGCCGGTCGGCCGCAGGTCCCCCTCGGAGATGAGCGCGAGGTGGGCCTCGACGATCGCCGCCCGGGTCCGCGCGGCCCGGGCCGTCCGCCCGTCCACCCGGCCGGGCGCCTGCACCCCACCCATCCGCGCTGCCCTCCTCGACGCTGTCACGCCTCACTGCCCGCCGAGTCTAGACGTGCGCCGTCGGCGCGTCGGAGCGGTGTCGGCGCAGCTCGCGACGGGCCAGCGACTGCCGGTGCACCTCGTCCGGGCCGTCGACCAGGCGCAGCGCGCGGGAATCTGCATTCACGATGCAAACAGTATGAGGCCCTTCGGTGAACGTCAACGACGGATCTCGCCCAACATCTCACATTTCGTTGACACGGGCTCGGTCATAACAGCACCGTCGATGCAAATATAATGTGCACTCCGGAGAGGGCACCGTCATGCCGGAAGCCGTCAGCGTCGCCGCCGCCCGATCCCCGATCGGCCGCGCCAACAAGGGGTTCCCTGCGCGATCTGCGCCCGGACGACCTGGCCGCCACCATCGTCCGGGCCGCCCTCGACCAGGTGCCGCAGCTCGACCCCCGCGACGACGACCAGCCGCCGGACGTCTACGTCGCCATGCCAGGGCATGGCGACGATCGTCGAGCGGCTGAGCTGACCGGCCCGCCCGGCCGGCGCGGCTACGGTGCCGGGCGGACGGGTCGTGGGTGACCCCGCCCGCCCGGCGCGGTGGCTCAGGACGCGGTCGGGATCCCGTTGGCCGGCGGGGTCACCGGCTGGGCGGTGTACTCACGCACCGGCCCGTCGTGCTCGTCCGTCTCGTACGTCGGCCCGAAGTAGGCCTGCACGCCCCCGCCGACCCGGGTCAGCCGCTCCCCGCCATAGCCGGAGTGGTCGCTGTCGGAGTAGCGCAGCGGCGCGAGCCCGGGGCCCTGGAAGCCGCCCTTGGCGACCGCCTTGAGCAGGGACTCCCGGGTGAGGTCCTGACCAGCGGCCTGGAGCGCCTGCACGAAGAGGTAGCCGACCGCCATCCCGTAGACGGTGTTGCCGTCGAACGGCGCGTCCCCGTTGTGCTCCTTGTTCACCTTGGTGAAGAGCTGGATCCACGGGTTGGCCGCGTCGTTCTGCATCGGCAGGTAGTTGGCGCCGACCATGCCCTCCAGCAGGCCGGCCGCCGCGCCGAGCTGTTTGGCCAGCGTGGGGTGGTCGGCGCCCACGTTGGAGACCAGCCACTGCGGCTTGAAGCCGAGCCGGGCGGCGGTGCCGATCGACAGCGCGGTGAAACCGGGCACGGTGGCCAGGACGACCACCTGGCAGTTGGCGGCCTTGAACGCGCCGATCTGCGGCGCCACGTTCGTGTTGCTGGTGACGTACGTCTGCTTGACCGCCACCGCGCCCGCGCCGAGCACCTGCTCCACCCCGGCCAGGCTGTCCCGGCCGAAGTCGTCGTCCTGGCCGAGGAAGCAGACCTTCTGGCCGGGCAGCGCGGTCTTCACGTGGTTGGCCAGGATCTTGCCCTCCACCGTGTAGTCGGGGTTGAAGCCGAACGAGCCCGGATACTTGTCCGGCTGGTCCCAGCTGCGGCTGCCGGAGGCGATGAAAAGGTCCGGGACGCGGTTGCTCTTGAGAAAGTCGAGCACGCCGGTGTGGGTCGGCGTGCCGAGCCCGTTGAGCACGGCGAAGACCTTGTCCTGCAACACCAGTTGGCGGACCACCTGCTGGGTGTTCGCCGGGTTGTAGCCGTCGTCCATGATCTTGTAGGTGATCTTCCGGCCGTGCACCCCGCCGTTGGCGTTGACGTAGTCGAAGTACGCCTTGGTGGCCGGGGCGATCTTCGAGTAACCGGCCGAGGCCGGCCCGGTCAGCGGCATGTGGGTGCCGACCACGATCTCGGTGTCGGTGACGCCGGGCACCGTCCCGCGCCCGGCGCCGCCCGGGCCCTCGTCGCCACCGCAACCCGCGGCGGCGACGAGCAGGGCGATGGTGCTGACGACCGCGAGACCACGTCGTGTCGTAGGGTGCATGTGGAACACCGACCTTTCTTCGGTCCGGTTCTCCTGAATCGGGTGGTGGGTTGGGTGCCGGCGGCCGCGCCGCCGGGGCTTGCTAGGACCGCCGCCCCGGCCACCGGGCCAGTAGCTCCCGGCCGAGCCGGGACAGCAGTCCCTGCACGCCGCCGGGCGCGGCGATCATGACGACGACCAGGGTGATCCCGAAGATCGCCAACGGCAGGTTGCCCTCCAGCCGCTGCGCCACCGCGGGTGAGACGGTGAACAGGTCGGTCACGGAGTGCGTCAGGTCGGGCAGGGCGACCAGCAGGACGGCTCCCCAGAGCGCCCCGACGAGGCGGCCGAGACCGCCGATCACCACGGCCATGAGCAGGAAGAGCGACAGGGTCAGCGAGAACCCCCCGGGCGAGACGCTCTGCGCAAGCACCGCGAGCAGCGCGCCGCCGAGCCCGGCGCCGGCCGCGCTGACCACGAAGGCGAGCACCTGGGTACGGGCCACGTGGATGCCGGCGAGGCGGGCCGCCACCTCGTCGTCCCGGACCGCCCGGAAGGTGCGGCCGTACCGGCTGCGGACCAGGTTGGCCAGCAGCACCAGGGCGACCAGGGTGGCCGCCGTGGCGATCCAGAGCTGCCACCGCTCGTAGGGGAAGTAGGCGCCGAGCGCCAGCGGCGGCGGCTCGACCGGCACCGATAGCCCCTGGTCGCCGTTGAAGACGTCGTCGAAGGTGACCGTGAGGGCGGGCACCACGACCGCGACGGCCAGCGTCACGCCGGCGAGGTACGGACCGCGCAGGCGGGCGGCGGCCGCCCCGACCACGGCACCGACGCCCACCGTGACCAGGACCGCCGCGACCAGCGACAGCGGGAGCAGCCAGCCGTCGGTCATCCCGTGGTCGGCGAACGCGCCCTGGCAGAGCGCCACCGTGTAGGCGCCGGTCGCCATCAGTGCGCCGTGCCCGAGCGAGAGCTGACCGTTGAGTCCGGTCAGGACGGTCAGTCCGGCGGTCGCGCAGAGGTAGGCGGCCACCGTGGCGAGCTGGAAGTTGCGGAACGGCGCCAGGCCGTAGCTCGCCGCCAGCACCAGCAGTGCCGCGATGGCCGCCACCGCCAGGTGCCGCAGCAGAGTGGACCCGCGGCGGTCGTCGGCGCGCGTGCCGGTGGCCGCCCGCTGCGGCGCCGCCGCCCGGGTGGCGCTCACACCCGCCTCGCGGCGACCGGAGCGAACAGCCCGCCGGGCCGGACCAGCAGCACGGCCAGCAGCAGGACCAGTACCGCGAGCGGGGTGAGGTCGCTGCCGGCGTATCCGCTGACGTAGGAGAGCAGCAGACCCACCACCAGTCCGCCGACCACCGCCCCCGGCGGGCTGTCCGGTCCGCCGACCACCGCCGCGGTGAACGCCGAGACGAAGACCAGGTCCATGGCGTTCGGGTGCAGGCCCAGTTCGGTGGGGATCACCAGCATGGCGGCCAGGGCCCCCACCCCCGAGGCGAGGGCCCAGCCGAGGGCGAGCATGCCGCCCACGTTGACCCCCAGCAGGCGGGAGACCTCCGGGGCGAAGGCCGCCGCGCGCATCCGCAGGCCGACCGAGGTACGCGCGAAGATCCAGGCAAGCGCGACCATGGTCACCCCCACCGTGGCGAAGACGAACAGGTCGTACGGTGAGCCGACGGCGAACCCGCCGACGGTGAGCGCGGCGCGGCTGAACGGCGTCCCGGCGGGGTGGAACTCGTTGCCGTAGAGCATGCCGAGGACGGCCTGGATCACCAGGACCAGCCCGAGCGCGACGATCACCGGGTTGAGCGGTGAGGCGTGGTCGACGAAGCGCATCACCGCCCGGTCCACGACCGCGCCGAGCAGCAGACCGGCGGCGAGCGCGGCCAGGAAGCCCAGCCAGTAGGAGCCGGTCGACACGGACACGCTGTAGGCGACGTACGCGGCCGCGACGGCCATCGCGCCCTGGGCGAAGTTGACGATCCGCGCGGCCCGCCAGATGAGCACCAGTGCCAGCGCGAACGCCGCGTAGACGGCGCCCCGGGAGAAGCCGTCGAAGGTGAGGAAGACGAAGCGCTCCACAGTCCTCCTTCGGAGGAGACGAGGGGTTCAGAATCCGAGATACGCGTGCCGCAGGTCGACGTCGTCACGCAGCCGCTGCGCCGGGGCGGCGCGGACCACCCGGCCGAGGGACATCACGATCCCCTGGTCGGCGACGGAGAGAGCGCTGCGGACGTTCTGCTCGACCAGCAGCACGGTCAGCCCGGTGCCGTCGCGCAGCTGGCGCAGCAGGGCCATGATCTGGGCGACCACCCGCGGCGCCAGGCCGAGCGACGGCTCGTCGAGCAGCAGCAGGCGGGGCCGGCCGACCAGGGCCCGGCCGAGGGCGAGCATCTGCCGTTCGCCGCCGGAGAGCTGGTGGCCGAGGTGGCCACGACGCCGGGCCAGCGGCTCGAAAAGCTGGTACACCTCGTCCCGGGCGCGGGCGGAGTCAGCCTTGTCGCGGCGCCACAGCCCGCCCAGCCGCAGGTTCTCGTCCACGGTGAGCTCGCCGATCACCCCGCGCCCCTCGGGGACGTGCGCCATCCCCCGGCGCACCAGTTGCTCCACCGGGGTGCCGCGCAGGTCCTCCCCGGCGAGCACGACCTGGCCGGCCAGCGGGCGCAGCATGCCGGACAGGGCGCGCAGCAGGGTGGTCTTGCCGGCGCCGTTCGCCCCGACCACCGCCGCGATGGTACCGGCGGGGACCGCGAGGTCGACCTCGCGCAGCACCGGCGCGGCGCCGTAGCCGGCCACCAGCCCTCGCACGGTGAGCAGGTCCCCGCCGCTCGCGCCACCGCCGTGCGGGGCCGGCGCGTCGGGCCGGCTGATTCGCCCGCTCATGCGGCGGCCTCGTCCACGGCCGCGCCCAGGTAGGCGTCGGCGACCGCCGGGTCGTCGCGCACCTCGTCCGGCGTGCCGGCGGCGATCACCCGCCCGAAGTCGAGCACCACGATGTCGTCGCAGACGGACATCACCAGATCCATGTGATGCTCGACGAGCAGCACCGCGCAGGGGTCCGGGTCACGACCGGGCAGTTCGCGGATCAGCTCCGCGAGCTCGGCGATGTCCTCGGCGCCGAGGCCGCCGGCGGGCTCGTCGAGCAGGAGCAGCCGGGGCCGGGCCACCAGGGCGCGGGCCAGGGCGGCCCGCTGCCGTACGGCGAAGGGCAGCGTGCCCGGCGCGGCGGCGGCGTACCCGGCGATGCCCAGCCGGTCGAGCACGTCGAGGGCGTCCCGGCGCAGCCGGTGCTCGTCGCGGTCGCTGGCGGGCAGGCCGAGCAGCGCCGGCAGGAAGCCCGCACGGGCGGTGTGGGTGGCGCCGGCCATCACGTTCTCCAGCACGGTGAGCCCGGCGAAGAGCCCGGTGCCCTGCAACGTCCGGGCGATACCCAGCCGGGTCAGCCGGTGCGGCCGGGGCCGCAGTGGGCGGCCGTCGAGGGTGAGGGTGCCCGCGTCCGGGGCGACGAAGCCGCAGATGACGTTGAACAGGGTGGTCTTCCCCGCGCCGTTGGGGCCGATCACGCCGACCACCCGGCCGGCGGGCACCCGCAGCGAGACGTCGTCGAGGGCGGTGAGACCACCGAAGCGCACCCCGATGTGGTGCAGCGCGAGCCCTTGCTCCATTGGCCCATCCCTCGGTCCGGCGGGACGCGATATTTACACTCGGAGTGTACGTTTCTCGCCTCCGGCGTCAATACCTCCGTCCGGCGCCCGCGCCGGCGGCGAGCCCGGACCCCACCGGGCACCGTGCACCGGGGACCGGACGGCAGCCAGCCCGCCGTCGCGCGGGGCGACGGCGGTCCGGCCGGGGCGGTCAGGGCCGCCCGACGGGGTCAGGCGCTCGGGCAGGTGTTGCGGTACTCCTCGATCGCCAGACCGGTCGGTCCCGGGCAGAGGAACTGCTCGTACCGGGTGTCGTTGTCGACGAACCGCTTCAGCCAGGCCACCATCTGCCGGGCGGTGGGCGTGTTCACCGTCTGCGGGAAGAAGTGGCTGGCCCCGTTCAGCTCCAGGTACGCCTTCTCGGCCGAGGCCGGGATGCTGGTGTAGAAGGGCTCGGAGTGCGTCGCGACCGGGGCGATGGTGTCCGCCTCGCCACCGACGATCAGGGTCGGCACCTGGAGCCCGGACCAGGTCTTGTCCAGGTTCCACGGCGCCAGCGGCACGGCGGCCTGCAGCGACGGGCGCGACGCGGCGGCCTCCAGCGTCCCGCCGCCGCCCATCGAGTGGCCGGCGACCGCGAGCCGGGTGGCGTCGATCCGGCCCCGCACCGAGCTGCGCTGGGTCAGGTAGTCCAGCGCCGCCAGCAGCTGCCGGCCCCGGCTGTCCGGCTGGTCCAGACGGGTGATCGTCTCGATGCCGATCACCACGAAGCCGTGGGAGGCGATCCGGGGGCCGAGCCAGTCGATGCTGGACCAGGCCGCGGTGTAGCCGGGCGAGATGGCGATGGCGCCGAACGTGCCCGCGCTCGTGCTGGTCGGGTAGTAGATGACTCCCCCGCCGAAGCCGGTGACGCTGAGCGAGGAGACGTTGTCCGTGGCGACGGCGAACGGGCCGCGGCTGGCTTCCAGGATCGCCACGGTGGGGTCGGGGCCGCGCTCGTACGGGTTTTCCGCGGCCTGCGCGGCGCCGGACGACGCGCCGAGCACGCCGCCGGCGGCCAGGACGGCGGCCAGCGCCATCCCGACGGCACGAGCAGCGGGGGAACGGGGATGGGTGGTGGTTGGTGATGACATGCCGGGCACTCCCTACGGGTGGGGTTACATCGACAGATGTCATCCTTTGCCCTGCCCGCCCTCGTCCGCATCGGCAAAATCGCCGGTACCGCTGCGGGGTGGGCGACAACGTCTACCTGCTGTGGACCGACGGGTTCCCCGGCTGATCAACGGCTGTCCGGTTTCGAGCCCGCCGGCCAGGCGCGGACCGCGTCGCCGTGCCGAGCCGGGCCGCCGGACCACCCGGGAGGCACTCCGGCCGGCACGTTCCGGTGCCGCCATCGCTCATCGAGCGCGGGCTCGACTTCGTCGTCGGCACCTTCGTCACCACCAGCTGCACGGGCTCCGGGCTGATACTGCTCACCGTCACCCGGCCGCCCTGCTGCCGCGCCGACGCAACCGTCCCACCTGCTCGACGGCCGGACGTACGAGGAGCAGCGCCCCGACTCCCGCCGATCCACTGACTCTGCGACCAGTTGGCGAGGTGCCGTCGCGGCGGCCGGTCCCGGTTCGCCTCGCCGCCGCAAGCCTGACGCCGAGAGGCGTCAGGCCCTGCCTGCCGTCCGCGGCTCGGCAGCGTGGCGGATGTCGAGCAGGTGGTGCCCGGCCTCGTGCACGGTGTGCCGGCCGAGCCGGAGCAGCGGACGCACCTCCCCCCGCGGCCACGGTAGACGCCGGTGCGGGCCAACTCCACCTCGCCGAGCGTGGCGAAGCGGGCCGCGAACGCGTCGGCGGCCGTGGTCGGGTCCGCGAGGACCACCTCCGGGTCCTGGGCGTTGTAGCGTTCGGTGACCACCAGCTCGTCGCGGCCCATCGGCGCGAACTCCGGCTCCGACACGCACAGCGCCAGCGTGAGACGCCTTCCCTGCACCCGGAACACGTCCCGCACGTGGCACGTGCACTCCAGCGGCGACCAAACGTCCGGGGCGGGCCGCCGGCGCACGTCCAGCACCTCGCGCAGGCCCGAATCACATCCCTCGACCGAGTCTGCTGACCCTCCCGGCCCGCCCTGGCCACTTCGCCGGCCACGGACGGTCAGCGAAGACTTCGCTGCCCGTACCCCAAAATGGGTAGCCTCGCCAGTTCGTCCGGCCTAGCTTCTAACTGGATCTTCTCCACCCGCTCACGAGAGGACTTCACCCCGCGTGACGCCGCCTGCTCTCTAGACCTGACACCTTCCCCATGCATCGGTCGCCGACGTCGCCGTCGGCTCTTTCCCATGCCGTCTGTCACGTCCTCAGAGAGATCAGGCCATGTCTACGCATCCTCATGCCGTGCTGTCCCGAACCCTTCGGCGCACGCACCCTTCCCTGCTCGTGGGCCGCTGCAATCCCGGCCTCGGCGACGGCACGTTCCACGTCAGTGCAACCGGCGAACTCCTCGACAACTCGTCCAGCCTCGCCGCCGGCATCCTTCTCGAGCCCCTGATCGCCCGGCGCAGCCGGTCCACCCTGGTGCGGGAGCCATGTTGCGAACCACTCGTCCCGCCCGCTGAGCCGCAGAACTCACGGGGGTATCTCGTGCGTCCCGCGGTGGGCCGCCGTGGACCCGAACCGAGGCGGGAGGCGAGGTGGCCCCGCCCCGGACCGCATCACGCGGCGCTCCGCGCACGATCGCTCAACTCCAGCCGCGGGCAGGGGCCAGGGCCTACCCGATACCGGCGACGGAGGTGATCGCCCGACCGGATTGTCGGCCGGCGCGAGCAGGATGCAGGGACGGCAACCACTGCCCGCCTGCTGCGCGCTCGCATCTCCCGGGTCCCCACTCATCCCTGCAACCGCGCCACCCCAGGTAATGGCACATGTCGGCGCCAGAGCCCGGACCCACCGGTGACGTCCATCCTGCCCGACCTACCGCGCGGGTACCGCACGTCACCTGACCCGGGGATGGCAGCACCGGTCGAGCCGAGCCAGCCGCCGGGGCGCCCGCTCATCGTGAGCGGGCTCCCCGGAGCGGCTCCACCGGGGCGCCCGCCCGTCGAGCGGCTCGCGGCGGCGGCAGGCTCCGCCACCGGATCGTCGTCGTGGAGCGGGTGGCCACCGTGCGGCCGGCACTACGCTCCGCAGACCCGCAGGTCTCGCTGTTCACCTCGTCTGGCTCCCACCCCGACCGGACGGCCGGTGAACAGCGTGCGCCGGCCGGCTGATGACAGCGGGTCGCGGCCGCAGACAGAGTCGGGGGCCGGCCCGCCGTTCCGACCGGTGCGGACGAGCCGACGCCAGCGGGACACTCAGTCACCACGGTGACCAGAGACAGCATCGCGACGGCGACCGCGACCGCCCGCGGCCACGTCCACCATGCCGACAGCGCGGCGGCGACCAGTTGCAGCAACACCAGCGCGATCGTGACCATTCCGGGCACCGGCACGATGACCTGGTTCTTGTCCCCGGGGTCGCGAAGAGGTCGGGAGCCCGACGAGGACGACCACCGAGGCGACCGTCAGCACCACCGAGTACCCGGCGAGCGCCCACGAGCAAGGTGGCGTTGGGCTGGCTTGGCTCAGGTGGTCGCCGCCGCGGGTGACTCCGGCTAAGGCGTGTTTCGTAAGAGGTTGTCTCACGTGGCAAGTCTCGCGAGCTGCTTGTAGCAGGTCAGGGCGGTTGCCGTGGCCAGGTCTCGGCTCTGCCGGTCGTTGCGGACCACGTACAGGATCTTGAGACCACGAGTAGCCCATGGCAGGCTCATGCCGCATGATCGATGATTTCGCGAAAGCCAACCTGCACGGGAGACTGCGGCGAGACCGCAAGGCGCTGCTCTGGAAACTCGACGGTTTGTCCGAATACGACGCCCGCCGACCTTTGACAGCGACCGGGACCAATCTCCTCGGCCTGGTCAAACACGTGGCCACCGTCGAGGCCAGGTACTTCGGCGAGGTCTTCGACCGCCCTTCCCCGGAACCGCTGCCCCGGTGGCAGGACTCCAACGGCAGCGATCTGTGGGCGACCGAGGACGAGACCCGCGATCAGATCATCGCGTTCTACCGGCGCATGTGGGAACACTCGGACGCGACGATCAACGCGCTTCCCCTCGACGCCCCCGGCCACGTGCCGTGGTGGCCGGAGCCTCACGCCGACACGAACCTGTTCGTCATCATGGTCCATGTCCTCGGCGAGTCCATCCGGCATGCCGGGCACGCCGATATCCTGCGCGAGAGCCTCGACGGCCGGACCGGGTTGCGCCCCGAACACGAGAACCAGATCGACGAGGAAGCCCGTGCAGCCTACTGCGCGAAGATCGAGCAGGCCGCCAGGTCGGCTGACGAGGCGGCATGACCTGACCGACGGGCAATGGGCTGTTCTGGCTCCGCTGCCGCCTGCCGCGCCGAGGACAGGCCGTCCGCCGAAGTGGGAGAAACAACAGCTCATTGATGGGATTCGGTGGCGGATCCGCATCGGCGCCCCATGGCGGGACATCCCGGCTGAGTATGCGCCCTGGCCCACCGTCTACGGCCTGTTCCGCCGGTGGCAGCGTGACGGGACCTGGGACAAGACCCTGTCGGCATTGCAGGCCGCGGGCGATGCGCAGGCCCGTCCTAACCATCACGATCATCACTGAGTGGCTCTGACCGATTTATGAAACACGCCTTAGCCGAACGCGCACGCGGCGCGGCCGGCGCGTTTTGGCTCGATTCACATTTGCCCTTGCTCTGGTGGAGCTATCGGCATTCTCCCGCGAAGTGTGTCGTATGCGTCGTTTAGCGTCGCGTCGTTGCCCGGCGACGGGAGGGCTGGTCATGACGGAGCGGGATGGAGTGCCGTTGTGGGCTGGTGGTTGCGAGGATGAGGTGCGGGCTCGTCTGGCAGCGGGAGTCGACCCCTGCATGCCGCTCGGGCATGACTCGGCCCTGCCCGTCGCGGCTCAGCACTCGTCGGCCGCAGTCGTGGCGGCGATGGCCGCGGCAGCAGCCGATGTGGACGTCATGTCCGACGGTCGGTCCCCGCTGTGGCTGGCGCGGCCGACCCTTGGCCCTTGCTGACCCGAGTGGCGTAGACCAGGCGAGCACTGTCGCCACTGGGCGCGCGGTGGGACATGCCCGACGGCGGAGTGCAGGCGCTGGTTGTTGTACCAGCCGACCCACTCGGCGGTGGCCTTCGACCTGGGCGAGACTGCGCCACGGGCCCCGAGGTTTGATCAGCTCGGCCTTGTAGAGGCCGGGGGTGGACTCCATCAACGCGTTGTCCAGGGTAGATCGTGGCGCACCTCGTCCGCCGTCGCCGGGAGCGGTGGCGGGCACAGCTCGGTGCCGGCTGCGAAGCAGGAGCGGCTCGCTCGATGAACGGCTGCGCCGCGAAACGCTCATAGCGGACAAGAGCCACCTTGCCTCGGTCTGCGTGATCGCCTCTGTACTCTGCGCTGTCGGGATGTCGCCCGGCAGTTGTGGGCGCCCGACGTGGGGCGGGATGCGGGTTCTGAGGAGAGGGCAGGATGTCGCGGAAGAAGCGGAAGGCAACGGCGCGTACGACGAAGGCGGTCCCGCCGAACAGGCAACCGAAGAAACAGCCTCCCGTGCCGTGGTGGCGGCGCCTGAGCAAGCCGGCCGCCTGGATCGCCGGCGTGGCGACCGTGGTGGTCACCGGTGTTCTCACCACGCTCCTGGCGTGGGTGGGGCGCGAGGGTGTCGACGGCCCGGCCGTCAAGGATTGGATCCGTGAGGTCACGCGGGCGAAGGACGATGTCCGCTACACCATCACCCATGAGAATGACGGTTGGATCATCGCACTGCCCGAAGGAGTCGCCCTGACCCCCGCGCAGAGGAGCTTCCTGGCGAAGTCGTCGTACACCGCCCCGGAGGTCGACGGGTACACCCTGGACCGGCTCGCCGGCGAACTGCGGGCGGTCGGCGGCGCCGAGGTCCCGCAGCAGACGCTGCGGCTGACCGTCGAAGGCCACCGCAACCAGCCGATCCGAGTAGACAGCATCAAGCCCGTCAACATCCACCACCAGAAGCCGTACGACGGCACGCTGCTGCTGGTCCCCCCGCAGGAAGGCGGCAACACCGCCGAGATGGTGTTCAACTTCGACGACGTCGAACCGCAGGCACGGATCGCGCTCGACGACGACAACGGAGGCTACAAACCGGGCGAGCCCTACTTCCTGAAGAAGACCCTCACGATCAAAGACGCCGCCCAGGACGTCGTGGTCATCCGGTCGATGACCACCCGATCGGCGGTGTCCTTCGAAATCCAGATCGACTACCACATCGGGGACGAGGCCCGACACATCGTCATAGACGACGGCGGTCATCCCTTCTCAATCAGTCCGATGCGGTGCGCCGACCACAGCACATTGGACGCCGATGGAGCGCTGATCTCTCAGGGACACGCCAGCTACCAGAAGATCCTGGCCCGGAGCAGCGCCTCGGGAGCCATCGACGAGGTGCAGAACCCGGGCCACTTCGAACTCGGGACCCCGTTCTGCTGACCCGCAGTGCCGGACGCTGGCCGTCGGCGCTGCCGACGCCTTCGGCGACGTCCCGATGGTCACCCTCGCCTTCCTGACGCTGCCCTGCATGCGCCCGGGTCCGGGGCGAGCCCATCCCGTTCCGGGACGGCATCTGCCGAAGGCAGGGAGAGCCGCCAGCCCGGCGGACAACTCGCTCTGGTTGTGATGGGCGTCGGATCGCGGTCAGGAGTGGCGGGTCCTCGGGCTTCGCCGAACCCTCGCGCGGAGCGTCGTAGACGCGCCAGCGAAGAGCCGAGCGGAGAGTCGTCAGGGGCCTGTAGCTCTCATCCGCGTGGCAGGTGTGGCGAAGCGGCGTCGAATAACTGGCGTCGGTCCCGGCTCCGCCCCCGGTGGGTCGTGCAGCGATCCGTGATGCGCGGGCTGCTCCTGCGCACCACCGGCCCCGTAGTTTCGACTGCTGCGGCCGGTACGCTCCAGGCTGGGAGGAGCCGTACCACCGACCCCACGACGAACCCCGCTGAGCCGACGGATCCCGCTGACACGGAGTGGAAGATCACCCCGTCGACGTCGTCGCCTCGTGGGCTGTCGAACAGAGGCGGGATGCGTCGGAGGCCGTGCGGTGCGTACAGTTCCGGGTCGGACTTGGGGTGGGCCGGGTGGATCCGGCGCAGGGAACGGGACGAGACAGCGACGCATGACGGCAGACAACATTACCGAAAACGGTCAAGACGGCATTGACCGCGAACGGCTGGAGACCTGCCTCAGCGTCTTCGAGGCGTTGGAGCACCTGCCTCCTGATCACCCCGACGTGGTGCGGGTGCAACGGGCCACCGCGAAGCTCTACAAGGTGATCAAGCAGCGACGACGCGAGGAACGGCGGGATGCCATCGCGGCGGCCGACCGCGCGGTGACGGCGGCCACCGCCACCGGCGCCCCGGGCCGGATCGACGACGAGACCCAGGGCATCCCGCTCGCCTCCCCCACCGTCGGTGCCACGGCCGGCTTCCTGCACAATCCGCGCGGCTGCTACGTCTGCAAGCAGCGCTACCACGAGGTGGACGCCGTCTACCATCAGCTCTGCCCGCCCTGCGCCGCGCTCAACCGGGAGCGCCGCGACGCCCGTACCGACCTGACCGGCCGGCGCGCGTTGCTCACCGGCGGCCGAGCCAAGATCGGCATGTACATCGCGCTGCGGCTACTGCGCGACGGCGCACACACCACGGTGACCACTCGGTTCCCGCACGACGCGGTCCGACGATTCGCCGCGATGCCGGACAGCGGGGACTGGCTGCACCGCCTACGGATCGTCGGGATCGACCTACGCGACCCCGCCCAGGTGATCGCCCTCGCTGACTCGGTCAGCGCCCAGGGACCACTCGACATCCTGATCAACAATGCGGCGCAGACCGTCCGCCGCACGCCCGGGGCATACGCGCAGCTCGTCGCCGCGGAGGCGGCGGCCCTGCCGGACGGCCCCCTGCCGGAGCTGGTCACGTTCGCCAAACCTACCGGCCAGGGCGACCCGGCGGGCCGTATCGCCCCGCCGCAGTCGGCCACGGTCACCCCGCAGGCGCTCACCGCGTTGGCGCTGACCAGCGGCTCCGCCTCGCCGGAACGGATCGCCGCGGCCACCGCCATCGACGCCGGCGGTCTGGTGCCGGACCTCGACCCGGTCAACAGCTGGGTGCAGCGGGTGCACGAGGTGGACCCGGTCGAACTGCTCGAAGTGCAGCTGTGCAACGTGACCGCGCCGTTCGTGCTGGTCAGTCGACTTCGACCGGCGATGGCCGCAGCAACCGCCCGCCGGAAGTACGTGGTGAACGTGTCGGCGATGGAGGGCCAGTTCGCCCGCGGCTACAAGGGGCCCGGGCACCCGCACACCAACATGGCCAAGGCCGCGCTGAACATGCTCACCCGAACCAGCGCCCAGGAGATGCTGGCCGACGGCATCCTCATGACCAGCGTCGACACCGGCTGGATCACCGACGAGCGGCCCCACCCGACGAAGATGCGACTGGCGGACGCCGGCTTCCACGCCCCGCTGGACCTGGTCGACGGTGCGGCCCGGGTCTACGACCCGATCGTCCGCGGCGAACAGGGCGAAGACCTCTACGGCTGCTTCCTCAAGGACTACGCGCCCTGCGCCTGGTGATCAGCGCCCCACCACACCCAGCCCTGCCGGTGCCAGGAAAGCACCCACGGCGCCGGACAGACGAGGCGGTCCGGTTCCAGGTCCCCCGCCCCGTCTGTCGACTGACTTTCGGGTGACTCTGCCGGCCCGCGTAAGGCAGGAAGTGAGGTTCCTCCGGCAGCTCGGACTTTGATCATGGATTGACAGCCCTGATCAGGAGGTTCCCGTGCGTGCCCTTCGTAGGTACCGCCCCGCGGTCGACCGCACCCTCCGAGGTCGGTCGGCTGCAGAAGTCGTCACTCAACGCAGTGGTCGCGGCAGTGCGCCCCCAACGCCCGCTGGTCCGGCCGGTGCGCTCTGGCCCAGGCGTCGGACTGGTGGCCGGGTCTCCATCAGCGGTCCACCCACGCCACCCCACCGCAGATAACCCTCGGTGCGACCATGAAGCACGCACAACTCTGGCCGCGGTCCGGGGTGGCGTCGCTTGTCGGCAACTCCTCCGCCGTCAGCGGCTGATCCGCCCGAACCCGGTCGGACGCGTCACGCAGCGGCGACGGCGGCCACAGTGGCGGTGGTGAGGTCGGCGATCCGGTCGAAGTCCCCGGCCGCGACGGCAGCCCGGGGCACCATCCAGCTCCCCCCTACGGCCAGCACCGACGGCAGGGCGAGGTAGTCGCCGGCCGACGCGGCGTCGATGCCACCCGTGGGCACGAACCGGACCTGGCCGAACGGCGCGGCGAGTGCGGAGATCGCCGCAGGGCCGCCGGAGGTGCCGGCGGGGAAGAACTTCAGCACCGTGACGCCCGCGTCCAGGGCGGTGATCACCTCGGTCGCGGTGACCGCGCCGGGCAGAGCGAAGACGCCGTGCTCGGCACAGCGTCGGAGCACCGCCGCGCTGAGCCCGGGCGAGACCACGAACCGGGCGCCCGCCTCGACTGCCGCGTCGACCTGGGCGACGGTGGTCACCGTACCGGCACCGACCGTCACCCCGCCGTGGGCGGACATTCGGGCGATCGCCTCGGCCGCCGCCGGCGTCCGGAAGGTCACCTCGGCGAGCGGTAGGCCGGCGCTGGCGAGCGCGTCCGCCAACGGCTCGGCGTGCGCGGCGTCGTCGAGCACGACGACCGGCACGATCCGGTGCCGGCCCAGCAGGTCAGGAATGCTCATCCGCGGTCGTCTCCTCGTTGTCGGCGGTGATCAGGTGAGCTGGCAGGTCGGCGGCCCCGGTGGCGCCGAGCTGCGCGAGGACCGCCACTCCGAGCACGGTCGGCTCGGGCTCGGTGACGAAGCGCAGCCTACGGTCGGTGGCCGCCTGGCGCAGCCGGCGCCAGGTCCGCCAGGCGGCGGCGACACCGCCGATGGTGACATCCGCGATCGCGGTGCCGGCGAGCTGGCCGAGCCGGGCGGTGGTGGTCTCGGCCTCCACCGCGAGGCCCTTGAGCAGACTGGCCATGGCGTGCGCCCGCGTGATCTCCATGGGCAACGCGGCGAGCTGGGCCCGCTGCTGGTCCGCGTCGATCTCCGCCGGGCCGGTCTCGTCGGCGACGCCGGCCAGCTCGTCCCACATGGTCGCGTCGTCGACGTCGGCGTACAGCAGGTTCCGCCAGGCCTGGTAGTACCGGCCCGACGGCGTGGCCCGGTGCACGAACCGCAGCCCGCCGGCGACGAAGACGCCCGCGTCCACACCGGGCGCGAGGTTCGCCGGCAACTGCTCCAACAGTAGGAGCTGGGCCTCGGACGTACCGGCCGAGACGTAGACGTCGCCGGTGCGACGGACGCCGCTGCCGAACGCGCCGCACATGTGGTCGTGCCCGCCGGTGACCACCGGGACCCCGGCGGGGAGCACCCCGGCGCCCGAGGCCCGCCCCACCACGGTCGCGCTGTCGACCAGCTCGGGAGCGGCCAGCCCGGGCAGTCCCAGCTCGGGCAGGGCGCCGGCGCGCAGGGCGCCGGCGCGCAGGTCCAGCAGCCCGGTGCGGGAGGCGTGCGAGACGTTGAGGAAGACCGGTGCGGCGCGGTCCGCGAGCAGGTCCCGGGCCACGTGGTCGGCGAGCGAGGTGAAGCTCCGCGCGGCGGCGACCGTTTCCGGCAGGTGCCGGGCCAACCAGCGCAGCTTGAAGACGGAGAACGTGTCGTCGGTCTCCGGCCACCGGCCGGCGAGCGGATCGGTCTCCCGGGCCGAGCGGCCGTGCCGGGCGTGCCAGACCAGGACCGGCGCGGTGACCCGGCCGGCGCCGGAGAGGAGGACGACCTCCTCCCCCACCGAGCCGACCGACACGCCGGCCAGCGCGGCCGGACGCACCGCGGGATCGGTCAGGAGCTGACGCAGCAGCCCGACGACCGTGCCGGTGACCTGCCCGGCGTCCCGACGCCCGCCCCACGGGTCGGCCTCGGCCGGCGTGGGGGTGTGGCGTAGGGCGACCAGCCGGCCGGTGGCGGCGTCGTAGCAGCCGACCTTGGTCCGGGTGGTGCCGATGTCGACGCCGATGAACTGGCTCATCGGGAGGCCACCGCGCCCGGTTCGACCCGCTCGACCGTCACCAGGTGCCGGAGCCGGGCGACCAGCTCGGGGTCGATGTCGGGGGTGAGGGAGGCGGCGTTGGCCGCGCCCATCGCGGCGGCCAGCGCCAGCGCGGTGGCAGGCGGCTCGCCGTCGCCCAGGGCGACCGCGAGGCCGGCGAGGAACGAGTCCCCGGATCCGGTGGCGTTGACCGTCTCCACCGTCGGGGTGTCGGCCGTCAGCTCGACCGTGCCGTCGAAGAAGACCGCCCCGTCGGTGCCGAGCGTCACCACCAGGGTAGCGCCGGTGTCAGCGTGCAGCTCCCGGACCGCCGCGCCGGTGGCGTCCCGGTCGGGCAGCGGATGGCCGAGCACGCCGGCGAGTTCGTCGGCGTTGGGTTTGACCACGAACCGTCCGGTCACGGGCTCGGCCCGCAGGTCGTCCAGAACCCGGACGAGGGCGTCGCCGTGCGCGTCGACCAGGACGGTCGCGCCCCGGGCCAGGGCCGTCCGGGCGATCCGGGCGTGCAGGTCGGCACCGCTACCCGGCGGGAGGCTGCCGGTGCTGACCAGCACATCACCGGGCTGCACCTCGGTCGCCAGGACGGCCAGCAGCCGCTCGGTGTCACGCGCGGTGACCTCCGGACCGCGCTCGTTCAGCACGGTCGAGCGGCCGGTGCTGCGTTCGATCACCACCGGGGTCACCCGGGTCTCCCCGGTGACCTCGACGTGTCGGTCCTGGACGCCGAGATCGGCACAGCCCCGCCGGATCACCTCGCCGCTGGCGCCGCCCAGGAAGCCGTACGCGGTGACCGTGGCACCGAGCCGGCGGGCGCCCCGGGCGACGATCATGCCCTTCCCACCGGGCAGGGTACGTACCGCGGTGACCCGGTTGACCTCGAAGGGGTGGAAGTGCTCCACCACCTGGAGCCGGTCCAGCGCCGGGTTGGGACAGACCACGTGCAGGGTGAACGAGGACATGGGTTACTCGGAGTCGATCTGGTAGAGCGCGTACAGCTCCTCGTCGCTGGCGGCCAGCACCTCGTCCTCCCGTTCCCGGAAGGTGCGGGCGGTGACGCCGACCAGCTCGTCGAGGCGCTCCGGCTCCGGCGGCAGGTTCATCGCCGCGTACGGGTTTCCGCCGGCGCCGAGCGGCTCGGCCGAGCAGTAGTTGTCACCGCGCTGGTAGCCGACGGCGTACAACGCCATGATCACCACGTCGAGGTCGAGCAGCCCGTGCCCGAGGGCCCGCCGGTTGGTGTCGGCCAGGTGCAGGTTCAGCATCCGGTGGCCGTGCTCCAGGATGGTCGCGCCGATGTGCAGCTCACCGCTGAGCATGTGGTACAGGTCGCCGTTGAGGTGCGCGATCGCCGGGTGGTCGACCAGGTCGAGCAGGTGCAGCGCCTCGGCGAAGGTGTGCACGATGCTGGTCTCCTCGGGCCGGATCGGCTCCACTGCGCCACGGATGCCGGCGGCGGCGAAGTCGTCGGCGACCAGACGCATGGTCGCCGCGGAGCGCTCCGTCTCGTAGGAGTCCAGCGCGCCGGGGCGCCCCACCGAGGCCGCGCCGAAGAGCAGGTAGCTTCCGCCGACCGCCTGGGTGAACTGCGCCTGGCGGCGGAAGTACTCGATCGCCCGGGCCCGTACGTGCGGCAGGTTGTGCGCGAACTCCTGGTCGGGGGTGACCATGCCGCAGACGCCGGAGACGGTGATGCCGTGGTCGCCGAGCACCCGGAGGGTCTCCTCGGGCCGGTAGCCGAGGTCGGGCGAGTAGAGGTTGCCGTGCAGCTCGATGTGGCGCACGCCGTGGTGCTCCAACCGGGCCGCCGAGACGCCCAGTTCCTCGGTGCCGAAGCCCCAGTTGCTCCAACCGAACTTCAGGCGCGGCTCGTTCTCGGTGTGCGCCCGGCGGGCCTCCACGAAGGCGCGGACGACGCGCTGGTCGTACTGACGGAAGGGTTGTGGTTTCACGGCGTGTCCTTGACGGTCGAGGGTGGTGGTCAGGCCTTCTGCCGGGCGACGAGGCGCTGGCGCAGCCGGGCCGGGCTCAGGTGCCGCAGGTTGCCCTGCCGCCACTGGTCGAACAGCGCAGCCAGCACGATGACCAGGCCGATGCTGAGCTGCTGGAGGAACGGCGAGAGGGCGAGCAGGATGAAGGCGTTGCGCAGCACCCCGAGCAGGCAGGCGCCGAGGAAGGCGCCGATGATCGAGCCCCGGCCGCCGGAGAGGCTGGCCCCACCGATCACCGCCGCGGCGATGACGTCCAGCTCGTACCCCATGCCGGCCTGGGCTTCGGCGACGCCGACCTGGGTGGCGAAGACGATGCCCGCGACGCCGGCCAGGGTGCCGATCAGGACGAAGGTGAGGATCCGGGTACGGCCGACCGGGATGCCGCCGGTACGCGCGGCGGCGTCGTTGTCGCCGATCGCGGTGACCCGCAGGCCGAAGACGGTACGGGTGAGCAGGAGCTGACCGAGGACGACCAGCACCAGGAAGATGATCACGCTGATCGGGATACCGCCGAAGACCCGGCCCTGCCCGATAAAGGACAGCTCGCTCGGCATGGACTGGGGTAGCCCGCCGGTGAGCAGCTGGGTCAGTCCTCGGGCGATGGAGAGCATGCCGAGGGTGACGATGAACGAACTCACCCGGCCGAGGACGACGACGCTGCCGACCGCGAAGCCGGAGAGCGCGCCGACGCCGATGCCGATGGCCATCGCCAGCCACGGGTTCACCCCGTTGCCGTAGGCCGCGCCGGCGCTGACCGCCGAGAGTGCCAGCACCGAGCCGACCGAGAGGTCGATCTCCTTGGCGATGAGCACGAACGTCTGGCCGACGGCGATGATGCCGACCACGACGACGGTCTGCAGGACGTTGTAGAGGTTGTCCTTGCGCAGGAAGTTCTCGTTGGCGAGGCTGACCAGCAGGGCGAGCACGATGATGACACCGAGCAGCCCGGTTTCCTGCCGTTTGACCAGGGACAGGGCGCCGTCCTTCCAGGAACGCTCCTGCCGCTGCGCGACTGTGGCCTTCATTCTGTTCCTTCGGTAGCGCCCATGGCGGCGGCGACGATGGGGGTGGGTCCGGCGGTGTTCGGGGCGTCCAGGGTCAGCCGGCCGTTCCGGATGACGACCACCCGGTCGGCCAACTCGACGACCTCCTCCAACTCGGAGGAGATGAACCAGACGGCGAGGCCCTCGTCGTGGGCCAGGGCCCGGAGGGCGGCGTAGATCTCGGCCTTGGTGCCGACGTCGACGCCCCGGGTCGGCTCGTCGAGGATCAGGACCCTGGGTCGGGCGGCCAGGGCCCGGGCCAGCAGCACCTTCTGCTGGTTGCCGCCGGAGAGGGAGGTGATCGGCGCCTCCGTGGAGGCGGCCTTGACCCCGAAGCGCTGGGCCAGTTCACGGGCCTGGGCGGCGGCCCGGCGGCCGGAGACCCAGCCGAGACGGCCCAGGTTGGACAGGATCCGGACGACGAGGTTGTAGCCGACGTCCTGGGCGTGGAAGACCTCGGTACGTCGTTCCTCGGCGACGTAGGCGACGCCGAGGCGCTGCGCCCGGCCGGGGTTGCCGATGTACACCCGACGACCGCCGAGGCTGATCCCGCCCCGGCTGATCGGACGCAACCCGACGACCGCCTCGGCAATCTCGGTACGCCCCGCGCCCACCAGCCCGGCCATGCCCACGATCTCGCCCTTGCGGACGGCGAAGCCGACATCGGTGAAGCCCTCGCCGGTCAGGCCGGCCAGTTCGAGGGCGACCTCGGCCTGGCGGGGCGCGGGGGCGCGGTCGGCGACCACCTCGGAGACGACCTTGGTCTTGCGTTCGCCGGCCATCAGGGCCACCGCGCGCTGCTGGTCGATCTCGGCGGGCGGACCGGCCGCGACGAAAGTGCCGTCCCGCAGGACGATCACGTTGTCGACGATCGAGTAGACCTCGGCGAGCCGGTGGCTGACCAGCACCACCGCCACGCCCTCGTCACGCAGCCGGCCCATCACCGCGAAGAGCCGCTCGGACTCCTCGTGGGTGAGGCTGGAATTCGGTTCGTCCAGGAAGAGCACCCTCGGCTGCCGGGACAGCGCCCGGACGATGTCCACCATCTGTCGGGAGGCGGCCGAGAGGTCCCGGCAGATGGTCGCCGGGTCGGGCAGGTAGTCGGCCATCTGGAGCCGGGCCAACAGCTCCCGGGCCCGCTGCACGTTGCGTCCCCGCTGCGCGAGGCCGTAGGCGGGCCGCTCACCGAGGTCGTAGAGGAACAGGTTGTCGGCGATTGTGAGCTCGCCGATCAGCAGCGGTTCCTGGTTCACCACCACGACACCGGCGGCGATCGCCTCCAACGGAGAGCCGAAGGACACCTCCCGGCCGTCGAGGACGAGCCGACCGCTGTCCGCTTGCATCTGCCCGGAGCAGAGTCGGATCAGGGTGGACTTCCCGGCGCCGTTCTCGCCGAGCAGCCCGGTCACCTGGCCGGCCGGGAACTCCAGCGACACGTCGCGCAGAGCCCGGACCGCGCCGAAGGACTTCGTCAGGCCGGCGGCCACCAGGGCCGCCGACCGGACGTCGCCCACGGGGGACGTGGATGTCATGAGTGGATCCCGATCAGGAGGCGCCGGGGGCGCCGGGAGACAGTTCCGACGGGTCGTGCTGGGCCAGGTTCTGCTTGGTCACGAACGGCGCGTTGGCCTCCTGCAGGACGGGGCTCGGCTTGTCGCCGGTCACCGCGGCGTTGTAGAGCTGGATCGCCACGTTGTAGCCCTGCCCGAAGGCGTCCTGGCCGATCACGCCGTACATCGAGCCGTTCTTGATCGCCTCGATGTTCTCCGCGGTGATGTCGTAGCCGATGACCTTGACGCTGTCCTGCTTGTTGGCGGCGGCGACGGCCTGGGCCGCGCCGAACGGGCCGCCGGCGGTGGCGTAGATGCCGACCAGGTCGGCGTTGGACTGCAGGTAGTTCTGCGCGGCGGCGAACGTGTTCGACGCGGAGTCGCGGGCCTCGACGCCCTGGTTGATCGGGGTCAGCGAGGAGCCCTGGAGGCCGTCGACGAAGCCCTGCCGACGCTGCTCGGAGCCGGGCGCGGTGAACTGGCTGACGATGATGCCGACCTTGCCAGCCTTGCCGCCGGCTGCCTTGACCATCTCCTCGGCCGCGAGCTTGCCGGCCTTGTACTGCTCCTGCGCGTAGGCGACGGTGCCGCCGGAGGTCTCCACGCACTCGAACAGCGTGTTGTAGGCACCCATCTGCTTGCCCTTGCCGGAGAGCGTCTTGATGTCGGTGCAGTTGCCCTCGCCGGCGATGAAGAAGCCCACGCCGTCGTAGCCCTGGGCGTCGGCGGCGCGGATGGCGCCGGAGACGGTCTGCACGTCGATGTTCTCGCCGGCGACGATCCAGTCGACCTTGCCCTTGCGGTTGGCGAGCACCCGGTTGGCGTAGTCGGCGCCGCTCTTGACCGACACCCAGTACGGGTTGTTGGCGAAGCCGATCATGGCGATCCGGACTTCCTTGTCCGGTGCCTGGTCGGTCGGGACCGGGCGGCCCTCGATCGGGTCGGTCGGCTCGCCGCTGGCGGCGTTGTCACCGCCGCCCCCGCAGGCCGCGGTGGCGAGGGTGACGGCGAGAAGGACGGCGACGCTGCGGCTGAGCACCCTGCCGCGGGTCCGGTATTTCACAGTTCCTCCAGGGGGGTGGGACGAGGGACGGGGCGAACATCGGCGGCGTGCGGCTCGGCGAGGCGGACGGCGACCCCACGGGTACGCAGGTCGGCCAGGCTCGCGTCGTCGACGCCGGAGTCGGTGACGATGAGGTCGACGTCTTCGACCGCGCCGTATCGGCAGGCGGCCCGGAGGCCGAACTTGGTGTGGTCGACCATCAGCACCGCCTTCTGCGCGGAGGCGAGCACCGCCGCCTTGACGGCGGCCTCGGCCGGGTCCGGCGTGGAGAGCCCCCAGCCGGGGTCGAGGGCGTTCGTGCCGACGAAGGCGACATCGAAGCGAAGGTCGGCGAGACGGGCGAGGGCCCAGGCGTCGACCTCGGCGTAGCTGGCCGGGCGCACCCGACCGCCGATCGTCATCACGGTGGAGCGCGACCGGTCGGTCAGTTCGAGGGCGATCTGCAGGGCGTTGGTGACGATCAGCAGGTCTCCCCGGTCCGGGATCAGCCCGGCAAGGTGACCGGTGGTGGAGCCGGCCTCGATGAAGACGGCACCGAACGGGGGGATCTCGGCCAGGGCCGCCCGTGCGATGGCCCGCTTCTCCACGCGCCGCTGGGAGAGCCGACCGGCGACCCTGTCCTCGACGGCGAGGGTGCCGTACGCGACCGCGCCGCCGTGGATCCGACGCAGCTCACCGGCGTTTTCCAGCACCTTCAGGTCCCGCCGGATGGTCTCGGCGTTGACCGCGAAGCGCGCGGAGAGCGTGGCCGCGTCGACGCGGCCGGTGACACGCACCAGGTCCGCGATCTCCAGGCGTCGGTCGGCCGGGTTCATTGCGACGCCTCCTTCCGGCGAGCGCGGTGGGTTCCCACATCAGCTGTGCGGTCCGGTGACTTGGCACACCCAGCTTGGGGAGCAACACTACATCCGGGTTTCGCAAAGTCAACGGGAAGTTTCTGGCACGTTCCCCTGAGCACACACAGCAGGTAGCTTGGCTACTCCCGTTTACGCTTTTTGCTCTTTATGACCGACTGATACCTGGGCCGTGACTGCGTACTTGCTGCCCGGATAGGAGGTTTACTACATGTCGCAGGCACCCTCACCGCGAGAGGGTGACAAAAGCTTGTAGATTTGCTACAAAGCAATCCGAGCGGCGTGCCACTTCGGGCCGACGTCTCCGGCGAGCAGGAGGAACACGGTGACCAACCCGCAGCCAGGCCCCGGCCTGGTCATCACTCCCGAGGGCCTGACCGGCCGCACCGGCCGGTACGAGAAGCGCCTCGCCGACCTCGGTGGGCTCTTCGCCGACGAGACGGCGTTCGCCGCCCGGCTGACCACCGACGCCGACCGGGTGGTCTACCACGTCGACGAGTTCCGACCCTCGACCGCGGACGGCGACCTGATCACCGGCATTTCGACGCTCTCCCCCGGTCGGGTCGGCGCGGAGTTCCACATGACCCGGGGCCACATCCACGCCCAACACGACCGCACCGAGATCTACCACTGCCTGTCCGGGCACGGGCTGATGCTGATGGAGACGCTCGACGGACAGACCGTGGTGACCGAGCTGCGGCCGGGCGTCGTCGCATACGTGCCGCCGGTGCACATCCACCGCAGCGTCAACGTCGGCGACACCGACCTGGTCACCCTCTTCTGCTACCCGGCCGACGCCGGGCAGGACTACGACATCATCGCCCGCGCCGGCGGGATGCGGCACCGGGCGGTCGCCGACGCCGACGGCGACGGCTGGCGGCTGGCGGAGAACGACGGCTATGTCCCCCGCTGAGCTGACCGGGCACGCGCTGGCCCGGATGGTCGACATCAGCGCCGTACAGGCCCAGCACGGCCGGGCCGACGTCGAGGAGTTGGCCCGGCACGCGCTGTCCGGCGACTTCATCGCCGCCCACGTGCTCCCCTCATGGCTGCCCCTGCTCCGCGAACTACTGACCGGCTCGACCACCAACGCCGGCTCCCCGGTCGGCTTCCCCTCCGGCGGCTCGGCCACCCCGGTCAAGGTGACCGAGGCGCGCTGGCTGCTCGACGCCGGGGTCCAGGAGATGGACGTGGTGATGAACATCGGCCTGCTTCGCTCCGGCGAACTGGCCGCCGCCACCCGGGACGTCGCCGCCGTGCTCGACGCCGTCGACGGGCGGGTGCCGGTGAAGGTGATCCTGGAGGTCGGGCTGCTCGACGCCGATCAGCTCCGGGCCGCCGCCGGGGCGGCCGTCGCGGCCGGCGCGCAGTCACTCAAGACCGGCACCGGCTGGCAGGGCGTCGCCACCACCGAGGAGCACGTGCGCGTACTGCGCGAGGTCGGCGGGCCGGAGCGGGAGATCAAGGCTTCCGGCGGCATCCGGTCGCTCGACCAGATCCAGGCGTTGCGCGCCGCCGGGGCCACCCGCTTCGGCATCAACACCGCCCACGCCGTACGGCTGGTCGGCGAGGCCGGGGAGGCGGGACGGTGACCCGCGAGACCCTGACCCCGGACACGCTGCGGCCGGCACGCCGACCCACCATGTACTTCATCGGGGTCAGCACCGGGTCCTCGGCGGTGCACCGGGTCTTCGCCGCCTGGCGTCCCCTGCTCGGCCTGGACGACGTCGACCTGGTCGGCATCGACGTGCCGGTCGGTGCGGACCCGGAGACCTACCGGCGGGTGGTCGCGCACCTGCGTGACGACGAGCTGTCCCGGGGCGCACTGGTCACCACCCACAAGATCGACCTCTACGCCTCCTGCCGGGACCTGCTGCGCACGGTCAACGACGACGCCGCCCGGCTGGGCGAGGTCAGTGCCCTGGTGGCCCGCGACGGCGCGATCGACGGGCTGGCCCTGGACACCGTGACCAGCCGGCTCGCGCTGGAGGCGATCGTCGCCGACCTGGCCGGACGCGACGTGCTGGTGATGGGGGCCGGCGGAGCGGCGCTGGCGCTCTGCGACTACTTCGCCCACCGGGCCGGCGCCGCCGCGCCCGCCCGGGTGGTGGTCACCGACATCTCCGCCGACCGGCTCGCCGCCCTCGCCGAGGGTGTCGGCGCCGGCGACCCGGCGATCTCCTGGCAGACCCGTCGCTTCGCCCTCGGCGAGGTGCACGACGCGCTCCTGGCCGAGCTGGCCCCGGGCGCGCTGGTGGTCAACGCCACCGGCATGGGCAAGGACCGCCCCGGCTCACCGCTGAGCGACGCGGCGCGGTTCCCGCACGGCGGGTACGCCTGGGAGTTCAACTACCGCGGCGAGCTGGACTTCCTGCGCCAGGCACGGGCCCGCGCCCAGGCCGACGCGCTGACCGTCAGCGACGGCTGGCACTATTTCGTACACGGCTGGACCCGGGCCATCGACGCGGTCTTCGACCTGGGCCTGCCGACCAGCGGGCCCGAGTTCGACCGGCTCGACGACGCGGCGCAGGGGGTGCGGTGACCCTGCGGGCGCGCTGGCTGGGACAGGCCGGCTTCTGGCTCACCCTCGCCGACGACCGGGAGGCGGGCACCGACGCGCACCTGCTCGTCGACCCGTACCTGTCGGACTCGCTGGCCGCCAAGTACGCCGGCACCGTCTTCCCGCACCTGCGGCTGCGACCGGCCCCGGTCGACGTGGCCGGCCTGCCGGCGCTGGCCGGCGTGCTCTGCTCACACGCGCACACCGACCACATGGACCCGGACACCCTCACCCCGCTGCTGGCCGCCCAGCCCCGGCTCCGGCTGGCCTGCCCCCGACCGGTGCTGACCGAGGCGGTCCAGCGCGGCGGCGTGGCCCCGTCCCGCCTCGACGGTCTCGCCGACGGCGACCGCGTCCGGTACGGCCCGTTCACGGTCACCGCGGTGCCGGCCGCGCACGAGCAGCGGCAACGCGACGCCGACGGCGCCGACCACTTCCTCGGCTACGTCATCGAGGCCGGCGGGGTGCGCGTCTACCACTCCGGGGACTGCGCGCCCTGGCCCGGTCAGGCCGACCGGCTGCGTGGTCTCGGCATCGACGTGGCGCTGCTGCCGGTCAACGGCCGTGACGCACACCGGCTGGCCAACGGGGTGCCCGGCAACTTCACCTTCCGCGAGGCCGTCGACCTGTGCGCCCGTACCGGGATCCGCACCCTCGTCCCACATCATTGGGGCATGTTTGCCTTCAACACCGTCGATCCGAGCACCTTCGACCAGCATGCCGCCGCCCGGCGCGGGGTGGCCGTGCGCGTACCCGAGCACGGCGGCGACCTCGACCTGACCGGCACCCGGGCGGGTGGACGATGAGCGACGGACCCGTCCTGGCCAAGATCAGCAACAGCCTGGAGAACCTGCGCCGCTCCGAGCGGAAGGTCGCCGACGTGGTGCTGGCCGACCCGCACGCGGTGGTCCGGATGACCCTGGCCGAACTCGCCGAGGCGGTCGGCGTCAGCCAGCCCACCATCGTCCGGTTCGCCAACGCGATCGGCTGCGACGGCTTCCACGACTTCCGCATCGCGCTCGCGCAGAGCGTCGCCCTCGGCATCCCGGCGACCCAGTCGGTGATCGAGGCGCGGGACGACACCGCCACCACGGTCAGCAAGATCTTCGACTTCTCGATCACCTCGCTGGACCACGTCCGACGCCACCTCGACCTGGCCGCGCTGGAGGCGGCGGCGGAGGCACTGGCCGCCGCCGACCGGATCGTCTTCATCGGCCTGGGCGCCTCCGGCATCGTGGCGATGGATGCCGAGCAGAAGTTCCCGCTCTTCGGCGCCGCCTGCTCCGCGCCGATCGACACCCACCAGCAGTTCCTCGCCGCGTCGGTGAGCACCCCGTCGACCGTGCTGGTGGCCATCTCCAACACCGGCCGCACCGTCTCCATCCTGGACACCGTCCGGGTGGCCCGGGAACGGGGCGCCACCGTCGTCGGGATCACCGGTGGCCCGTCACCGCTGGCCGAGCTGAGCACCGTGGCGCTGGTGGTGGAGTCGCTGGACAACACCGACGTCTACACCCCCACCATCTCCCGGCTGGCACAACTCGTCGTCATCGACGCCCTGGCCACCATGGTGCTGCTGCGCCGGGGTGAGCCGGCGCTGTCCGACATCCGGACCATGAAGACCCGGCTGTCGCAAATGCGCTCCGGGCTGCACCACGAGATGATCCTCGACCCGAACCGGCGGGGCCGGTCATGACCGACGTCGCGCTCGCCTTCGACCTCGGCACCGGCGGCTGCAAGGCCGCCCTGGTCAACCTTGACGCCCGGGTGGTGCGGACCGCCTTCGCCGCGTACCCCACGTCCTATCCGGCGCCGGGCCGGCACGAGCAGCGCCCGGCCGACTGGTGGGACGCGGTCGTCTCCTCCGCCCGGGAGCTGCTGACCGCCGACGCCGGCCGGCACCGGGTGGTCGCGGTCGGACTCTCCGGGCACAGCCTGGCCATGGTGCCGGTGGACGCGGCCGGCGAGCCGCTGCTTCCGGCGGTGCCGATCTGGTCGGACACCCGCGGCGAAGAGGCCGCCGCCGGCTACTTCACCACCGCCGACGAGACGAGCTGGTACGCCCGCACCGGCAACGGTTTCCCGCGCGGCATGTACACCGTGTTCAAGGCGGCCTGGCTGCGTACGGCGCGGCCGGACGTCGCCGGCCGGACCACCCGGGTGCTGGGCAGCAAGGACTGGATCAACGCCCGGCTCACCGGCGCCCTGGTCACCGACGCGAGCTACGCCTCCGGCAGCGGCGCCTACGACCTGCGGGAGCGTCGCATGCTGCCCGAGGTGCTGGCCGCCCTCGACCTGCCGGCCGACTGGTGGCCGGAGGTCGTGCCGGCCGCCACGGTGATCGGGCGGGTCACGCCCGAGGCGGCAGCTGTCACCGGGCTGCCGGCCGGAGTGCCGGTGGTCGCCGGCGGGGTGGACAACTCCTGCATGGCGCTCGGGGCCGGGCTGGACCGCCCCGGCGAGGCGTACCTCTCGCTCGGCTCCTCGAACTGGGTCACCGTGGCCGGGAGCGAGCCGGTGCTCGACCCGTCCAACCGGCCATTCGTCTTCGACCACGTCCTGCCCGGCCTCTACGTCTCGGCCCTGTCCACCTTCGGCGGAGGCAGCAGCCTGACCTGGCTGGCCGGGCTGCTCGGCCGGGACGGCGACCTCGGCGGGCTGCTCGACGACGCCGCCGCCGCGCCGGTCGGCGCGAACGGTCTCACCTGCGTGCCCACCCTGGCCGGCGGCACCGTCGCCGAGGGCGGACCCGGGGTGCGCGGGGCGTTCCTCGGGCTCGACCTCGGGCACACCCCCGCCGACCTGGTCCGCGCGCTGGTCGAGGGGATCGGGTTCAGCCTCGCCGACGCCGCCGCCGGGATGCTCACGCCGGCCCCCGCCGGAACGCCGATCAGCGCCACCGGCGGCGGGGCCCGGGCCGGGCTGCTGTTGCAGGTGCTGGCCGACCTGATCGGCCGACCGGTGCACCGTCCGGACGACGCCCAGCACGGCGCCGCGCTCGGCGCCGCCGCCCTGGCGCTGCTGGGCGTCGGCGGCTGGCCGGACAGCACGCCCCTGCACACCGCCCGGCGCCCGGCGCTGCGGGTGGCACCCCGGCCCGAACTGGTCGAGGCGTACGCCCTGCCCCGGGCCCGCTTCGACGCCGCCCGCGCCGCCACCCGGGCGCACGCCGCAACCACACCGACCGCCCAAGAAACACCGCACCGAACACCCTAGGGAGATACACCATGCCCCTCGCCGATCCACGACCCATCCTCGCTGCCGCGCGTTCCGCGCGGCACGGCGTCGGGGCCTTCAACACCACCCTGCTGGAACACACCGAGGCCCTGGTGGCCGGCGCCGAGGCGGCCGACGCACCGCTGGTGGTGCAGATCAGCGAGAACGCCGTCCGCTACCACGGCGGACTGCGCCCGCTGGCGCTGGCCTCGCTCGCGCTGGCCGAGTCGGCGGCCGTGCCGGTGGTGCTGCACCTCGACCACGCGGAGAGCGTCGAACTGGTGCACCAGGCGGTCGACCTCGGCTTCACCTCGGTGATGTTCGACGGCTCCCGCCTGCCCGACGACGAGAACCGTGCGACCACCGCGCAGGTGGTGTCCTTCTGCCACGCGCACGGGGTCGCCGTCGAGGCCGAGCTGGGCGAGATTGGCGGCAAGGACGGGGTGCACGCGCCCGGGGTACGCACCGACCCCGCCCAGGCCCGCCGCTTTTGTGCCGACACCGGGGTGGACTCGTTGGCCGTGGCCGTGGGCACCGCGCACGCCATGGCCTCCCGCGACGCGGTCCTCGACCTGGACCTGGTCGCCGCGCTCGCCAAGGCGGTTCCGGTGCCGCTGGTGCTGCACGGTTCCTCCGGGGTGGACGACGACACGCTGCGCACCGCGGTCATCCGCGGCATGACGAAGATCAACATTGCCACCCACCTGAACAAGGTCTTCACCCGCGAGATCCGCGACCGGCTCGACGCCGATCCGAAGCTGCTGGATGCCCGCGCCTACGTCGCGCCGGCCCGGGACGCGATGGCCGCCGAGGTCGAGCGGCTGCTGCGGCTGCTCGGCCCGCAGACCACGGCGGCGCTGTCGTGACCACGCCCCGAGTGCTGGTCACTCCCCGCTCGATGTCGGTGCCCGACGCGCCTGCGGTTCGCCGGCTCCGGGCGGCCGGTTACACCGTCGTTACCCCCGCCCCCGGCCGGCAGCCCACCACCGGGGAACTCACCGCCGCCGTACCGGGCGTCGTCGGATGGATCGCCGGGGTGGAGCCGATCGGCGCCGACGTGCTGGCGCACGCCGACGCGCTGCGGGCGATCAGCCGCAACGGCGCGGGCAGCGACGCCATCGACACCGCCGCCGCCGAGGCCGCCGGGATCAGGGTGCTCACCGCCCGGGGCGCCAACGCGCAGGGAGTTGCCGAACTCGCCCTGGCCCTGGCCCTGATGGGACTGCGTGGCCTGCCCGAGGCGGCCGACGCACTGCGGGAGGGGCAGTGGCGACGCCACACCGGGCGGGAGGCGGCCGACCGTACCCTCGGCGTGGTCGGTTTCGGCGCGATCGGCCGTCGCCTGGCGGGCCTGGCCCAGGGCCTGGGCATGCGGGTGGTGGCGCACGACCCGTTCGTCACCGACGGTGAGGGCGTCGCGCTGCTGCCGCTGGCGGAAGTGCTGCGCACCAGCGAGGTGGTGTCGCTGCACGTGCCACCGGACCCGGCGGGCCCCCTGCTCGGCGCGGCCGAACTCGCCCTGCTCCGCGACGACGCCGTGCTGCTCAACACCGCCCGGTCGACGCTTGTCGACGAGGCGGCGCTGCTGGTCGAGCTGACCGCCGGCCGGATCGCGCTCTACTCGGTGGACGCCTTCGACCGTGAACCGCCGGAGCCGTCGGAGCTGCTGCGACACCCCCGGGTGGTGGCCACGCCCCACCTGGGCGCGGCCACCACCGAGAGCGTCCGGCGGGCCTCCGAGGCGGCGGTGGAGAACCTGCTCGCCGCGCTCGGCACGCCGGCCACCGGCAGGTGACGATGCGTCGATGGCGTTCTTCGGTCCCCGGCGTCGTGGAGCGAACGCCGAGTTTCACCCGGGGCGCCGGCTTGCAGCCCTTCGGTCGGTCAGGCTCGGGTGCGCTGCCGCAGCCGGGTCGAGACGGCCGCGCCGAGTGTCACGAGGACCGCGACGGCCATATCCCGGTCGACGGCCTCCTTTCGTGCTGTCGGGACGGCCGGATTCGAACCGACGCCCCCTCGACCCCCAGTGAACTAGCTGGCCTACCGGCATCCGCCTGTTGATACCGAACCATGCCGGACATGCAGGTCGACGGCCAGGTAATCGTCCTCAAGAAGGTCTGTTGTGGATGAGAGGGCGGCATGACTTCCAGTGGCGGGTCGGGCAGGATGGCCCGGTGTATGCACGCCGTGGCTACTCCCTCGGCCAAGGCCAACCGGATGTCCAAGAGCGACGGCGCCGCCCGGGGATACCTCCGGAATGTGACCTCGTCGAGACCCGCCAGCGTTGCAGTACAACCGGATCAGCGCCTCGTCGCGGAGGTTGGCGAAGCTCTTGCCCTTGCACGCATCGAGAAGCTTGCCGGTGTCCTCGTCGCGCATGACCGGGATCAGCTTGCGGGGTGTCTTCGGCTGCCGTACCCGCTCCATCGGCGAGCGGTCGATGGCCTGCTCGTCGACCAACAGCCTCCTGAAGAACTGCTGCAGTCCCTTGTGCTTGTTCAACGCGGTCGACGCGGACCGGGTCTCGATCGCGGAGGAGCCCAGCCCAGTTCCGGGACAGTCCCGAGGTGAGCTTCTGAAGATCCAGTAGCGGCATGACAACCTGCCCGAGTCAAGGAGTCCAACAGCGGCGTGCTAGACCGGGCATTCATGCCGAGCAATGAAAAGAGGGCTTCCGCAGGTCGCTGACCTGTGGAAACCCTCTCGCTGTCGGGACGGCCGGATTCGAACCGACGACCCCTTGTAACGGAAAGTAGCCGAAGTGGACTTGTCATTACTTGCCCGAGGTGGTCGTTGAGCTGCAAGGACGTCACTAGAGCCTTACCGACCTCTATCACCCTTCGCCAACATTTGGCCTGAGTTTTCGGGGGGTAAACGGGGGGCCGAAGGTTGAACGTCCGCCACGTCTGACCGTCTATCGACCGGCCCTGCCGGCTTCATAGGTCGTGTACCGGCCGGACTTGCGGCAGCCCGTCCTCGGTCAACGCGATCGTCACCGGGACCTCACGCGGTGGCGGTCGCTCGGTGGTGTCGCGCAACCTGCGGTGCGCGGGACATTCGCAGGACGGCTGCAGCGGGTCAGGGCACCCGACGATGGCAGACGTCAGCCGCTGGACCCCGCCGGCGTCGACGGGCCACGACCAATCCATGTCCCACGGCTCCTCCCAGGGCGGGTGGAAGCAATCGTGATCGAAGTGCACCAGAAGGCCAGCCCCACACTCCGGGCAGGCCACCACGCTGGTCCAGCGATAGTTGACCTGATGCCCCGAGGCACCGTGCGGGACGCCCCAGCGGCTGATGAACACAACCGTGCGCTGATCCGCCCGACACACGACGCAGATGCCCATGACTGCCCCTCCCCTGCCGTACACCCCCAACCACACCGTAGAGATCGACGACAACCCACGGGACGGGCAGAGAAAGCAAGCGCTGTGAGGGGTCGAGATGAGGTGGGCTCGGTACCGTGACGAGGTGATTCCGAGTTGTCCCGACTGCCACGCCGAGGGCGTCCCTCTGCTCTTCGGCCTCCCAGCGCCCGAAGCCAGGAAGGCCGCAGCCGCAGGCGAACTTGCGCTCGGCGGGTGCTTCCTCCCCGAAGAACCGGTACCGAACTGGCAGTGCCCACGGCAACACCGATGGCGCGACGCCGATGAGCGGACATGGGACACGCAGCTCCTGGCCGCGCTACTCGCACATGGCTACACCGAGCGGGATGACGACACGACGCTGGAGACCGTACTGCCCACCGACAACGGCCTCTTCCTCCTACGGGACGTCGCCGCGGACACGCCGCCACACCAGCGACCCGCCTTCGAGGCATCACGCATCCCCGGCAGCCGAGCCGGCCGACGCGTTTCCGCCGCCGGGTCGGTGCTACTGATCCGCTGCGCCCACCAATACACACGACCCCACGTACGAGTCGAAGCCCTAGCCGAGGCCCCGACCGCCGACGGGCCCTGGCAATGGGAAGAACACGTGCGGCTCCTCCTTCCCACCGGCGTCGTCGCTCTCGACGCTGATCCCGCAACGATGCCGGACCTGCCCCACCTCCGACTCCCCGCAGGCTCAGGAACCTACGGCGTCGCCGTCGGTCACCTCGGGCGCGCCGACGTTCAAGAGGCAGCACGACAGGTAGCCGAAGAAGCGCTCAGGCAAGGGTTGACGGCAACGACCGAGGCATGGCAAGGCCTGGACGCGTTGGAGCAGTACTCCATCCGCCTGTGGCCACTAACGGATGTCCCGTAACGCCCACCCTTGCTTTGAGGTCAATCGGGCAGGGCGCTCACGACAGCTAGCCGACCTGTTCAACGCAGCAGACGCCTGAGGGTCAGGATGGCCACCGATCGTCGGTAGCTGTTGATGCGGCACCGGGTGATCCAGGCGGTCAGTCGAAGATCTGGGCGACTTCGACGCTGATCCGCCGGGCGTTGCTGTCGACGACGAGATACCAGTATTCGTCGTAAGGCACCTCAAGCACGACAGGGCTGACGTCCCAAAGCCGCCGTGGTACTCGTACTCGTCACCGTCTAGATATGCCTGATAGTGCTCACTGTCCATGAGACAGACCCTCGCCGTCGAGCCGCGCAGGCCTACCTCGAACTGGGCACCGCCAGCAACAGATCCGAGATCCCAGTACAAGTGCTCCATGAGCTAGTAGTAGCGACTCGCATACATGCTGTCCAGCCTGTCCGTGTGGGAGTTTGCCAGCAGATCCGTCCACGCCGTCGTAAGACTGGCGTGCCGGCGGGCGGACTCAGGCAGCCAAGCTGCTCATCCGCCGCGCAGTAGAAGGCGAAGGGCTCAGCTCAGTCAGCCAGGGACCGTCGGATCTGGTCCGCGAGGGCGCGCACGACGGTAGGGAATGCTTCACCGACGATCAGCCCCACGTTGGCCCAGAGTTCGTTCGCTAAGGACTGGGTGAGCATGCGCCGAGCCGATCTCCGGTCTGTCTCGCCTGAGATCCGGATCTGCGAGGTGAGGTTGGTCGGAGTCCGGCCTTGACCGGACGCTCTGGCGCCGCTGGGCCGCGGTGTCGCCAAGTGCGCGGTCGCCATCTCGCGGCAGCGGCCCTCAGATGTCCTGCCCGAGGCGTTCGGCGCGACCGAGGTCGTCGGCCTCCGCGTCATCATCGACCAGCTGCACCATCGCCCATCCGTTCGAAATCCCGGTCGACCTCGCGAACGAGACGTTCGGCACGGTCGAGTTCTCCAGCCCGTCCTAGCTCCCCAGCAACCTCGGCGAAGACCAAGTCCCGGAGGGGATCGATCGAATCGAACTATCAGACCGATGCGGGGATCGTCCGAGCGATCTGCTCGGCGTGATCAAGATTCTCCGTCTCACATGCTTGATCGATGATTCTCATCACGATAGAGGTCCGGGAATCGTCATCCAGGATTTCCACGGCGAGCCGCTCCGCCGTAAGGGCGATGGCCTCCGCCCGCTCGATGTTCCTCAGCGCAGCGGTCAGGTCGGCCAGCTCTAGCAGGTGCGGGGTTCGCAGCGACTCGTGGGGTGTATCGCGCGCGAGACCTCAGCCGTGTCCAGCAATTCGCCGGCTGCCCGGGGCTGCCCGATCGTCGTCAATGCCTCGAAAACCTCGGCTGGCGATCCCCAGACGAGTACGAAACCGCCTGGCACGCCCGCCAGGCCCGACAGTACGAGACGACTACCGCTCAGCCTGAGCCCACCGGCGCCAGGTAGCCAGCCCTCCGGCAAACCGGGGAAACCTCAGGCCCGTCCGGGCGAGGGATCCCGAGCGTCTGGGCCGTTATGTTCGATGTCATGACCGTCCGCACGCACGACGTCGTGATTCTTGTGCCTGGGATCATGGGCAGCGAGCTGCTCGATGCGGACAGCGGTGCCACGCTCTGGGGCCTACGCGACCTCCGCTGGTACGTACGGGCGTGGAGCACCGGGGCCGGCCTGGCGGCGCTGAGCCTAACGGACGATGAACGGCAAGGGCGCTACGGCCGCGTCGTTCCCGGCCGGATGCTGCGTTTTCCCGCCTTCGCGCGGGTCTTCGCCGGCTTCGAACCGTATCAGCGACTGATCGACGCGGCCCGCGAAGCCGTCTACTTCCCCGACGCGCAGATCGTCGAGTTCGGCTATGACTGGCGACTTCCGGTGGCCCACAATGGCGGGCGACTCGCGGAGGAGGCCAGCAAGGCGTTGACGGCGTGGCGCGCCGATCCCCGCCATGACCGCACGCGCCGCGGGCACCCGTCCGGGCGAGCGGCCCAACTCGTCGTCGTCGCGCATTCGATGGGCGGCCTGCTCGCCCGCTGGCTCGCCCGTGACGAAGGGCTTGCGGCAGAGGTGCGCGCAACGGTGACGCTCGGCACTCCGTTCTACGGATCGGTCAAGGCCGCCGTGCTGCTCAATAGCGGCCGGGGTACGCCACTGCCGGCTCGGCGGCCACTCACGAGAACTTGGCGGAGCGACGCTGACGAGGGCGTACGCCACCTAGCGTCCACGCTTCCGGGGCTACATGACCTGCTGCCCACCTATCGGTCTGTCGACCAAGGTACGTCCGGGCGCCGGCTGACCGAGGCGGACGCCGTAGCCTTGGGCGCGGACGCCGAGCTGACCCGGGCCGCGTTCGCCATGCACCACGACATGCGCGACGTGCCGCTACCCGGTCACCGCAATGTGGTCGGCGCGTTCCAGCCCACCCGGCAGAGCATCCGGCTGGACGACGGCGAGATTACCGCGCACGAGGGCCTGTGGATCGACCAGGCCGACGGCGTCCGGTGGGTCGATGAGGGCGGCGACGGCACAGTCTATCGCCGCGCGGCCTCGCTCGACGCCTCGGGGCCGGCCCATACGTACCTGCCGCAGCAACACGGGGCGCTGGCGCGCACCGACGAGGCCTGCACGCTGGTTCGCGGAGTGATCTCCGAACAGGATCTCGACCGGCTCGGGCCGCCGCTCGCGGGCGGCGCGCTCGGCCTGGAGCTGCCAGACATTGTCTTTCCTGGCGAGTTGGTTGCGGCCCGGGTGACAGGCATCGATGGGCCCCGCGACGCCGTATGTCGCGTCCTCGAAGCAGCGACCGGACGCATGATCGGCATGGCCCCGATCGAATCCCGCAACGGCCGCTGGCACGCCATCCTCGCCCTAGCCGGGCCCGGTCTCTACCGGGTCGAGCTCGCCGGCGGCGGGTACGGCTCCGTGACCCAGTTGCTCCTCGTGGCCGATCCTTCATGACCGAGAGTGCGCCGCCACTTGCGGTGTTCGCGATGGGTTTCGCCACCTACCGGGATTCCGGCCTGCCAGATCTGCCGGGAGTCGACGCTGAGATCGAACGACTGGTCCGCATCCTCACAGCGTTCGGCGGGCGCGACGTAGCCTGGCCGGTCCCGATGGACCAGCGCGGCGCCGACGCCATACGCGACCGCCTTAACGAATGGACGAGCACCGACACGGACCGCAACACAGTGCTGTACTGGGTCGGCCACGGCTGGTCCGACACGGTGAGTGCCTCGCTGGCGCACTGGTCCAGTCCCGCTCGGGTCGGCGTTGACGGGCTCCAGCCGCCGGTCCTCGCGGACAAGGTCGCCGAGCGACAGGCGCGCAGCGCAAGCTGGTCAATGATCGTTGTCGAGGCCTGCCACTCGGCCCGCTTCATCGAACTGGTCGAGTCCGAGCTGGCCTCGATGCCGCACAGCCCGCGGCGACTGCTGCTGGTAGGCGTCTCCGGCGAAGGTGCCACCGATCTCGGCCGGTTCACGGACGCGTTGAGCCGCAGCCTCGAGAACACCTTCCGCGTCCAGCGGGAAATCGAGCTGTTCAGCCTCGGCCGCGAGCTCGACCGCGTGTTGCCCGGCTGCCATGTCGTCTACCGCCGGATCCCGGCAACCGACGTACTCATCCGGGACCTCCCGCCCATTGCCGCGCCGCCGATCACCGTCGACATCGACGACGAGCTCAAGCTGCTCCTGGCCGACCTGACGGAGGACCAACGACGGCACTTCCTGCCCAAGGCGCAGGGAGCGGAAACCGGTGAGCTCCCGTGGTACTTCGAGGGCCGCGCAGACGAGCAGCGGCGCGTCGCCGCCTGGCTGCGGGCGAGCGAGACCGGCATGCTCGTAGTCACGGGGCCGCCCGGGAGCGGCAAGTCCGCGCTGCTTGGCCAGGTGCTCACACAGTCGCAGCCGCGGCTGACAGCCGCGCTCGAACGCCACCGCCTCGCCGGCCGCATACCCGCCGACCAGCGACCGCCGGCCGACGTGTTCGACGCGGCAATCCTTCTCACCGGCCTCAATGTCGAGCAGGTCGTCGTCCGCCTCGCCGATGACCTCGGGCTGGGCGCACCGCCGGCCGGGACCGATACGCTCGCCGGCCGGATCGCCTGGCTGATGTCGGCCCTGACGGCCACAGGTCCGCGTACGGTGCTCGCCGACGCTCTCGACGAGGCGCAGCAGCCGTTCGAGGTGACCCAAGCCTTGCTCGCCGCGGCGCGCGTACCTGGTGTGCGGCTGGTCGTAGGGACCCGCCGCTCCACAAACGAAGGTCCCGACCTTCCTCGAGCGCCCGACGAGAACCTGCTAAACGCCCTTCGCGCGGGTGGCCTCTCTGCCGTCGTCGTCTCTGTCGAACGCGACCCCGCTGCGTTGGGCCGGTACGTGACCCGCCGGCTGTCCGGTCTGGCCGGTGCCGCCGCCCCGACGGCGGATGTCGAAAGGATCGCGAGTGCCGTCGCATCCCGGGTGCCGCAGTTCCTCTTCGCCCGTCTCGCGGTCCACGAGATCGCGGCACGCCCCGAACTGCTGGGCGCCGAGCGAGCTGGTGAGCTCGACGGGCTGATCAACGGCGACCACAGGAACCTCTTCGCTACTGCGGTGCGGCGGATCGGGCAGCGAAATCGGGCGTATCCGGCGCTGCTGCGGGCGCTGGCGATTGGACTGGGACGTGGTCTGCCGATCCGGGACGGGATTTGGGCGCTCGTGTGCACGGCGATCGAAGCCGTGAACAAGGTAACCGACGCCACCGTCGCCGGGCTGTTGCGCGACGCGGCACCGTACCTCATGGTCGATGCCGAGGCAGAACAGTCCGTCTACCGGCTGGCGCACCGGACCTTTCAGGAACATTTCCAGAGCGAGACCGACTTCGATCACGGCGCGCAGCGCGCACACGTCCTCGACGCGCTTCTGCGTCATGCCGACCGGCAGCCTGATCGGCTCAACCCGTACGTTCGGCTTCACCTGGCGCAGCACGCCGGAGTGGTGGGCATCGAGGGCCTCCGGAGGCTGGCCGAGTACCCGCACGTCGTCGATCGGCTAGATCCGGTCAGCCTGGTGATCGCGGCGGGTGCCGTGCCGATGGAGAATCTTCCGTCACCGCTTGCCGGAATCGTTGTCACCCGGGCGCAGATCATCGCCACGCCGCCAGCCCATCGTCAGGCCACGCGCCAACTGGCGGAGGCTCGGTACTTTGGCCGCAGGTCCTTCACGGGTGAGCCAGTGACGCCCGGCTCCGCCTGGCATCTCCGCTGGGCGCTGCTGGAGAACCACCCCGTCCACGCGATCCTGCGGGGGCACGCCGCGCCGATCCAGGCTCTTGCCGTGCTGAGCGACGCCACCGGCGGTCCGTTGCTGGCCTCCGCCGGCAACGACGGCGCCATTCGGATCTGGGACGTGGCAACCGGTCAGCCCTTCGGCCATCCCTGGACTGGCCACGTCGGCGGTGTGTGGGCACTCGCGACATCGGCGGAGCCTGGCCGGGGCGTTCGGGTGTACTCCGCAGGAGACGATTGCACGATCAGAATCTGGGACGCTGACACGGGCACCCAGATCTGTCCTCCCTTGACCGGCCATAGCGGCGGCATCCTGACCTTGAAGACCTGGCGGGACCGGGACCGGCGGGTTCTGCTGGCGTCGGCCGGATACGACAAGAAGATCCTGCTATGGGATGTCGATTCCCGGCGGCCGATCGCCAGCTGCGTCGGTCATACGAGCGCCGTCAGGGCACTGACGGTGTTCCGTGGCACCGACGGTCAGGTCCGGCTGGCCTCCGCCGATCGGCAAGGTGTGATTCTCGTGTGGGATGGCGTGACCGGCGATCGCGTACGAAATCCGTGGCAGGCCCATGACGGTCCGATCCAAGCGCTGGCGACGTTGCACGATGCCGATGGGCGCCCTCAATTGGCATCCGCCAGTTACGACGGAACGGTGTCTGTCTGGGACGCCGACAGCGGGAACTGGCTGGCCGGCTCGGTAGGACACAAGGGGCCGGTGCGGGCGCTGGCGGTGCTGGCCGGCGCTTCCGGGGAGCTCCGGTTGGTCTCGGCCGGCGAGGACGGCGGGATCCTGATCCGGCGGGCGGACGACAGTTGGCACAACGTCCGGTCCTGGTTGGTCCACACCGGCCCGATTCGCACGCTAGCGGGGATCGTCGGCCCGGACGGGCGTGCCCAACTGGTGTCCGCCGGTAACGACGGCATCATCCGACTCTGGCACATCGACGCCACCGTGCCGGTCGATCAACCGTGGCACGGTGCCACGAGGCCCCCGCTGGCGCTCGCTGCGCTTCCCGGCCCTGACCGGCGTGTGGAGGTGGCGTTCGCCGGGTACAAGGGCCGGATACAGATCATACGGGCCGACACTGGCGAGACCGTCGCGGCGGAGTGGGACGGCCATGGCCGGGACAGCTCGATCCATGCGCTCACGGCCTTACCGGGCTCGCCCGGGCCTACAGGGCTCGCATCCGTCACCAATGAGGGCAACGTTGCGATCTGGAGGCCGGACCCCGCCTGGCGGATGTACAACTCGTGGCATGTCGGATCGGGCCCTTGCAGGGCGATGGCGGCGCTCGTCGGCCCCGACGGGCAGACCATCCTGGCGGTCGCCGATTCCGCCAAGATCTGGGTCCGGGTCCTCGATTCCGCACGTGGCGCCGGGAAATCGCTGATCGGCCACCAAGATTTGATCCGCGCGATTGCAGTGGTACGCGACCGTAACGGCAGGGCTACTTTCGCCTCAGCCGGAAACGACGGCACTATCCTGCTTTGGAACCTCGAGACTGGCAGGCCGGCCGCGCCGCCGCTAACCGGGAACCGAGGTTCGATCAGCGCGCTGGCTGCATTACCACGGCCCGGCGGCGGGGATCGGCTCGCGTCCGCCAGCGACAACGGCACCGTGCGAGTGTGGGATCTCGATAGCGGCGGCGTGGTCAGCAAGTTCCGAACCGACCGGAACTTGGAGATCTCGGCTCTGGCGGCGCTCCCTGCCCCGGACGGGCGGACGAAGCTCGCGATCGCTAGCCACGATCAGACGATCAAGATCTGGGATGTGGATCGCGACGAGACGACCAACCTCGCGGTAGACACGGAGGTCACGACCCTGACCCGGGCCGGCGACACGCTGGTCGCCGTCGGGCGGTCCGCGTTCTTCGCCATACGGCTCGGCCTGTCGCCATGAGCAGGTCAGCTCGAGAGCGACAGCAGGTTGACCGGCAACTTGCGTCAATTGAATGTCCAATCCACGCCTACTGGCTCTGCAAGAACGAGCTCCCACCTTAATCGCCGCCCTCTGAATGCCGGAGGCACTCTCGCGTCGCCGCAGCAGCGCGCCCTCATATGCCGCTGACAAGGGGCAGCGATCGTGGGCGTGCTCCCCAATCCAACGATGCAACTGCGGGAGCCAGCGCTGATGCCAATCAAGGTACTGAGCCGTCAGCTCGCGATCGGTCGGCGGTCCAGTGTGTCCGGTTTAGTACTCCAGCCGTACCTGACTCAGAATCCGGGCTCAGAAAGGGCGAGAGGATTGACCGACAAGCTGGGCCCGTTGGCGCCCAAAAGGCCCTTGGACATCAGCCGGTCGATCAGCGTCTCGAGCCGGCGGGAGATATCAGCGCCCCTTCGCGTCCAGCCATACAGTTTGGCAACTTGGGCGCTCAACTCGTCGCGGCCCACACCACCGGTATCGCGGACCAGGTTGACCAGCGCGAGCATCAACTCCTCGTCGTGGACCTGCTCGACAGTCCGACTGCATTTGTCGGAAGGGCGGCGGATCTCGCTGACCACGACGCCAGGCACGCGTACGAAGTCGCCTTCACGGTCAAGGCCGGCCTGTAGGATCGCGAGATCGATGTTCTCGCGGATCCTCGCCCCGATCCGGCCGATGCCCCAACTGTCACGCAACCGCTGGTGCAGGACAGCGATGTGCACCGGCCCCTCAACGGCTACGACCTCGGCGACACCGATCTTCATGACGTGGGCGGTGCCGCGCTCACCGGGATCGACCCAGTACGGTAGGCGATCAACGATCGCTGTCCGGTACGGCGTCACCCAACTTGGCTGTAGGTCGAGCGCTGCTACCTCGGTGGTGACGGCCGGACGCTCGATCACGTCCTCGACCTGGGACAGCAGCCCCCGCACCGGCGCCGCTACAGCCTTCTCGATTGCGGCGCGCAGTCGTTCCTCCTCACCGAGCCGGTTGCGATACCAGGCTGTACCCCATATGCGGTGCAAGTTCCAACCGAGGCCACGCAGCACTTGCTCACGCAATCGGTCCCGGTCCCGGGCGACCTTCGAGGAGTGGTACTGGAATCCGTCGCATTCGACGCCGAGGACGAAGACGCCGGGCCGGTCCGGGTGGCGTAAACCCATGTCGATCCGGTAGCCGGCCGCGCCGACCTGCGGGGTCACCTCGTAACCCCAGGAACGGATTACGGAGATGACCGACTCCTCGAACGGTGACTCGGCGTCGCCACCCGTGCTGGTGTTCAGGGCGAGCGCCGCGATGCCGCGTTCGGCGTAGTCCAAGTAGCGGCGCAGATGCCGCAGCCCTTCGCTGCCGGCAGAGGCGACGATGTCGGACGCTCGCACGCTGGTGACGACTTCGTTGCGGTAGCGCGCCCGGGTAATGGCCACGTTTAGGCGCCGCCAGCCGCCGGCCCGGTTGAGCGGGCCGAAGTTCATCGTGGTCTTGCCGGCCTCGTCGGGGCCGTACCCGATCGAGAAGATCATCACGTCGCGCTCGTCGCCCTGCACCGACTCCAGGTTCTTAACGAAGAAGCCGTCGAGCCGGTCATCGGTGAAGAACCTGTCCAGTTCCGGCCGGTCCTCGCGAGCCTGTTCCACCGCATGTTCGATTGCTGCGGCCTGCGCCTCGGAGAAGCTGACTACGCCGAGGGTGAGGTGTGGGCGGGTGGTGAAGTGGTGGATGACCCGCTCGGCGACCTTGGCTGCCTCGACCGGGTTGTCTCGCGACGATCCTCGCCGGTAGACACCGGCGGCGTAGAAGAGCTCCACGCCGACGTCGGGCCCGACATCCTCGGCGCCGGGGAACGTGATCAGCCGGCCCTTGTAGAACGACGAGTTCGAGAAGGCGATGAGCGCCTCGTGCCGGGATCGGTAGTGCCAGCGCAGCGTGAGCGCCCGGAACTCGGCGGAGCCCTTCATGAGATCGAGGACAGACTCGAAGTCGACACCGTCCTCAGCCTCCTCGTCCCACTCGTCACCATCGTTGGCAACACCTGCCGTAAAGAAGCTGGTGGGCGGGAGCTGCTTCTGGTCGCCGGCAGTGATCAGGGCTTCGCCCCGGTAGATGCAGTTGACCGCGTCAGCCGGTGCGACCTGACTCGCCTCGTCGAAGATGACGACGTCGAACCGCATGTCAGACGGGAGATACTGGCTGACTGCCAGTGGAGACATCATGAAGCACGGCTTGATCGCCTGGGTGACGTGACGAGTGCGCTCCAGCAGCAGCCGTACCGGCATGTGCTTCTTTTTCTTGCCGGCTTCGCGGCGGATGACGCCCGATTCACCCAGATTGTTGCGGGGCCGACGCGCATTGCAGGAGGTGATGATCTGTGAGGTTGCCGCCGAAATGAGACCGCGGTCGAGAGCGCGGTACTCGGCTACTAGTGAGTCCCGATCTTCCGCTCGCGCGACACGCAGGGCCGGATCCTGCTGCAGGTGATGGTCGGCCCATTCCTGCAGCAGGGCGCGTTCGAGAACCAGCGGCACCTGGTCGGCGCTCAGTCCCTCGGTGATGCAAAAGTCGATAGCGGTCTCGAGTCCCACGGCGACGAGATCAGTACGGGCGCCTTGATAGGCGAACCACTCCTGTTGCCCAGCGTTGTCCTCACGCAATGCCGCGATGAGATCGTCAGCCTCTGCGTAGTCGTCGAGTTCGGCCTTGAGCTCCGCGTGCCGGCTGGGATCGAAGGCGGCCAGTAGGTCGGCACGGGCTGCGGCCCACCGTCGCTCGATCTCGCATAGTTGCGGTGTTGGAACGATGCTCCCCAGCGCCTCGACCTGGGTGTCGGTCAGGCGTCGATCGAGACCGACTCGGCAGGCACGCATCTGCGTCGCCCAGTCCAGGGCCGCGTACACGGCCGGCAGATCGGTCTCTTCCCCGTCGTACAGCAGACCGAGATTCGACAGGAAGAAATCGTCGTGTGCTGACAGCGCGGCGTAGGCCGCATCGACAGCCGCACGCAGCTGAAGCAAATGGCCAGACTCCGCCACAGTCAACTGGCGGTTCACTGCTTTGCTGACGGATCCGGCTAGCACGGCTGCTGTCCTGAGCGGGGCCTCGTGGCTGTGCAACCAGCCGGCCGCGTCGGTGATCGGAAGCAGGACAAGTTCCGGTCGTGCAGCGTGCAGCGGTTCCGGCGCCAGGCGGGATTGCCAGTCCTGGAGCTTGGCTCGTGTTTCGTCCGCGACGGCAAGCACGCTGGCGTTGGGGGTGGCGTCGCGAGCGATGTGATCGGCGAGCTTGCGCAAGTCAGTGGTACGGGCTCGGCGGATCGCGGTGTCCGCGGTCGCCAATGCCCGGGTGATGAGGTTGAAGTCGGTCGAGCGGCCGTCGTAGTAGCTGCCGAGGGCCGCTGCGTGCTGGGTCTCCGCCTCTTGGAGCGCGGCTGCGGCCTGCTTCCAGGTGATCGCTAGCGGCAGTTGGTCGCGGGCCGACCGCCATTCCACGCCCGCGCAGGTGATCGTCGCCAAGGTGCGCTTGTCGGCGCGGTAGGCGCCGCGCAGCCTCTTCAGGCCGCGGTGTTCCTGCGCGAAGCGGTGCGCCATCCCTTCGACGTCCGCGATAAGTCCGGCCTCGGTGTAGTGCGCCACCGCCGCCATCTCTGCCTCCACCAGGGTGGCGATGGCCTGCTGCAGGATGTGCGCGGCCCGAGTCGCGGCAGCGTGGCCTTCGGCGGACAGCCACGCACGTTCGGGGCGGTCTTCACTGGAGCCGAGAGCGGCTGTGGCCAGCGTCGCCGCAGCGTCGTCGAACGACACAACCGGCGGCAGGCCCAGCATGACGGCCACCCCGCTGAGCGATCGGCTGGCCGTCTGCAGTGTCTCAGCGTCGCCCTGAAACGTGTCGGCGAGGACCGTGGCCTGCTCCGCGGTCAGCGATGCGAGGTGCAGAGGTGCAACTGCGAGATGTTCTAGCGCAGAGGTGTCGAGCTCCGGCGTGCTGTCCGCAGTGGGAAGCTCGGACCACGAAACACCGGCGGTACGACTGGCAGCCTCCTGCAGAGTGGCAAGCTCGCGCAGTTCGGTGGTGAGCCGATCCGCGGACTCCTTGGCGAAGGTGAGCTGGCCAGCAGTGAGCCACTGCTGCGGTAGGCCCTCCGGCCACGTGGCGGCGTGATCGACGATACGCGCGAGAGCAGATGCTTGCCCCAACCGGTTGACGTCGAACGCGTCGGCCAGCAAGGCGTTCACCGCGGTGACGCCCCGCAAGGCATCGAGCGCCGACGCCGCTGCGTACAGGCGAGCGTCTAGGGAACCGCGATACGCAACGCCTCTCCAGACAAACGACCGTCCCTGCACGGCCGGCCGCCAGGCCCGGGCCAGCGCCGCAGCGGTGACCCGTATGGTCCCGAACATCTCCACGGTCAGATCGACCGGCGCGATGCCGCTCATCGGGGCGGCGGGGACCTTGTGCAGGTTGGCGATCATGCCGAGGACGTCGTGCAGCGAGTAGTTGAGCGGCGCCCGCGGCGCATTCATGGCTTCGGCATATGCGTTCAGCTCTTCTCGCCGGCGCCGCGCGTTGTCCAGATCGAGGCCGGTCATGCCGCTTGGGGCGACCGGAACCGCCTCCAATGCCTGACCCAGAGCCGAGGCGACTTCTTTTCGCGTCGCCTTGTGGGAGTGCAGTTCCAGCAGGTAAGCGCTGAGGCCGACATCGTGGAGCCGGTTGCGGACGACTTCGAGCGCCGCCGCCTTCTCGGAGACGAATAGGACCCGTTTGCCGGCGTGCAGCAGCGCTCCGATCATGTTGGCGATGGTCTGCGACTTGCCGGTACCGGGCGGGCCGTCCATGACGAACGAGCGGCCTGCCAGTGCGGCGGCGACGCTGGCTCGCTGAGATGAGTCGGCGTCGAGCACCAGCGGGATTTGCTCGGCCGGCATGTCGCGGTCGACCTGGTCCTCCGTCAGCTCTTCGAAGAGGAAATCCCCGCCACCGGAGCCTCGCCCGCCTGTCGCCAGCCCTTGGATCACCGGATGCTTGGCGATGGAGCTTTCGTTGTCCAGCAGGTCGCGGTACATCGCCTCCTTCGCGAACGAGAAGTAGGAGAGCGTGACCTCGTCATTCACGCGCCAGCCGGTCTGTCCCGCCACGGAAGCTCGCACCTCGGCCAGGAAGTCGGGATAGGCGACATCGTCGAGATCGTCAACGGACGGCAACGTGACCATGAGTTGGTTGAGCTTGAGCGTCAGCGCCGGGTTGACGGCGGGGTCTTCATCCGCCCGCTGCAACAACGGGAGCTGCCGAGGTCCGGCAGGGTCGAGCCGGACCGGAACCAGCAGCAACGGACTGGTGTGTCGCGTTTTGTCGCCGTCGGTCCAGGTGAGCGAACCGAAGGCCAGATAGAGAATCCACAGGCCGCGGTCCAAAAACTCCTGGTTCGACCGGCGCATCAGGTTGCGGAGCGCCGCACCCAGGTCATTGATCGGCTTGTCCGTCCGGAGTACCTCGACCCGAGAACCTTTGGTCGGAGCGGCACCGTCAGGTGAGGGGAGTGCCGGTTTCGATCCGGCCGGCGGACCTTCGATCTCGTCTCCGGCCTCTGCTGAGGGCAGGAACCGGAAGTTACGTCCCGCGCTGAGCCCGGCCAGGATTTCCGCGGCTGTGGGGTCGAGCACCCGGACCGACCCCGTCTTGCTCAGTCGGAAGTTGAGGAGCCGGTTCGTGCCGGAGAGGTTGATGAGGCTGTCACGCCATTGGCGGATGGTCGCCTGCAGTAGCCGATCCCGCGCCGCATAGTTCTCGTTCATGCCAGCGCTGCTTTCCATTCAGTTTTCTCCATCCCGCTGCACGTTTCAGATCTTGGTACCGCGCCGCTGCGCTGGCGTACGTCGAGGGTCAAATGCTCCATATGCCGTTCGGGAATGCAGGCCCGCGGTATGCCCGGGGTGTACTTCGATCGCGGCGCACGACCGTGCAACGTCTGGGCAGAATGATGTCATCGTTCATGGAGATCTGATCGAACTTAGAGGTCAGCTTGACTCTCCCGAACTCGGCCATCCGGGTTGTGTTCACGCGCTGCTGGTCCATGGCCGGACCGAGACGGAGGCGTCAACGGGGCCGTCCTCGGCGGCCGCCGAGGACGGCGAGGCGGCCGATGCGGTTGGTCGTCAAGGTAGCTCCTAAGCTCCGGTGTGGATTTTAACCGTCGCCATCATCGGCCCTTGGCCTGGGTCAGGCTCTGCCGGTATTCGAGCGCCTCGGGAGTCTCTTCGTACTGCAGGAGGCTGCCGGCCAGGTCGAGCAGGTGTTCTTTCGCCTCATGGGGAGTGGCATAGAAGAACTCGCGTCGTTGGTTGATGAGGTTGACTCTCCGGTCGGCTAAACGGGCGTGCATCTTGGCTTCGATGCCGATGGCGTCCTCGGAGAAGAACAGGGCGTGCACGTCGAAGTTGAACGGCACGGAGGCGTCGCTAAGTTCCTTCACCCGGTCGAGCGGGTCGAGGCGCCGGGTCATGCCGACTTTCACCATCTTCTCGCCGAACGCTCCCAGGTTCGAGATGACGTACACGTAGCCGGCGCGCACGTTGGCGGCCCGGTAGTCCACGTCCTCGATCGCGGTGTCGATCTGCGCCAGCCGCTCCTGCAGCTGGGCGGCACCGTCGACGTCGCCCTTGGCCTGCAGCGCGACGAGGGCGTTGGCGTAGTGCTGACGCTCCTTGTCGAGGCGGGCGCGCTCGCGTCAGTCACCACGACCTGCTCACGGAGACCACGCAACTGGCGGTCGAGATCCGCCTTCTGCGCTTGCACCGCCGCAGCCTGCTCCGCCGGTCTCGCGCCTCAACCGCTCTCGATACTGCTCCAGCTCAACCGCGGACAGCACACCAAGACGATTCATCTCCCCACGGAGCCGCTCCAGCTCCGCCCGCAACTGCGTCACCTCCGCAGCCAACTCCCGTGCTTTGCCCCGCGCTCCGAACAGCGGAATCTCAGAGTCGTCGGCCCGTGGCGTCGGAACGGACGGAGGCACGGGGGCAGCCACCACAGGAGCGGCGGGCGGCTGCTGCGACGCGACCGTAACGACAGGCGGCGCTTCGGCAACCCATAGTTGCCATCCCGGCGGAAGCGGCCCCCACGCCGGATCGGGCTTCCAACCAGGGCCCGGCACCCAGCCCGCCGGCGGCGTCGGCCAATTCGGCGGAGCGTTGAAACGGTACGACACAGATCATTCCCCTACGTGTCACGCATGAACCGCTGACGCTAGCCCCACAGCCACATCTCAACATCGATCACTCAGCCAACAAGTCCCACCAACAGGACCCACCCAGGTATCCAACCGCTCACCTACCGTCAGATAGCCGACCCAGGAAGGCTGCAACGGCTGCGGTAGGCATGGGGCCCATCACTCGCACCTGGAACTCGACGTGCGCCAACCTCTCCAGTGGATCCGTGGCCTCTGCCATGCGCCGTTGTGCCGGTCGCACGACACGGAGAACCTGCGACATGGCCAGGTCGACGGCAGTGTTGTCGTACCAGGCGGCGAAGGCGCACAGAGGGAGGAGCGCCCCACTCACAGCAAGGACAGTGAGCTGCTCCCGCATGTTCGACAGCGTGTCGACAAGGGCATAGAGCTGCGCAACTTCGGCGGCCATCAGGTTCCCGTCAGCGGTCGGCACCGGCTCACCTCCAGGCGCACCGGTGGGTCGCGCGGTCAGTGCCCGGCCGGTACGCCGCAGCTCACGCTGTCGGGCGCCTGAAGGTGGCTCCCGCTCCGTACCCTCAGCCTGTGCTGCCGCTCTCCGCCTGCCTCGCGGTCTGGGTGACCCGCGTCGAGCTCGGCGACCTCGCGACGTGGGTCGGTGCGCTCGCGAACATCGCCACCCTCGGTCTCGCTCTCCTCGCGGGCGTCGTCAGCTTCCGCGTCTACAAGATCGAGGCCCGCCGTGACGACCAGGCAGAGGCGGATCGGCGAGAACACGCCGAGGACGAGAGGCGCAGCCAGGCCGAGCTGATCTCGGTGTGGTTCGGACAGACGTCGGGCACTATCGTCTCGAATTCGACCCCGGCGACCGGCGGTGAGAGGCGCTCAATCTGGGCTGCGCAGGTCCTTAACGCTTCTCGCCTGCCCGTCTACGACCTCACGGTCTACTTCTCGCTGATGACCGGCGGCGGCGATGCAGTGAGGGTCCGGAGGGTCAAAGCCCGCCGTGTCGTGCCACCACTGGAGCAGCCACGAGTCGTCAAGGCGCCAAACGACTTCACGGAGAACCTGTCCGACGCGACCTTGCGCGACGAGGTCGCCGTGGCTGTGGAGTTCCGAGACGCCGCAGGACGCCGGTGGTTCCGTGACAACAACGGATACCTCCACCCGGCTCCCGACACGCAAGGAGCGAAGCGCGGCGGCTGGACCTTCTACCCGACAGGTTGAGATTCTGCGGGAACGCGCTCCACGAACTCGACGGCAGAGCCCGCGTCCACTGGCGTGGGCAGCCCGGCGAGCGGTTCTGCGAGGACGTCGACCGCGGCCTCACCGGCTCCCGGGAGGGCGTTCGATGCCCCTCAATCGAGGGTATTGGATCACCTGCGCCCGTCATGGCAGTGCCCGGAACGGTCACGCGTCCACCCCGGAGTTAAGGCTGATATCCAGCACGGCGCTCTGGCGTGAACAGCATCAATCACGAACAGCACCAGATGCCGGTACTCGTGCGGGTACGTCGGTAGGAAGCCGGCAATGATCGTGGCATCGTCCATGCCGTCTAACGCACGGTCCTCAACGAAGTCGACATCCGCGCCGAAGCCCTCCTCGGTCGGCTCCGCGATCCACTGCCTGATCCGGCTCCAGACGGCGTCATCGGTGAAGTCTGCTCGTGCCACCGGAACGCTCCACGTCCCGGTAGCTTTACCACCGGCGCAGAGTAACCGCCGATGCAGGCCCCGGCACACTGCCGCGCGGATCAGAAAACGCGGGAGCGTGCCGCCCTCCAAGCGGCCAAATTCACCGGCCGCGACCGATCACCCACTCAGCCGCTGTTCACCGAGGCTCGTGTGAGCGTGGTCGTCGACCACGCCAGGGCCCAGACCGAGTCACCCGCGTGCTGGCACGGGCGTCCCTCACGTGCGGCTGCGGCACCGTCCACCCACCGTCGTTCGGTACCAGGATGGCGTGCTCGGTACCGCTCGGCGTAGCTGTGGAGGAGATCGAATCGGCCGTGGTAAGCGAGCCACTCCAGAACTGCCACCGGGTCGACGGTGTAGTCGCCGGCGCGCGAGCTGACGATCGAGTCGGGCTCGCTGGCCTCGGCGAACCACGGCAGCACGCCCTCTCGCACCATCGCCACGAACCGCCCCAGGTGCCCAACACGCTGCGCGGGATCGGTCAGGTCGAGGTCGCCGTCCTGAGCATCGCCGTACACGTACCCGTTGGCCCGGCCCGACGCATAGCCCAGCAGGTGTCCGCAGACAAAGTCGCGGTCGACGGGTTCGGCTACCACCTGCGGGTGCGCCAGCCGCCACGTCCGCACTGCCAGGTCGCGTACCGCCACATGAGTGGAGATCGAGATGAGCCCCCCGACACGGTTGTACGACCCGGCCTGCAAGGCAACCTGCTGCACCACGCCACCGACCTGCCGATGCACGTCCGAGTCTTCACGAGCCAGCAGAAACCGTGCTCCCCCAACGCCTCGGCGATCCAGCGGCCGGCAACATCGACAACATCACGAGGCCGGCGAGCCACCAGCAACTCCCGATCCAACGCCACCCGGTCAGTCAACCACCACCGGCGGGTGCCAGTTCGATCACCTGGTCACCGGAACCTGACCCGGCTGAACCGCACTCGCAACTTTGCGTCACACACCAGCGCAGATCCGCACAGGGCAAGGCTGCAGAGTTAAGCTGGGCCGCGACGTTCGCCCGCTGCAGTGCGCTACGGCCGAGCTCGCCGCGCCCGCCTTCTGCGGCTCCGACTCGGCATCGAACGTTCAGGGGAACGAGGGACTTGAACCCAAGACAATCTCTTGTCGAGTCCCCTCAGGACTTGTCATTGGTTGTCAAAACCCCTTGTAACGGAAAGTAGCCGAAGTGGGCTTGTCATCACTTGCCCGAGGTGGTCGTTGAGCTGCAAGGACGCCGCTAAGGCCTCACGGACTCTTGTCACTCTTCGCCAACATTTGGCGTGGGTTTTCGGGGGGTAAACGGGGGGCCAAGGTTGAACGTCCGCCACGTCTGGCCGTCTATCCATCGGTCCTGCCAGCTTCATAGGTCGTGTACCGGCCGGACTTGCGGCAGCCCGTCCTCGGTCAGCACGATCGTCACCGTGACCTCACGCGGTGGCGGTCTCTCGGTGGTGTCGCGCAAGCTGTGGTGCGCGGGACATTCGCAGGAGGGCTGCAGCGGGTCCGGGCACCCGACGAGGGCAGACGTCAACCGCTGGACCCCGTCGACGTCGACCGGCCACGACCAGTCCATGTCCCACGGCTCCTCCCACGGCGGGTGAAAGCAATCGTGATCAAAGCGCACCAGAAGGCCAGCCCCACACTCCGGACAGGCCACCACGCTGCTCCAGCGGTAATTGACCTGATGCCCCGAGGCACCGTGCGGGACGCCCCAACAGCTGATGAACACAACCGTGCGCTGATCCGCCCGGCACACGACGCAGATGCTCATGGCTGCCCCTCCCCTGCCGTACGCCCGCAACCACACCGTAGAGATCGACGACACCCCACGGAGCGGGCGGAGGAAGCGAGCGCTGTGAGGGGTCGAGACGAGGTGGGCTCGGTACCGTGACGAAGTGATTCCGAGTTGTCCCGACTGCCACGCCGCGGGCGTCCCTCTGCTCTTCGGCCTCCCGGCACCGGAAGCCAGGAAGGCCGCAGCCGCAGGCGAGCTCGCGCTCGGCGGATGCTTCCTCCCCGAAGAACCGGTACCGAACTGGCAGTGCCCGCGACAGCACCGATAGCGCGACGCCGATGAGCGGACATGGGACACGCAGCTCCTAGCGCTACTCGCACACGGCTACACCGGGTGGACTGCCGACACTTGAGCCGGCAGCGAGAGCGGGCGCGGGCGCCAGCAGGTGCGGGGCTTCGGCACCGCTCGTGGCCGAGCGCGAGGACACCGCGGTCGCCATCCCCCGGCGCCGAAGGCGCGGACCGAAGCGCCGTGACTCCGGGTACTTCCCGGCAGGAGGTCCAGACCTCCTGCCGGGCCGGTGTGCGTGGCGACGAATCTGTCTCGCTCCTACGCGGAAAGCTTGATGGACAAGCTGGTCCCACGGGTTTCCGGCTCAAGCCTTCAGATCAAGTGGGCCGACAGGCTCCTCAATATCACAGTCCGAAATCCAATATGATAGCTGGCGCTGATAGCGAATTAGCATCGAAAAATTTTACTTTACCGGGCCGCCAAAGAAAACGGAAAGAATGTCATTCGCCTGACGGAGCACCCCCTCCCTATCTGCGACATCCATGCCGAGGCTCCTTGAGTTTGTGATGTGTGACAACATGTAGTAAGGGATCATCCAAACCCTACCGACAACCCTTGGGTCGAATCGATCCGGACCGTCGCTACTAATCTCCCTCAGGAGCCTGAGGAATCGTTCCGCGGATTCCTCTTCGAATCCCCCGAATCGCAATCCATAGAGGAATCCGCCTTCAGCAGACCACTCGAATCGCAACCGCTCTGATACGTCTTCGATATCCACGCCGTCCTCACATCAACTCGCTGGCCAGTATCCAGTGATGGCCTCCGGCGGAATGTAGCCATGGATCAAAACCTCCCGATCGCGGAAAGCAGTGTCGCCTATGCCATGCCATTGGTAACCATCCGGCACGTACAAACCGTTTGCCGCGTCTACGTAGCGGGAGTCAATCTTGGTCAAGTCAATCCTGACCACCCCTCTACTCTTCTTTGCGTCTTTACCACCATACTTCCCGAAGGCGACCTTGGGGTCCTTGGTGGTCGAGATCCATGGCGAGTCCTGTGGTGCAGCTAGGATGTGTTGCCAAGGAGGCACGTCGCCCTCACCTTTAGCACGCAGCCCAACACTCGGGTCCTCATTGGTCCGGATCGCACGGTAAACGATGTTCGGCGAGAAATCTGTCGGAATCGGTTCTTCGGGCCAACCCGAGTGCGGAGTCAGCCCACTTGATCCACTTCCATTTGGCGCGCTCTCCTGGTGCTCGTCACCGCGCACGGAGGGGGACCGGCCACTGCTCGGATCGTTGCCGATTTGACTACCGGGCGGAAGCATTGGCTCGGTGCCCGGTCGGGCACTGCCGCCTGGAGCGGGTCGGTCATCGACATCTACCAGCCATGGGGTGCGGCAGAGTTCTCCGTTGTTCAGTCCTGCCGCCCTCGAGGCCGTTACGCAGGGAGGAACGGTTGGTGGGGACGTGCAGTTGCGGCTACACGGTCCGCGCCCGCCCGGACCTGGCCTATAACCAGGACCAGGACCAGGAGCAGTCAACGCAGGCTCGTAGTAGGACCTACATGACGCCGAGTGTCGATTCCTTTCGCAATAGTGCATGCTGGGGAGGCTGATGGATGCCCCTGCGTTTCCTCGACACCACGCTGGGGCATCCGGGCGGGCTCCGTTACGTCCGTAGCACGGGTCGCCTGCGGGGTCACCCTCCCAAAATTCGTAGATCAGTTGACCGAGGGTGCCGACGCCTTCAATGAAGCAATAGATCGGGTCGCCATCCATGCAGTGCCCGCTCTTGTCCGTCGTATTGACGGGATCGTCGCCACCGTATGCGTACCGATTGACGGCAGACGGAGAAGTGGGGGCCAGAGTCCAGGTGTCACGGCTGGAGAAGGTTCCGCTTGCTGGGTTGTACCAGCGGGCATGGGCGTTGGTCTGAGTGGTGTCGGGGTCGGTCCAGCCGCCTTGGTAACCGAGCGGCAGCGTCCCCGTGGCCGCAGTGGTCTGGCCGTAGGGCTGGTAGGTGCGAGACGCGGCGAGGTCGCCGGTGGTGGGATTGGTGGCGGCGGTGAGGTCGTCGTGTACGCCGTCAGCTATCAGGTTCCGTGCAGCGACGATGCTGCCCTTATCGGACAGTGGCTGCCCGTAGGGGTCGTGGAGGATCGCGGAGTTTTGGCCGGGCGTGTCAGGGGTGCGGACGGGCTGGTTGGTCAGGTCGTTGTACAGGAAGGGCAGGCTGTTGCGTTGGGCGAGGCGGTCGAGGGAGTCGTAGGTGTAGTTGACGGTGTATCCGGTGCTGCTGGCTTGGGTGAGATGTTCGAAGGCGTCGAACATGTTGGTGTCGACGGTGACGCCGGTGGTGTGGGTGGAGAGAGTGCCCCGGGGGGTCCAGGTCCAAGATTCGGCGGCTTGGCCGGCGCCGTTGGCGGTCGAGGCGCGGTTGCGCGAGTCGTATGCGGTGGTCCGGGTGCCTGCGGGGCTAGTGACGGTGGTGCGGTTGGAGGCGTTGTCATAGCCGTAGGTGGTCTGTTGGTTGGTTGGTGATTTCCAGCTGGTGAGTCGGGCGAGGCCGTCGTAACCGTAGGTGTTGGTGCCTGCGCCGGCGACGCCGGTGGTGGTCTTCGTGAGGACTAGGTCGTCTTTGTCGTAGGTGTAGGTGGTGGAGGCGGTGGTGGTGCCGTTGGGCTTTTTGTAGGTGTCGGTGGCGAGGCGGCCGAGGCTGTCGTAGGTGTAGGCGCGGGTCGGCCCGCCGGTGCCGTAGGTGGTTTGGCCGAGTTGGCCGCTGTTCTTGTAGACGTTGGTGGCGGTGACTCCGGTGAGGGGGTCGGCGACAGTGGCGAGGGCGCCGGCGGTGTTGTAGGTGAAGGTCGCGGTGCCGGCGGAGTCCGTGCGGTTGGTGAGGTTGCCTTCGCCGTCGTAGGTGTAGGAGGCGTCGCCCGCCGGGCCGGTGGCGCTGGTGAGCTGGTTGCGGTCGTTCCAGGCGTAGTTGGTGGTGCCGTTGGGTCCGCCGACGCTGATGATGCGACCGCTCTGGTCGTAGCCGAGTTGGCGGGTGGCGGTGGTGGCTTCTGCTCCGCTGCCGGTTTCCTGGGTGAGGTTGCCGAGTTTGTCGTAGGTGAGGATTCGGCTGACGTTCCCGGGGAGTCGGTAGGTGACGGGTTGCCCGGCAGCGTCGTAGGTGGTGGTCCAGGTGCGGTCGGCGAGGTCGGGGTGTGCAGTGGTGGCGGGTTCGATGACGGAGGCGGTCTGGCCCCATGGGGTGTAGGTGTAGGTGGTGGCGTTGGTGTTGCCGTCGACCATGCGGGTGCGTTGGCCGACGAGGTCGTAGCCGAGTTCGACGGTCACGGCCGTGGCCGCGTCGGTGGGGTTCACGCGTTGGGTGATGGCGGCGAGTTGACCGGCGGTGTCGTAGCCGTACTGGTTGATGCGTCCTTCGCCGCTGGTGACGGTGAGCGGCTGACTGGCGCCGTTGTAAGAGGCGGTCGCGTTGCGAAGGGTGGTGGCGCAGGCGCCGGTTGTGGTGGTGGTGCAGTCGGTGGTTGCGGTCAGGCGGCCGGCGAGGTCGTAGGCCTGGGTGGTGACCGGGTCGACGTAGGTGGTGTCTTTGCCCTTCACCGAGGTGAGTGGCCGGCCGGCCATGTCGTAGGTGTACTGGGTGAACCGGCCGGTGGGGTCGGTGACTTTGAGTGGCTCGCCGGCGGCGTTGTATGCGGTCGTGGTGACGTAGGTCAGCGGGGTGGTAACGGTGGTAAGGTTTCCGGCCGGGTCGTAGCCGAGGTTGGTGGTCAGGTAGAGCGTGTTGCCGGTGGTGCGGTCGCTGATCGTGGAGGTGATCTGTTGACCGAGGTCGTTGTAGGTTGCCGAGGCCGATCCGCCGGTGGGGTCGACCGCGGACAGCAGCTCCCCGACTCGGTCGTAGCCGTAGGTCCAGACTGGTGTGGTTTTGGGTCCGTCGTCGTCGGGGTCCGGCAGGGTGCGGGTGAGCGGCTGCCCGTAGGGGTTGTAGGTGTAGGCGGTGATCCGGCCGAGGGGGTCGGTGGTGTGGTCGACCAGGCCTTGGTTGTTGTATGTGGTGTGGTGTGTGCCGGTGAGGGCGACGCCGCCTGGTGTGGTGTAGGTGGGCAGGCTGACGGTGGTGGGGCGGCCCGCGGGGTCGACGCTGGTGGTGGTGGTGTTGCCGTTGGCGTCGCGGGTGTGGGTGGTGTCGCCGAAGGTGTTGTAGCCGATGGTGGTGACGGGTGCGGCGTTGGTGCTGGCACCGTTGTTCCAGACGGTGCGGGTGGCACCGGTGGTGGTGACCGGGTTGCCGAGTGGGTCGTAGGTGATGGTGGTGGTGACGCCGGCAGGGTCGGTGGTCTGGGTGACGAGGCCGCGGGTGTCGCGTTGGTAGGCGGTGGTGAGGGTGGCGGGGGTGCCGCCGGTATTGGCGACGGTCTCGGTCAGGACTCGACCGATGTCGTCGTAGGTGTAGCTGGTGGATTCGGCTCGGCCCGGTGAGGCGGCGCCGGTGCGGGTGAGGGTGGCGATGGTGCCGTCGAGGTTGCGGCTGTAGGTGACCGCGCGGTTCAGGCCGGTGGGGTCGAGGTGTTCTTCCTTGATGTAGCCGGCCTTGTCATAGATCGTCGTGGTGCTGATGCCGCCCATGGCGATCTGCAGGTTGGGTTGTCCGGCGGCGTTGTAGTCGCTCTTGCTGAGCTGGGTTTCGCTGATGATGTCGCCGGCCGCGTTGCGGCGGACTCTGCTGCTGGTGGCGGGCAGGTTGTCGCCGTAGTAGGTGTAGGCGGTTTCGCGGCCCATGGCGTCGATGACGGAGGCGAGGCGGCCGCCGGGGTCGTAGGCGCGGGCGTCGGTGACGAGGCGGGTGGCGTTGGGGTCCATCGGGTCGACGCCGGTGCCGACGGCGGCGGTTTCGGTGCGGCGGTGGGCTTCGTCGTAGGTGTACTCGTATGCCAGGCCGCTGGGTTGGGTGACCTTGGTCAGGTCTCCCCTGCTGTCGTAGTCCTGGTCGACCGTCCTGGTGTCGGGGGTGGTGGTCAGGTCGGGGCGGCCGGCGGGGTCGTAGGTCCAGGTCCAGGTGCGGTCGGGGTCGTCGCCGGCGATGTCGTCGATGACCTGTCGGGTGCGTAGACCGAGGTCGTTGTAGGTGTTTGTCGTCTTGGCCTGGTGGATGATGCCGGTGACCGCGTTGGTGACGGGTGGGCCGGTGGTGGTGGCGACCTGGGACAGGGGGTTGTAGGTGTAGCTGGTGGTGCTGAAGGCGTTGCCGGTGGCGGGGCCGATGGTCATGGTGGTGATGCGCCCGAGCGCGTCGCGGGTGTAGGTGGTGGTTAAGCCGACCGGGTCGACGGTGCGGACGAGGTCGCCGGCGGAGTTGTAGTAGCTGTTGGTGGTCTTGCCGTTGCGGGCGGTCGCGGTCAGTTGCAGTCCGGCCGGGATGGTGCCGGTGCCGGCGGGTTCGGCGGCCTCGGTGCCGGTGGAGTAGGTGTAGGACTCCGTGGGCGAGGTGGAGTAGCCGGCGGGTGCGGGGTAGCTGACGGCGGTGATGTGGCCGATGGCGTCGAGGGTGTGGGTGACCCGGTAGGTGGTGTCGGTGGCGGATGCGGAGCGGGCGTCTGCCGTCCAGGTCCGCACGTCGTTTCGCGGGTCGAGTGGGTTCGTGGCGTTGAGGTAGTAGCCGGCGTAGCTGGTGTTGCATTCGGTGCTGGTTCTGCAGGTGGTGCGGCCGAGGACGTTGCCGCGGGTGTCGGTGTCGTAGGTAGTGGTGTTGTTGTTGGCGTCGGTGTATTTGGAGACGAATCCGCGGGCGTTGTAGGTCCACTTCTGTTCGCCGAACGTGTCCTCGCGGCTGACGAGGCGACCGCCGTGGTCGATGTCGTGGCGGTAGGTGATGGGTTCGGCGTTGTCCGGTGCGAGGACGACGACGCGGTTGCCGTTGTCCGGGGTGGGGTTGCCGAGGTCCCAGGTGGCGCCGTTGCGGTCGGTCAGGGTGGTGACGCGGCCGCTCGGACCGTCGTAGGCGACGGTGAGGGCCGTGTGGCCGCCGGGATCGGTGACGGCGGTGAGCCGTTGGGTCGGGGTGCGGGCGGCCCAGTGCGCGGAGATCTGGCTGGCGCCGAGGGGGTGCTTGTAGTAGGCGGCTTCGTCGATGAGGCCGGTGAAGGGGAAGTTTCCGGTGGGGGTGCCGGTCCAGCCGCTGCCGCCGCGGCCGTTGCCGATGGAGGCGTGGGCCATGTCGCGGTAGTCGATCAGTTGGCCGGTCAGTTGGCCGATCTTGACGCCGTCGAGGTAGAGCTGCTGGGCGTCGACGGCGCCGGAGAGCACGATGTGGTGCCATTGCCCGTCGTCCACGCGGGCCGCGGACGTCATCTGGGTCTGGCTTTGGGTGGTGGTCCAGATCTTGGCTCGCAGGACGCCGTTGGTGTCGACGTAGAGCATGGGCAGTGTCTGCGAGGGGGTGTGGCTGAGGTCGGTGTTCTGCATGCCGAACAGCACGCCGTTCTCGCCGGTGCCGGCCTTGAACCACAGTTCCACGGCCACACCCATGGAGGTGTTCGTCAGGTTTCTGGGCAATTCGACGGCGGTGGTGCTGGTGGCGCCGAAGTCGGCGGCGGTGTCCGGAGAGCCTGCCAGTGCCCCGGCCGCGCCGAGGGTGACGTCCTGGTAGGAGCCGTCGCGGTCACCGGCTTTGGTGGCGACGACGTTGGTGGCGTCGGGGGTGTCGGTTGGCTCTCCGAGGGGCCAGTAGGCGGCCGGGTTGTCGTCGGTGACGACGGAGCGGTAGTGCGACGACGTGGTGTAGGTGTAGGTGGTGCACGCTTGTGCCGACAGGGGGGTGCAGGCCTGGGTCAGGCTGTCGCCGGTGTAGGTGTAGGTCCACGTCGGGGCGGGCTGGCCGTTGGCGGGGGCGTCGGTTGCGACGGAGGTGACGTGCCCTGCGGTCCAGGTCAGGTGCAGCGCCCGGTTGCTGCCGTTGTCGGTGATCGTGGTCAGCTCGTTGTTGCTGTTGTAGGTGTAGGTCTGGGTACGGCCGTCGGCGTCCGCGACGGAGGTGAGCCTGCCGCCGGCGTCGAAGATTCTCCGGGTCCCGGTGGAGTCGCGCAGGGTCCAGACGGTCGGGCTGCCGGCGGCGACCAGGGTCAGGGGTGATCCCTGTGGTGAGGCGTAGGTGCCGTCCGGGTTGCGGCCGAAGCGCAATTGTCCGCCGGAAGCGAGCGTCACCAGCACGTTGTTCGAGCCGTCGGAGTCGGTGCTCAGCCGCTGGTCGATTGGGCTGCTCCAACCCGCGCCGAACGCCCCGGATGCCCGCAGATCCTGCGAGTTGTAAGTCCTGGTCATCGTCAATGCGGGTCCGGCGACCGGCACGGCGGCGTCGGTCACCGTGGTGGAGTAGTTGCCGACGTACGGGTTGAGGCCGGCTACCTCCGGGTCGTTGCCGGCGGAGGCGAGATGGCTAGACACCTCTGGCTGCGCCACTGTCGGTGTGAACACGTACGGCCCGAGTTCCGGGGTGGAGGCCTGCGTGTCGGACAGGGTGACGTACCAGTGGGCGGGCTGTTGCCATGTCAGCATCCCGGTGGGCACCGCCCACGCCGTCGATGACCGCCACGCCGTGCTCTGACAGCCGGACGGGGCCGCGGGGGTGCCCTTGCAGATGCGGAACTTCACCTGCCGGCCGCCGGCCGGGGTGTTGTCGGGGTCGAGGTAGTCCACCCACAGGCTCGGGGTGAGAGAGTCGGTGAAGCCGTTGTGCGGCGGGAACACCCCGCCGTCGCCGATGGTCGGTGCGCCGTTGCTGACGGTGAAGGTGCTCTGGCCGAATGGGATGCCGTAGGTGCTGTTGAAGGACGCGCCGGACGGGTTCACCATGTCGAGGCGGAGGGTGTAGGTGCCCAACCCGAGCGACTCGACCTGGATGGGCACGTCGGCGTACTGGTGCGAGCCGACGCTCTTCGGCATCGTGTAAAGCGGCCCGTTGCGCAGGACGGTCCCACCGGCGCTGAGGATCTTGTACGTCAGCCGGTAGCCGTTGGTCGGCGTCCAGGTCGTCGTGCCCCAGTTCGTTACCCGTGCGGTGATCTTTCCGGCCGACGCGGCAGTGACCGGCGGGTTGAAGCTCGGTGAGGGCAGGGAGTACTTGGCGCCCTGGTCGGAGTAGTTCAGGTCGATGTACGGGCGGGCCGTGGAGTTCGTGAAGTTCGCCGACGCGAACCGCTTCCAGGCGTAGCTGTCGGTCTCCGACGCCCGCACCGTCAGCCCGTAGAACGACTCGGTGCCGTGCAGCCACTTCATCACCCGGTCCGGCGGGAGTGAGAAGCCCGCCCAGTTCCCGCTCGGGCAGTCGTAGTAGCCGTAAGCGAACGAGCCGGTACCGACCCGGCTCGCCGAGTCGTACGACGGCCCCGCCCACGTCTTGGTCGTCGACCCCGACCACGACTTGGTCACCGCGTACACGTTGACGCTGCGAGACTTACAGGAGTAGGACCAGAAGTTCCACAGCTGCAACGTCGCGCCCAGGACGTACCGGTTCGGCCTCGACGCCTTCAGATCGTTGAAGTGCAGGTAGGACGCGGCCCGCTCGGTGCCACCGTTGTAGGTACCCACCAACAGGTCACCCTCGGCGGAGTTGTTGCGGTTCGCGTGATCACGCTTCGACACATACGTGTCGTCGGTCTCCGCGTTGTCGGTGAACGATGGGTCGACGATGACCGGAAACACCCGCGCCGGATCCCGCAACCACTGGGCATCCAGGTCGACCTGCAACGTCCACCCGGAGACCTGACGCTGCAGCGAGTACCGGACGTTGTCCGTCCGCTCCCCCGTACCCCGACGCGGGTGAACGTTCGAATCAACCATGAAACCGGGAGGAATGACACCCCGCACCTCGCCGCTGGTGTCGGTGAACTCCACCTCACCGGTGGCGTCGTTAAGCGCCGGAGTGACGCCGTTGACGGTCAGCGGGAAGGTCCACGTCGTCGGTGCGGCAGCGGAGTGCAGGACGATCTCTTCCTTGAGGCCCCACTCCATCGGCGTCAGCTTCACGTCCGACGCCGCACGCACACCAACGAACGTGGCTGTCGACTCCTCAACCGAGGACGACACCCGGGTCGCATCGGCGAGCGCGAAGGACACCGAAGCGTCATCGCCGAACGACAACGTCGCCACCTGCGGATCATCGCTACGCGATGCGACAGTCACATCCGCGGCGGACGCGGGCGCGTACCGTCCATCGGCCCGTCGAGACAACCGGTTGTCGATGGGCTTCCATGCTCCAGCCCGGTCTCGGATGAACGCCGGACCGTCATAGACCCGCAGCGTCTTCGTACCGTCTGGATTGGCGAACTCGGTCGTGCGCTCCGTACGGGCATCCGACCGCTCGACCGACCGGCCTGCGACTACACCACCGGTAGCGCCCCCCACCTCTCGAAGAGACGACGCCTCCTGCCCAGACTTACCCTCCCCAGGCACCTTCACCGCAGGGAACGTCTTCTCGGCGCCGACCGCGCCCGGAACCGGCGGCCGAGACGCACTGCCCCCGGCCGATCCGGCAAACGACGTCCGCGCGGTCGGCGCCTCGTGCGATGGCAACGTCGCCGACCCGGCGCGCTGAGAAGGCTTCACCGCACTGGCACCCGCCGGGGCAGCCGGCGATGCCATCGCCGGCTGCGGGGGCACCGCCGACAGCAGCGACGCCATCATGCTGAACGTCAACAAGCCTGCGAGGGAGGACCTGCGTCGAGCCCAACGGCCCACAGCCGCAACACCCATGGCGGATCCACGAAACGCACCGGCCACCGCAGTCTCCTCAAGGTCAGCAGAGTGCGCTGACAGTAAAGATCACTAACGGACCAGAGCAAGGGGCAGCACAAACTGCAAGGACGACTCAGCCAAGATCAGCCAAACCCGGCACGACGATCGACACAGCGTCACTCTCACGCAGACGTTCAACCATCAAAAAGCCGATGCATTGCCCGTCAAACGACATCAATCCGACGGTTCGTGGCAGGGCACTCCTGGAAGGCTGATCGACGGCCATCCGGTGCGGCGAGCGGCGGAACGGGGGGCACCGGACTGGCCGGGGCATCCCAAGAGTTGCCGAGAGTCCCGGGGCGAGTAGCCCTGGCCACCGGAGGCCATCCCCGTATCGTAGGACTCAGGGCCCTACTCGCCGGCGGCGCCGTTGTCGGTGCGGGCGGCCGGCTGTTCCGCTTCCAGATCACTTAGCCAGGCGTAGTCATAACCGACACGATCCCAGCAGGCGGTCATCCAGTCACGCTCGCGTTGCGCGGATACGCCCCACTGGTAGCGAAGCCCTGCCATAAGATTGTGCCGCCTGCTCGGCATGAGCAGAGCCGGCAAGTTGTGGCAGATGTCCGCTAAATCATGGATCTGATCGTGGAGCTTGATGAGCTCTTCCGTTGATTGGCCCTCGGTCGGCTGCGCAGACATTGCGCGGATCCACAGGAAGGTTAAACGCAGCAGCTCGGCGACGGCAGCTTCGGTCGCTTCTTGCGGTGAATCATCGGTCGACATAGCGGGAGCCTCCGTCGGCACAGTACCAACCGGCTCGTCTGTAGCCCGAACAGCCGCTCCCTCACTTCGCTGTCGAAGATAGCCGCGGACCGATACCTTGAGTATGCAATCCGTAACTCAGCGACTCGAACGGCTGCTTGGTAGGACTACCGTCCGGGGGACGCGTGACCCGACCAGTCTGGGAGCAACTCGACCCACTTGCCTTGAACGACGGTGTGTTCTACGTGCCGGCCATGGTCGAGTTGCAGCCGCGGCTCGCGCTCTGGGGACACCCCGATCAACCCGGTTTGCGCGAACGGCTCGCCAACGACCGCCCCCACGGCGCAGGCGGCCAAAAGCTGCTCTGCCTGCTCTGCATGCGCCATCAGGCCCAAAGAGGGCTCCCTCGCGCACCGGTCTGGCTGACCTTCGTCGAAGGACAGCACGGGCCGATGTTCCGCCACGAGAACGGCCGCTCACCCCACGCTGAGCACAAGCCCGAGACCGACACCCACAAGGCGCTGAAGGAGCGCAAGGCCCGCACATGGGAGTCCGTCGGCGGCACCGTCGAGGTCGAGGTCTGGCGGCCACGCGCCCGCCGCCGCCCGGACGTCCTGGCCATCGGTCCGGTCCTGACCGTGGCCGGGGAGATCCAGCACTCCAAAGAGACCCCCCGCACCATCCGAGCGCGGCAGCGAGCGCTCCGCAAGGCCGGCGACCGGGTGGTGTGGACCACCGACCGCGGCGCCGGCGACATCGCTTTCCTGCACCCGGTGCCGCACCTGTCCGTGCCAGCCCTCGACGACCACCGCATGTACCTATCCGAGACCCGCCTGGAGATCGGCGCCGGCGCCATCACGTTCGAACCGCACCGGTGCGGCTGGGCGGACCTCTGGACCGGGACCACTCGCTGCCCGGTCACCCGCACGGCCCGGCCGTGTGGCCGCTTGCACCTGTACCCGACGTTGAACCCGCACAGCTACAGCCGGCAGAAGGCCGCCACAACCGCCATGTTCCCCTGCGGCCCACGCCCTCACCTGGACCATCTCCTGGAGGGCATCCTTTACGGGACCTGGTTGCCGTATCGGCACCGCGACCGCGTCAGTTGGATCCCCGCCGACGCCCACGCCACCGTCACGGCCGAACGCGGCGCAACCCTCGACCTGGCCGAGACCGGAAGCGCCCCGCACCGCGACGGGCCTGCAGAACGAGCCTGCGAGCGGCGATACGACGCAGTCGTCGCGCAGGCGAAAGCGCCCGAGATCGAAAGCCTGCCCCTGTGCTGCGGCGAGAAGCCGCCCGGGCGGATCGATCAGCCACTGGTCCTCGCTTGCCAACTGTGCAGCCACTCCCCCACCTACTACCGCCGAGATGAACTCGACCGGGAACGGTCCGGTGCCCACCTGGATCGAGGGGTTGCCAGGCCCTGAGGTCCCCCGGCAGCTAGTAGGCCTTTCGGGGTCGCCGCTGGGGGCCCGCCAAGGTATTCAAGGGGCACGCTCGCTGCATTCACTCCCCCTACGCGTATCGACTAACGTGGCAACGCGGCACTTGCCAGTGCCACCCCGCCTGGGACCGAGGATACTTGAACCCACAACAACCTCTTGTCGAGTCCCCTCAGGACTTGTCATTGGTTGTCAAAACCCCTTGTAACGGAAAGTAGCCGGAGCGGCCTTGTCATCACTTGCCTGATGTGTTCGCTGAGCTGCAACGACGTCACTAGCCGTTCGCCGTTCCTTGTCACTCTTCGTCGACATCTGGCTTGGGTTTTCGGGGGGCCATGGCGTCACGTCCCGTGGCGTGGTGTAGAGCGTGAGTCTCTGCTCCTTGTTCAATGTTCGGGTCGAGCTGGCGTTTGGCCAGCCATGAGTTGATGAGCGTCGGCTGCGGCGTGGGTGACCTCGTGCCATCGGGGGTGGGTGAGGTAGTCGTCGTCGGCTGCGGTGGGTCCGAGTTCGTCGAGGATGGCGGACAGGGGTTTGAGTGTTGCGGTGATCGCGTCGGCCTCCTTGGCGTCGCCGACGATGGTGCCGATATCACTTCTGGGTGAGCGCTGGTCCCAGAAGGTGTCGTCGATGAGCCAGTGCACGGCTTCGTTCAGGCCGGGCCACGGCGTCGGGATGTGCGGGCGGAGGGTCGCGAGGATGGACAGGGCTGTGATGATGTCGGCCCTGCGGTCGGGCCAGGCGATGGTGGTCATGCGGCTGCCAGTTCGGTTGTCGCGACGGTGGGTGTGGGTGTGGTGATCAGTGCCATGGTGCCTTCGGCGAGGTAATGGCGGTCGCCGGTCTGCCATTCGTCGTGGGCTTCGACCAGCACGGCGCCGGCGAGGCGGAGCAGAGCTTCGGGGTTGGGGAACACACCGACGACGTCGGTGCGGCAACATCGTTTGATGCCTGCTTCCCGCCTCAGCCTGCCATGGTCGCTTCCCTCGCTGCCGGTGGGTGGGAGGAGAAGCGGGGCCCTGTGGTGCGCCGACTGCGGTTGCGTCTGGCCGATAGCGTCGTCGCTGCTGCCGAGTAGACGCGGCGGCCGATGGGCATAGGGAGGACGCATGATGAACGTCATCGTCGCTGCTGCCGAGTAGACGCGGCGGCCGATGGGCATAGGGAGGACGCATGATGAACGTCATCGTCCCTGCAACGGTTGGCGCTGCCGCATCGTTAGCCGTCGCGATCTTGTCGGCGTACCTGGCTGCTCGCCAACAACGACGGAGCGCCTTGGACGCCGAGCTCCGGTTGCTCCGTGAGACGTACCTAAATCCGTTGCGCTTCCATCTTGTCGAGAACCACTTCCGTTTGGCCGACACGTTAGAACGCGTCGAGGCGGCAGACGGCCGGTTCACCGAGTTGGACGTCGTGACCTTACCGGAGGAGGTTTCCAGCAAGACTGCAAGCTGGTTTACGGGCGAAGGCGCACGCCTGATTTCAGCCGTCTACTTAGGTGCGTGTCTTTTCGTGCATACGGGAAGAGTTCGGGACAACGTGCCGCACCTGCGCTTAACCGCGTCGGGGGACACAAGACTCGCGGAACTGCTGCTGCGAGTCCAGATCGGATTCCTCAAGGGCCGCGGAGTTCCATACGTGTTGCAGAACAGCATCGGTCACGATCTTTGGCATCGCGAGGAGCAACGACTGCGGAGCTATCGAGAGTTCTGCGACCTGCTGTCCAAGCCGAGTACCCGGGTTTGGTTCGACCCCTTGATCCAGGTTTACCTTGAGACTGGGCGGGGCGAGAAACTCTATCGCATCCGAATGCTCCTCGAAGCCATCGAACAGTTAGCGCGCTTTCTTGACGACTGCGTGGGTGGTGGCGGATCCGTCGCGAGCCGAATTAATACCGAACGGGTGGCGCGGGCGAGCTACGAACAATTTCTCGCCGAGTCGGACGCATACCTACATAACAAGAAGGGCGGCCACGACAGGGCTCGCTAGCCAACTGTCCTGTCGAACCTGCGCCGACGCCGAATAGGGCGCTGCGGCGGGGTGCAGTCTGGCGGACCAGCGGTGCCAGCCGCCGGTCGAGGGTAGTGATCTCCTCGGCGAGGGCGGTTACCCGTCCGTCGAGCGAGCCCGCACGTGCCGGAAACCCCAGCCGATCGGCTGGGGGTTTCCGGCCTCGGCAGCCGGCATAGCGCGCCGACCGATTCCCGACTCATCCCGGAGCCCGAGCCCGGACCCCGCGTCGCGCCGGCTTGCTAGCGTGGAAACGCCTCGATTCCTTCGGATGAGGAGGAGAACGTGGATCTCGGTTGGCTGGCGGGGTTGGGCGCGTCCGCGGCGGCGGTCTTGGTGCAGGCGGCCGCGACGGACGTGTGGCAGGGGGCACGCTCCGGGTTCGCCCGGCTCCTCGGCCGCGGTGACCCGCGACGGGAGACCGCCGCGGTCCGGCGGCTGGACGCCCTGGCCGCGGAGGTGGAACAAGCCCCTCCCGCCCAGCGTGACCAGGTACGCGCACGGCTGTTGCCGGCCTGGCAGACGCGGCTGTCAGACCTGGTCGAGGAAGACCCGGTCACCGCCGACGGCGTGCGTGACCTGCGTGACGAGTTGGTGACCCGGCTACCCACCGCGCAGCAGCAGTGGATCCAGCACATCACCGCGACCGCCTCCGGCGCGACCGCTCAGGGAGTGATGTTCGGCAGCATCGTCAACCACCCCACCCCGCCGGAAGCTGACCCGAGCGGCCCGGTACCCGACCCGGGTCAGCCCGATGACCGTTGACCCCCTCCTCGTCCAGCAGCAGGTTTCCGCCGTCGCCGGCACCGCGTACGGGGTGATCGGCGCCGACCTGCACGTCTTCGGTGACGGGACGCCGCTGTATCTGTTGGAGGAGCACCGCCGGCCCGACCCGCCGGACTGGAGCTGGCTGCGCGAGATGCCCTCCCGGATGCTCAACGCGCACGCCCGCGTGGTCCCGTTCACCGGCCGCGAGCCCGAACGGGACGAGCTGCGCACCTGGCGGGAGACCGGGCCGCGACTGGCGGTGCGCTGGCTGCACGCCCCGGGCGGTCGGGGCAAGACCCGGCTGGCCGCCCACCTCGCCGCCCAGGCCGCCGACGAGGGCTGGAAGGTCGTCACGGCGGTGCCCCACGTGGGCACGCCCAGCGCCCTGCTGGGCAGCGAGGACCTGCGGCCGGACCGCCACCGGGGAGTGCTGCTGATCGTCGACTACGCCGACCGGTACCCGCTGTCCAGCCTGCTCTGGCTGCTGCGCAACGCCCTGCTCCATCGGGCCGACAAACCAGCACGGGTGTTGATGGTCGCACGCAGCGCGTCCACGTGGCCGGCACTGCGCGCCAACCTGGACGATCCCCGCGTCCGGGCCGGCACGTCCGAGCACTACCTGGGTCCGCTTCCCGACGACGAGGACGCTCGGCGGGCCATGTTCACCGCCGCCCACGACAGCTTCGCCGCCGTCTACGGACTCTCCGGTCCCGACGCCGTCCCCCCACTCCTCGACCTGGGTGATCCGGAGTTCGGGCTCACCCTCACCGTGCACGTCGCCGCGCTGGTCGCCGTCGACACCCGCGCGACCGGCGCCCAACCGCCCACCCAGGTCGAGTTGCTGACCCGCTACCTGCTCGACCGCGAACGTCAACACTGGACCCATCTGTACGAGGGCCGCGCCCGCGGGCTGAACCACGGCACACCCGACGATGTCATGGCCCGTACCGTCTTCACCGCCGCCCTCGCCGGCCCACTCCCGCACCCCGAGGCCGCCGGGCTGCTGCGCCGGGTCGAGCGGGACCTGCCCGCCGAACGGATCATCAGCGACCACAGCCGCTGCTACCCGGCCGCCGACCCCCGTCGGGCCACCGTGCTCGAACCGCTGTACCCGGACCGGCTGGCCGAGGACTTCATCGCGCACACCCTGCCCGGCTCCGATCACCCGGCCGACCCGTGGGCCCCCACCCGGCTGGACGAACTGCTGCACGAGCAACCGTCGCCGGCGTCGGGGCACTCCCCGCCGCCGGCGACAGCGGCGACGTATGCCGCGCGGGCCGTCACCTTCCTGACCGCCGCCGCGGCCCGCTGGCCCCACCTCGGGCCCGCCCACCTCTACCCACTCCTGCGCAACCGGCCACAGCTCGCGATCATCGCCGGCAGCGCCACCCTCAGCGCCCTGGCCGGCATGACCGACGTCGACGTCACCGCGCTGGAAGCGGTCGAGGCGCTGCTGCCCGGCGACCGACACGTCGACCTCGACGTCGGCGCCGCCGCGATCGTCGACATCCTCACCACGCGCCGGCTCACCAAGTCCGACGATCCGGCGGAACAGGCCCGCCTGCACGCCACCCGCGCCTGGCGACTGGCCAACGCCGGCCGCTACGCCGAGGCCCTGGCACCCGTCGGGGAAGCCGTGGCGATCCGCCGTCGACTGGCCGACGCCGACCCCGCCACCCACCTGCCCGCCCTGGCGCGATCGCTGCACAACCTCGGGCAGGTGCTGTCCGAACTGGGCCGGCCGGAAGAGGCCCTCGCCCACAGCCAGGAAGCCGCGGACACATATCGCCGGCTGGCCCGGACCGATCCCGCCACCTACCTGTCGCACCTGTCCAGAACCCTGCACAACCTCGGCACGGTGCAGGGCAGCCTGGGCCGGTGGGACGAGGCCCTAGACCACGCCCAGGAGGCGGTGACCATCGGCCGCCTGTTGGCCGACATCGACCCGACCGGCTACCTACCCGACCTCCCCGGGCTGCTGAACAACGCCATCAAGCTCCTGGCGGAGCTGGGCCGCCACGCGGAGACACTCGTACTCGCCGAGGAGGCCGTGACCATCGGCCGCCGTCTGACCGACACCGACCGCGCCGCCCACGGGCCCGAACTCGCAAGATCGCTGCAGAACCTCGGGAACAGCCTGGTCCACCTGCACCGGCCCGAGGAGGCCCTCGCCCACAGCCAGGAGGCCGCGGACACGTTCCGACAACTGGCCGACACCAACCCGACCGCATACCTGCCCGAACTCGCCAGGTCGTTGACCGCGCTCGGCAACACCCTGGTCGAACTGGGCCGGCCGATGGAGGCCCTCGCCCCCAGCCAGGAAGCCGCGGAGGTGCTCCGACAACTGGCCGACACCAACCCCGCCGCGTACCTGCCCGAACTGGCCAGGTCGTTGAACGCCCTCGGTCAGGTGCAGGCCGGGTCGGGTCGGTGGACGGAGGCCCTCGCGCTCTTCGGGGAAGCCGCGGCCATCGGCCGACGGCTGGTCGAGGCCGGGGCCACCGCCTACCTGGGGCACTTCGCGAGGCAGGTGGGCAACCTCGGCCTGGCGCAGACGGAGCTGGGTCGGCAGGAACAGGCGCTCGTCCACCTCCAGGAAGCCATGGACGCGCACCGACGGCTCGCCGCGGCCAACCCCACCGCGCACCGGGGCGACCTCGGCAGGGCGTTGCACAACCTCGGCCTGGTGTGGGACAGGCTGGGCCAGCCGGAGCGGGCCCTGGCCTGCGCCGAGGAAGCCGTGTCCATCGCCCGGCAACTGGTCCGGGCCGAGCCCGCCAGCCACCTGCCCGACCTGGCCCAGTCGCTGAACAATCTCGCCGGCTTCCTGGCCCTGGTGGGGCGCGGCGAGGAGGCCATCGGGTTCGCCGAGGAAGCCGTGGCCGTCACCCGACAGCTGGCCGGCGCACCTCCCAACGCGTACCTGCCCGAACTGGCGCAGTCACTGAACAACATGGGTGTCTACCTGTCGATGGTGGACCGGCACGAAGACGCTCTCGCCGCCTGCCGGGAAGCCGCGGACCTGTACCGGCACCTGGCCGAAGCCGACCCGGCCGTCTATCTGCCCGCCACCGCGCAGGCGCTGTGCAACCTCAGTCTCCGGCTGACCGAGCTGGGACGGCGCACGGAGGCCCTGGCTCCGGCCGAGGAGTCGGTCGGCATCTACCGGGAGTTGGCCCGCACGGATCCGGCGATCCAGCGGGACCGCCGGTTCTCGATGGCGCTGATGGCGTACGCCCGGGCGAGGAGCGGAGCCCGGCCCGGATGACCTCCCCGCACACCACCGTCCGCCGCGCAGACCTCCGTCATCCGCCGGCAACGCGGCGGACGGCCCCCGGTCAGCTCGACGCCGGTGAGCGCGCCGCAACGGTCGAGCAACTCGTCCGCCAACCGCTCGATGCGCGAGCGCGCCGGCGCCAGTCGCGTTCGCTGGCGTAACGGCCACTGACCAGGGCGTCGGGGTCAGTGCCCACGGCGAGGCGCACCAGGCCCCGACCGAGGACGTGCCGGGGATGAGCAGGACGCTCGGCGAGCGGTGCAGCAGCCACGCCAGCGCGACGGACATCGGCGTGCTCCCGAGGCCCTCCGCGACCCGTTCCAGGACGTCCGACTGCAAGCGGGAGAGGCCGCCCAGCGGGAAGTACGGCACGAAGGCGACGCCCTGCCGGGCGGTGCCGTCGACCAGTTCGTCGTCGTGCCGGTTGGCCAGGTTGTAGAAGTTCTGCACGCACACCACCGGGGCGATCGACTGCGCCTCGGCGAGCTGCTCGGCGGTGACCGTGCTCAGCCCCAGGTGCCGGATCAGGCCCCGCTCGCGCAGCTCGGCGAGCGTGCCGAGCTGCTCGGCGATCGAGCCCGGCTCGGGCGAGTTCATGCCTCCGACCCGCAGGTTGACCACGTCGAGCGCGTCCAGGCCGAGGCGGCGCAGGTTGTCGTGCACTGCTGGGTGAGCTCGGCCGGCGTCCGCGCTGGCGGCCAGCCGCCCTCCTCAGCACGGCGGGCACCGGCCTTGGTGACGATGTGCAGGTCGTCGGGGTACGGCGCGAGCGCCTCCCGGATGATCTCGTTGGTGACGTACAGGCCGTAGTAGTTCGACGTGTCGATGTGCCGGATACCCAACTCGCCGGCCGTGCGCAGCACTCGACGGCGTGGCCCGGTCCTTGGGTGGCCCGAAGACGCCAGGGCCGGCCAGTTGCATGGCGCCGTAGCCGAACCGGGTGACGGCGAGGTCACCCATCCGGTAGGTGCCACCGGCAGCTTGTCGCCGATCATGGTTCTTCCTCCGCCGGCCGGAGCGCCCGCCGGCACCTCGTACGGTGCCCGCCTCGGGCCTGCGCAACCAGGTCCCACCCATCCTGGGACCGACGGGGCCAGGGTCCGAGACGTGCGTCACGGCGCGTCCGGGAATCGTCGGCCGAGCTATCCAGTTGATCAATGCCGGGACGCCAGCGTACGCGAGACGTCCGTTCGACGACGAAGCGGAGACACGATGACAGCCCTGTTCAGCCCGTTCAGCCTGGGCAAGCTGGAACTGACCAACCGGATCGTGATGGCACCGTTGACGCGCAACCGCGCGGGCGAGGGTCAGGTGCCGCAGGAGATCTCCGCGACCTACTACAGCCAACGCGCCTCGGCCGGCCTGATCATCACCGAGGGCACCCAGCCCAGTGCCGTTGGCCAGGGCTACGCGAACACGCCGGGCATCCACTCTGCCAAGCAGGTCGAGGGCTGGCGGGCCGTCGCCGACGCCGTGCACGCGGGCGGCGGAAAGATCGTCATGCAGCTGATGCACGTGGGTCGGATCGGCCACCCCGACAACAAGGACGGCCTGGAGTCGGTGGCGCCCAGTGCCATCGCCGCCCCGGGCGAGATCTTCACCCGCAACGGGATGAAGGCGTACCCGGTGCCGCGGGAGTTGCGCGGCGACGAGCTGCCGGGGATCGTCGAGGAGTTCGTCCGGGCGGCGCGCAACGCCGTCGATGCCGGCCTGGACGGGGTGGAGCTGCACGCCGCCAACGGCTACCTGCTGCACCAGTTCCTGGCGCCGTCGAGCAACCTGCGGACCGACGGGTACGGCGGCTCCCCGGAGGCCCGCGCCCGGCTGGTGATCGAGGTGACCCGGGCCGTCGTCGAGGCGGTCGGCGCCGACCGGGTCGGCATCCGGATCTCGCCCTCGCACAACATCCAGGGCGTGGTGGAGGAGGACGCGGCCGACGTGGCCGCCACCTATGGCGCGCTGGTCGACGCAATCGCGCCGCTCGGCCTGGCCTACCTGCACGCCCTGGCCGACCCGACGAGCGACCTGATCGTCGACCTGCGGCGCCGGTTCGGGGGTCCGTTCATCGCCAACGACGGCTTCGCCTCGGTGACCACCCGGGCAGACGCGGAGCGCATCGTCGACGGTGGCCTTGGAGACCTGGTCGCGGTCGGCCGGAACTTCCTGGCCAACCCGGACCTGCCCCGCCGGTGGGAGATCGGCGCGCCGCTGAACGAGCCGAACCAGAGCACCTTCTACACGCCGGGCCCGCGTGGCTACACCGACTACCCGACGCTGGAGCAGTAGGCCCGGCGGCGGACCGCCCGGGCCGGCCGGTGACCGCCAGCCCGGACGGTTCGCCGCGCAGTGGCCGAGGCACCCTGCCCGGCCCGGCCCGGCCGGCGGTCGATCACTGCGACGTGGCGGTCCTGGCCTTCTGCGGGTGGATCGTCTCCTGCCGGGCGAGCATCGCGACGAACTCGCCGATCTTCCGCTGGCGGGTCTCCGCCCGTTTGACGGCGGGCAGGAAAGCTAGTACTCCCAGCAGGAGATCCGTTCTGACCTGCTGTGGCGGTGTGGTTTGTCCGTGGGCATGGAGCAGCCACCGCTGAGTCTCGTGGTTGTGTGGACCAAAGATACGGCGGTGGCCAGCCTCATCCACCTTCGAAGACGACCCATCGAGATTGCTCGCTACGTCGGCAGCACAGCACCTGAACCGCATCCCGGCGGCCCATCTAAGCTGGGCTGCGGCATTCGCTCGCTGCAGTCCGCTGCGGCCAAGCTCGTCGCGACGCGCCTTCCGCGGCGCCTACCCGGCATCAAGCGCTCAGGGAAACGAGTGACTTGAACCCAAAACGACCTCTTGTCGAGTCCTCTCAGGACTTGTCATTGGTTGCCAAAACCCTTGTAACGGAAAGTAGCCGAAGCGGGGCTTGTCATTACTTGCCTGAGGTGGTCATTGAGCTGCAAGGACGTCGCCCAAAGCCTCACCGACTCTCGTCACTCTTCGCCAACATTTGGCCTGGGTTTTCGGGGGGTAAACGGGGGCCAAGGTTGAACGGCCGCCACGTCTGGACCGTCTATCAACCGGTCCTGCCAGCTTCATAGATCATGTACCGACCGGACCTGCGGCAGCCCGTCCTCGGTCAACACGACCGTCACCGGGACGTCACGCGGTGGCGGTCTCTCGGTGGTGTCCCGCAACCTGCGGTGCGCGGGACATTCGCAGGACGGCTGCAGCGGGTCCGGGCACCCGACGATGGCAGACATCAGCCGCTGGACCCCGTCGGCGTCGACCGGCCACGACCAGTCCATGTCCCACGACTCCTCCCACGGCGGGTGGAAGCAATCGTGATCAAAGCGCACCAGAAGTCCAGCACCACACTCCGTGCAGGCCACCACGCTGCTCCAGCGGTAGTTGACCTGATGCCCCGAGGCACCGTGCGGGACGCCCCAGCAGCTGATGAGCACCACCGTGCGCTGATCCGCCCGGCACACGACGCAGATGCTCATGGCTGTCCCTCCCCTGCCGTACGCCCGCAACCACACCGTAGAAATCGACGACAACCCGCAGGGCAGGCAGAGGAAGCGAGCGCTGCTAGCTTCGAATTGAGGTGGGCTCGGTACGGGTGGAAAGGTGATTCCGTGTTGTCCCGACTGCCACGCGGCGGGCGTCCCTCTGCTCTTCGGCCTCCCGGCGCCGCAAGCCAGGGAGGCCGCAGCCGCAGGCGAGCTTGCGCTCGGCGGGTGCTTCCTCCCCGAAAAACCGGTACCGAACTGGCAGTGCCCACGGCAACACCGATGGCACAACGCCGATGAGCGGACATGGGACAGGCAGCTCCTGGCCGCGCTACTCGCACACGGCTACACCGGGTGGGATGCCGGCGGCGGAGCGGGCGCCCCGTCCGTTGTCTCACCCGCAAAACCGTTCTCTGCCTGCACCTGGTCAGCACCACGATGGCCGGCGCCAGCGCGTTCATGAGCATGCCGTAGTAGGGCACGACCACCAGTCGCAGGCACAACCACCACGCGTAGACCGCTGCAGCACTCCACGACTTGGAGTCGTTGAGCAACCCGTGCGCCAGGTCGTTACGCAGGCTTGGCCGAGCTGCTCGCACAGCAGAGCACGCAGTTCTAGTACTCCAGCCGCCAGGGGTGCCACGGGACCCTCGGAGTTATAGATCAGCTCAGAGGACAGCTAACGTTGGAGTATCAAGCTGCCAGTGGACCCCTCCAGGCAGCCCCCCTGAAGAGGCCAGGTGGGTGATGACACAAAGTTAGTGGCACCGATACCTTCTGTGAGTGCTTACGACGTTGGAGGGGCAAACGGCTCGAGCCGCAGGGCAACTTCTGACAAAGTTGACCGGCAAAGCATTCGAGGTTAGGCGACGAGAGAAGCTACGGTGGGCAGCCTATCCAGTAGTATCGACACAGGTGGCGGACTCCCTGTTTGAGCGTTTGAAACCGGAACAGCTCAGCGGATTGGCCGCTTTTATAGGCTCACCACAGTTCGAGCATTTGACCCTCCAATTACTATTGGCCCACCGGGCAGGCGAGGGGTCCTATCAGAGTGAGATCATCTCTGAGGTGCGCGAGCAGCTCCGACAAAGCTTGCATCATGCCATGCGACCAGAGCCGGACGTGCTTTATGGGGTTGCGTCTGTCGTCATGGACGCACTGGTCGTCGCCTGCGAATCGGCATTAGCCCAGCTGAAACGTCTTGATCAGCTGAGCGTCATAGAGGTAGCGAGCCGTGCACACGTGGCCGCTATGGGCGCTCGCAATGGTCGGCTACTAAAGGACATCGAAGAATTATCACTCCACCACGAGCAGGGAGATCGTCTGCGATCGCAGGTTGCCGCTGCGCATGCCACTATCCGGCTCGCACACATTGGCATGAGTCGCACATTCTCATGGGAAAAGCTGTATGTTGCACCAAGTCTATCCTCCAATCAAAAGGCTGGCGAGCATGTTGCCTTCGGGCGGCTAACCAGAATCGGCGAGCGATCGGTAATTCTTGGCAACCCGGGTGCTGGAAAATCTACGCTAGCTTCGAAGCTCGCACACGATGTCGCATCGACCGATTGTGGACAAGTTCCATATCTCGTAGTCTTGCGGGACCTATCGGAGGCATTACGACTGGGAGAACGCACACTTGTTCAACAGTTAACCAATGTGGCGCGGGACCCGTACAACATCGAAATGTCCAGTGCCACCGTGGAATATCACCTACTTAACGGTCGCGGAATTGTTATCCTAGATGGGCTCGATGAGTTAATTGACGTGGCGTTGCGCCGTCGCGTAGTTCAACTGGTAGAGGCCTTCGTTCGCCTATACCCACTCACGCCAGTCATCGCGACATCGCGGCAGGTGGGCTACTTTGAAGCTCCGTTAGATCCAGCACTCTTCCAGTCCTACGTCATTGAGCCGTTCGGCGAAAACCAAGTGATCGACTACTCCGGCAAATGGTTTCAGCTTGACCAGGAAGGGGAATCCGCCGAGAGCCATCGATTGAGCAACGCCTTCCTAAGTGAAAGCCAAGGAATCCCTGACCTTCGCGAGAATCCTCTACTTCTCTCGCTGCTCTGCGCAATGTACGCATCAGAGCAGTACCTCCCGCGCAACCGCGCTCAAATTTACGAGCGGTGCGCAGTCATGGTGTTCGACCGCTGGGACCGGATTCGCGGCGTGCAGTCGACGACCGAGTTCGATGGTCGCGTTCGAGGAGCCATACAGTCCTTGGCCTGGTTAATGTTCGCGGAGCTCGATGTCTCGGAATTGCCAAGGCATCACGTGTCGAGGTCCCTTGCTAAATACCTGAAGGCCAAGCGCTTTGAGGAGGACGAGGCACGGGCGTTGGCAGAGGAGTTTTTGGAGTTTTGCGCCGGTCGGGCTTGGGTGTTGACGGAGGTCGGCTCCACTGAGACAGAAGGCATTTACGGCTTTGCGCATCGGACATTCATGGAGTACTTCGCGGCGGAGTATCTTGTCCGGCACAACCCGACTCCAAACGCAATTTGGGCCTACCTCGCCCCCCGCGTCAGCCAAGGGCAATGGTCAGTGGTCGCTCACCTGGCACTGCAGTTACTAGATCGGAACACTGATGATGGGGCGGATCAGGTGGTGGAGGCCGCGCTGGAACAACATAACGCCGCCCAAGACTCCAAGAAAGAATTACTGACACTCTTCCTGGCCGAAGCTACGGGGCAAGTCACGCTTTCACCCGTGGCGATCGGACGAATCGTCAGCACAGCGCTCGAGTCGGTCCGCACATTCAACCTGTCACAGCGCTTTCGCTTCTTCAACGGAGCCGATTCGGTCAAGCGGTCCATGTCCGCCGATTCCCCCCTTGACTTCCTAATGAACTCAAGCTTGAACAGTAACTACTCATTGATAATCCGCGCACTCCGTGAGCAGTTGGCGCAGGATATCAAGGAGAGCGAGTCGACCTCAGATCTCGTTCTTACGTCTATATTGGGCGGAAGTATAGCGCGAGCCGAGCGGCGAAGCCATTGGCTACAAGCGAGAGAGCAGCTTCTCGAAGACTGCTTTGAGAAGTTCGCGTTGTGGCGAGCGCTAGAGCCATGGTCCGGGTTGATAGAATTCATGGCAGGCGATACGGCTGCGATGACTGTTGTTCTGGAAAGCTTTGGCGTGGAGCCCTTTTACATGTCATACGTGTTCATGGGTAGAGGCAGGCTTCCGGCTGCTGTCATCCTTGGCGAGGGCGGCAACAACGATAGCGCCGAATCGGCGGCCAGTGCTCTTGCAAGCCGACTAATCTCTATGCCGATCCCCTGGATCGACAGAAGGCGTTGGTTGGATGAAGTTGGAACGATTGCGAACAATGATGACGGCGCTCCGTGGGAACTCGGAGAAGAGGTGCTGGAAGCGACAAGCAATCGGATCCACCTCGCGACCCTGTTGGTCTTGATGCTCCCTTACATCGAGACTGAAGCCGAGCTCGACGTGGGATGGTGGAAGCTCAAATCAAATCAATACTTCGCAGTGGCTCTGGCTGCGCGACGGCCCGGCGGCCCGCAGCTCCGATATGCCTTGGGCAGCCAAATCTGGCCGGAGGATTGGGTTGCCTTTGTGGACCGGTGGGCAAGGAATACCGTCGGTGTGATTGCGGGAGAAACCTAGTAGTGCTTTGTTAAGTCGTTGTGGCGTGTCGCTTGTACGGGGATCGTGGCGGTGTTTGGCTGCGGTGCGTGGATGAGCGGGATCTGGTTCGGGTGCGGGCGCTGTTGGAGGACTTCGCGGCGGGGATCTTCGCGGGGTTGCGGCGGTCGGATCAGCGGGCGACGGGTCTGCGGTATCTGCGGGTCCGCCGGCGACCGACACCTGCTCGACACCGTTTCGGCCGACCATCCGAGCGTGGTCAAGGCGTGGGTCGACGGCGGCTACAACACCGCGGTCCGGGCGCACGGCGCCCCGGCTGGGCATCGACGCCGAGGTGGTGCACCGCCCGGGCAGGCAAGGGCTTCCACGTCAGCCACGCCGGTGGGTCGTCGAACGAACCTTCGGCTGGCTAATGCAGCACCGACGACTCGTCCGCGACTACGAGACTCTCCCTCAACGCACGAGGGCAATGATCCATTGGGCCATGGCTAACACAATGAGCCGCTACCTCACCCGAGAATCCACCCCAACCTGGCGAAACGAAACCACCTAATCGGACCAACCTCGCCAACCAAGATCAGACGCCCTCTAAGGCGCAAGAGTCGCACCTACCAGCGGGCACTCGACACGACGCCCGGCCCCATTGGGAAGGGTGCCGAGATGTGACGTCTCGGCCGGACCGTGGTGGCTCCTGTCCACGGTGGCCGTGATGACGCAGCGCCCGACCGTCCTGCAGCTCACCGACGACGGCCTGCTGCACGCCGTTGACGAGCCGGCGGTCGTCTGGGCCGACGGCAGCCCGTGGGCCCGCAACGGTGCCGCTGCCCCACCGAGGTGACGGCCCAACTGGCGGCCATTAGCGGCTCGACCGATTGAGTGACGCTGGAGGCCGGGCCCGTATGGCGACCCGCCCTCCGGCACGTCGGTACCGCCGTTTCGCGGGATGCGTTGGCGCGGCGGCAACTCGCGGTTCAGGCCTTGCCGATCGTCGGCGCTCGCGGGGGTCAGGCTCCGAGGCGGGTGGGTGAGGTTAGGAGCTGCAGGTGTTCAGCATGCTCTGCAGGGCGGACTTCTCCGACGACTGCAGGCTCAGTCCCCAGCTGGACTTCACGGTGATCCACATCTTGCTGTAGGTGCACCGGTACGACGACAGCGGCGGCTGCCACGTCGACGGGTCCTGGTCGCCCTTGGACTGGTTGACGTTGTCGGTCACGGCGATCAGTTGCGGGCGGGTCAGGTCGTTGGCGAAGCTCTGCCGTCGGCTGGTGGTCCAGCCCCTTGGCTTGACCCCTGGCGGACGCGACGGATGGATAGACGGCCACAGCTGTCAGATGCCGCGTCCACGGGTCGTAGCGACGACCCTGTTCACCCCCGGCCCCAGCAACGCCGGGCCAACGAAAGGAAGCACGACCCATGCCCGCCCCGACCCCGACCCGGCCCGGAATTCAGACCGGGCGCCGACAACCGCCGGCCAACTGCCAGCCGCACGACGCAGTACAAGCAGCCCGGTTCGACCAGCATCCTGGACAGGCGATGAACGGCCCCGCCGCCACCGAATGGCGGCCAGACCCGCTCCTGACCATCGACGACCTCGCGGCCTGGCTGGGCAAGCCCAAGAACACGCTCTACGCCTGGCACAGCCGAGGCAAAGGCCTCGCGCCATCCGCGTCGGCAACACCCTGCGCTACCGGCGCAGCGAGGTCGAGCGCTGGCTCGAAGACCACACCGACGCGGAGCGGTGAACAATGGCCCGACCTGAGCTGGCCATCGGCACCTCAGGAAAGATCCGGATCGAGAAACTCGGCCCAGGAAGATTCCGGGCACGCGCCAGGTTCCGCGACTACGACGGCATCACCCGCGACATCGAAGCCACCGACACCACCGGGCCGGCCGCCGAACGGACCCTGAAGGCCAAACTCCGCGACCGTGCCACCCCCACCGACGACGAGATCACCCGCGAAACCCGCATCAGCGCCCTCGCCGAACTGTGGGTCGAAGAGATCACCGCCGAGGAGCGCATCGCGCCGCAGACCATCCACCGCTACGCGACCAGCGTCCGCACCTCGATCCTGCCCGCCCTCGGCAACCTCCGAGTCCGGGAAGCTAGCGTCGGACGTCTCGACCGGTTCCTGCGCGGCATCGCCAAGGACCGCCCCTCAGCCGCCAAAGGCGTGAAGGTCGTCCTCAGTCAGATGTTCGCTCTGGCCGTACGCCACGGCGCCATCCCCACCAACCCGGTCCGCGACACCGGCCGACTCCGCAAACCTCGCCGCACAGTCGTCGTCCTCTCGCCCGAGCAACTCCAAGCCGTCCGCGCTGCCATCCGCGAATGGCAGCGGCCGATCCCTGGCAAGCCCGGGCCTCGGCACAGCGGCGACTTGGCCGATGTCGTCGACCTCATGCTCGCCACCGGCGCCCGTATCGGCGAGATCCTCGCCCTCCGCTGGGAGGACCTGGACCTCGCCGCCGAACGACCGACCCTCACGATCTGCGGCACGCTGGTCTTCATCAAGGGGCAAGGCTTCTTCCGACAGCCCTGGACCAAGAGCGACGCCGGCTACCGGAGGATCGTCCTCCCCCGGTTCGCGGTCGGCATGCTGATGGCCCGCAAACTCACCGCCGCGGACAACCAGCACGACGCGATCTTCGCCTCCCGACGAGGCACCTGGCTCTCACCCAACAACGTTCGCCGTCAGTGGCGCCAGGCCCGCGCCGAAGCTGACCTCGACTGGGTCACCCCGCACACCTTCCGAAAGACCGTCGCCACCCTGATCAAGGAGGAGACCGACACCAAGAGCGCGGCGGCGCAGCTCGGGCACTCCAGCGAGGAGGTCACGGACACCTACTACATCGCCAAGCCGGTCCAAGCCCCAGACGTGTCCGGCATCCTCGAACGTCTCGGCAGCCACCCGAGCAACCAAGGATCATCATCAAGAGAGAACGATGCACATCGATGACGAATTTGGTTGCCGCACCACGTAAACGGGGGGTTTTCGGGGGGCGGTTCAAATCTCCATAGAAGAAAGTCAAAGCCCTGACCAACGTTCCCGCTGGTCAGGGCTTTTTCTTTGTCGGGACGGCCGGATTCGAACCGACGACCCCTTGACCCCCAGGACGATTTGGTGAGCGTGCCCGCACGTCACAGACGCTATTCCCATGATCAAGCTGTTCGGCCGACGGCTCAACGTCCACCATCAAGCATGACGTGTGGTCCCCACGTGGTCCCCGGGGGCTTACGCGCTCGGGTACCCGGTGATGCCGCTTGGTCACCCGTTCGACGAACCAAGCTACTGACCCGTGGCTGGCCAACGCGTTCGTGACTGCGCCTTGGTCCTAATTCACCCGATATCGTGCGCGAGCGAGAAAGCCGCAGCCGCCAACTGTCCTCGCTGCGGCTCACGGCCAGCCTAAGCGTGGTAACTGACGACTGCCCTTCTCGACCGACTCGACCGCAAGTTGGACGCCTCTGCCCGTCACCGCAGTGATAGTGCCGACGACGACAAGCTCCGATCACCGCCACCTCGCGGGCTTGGCCGCAGATTCCGCCTATCGGGTCATGTGAGCACGACGGGTTGAGCGCTGCTGCAGCTCCTCCAAAACGCGCTGCCCTTCGGCCCCCAGTGCAAGAAGCATGCGTTCCGAAAATTCTCTCAGAACATGCGAGTTTCTAGAGTAGTCGGAAGTGAGCGCCTCAATAATCAAGGATTTTCCAACAGACGAGTCGTCAAGATAATAATGGATCACGAGACCAGCCCGTCGACGAAAATCCTTGAACTGACCACGAGCGCCCACCTGAGAACGAGCGAAGGCCATCATTCGTGCGCGCTCCACTTCGTCAAGCTTCCAAGATCCCACAAGCGGGCACGACGTCAGAACCCAGGCTGCCATTCGAGCGACTTCTCCATTCGCCGCATTACGCCATACTCGGATCATCTTCAGTTGGAGAGCATTGATGATATCAGGATCATAGTCTGGCACTTGAGAAAGGGCCCATGCAGCGGCCCACATCTTTGAGAAGTAGAGGCGGTCACATCGGTGCAACCGCTCCCCAATAAGCCCCGCTATAAGCCTCTCGATAGAAGCATCGACCCGGGTGACCGCTTCTCGACCAGATCGGCTCTTGCTTCGGACTGCAGTGCTCTGACGAAACGCTGTAACCATAAGCGCAAGAGAGCCCGCGATAGCGACTTTCTCATCATTTGAGACAAGCCTTTGAAGGATCCACTCATCGAGAGGAACGCTGTTACCTGACAAGCGGTAGTCCATGTAGGTGATATCTGCGATGGCCGAACCAAAGATCGTGAGATCCTCATCGTCAAGGCGATACTTGTCCAGACAAACACGACGCAGAAGGGCGTCGTACCGTCCTCCATGGAGCTGACCCACTAGAGAGTCAGCTGCAATGCCGCCAAAGTACCGGAACGCGACGACGCCTACTTCGATAGCTTCGCGGGCGAGGTCTGGAGCGATCTGGACTTCATCACGAAGGCATCCGATCAAGTTGGCGGTCAGCTGGCTCTCGCTGCTATCTAACTGTACCGCGAAGCGTTCCCGCCTTCGATCAAGTAAAGCCGCACGAACTCTTTCCAATAGCCGCGCCACAATCTGAGCAGCTTCCATTTTGGATGAAACAGCAGTGAGCGTAACGACTTCCTGCCATTCTTCCAAATCAAGCCGATCCTCAAGTATTTCTACGATTGACTTACCTCTCGATGCCGCATCCAGATGCCTCTCCGCAATCGCCTGAGCCGCCAAATATTCCTGAAAGGTCAGGTGCTTGAATTCGTAGGTTGGCTTAAGTTTACCGCCCACAACTTCATGCCCGCTCAGAGTCATGAGGCTACTTCTTTCCTCAACTCTGTCCACAAAGTCGCGAACCGGGGTGACGGCATAGGCTAATACCTCCGGAACGTCTCTCCGGGCGGATGCCAAAAGGTCAGAAAGCTCGTCAAGCGTGACCGTCTTTTTTCCCTGCGCCATCATCGCGTAGGCGGTATAGGCGAGCTGCGGAATCGCTTCCTCCGGATCGAGGGGAAGATGCCCCTCAGCATTCCAAGTCATAAGGAGAACTTCAATCGCCTTATCATATAGAACGCTTCGGCGTCGTGGAACCTGACCAACCCAGCGCTGCACTAGCAAGAGAGTTGTTAAGAGAAGGGGGTTCGTTGCGAGGCTATGCACACGGTCCGTCTCCACGATGAAGTCAGCTAGATCGAGAGCTTTCTTCTTAATTCCAGCAGACTTCCCGACAACTTCGCTATGCCAGGCAACTACGAGTGTACGGATGGATTCTTCAGATAGGTCGGCCACCTTCATTTGATGGCAAATAGAATTTACTGAGGCAGCTACCGACCTAAATCCCGCCTCGCGGGATGTAACGATCAGCCTACACTTCGGGTACACGCCGATGAATGTCCTAAGCTGGCCCACGAAAGCAAGGCGGTCGGCAGATGAGGCAATCTCATCAAGCCCATCGACAAGCAACATAAGGTTGCCATTCCGAAGCTCGCCAGACACAAGCCTCACGAAGTCATCGCGATACTCCGGCATTTCAGCGCGCTCGACCTGCTCAGCGATTATCTGCAGGATGGTCTTGCGGACACTTCCGGCAAGGTGCCTACATTTAATTACCACTGGGAACCAAGACGCTTTGGGGAGACCATCAGCGCTTTCCCCGAGTCTAGACTTATCAGCATAGGCGACAGCAATGCGCTTCAGCGCCGTGGTCTTTCCCGAGCCAGGCAAACCAAGAATCGCGAGATGCTGATGCGTCTCTAGCACCTCTCCGAGCTTGTAATGGGATGGAGCCTGCTCCTCCTCCTCCAGCGAAGACTCGACCGCCGGGTCGCCTTGAGTCGTCTGGGAAACTCGGCCATTGCCTCTGACAATCCCTGTTTCTACAAGCTGGAGGGGCACATAAAGAGCTTCTAACTTAAATTGACCCGAACCCATCGTCTGATCAACGGGCAGACCTTCTAGGGTGATGCCACCAAATTCCTGCTTTAAGAAGCTCAGGTATCGCCTTTTGACCGTCGCCCGATTGTCGGGCTGAGGTGCCTTGTTAAGGAGTCTCAGCATCCCCAGAGAATCCTTGGCGTTCTTCGCAGTCGCGGCTACTTGCTTGGCCATAGTTAAACTCAACGGGGTGCCGTCCGCGTGCACTAGGCAAACGGCCGCGCGCTGCCCGTGAAGGCTGAAATATACTGCCCAGATCCATCCGATCGCATGGCCGATTAGGTCTGGATTTTCTTCCAATTCTAGATCATTTCCGGATCCCGCCGTTTGGCGAGCCGCGTCCATCGCGCGGACCGGACCAACTATGATTTTACCTTCAGCGAGTTCATCGCGAACACGCCTACCATCCAGTAAGGCGAAACGCCCCCCAAGCTCTTCTTCCTGGGCGATAGCAGACGACCGGAATCCGGCGAGCGAAATGAAGTAGCCGTGGACCTCGCGCCCTTCCCGTCGCCGACGCTCGGCATCAAGAACGCCGTAAAACTTGTTCAGGTCGGCTCCACCAGCAGGGGTTGCTCCACTTTTGAACTCTGCCACTACGTTCCGCGCCTCGAACCGGTGAGTCGCCGTTAGGTCTAGCTCACGCCCTGTCTTGTGCGTGTCGAAGATGCAATTGTCGTAACCTAACGTGAAGATCAAGTCTGCCGCGAGCCTCGTCAAGAGGTCGCCCTGCTCGTTGATATTCGCCGCAATGATACGAACGGGCATCTCCATGCTTCGTCCCCTATGATCGATTTTGCTCGCAAGTCGGCAGTCTAGGGGAGGACGAGGGCCAACGTATGAATCTTTTCAAGCGATTCGCCGGCATTCTCACATCCGGCCGTTCAGGCAACTCCCGGGAAGGCAAGGGGCCAACAGTTAGGTCTAGACGGCTGATTGGCAGGCCGTCACTCCATGCTAGCTGTCGACTACCCACGATCTCCGCCAGTGTCACCGATGAGCGATCTTGGTTCGGCCAGCCCTCAGGGTGTGGGTGACACGAGTGACTGCGGTGACTCCCTCATCAGTCACGCAGGAACTGCGCCAGCGAAGCGTCGTCGTGACGCTTCGTCCGGGGGTAGCGATCCCCGTGGGGATCGTCCGACTCGATAGCCCGCACGTGATCAAGCAAGCCAGAAGGTGTGAGTTTGTCAAGCAGATCAAGGTATTCCGACCAACCGTACAGCGCCATCTGGTCCACAGGCCGGGTAGCGCCATCCGAGCACGCCGCAGCCCGACGCATGGCATCGGTTGGATAGCTGGCGGTCCGGGCGTGCTGGGCAGCGTTCGGGTCAGCTGCAGCCACCCACCACCCTGCCGGGCGATTGCGGGCCGCAGTCTGGCGCGCCACTAGCGCGGCCAGCGCCTCGGCATGTTCCGGGCTACCGAAGCGCATCCCCGCGACCGCTGCCGGCTCAGTGCCGCTGATCTCCTCAATGGAGAGGTCGCATGTCACTTCTGGTCCAGTATCGAGATCGACAACCACGCTCACGTCGGAGAGCGCCAAGGCATCAACCTGATCCGCCCCCACCCGCAGGATGCCGACCGCCGCGCAGGGTGTTCCCGCGTTGGTCAGGTCGCAGGTGTCAGCGTGCAAAAAAGCGACCGCCGCAATTCCCTCGGCCAACCCATCGGCAAGCGGCATGTCCGGAGCGGCGACCAGTGCGGCCATCGTCCGTACACCGAGCTGGCGCGCGTACCACGCCACGCCGTGGTGACAGCCGCCGTAGGGGATGCCCGCCCCGTCGACGACAACCGCCAAATCGGCAGAGGCGATTACGAAATCCTCGTTGGGACGGCCGGGCGCGGCATCGGTTGCGAGCGAGAACAACGGTTGGCCTCTCTGGTCAGGCGGCGGTGGTCAGCAGGTCGCGCAGCTTTGCTACTGCTGGAGATGATGCCCAGGGCCGTAGCTGGCTGAGCAGGTTCCGAAGGTCGTTGAGCGTGCGGGACGATCCGGTAGTGCTGGCGATGGCGAAGGACTCCTCAGCACACGCACACGCCAGCTCCGGGCTACCCGCGAGCACGTAGGCATGGGCGAGGCGAGACAGGTACTGGCCACGGTCGCGATGGTAGTCCGGCGGAAGGGTGTCGAGCACGGTCGTAAAGGCCGACACGGCATCGGATGCCCGGCCAAGTTCAAGGTGGCACTTGGCGCGGGAGATCGCTAGGTACAACCGCAGGTCGCAGTACCGGCCATCGGACGGGTCGCCTTGTAGCGGGATGGCTGAACCGCCGTCGTCGAGCAGTCGCTCGGCCAGGTCTAGCGCGCGGTCCGATGCACCGCTTTCCCCGTACACGGCGTGCCCGAGCGCTTCCGTCTGGGCAGCAATGGCGCGTACCCGCAACGACTCCGGTCCCCGATCCCGCTGGCCTGCGCTGGCAAGCCGCGCGGCGTGGGCGCCGTTCCGAGCGCTGATCGCCTGAACGGCACGGCGAGTGAGCACGAAGGCAGCCATCCGGTCATCCTGGCCAGCCTCGGCCCACTCCAAGGCGCGGCGGTACCAGGCTGTTGCGCCGTCCGTGTCTCCCGCGTCCTGGTGGAGCCAGCCCGCGAACTCCGCGTAACCAGCGCCCACCCGCAGCAAGTCGTCGAGCGTCTGACCGGACGCATCCCGCGCCATCTGCTCGATGGAGTCGGCATGCGCAGTGATGGCTGGAAGCAGGGCGCGGGGACCGAGCAGGTTGTCTGCCGTGTAGTGGTCACGTAGGGAACGGCGAAGGAACTGAAGGAGGTCCGGCGTCACCCGGCGTGCTGTGCGGTTGGTAGGCGACGGCAGCAACAAGGACGTTGGCGGCTCAGGATCCGACGCGGCAGCGGGCGGAGGCGGCTCCTGAAGGAGTTGCGTAAACCGCACCTGCGCGTCATCGTCAGCTCGCTTCAGGGCTACGTCGAGCAGTTGCTGCGTACGCATCGCCAGATCCGCGTCGGGCTGCGCCTCCCACTTCGTCACGCCCCGGGTGGACACCCCCAGGTGCGCGGCGAAGTCGTCGAACGTCATCCGCGACGCCAGCCGAAGCGCCCGCGCGTGGCGCCCCGTCCACGCCGTGACGACGTGCATGCGCCCACCTCCCCCGCAGGCTGTGTTTCCCCGGAGTCTAGCGGTGCGTCAAATGACGGTCACCGTCTGAGTTCCATAGTGGTGCATCGGCAGTTCCATGAGGTTCATGGGAAGCCGGCGGCTGCTCACGTTGACTAGAGCCATGAAGCAGCCAGCGCCTTTCGAGCAGGAAACGAAGCAGGCTGAGTGGAGATCAGACCTCGATCGAGCCTCGGCGGGGGCGGGATGCCTGCCACTCGCGAACCGCCGCCGGCCGCCAGGCCGGCGACCGGCCGAACATGCGGTCAGGGGCGGGCGCCTGCCCTCGTGAGACGTAGGCCGCCCAGGTAGCGCGGCTCACCGGCGCTCCCGCAGCTTTGAGGAACGCCAGTACGTCGGCAGTCGTCCACCAGTCGGTCGGCAGCTCACCCGTCGTCTCAGACATCAACAGCGAGGGTACGCCACCCCCTCACCCAACACGCCGCGCTGATCAAGGTTCCAAGCCTTGCGTGAATACAACGTCGAGCTGTAATGTCCGCAGCATAAATACAACGTCACGTTGTATACGACGAACCCACCACGTCAACCACCGGAGGTTTCCCGTGCTGAAGCGTCTCGCCATCGCAGCGGCCGAACCGGCCGCTGTCGAGCTGGCGGCCATCGAAGCGGAATGGCCGCTGATCGCCGCTGAGCTGGACGTGCTCGACGCCGAGATCACGATGCTCAACGCCGAGGACCACGGCGGACCCTCGCCGCTGGACTGGCGGCGGCTGCGCCGGGCCGAGGCCCGCGTCACCCGCGCCGCCGCCGACCTGACCACCCGCACCGACCCGCACCGCGCGGCCTGATGTCCCGCATCCGCACCGCCTACTTCGATCCAGACGGGACGCGGTACGGCATCCCTACCTACTGGTGGCGGGGTGCCCCGCCCGGTTACGCCACCCGCCGCCAACTGACCGCCGCCGGTCTACGGCCCGCTGGTCAGCCGATCGCCGCTCAGATCCTCTGGCACGGAGTCGGCGGCACCCGCACCGCCTACCTCTACCGGGTCGACATGGCCCGCCCCAAGCGCACCGCCACCCCCGCCCAACGCGCCGCCATCGGCAAGGCGCTGACCGCCCGCCGCACCTGCCCGACCTGCGGCACGGTCCGGCCCTACTACATCCCGCGCTCGCTGGGCGAATGCCTCGCGTGCGCCTACCCCCTGGAGGACGCAGCATGACCGCCCCGACCATCAACGGCACGCGCTACCCGCAGCCCGTAGACGCGCTGTTGCCGGCCGCCCGCAATCTCACCAAGTCCCTCGACGACCTGCCGAGCCGCAACCGGCTGATGCGCGAGTTCCACATCGGCGCACCGAAGGCCGACGAGCTGCTGTCGCGGCTGCGTGACGAGCGCGCCGAACAGGACCGAGCGGACGCGCTGCACCTGTACATGGTCAAGCGTGGCAGCCTCGCCGAGCCGGTCGAGCTGTTCCCCACCGACGACGACGAGCCCGGCCCGGACCCGGCCACCGCCCCGGACGTACCCGAGGCCACCGCTGACACCGCTGAGCCGGTGGAGATCACGCCGGCCGAGGCGGACGCCGAGGCCAGCACGGTCGGACACCCGGGCACGCCCACCCCGGCCGCGCCGGTACGGGCGGCGGTGGCGTGGCCAGTGGTGCTGCTGGCGCTGCCGGCGTTCGTCGCGATCTGGTCCGGGTGGGTCGGCCTCGGTGGACTCACCGGGTTCGGCATCGTGCACCCGCTGCCGGGCATCTGGGACAGCTTCTCCATCAACTCCGCGATCACCCTGCCGATCGGGGTCGAGACGTACGGCGCGTACGCGCTCTACGTGTGGCTGTCCGGCCGGGTGCCCGGCCCGGCCCGCCGGTTCGCCAAGTGGTCCGCCCTCGGCTCCCTCGCGGTCGGGGCGCTCGGCCAGGTCGCTTATCACCTGTTGGAAGCCGCCGGCGTGACCTCGGCCCCCTGGTGGATCACCACCGCCGTGGCCTGCCTGCCGGTCGCTGTGCTCGGCATGGGCGCCGCACTCGCCCACCTGGTCCGCACGCACGACTAGTTCCGCCCGGCGGCACGGCCCCTGGCCTAGGAAACCGATGCCGTGCCGCCGGCCCTCAACCCCTCAGCCAACGACTTCGGGAGAGACCACCATGTTCGCAGATCCGACCGGCGCGCACGCCGCCACGTTCGCCGCTGTGTTCGCCGCGCTGTACGTCGCGCACCAGGTCGCCGACCACTGGGTGCAGACCCAGTGGCAGGCCGACCACAAGGCCGAGGCGGGATGGCTCGGCCGCCTCGCCTGCGCCGCCCACGTCACCACCTACACCCTCACCGCCGCCGTCGCCCTGGCCACTGTCGTGCTCGCGACCGGTTTGCGGCTGGATCCGTGGGGCGTCGGGATCGGGCTGGCGGTGTCGGCGGTGTCGCACTACATCGCCGACCGGCGAACCCCGCTGCGCCGGCTGGCCGACCTGCTGGGCAAGGACCCGCACTGGCTGACCCGAGGCGGCGGCATGTACGCCCTCGACCAGTCCTGGCACTACGGCTTCCTGCTCGTCGCCGCTCTGTTCTGCGCGGTCTGACCACCCCCGCCCCCACCGGCCCGGCCACCGCCCGGCGGTCCGGTGGGGCGCGGAGGCCGCCAGACCCGCTGACGGCGCTCACACCTGTGGAGGAATCCCCGTGGCTATCTCGTCCTGCAACCAGTGCGGCAAGGGCTTCAAGAGCGTGTCGATCGACGACACCGGCACCCTCGCCATCTGCACCGCCGGCCACTACAACTTCGACCCCGCCACCGCCAGCAGCGGCGGCACGGTCACCACCGGCCGCATCACCGTCACCGGCCAGTCCGCGATCGGCAACGGCGCGACCGCCATCGGCAGCACCAGCGGCAAGGACCGCAAGAAGCGCCGCTGACCCTCGCCCCCTGTCCCCCGCTGGCCCGGCGGCGCGGCACCCGGCTTCCCGACCTTCGCCGCGCCGCCAGCCCTTCCCCATCAGCCTGACGACCTCAGGAGAGACATCCATGATCCCCCGACGCGCACCCCACCCGCACTCCCGCACCGTCCTGCTCCCTTGCGGCCGGCACTCCATGACCCTCTGGGGCAACGCCACCCCGCCCGCCACCTGCGCCGACTGTGACCGCCGATGAGCACCCCCAAGCGGTCCGCCGCCGCCAAGCCCTCACCCAGCGAGGACGTGTTCAAGGGCTTCCGCACCTCACGCGGCGGCTTCACCGGCACCGCCAAAGGCAACGGCCGAACCTGGAACGACAACGAGCACCGCCCCACCTCCCGCATCCCCGCCACCCGCAAGGAGGCCCGCCGTGGTTAGCCCCAACCCCCACGACGACGGCGACCGTTTCGACTGGCACGCCGCCGAACGCGACCTGAACAACCCGGACGCCGACGTGGTCGACTTGGACGCCGCCCGCGCCGCCCGCAACACCGACCCCGATCCGGACGACGGTGGGCCGGCGTTGGTCGACTCGCCCCTCGCGCAGCGCTCGCCGCGGTTCACCCTCGACGGTGCTCGCGCGGGGCAACGTCGGCCGATCCTGCCCGCGTGGCTGCGCTCGCGTGACGAGCTGGTCGACGTGATGCGATGGGCGGTCGGACACCTGCTGCACACCACCGCCTACCACGCCGCACGCGCACCGAAGTACGCCGGGAAGGTGGCGCTACGCGCCCCCGGCGGCGCGGCACGCCTCGCCGGTGGGGCGGTGCGGTGGGTGTTCGACTGGGAAGGCGAGCGGCTACGCCAGGTCACCTCGGAAACCCGCGACGGTGAGCTGTACCTGAAGCTGTCCCGCCAGCGTGACCGCCGCGTGCGGTGGCGCGGCATCGTCGCCACCTTCACCCTCTCCCTCACCCTCGTCGGCGGGGCCGCGATGGCATGGGCGCCGAGTTGGGCGCAGTGGGCCATCCCCGCCCTGCTGGTCACCCTGTGCGGGCTGGCCGGTCAGCCAGCCGACAAGCCGCTGCTCGACACCGCCGTGGTCATCCCCCGCGTCGCCCGGCTCACCTCGGACGTGGTGGTGCGCGCCCTGGCCGTGCTCGGCATCGCCGGCATCACCCAGGCCATCGGCAAGCAGGGCACCAAGGCCATCGCGTTCACCGCGCCGATCACCCGCGACGGCCCCGGCTGGCGGGCCGACATCGACCTGCCGCCCGGCGTGACCGCCGGGGACGTGATCGAGCGGCGGGACCGGCTCGCCGCCGGCCTCACCCGCCCCCTCGGCTGCGTCTGGCCCGAAGGGCAGCCCGAGGTGCACCCGGGCCGGCTGCTGCTGTGGGTGGGCGACCAGGACATGGCCGCCACCCCACCCAAGCCGTGGCCGCTGCTCAAAACCACGGGCGGCTTCGACCTGGGGCGGCCGGTGCCATTCGGCACCGACCCGCGAGGTCGGGTCATCTCCATCGAACTGCCCTACACCAACCTGCTCATCGGGTCGATCCCCGGCTACGGCAAGACCGCCGCCACCCAGGTCCCGATGCTCGCCGCCGCCCTCGACCCCTACGCCGAACTGTGGTGCTTCGACTTCAAGGGCACCGGCGGCCTCGACCCCCTGGAGAAGGTGTCGGCCCGGTACGCGTCTGGGCAGGACGACGACACCGCCGAGCAAGGGCTGTTGGCGCTGCGGGAGCTGCGCAAGGAATGCCAGCGGCGTGCCGCCGTCATCAAGGGCCTACCGAAGACGGTTTGCCCAGACAACAAAGTCACCCCGGAACTCGCCCGCCGCCGCAAGCTGGGCCTGCACTGGCTCGTCGTAGCGCTGGACGAGGTGCAGGAACTGTTTTCGCACGCGGAATTCGGCAAGGAAGCTGGAGAGCTGGCCGAGAAGGTCATCAAGCTCGGCCGCGCCCTGGGCGTCATCCTCGTCGTTGCCACCCAGCGACCCGACGCCAAGAGCCTGCCCACCGGCGTCAGCGCCAACGCCGGCACGCGATTCTGCCTGCGGGTCATGGGCCAAATCGAAAACGACATGATCCTCGGTACCAGCGCGTACAAGAACGGCATCCGGGCGACCATGTTCGCCAAGAAGGACAAGGGCGTGGGCTACCTGGTCGGCGCAGCCGACGACGCGCAGATCGTCCGGACGTTCTACGTCGACGGACCGACCGCCGAGAAGATCACCGACCGGGCACGCGCCCTGCGCGAGGCGGCCGGCACCCTTACTGGCCACGCCATCGGGCAGGCCGCCCCGACTACGGCGGCCCGCCGGGACACCCTGCTCGACGACATCCTCACCGTCGTCCCCGCGACCGAGGCGAAGGTGTGGGCCGAAACCCTCACCGAGCGGCTCGCCGACCTCAACCCGCAGGCGTACGCCGACCTGACCCGCGACCAGTTGACCGCCGCACTCAAGCCCTACGGCATCACCACCGGGCAGGTGTGGGGCACCGACTCGACCACGGGCAAGGGCGCCAACCGGCGCGGCATCGAACGCCAGCACATCACCGACGCGGTAGCGGAACGTAACAAGCGGCGGGGAGACAAAGCCGCTTAACCCGGACAGCGATGGGTCGCTAGGTCTAGCGGCACCCCCCGCTAGACCTAGCACCCCCGCTAGCAACCCATCCCAACCCTGGCCAGCGCCCTAACAACTAGCGGCGCCAGCCCTCTGCACCCTCAAACCGGCTCGTGGAGGCATTTCGTGACCCCCATCCTGCTGCTAGCTAGTCTCACCTTCCTCGGTTACACACTGTGCTACCTCGCCGTCTGCACCGTCTCCCCGTGGGGACGCTGCCGCCGCTGCCACGGCCGGCGCTTCCACCGCACCGCCATCGGCACCCGACGCGATTGCCTCCGCTGCGACGGCACCGGCATCCGCGTCCGCATCGGCCGCCGCCTCATCGACTACATCCGCGCCGAATACCGGGCCGGCAAGCCGTGACCCGCCCCAGCGAGCACACCGACTGGTGCGGCAGGGACCACCGATGCGGCCTCGGCGAGCACCGGTCACCCGAAATCGTCGTTGACATCCCCGGCCAAGCACGCGCCGTCCTGATTCGCGTCCGCACCGCCGCCGGCCGTGAACACGCCGAGGTACGCCTCCGCGTCGCCCTCGCTCCCGGCGAGGTGGCCGCCCGCCGGCAGTTGGTCGGGCTGCTCGACGACCTGCGCCAGGCCGTCACCCGCGCCGCCATCGCCGCCCGGCCGCGACCGAGGCGGGCCGCGTGACGCCCCGTCCGCGCCGCGACGGCGCATCGCCTCGCGACCCGCACCTCACTGGCGGTCTCGAAGTCTGGTTGACCGGGACGCCGGCCGAGCTGGACGCCGCCACCGCCTCCCTGACCGCCGCCGGCCACCTCGCTCAGCACGGCACCCGGTGGCCTCTGACCGGTGCCGACGCTGGCCGCCACCGGCTCTACCTGCGCCTGACCATCACCGCCGCCCCACGCCGACCCACCCGCACCCAGGACACCGCCACGGGCGCACTGATCGACCTCGACGCCGCCCGCGCCGGCCGCCGACCCGCCTAGGAGAACCGTTATGCCTGACCTGCTCGCCGCCGCCCTCGGCCACGCCGCACGCGGCTGGCATGTCTTCCCGCTACGCCCCGACGACAAGCGACCTGCATTCCCCGACCACACCGCCGACGACTGCACCGGCCGCGACCCGCGTTGCGCCGCCGCCGGCCGCCACCTGGGGTGGGAACAGCGCGCGACCTGCGACCCGGACCGCATCCGCCGCGCGTGGTCGACCCGCCCCTACGGCATCGGCATAGCCTGCGGGCCATCCGGCCTCGTGGTGGTCGACCTCGACACCCCGAAGCATCCCGACGACAGCCCACCGCCGGAATGGCAGGGAGCGTGCGATGGGTGGGCGGTGTTCGCCACCCTCGCCGACCGGCACGGCACCCCGATCGACATGTTCGACGGGATCGGCCCGGACGCCGGCCCCCGCACTGGCATCGACGCCACCTACACCGTCGACACCCCCAGCGGCGGTAGCCACCTCTACTACCGCCACCCCGCCAGCGGACCGGCGCTGCGCAACACCACCGGCGACCGGGGCGGCCTCGGCTGGAAGGTCGACACCCGTGCCCACGGCGGCTACGTCGTCGCCGCCGGCTCCACCGTCGCCGGCCGCCCCTACACCGTCTCCCTGGACTGCGAGCCAAAGCCGCTGCCCGACTGGCTTGCCACGCTACTGGCGCCCGCGCCGCTACCGCCGCAACGGCCCGTCGTGGTCAATCTCGGCACCGGCCGCCGCGCCGCCTACGTCGACGCCGCGATCCGCGCCCAGGTCACCGAGGTCACCGGCGCTGCGTCCGGTAGTCGTAACCACGCGCTCTACCGATCCGCGGTGGCCCTTGGCCAGCTCGTGGCCGGTGGCGCGCTCGCCGAGGATGACGCCACCGCCATACTCACCGACGCCGCCCGCACCGCCGGCCTACGGGCCGCCGAGACCGCCCGCACCATTGCATCCGGCTTGCGTGCCGGTGCGCGTCGTCCCCGGACGGTGGCGGCATGAGTGCCCCGGCCGAGCGACCCGACCTGCGCGTGGTGCAGCCGGGTGACGACACCGCCGCCGAGGTCATCGCCCCCATCCGGCGGGAGCCGGGGCGTATCCGCACCTCGTGGAGCGCCGCCGACCTGATGGCGATGGAGTTCCCGCCACCCCGCTGGGCGGTGCCGGGTGTGCTGTCCGAGGGCGTGAACCTGCTCGCCGGACCGCCGAAGGTGGGCAAGTCGTGGCTGTCCCTCGGCCTCGGCCTGACCGTTGCCGAAGGCGGCAAGGCGTTCGGCAGCATCGACACCGATCCCGGGCCGGTGCTCTACCTCGCGTTGGAGGACACCCCGCGCCGGTTGCAGTCCCGGATGGGAAAGATCCTCGCCGGACGCGCCGCGCCGGCCGGGCTGACTCTCGCCACCACCTGCCCGCCGCTCCCCCAGGGCGGCGACGAAGCTATCGCGGCGTGGCTGGACCGCAACCGCGACGCTCGCATGGTCATCATCGACGTGTTCGCCAAGCTGCGCGGCCTGTCCGCCCCCGGCATGTCCGCCTATGACGCCGACTACGCCGCCGTTGGCCGGGCCAAGAAGGTGGCCGATGCCTACGGCGTGGCGGTGGTGCTCGTGCACCACGTCCGCAAGGCCGGGTCGGATGACTTCCTGGAGGCCGTGTCCGGGACCAACGGGCTGGCCGGCGCCGCCGATGCCACTCTCGTGCTGCGACGCCCGCGCGGCTCGGCCGACGGGGTGCTGCACGTGACCGGCCGCGACGTCGACGAATCGGAGTACGCGCTGGCGTTCGACTCGACCGTTGGGGCGTGGACCATGCTCGACGGTCCGGCCGCCGAACACGAGGTGAGCGACACCCGCGCCGCGATCCTGCGGTGGCTGCGCACCTTCCCCGGCAGCACCCCGAAGGCCATCGCCGAGGGCACCGGCCTCAGCGCGGACAACGTCAAGAAGACCTGCGGCCGGATGCTCTCCGCCGGCCAGCTCGCTTGTGAGCCCGGGGGCCGCTACCGCGTGCCCTGCTAGGTGTCTCCGCTGTCACCGGAGTCACCGGAGTCCCCGCAACGGCTCTGAACGGCTCAGACCCCCTGGCCATCTCCGGTGACAGCGGTACCGGTCTCATTACCCAACCAAACCTGCTGAAACAGAGGCATATCCCGATGTTTGGCCGCACATCCTTCCCAAGACATCAGAGAGCTGAAGATCTTGCCTCTACGGCGCTCTCAGCGGCCCGCTCTGACGACCTCTACCTACCCGCCTCCCCTACACCCCTCCCGGACCCGCTCGACACCGGAAAGGCGCTCACCGTGCGACTCGTGACGCAGAATCACTCGCCAGAGACGTCCACCACCCTGGAAGGAGACCGCGTCATCCGGCTCTCAGCCAAGCCGTTCATGTCCACCGAGGAACTTGCCGAACTGCTCGACGTCGACCCGTCGACCATCCGGCGGTGGCGGACCGCCTCGCCCGTGCAGGGTCCGCCGTTCATCCAGATCTCCGACCGGGTCGTGAAATACGCGACTGCCGACGTCGAGCAGTGGTTGACCGGCCGACGAGTCGTTCCGAGGGCAGCGTGATGGCGACCGCCCAGCAACCGCCGATCGGCGTGCGCCTCGCTTCCGATGTGGAGCACCGGCCGGGCCGGCAGCGGCCCTACCGGGCGCGCGTGCGGTGGGTCGACCCCGCGACCGGGCGCCGGCTGTCCAAGTCGACAAGCGTCGCCACTCCCGAGGCAGCGCAGGAGTGGATCGGTGCCATGGTCAGCGCCGCGCAAGGCGGCGTCGACCCGCTCGCCGCCACCAAGCGCCTGTCCGAGTACGGCGAGAGCGTGATGACGCTGGCCCTGCGTGGCCTGGAACGGAAGACGCTCGACCCGTACCTGGCCGGCTGGCGGAAGCGGGTGGTGCCGACGCTCGGGCACATCCCGCTCCGGATGATCAGCAATGGTGCCGTCGACCGCGCCGTCCACGGTTGGATTGCCGATGAGTGCAGCCGGTCGACGGTCAAGAACAGCCTTGCCGTGCTGGTCCGGGTGATGGAGCAAGCCGTCCGCGACGGCATCATTGCCCGCAACCCTGCCCAGGTGACGGGGTGGCAGCGTTCCTACCAGCGCGCGGAAGACGAGCTGGACGACCCGCGCACGCTCGCCCTGCCCGACTGGTCGGCATTGACCCGGCTCGCCGCCGCCCTGGTCGAGCGGTCCGCGAACGAGTTCACCGGATGGGGAGACGTGGTCATCTTCGCTGCCTGCACCGCCGCCCGCATCGGTGAGGTGTCCGGCGTCCGCGCCGAGGACATCGACCGGGACACCTGGTTGTGGACGGTCCGCCGGCAGACGACCACCGGCCCCGGTGGGCTGATCGACAAGGGCACCAAGGGCAAGCGAGCGCGGCGTGTTCCCCTGATCGAAGAGGTGCAGCCGATCATCGCCCGCCGCCTGGACGCCGCCGCCGAACCGCACTCCCGGCTGTTCACCGGGCCGCGCGGTGGCCGGATCAGCACCGCCGTGCTGCGCGACGCGACGCACTGGGACGAGGTGGTCACGAAGCTGGGCTACGAACACCTGCGCCGGCACGACCTGCGACACACCGGGCTGACCTGGATGGCAGACGCAGGGGTGCCGGTGCACGTTCTCCGCAAGATTGCCGGGCACGGATCACTGACCACCACCCAGCGATACCTGCACCCGGACCGGCAGTCGATCACGGATGCCGGAACGGCGCTGAGCGCCCACCTGAAGGCCCGCCGGTCCCCATCTGGTCCCCAGCTACGCGCGGTCTAGGCGACCAACTCCCCATTGTTTCAGCAAAGGAGAGAGGCCACTGACCAGGGCTGATGCCCGGCCGGTGGCCTCTTTTGCGTGCTGTCGGGACGGCCGGATTCGAACCGACGACCCCTTGACCCCCAGTCAAGTGCGCTACCAAGCTGCGCCACGTCCCGATGCCCCCGCGCGTCGTTCCCCGCGGCAGCCGGTACAGCTTAGCGCAAGATCTTCGCACCGTACGCACAGGCCCCTCGGCGACGCACGGGTCGGCGTCACTCCCCCTAAAGCATCCTAGGAAAGAAGCCGCCGGGGTAGGGGCCCCGGCGGCTTCGCCATGGCACCGCTCAGCCGTGCGCCTTGCCGCGACCGCCCGGGCCCAGCTTCTTGCGCGGGCGCACCGAGATGTCGATCGGGCTGCCCTCGAAGCCGAACTCCTCACGCAGCTTGCGCTCCACGAACCGCTGGTACCCGGCGTCCAGCGGGCCGGTGGTGAACAGCACGAACCGCGGCGGCGCCACCCCGGCCTGGGTGGCGAACAGGATGCGCGGGGCGCGCCCGCCGCGTACCGGGTGCGGGGTGGCCTGGACCAGCGCGGTGAGCCACTGGTTGAGCTGCGCGGTGGGGATCCGCGTCTCCCAGCTCGCGAGCGCCTTGCGCAGCGCCGGGGCGAGCTTGTCCACCGCCCGGCCGGTCTGCGCGGACAGGTTCAGCCGGATCGCCCACGGGATCCGCCGCAGCTCCCGGTCGATCTCCTTGTCCAGGTAGTAGCGGCGGTCGGCGTCGACCAGGTCCCACTTGTTGAACGCGATGACCAGGGCCCGGCCGGCCTCCACCACCATGGTGAGGATCCGCTGGTCCTGCTCGCTGATCACCTCGCTGGAGTCCAGCAGCACCACCGCCACCTCGGCCGCCTCGATCGCCGAGGCGGTACGCAGGCTGGCGTAGTATTCCGTGCCGCTGGCCTTGCCGACGCGCTTACGCAGGCCGGCGGTGTCCACCAGCTGCCAGGTCTCGCCGCCGATCTCGACCAGGCTGTCCACCGGGTCGACGGTGGTGCCGGCGACCGAGTCGACCACCGCCCGTTCCTCGCCGGAGAACCGGTTGAGCAGGCTGGACTTGCCGACGTTGGGCCGGCCGACCAGGGCCACCCGACGCGGTCCGCGCGGCCGGTTCTCCACGATCGGCGGCGCCTCGGGCAGCGCGGCCATGATGGCGTCGAGCAGGTCGCCGGAGCCGCGGCCGTGCAGCGCCGACACCGGGAACGGCTCACCGAGGCCGAGCGACCACAGCGCGGTCGACTCCATCTCGATGGTGGTGTTGTCGGCCTTGTTGCCCACCAGGATCACCGGCTTGGCGCTGCGCCGCAGCATCTTCACCGCGGCCTCGTCCACGTCGGTCGAGCCGACCATGGCGTCCACCACGAACAGCACCACGTCGGCGGTGGCCACGGCCGCCTCGGCCTGGGCGGCGATGGCGGCGGCCCGGTCCTTGGCGTCGGGCTCCCAGCCGCCGGTGTCCACCACGGTGAACGCCCGGCCGTTCCACTGCGCGTCGTACGGCACCCGGTCCCGGGTCACGCCGGGGATGTCCTCGACGACCGCCTGGCGGCGGCCGATGATGCGGTTCACCAGCGTGGACTTGCCCACGTTGGGGCGGCCGACCACGGCCACCACGGGCTGCGGGCCGGTCGGCTCGTCGGCCTCGACCTCCGGCTCACGCAGCTCCACCCAGCCACCGAAGTCGTCGGTCATGCCGAGTCACCCTTCGTGCGCGCCTGCGGCGCCCGCGAGAACCCGTTCATGCCACACCCCGCTCGGTGAGCAGGTCACGCAGGCGGGCGACGACCTCGTCGATGCCCAGCTCGGTGGTGTCCAGCACCACGGCGTCGGGAGCCTGCTGGAGCGGGTTGACCGTGCGGGTCGAGTCGAGCCGGTCCCGGCGGGCCAGGTCGGCGGCGGTCGCCGAGACGTCGGCGGCGTCCTCGGCGCTGCGCCGCTGGGCGCGCGCCGACTCGGAGGCGGTCAGGTAGACCTTCAGGTCGGCGTCGGGCGTCACCACCGAGCCGATGTCGCGGCCCTCCACCACGATCCGGCCCGCCTCGGCGACCAGCCGCCGCTGCCGGTCCACCAGCAGTTCCCGGACCGCGCCCACGGCGGCCACCGCGGAGACCGCGCCGGTCACCTCCGGGCCGCGAATGTCGGTGGACACGTCGGTGCCGTCGACGGTCACCGCGTACCCCTGGGGGTCGGTGCCGATGCGCAGGTCGGCCTCGCCGGCGACCTTGGCCACCGACTCGGTGTCGGTCAGCTCGACGCCCGAGCGCAGGACCGCCCAGGTCAGCGCCCGGTACATGGCGCCGGTGTCGAGATAGCGGGCGCCGAGGCCCACCGCCAGTCGCCGCGACACGGTGGACTTGCCCGAACCGGACGGCCCGTCCACCGCGACCACGCAACGCCCGGCCGGTACCTTTTCCTCCACCGTTGTCCTCCTCAGCCCGTACCTCGCAGGTCGTCACGGAGCGACGCCGTTGAGCGGATGGTTTCTCGTCGTCAATCATGCCCGCGCCGCGCGGGCGACCGTCGGGGGCGCGTGCGCGCCGGCCCGCGGACCGCGTCGAAGCCTACCGGTCGCGCCCTACCCCGATCGTCGGGTCAGTCACCCACGGCCTTGAACAGGGCGGCGACCTCCGCGTTGGTCAGCCGCCGCAGCCGCCCGGTGCGCAGGTCGCCGAGCTTGATCGGACCGATCGAGGTACGGATCAGCCGGGACACCGGATGTCCCACCTCGGCCATCAGGCGTCGGACGATGTGCTTGCGCCCCTCGTGCAGGGTCAGCTCCACCTGGGCGGTTTTGCCCAGCGTGTCGACCACCTTGAACCCGTCGACCTTCACCGGCCCGTCCTCCAGCTCGACGCCGCCGGTCAGCCGCTTGCCCAGGTTGCGCGGGATCGGCCCGGCCACCTCGGCGAGGTAGGTCTTGAGCACCTCGTACGACGGGTGCATGAGCTTGTGGGCGAGGGTGCCGTCGTTGGTGAGCAGGAGCAGGCCCTCACTGTCGGCGTCCAGTCGCCCGACGTGGTAGACCCGCTGCTCCAGCCGCGCGCCGATGAAGTCGGCGAGCTCGGTGCGGCCCTTCTCGTCAGCCATGGTGGTGACCACCCCGCGCGGCTTGTTCATCGCCACGTAGACCAGGCGGACGTCGGCTTGGAGCCGCTCGCCGTCGACGTGGATCACGTCGCGTGCCGGGTCGGCCTTGTCACCGAGCTGCGCGACCCGGCCGTTGACCGTGACCCGCCGCCGGAAGATCAGGTCCTCGCAGGCCCGCCGCGAGCCCACCCCCGCGGCGGCGAGCACCTTCTGGAGGCGCTCGGCGCTCTCGTACACGGGGGCGTCGGGCTTCGGGGCACGGTCATCGCGTCGCATCGGCAAGCTCTTCTACGTCGTCGGGCAGGAACGGGGCCAGGGGCGGCAGGTCGTCCACCGAGTTGAGCCCCAGCTTCTCCAGGAACATGGTGGTGGTCCGGTAGAGGAACGCACCGCTGTCCGCTTCGGTGCCGCACTCCTCGACCAGGCCGCGACCCACCAGGGTACGGAGCACCCCGTCGCAGTTGACACCCCGGATGGCCGAGATGCGCGACCGGGTCACCGGCTGGCGGTAGGCGACCACGGCGAGTGTCTCCAGCGCGGCCTGGGTCAGCCGGACCGACTGCCCCTCCAGCACGAACCGCTCGACGTAGGTGGCGTATTCCGGCCGGGTGTAGAGACGCCAGCCACCCGCGGCGCGGCGCAGCTCGAACCCGTGCCCGGCCGAGGTGTAGCCGGCGGCGATCTCGTCGAGCATCGCGCCGACCCGTTCCGGGGCCTGCTCCAGCACCTCGGCCAGCACCAGCTCGCTGACCGGCTGGTCCACCACCAGCAGGATCGCCTCCAGCGCGCCGCGCAGCTCCGCGTCGTCCAGGACGGGCGCGGGCACCGGCTCCGGCGCCGCCCGCCGCCGTGAACGCTTCGGAGGTACGCCGGAAGCGCCCTCCTCGTCGCCGTGCGAGGTCTCCCCCGAGATCTTGATACGGTCCCGCCCCTCCAGGGGCGCCCCGGTACCAAGATCTCGGTGCGGCTCGCCCACGGACGAGATCTTGGAAGAATTCGGCCCCTCGGGGGGCCCATCGCTTCCAAGATCTGTGGAGGGATCGAGATCGTGGGCAGCTTCCGGTTCCGGTGGCCGGTCAGTGTCCAAGATCTCGGGCTCGGGTCGATCGGCGCGTCCCGAGGGCTCGTCCGTGGGGTCGGGCCTGGGCGGAATGCGCTCCCACGGGGGAATCCAGGCGGCGGCCTGGTCGGCCAGGGAGTCGCCGCGCTCCTCGTCGCTCATCAGGTCACTCCTGCGTCGGTGCGGTCGTGTCCGCCGCCTCGCGGCGCGAGCCGGCGTCAGCGGGTCGGACGGTGCCGCCGGAGGGAGCCGCGTCAGCGAGTGCGTCGTCGGGCACGCCGGAGGCGGACGCGGCATCCGGTCCGGGGGCGGCGGCCTGGGCGGTGGCCGGCTCCGGGGCGCCGGCGTACTCGTCGACGGTCAGCTCGGCGTCGCCTTCGGCCGGGCCGGTCCAGCGGACCGTCAGCTCCTCCAGCGCCTGCTCCTGCACGAACGCGACGAGGCCCTGCCGGTACAGCTCCAGCAGCGCCAGGAACCGGGCCACCACCTCCAGCGTGATCTCGCAGTCGGCGCAGAGCTGCGAGAAGGTGGCGACACCGGCCCGGCGCAGCCGCTCGGCGATGATGCCGGCGTGCTCCCGGACGCTGACCCGGACCATGTGCACGTGCGCGATGGACACCTCGGGCACCGGCTTCGGGCTCATCGCCTTGACCGCGAGCCGGAGCAGCCGCTGCGGGCCGATGCCGAGCACCAGGTCGGGCAGCGCCTCGGCGTACCGGGGTTCCAGGGTGACCGCCCGGGGGTAGCGCCGGCCGCCGACCGCCTCCAACCCGGCGATGTACGCCGCCGCCTCCTTGTACGCCTTGTACTGCAACAGTCGGGCGAAGAGCAGGTCCCGCGCCTCCAGCAGCGCCAGGTCCGCCTCGTCCTCCACCTCGGCCGAGGGCAGCAGCCGGGCCGCCTTCAGGTCGAGCAGGGTGGCGGCGACCAGCAGGAACTCGCTTGTCTCGTCCAGGTCCCACTGGTCGCCCATGGCGCGCAGGTACGCGATGAACTCGTCGGTGACCTTGTGCAGCGCGACCTCGGTGACGTCCAGCTTGTGCTTGCTGATCAGCTGGAGCAGCAGGTCGAACGGGCCGGTGAAGTTGTCCAGCCGGACCGTGAAACCGCTGGTCTCGGCGGGCCCGGTGTCGACCTCGGCGGGGTCGCCGACGCTGTGCGGCGGGTCGAGGGGCGGCGCGGTCACCGGGAAACCGTAGTCGACGCGGTGGGCGGGTGGTGGACGCCCTACCGGTCCGTCTCGGCGGCGATCACCTCTCGGGCGAGCTGCCGGTAGTTGCGCGCGCCGGAGGAGGCCGGGTCGAGCGTGGTGATCGGCGCGCCGGCCACCGTCGACTCGGGGAACTTCACCGTCTTGGTGATGACGGTCTGGTAGACCTTGTCGCCGAACGCCTCGACCACCCGTTGCAGCACCTGACGGCAGTGGGTGGTGCGGCTGTCGTACATGGTGGCGAGGATGCCTTCGAGTTCGAGGTCGAAGTTGAGCCGCTCGCGCACCTTGTCGATGGTGTCCAGCAGCAGCGCGACGCCGCGCAGGCTGAAGAACTCGCACTCCAGCGGGATGAGCACGCCGTGCGCCACGGTCAACGCGTTGATCGCCAGCAGGCCCAGCGAGGGCTGGCAGTCGATCAGGATGAAGTCGTACTCCTTGCGGATGGTGCGCAGCACCCGGGCCAGGGCCATCTCCCGGGCGACCTCGTTGACCAGCTGGATCTCGGCGGCGGAGAGGTCGATGTTGGCCGGGAGCAGGTGCAGCCCGGCCACGTCGGTCTTGATCAGGACGTCCTCGGCGGTGACGTCGTCCTGCATGAGCAGGTTGTAGACCGACAGGTCGAGGTTGTGCGGGTTGACGCCCAGGCCGACGGAGAGAGCGCCCTGCGGGTCGAAGTCGACGAGCAGCACCTTGCGGCCGTACTCGGCGAGCGCGGCGCCCAGGTTGATGGTGGTCGTGGTCTTGCCGACGCCACCCTTCTGGTTGGCCATCGCGATGATCCGCGCCGGGCCGTGCCGGTCGGTCGGCATGGGTTCCGGGATCGGCTTGCGCATCGTGTACGCGGCCGGGTCGGCGGGGCCGAGGTCGGCGCCGAGCGTCGCCTGCTGCTCACGGAGCTCCGACGTCCAGGTCTCGGCACGGTCACCGTTTCCTGCCATGTCCTCGTTGCCCCCTCCCGACGACCAACCCGGCGTCGGAGCCGTCCGACGTCCCTCGCGGCGCCGCTGCGCACCCCCGGTCCGTCGCACCTGGAGGCCCGCGCCGATGCCGACTGTACGCCACGGGCGAGCAGCACGTTCGGCAGCGGGTCGGCGTGTCGGCCGGCCGTCAGGCTGAGTCACCTTCCGTTCGCGACTGCGGGGCTCGCAACCCCGGCTCACTCCTCGCGCTCACCCGAGCCACCTTCCGTTCGCGACTGCGGGGCTCGCAACCCCGGCTCACTCCTCGCGCTCACCCGATGGCGCGCGGATGCGCGGTGGCGTACACCTCGCGCAGTCGGTCCACGGTGACCAACGTGTACACCTGGGTGGTGGTCACCGACGCGTGGCCGAGCAGTTCCTGCACCACGCGCACGTCCGCGCCGCCGTCGAGCAGGTGGGTGGCGTACGAGTGGCGCAGCGTGTGCGGGGAGACCGCGTCCGGCCCGTCGACCGGCAGGCCGGCCCGGTCGGCGGCGGCGCGCAGCACACCCCAGGCGCCCTGCCGGGTGAGCGGCCCGCCCCGGGCGTTGACGAACAGCGCCGGGGTGCCCCGCCCGGCGGCGAGCAGCGTCGGTCGGCCCCGGGTCAGCCAGGCGCGCACCGCGTCGGCGGCGTACCCGCCGACCGGCACGAGGCGGGCCTTGCCGCCCTTGCCACGCAGCAGCACGGCGCCGGCGTCCAGGTCGAGGTCGTCGACGACCGCGCCGACCGCCTCGGAGACGCGCGCGCCGGTGCCGTACAGGAATTCCAGCAGCGCCCGGTCGCGCAGCGCGCGGGGCGCGTCGTCGCCGGTGGCGGTCGCCGGGCCGGTGGCGTCGATCAGCCGGAGCACGGCGTCGACAGGCAGCGCCCGGGGCAGCCGGCGGGGCGGGGTCGGCGGGCGGACGTCGCGGCCGGGGTCGCCGCCGGCCAGGCCCTCGCGCAGCGCGAAGCGGTGCAGGCCGCGTACCGCGCTGGCGGCACGGGCGGTGGACGAGACGGCGAGCGGCGGGTGGTCGTCGTCGCCGGCCCGCAGCCGGGCCAGGTGGGACTCGACCTCGGCCGGGCCGGCGGCGGCCAGGTCTCTCACCCCGGCGGCGGCAAGCGTGTCGAGGTAGCGGTCCAGGTCCCGGCGGTACGAGGCGAGCGTGTTCCCGGACAGGCCACGCTCGACGGTGAGGTGGTCCAGGTAGCTCCGGACCGCGCGGCGCAGGGCCGGCGCGGGTGTCGCGCCGGCCCGGTGCGCCTCGGGGTCGGTCAGCTCAGCACCTCGGCCAGCGGCAGCACGTCCATGCCGTGCGCCTCGGCGACCGGGCCGTAGACGACCCGCCCGTCGTGGGTGTTCAGGCCCAGCGCCAGCGCCGGGTCGCCGCGCAGCGCCGTGCGCCAGCCCTGGTTGGCCAGTTCGAGCGCGTACGGCAGGGTGACGTTGGTCAGCGCGTAGGTGCTGGTGTTCGGCACCGCGCCGGGCATGTTCGCCACGCAGTAGAAGATCGAGTCGTGCACCTTGTAGACCGGGTCGGCGTGCGTGGTGGGGCGCGAGTCCTCGAAGCAGCCACCCTGGTCGATGGCGATGTCGACGAGCACGCTGCCCGGCTTCATCCGGGAGACCAGCTCGTTGGAGATCAGCTTCGGGGCCTTCGCGCCGGGCACCAGCACCGCGCCGATGACCAGGTCCGCGTCGAGCACGGCCCGCTCGATCTCGTACGCGTTGGAGGCCACGGTCTGCAGGTGGCCCCGGTAGATGGCGTCGGCGGAACGCAGCCGGGCCACGTTCTTGTCCAGCAGCAGCACCTCGGACTGCAGGCCCAGCGCGATGGCGGCGGCGTTCAGGCCGGACACGCCGGCGCCGATGACCACGGTCTTGGCCGCGTACACGCCGGAGACGCCGCCGGGCAGCACGCCCCGGCCGCCGCCGGTGCGCATCATGTAGAACGCGCCGACCTGCGGGGCGAGCCGGCCGGCCACCTCGGACATCGGGGCGAGCAGCGGCAGCGACCGGTCCGGCAGCTCGACCGTCTCGTACGCGATGCCGGTGACCTTGCGGTCCACGAGCGCGTCGGTGCACTCCCGGGAGGCGGCCAGGTGCAGGTAGGTGAAGAGCACCTGCCCCTCGCGCATGCGGGGGTACTCCTCGGCGATCGGCTCCTTGACCTTGAGCACCAGCTCGGCGGTGTCCCAGACCTCGTCGGCGGTGGCCAGGATCTTCGCGCCGGCGGCGGCGAACTCCTCGTCGGTGATGCTGGAGCCGACCCCGGCGCCCGCCTCGACGAAGACCTCGTGACCGTGCCGGGTGAACTCGTTGACGCCCGCCGGCGTGATCGCCACCCGGTACTCGTGGTTCTTGACCTCGCGGGGGATTCCGACCTTCACGATGCAGACACCTTCCTCCGGGGCACGGCTCACCCCCGACAGCGCGGCGCCGCGACGGCTCCGTTGCCGACGCGGTCAGGTCCCGCCGGCGGCAGTCTAGGCGCGCGGACGGCGCGGGGACGCCGACACTGTGACATCCGGTGCCCGGTGGTGCTGACGGAGTGTCAGGCATGGACCGGGCTGCCCGGTGGAGACGCCATCAGCCGACAGGACAGACTTCGGTAAATATCTTCCCACCGGTGGGGTGCCGGCGCGCGCGGAACGCGAGTGGATCACTATGGTGTCCGCTCATGACCACTCCTTACCAGCAGCACCCGTACGGCGTCTCGGACAAGAGCAAGGTCGTCGCGGGCATCCTCCAGATCCTCCTCGGCGGCTTCGGCATCGGCCGGTTCTACATGGGCGACACCAAGACCGGCGTCATCCAGCTCGTGGTCACACTCGTGACCTGTGGCTTCGGCGCGATCTGGGGCCTCGTCGACGGCATCCTGATCCTGGTCAACGGCGGCGTCGACGGCCAGGGCCGCCCGCTGCGCGACTGAACGGCGAACCGGAAAGGGGCCGTGCGGCGTCTGCCGCGCGGCCCCTTCGTCGTCGGTTCCGATCAGCGCGGCAGCGGCACCTCCGGGCGACGCAGCTCGGTGAAGCCGGTCTCCCGGGCCCGGGCGGTGGCGAGCAGCCCGGCCACGCAGGCCGCGTTGGTGATCTCCCCGGCCAGGACCATCCGGACCGCCTCGTCGAGGTCGACCCGGACCACCTGGAGGTCGGCCTCCTCCTCGCGGCGGTCGTGCCGCTGTGCCGCCGGCACGTCGGCGAGGTCGCGGGCCAGGAAGACGCGCACCACCTCGTCCGAGAAACCGGGCGAGCTGTGCAGGTCGACGAGCACGTCGACGCGCCCCGCGGTCAGGTCGGCCTCCTCGGCCAGCTCCCGCGCCGCCGCGGCGGCCAGATCCTCCCCGCTGACGTCCATCAGCCCGGCGGGCAACTCCCACAGGTGCCGACCGACCGGGTGCCGGTACTGGCGGATCAGCACCACCTGACCGGCGTCGTCGAGCGCCACCACCGCCACCGCGCCGACGTGCCGGACGTAGTCGCGGGCCGCGGTGCCGCCGCCGGGCATGGTCACGTCGTCGCTGACCACCGAGAAGATCCGGCCGGACCAGACGTCCCGGCGCGCGATCACCTCGTACCGGTGCTCGACGCCGCTCACTTCGCCGCCGCCTTCGTGCCGCCGTTGCGGCCGGCCTTCTTCGCCGCGGCGGCGTCCGCCGGGCCGTCCAGGTCGACCGGGAGCTGGTCGGACTCGGAGTACGCGACCGCGGCGCCCACGAACGCCGCGAACAGCGGGTGCGGACGGGTCGGGCGGCTCTTCAGCTCCGGGTGCGCCTGGGTGGCCACGAAGAACGGGTGCAGGTCCCGGTCCAGCTCGACGAACTCGACCAGCCGGCCGTCCGGGGAGGTGCCGGAGATGGTCAGGCCGGCCTTGGTGAGCTGGTCGCGGTAGGCGTTGTTCACCTCGTACCGGTGCCGGTGCCGCTCGCTGACCTCGGTGCTGCCGTACGCCTCGGCGACGATCGACCCCTCGGCCAGCGTCGCCGGGTACGCCCCGAGCCGCATGGTGCCGCCCAGGTCGCCGCGGCCGGCCACGATGTCCTCCTGGTCGGCCATGGTGGCGATGACCGGGTGCACGGCCTCCTCGTCGAACTCCAGCGAGTTCGCCCCGTCCAGACCGGCCAGGTGGCGGGCCACCTCGATGGTCATGCACTGGAGGCCGAGGCAGAGGCCGAGCAGCGGGACGCCGTTCTCCCGGGCGTACCGGGCGGTGCCCACCTTGCCCTCGATGCCGCGCACCCCGAACCCGCCGGGGATCACGATGCCGTCCACGCCGGCCAGCGCGGCGGCGGCGCCGGCCGGGGTGACGCACTCGTCGCTCGGCACCCACTTGAGCTGCACCCGGGCGCGGTGACCGAACCCGGCGGCCCGGATCGCCTCGCTCACCGACAGGTACGCGTCGGGCAGGTCGACGTACTTGCCGACAAGCGCGACGGTGATGGTGTGGCGCGGCTGGTGCACCCGCTCCAGCAGGTCGTCCCAGCGGGTCCAGTCGACGTCGCGGAACGACAGGCCGAGCCGGCGCACCACGTACGCGTCCAGGCCCTCGCGGTGCAGCACCTTCGGGATGTCGTAGATGCTCGGCGCGTCCGGGGCGGCGGTGACCGCCTCCCGGTCCACGTCGCAGTAGAGCGAGAGCTTCTCCTTGACCTTCTCCGGGATCTCCCGGTCGCAGCGCAGCACCAGCGCGTCGGGCTGGATGCCGATGCTGCGCAGTTGCGCCACCGAGTGCTGGGTCGGCTTGGTCTTCAGCTCGCCCGACGGCGCCAGGTAGGGCACCAGCGACACGTGCAGGTAGAAGCAGTTGTCCCGGCCCAGGTCGTGCCGGATCTGGCGGATCGACTCCAGGAACGGCAGCGACTCGATGTCGCCGACCGTGCCGCCGACCTCGGTGATCACCACGTCGGGGACCTGCCCGTCGGCGTCCGGGTCGGCCATGCCGAGGATCCGGGCCTTGATCTCGTTGGTGATGTGCGGGATGACCTGGACCGTGTCGCCCAGGTATTCGCCGCGCCGTTCCTTGGCGATCACCGCCGAGTAGATCTGCCCGGTGGTGACGTTCGCCTTGCCGGAGAGGTCACGGTCGAGGAACCGCTCGTAGTGGCCGACGTCGAGGTCGGTCTCCGCCCCGTCCTCGGTGATGAACACCTCGCCGTGCTGGAACGGGTTCATCGTGCCGGGATCGACGTTCAGGTACGGGTCGAGCTTCTGCATCACCACGCGCAGTCCGCGCGCGGTCAGCAGGTTGCCGAGGCTGGAGGCGGTGAGGCCCTTGCCCAGCGAGGAGGCGACTCCCCCGGTGACGAAAATGTGCCTGGTCGTCCGTGCTGAAGGGGCCAAGGCCTGCTCCCGTGTCGTCCGTAGCGGTCGTGCGAACCGCCGTGCCGATCAGACAAGTGATCACGCGATCCACGGGATTCCACGGTAACACCATCCGAACCGTGAGCCGGCGTCGCACCCGCTGTCGGCGCACGTCGGGCCCCGTCGCCCGTGATCAACTCCGGTGCGTGGGGGTGGCTGCCCCCGGCGCCGTGGCCACCGCGGTCGCCCCCGGACCCGCCGGGCCCGCGCCACCGGGACCGGACCCGTCCGACGACGCCGCGCCGCCCTCTCCCCCGGGCCGGCCGCTGTCCGGCAGCGTGCGGTCGGTGGAGTGGTCGAGCACCCGCAGCGCGGCCAACGCCGCCATCGGCACCACCAGCGCGCCGGCCGCGCCGGCCACGTCCAGCGCGGAGCCGCCCAGCACGCCGCCCAGCCCGGCGGCCACCCCGGTGCCGGCCATCGCCGCCCGGATCGCCGGATAGATGCCGAACAGCCGCATCAGCCCGCCCCACGGCTGGAGCAGCGCCAGCCAGACCAGCGCGGCCCCGGCCAGGGCCAGCACGGTCAGCGGGCTGTTCACCAGCGTCTGGAAGTTCGAGGTGCTGGACCGGTGCACGGTCAGGCCGCCGGTGCCGTCCCCGAGCGCCGCCAGGAAACGACCCAGGCTGCCCCGCTCGGCCGCCGGCCGGCCCAGGTCGACGAGCGCGAAGCCGATGGTGACGGCCAGCCCGGCCATGGTGGCCCAGGCGAGGCGGCTGACGGTCAGCCAGCCACCGCCGCAGATCGCCGCGGCCACGCTCACCCCGGCGGTGAGCGCGATCGCGCCGATCGAATCCGCGCCCAGGTACGGGCTGCCCACGATCACCACCGCGGTGCCGGCCACGGCCACCATCACGGTCGGCCGCCAGGTACGGCGGACCCGCTGGGCCAGCCAGCCCCCGCAGAGCAGCGACCCGGCGATGAACACGCCCAGACCGACCGTGCCCAGGCCGGCGTACCGGCCGCCCTCCAGCGCGGAGTAGCCCACCACGCCGTTGAGTTGCAGCCGGGAACCGGTCAGCACGTCCACGCCGACCACCAGCGTGGCCAGCCCGGCGACCGCGCCGAGCGGCCCGAGCGTGCGGTCGTGCCCGGGAGCGAACCGGACCAGCGCCGTGCCGCCGACGATGAGCAGGGCGGTCACCGAGGCGAACCACCAGCCCGCGTGGGTCCCGCGCCACCAGGGCACCGCGTCGGCCAGCAACGCCGCCGGCACCGCCAACGCGGCGGCGACCAGCAGCAGCTCCACCACCGCGACCACCCGCCGGGACACCGGCTCCGGCCCGTGCGGCCCGGCGAGCCGGCGGGCCCGCCGCAGCAGCGGCAGCACCGCCACCGCGAGCGCCATCTGGGCGGCGGCGAGCAGCGTGAAGAACCAGCCGGCGACCCGGCGTTGGGCGGCCGCCTCCCGGTCCGCGTCGGCCGGCGCCGTGATCGCGTCCGGCAGGTCGTCCGGCCGGTCGTCGACGGTCACCGCGGGCCGGCCGAGGAACAACCGCTCCGGCATCGGCCGGCCGAGCGCGGCGAGCGCGGTCGGGGCCAGGTCGACCAGTTGCAGGTAGCCGGCCCGGGCGGTGCTCGGCGACGTCAGCCAGCCGCCGTCCCAGCCGGGACCGTCCGCGACGGCGACGTGCAGCCGCGCCGGCGTGTCGGTGTCGGAGACGCCGGCCACCAGCACCAGCGAGCGCGGCGGCCGGGCGGCGAGCACCCGGGCGAGCCGGGCGTCGGCCTGGCGCGCCTGGGCGGCGCGGACGGCCGGGTCGTCGTCGTCGACCGTGCCCACGTCGACGATGCTCAGCACACAGGAGCCGAGCAGCTCCGCCGGGTCGTCGGGCAGCGCCGGCTCGTACCTGTCGACGCGGCCGAACGGGCGGGCGGCGGCCACCGCCGCGCCCGGCCCGACCGCCACCGAACAGCGCACCGACTCGGCCAGCGCGCCCGGCACCGCGCCCCAGGCCAGCTTCTCCTGGTTGTGGGCGACGACGCCCGGCTGGTCGGGCAGGTTCGCGCCGATCCCGTCGGGCTGCTCGACGGTCACCCCGGTGGCCGGGCAGCCGCCGGGACGACTGCCGTTCCAGGCCGCGAAGTTGCCCGCGCCGAGCGTCAACCAGCCGTCCACCGGGCAGGTGGGGCGGTGCGCGGAACGCACCGAGAGGGAACCGATCGCGCCCTGCTCGGCCATCCGCCACAGCGTCGGCGTGTTCTGCGGATCCACGTCGTCCCAGCGCAGGCCCGCCGCGCCGACCAGCACCACGAAGTCGGCGCTGCGCCGGGGCCCGCCGTCGTCCGGGCGGGCGGCCAACGCGGTGATGCCCAGGGCCACCACCACCAGGGTCAGCAGCACCGGGGTCAGTCTGCGCAGCATCAGCGGTTCCCCGGAGAATGCTGCGGCGTCAGCTCGGCGTACAGGTCGGCGAGCGTGGCCACGGTATCCGCCTCGGTGGGCCAGGTCGCGGCGCGGGCCGCGCCCCGGCGGCCCAGGTCGGCCCGGCGGGCCGCGTCGTCGAGCAACTCCCGCACCGCCGCGTCGACCGCGTCCACGTCGCCGGCCGGGACCAGCACCGCGGCGTCGCCGACCAGCTCCGGCAGGCCACCGACCGCGGTCGCCACCAGCGGCACACCGGCACGCAGCGCCTCCTGCGCGAACAGTTGGCGGGCCTCCCAGTCGCTGGTGACCACCGCCAGGTCGGCGCCGGCCAGCAGGTCCGCCACGTCGGTGCGGTGCCCGAGCAGCGTCACCGGCGCGCGGGCGGCCGAGATCCGCGCCGCCAGCGGCAGGTAGGCGGGCCCACTGCCGGCGATCACCACCACCGGGGCGGGGACCCGGGTCCGCCAGCGGGCGGCGGCGTCGATCAGCACGTCGTACCGCTTCTGCGGGTGCAGCCGGCCCACCGACAGGATCAGCGGGCGGTCGGCGGTGACGCCGAACTCGGCCCGCACCGCGGCGCGACGGCGGCCCGGCGGGGGCAGCGTCGGCGCGGCGACCGGCGCCAGCCGGGCGTCGGCGGCGCCCAGCGCGGCGGCCCGCTCGACCAGGTCGGCGGAGGCGCCCAGCGCGACCCGTACGGAACGGGCGACGACGCGCTCCACCAGTCGGGACGCGGCGCCGCGCAACCCGCCGGCGAGCACCGCGTTGTGCCAGGTGACCACCAGCGGGACGGTGGGCCGGGCGAGCGCGGCCACCAGGCCGGCGCGCAGGCCGTGCGCGTGCACCACGTCGACAGGCGTCTCCGCCAGCGCCCGGCGCAGCGCGCCGACCGCGCGCGCGTCCCCGGGGGTGGGGCTGGCCGGGATCTCCACCGGCGTGAACCGGGCGCCCGTCTGAGTGAAGTCGAACTGCTCCTGGGTGGCGGCCGGTCCGCAGACCAGCACCGACGCGCCGGCCCCGGTCAGCCCGCGGGCGACCGAGCGGACGTGCTGCCCCACCCCGCCGGTGCTGGAGGCGAGCACCAGCGCGACCGACCCGGGCCAGCGCGATGCCGGCGAGGCGTCCGTCATGAGGAAACGATCTCCTTTCCGTCGCCCCGCTCGCCGGGGTGCTGGTCCGCCGGCGGGTCGTCGGCCGGTCGCCGACGACGCAGCCGGCGGGTCACGGCCGCGAGCAGCGGCCGCAGGTCGCGGGCGTCGGTCAGCCAGGCGACGGCGAGGAACAGGACGCCCACCACGACCCCGGACAGCATGCCCTGCGCGAGGGCCGCGAGCGTCGTCGGGGTCCCGTCCCCCAGCCGCTCCAGCCAGCGGGCGGTGGCCACCCCGCCCGCGGCGGCGACCGCGGCGGCCAGCAGCCCGGCGGCGCCGGCCCGGCCGATGCCGGCCAGCGCCTCCGGGCCGGCGGCGCGCCGCACGGCGGCGACCAGCAGCGCGCCGAGCAGCAGCATGCCGGCGGACGTGGCAAGCGTCACCGCCGGCACCCGGTCGGCCAGCGGCAACGCCTGGCCGGCCAGGACCGCCAGGGCGGGCACGCTCAGCCAGCCGAGCGCGGTGGCGACCGTGGCCGCGCGGGTCTCGCCGCGCGCGTAGAGCGCCCGGGTGAGGACCGCGAACAGGCCGTAGCCGAGCAGGCCGGGGGCGAAGCCGGCGATGCCGGCCGCGGCGGTCCGCGCGTCCACCGGGTCGGGGAAGAAGAAGTGCCCGACCGGGATCGCGGTGCCGGCGAGCGCGGCGGCGCCGAGCAGGCTGAACAGCACCACCCCGCGTGCGGCCGGGGCGAGGGTGTCCCGGTAGGCGCGTTCGTCGCCGCCGGCCCGGGCCGCCACCAACGTCGGGTACGCGGCCACCGCGAGTGGCACCGCCAGCACCGACCAGGGCAGGAAGTAGACGGTCTGGGCCAGGTTGTAGACCCCGACGTCGGCGACCCGGCCGTAGGTGACCTGGTTGAGCGTGACGACCAGGGCGATCTGCTGGGCCGTCACGGTGACCACCCCGGCGGCCACCAGGCCGCCGACCCGGGCCCGGGCGTCGACCGGGAAGCGGTAGCCCCAGCGGGGTCGCAGCCGCAGGCGGCGCAGCGGGATCAGCAGGGACAGCGAGAGCACCACCACGCCGAGCGTGGTGCCGCCGGAGAGCAGCAGTTCCCCGCCGCGGCCCACCTCGCCGATGCCGGCCCGCCGCCCCTCGGCGGCGGTGAAGGCGAGGTAGACCGCGATGACGGTGACGCTGGACAGCAGCGGCGCGAGCACCGGCCAGGCGAACCGGCGGTGCGCCTGGAGCACCCCGGTGAGCACGATGCCGACGCCGTAGAGCGGCAACTGGGGCGCGAAGACCCGCAGCATCCGTGCCCCGGCGGCCTGCTGGACCGGGTCCAGGCCGTGCCCGAGCAGGCCGGTCAGCGGCTCGGCGAGCAGCGCCACCAGCACCGCCAGCGGGACCAGCAGGCTCAGCGTCCAGGTCAGCAGCGCCCCGGTGGTGGCGGCCACCGCCCGCCGGTCACCCGCGGCGACGGCGCCGGCCAGCAGCGGTACGACCAGACTGGCCAGCGCCCCACCGGCGACGATCTCGAAGATGACGTTCGGGACGTAGTTCGCCACCAGGTAGGCGCCACCGAGGTCGGTGGGGGCGAGCGTCCAGGTGAACACCGCGGTGCGACCGAAGCCGACGAGCCGGCTGACCACGGTGAGCACGGCGATGAGGGCTGCCGCCCCGGCGACACGGCCGACGGCGGCGAGGGGTGCCGGTTTCGTCACGTCAGTCGGCGAGCCGGCCCAGCTCGTCGAGGTGCCGCAACCCCGGTGTCCGGTGGATGACCTGGGTGAAGCTGACCTTCTCGCTGGCCGCGGTGAGCGCGGCGAGCACGGCCAGCACCCCGGCCCGCCCGAGCGGCCCGGTACGCGCGGCGAGGCTCACGCCGAGCAGCGCGCCGAGCGCGTTGGCGCCGCTGTCGCCGACCATCACCCGCTCGCCCAGGTCGTCGCGCAGCAGGCCGGCCGCGGCGCCGAGCGCGCCGGCCGCGATGCCGCCGTGCGGGCCGGTGGACAGCGGCGCGCCGAGCAGCAGGCCGGACTTCAGCGCCCGGCCGGGGCGCAGGTCGAGCAGGTTGACCAGGTTGGCGGTGCCGGCCACCACGCCGGCGCCGAGCAGCACGTCGACCCCGCGGCCGAACGCGCCGGCCCGCTGGCGGCGCGGATGGGCGGCGACCCGCCGGTCGGCGGCGAGCAGCGCCGCGGCGCCGAGCCCGGCGGCGCCCACCCCGGCGACCTTGACCAGCCCGGCGGTGACCCGGCCCTCGCGCAGCGCGGCGAGGTGACCGGCGAAGCCCTTGGCGGCCTTCTGCTCGGGGCGCGCGCCGACCACGTCGTCGTAGAGGCCGACCGCGCCCGCGCCGACGCCGGCCAGCAGCGCGGCGGCACCGGCCGGGGCGCTGCCGGCGCCGAGCGCGCCCGCGGTGGCGGCGCCCACGGCCAGGGCCGGGCCGGCGGCCAGGGTCACCGTGCGGCCCCGGAAGTTGGTGCGCTCCAGCGCCGGCGCGCTCGGTGACGTGCGCACCTCCCGAAGCGCGTAGCGGGCGGCCAGCACCCCCGCGCCCACGGTCAGCAGCCGACCCAGTCTCACGCGACCCCTCCGATCCGGATCTCCCACGCGGCGCGGCACGGACCGGACGGTCCGGGCGCGATCACTCGGGCAGTTTAGGCAGCCGGGAGGCGGCGTTGTCGCCCACGCCGTACTGGCCGGCCTTCTTCCCGGTGAGCTGCTCGGCCAGGGCGAGGCTGGTGACCAGCTGTCCCTGCACGGTGTTGGCGTTGTCGACGGTGGAGATGGTCTGCGACAGCACCGGGTCGCCACGGACCACGGCCACCAGGTTGCCGCCGGTCGAGCCCATGCCGGCGACCACGACCGCGCCGGCGCGGTCGAACTGCTCGGCGACCTTCACCACCGACTCGTCCTTCTTGGCCGAGTCCTTGTCCACGTACGGCTGGCCGGTGACCAGCACCACCGCCTCGGCGGGGCCGGTGATCCGGTCCTCCGGGGTGAGGTAGCCGGCCTCCGCGTACTTCTGGAGCACGCTGCGCCGGTCGGCCTCGCTGACCGTCGGGCTGCCCGCCGGGCGCTCCAGCAGGACGTTGGCCAGCAACGCGCTGGAGGTCTCCACGCCGTGCCCGTTGCCGGGCAGGTTGGCGGTGGGGGCGCTGTTCGGACGGGCGGCGGTGACGGCCAACTCCAGCAGGTTGTTGTTGCTGTCCGGGTTGACGAACTTGTCCTGCACGGTGACCCGGCCGGTGACGTCCGCGCCGGCGGTGCGGAGCATCTTCACCACGCCCTCGGTCTGGTCCCGGCCGCTGGGCAGCGTGAGCACCACCACCCGCCGGCCGGTCAGCTTGCCGGTCAGGACCAGCGGCGCCATCTCGCCGACGAAGTCCTCCTCGGTCTCCAACTGCTTCTGCATGTCGTTGACCGACTGGCGCATCAGCGAGTTGTCCTTGCGCAGGCCGTTGACGTTCTCCCGGAGCGAGTCGGCGACCGGGCCGTTGAGGGCGGCTGTGCCGACCACCAGGCCGATCGCCAGCGCGAGGAAGACCGCGGTCAGGGACACCACGTGGTAGCGGAAGTTGATCACGCTTGCAGCCTCTTGATCGTCGGGGAAGCTAGAAGAGCTGGCCGAGCTGGAACACGAAATTGTCCCACCATTCGGAGACCACGCCCAAATACGCCTTCCCGACGGTGGAGACGGCCACCGCGGAGGCCATCGCGGCGACCGCGGAAAGGACCAGCAGCAGCAGCGAGGACCCGGAGATGCTCTGCCGGTAGAGCCGGCTGACGCCCTTGGCGTCGACCAGCTTGCCGCCCACCTTCAGCCGGGTGAGGAATGTCGACGCCATGCCGCCGCGGCCCTTGTCGAGGAACTCCACCAGGGTGGCGTGGGTGCCGACGGCCACCAGCAGCGAGGCGCCCTTCTCGTCGGCCAGCAGCATGGCCAGGTCCTCGCTGGTGGCCGCCGCCGGGAACGTGATCGCGGGCACGCCCAGGCCGTTGACCCGGGCCAGACCGGGGGCCCGCCCGTCCGGGTAGGCGTGCACGATCACCTCGGCGCCGCAGCGCAGCACGTCGTCGGTGACCGAGTCCATGTCGCCGATGATCATGTCGGGGGTGTAGCCGGCCTCGACCAGCGCGTCGGCCCCGCCGTCCACGCCGATCAGCACCGGCTTGAACTCGCGGATGTAGGGCCGCAGCACGTCCAGGTCGGCCTTGTAGTCGTAGCCCCGGACCACGATCAGGCAGTGCCGGCCCTGCATCTGGGTCTGGATCTCCGGCACGCCGACGCCGTCGAGCAGCAGGTCGCGTTCCTGCCGGAGGTAGTCCATCGTGTTGGCGGCGAACGCCTCCAACTGCACCGACAGGCCCTCCCGGGCGTCGGCCATCGACTTGCCGACCGTCTCCGCGTCCTGGAGCGCGCCGTGCGCGACCGGATCCGTGCCCACGAAGACGGTGTTGCCCTCGATGCGCACCAGATCGCCCTCGCGGACCTGCTCGAAGACGCCCTCGCCGAGGTCGTCCAGGAGCGGGATGCCGGCCGAGACCAGCACCTCGGGGCCGAGGTTGGGATAGCGCCCGGACACCGACGGCTTGGCGTTCAGCACCGCGGCCACGCCGACCGCGACGAGCGAGTCGGCCGCCACCCGGTCCAGGTCGACGTGGTCGATGACCGCGATGTCACCTGGACGCAGGCGGCCGACCAGCCGTTTCGTCCGGCGGTCGAGGCGCGCGGTGCCGAGGATCGAGCCCGGTTCCGCGTTCCGGGTCCGGCGCAATGTGGGTAGACGCATCGTGACCATCCTGGCATGTGGGGCAGGTTCTGCTGTCGCGACATGCCTGAGCAGGGCCGCCTACCCAGGGAAGCACACCGGGACGCGCCCCGGTGTGCTTGCGCTCACAATCGGGGTATCACGGACGCCGTTCCTTGGCCGCCACGGCCAGGAGTTCCTCGGCGTGGGCGATACCCAGATCGGAGTCCGGCAAACCGGCGAGCATCCGGGCCAACTCCCGGGCCCGCTCGGTGTCCTCCACCACGCGGACGCCGCTGGTGGTCACCGCGCCCCCGGTGTCCTTCGCCACCACCAGGTGCCGGTCCGCGAACGCGGCCACCTGGGGCAGGTGGGTCACCACGAGCACCTGGTGGCTGCGCGCCAACCGGGCCAGCCGCCGGCCGATCTCCACCGCCGCCTGCCCGCCGACACCGGCGTCGACCTCGTCGAAGACCAGCGTGGGCGGACCGCCGGAACCGGCGAAGACCACCTCGATGGCGAGCATCACCCGGGACAGCTCACCGCCGGAGGCGCCCCGCTGCAACGGCAACGACGGCGCGCCGGGATGCGCCAGCAGCCGCAGCTCGACCTCGTCGGCGCCGTCCGCGCCGACGCCCGCCTCGACGCCGTTGACCGGCAGGCTCGGCTCGGACCGCCCGGCCGCCCGCGGCAGCACCGCCACCTCGATCCGGGCGTGCGGCATGGCCAGCCCGGCCAACTCGACGGTGACCTGCTCGGCGAAGCGACCGGCGGCCTCCTGCCGGGAGGCGGAGACCCGACCGGCGAGGTCGGCCACCTCACCGGCGAGGCGGGCCGCCTCCCGGTCCAGCTCGTCCAGCAACTCGTCGGAGGTGTCCAGTTCGGACAGCCGGACGCGGGCCCGCTCGGCCCAGGCCACCACGCCGTCCACGTCGTCGGCGTACTTGCGGGTGAGCCCGCGCAGCGCGGCCCGTCGCTCGTAGATCGTCTCCAGCCGGGCCGGATCGGCGTCCAGCGCGGTCAGGTAGGTGGACAGCTCGGCGGCCACGTCGGTGACCAGCGTGGCGACCTCCTCCAGCCGGGCCGCCAGCTCGCCGAGCGCCGGGTCGGTGCCGGCCTGCGCCTCCAGCGTGCGACGGGCGGTGCCGAGCAGCACGGCCACGTCGGGCGTGTCGTCGGTCGCCTCCACACCGCCGGCCACGCACTGCTGTGCCACCTGCGCCGCGGTGCGCAGCCCCTCGGCGTGCTCCAGCCGCTGCGCCTCCGCCTTCAGCTCGTCGTCCTCCCCCGGCTGCGGATCGACCCGGGTGATCTCGTCGAGGCCGAGCCGGAGCAGGTCGGCCTCCTGGTTGCGCTCCCGGGCGTTGCGCCGCCGGTCGGCCAGGTCGTCGACCACCGCCCGCCACCGCGCGTACGTCTCGCGCAGCGCGTCCAGCAGCTTCTCGTGCTCGGCGCCGGCGAAGCGGTCGAGCGCGGCCCGCTGCTCGGCCGGACGCAGCAGGCGCAACTGGTCGGACTGGCCGTGCACCGCCAGCGCCTGCTCGCCGACCTCGCCGAGCGTCGCCACCGGCATGCTGCGCCCGCCCAGGTGGGCCCGTGAGCGCCCCTCGATCGTGACGGTGCGGCTGAGCAGCAGTGAGCCGTCCTCGTCGGGCTCGCCGCCGGCGTCGATGATCCGGGCGTGCACCGCCTCGGCCACCCGGCCCCGCAGCCGCAGCCGCCCCTCCACCACCGCGCGGCCCGGCTGGGCCCGCACCCGACCCGCGTCGGCCCGGCCGCCGAAGAGCAGGCCGAGGCCGGTCACCACCATGGTCTTGCCGGCGCCGGTCTCGCCGGTGATGACGTTCATCCCCCCGGCCAGCGGCAGCGTGGTGTCCTCGATGACGCCCAGTCCGGTGATGCGCAGCTCTTCCAGCACAGCACCCGACAGTAGCCCCGCCGGGTGACAGTTGACCAGCCGGCACGGTGACCGGCGACGGTCGCTTTGCGCTTTCCCGGAAAGAGTGGCTATCCGGCGCCGGATAGCCACTCTCTCCGGGAAACAGCGCGTTCGGCAATGGGGGGTGGGTGTGGAGTCGGGGCGCCGGGCGTCGGCCAGCTCGTGCGCCGCCGCTTCCTCCGGCGGCGGCTCAACGACCTGTCGGCCCGACCGGGGTCGACACCCGACCGGGCCGGACGTGCCGGTCCGCCCGCCGCGGCCGGCCACGGCGCTCCGGCACCCCGACCGTCGCGGCTCCGACCACCCCCTGGCCGAACCCGCGACCGTCGGGCCACGCCACCTCCGAGTCGGCGGGCCTCACCGCCGCGCCCGGACTCACCTCGACGCGGCCCGTCCCGCCCACCGTAACGCGCCGCGGCGTACCGGGCACCGAAGCTGAGCCGTCGATCAGCGGCGGTTGCCGCGCCAGCCCTGCACGGGCAGGTCGAACTTGGCCACCAGCCGATCGGTGAACGGGCGGTCCCGCAACCGCACGATGCGCACCGGCAACGCGCCCCGACGCACCGTGACCCGGGCGCCGGGTGGCAGGTCGTAGACCCGCCGGCCGTCGCAGCAGAGCACCGCGAGCGTGGTGAACGGATCGACGGTGATGACGAACGTGGAGGTCGGCGCCGTGACCAGTGGGCGGCTGAACAACGCGTGCGCGCTGATCGGCACCAGCAGCAGCGCCTCCACCTCGGGCCAGACCACCGGCCCGCCACCGGAGAACGCGTACGCGGTGGAGCCGGTCGGGGTCGCGCAGACCACACCGTCGCACCCGTACCGGGACAGCGGCCGACCGTCGACGTCGACGAGCAGCTCCAGCATCTGGGCCCGCTCGCCCTTCTCCACGCTGATCTCGTTGAGCGCCCACGACTCGATGGTCGGCCCACCGTCGAACTCGGCGGTCACGTCGAGGGTCAACCGCTCGTCCACCGTGTAGTTACGCGCGACCACGTCCCGCACCGCGGCGTCCAGGTCGTTCATCTCCGCCTCGGCCAGGAAGCCGACCTTGCCGAGGTTGATGCCGAGCAGCGGCGCCTTGGCCGGACGGGCCAACTCGGCGGCGCGCAGGAACGTGCCGTCCCCGCCCAGCGCGAACACGATCTCCGCACCCTCGGCCGCCTCCGGACCGGTCACCGGCACCACGCCCGGCAGGTCGAGGTCGTCGGCCTCCTCGGCCACCACCCGGACCTCGAACCCGTTCGCGATCAGGTCGGCGGCGACCGCCCGGGCGTGCTCGGTGCTGCGTCGACGGCCGGTGTGCGTCACCAGCAGCGCGGTGCGACTCACCCGGACACCTCCTCGGTCGTGGCCGCCGTCGCGGCGGCTCCCTGCGGACCCGCGGCCACCACCGCGCGTACCCGGTCGGGGTCGGCGGCGGGCGCGTCCCGGCGCAACCATACGAAGAACTCGACGTTGCCGCTCGGCCCGGGCAGCGGGCTGGCCGCCACGTCGGCCAGGCCGAGACCGAGTCGCGCGGCGGCGGCGGCCACGTCGAGCACCGCCTCGGCGCGCAGCGCCGGGTCCCGCACCACCCCGCCGGCGCCGACCCGTTCCTTGCCCACCTCGAACTGCGGCTTGACCATCAGCGCCAGGTCGCCGTCGGGCCCGGTGCAGCCGGCCAGCGCGGGCAGCACCAGACGCAGCGAGATGAACGACAGGTCGGCCACCGTCAGGTCGACCGGACCGCCGATCGTCTCCGGCGTGAGGGTACGCACATTGGTGCGCTCGAGGACCCGGACCCGCTCGTCGGTGCGCAGCGGCCAGGCGAGCTGCCCGTAGCCGACGTCCACGGCCACCACCTCGGCCGCGCCGGCGCGTAGCAGCACGTCGGTGAAGCCGCCGGTGGAGGCGCCCGCGTCCAGGCAGCGCCGGCCGGTCACCACCAGCCCGCCCGGGGCGAACGCGGCAAGCGCGCCGGCCAGCTTGTGGCCGCCCCGGGAGACGTACTCCTCGGCCGGGTCCTCGCCGGTGACCAGCAGCGGATCGGCGGGGTCGACCATGGCGGCGGGCTTGCGGGCCGGCACCCCGCGCAACTGGACGCGACCGGCCTCCACCAGCGCGGCGGCCTGCTCCCGGGAGCGGGCCAGACCGCGGCGGACGAGTTCGGCGTCCAGTCGGGTACGACGAGCCATCGGTGTCCGTTCTCCGCCTCTGCTCAGGCCTGGTCGATGCCGGCCAGGGTCTCGCGCAGCGTCTCGTACGCCGCCTCGTACTGGGCGATCTGGTCCGCCGGGGCGAGCGCCTCCGCGTTCGCCATGCCGCGCACCGCGGCGTCCACCGCCGGGTGCCGCGCCTCGCCGACCTCCTCGACCGGCGCGGAGCGTACCCCCGGGGGCGGACCGGGCCGCGGACCCGGGGGCGGACCGGGCCGCAACGGCGCGCTCACGAGCCGTCCGCCCGACGACCGGTGGCTTTCCGCGCCGGTCGGGCCGACGCGGCCGACGGCTCGTTTGCCGACGGCTCGTTTGCCGGTGTGCGCGCCACCGTGGCCGCGGGCTTGCGCGCCACCGCCTTCCTGGCCACCGCCTTCTTCGCGACCGCCTTGGTCGCCGTGGTGCCGCCGGGCGTGGCCGCGGCAGGCGTGGCCGCACTCGGCATGGCCTCGGTCGGCTCGGTCCCGCTCGACGCCGACGCGGTCGACGCCGGTGCGGGCGGCTCGGGCGCGGTCGACGCCGACGCGGTCGACGCCGGGGCGGACGTGGTCGTCGGCTCGACGGGCGTGCGCGCCTCGCGCAACTGCCGTTCCAGGTCGTGCACGCGCCGGGTCAGCTCGGCGACCTCGTCGGCGGTGGCCAGCCCGACCGCGCCCAGGGCCCGGTCGACCTCGAAGCGGACCAGTTTGGTCAGCGCCTCCCGGTTCGCCAGGCCGGTGGCGACCAGTTCCTCGGCGAGCGACTGGAGCTGACCGGCCGTCGCGCCGCCCTGACCGACGACGCGCATCACCGCGTCCTGCGCCTTCTTCCGGGGCGCCTCCGTCAGGCCCATGGCCAGCGAGAGGTAGGCGCGCCACGCGTCCTGCATGCCTGAGTCCTTCCACGGGGCGAGGTGTGCAGGTGCCACGCTACCGGGCACCTGGGACGAACCATTGCGGTACGGTGCCGGGGAACGGCATGGCTCATGGTGAGGAGACGATGTGGCCAGCGTGGACGAATGCCGGCAGGCGTTGCAGGACCTGGCCGACCGGCTGGACCGGCACGCCGAGGCGCAGGGCAAGATCGATCTCGACCGCACCCTGGCCTGCCGGATCACCGACCTGGGCACCGCGTTCCACGGTCGGCTGGAAGGCGGCCGGCTGGTCGGGCTGACCGACGGCGACGACCCGAAGGCCAAGATCGCGCTGAGCATCGCCGGCGACGACCTGATCGCCCTGGTGCACGGCAACCTCGACATCATGTCGGCGGTGGCGTCCCGCCGGGTCTCCGTCAAGGCGAACCCGTTCGACCTGATGAAACTCCGCAAACTGCTCTGACGACGCCGTCGCCGGGCGCTCGCCCGCAGCCGGGTCCCGGCCGCCCGGCTCAGCCGTCGGCGCGGTCGAGCCCGAACGCGGCGAGCGCTTCCGCCGCCGCCGGGGACGCGGCCCGCACCCGCGGGTCGGCCGCCGTCGACCAGGCCACCGCGCAGAGCGCCGCGAGCGCGTCCAACGCCCGTCCCGCGCCGTCGAGAACCAGCTCCCCGTCGGTCGCCGTCACCGACCAGCCGCCGGTCCCGGGTCGGCCGGGCACCGCCACCACGGCCGCCGCGTCGAAGAGCCCCGCCAGGTCGAAGGAGACGTACGCCGGCCGGCGCGACTCGGGCGCCGCCAGCAACTCGGCCGCGTCGCTCACTCCGGTCAGCACCAGCAGGCTGTCCAGCCCGGCCCGGCGGGCCCCCTCGATGTCGGTGTCCAACCGGTCGCCCACCACGAGCGTGCGCCCGGTTCCGGCGCGGCGCGCGGCGGTGGCGAACAGCGCCGGTTCCGGCTTTCCCACCACCACGTCGGGATCCCGGCCCAGCGCGGTACGCAGCACCGCCACCAGGGAGCCGTTCCCGGGCAACGGCCCACGCGGGCTGGGCAGTGTGCGGTCGGTGTTCGTGGCGTACCAGGGCGCGCCCGCCCGCACCGCCAGGGACGCCTCGGCCAGCTCGGACCAGCCGACCTGCGGACCGTAGCCCTGGGCCACGGCGGCCGGCTCCTCGTCGACCGTCGACACCGGCCGCAGGCCCACCGCACGCAGTTCCGCCCGCAGCGCCTCCGCGCCGACCACCAGCACCGGCGCGCCGGCCGGCAACCGGTCCCGGAGCAGCTCGGCGGTGGCGGCCGCGGAGGTCAGCACCTCCACCGGCTCGGCCGGCACACCCATGCCGGTGAGCAGGTCGGCCACCTCGCTGGACCGGCGCGAGGCGTTGTTCGTCGCGTACGCGACCGCCCGCCCCTCGGCCCGCAGCCGGCCGACCGCCTCGACCGCGCCGGGGATCGGCCGGTCGATCAGGTAGATGACCCCGTCCAGGTCGAAGACCACCAGGGCGTACCCGTCGACCAGCCGCCCGTCCGCCCCGGCGTGGTCGGCACGAGCCCGCTCCACCCCGGAACCGGTGTCGGTGTCCCCGGCGTGCCCGCTCACCGGCGCTCCGCCGCCTCGTCCCCGCCCGGCGCGTGCCCACCGGCCGTCGGCCGGTTCTCCGCCTGGTCGGCGGGGGCGTCGCCGGTGGCGGCGAGCGAACCGGCCTCGTCGTCGGTCAGCTCGTCGTCGGTCAGGTCGGCGGCGTCGCGGTCCCGGTAACCGGCCCGAGCCGCGTCGCCGGCACCGGACGTGTCGGCGCGGTCGCTGTTCGGGCCGGCGTCACCGTTTCGGTCGAGGTCGTCGTCCTCGTCCTCGTCCTCGTCGAGGTCGTCCTCGTCGTCTTCGTCAAGGTCGTCGTCCTCGTCCTCGTCTTCGTCTTCGTCTTCGTCGAGGTCGTCCTCGTCCTCGTCGTCCTCGTCGAGGTCGTCCTCGTCGTCGGAGTCGCCGTGCGTGGCCGAGGAGTCCGCGCCGGTCGGATCGTCGTCCGACTCGTCGTCCTCGTCGTCGCCCTCGATGACCACGCCGTCGAGCTCCAGCAGCCGCTCGGCGGCGTCGGTCTCACCGTCGGAGTCGATGTCGGAGGCGCGGGAGAACCACTCGCGCGCCTCCTCGCGCCGACCCACCGCGAGCAGCGCGTCCGCGTACGCGTAGCGCAGCCGGGCCGCCCACGGCTCGGCCGACTCGGCGGTCAGCTCACGGACCTGGAGCATCGCCACGGCCGCGTCCTTCTGGCCCAGGTCGCCACGCGCGCCGGCGGCCACGATCAGCAGCTCGATGGCGACGGCCTGGTCGAGCTTGGCCTGATCCGCACCGCGGAACAGGTCGATTGCCCGCTCCGGCCGGCCCAGCGCCCGCTCACAGTCGGCCAGCACCGCGAGGTGGCTCTGCAGGCCGGTCATCCGGTGGTAGGTCCGCAGCTCGGCGATGGCCGTCTGCCACTCCCCCGAGTGGTACGCGGCCAGCCCGACCGCCTCACGCACCGCAGCGATCCGCGAGGCCAGCCGTCGGGCCGCCATCGCGTGCGCCAACGCCAGCGTCGGGTCCTCGTCGATCAGCAGGCCGGTCGCGACCAGGTGCCGGGCGACGGTCTCCGCCACCGGCTTGGCGAGCGAGAGAAGCTCCGCCCGTACGGTCGAGTCGAGGTCGCTCGCGACCACGTCGTCCGGCAGTTCCGGCGCCTCTCCGGTACGTCCCTCGCCCCGCTCGTCCTGACGCTCGCGCTGCGGGCCGTAGCCGCCCGGCCGACGGTCGTCCCGGTCCGGCCGGTCGCCGTAGCCACGGCGCTCCCCATCCCGCTCGGTACGCCCACCGCGGTAACCGCCCTCCCGGCGGTCATCCCCACGGTCGTCTCGACGGAAGCCACCCTCACGACGGTCACCGCTCGGCGCACCACCGGCACGGTCGTCGCGGCGGAAGCCACCCTCGCGACGGTCACCACCCCGGGAGCCGCCGTCACGGTCGCCGCCCCGGAAACCACCGGAGCGCTCGCCACCCTGGAAGCCACCCGAGCGCTCGCCACCGCGGAAGCCGCCCTCACGACGCTCACCAGTGGGTCCGCCGGCACGGTCGTCGCGGCGGAAGCCGCCCTCACGACGGTCCCCGCCACGGAAGCCGCCCTCGCGGTCACCACTGCGGAAGCCACCCTCGCGACGGTCACCACCGCGGAAACCGCCCTCGCGGTCACCACCCCGGAAGCCACCTTCACGGCGGTCGCCACCGGAGGTACCGCCGGCACGGTCGTCGCGGCGGAAGCCGCCCTCGCGACGCTCGCCGCCCCGGAAACCACCGTCACGGTCGCCACCGCGGAAGCCACCCTCGCGACGGTCACCACCGCGGAAACCGCCCTCGCGGTCACCACCCCGGAAGCCACCCTCACGACGATCGCCGCCTCGGAAGCCACCCTCGCGACGGTCGCCGCTCGGCGCACCACCGGCACGGTCGTCGCGGCGGAAGCCGCCCTCGCGACGGTCCCCGCCCCGGAAGCCACCGTCACGGTCCCCGCCCCGGAAACCACCGGAGCGCTCACCGCCGCGGAAACCGCCCTCACGACGGTCACCACCCCGGAAGCCGCCGTCACGACGATCGCCGCTCGGCGCACCACCGGCACGGTCGTCTCGACGGAAACCGCCCTCACGACGGTCGCCGCTCGGCGCACCACCGGCACGATCATCGCGGCGGAAGCCGCCCTCGCGACGGTCACCACCCCGGAAACCACTGTCACGGTCGCCACCGCGGAAACCACCCTCACGACGGTCACCACCGCGGAAACCGCCGTCACGGTCGCCGCCCCGGAAACCACCCGAGCGCTCGCCACCACGGAAACCGCCCTCACGGCGGTCGCCGCTCGGCGCACCACCGGCACGGTCGTCGCGACGGAACCCGCCCTCGCGACGGTCCCCGCCCCGGAAACCACTGTCACGGTCCCCGCCCCGGAAACCACCGGAGCGCTCACCGCCACGGAAGCCGCCGTCACGGTCGCCGCCCCGGAAACCACCCGAGCGCTCGCCACCACGGAAACCGCCCTCACGGCGGTCGCCGCTCGGCGCACCACCGGCACGGTCGTCGCGACGGAACCCGCCCTCGCGACGGTCCCCGCCCCGGAAACCACTGTCACGGTCCCCGCCCCGGAAACCACCGGAGCGCTCACCGCCACGGAAGCCGCCCTCACGGCGGTCGCCGCTCGGCGCACCACCGGCACGGTCATCGCGGCGGAAGCCGCCCTCACGACGGTCACCACCACGGGTGCCGCCGGCGCGGTCGTCGCGACCGCCCCGGTACGAGGGGCGATCATCGCGGCGGGCGTCGCCGCGCCCCTCGCCACGGTCGGCGCGATCCTCGTAGCGACGGGGGCGGTCCCCGCCCTGCGGTCCAGAGCTCACAGGTGCATCCTTCCTGATGGCGTTTCCGCCAGAAACGCTAACGCAGTCGAGGGGCGCCCCCCAAGGGGGGGCCCCCCCCGGGGAGATTTTGAGGCGGTGTGCAAAAAGCCCCCCACCCCCCCCGGGGCGGAACCACAGC